>JBHIYN010000006.1:0-316244 GCA_041984235.1 Gammaproteobacteria bacterium
GTGTCCTGGTCGTAGTCCGCAGCCGGCGTAAACGCCACCGCCGCCAGCGCCGCGTTGACGTTCGCCACCGTGTCCGTGACCGTCCACACCCCCGTCCCCGCGGTGTAGCCCGCACTGCCCGAGGTCGTCAGCACGCCCGCCGCGGGATCGGCCAGGGTCAGCGTTGCGGTGACAAGATCGCCCGTGTCCGGGTCACTCACCACGATATCGTCCAGCGCCACCGAGGGATCACCCTCGGTGTAGCTCTGTGTCTGCGTCACGTTGGTCGCCGAGAGCTGGTCGTTGACCGGCGTCACGTCCAGCGTGATCGTCCCCGTCACCGCCACCGTGCCGTCCTCGCCGCCGTCGGCGATGCTGACCGCGATGCTCGTGTCCTGGTCGTAATCCGCGGCCGGCGTGAACGCCACCGCGGCCAGCGCCGCGTTCACGTTCGCCACCGTGTCCGTGATCGTCCACACCCCGGTGCCCGTCGTGTAGCTCGCACTGCCCGAGGTCGTCAGCATACCCGCCGCGGGATCGGCCAGGGTCAGGGTCGCCGTCGCCACCTCGCCAATGTCGACGTCACTCACCACGATGTCGTCCAGCGCCACCGAGGCGTCACCCTCAGTGTAGCTCTGCGTCTGCGTCACGTTGGTCGCGGTCAGCTGACTGTTGACCGCGGAGCCATTCAGGTTGATGCCTCCGGTGACCGCCACCGTGCCGTCTTCGCCACCGTCGGCAATGCTGACGACGACGGTGGTGTCAGCGTTGTAGCTCGGCGCCGGCGTGAAGCTCACTGCCGCCAGCGCCGCGTTCACGTTCGCCACCGTGTCCGTGATCGTCCACACCCCCGTGCCCGCCGTGTAGGTCGCACTGCCGCTGGTCGAGAGGCTGCCTGCCAGCGGGTCGGCCAGGGTCAGCGTTGCGGTGACGATCTCGCCCGAATCGGCATCGCTGACGACGATGTCGTCGAGGTCGATCGACGGGCCGTCCTCGACGTAGGACTGGGTCTGGTTGACGTTCGTTGCCGTCAGCTGGTCATTGACCGGCGTCACGTCCAGCGTGATCGTCCCCGTCACCGCCACCGTGCCGCCCTCGCCGCCGTCGGCTATGCTGACCGCGATGCTCGTGTCCTGGTCGTAGTCCGCAGCCGGCGTATACGCCACCGCCGCCAGCGCCGCGTTCACGTTCGCCACCGTGTCCGTGATCGTCCACACTCCCGTTCCCGCGGTGTAGCTCGCGCTTCCCGAGGTCGTCAGCACACCCGCCGACGGGTCGGCCAGGGTCAGCGTCGCCGTCACCACCTCGCCCGCGTCCGGGTCACTCACCACGATGTCGTCCAGCGCCACCGAGGCATCGCCCTCGGTGTAGGCCTGCGTCTGCGTCACGTTCGTCGCCGTCAGCTGGTCGTTGACGCCGGTGACGTCGACGCTCACCGCCACCGCGGTGGCCGAGACCAGGCCGTCGTCGTCGCGCGCGCGCACCGTGAAGGCCGCAAGCGCGCCCTCGGCGTCCGTCGCCGGGGTCCACCAGGCCTTCCTGGTCGCGTCGATGACGTCGTTGGTGCCCGCCGCCCACGCGGTCGCGGTACCGGCACTGGTGCCGATGCGCAGGGAGCCCGAGCTGACCGCGTCGACCACGAACGCGTCCACGCTGTCGACCACGTCGGCCTCGTCACCCTGGGCGGCGAGCTCGCCGAAGGTGATCTCGACCTCGGTCTCCTCGGGCGTGGTGTCGACCGCGGCGCCGAAAGCGGTGAGCGTGGGCGCGACGTTGTCGACGGTGACGGTGAACACCTCGGTGTTCTCCAGGCCGCTGTCATCGGTCACTTTCAAGGCGACATCGAAGCTGCCGTCGTCGAGGATGCCGAGTGCCTCGAGCTCGGCCCAGGAAAAGCTCGCCGTGCTGCCGGTCTTCTCGAAGCTGCCGTCGTTGTTGACGTCCCAGGCGTAGCTGACGAGGGTGCCGTCGGCGTCCGCGCTGGCGCTGCCGTCCAGCGCCAGCGCGCTGCCCTCGTCGATGGTGTAGGGCCCGCCGGCGTCGGCCACGGGGGGCGCCTGCACGGTGACCTGGTGGTCCGGCGCGAAGCCCAGGTGCATCGGCTGGTCCAGCCCGCCGGCCCCGGCGGCCACCAGCACCTCGGCGGTGGTGCCGTCGTAGCGCAGAACGAGATCGTTGCCGTAGCTCGCCACGTAGAGCTTGCCGTCCGGACCGAAAGTGAGACCGGTGGCGACCGACAGGTCGGCGTGCGAGAAGTAGGTCGACAGGCTGGCGCCGTCCCATTTCAGCACCTGGCCGGAGCCGCTGTCGGCGATGTAGAGATCGCCGGCGGTGTCAAAGGCGATCTGCTCGGGCTGGAACAGGCCACCGGAAACGACGAGTTGCGCGGCACCGCCGCTGGCTCCGTCGAACGTGACCAGCTTGCCGTTGTTCCAGCTCGCGACGTAGAGATCGCCGTCGGCGCCGAAGGCCAGCCCCGAGGGGCCGTTCATGTGCGAGCCGCCGGTACCGAACTCGTCGATGAAGATACCGTCGGCATCGAAGCGCAGGATGTTGTTCTCGCCGTAGTTGGCGACGTAGAGGTTGCCGTCGGCGCCCCAGGCGAGGCCCGACGGCCGGTCCAGCGCTATGCCCGGCGCCAGCGTGCCGGCGGCGACGAACTCGCCGAGGTAATTGCCGTCGACGTCGTAGCGCACGATGTTGCCCGAGGCGAAACCGGACACGTAGAAGTTGCCGTCCGGGCCCAGCACCGGGGCATAACCCCGATCGAGATCGCCGCCTGAGCTCGCGAAGACGCTCACCGGGTCACCCGTCGCGCCGTCGAACACGAACACGCCGTCGCCGCTGGCGTAGCTGCCGACCACGAGATCGCTGGAGCTGTGCGTGCCGTCCTCGTCGATGGCGGCGATGGTGATGCTGTAGGTCACGCCCGCGGTGGCATAGCTATGGGTCGCGACGGTGGTCGCGCCGGTATAGGTCTCGGTCGAGCTGGTCCCGTCGCCCCAGTGCACGATGTAGCTGGTGATGGTGTCGTCACCGGGATCGACGGCGGACAGGTTGAGGGTGAACAGATCACCGCCCTCGATGGTGGCGAGACCGGTGGCGGTCAGCACGGGCGCGACGTTGCTGACCTCGACCTGGAACACCACCGTGTGGCTGGCGCCGTCGTCGTCGGTGACGCGCAGCGCGACGTCATGGCTGCCGTCGTCGTCGAGACCGGCAGCGACCAGCTCGGCCCAGGAGAACGTGGTCGTCTCCCCGCTCTTCTCGAAGCTGCCGTCGTTACCGATGTCCCAGGCCCAGGCGGTGACCGTGCCGTCCATGTCGCTGCTGGCCGAACCGTCCAGCGCCAGTGTGTCGCCTTCGGCGATGGCGTACGGGCCACCGGCGGCCGCGTCCGCCTCCGGCGCGACGTTGGCCGCCCCAGCTTCGAACAGGTCGATGCGCACGTTGTCGACCATGATGCGGTCGTTGCCATGGGTCGCGCCCTCGGCAAAGAACAGGATGCGGGTGTCGGTGCCGATGTAGGGGCTGATATCGATCTCGGCACCGAGGTAGGCCGGATCGGTACCCGGACCACCGAAACGCGCGATCTCGTCCCAGGTACCCGGGGCATCGCCGACCACCGAGCCGCCGGTACCGCCGCCGGACTGAATGTAGACCACCAGGTAATCGTCGGCCTCCAGTCCACTGCGCGCGTAATCGAAGCTGAGTGTCGCCGAGCCGGCGCCGGAGAGATCAGCCTCGCGCCAGGCACCTTTGTCCTTCGCCACGAACAGCTCGACATTACCGCCGCCGTCTCCAGTGTAGATATCGAGCACCTGCACGTTGCCGCTGGCCGCACTATCGGCCTCGTTCACCTCCTGCCAGTCGTTGGACCACGACAGGGTGCCGTCGTCGCCGGTGTAGGAGTCGTGGGCGTCGAAGCGATCGAGGTAATGCGCGGTGCCGGCGGTGAAGTTGAGCGCCGCGGGATGACTGGCGGAGTCGAAGGCGAACCACATGTCGCGATCAGCGCTGCCGTCGACCACCAGCTTGACCCCGAGCAGGCGATCGGCGGCGAGGGTATGGCTGACGCTGCCGAAAACGAAGGTGTCGGCGATCCAGTCAGCGCTGTTGGCGGCATCCCAGTCGGCACGGGTGATAGTGGCGCTGGCGAGCTCGGTCAGATCGCTTCCGTCGAGATTGCTGTCGACCAGGAACGCGGTCACGCTGCCGCCGTCGCTGGTATGGAAACTGCTCATGGCGGTCCACAGGTCGAGGCTGACCGGTCCGTCCAGGGTCAGGCCGGTGAGGTCGCTGAGCCAGATCTGGTGCTTGTCCTCGTCGGTCTCGCCAATACCCGAGCCGCCGCGCGCTATGGTCAGGCCGTCATCACCGTCACGCCCCGGGTCGAAGTTGCCCAGGGTCGGGTCATCCGGCGCCGTGGTCTTGAGCGCGCCGCGCGGCACGTCGCGGCCATCGCCCCAGCCGTCGAGATACAGGGTCTGCGCGAAGGTCGAGGCGCCGGCCTCGTAGGCACCCATGTCCGGACTGCCGTCGTCGCGCACCAGGCCGCGCTGATCGGGCGTCCCGGCGCTGTCGGTGGTGGCCGCGTCGATGGCTTCGCTGGCGCCGCCCAGGGCGTGCGTCCTCAGGCTGCCGCCGTTGTCCGTCAGTGCACCGAGATCGGCGTCGGCGTTACGCTTGTCGCTGGCGTCGTAGCCGCTGCCCCCACTGTCGTCACCGAACAGGTTGTTGCTGCTGCTCGCCAGGGCCCCGAACAGGTCGGGCCCGGTGCCGCCCGCGCTGTTGCCGGCGAGGATGCTGTTGCTCAGGTTGAGGGTACCGTTGTTGAACAGGCCGCCGCCCTGGGTGGTGGCGCTGTTGCTCGCGATGGTGACGTGAGCGAGCGTGGCGGTGCCGAAGTTGGCCAGCCCGCCGCCCTCGGACTCGGTGGCGCTGTTGCCGCTCAGGGTGACGTTGCTCATGCTGAGCGTGCCCACCGCCTGGTTGTAGATCGCGCCGCCTTTGCCCGCCGAGTTGTTCTCGAACAGGCTGTTCTCGATGCTCAGGTTGCCGCTGTTGAAGATCGCGCCGCCCTCGTCGCCCGAGCTGGCGGCGTGGTTGTCGCGGAACCAGACGTTGGAGAGGGAGACGTCGGGCGTGCCGGCGCCCTGGTTGATGAGCAGCCCGGCACCGTCGTTGCCGCTGGTGCCGGAGGTCGCGCCGCCCTCGATGCGGAGGTTGGCGAAGGACACGGTGATATTGCTGCCGGCGACGTCGAACACCCGATCGATGCCGTTGCCGTCGATGACGGTGAGATCCGGCGACAGGCCGATGATGGTCAGGTCGTCCCGGATGTCGAGATCGCCGCCGGTGTCGCCGCTGCCGCTACGGGTCAGCGTGTACACGCCCTCGCCGAGGAAGATGGTGTCGGCGTCCGGATCGTTGTTGGCGGCGATGATGGCCTCGCGCAGCGACACGCCCGTTCCGCCCGGCCCGCCCAGCAGGTCGAACAGCGAGGCGATGATCCCGTCGAACTCGTCAACCGTGGTGGTGACCGTGATCTGGCCCAGCACGCCGTGCCACGACTCTGCCCCCGCAGCGGCGACGTCGACCACGGTATCGAGCGTGCCGGCGGCGTACTCCAGGGTCCAGTCGCCGCCCAGTGCGCTGCTGCCGGTGAGGTCGTCCGAAGCGCCGACGTCGGCGCCGGTGAGCGCGGCCAAACCGTCGACCAGGGCGCGGCCCGCGGCGCTGGCGGCGAGGTCGCAGCCGTACAGCAGGAGATCGCCGCCGGGCGCGAAAGCGTCGGTCCAGCCGGCCAGGGTGTCGGCGTGCCGCGCCAGTGCGTCGGCGTCGAGCCAGGTGTCACCGAGCTGGAGGCCACCGGCGTCGCCGTGCGACAGCACGTGCACCGCCTGCAGCCCGCTGGCGTCGCGCAGCGCCCGGTCCATCTGCATGATGCCGTCTTCGCCGGTATCGAGCAGGACCACCTGCACGGATACGCCGTCGCGCGCGGCAAGGAAGTCGGCCAGCAGGGCCTCGTGATCGTCGATGCCGGTATCGACGAATACTATCTCGCGCGCAGCCGCGCCCGCGTCGCCCTGCCACAAGGCATCGAGATCGTCGAGGTCGAGGCCGGCCGCGGGTGTCTCGTCGCCGGCGAGCTGCCCGAGCTCGATCGCCACGGCATCGTTGGCCGCGACCGCGTCATCGTGCTGACCGTCGCGCGGCAGGTCGAGTCCCAGGCCGAGCTCGGCAGAGAGCAGCATGCGCGGCTCCAGCGACTCGACCAGCGCACGCGCCGGCGGCGGCGGCTGCCGTGCGCCGGCCCGGATCCCGCGCACCAGCCGCTGCAGCCGCGGCCAGGCACGGCCCGCGCCGGCGGCGCGCTCGTGTTCGCTCGGGCGGGGCGTGGTCACTAGGACGGGTAACTCCTGTGGCCGCGGTCGGGATCGGCGGGCGCCACTGGCAAGGCCCGGCGCACGCGATGCCTCAGCGCGACGCGCCGTGATGCGCGGCGAGTGCCGGCGGCGAGGTCACGTTTGCGGGTGCGTCGGCGATCTGTTCGACCGGCGCCACCGGTGGTGCGCCCAGCGCAGCCTGGCACTTGATGCCGGCCAGGTGCGACTGGTCCGGGTTGGGCACCTCCAGGCGCGCGCGGAAGGTACCGCTGGCCGGGTCGCCAACCGGGTCGACCGCGACCACGCGGGCGCGCCACGGATGGTCGGCGGCCGTTTCCGGGTAGACCTGTGCGACCAGGCCGGCGGCGAATTCGCCGTAGCGCTCGATCGGAACGATGACCTCGACGCGCAGCGGGTCGAGCTGGGCGATGCGCAGTACCGCCTCCTCGTCGACATATTCCCCGGGCGACTTGAAGCGCTCGACCACCACGCCGTCGAATGGCGCGGTGACGCGACGCAGCTCGAGCAGCGCTTCGGCGCGACGCGCCTCCAGTGCGGCCAGGCGCAGGTTGTCCTCGGCCACGGCAACCTGCCACTGGCCAATGCGCGCGGCGCGCTCGACGTCTTCTTTCTCCTGCACCGACACGGCGTGTACCGCGTGCAGGCTGTCGAGGCGCGCCTCACGGCGCTGGTCGAATTCGTGCCCGGCCGCGCGCAGGTTGCGCTCACTGCGCATGCTGGCACGCGCTCGGGCGAGGGCAAGGTTGGCGCGTTCCACGCGCGACTCCAGCTCGGCCAGCACCTGACCGGCGGAGACGCGGTCGGCACGGTCGACCGCGACCGAGGCGAGGCGCCCGCTCACGCCGCTGCTGAGATCGAGCACGCGGTAAGGCATGACCACGCATTCGAAGCGATCCGGATCCGCACCGGTATCGGCGCGCGTGGCCAGTGCCAGCAGGCAGGCGGCGGCGCCGAGCAGCAGCGGCAGCCATACCTGTGGCGCGCGCAGGCGCGCGGCGCGCGTACGGGGCCGGGCAAGGAGAATGGTCGGGTTACGGTGTTTCACGGTTGAAGTTAGCGGCGCGGACGGGCAACGGCTTGAGCGAACTGCGTCACACCGCCAGCCGCGTCAGCAACAGGCGGCGCAGGGAGCGATACAGGCGCAGCGCGAGCGGCTCGGGCTCGTGCTCGAAGCGCACCAGCGCGCGGCCGCCGACGCGCTCCACCGGCGCGTGCGCCGGCAAGCTGAGATCGAGCAGGAACAGGCGCTCGGCCGCGGTCAGGCCGTCGCCGTCCTCACCGTCGACGGCGAGGCGGCCGCCGCCGCGTGCGCCGAGCGCCGCGCTCGGCAGGCGCCGCGTGGCGGCCGGCACCTCGACGCCGATGTGCGCAGCGTAGGTCGTTGCCGGTTCGTCCACCAGGCGCACGCGCACCGCGCGCACGTGCCCGCGCAGGCGCCCGGCGTCGGCCTGCGGGATGGCGACGCGCACGGTCGGCACGTCGTCTACCAGCACGTAGGCGACGACGTCACCCTTGCGCAGGTAACGGCCGGCCAGCTCGTTGGCGGCGGGCACCACGAGGCGCCCCGCGGCCGGGCTGGTGACCACCAGCTCGCCCGCCTCGCGGCGCAGCTCGGCGAGATCGGCTTCCAGGCGCGCCACTTCCGCGGCCAGGACCTGCACCTGCACGACGTCACGCACGCGCGCCGCGCTGCGCCGCGCGCGTGCCTCGCCGAGCTCCCATTCGAGCGCCGCGATGCGCGCCTCGATGAGCGGATTGTCGAGCGTGAGCAGGGGTGTGCCCGCAGCCACGTCCGCGGCGGGCGGCTGCAGCAGCGCCGCCACCTCGCCGTCGGCGGCGGCGCGCACGCGCGCCCGCTCGGGCAGCCAGACCACGCCCTCGGCATGGGTGCTCAGTGGCAGCGGTACGGCGAACAGCACGGTCGCGGTGAGCGACGCCACGGCGGCCGACACCAGCACCGCGCGACGCCGGCACGCGGCCAGTGCCGGTGAGCGCAGCATCGCCAGCGTGCCGCGCAGCAGCGGCCAGGCGACCTGCCCGAGCAGCACCCACATCGCCAGCACCATGCCCAGGGCCGGCACCATTTCCGCTATCAACAGCGCGATGCCGAGCACGATCATGATGCGGTAGCAGGTCGACGCCGCCCCGTAGCACAGGAACCAGCGGCGTTCGCCGAGCGCGGTCACGGGGCTGGTCACGCCGTCCGCGCCGAACGCGTAACGCTGCACCAGGTAGGCCCAGTAGCGCGACGCGCGCGGACCCAGGTTAGGGATCTCCAGCGCGTCGGCAAGCACGTAGTAGCCGTCGAAACGCAGCAGGGGATTGCCATTGAAGACCAGCGTGGAAACCCCGCCCAGCAGCATCACGGTATAGGAGAAGTCCCGCACCGGGCCGGATTCGACCACCGCGAACACCAGCACGCCGACCGCTGCCAGGACCAGCTCGACGAGGATGCCGGCGGCGCCGACCAGCATCCGCCGGCGCTTGTCGGCGAAGGCCCAGGCTGCCGAGGCGTCGACGTAGGGCACCGGCATCAGCAACAGGAACACGACGCCCATCTCGTGCACCTCGCCGCCCCAGCGCTTGACCGCCAGCGCGTGGGCCAGCTCGTGCAGCGTTTTCATGAACAGGTAGGCGAGCGGCAACAGCACGAAGCTGTCGGCGGTGAAGCCGCGCGCGCCCCAGTAGCCGGCGATGGCGGGCCAGGTCACAAACGCGGTGACGGCTCCGGCCGCGAGGATGGCGACGACCAGGCACGCACCAACGCGGCTGAACAGCAGTGCGGCGTAATCCGCCAGGCGTTCGAGCAGGGTGTCCGGGTCGAGCAGCGGCACGCGCCATGCGAGCGGTGACAGCAGCCGTCCCAGTCGGCGGCGACTGGCCGCAGCCGCCGCGCGCGCATGCAGGCGGCGCGGATCCTCGGGCGTACCCCAGTCGAGCAGCTCGGCGCGGTGCAGACCGTCGACGACCTGCAGCAGGTCCTCGCGGTCGAGGCCGGCGCTGTCCTCGTCGCGGGCCGCGTCCAGCACGTCGGCCAGGCGGCGACGGCCGTCGAACAGGCGCACCGCGCGGTAAGCCGGCGCACTGATGCGCTGCCAGCCGCCGCTGGTGGTGTCGCGCAGCACGAACCAGCGCTGCCGGCGATAGCGGTGCAGGTGCACGCGCACGCCCTCGCGCAACCGCGGACGCAACCCCGCCAGACGCTCCCACAGCGCCTCGGGCGCGGCCGCCGCGTTGCTCACAGCAGCGGCTCCGGGCTCACGGTGCGTGCGCCCACAGCCACAGTCGCACGCGATCGAACAGGGCGTGGGTCCAGACCCACAACAGGCGGCGTTCGCCGACGTCGACCTTGCCGACCCCGCGCATGCCCGGCCGCAGCAGGCCGGCATCACCTTCCAGCGCCGCCTCCACCGTGAACACGTTGCGCCCGTCGCGCGCCTCCGCCACGCCGACCACGCGTTCGACCACGAACGGCAGGGCGTCGCCGGGCAGCGCGGTCAGTGCCAGGCGGCCGCGCTGGCCGGGCGCGATCTGCGCGACGTCGTGCTCGTCGATCTCGAGCTCGACGCGGTAATCGTCCAGCGGTGCGATCTCGAACAGCACGTCGCCGCGGTTGACCGGTGCACCCATGTCGCGGCTCAGGTCGCCGGCGATGACGATGCCGTCGAAGGGGGCGGTGACGCGCGCACGGGCGATGCGCGCCTCGACCAGCGCCAGCTCGGAGCTGGCCTTGCCCAGGCGCGCCTTGTTGATCGCGGCCTCGGCGCGGTCGAGCTTGGCCACGGCCTGGCGCAGGGTCTTCTCTGCCTCGGCCTGCTCGCTGGCCCACTTGCGGCGTTCGAATTCGAGCGCCCGCGTATCGAGCACGGCGAGCAGGTCACCGGCGCGCACCGCGTCGCCGGCCCGCGCCGGTGCCTCGGCAACGTAACCGTCGATGGGTGCAATCACGGTGCGCTCGATACGGCCTTCGAGGGCGGCTGGCGCCGCCACCTGGTAGGTCCCGTCGAGCAGCAGTGCAACCGCGATCAGGACCACGCCTGCGCCGGCGACGAGCTTGCGCCCGGGCGCGCCGGGTCCGGCGAGAGCGGCACCCTGCGCCTGCAGGCTGCCGCGCAGGCGCGACGCCCACGACTGCGCGGCAGCGCGGCGCAGTTGCAGCAGGCGACCGATAGCCTCGGCGCACTGTACGAGGTACGCGCGTTCGGCGGGGTCGAACGGCGCGCCGCGCTGGCGGATCAGCGTTACCGCGCTCTCCTCGTCATCGATGCAGAGCGGAACGCTGAGCACGCAGGCGGCACCGTCCAGCGCCTGCAGCGCTTCGTGGGCCTGGATTGCCAGGGCTGCGCTGTCGGCGGGCGGCGGCAGCATGATCGGCGCGCCTTCGTAGATGGCTTCTTCCATCGCCGCGGCGACGGCACGGTTGGCGCGCGTGCGCGGATCAAAGCTGGCGCTGTGCGAGCGCGCCACCAGGCGCACGCCGTCGGCGGTGACGCGGCCGATGCTGACGCTGTCGGCGGCAACGGCGCCGGCCAGGGCGATTGCCATCGCGGTCGCGGCACAGTCGGCATCCGGGGCCTCCATGCCGGCCCGCGTCAGCGCCGCCAGCGCCTCGCCACGCGGCGCACTGTCGCTGCTGCCATGGGCAAGCGCGAAGGCGAGCCAGGCGGCGCTCCAGTCGAGCAGCTTGAACAGCATCGCACGCTGCTGCGCCGCCGGTTGCGGCAGCTTGAGCACCAGCGCGGCAGCGCCGTCGCCGATCGCCAGGCGCCGCGCCAGGTAGACGGTACCGCGATCGGCGGCGGTATCGATCTGCGGCTCCGATCCGCGCTCCAGCGCGCTGCGGGCAAAGGCGGTCATCTCCTCGTCGAGCACGCTGTCGCGCGGCCACGCCGCGCGCGCACCGAACCCGGGTCCCTGCGCGTGACCGAGCACGGCGAAGGCCTGGACCACGCCGGGCACCATCGCGCAGGTGTTGTCCAGCCACGTCACCAGTGCCGCCTGGCCATGCGCGGACGGGCCCTCCGCCTGCTCGCGGGCGGGCGCATCCGGTACGGGGACATCGAGCTGGCGCAGGGGTACGGACATCGGGTAGTGCAGGCACGGGCGGCGACAGGCGGATTGCCTGGCCATGTTGATCGGCGGCAACGGGCCCGAGCTTTAGCCCCGCCGCACCCCGGGGTGCACTCAAGTCCGCGCGCCGCTTAACGCTATAGGGCTGAGCGGCGCAGAGATCAAACCATGAGTGCAGATTCCCCCGTCGGCCTGAATCGTCTGGACGACGACCTCGACATTACCGACCTACGCTCCACCTGGCGTATCGAGGCACCCAAGCCCGGCCCGCAGAAAGCCTGCCTGACGGTCCTGAACGGCGCCCTGGTCGGCCGCAGCTTCCCCGTCGAGCCCGGGCGCATGGTGATCGGACGCGGGGAGGATTGCGATCTCGTGCTCAACGACGAGGGGGTCAGCCGTCGCCACGCGCTGATCCTGGCCGCGCCCGACGGCTCGGTGACGGTCAAGGATCTCGATTCGACCAACGGCTCGACCGTCAACGGCAAGCCCTGCGCCATGCGTGAGCTGATCGGCGGTGAACGTCTGCAGTTCGGATCGCGCACCGTGTTCAAGTTCGAGCTGCGCGACTCCATCGAGGAGAAGCTCGCCAACTACCTTTACGACTCGGCCATCCGCGATCGCCTGACCGGTGTCTACAACGACCACCACCTGCGCGAGCAGCTCGCGTCCGAGTTCGACTGGCACCAGCGTCACAAGGTGCCGTTGTCGCTGATCTTTCTCGACATCGACCATTTCAAGACCGTCAACGACGATTACGGTCATCTCGGCGGCGACGAGATCCTGCGCCAGGTCGCGCGCCGGGTGCAGCGCGAAACGCGCGACTCCGACCTCTTCGCGCGCTACGGTGGCGAGGAGTTCGCCTGCCTGCTGCGCCGCACGCCACTGGCGACCGCCGCCACCCTTGCCGAGCGCATGCGGCGCGCCGTGGCCGCGACCCCCGTCGCGCTCGGCAGCGAGCGCGACGCCCGGGCGATCGGCATCACGCTCTCGGCCGGCGTGGCCCAGACCAACCGCGGCACGCGCACGCCGGAGGAGCTGATCGCGGCCGCCGACCGCCGTCTCTACGAAGCCAAGGCCGGCGGCCGCAATCGCGTCGCCCCGGCGCTGCTCAGTCGGCCCTGACCAGCGACCGCCGGGCGCGCCAGGAAGCGCCGGCATCGTGTATCTTTCCGGGCTGGTCCCACACCCGGAGTCTTCGCCATGCCGATGACACTCGTTCTGGTGCTGCTGGCCGGACTGTCGTTTGCGGCGTCCGCCGAACCCGCGGCGCCGCCGCCCGCCACCGAGGCCGGCATTTTCGTCTGTACCGCCTCGCGCGTGATGGAGCTGGCCGCAAACGGCGAGCTCGCCAGCACCGACTTCGCCAAGGCCGTGGCCATGTACGAATCACGCTTCGCCGTCGACCGCGGCACCGGCATGGCCATGGGCGGCGCCTTCGGCACCTGGGATGCCAAGGACGTGCAGGTCCTCAGTCCGGGCAGTGACACCGAGAGCTTCAAGGTGCTCTACCTAGCGGAAACCGAGTACACCCACCTCAAGTACCTGTCGGTCAACACTTACGTCGCGGGCAAGCAGAAGCCGTTCCTCGGCATCACCGGCAATATCGTCATCACGGGTCTGTGCGAGTAAGCGCGCTGCCCTGCTTCAGGGCGTGCCGAGCAGCTCGAGCACGGCGACGGTCATCGCCTCGACACCGTTGACGATGGCCGGGCGCGGCGCGATGCGGAACAGGGGCGAGTGGTGGCCGGGCACGGCCGCGCCGCCGGCCGCGGCCGCCGCGAACGCAGCCGCGGGCGTACCACCGACGCGGAAGTAGGCGCCCGGCACGGGCGGATCGACGCTGAGGAAATAGGCGAAATCCTCTGCCCCCATGCCGATCCGCGGCGAGGTCACGAACACCTCGTCGCCGAAATGCCGGGTGAACGCGCCGCGGATGCGCGCGGTCAGCGCCGCGTCGTTGCGTGTCGGCGGGGTCGACGCCAGCGGTTCGCTGACCGTTGGCAGCAGGTCTTCGGGCAGGCCGGCCGCGCGCCCGGTGTTCTCCGCGATACGGCGCACACCGGCGAGCAGGGTCTCGCGCACGCGCTCGTCGTTCGAGCGGATGGTCAGCTCGAGCTTGGCGCCGTCCGGAATGATGTTGTGCTTGGTGCCGGCATGAAACGAGCCGACCGTGACCACGCCCGGCTCGAACGGGGATATTTCGCGGGCCACCAGGGTTTGCAGTGCGAGCACGATCTGCGCCGCGATGACGATCGGGTCGCGCCCGAGTTGCGGCGAAGCGCCATGCGTGCCGATCCCCGGTACGAGGATGTCGACACTGTCCGAGCTGGAGAACGCGATGCCCGGATCGAGACGCAGGCGACCGGTTTCCATTAACGAGGAAACGTGCAGCGCGAGCGCGAAATCGGGACGCGGGAAGCGCTGGTAGAGGCCGTCTGCGATCATCTTTCGCGCACCGCCGATACGCTCCTCGGCCGGCTGCCCGATCAGCAGCAGCGTGCCGTGCCACTGCCCGCGCCGCGCCAGCAGCGCACGCGTGGCCCCGACCAGGGCCGTCATGTGCACGTCGTGCCCGCAAGCGTGCATGACCGGGTGCTCGCTGCCGTCGATGTCCACCTGGCGTGCGGTCGAGGCGTAGGGCAGCCCCGATTTCTCGACCAGCGGCAGGCCGTCCATGTCGGCGCGCAGCAGCACCACCGGGCCGGGGCCGTTCTCCACCACGCCGACCACGCCGGTGCCACCGACTCCCTCGGTGACCTCGGCGCCCGCCGCGCGCAGTTCGGCGGCAAGGCGTGCCGCGGTGCGATGCTCGACGTAGGACAGCTCCGGGTTGCGGTGGAAATGCTCGAACAGCGGGCCGAGATAGGCGTAATCGGCTTCGATCGCGCTGCGCAGATCCGCCGCTTGCGGCGCCGCGCTCAGCATGGCCGCGAACAGGGCGGCGAAAGACTTCGACAGGATGCGCACGGCGCAGGCCTCGGCGTGGGAACGGCCGCATTGTGCCACGGCGCGCGGCGCGCCCGACTGGACCGCGACGGCGCAACTGCCTATGGTGCGAGGCATGGTCACGCGGGATCACCGCCGGTGAAGCCGCTGGCGCCGGGGCGCGCCCGCGACCGCTATGCCGGCTTCGATGACCTCGCCGCCGCTCAGCGCGAGGGCATCGACTTCCGCGTGCGGGTGGTCGAACGACCCGCCTCGCAGGTGGCGATCATCGCGCCCCATGGCGGCAGCATAGAGCGCCGCACCACCGCGATTGCCCGCGCGCTGGCCGGCGCGGAGTTCAACCTCTACCTGTTCGAGGGGCTCGACGACGCCGGCAGCTTCGACGTCCTGCACATCACCAGTCACCGCTTCGACGAGCCGCGCTGCCTGCGCCTCGTCCAGCGCTGCAGTACGGTGATCGCGGTACATGGCTGCGCCGGCGACGAGCCCGGCGTGATGCTCGGCGGCCGCGACCGCGCCCTGGGCGCACGCCTGGCCAGCGCGCTGCAGCCGCTGGCGATCGCGGTGCGCCGCGACGGGCACCCCTATCCCGGGACGCATCGCCGTAACATCTGCAACCGCGGTGCCAGCGGGCGCGGGGTGCAACTGGAACTGAGCGATGCGCTGCGCGGCGCTGCCGTCGAGCAGGCCGTGGTGCGCGCCCTGCGCGGGCCGCTGCTCGCCGCCGATCGCGCTCGCGCACCCACCGTCCCGATCCACGCTACCAGCGGAGCATCCCGTCCATGAGCCAACTCGTCGCCGGACTCGTCGTCTTCTTCGCCATCCACACCCTGACCATGCTGCGCGGACCGCGCCAGCGGCTGCTGGACCGGCTCGGCGCGCTGCCCTACCGCGGCCTCTACTCGCTGGTCGCGCTGGGCGGCTTCGTACTCATCGTGATGGGCTACGGCGATGCACCGCGCGTCGCGGTGTGGGCGCCACCGGCGTGGCTGCGCCTGCCCGCCATGGCGCTGATGCTCGCCGCCATCGTCATTCTCGTCGCCAGCTACCTGCCGGGACACATCAAGGCACGCCTCGGCAACCCCATGCTGATCGCGGTGAAGACCTGGGCCTTCGCCCACCTGCTGGTCAATGGCGATCTCGCCTCGATGCTGCTGTTCGGTGCCTTCCTGGCCTGGAGCGTGGTCGATCTGATCGCGGTCAAGCGCCAGGGGCGCAGTGCCCGGGTCGCCGCGCCCAAGGCCCTCTACGACGGCATTGCGGTGGTCGCCGGCAGCGCGCTGTTCGCGCTGATCGTCGTGTGGGGCCACGTCCATATCGCCGGCGTGCCGCTGGTCGCGGCGCGCTGAGCCGTTCGCAGACGCGCCGCGCGCCGGTGTAGAATTCGCCGCGCGATCTCCGCGCACAGGCCACCGATCATGGGCTCGCCGCCGACCCCGCAAGACGAACAGTTCCAGCACCACATCCTGCAGGGCGTGTCGCGCACCTTTGCGCTCACCATTCCGCAGCTGCCGCCGGCGCTGTACCGCGCGGTGGCGAACGCCTACCTGCTGTGCCGCATCGCCGACACCATCGAGGACGACGCCGCGCTGCCGTTTGCCGACAAGCGCCGTTTCGCCGGCGATTTCATCGCCGTGGTCGAGGGCGAAGGTGACGCGGCGGCCTTCGCCGCCGAGCTCGCGCCGCGCCTCGCGCCGCACACGACGCCGGCCGAGCGCGAGCTGGTCGCCAACACCGCGGCGGTGCTGCGCATCACCCACGCGCTCAACGCCCGCCAGCGTGCGGCGATGGCGCGCTGCGTGCGCATCATGGCCGACGGCATGGTCTTCTACCAGGGCCAGGAGACGCTCAACGGCCTGGCCGACCAGGCCGCCATGGATCGTTACTGCTACTACGTCGCGGGCGTGGTCGGCGAAATGCTGACGACCCTGTTCTGCGATCATTGCCCCGAGCTCGCCGCGCGCGAGACCGAGATGATGCATCTCGCGGTGTCGTTCGGGCAGGGCCTGCAGATGACCAACATCCTCAAGGACATCTGGGACGACCGCGAACGCGGCGCCTGCTGGCTGCCGCGCGACGTGTTCGAGCGCAACGGCATCATCCTCGGCGAGGTACGCCCCGGCGCCGGCGGCGCCGGCTTCGAGGAAGCGCTGGGACAACTCATCGCGACCGCCCATGGCCACCTGCAGAACGCCCTGCGCTATACGCTGATCCTGCCGGCCCGCGAAGCGGGCATCCGCCGCTTCTGCCTGTGGGCGCTGGGCATGGCCGTGCTCACGCTGCGCAAGCTGAACCACCAGCGCGACTTCGCCGACGGCGCCGAGGTCAAGATCTCGCGCCGTGCGGTCAAGGCCACCATCGTCACCACCAACCTGCTGGTGCGCTCCGATCGCGCACTGGGCGTTCTGTTCAGGCTCGCCTCCAGCGGCCTGCCGCAGCGCGCCATCCAGACGCCCATCGCGAGCGTCGCCGACATCTCCGGCACCCGTCTCGCGCCCTGAGCGCGGGATGGCAGGCCCCGCCCGCGGCAGCCTCACGGCGTGCGCTACGGATTCATCGCTGCCATCGAGGCCGAGGCGCGGGCGTTTCCGGCCGCGCGCGGCGCGCTGCGCGCCGGGGGTGAGTTCGTCGTGCAGGTGTGCGGGCCGGGCAACGCCAATGCCGAGCGCACGGCGCGCGAACTCGTCGCCGCCGGCTGCGACGTGCTGGTGAGCTGGGGCGTGGCCGGGGGGCTCGACCCGCGCCTGCGTTGCGGCACGCTGGTCGCGGCGCAGGCCTGCGTCGACGAAGCCGGCCGGCGGCTGACCTTCGATGCCGGACCGCTGGAACACCTGCTCGGGCGGCTGAATGACCCGGCACCGGAACGCGGACAGGTGCTGACGGTAACCCGTGCGCTGGACAGCGCGCGCGCCAAGGACACGATGCACCGGCACTCCGGCGCCGCCGTGGTCGACATGGAGTCGATCGCGATCGCCGCGGTCGCGCAGAGCGCCGGACGTGGCTACTGCGGATTGCGCGCCGTGCTCGACGACGCCGCCTTCGAGCTGCCGCACGCCGCGCTCGGCGGGCTCGGCAGTGACGGCCGCATGCGCCCGCTGGCGACCGCCGCTGCGGTGCTCGCCGGTCCGCGCCAGCTGCCGCGCCTGCTGCGCCTGGCCCTGCATTTCCGCACCGCGCTCGGCCGGCTGACCCACACCGCACGCGCCCTGGCCGGCGCGGAAACATGAGCGGCCGCATCGAGCAACGTACCGGCGCCGTGGTCGCGGCCGTCGCGCGCTTCAGCCAGCGCCACTGCTGGCTGGTGCTTACGAGCGCTGTGCTACTGGCCGTCGCCGGCGGCAGCTACACCGCGCGCCACGTCGGCATCAACACCGACACCACCGACATGCTCGCCGAGCATCTGCCCTGGCGCGTGGCCTACAGCGAGTTCAAGGCGGCGTTCCCCTACTTCTCGGACAACATTGTCGTCGTCGTCGACGGCGCGACCCCGGATCTGGCGCTCGACAGTGCCGCCGAGCTGTCCGCCCACCTGGCGCGCGATCCCGCGCACTTCGGTGAGATCTTCAACCCGGGCGCCGAGCCGTTCTTCCGCCGGCAGCAGTTTCTGTATCTCGACGAGGAGACCCTGGCCGCGCTCATCGAACGCATCAGCGCGGCGCAGGCGCTGCTCGGTCGCCTCGCTGCGGACCCCGGCCTCACCGGCCTGGTAACCCTGCTGCAGGACCTGGCGACGCATGGCGCCGACGATTTGCCGGCTTCGGCGACGCCGTTCATCGACGGCCTGGATGCCGCCATCGACGGCTTCCTGGACGGCGACCCGATCCCGATGTCGTGGCAGAAGCTGTTCAGCGGCGACGACGGCAAGGCCAGCAGCCGCGTCCTGTTCACGGTCGTGCCCGAGCTCGACTATGGCAGCGTGCTGCCGGCCGAGCATGCCATAGACGCCATCCGCGAGGGCGTGCGCGAGCTCGGACTGGATACGCGCCCCGGTGTGCGCGTGCGCCTGACCGGCGGCGCCGCGCTCGCCTACGACGAGCTGTCGAGCGTGATCCGTGGCGCCGAGCAGGCCGCCCTGCTGGCACTGGTCATGATCGCGGCGTGCCTGATTGCGGGCATGCGCTCGCTCAGCCTGGTCGTCGCGACGCTGGTCAACCTCGCCATCGGGCTCGTATTCACTGCCACCTTCGCCACCGCCGCGGTCGGCACACTGAACATGATCTCGGTCGCCTTCGCTGCGCTCTACGTTGGTCTGGGTGTCGATTTCGCGATCCATCTCGGCATGCGTTACCGCGAATTGTGCGGCGAGTCCGAACGCAATGCCGCGCTGGTCGGGGCGGTCCGCCACATCGGCCCCTCGCTGGTGCTGTGCGCCCTGACTACGGCGATCGGCTTTTTCGCTTTCATT
This sequence comes from Gammaproteobacteria bacterium, assembly GCA_041984235.1. Lineage (GTDB taxonomy): Bacteria > Pseudomonadota > Gammaproteobacteria > JBHIYN01. The sequence goes on from JBHIYN010000006.1 coordinate 18,811, forward strand.
CCGACCGACTACCGCGGTGTCGCCGAGCTCGGCCTGATCTCCGGCGCCGGGATGTTCGTCAGCCTCGCGATGAGCTTCACCGTGCTGCCGGCGCTGCTGCAGGCGCTGCCGGCGCCGCGCCCCCGCGCGCGCCCAGCATCCGCAAGCCTGGTGGCGCGGCCGCGGCGTACGACGGCCATCATCGGGCTCGCCGCAGTGACCGCGGTTTTGGCGTGTTTCACGCTGCCCTACGCGCGTTTCGATCTCAACCCGATCCACCTCAACGACCCGCAAGCGGAGTCGGTCACCACCTTCGAGGACCTGGCCAGCGACGCCGAGGACCCGCTCTACGCCATCGACCTCGTGCTCGCCGATCGCGACGCGCTGGCCGCGGTCGCCGCGCGCCTCACGGCACTCGACAGCGTGGCCGGCGTGAGCAGCGTCGCGGATCTCGTTCCCGACGACCAGGACGCCGCGCTGGCGCAGGTCGAGGACCTGCGCTGGAGCCTGGTCACGGGACTGGAGCTGGGCACGGTCAGCCCGATCGACGCTACCGGGCTGGGCGGCGCGCTGCAGCGGCTGGCGCAGGCGCTTGCCACCATCGACGGCAATGCCGACGGCAGCGGCGCCGCCCTGCGGGCCCTGGGCCACCGTATCGCCGCCCTCAACGAGCAGCTCGCCGCGCAGCCACCGGAGATGCGCGCCGCGCAGCTCGAAGAGTTGCAGGACAAGCTGATGCGCCACTTCCCGTCCCAGGTCGAACGCCTGCGCGACGCGCTGGAGGCAGAGCCTTTCGGCGTCGAGGACCTGCCGGCCGCGCTGCGCGCACGCTGGGTCAGCGACGACGGCCATCTGCGCCTACAGATCAGGCCCGCCACCGACCTCGACGACAACGGCCGCATGGCCGCATTTGTACGCGACGTTCGCAGCGTCGTCGGCGAGCGTGCCACCGGCACGCCGGTCATCAACATCGAGGCCAGTCGCGCGGTCACGACCGCCTTCTACCAGGCCTTCGCCAGCGCCGCGGCCGTCATCGCGGCACTGCTGTGGGTGATCTTCCGGCGCCTCCTCGAAGTCCTCATCGTACTCGTCCCGCTGGTGCTCGCCGGTCTGCTGACCACCGCGCTGGCCGTGGTTCTCGACATGCCGTTCAATTTCGCCAATATCATTGCCCTGCCGCTGCTGATGGGTATCGGCGTCGACAGCGCGCTGCACATCCGGCACCGTTACAAGTCGGCCGAACGCGGCGCGCTGCCACTGCTCGGCACCAGCACCGCCCGCGCGGTGCTGTTCAGCGCTTTGACCACCGCCGCCAGTTTCGGCAACCTTGCGGTCTCGCCGCACGCCGGCACCGCGAGCATGGGCATGATGCTGAGTATCGGTCTCGCCATGACACTGCTTTGCTCGCTGGTGGTTCTGCCCGCGCTGCTGCATCGTTACGTGACTCCCGACGCCGCGCCGATATGACCGCCAACAAGCCCTGGGATGCCCGCGCCGCGGCCTGGCTGATCCGGCCGTTCATCGATTCGCCGCACGTGCAGCCGAACCACTTTACCGCGCTGCGCCTGGTGGTCGGGCTGGCCGGTGCGGCGTGCTTCGCCGAAGGCAGCCGGCCGAACCTCGCCGCGCTGCTCATCGTGCTGTCCAACTTTCTCGATCACACCGACGGTGAGCTCGCCCGGCTCGGCAACAAGTCCAGCCGCTTCGGCCACTACTTCGACCTCGCCTCCGATGCGGTGGTCACGGTCGGCCTGTTCGCCGGGATCGGCGCCGGCCTCGCCGGCGGCGCGCTGGGCACGAGCGCGTATGCCATGGGCGCGCTGTCCGGATGCGCGGTCGCGCTCATCTTTCACCTGCGCAACCGGATCGAGAACCGGCACGGCAAGAGCGCCACGCAACAGCCGCGCTGGGCCGGCTTCGAAGCCGAGGACATCCTCTACCTGCTGCCGCTGGTGACGCTGTGCGACGTGCTCGACGGCTTCCTGATCGCGGCCGCCATCGGCGCGCCGCTGGCAGCGCTGGTGGTCGGCGTGCAGTACGCGAGGGTGATGCGCGCGTGACCCTGCTGGTCACCGGCGCCAGCGGTTTCCTCGGCAGCGCGGTCGCCCGAGCCCTGCTCGCCGAGGGCGAGTCGGTACGCGTTCTCACGCGGGCCACCAGCGACCCGGCCAACCTGCGCGACCTGGACGCCGAGGTCGTGCACGGCGACCTGCGCGATGCCGCCAGCCTGGAGCGCGCCTGCCGTGGCTGCCACGGGCTCTACCACGTCGCCGCCGACTACCGCCTGTGGGTACGCGACCCGGACGAGCTCTACCAGAGCAATGTCGAGGGCACGCGCAACATCATGCAAGCCGCGCTCGCCGCAGGCATCGAGCGTATCGTCTACACCAGCAGCGTCGCGACCCTCGGTATCCGTGCCGACGGCCGTCCCGGCGACGAGGACACGCCGGTCGCGCTGCGTGACATGATCGGGCATTACAAGCGCTCCAAGTTCCTCGCCGAGCGCGTGGTCGACGAGCTGGTCGGCAGTGCCGGACTGCCGGCAGTGATCGTCAATCCGTCGACGCCGATCGGACCGCGCGACGTCAAGCCCACGCCCACCGGTCGCATCGTGCGCGACGCCGCGCGCGGACGCATCCCGGCCTACGTCGACACCGGGCTCAACGTCGCCCACGTCGACGACGTCGCGCGCGGCCACCTGCTCGCTTTCCGGGCAGGCAACATCGGCCGGCGCTACATCCTCGGCGGGGAGAACCTCGCGCTGCGCGAGATCCTGGCCACGGTCGCGGCCTGGCGCGGCCGCCCGCCGCCACGCCTGCGCCTGCCGCGGCGCGCGGTCTACCCGGTGGCCTGGGTGTCGCAGTGGTGGGCGGCGGTGACCGGCGGTCCCGAGCCGCAGGCCACCGTCGACGGCCTGCGCATGGCGGCGAAGAAAATGTACTTCGATTGCGCGCGCGCCGAGCGCGAGCTCGGTTACCGCGCGCGCCCGGCGCGCGAGGCTATCGAGGACGCGCTGCAGTGGTTCCTGGAGAGCGGCGCCATCAGCCGCTGATCAGCGCGGTGGTGAACCGGCGCCGTGCTCCGCGACCCGCGCCGGGCTGACCGCGTACAAGGAGGCCAGCGCCAGGCTGGCGCCGATCCAGACGAGATCGCGGCCGCGCCGCACCAGTGCGGTGGCGACCCCGGCCGAGGCCACGCCGGTGAGTGCGCCGACGCCGATCAGGAACGCCCCTTCCTGGGTACCCAGCCCGGCCGGGATGAAGAACGTCACCGTGCGCACGAGCTGCACCATGCATTCGACCATCCACACCTCGGCGAAGCTGAGCGGAAAGCCGATGAAGTCGAGAATGAACCAGACCTCGACCACGCCCAGTACCCAGTTGGCCATGGCGAACAGGAACGACCCCGCCAGGCGCGCGCCGTGACGGCTGTAGAAGCGCTCGAACTGGCTGTCGATGTCCTCGGCCGCGGCGATGCCGCCGGCCAGCCGCCGCCCGAAACGCGTGTCACCGATGCGGCGTGCGACGCGAGTCGACAGCCGCAGACGCTGCATCAGGAAGAACACCACCGCCGAGAGCACGATGAAGGCCAGCCCGCCCAGCGCGACGGCCTTGTGCGCGGCGCTGAACTCGGCGTGCTGCAGCAGCATGACCACGCCGATGGCGACGAACACCACCAGCGAGAACATGCTGGTGGTCTTGGCGATGACCAGCGAGGCGCCCGCGTCGCGCAGCGGCACGCCCCAGTTGGCCTTGAGCAGCCAGGCCTTGATCGGTTCGCCGCCGAGCGAGGCGGTTGGCGTGATGTTGTTGTAGGCCTCGCCGATCATGCGCACCACGAACATGCGCCCGATCCAGCGCGGCGTCAGCGGAACTGCCGGCAGCGCGATCTGCCAGCTCACGGCATCGGCGCCGAAGTAGAGCGCGTAGACCAGCAGCACCACGCACATGCCGGCGAGGCCGACCGCGGAGACCTGCAGCCAGAGCTCGGCCAGGTCGGTGCGCAGCAGCACCACGCCCAGCAGGACCACGCCGACGAGCAGGAATATCAGCTTCGCGTATCTGAGCATGTGGAGCGGGCGCCGGCCGCGTGCGGGCGCGGTGATGCAAAAGGGGGGCGACTATCGCATACCGCTGCGCGGCGCGGCAATTTGCCGCCGGGGCACGCTTGCGGGTCGCGGGCCCGCCGAGTAACCTTGCGGCGCCTCCGCGCCGTTCCCGCTGCCAGCCGTGCCGATGTCCGCCACCTCCGCCGAATTTGCCGCCGATTCCGCCCTCGCCCGCCGCCTGGCCGGGCTCGACGTGGACGCTCTGCGCCGTGAGTTCGAGGCCCAGGGCGAGTTCATCGCGGTGCCGGATTTCCTGCCTGCGGCGACGCTGCAGCCGCTGCTCGCCGCACTGCCGGCGCTGGAGCCGCGTGTCCATCGCAATTTCATTCCCGGTCACAAGAAGGGCGGCAGCATCTCGCGCTTCGACCTGGACCAGTGCGCGCCGGATTTTCCGGCACTCTACGAAGCACCCGAGCTGCTCGACCTGCTGAGCCGGATCTGCGGGCGCGAGCTGCAGCGCTGTCCGCCCGACGACCCGCACACCTACGCCCTCTACTACTACACCGAGGCCGGCGATCACATCGGCTATCACTACGACACCTCGTACTACAAGGGCGCGCGCTACACGGTGCTGATCGGGCTGGTCGACGAGTCGAGCTGCCGGCTCGAGTACGAGCTGTTTCACGACGACCCGGAGCACGAGAGCGTGGCCGGCAGCGTCGCACTCACACCGGGCATGCTGGTGCTGTTCAATGGCGACCGGCTGTGGCATCGGGTGTCGCCGTCGGCGGCGGGTGACCGTCGCGTCGCGCTGACCCTGGAGTACGTGACCAGCCACGAGATGCACCCGGTGCGCCGCTTCGTCTCGAACATGAAGGACGCCATCGCCTATTTCGGCTTTCGCCAGGTGTTCGCCCGCACGCCGCGCCGGTGACGCCGGCGTGAGAGCGATCATCCTCGCGGCCGGCGTCGGCAAGCGGCTCGGTAGCGCCCATACCGGCCCCAAGTGCCTGCTCGAGTTCGGCGGGCGCTCCCTGCTCGAACGCCATCTCGATGCCCTGTCCGCGGCCGGCGTGGACGACGTCACCCTGGTGCTGGGTCACGAAGCCGACACCATCCGGCGCGCCCTGCCCGCGGCCGCGGCCGGCCGCGTGCTGTGCCATTACAACCCGCTCTACACGCTCGGCTCCATGCTCAGCCTGTGGAGCGCGCGCCAGACCCTGCTCAGCGGTGACGACGTACTGGTGATGGATGCCGACGTGCTCTACGACCCGGCCATCGTGCAACGCCTGGCGCGCAGCGCGGCGCCGAACTGTTTCCTGCTCGACCGCGACTTCCTGCCCGGCGACGAGCCGGTCAAGATCTGCCTGCAGGGCGAGCGCATCGTCGAGTTCCGCAAACAGATCGCGGCCGGTCTTACGTATAATCGCGTCGGCGAGTCGGTCGGCTTCTTCCGCTTCGACGCCGGCACGGCGACGCGGCTGGCCCGTATCGTCGACCGCCATGCCGCCCGCGAGGGGCGCGAGCTGCCGCACGAGGAAGCCCTGCGCGAGCTGGCGCTGAGTGGCGAGGCGGACATCGCGGTCGAGGACGTGACCGGACTCGCCTGGATCGAAATCGACTTTCCCGAAGACATCACCCGCGCCGCCGGGGACATATTGCCGCGAATCGATGGACGCTGAGCACGACATCCGCACCCTGCCCAAGACCAGGCAGCTACGCCGCCTGCTGAGCTCCGATCGGCTCGAGTTCATCCTCGAGGCGCACAACGGCATCAGCGCGCGCATTGTCGAGGAAGCCGGGTTCGGCGGCATCTGGGCCAGCGGCCTGGCGCTGTCGGCGCAGTTCGGCGTGCGCGACAACAACGAGGCGAGCTGGACCCAGGTCGTGGACATGGTCGAGTTCATGGCCGACGTGACGCGGATTCCGATCCTGCTCGACGGCGATACCGGCTACGGCAACTTCAACAACATGCGCCGCCTGGTGCGCAAGCTCGAGCAACGCGGCGTGGCCGGCGTGTGCATCGAGGACAAGCTGTTCCCCAAGACCAACAGCTTCATCGACGGCGAACGCCAGGCGCTCGCCGACATCGACGAGTTCTGCGGCAAGATCGCCGCCGGCAAGGATTCCCAGTCGGACGACGACTTCTGCGTCGTCGCTCGCGTCGAGGCCTACATCGCCGGCTGGGACACCGCCGAGGCGCTGCGCCGGGCCGAGGCCTACCGCCGCGCCGGCGCCGACGGCATCCTCATCCACAGCGCCTGGTCCAGGCCCGATCAGATCCTCGAGTTCGCCGCCGAATGGGCGGCGCGCGCGCCGCTGGTGATCGTGCCGACCAAGTACTACACCACGCCCACCGAGGCCTTTCGCCAGGCGCAGGTGAGCCTGTGCATCTGGGCCAATCACCTCATTCGCAGCGCGGTCAGCGCGATGCAGGACACCGCGCGGCGCATCCACGCCGACGAGAGCCTGATCGAGGTCGAGGACGACATCGCCAGCGTCAAGGAGATCTTCCGCCTGCAGGGCGCCGACGAGCTCGCCGCGGCGGAGCGCCGCTACTTCCTCGGCAGCCGGCGCGAAGCGGGTGCGATCATCCTCGCCGCCAGCCGCGGCGAGGAGCTCGCCGACCTCACCGACGATCGCCCCAAGGTGATGCTGCCGGTCAACGGCAAGCCGCTGCTGGCGCGCCTGGTCGAGCGCTGCCGGCGCCAGCACGTCAGCAAGGTCACCGTGGTCGCCGGCTACAAGGCCGAGACCATCGAACAGCCGGGCATCGAGCTGGTCGTCAACCCGGATTACGCCTCCACCGGTGAGCTCGCCTCGCTGGCCTGCGCGCGCGATCGTTTCGGCGACGACTTCGTGGTGATGTACGGGGATCTGCTGTTTCGCGGTTACGTGCTGCGCGTGCTGCTCGAATCCGAGGCCGAGCTCACGGTCGTCGTCGATACCCAGGTGTCGCGCCGCGAGACCAGCGGCGCACCCGATTACGCCTACTGCTCGGCGCCCGACGATCGCCCGCTGTGGCTGTCGGGGCAGGACGTGACCCTGACGCGGGTGCGCCCGGCGCTGGAACACGACGGCGTGCTGGCCGACGGACGCTGGATCGGCATGCTGCGCGCGCAGGGCGCGGGCCGCACCTGGCTGGAGCAGGCGCTGGATGCGCTCGCCGCGCGTGACGACTTCCACACCCTGGCCATGCGCGACCTGATCAACCACCTGGTCGACGCCGGCCACCCGCTGCGCGTGATCTACATCCACGGTCACTGGCTCGACGTCAACTCGCTGCGCGACCTCGAGCATGCCGGCGCCTTTGCCGCCGGCGGCCACTGAGGGCCCGCGATGATCCACGCCCGCGAGTTCGTCGACGCCGCGCGCGAACGCGGCTTCCTGCACTACGCCGGCGTGCCGTGCTCGTTCCTGACCCCGTTCATCAACTACGTCATCGGGGACGACGGCCTGGACTACGTGTCCGCCGCCAACGAGGGCGACGCCGTTGCGATCGCGGCCGGCGCGGCGATCGGCGGGCGGCGCGGGGTGGCCATGATGCAGAATTCGGGACTCGGCAACGCGGTCAGCCCGCTGACCTCGCTGACCTGGACCTTTCGTATTCCGATCCTGGTCATTTGCACGCACCGCGGCGCGCCGGGGGTCAGCGACGAGCCGCAGCACGAGCTGATGGGGCAAATCACCGGACGCCTGTTCGAGACCCTGTCGATCCCGTGGTCGGACTTCCCGCGCGAGGCCGGCACCATCGGCGACGCGCTGGCCGCTGTCGAGCACACCTTTGCCGACACCTCGCGCCCGCATGCGCTGGTGATGCAGAAAGGCACCTGCGAGCCGTTCCCGCTGGCCGAACGCGCGACGCCGCCGGCCGCGGCAGCGGCCGACATCGACGGCGGCGGCTTCGTCCGCGCGCCCGACGCGCGCGCCGCGCGGCGCGAAGCGCTGGAGATCCTGCTCGAGTCGCTGGACCCGGCGCGCAGCGTGGTCATCGCGACCACCGGCTTCACCGGGCGCGAGCTCTACGCGCTCGACGACCGCCCCAACCACCTCTACATGGTCGGCTCCATGGGCTGCGCCAGCACGCTCGGCCTCGGCCTGGCGCGGGCGCGCCCGGACCTCGAGGTGGTGGTGGTGGACGGCGACGGCGCGGCGCTGATGCGCATGGGCAACCTCGCCACCATCGGTTACTGCCGCCCGCCCAACCTGCTGCACGTGCTGCTGGACAACGAGGCGCACGACTCCACCGGCGCGCAGGCGACGGTGTCGGCCGCAACCGATTTCGCCGCCATCGCCAGCGCCTGCGGCTACGCGGCGGTGACGCGCAGCGACGACCCGGCGGTGCTGGCCGCCTGTGCCGCTAACGGCAGTGGTCCGCGCTTCGTGCATCTCAAGATCCGCACCGGCACCCTGCCCGACCTGCCGCGCCCGGCGATTGCGCCGCCGGCGGTACTCGAACGCCTGATGCGTCACATCGGATCACGCTGATGCGCCCTATCCTGCTCAACCCGGGACCGGTCACCCTGAGCGAAGGCGTGCGCGCCGCGCTCGGCGGGCCGGACCTGTGTCACCGCGAGCCCGAGTTCGCCGCGCTGCAGGACGGCCTGCGCGAAAAGCTGCTGGCCGTCTACGCGCTGCCCGCGAGCGACTGGGCGGCGATACTGCTGACCGGCTCCGGCACGGCCGCGGTGGAAGCCATGCTCGCGAGCCTGGTGCCCGCCGACGGACGCCTGCTGGTGATCGAGAACGGCGTCTATGGCGAGCGCATGCGACGCATCGCCGAGGCGCATGGCATTCCCTGCACGGCCTTCAGCGCGGGCTGGGGCGAGGCAATCGACGCCGACGCGCTGGGCACAGCTCTGAACGGCGGCGACTACAGCCACCTGGCCGTCGTCCACCACGAGACCACCACCGGACGCCTCAATGACCTCGCTGCCGTCGCGGCCGTCGCGCGCGCGGCGGGCGTACGCCTGCTGATCGACGGCGTCAGCAGCTTCGGCGCGGAGCACATCGACTTCCAAGACTGGCCGGTCGCTGCCTGCGCGGCGACGGCCAACAAGTGCCTGCACGGGGTGCCGGGAACGGCCTTCGTGGTCGCATCGCGCGCCGCGCTCGCCGCCGCGCCGTGCCCGCCGCGCACGGTGTACCTCGATCTCGCCGCCTACCTCGAACGCCAGGACGCGCACGGCACGCCGTTCACGCAATCGGTGCAGACTTTCTACGCGCTGGACGCGGCCCTCGACGAGTTCTTCGCGGCCGGCGGCTGGCAGGCGCGGCAGGCCAGCTACCGCGAACGCATGGCGGCGATCCGCAGCTGGCTCGCCGGGCTCGGCGTGAAGGCCCTGCTACCGGAGGACGAGACCTCCTGCGTGCTGCATGCCTTCGAGCTGCCGCCGGGGCACGGCTATGCCGAATTGCACGACGCGCTGAAGGCGCGCGGCTTCGTCATCTATGCCGGGCAGGGCGCACTCTCGTCGCAGGTATTCCGCGTCTCGGCCATGGGCGACATCGGCGCCGACGACCTCGCGCGGCTGCGCGACGCGCTGAGCGCGATCCTGGGCTAGGGAACCTCTGAACAAGTCTGGGTCGAGCAGCTCGGGGCGGCGCTGTGCGAGTTCAGGGCGCGAATCGCAGGTAACTATCGGCTATTGCGAAGCTTCGCAACGCCGAAACCGGACCGCGCGGGCGCCAGTGGCCGACGCACGACTTGTTCAGGGGTTTCCTAGGCCCGGCGCACCGCCGGGGTGGCGGCATCGAGCCGCTCGACGCGCTCGCGGACGAACTGCCCGATGGCTTCGGCGGTAAGGCCGGCATCGGCCAGCATGTCCTCGCGCGAGCCGTGCTGGACCAGCCGGTCGGGCAGCCCGCAATTGGCGATGGCAACGCCGACACCGGCCTCGGCCAGGCATTCATTGACGGCGCTGCCGGCACCGCCGGCGACGACGTTCTCTTCCACCGTCACCAGCAGATCGTGGGCGGCCGCCAGCTCGAGCACCAGGGCGGTATCGAGCGGCTTGACGAAGCGCATGTTGGCGACCGTGGCGTCGAGCTGCTCCGCCACTTCGAGCGCCGGCGCGACCATGGTGCCGAACGCCAGCAGCGCGACCCGTTTGCCACGCCGCCGCAGCTCGCCCTTGCCGATCGGCAGCTTCTCCATGTCGCTGCGGATCTCGGCACCGGGACCGGTGCCGCGCGGGTAGCGCACCGCGGCCGGGCCGTCCAGCATGAAGCCGGTATAGAGCATCTGCCGGCACTCGTTCTCGTCGGCCGGTGCCATCACCGTCATGTTCGGCAGGCAGCGCAGGAAGGACAGGTCGTAGCTGCCGTTGTGCGTCGGGCCGTCGGCGCCGACCAGGCCGGCGCGGTCGAGCGCGAACAGCACCGGCAGGTTCTGGTTCACCACGTCGTGAATGACCTGGTCGTAGCCGCGCTGCAGGAAGGTCGAATAGATCGCGACGACCGGCTTGAGGCCGTCGCACGCCATGCCGGCGGCGACGTTGACCGCGTGCTGCTCGGCGATGGCGACATCGAAGTAGCGATCGGGAAACTCGCGCTCGAAGCGCACCAGGCCGGAGCCTTCGCGCATGGCCGGCGTGATCGCCACCAGGCGACGGTCGCGGGCCGCCATGTCGCACACCCAGTCGCCGAAGATGTCGCTGTAGTTGGGTGCCTTCTTCTTCTCCGACGCCACGATGCCGACATCGGGATCGAACGGTGAGACGCCGTGGTACTTGACCGGGTCGGCCTCCGCCGGCGCGTAGCCCTTGCCCTTCTTCGTGATCACGTGCAGAAGCTGCGGGCCGCGCAGCTCGCGGATGTTCTTCAGGGTCGACAGCAGCGCGGGGATATCGTGGCCGTCGATGGGGCCGAGGTAATTGAACCCGAACTCCTCGAACAGCGTGCCGGGTACGACCAGGCCCTTGACGTGCTCTTCCGCGCGCCGCGCCAGCTCCCACATCGGCGGCATCTGCGAGAGGACCTTCTTGCTGCCTTCGCGCACCGTGGTGTAGAGCTTGCCCGAGAGGATCTGGGCGAAGCGGTTGGACAGCGCGCCGACGTTGGGCGAAATCGACATGTCGTTGTCGTTCAGCACCACCAGCAGGTCGTCACCCAGGTCGCCGGCGTGGTTGAGCGCTTCGAAGGCGAGCCCGGCGGTCATCGCGCCGTCACCGATGACGGCGACCGCGCGCCGCGCCGAGCCGGTCAGCTTGGCGGCAATGGCCATGCCCAGCGCCGCGCTGATCGAGGTGCTCGAGTGGCCGACGCCGAAGGTATCGTAGGGACTCTCGTCGCGCTTGGGAAAGGGCGCCAGGCCCTGCCACTTGCGGATCGATTGCAGGCGTTCCTTGCGCCCGGTGAGGATCTTGTGCGGGTAGGCCTGGTGGCCGACATCCCACACGATGCGATCCTCGGGCGTGTTGTAGAGGTAATGCAGGACCACGGTCAGCTCGACCGTGCCCAGGCCGGCGGCGAAATGGCCACCGCTGCGACTGACCGAGTCGAGCAGGAAGGCACGCACCTCCGCCGCGACCTGTTCGAGGCTGGATTCGGGCAGGGCACGCAGGTCGGCGGGGCTGTTGATGTCGTCGAGCAGGGAGTAGCGTGCGTGGTCGGTCATCGAAATCGGTTCTCGGAGTGCGGCCCGGCGAGCGGACCGTGAATTATGTAGAGCGGTATAGGGCCTTGCAAGTCGGCCACGGCGCTGCCGCTAACCCTCGCGGAGGCGCTGTTGCGGACCGCCGAGGCGGTCTCAGCGTGGCTGCGAAACCGCCCCGCCACCGGGTAATTTCCGACTACGGGGCTGTACTTTATAGGGCCATTACAGTAAGGTTACGCGCCATTGTGGTTCAGACCGCAATTAATTGAAACTCCAAACAAATTTCCATTCATTCGTTAGGGATTAAGCATGGGCGTTCCGCTGATCCAGCAGTACCGTGTCGGCCGCTACATTCTCGGCCAGAAACTGAAGCGCAATGCGCGCTACCCGCTCGTGCTGATGCTCGAACCCCTGTTCCGCTGCAACCTCGCCTGCGCCGGCTGCGGCAAGATCGATTACCCCGAGGAAATTCTCGACAAGCGCCTGTCGTTCGAGGACTGCATGCACGCGATCGACGAGTGCGGCGCGCCCATCGTTTCCATCGCCGGTGGCGAACCCCTGATTCACAAGGAAATGCCGCAGATCGTGCGCGGCTTCATCGAGCGCAGGAAGTTCGTCTACCTGTGCACCAACGCGCTGCTGCTCGACAAGCGCATGGACGACTACGAGCCGTCACCCTACCTGACCTTCTCCATTCACCTCGACGGCAACCGCGATCGTCACGATGCCTCGGTGTGCCGCGACGGTGTGTTCGACAAGTGCGTCGAGGTCATCCGCAAGGCGCTGGCGCGCGGCTTCCGCGTGACCGTCAATTGCACCCTGTTCCAGGGCGAGGCCGCCGACGAGGTCGCCGAGTTCATGGACGCCATGATGGCGCTCGGCGTCGAGGGCGTGACCATCTCGCCCGGCTACTGGTACGAGCGCGCGCCGCGCCAGGACGTGTTCCTGAAACGTCTCGGCAGCAAACGCCTGTTCCGCCGCCTGTTCGAGATCGGACGCGGGCGTCGCTGGCGTTTCAACCAGTCCAGCCTGTACCTCGATTTCCTCGCCGGTAACCAGACCTATCACTGCACGCCCTGGGGCAACCCGACGCGCAACGTGTTCGGCTGGCAGAAGCCCTGCTACCTGCTGGTCGGCGAGGGCTACGCATCCAGCTTCCGCGAATTGATCGAGGAAACGGAATGGGATCGCTATGGCACCGGGGTGAATCCGAAGTGCGCCGACTGCATGGTGCACTCCGGCTACGAGGCAACCGCGGTCAACGACACCTTCCGCCATCCGCTGAAGGCGCTGAAAGTGTTCCTGCGCGGACCGCGCACGGACGGTGACATGGCGCCGGAAGTGCCCTTCCTCTACGACGACGAGACCACCACCAAGCCGCGCCTGGTCGCCGAGACCGAGCCCGCCAGCGGTTGCGGCAAGAAGCGCGTGGCCTGAGCCCGGGCCCGCGCCCGGCAGCGCAACGCCAGGTTCCGCGATCCCGCGCGCCGGCACATGCTGATCGCGAGTTGCCTCGCCGCCGGCATGTGGCTCGCGCTGCTGCTCACGCCGTGGCGGCCGTGGTCCACGCGCGAGCGCCTGCTGCCTCTACAGAGCGGCGCGGACACCGATTTCGGTGATCTCACCGCGCTGATCCCGGCCCGCGACGAAGCCGCCACCATCGCCGCCACGGTGGGCGCGCTGGACGCCCAGGGCCACCTCGGTCGCATCATCGTCATCGACGACCAGAGCGCCGACGGCACCGGTGACATCGCGCGCGGCCTCGGCCTGGACAACCTCACGGTCATCGAAGGCTCGACACCGCCGCCCGGCTGGAGCGGCAAGCTGTGGGCGCTGGAGCAGGGCTACCGCGAAGCGCACACCCCGTGGCTGCTGCTGATCGATGCCGACATCGAGCTCGCGCCCGGCACGCTGGCCGCCCTGCGCGCGCGCCAGCGCGACGACGACCTGGCGCTGGCCTCGGTGATGGCGCGGCTGCACATGGCCGGCGCCTGGGAGAAGCTGCTGCTGCCGCCGTTCATCTACTTCTTCAAGCTGATCTACCCGTTCGCGCTGTCGAATAATCCGCGTTCGCGGGTGGCCGCAGCCGCCGGCGGCTGCATCCTGGTCGAGAAAGCGCGCCTCGACGCGCTCGGCGGGTTCAGCGCGCTGCACGACGCGATCATCGATGACTGCACGCTCGCCGCACGCATCAAGCGCGGCGGCGGGCGCACCTGGCTCGGCCTCAGCCACGCCGTGCGCGCGATCCGCCCCTACGCCAGCCTCGCAGGAATCTGGGACATGGTCGCCCGCACGGCGTACACGCAGCTGCGCTACTCGCCGCTGCTGCTGGCGCTGTGTACGGTATTGCTGCTGCTGAGCTTTGTCGTGCCGCTGGCGGCGCTGACCGGGATCGGCGGCGGCGATGCGCAGGCCGCCGGCCTGGTTGCGCTGACTGTGATGGGCCTCACCTATCTGCCGACCGTACGCTACTACGATCTGGCGCCACCGTGGGTGGCGACGCTACCGCTGGCCGCCTGCCTGTTCCTGGCCATGACCTGGACCTCGGCCTGGCGCTACTGGTCGGGCGAGCGCAGCCGCTGGAAGAACCGCAGCTATGCGCGCACGTCCTCCGGCCTGCCGGGCGACGACGGAACTTGAGCGCGCCGCGCTACTCGATGTCAAAGAACGAAACTGGATACCTGACCGTGAAACGCCTTGCGAAACTGCTCCTCGCCGTGGCCCTGGTGCTGCCGCTGTCCCCCGCCGTACCCGCCGCCGAGCGCTCGCCGCAGGCGGTCGTCGAGGCCTTGCATGCGGCCCTGCTCGAAGCCATGCGCAACGCCGAAACACTCGGCTATCGCGGCCGCGTCGAGCTGCTCGCGCCGGTGGTCGCGGCGAGCTTCGACTTTCCGACCATCGCCCGTATCGTCAATGGCCGCACCTGGAAGAGCCAGGACGAAGCCGCGCAGCAGCGCTTCATCGAGGTCTTCCGCGATCTCAGCGTCGCGACCTATGCGACCAACTTCTCCGGCTACGGCGGCGAGCAGTTCGTCACCGGCGACAGCGAGGAGTCGCGCGGCGCGATGATCGTGCGCACCGAGCTGGTCAAGGAGGACGGCGAGCGCATCCCGCTGAACTACATGTTGCGCAAAAGCAACGGCGAATGGCGCATCGTCAACGTGGTCGCCCAGGGCGTGTCCGATCTGTCGCTCAAGCGAGCCGAGTACACGGCCGTTATCGACTCGGAAGGCTTTGATTCACTGGTCACTCGGTTACGCGGCAAGGTCGACGAGATGGCCGCGGCGAAATGAGGCGGGGACATCGGCATCTAGTGCGGAACCACAACATTATGGCAATATTGCGCACCACAATAATCCCAACCCATGGAAATAACATGACAGGCATCCGCTCCTGCTCGCGCGCGCTGGCGGTCGCCCTAGCGGCGCTGGTTCTCGGTGGCTGTGCGTCGACGGCATCGGTCGACAACGGCGATCCGCACGAAGGCGTCAACCGCAAGTTCTATGCCTTCAACGATACGCTGGACAAGAACATCCTCGAACCGGTTGCGAAGACGTACGCCGATGTCACGCCCGACCCGGTGCGCGACGGCATCACCAATTTCTTCGACAACGTCAGCTACCTGAACACCATCGCCAACGACATCCTGCAGGGCAAGGGCGAGTACTTCCTGCGTGATTCGACCCGCTTCGTGGTCAATTCGACGGTCGGCCTCGGCGGCCTGTTCGACCCGGCCAGCGATCTCGGCCTGACCAAACGCAGCGAGGATCTGGGGCAGACCTTCGGCACCTGGGGTGCCGGCGAAGGCGCCTACCTGACCCTGCCCTTCCTCGGCCCCAGCTCCTACCGCGACGTCGGTGCGCCCGTGATGAGCATCTTCCTCAATCCGCTGACCTACCTGTCCGCCGTGGTCACCATCCCGGCCGGCGTGGTCAACGCGGTCAACGCGCGCGCCAACCTGCTCGACGCGACCCGCATCCGCGACCAGGCGGCGCTGGATCCCTACACCTTCGTGCGCGAGGCCTGGCGCCAGCAGCGCGAGTACGAGATCTACGACGGTAACCCGCCCGGCGACGGCTTCGAGGAGTACATCGAGGGCGAGGGCGACGCGGCCATCCTGCGCGTCTACTGACCCCCCCCGGCCGCCTCAGCGCGGCACGAGGTTCTCCGCCACCAGCTCCAGCCAGTGCATGACCGGCACCTTCGCGCGCGCGGCAAGGTGCCCCTGGCAGCCGATGTTGGCGGTCGCGATGACCTCCGGCCCGGCGTGCATCAGGTTGTCCAGCTTGCGCTCCCTCAAGCGCCCCGCCGCCTGCGGGTGCAGCAGCGCGTGGCTGCCGGCAGCGCCGCAGCACAGGTGTGACTCCGGCACCGCGAGGATCTCGAAGCCGAGCGTACGCAGGGTTTGCTCGAGCCGCCCGCCGAGGCGCTGGCCGTGCTGCAGGGTGCACGGCGCCTGTACCGCCACGCGCCGCGCCGACGTCGGCGCCACCGCCGGCGCCAGTGCGCCGGCGTCGATCAGCTCCAGCGGATCGCGCACCAGCGCGGCCAGGCGCTCCGCGCGCTCCGCGTAGTCCGCGTCACCGGCAAGCACCCGCGCATAGGTCTTGAGCTGCAGCGCGCAGGCCGAAGACGTCGCGAGCACTGCCTCGGCACCGGCCGCGACGTGCGGCCACCAGTGCTCGACGTTGGCGCGTGCCTGCGCACGGGCAGCCTCCTCGTCACCGAGGTGGGCGGCAAGCGCACCGCAGCAGCCACCGCCGGCGCCGTCGATGACGCTGATGCCGACACGGTCGAGCACCTGTGCCGCCGCGGCATCGATGGCGGGATTGAACAGCGGCTGCACGCAGCCGCCGAGCAGCAGCACACGCCGTGCGTGCGCGGTGCGCGGCGAGGACGGGGCGGAGCGACGCGGCGGCAGCGCCTCGGCCAGGTGCCCTGGCAGCAGCGGACGGACCGCGCGACCCAGCGCGACCAACGGCGCGAAACGCCGGCGGTAAGGCACCACGGCGAGCAGCGCGGCGACCGCGGCGCGTTGCCACCACGGCGCCGGCGACAGTGCCTGCACCCGCGGGCGCACCAGCTCCAGCAGATCGCCGTAGCGCACCCCGGAAGGGCAGGTCGTCTCGCAGTTGCGGCACACCAGGCACTGCTCGAGATGACGGCGTGTCGCTTCACCGGCACGGCCTTCCTCGAGCAGGGACTTGATCAGGTAGATGCGGCCGCGCGGCCCTTCGAGCTCGTCGCCGGTGAGCTGGTAGGTGGGACAGGTTGCATTGCAGAAGCCGCAGTGCACGCAGCTGCGCACGATGTCCGCGGCACGCTGCGCGAACGGCTGCGCGGCGATCTCTTCGGCGAGCGGGGCGCGCATCGGCAATTACATCCAGTCGAAGTAACGCTGCGGGTTGAACACGTTGGCGCCGTCGAAGGCCCGCTTGACCCGCTGCATCAGCGCGCGCTCGGCCGGTGCCGGCGACTGGAACACCGGCGTCGCCGCGGACGCGCGCCGGATACAGGTCGCGTGCCCGCCGGCGGCGGCGCAATGCGCACGCAGCGCGTCCGCGGCGTCACTCGCGTGCAGCCAGCGCTGCGCCCCGCTCCAGTCGTTCAGTGCCACCGCGTGAGCGGCGGGATCGGGTGCCGTCGCCGGCAGCGACAGACGCCACAGCTCGCTGCCCGCCGGCGGCTGCAGCGACGGCAGGCGCAGGTCGCGCAGGGCGTCCCAGTACGCGTGGTCGTCCTCGATAGCGTCTGCCGGCAGGCGCCGTGCCGCATCGTCCACCGCCTCGACGCTGCCGGCCACGCGCACCCGCAGAAGCTGCGCATCCCACGCCACCGCCGTCAGCGGCCACGGCGCGCGTGATAATTCGCGCACCCGCTGCCGCGCCGCGTCGGGCGCACACTGCCAGTGCAGGGTACGCACCACGGCGGGCCGCGGCACCACCCGCAGCGAGACCTCGGTGATCACGCCGAGCGCACCGAAAGCGCCGGTCACCAGCCGCGAGATGTCGTAGCCGGCGACGTTCTTCATGACCTGGCCGCCAAAGCGCAACACCTCGCCACGACCGTTGACCAGCTCGACCCCCAGCACGAAGTCGCGCGTGCTGCCGCGGAAGGGGCGCGCCGGCCCCGACCAGCCGCAGGCGACGACGCCGCCGATGGTCGATGCGGCGGCCAGGCGCGGCGGCTCGAAACCGAGCATCTGGCCGCGTTCGGCGAGCGCCGCCTCGACGTCCGCGAGCGGTGTGCCGGCACGCGCGGTGATCACCAGCTCGCTCGGCTGGTAGTCGACGATCCCGGCATGCGCGGTGGTGGTGAGCGCCTCGCCGCCCACGCCACTGGCGAGGAAGGCCTTGCTGCCGCCGCCGACGATGTCCAGCGTGCGCCCCTCGGCAGTGGCCGCGACCACCTGCTCGCGAATGCGCGACACCGCCGGCGCCGGCGGCGCGGTGTCGGTTTGCGTGGCGATGGTCCCGCTCAGCGTGCCGGCGCCCGCGTGATCACGGGCGTAGCGACCTCTACCCCGCCGTTCTGGGCACGTTGCCGCAGGCTGTGGTCGACCAGCACCAGGGCCAGCATGGCCTCGGCGATGGGCACCGCGCGAATCCCCACGCAGGGATCGTGACGGCCGTGCGTGGCAATGGTCGTCGGCGCGCCGTCGATATCGACCGTGTCGCCCTCGAGTCGGATGCTGGAGGTCGGCTTGAGCGCAATGCTGACCCGTATGTCCTGGCCGCTGGAGATGCCGCCGAGGATACCGCCGGCATGGTTGCTGCTGAAGCCGTCACTGCCGAGCGCATCGCGGTGCTCGGTGCCGCGCTGCTCGACGACGCCGAAGCCGTCACCGATCTCGACCGCCTTGACCGCGTTGATGCTCATCATGGCATGCGCGATGTCGGCATCCAGCCGGTCGAATACCGGCTCGCCCCAGCCCGGCGGCAGACCCGTGGCGACGACGTTGATGCGCGCCCCGATCGAATCGCCGTCCTTGCGCAAGGCATCCATGTATTGCTCGAGCTCGGTCACCCGCGCGGGCTCGGCGCAGAAGAAGGGGTTGTCATCAGTCGCGGCAGGATCCTCGCAGCGCAGGGCAATCGGCCCGAGCTGCGCCAGGTAGCCGCGCACGCTGACACCATGCACGTCGGCCAGGTATTTCTTCGCGATGGCACCGGCGGCGACCCGCATGCAGGTCTCACGCGCCGAGGCACGCCCGCCGCCGCGGTAGTCGCGTACGCCGTACTTCTGCACGTAGGTATAGTCGGCATGTCCCGGGCGGAAGCGGTCGCGGATGTTGGCGTAGTCTTTCGACTTCTGGTCGGTGTTCTCGATCAGCAGGCCAATCGGCGTACCCGTGGTGCGTCCCTCGAACACGCCCGACATGATGCGCACGCGATCGTCCTCGCGCCGCTGCGTGGTATGGCGCGAGGTACCGGGCTTGCGCCGATCGAGGTCGCGCTGCAAATCGGCTTCGGCCAGCGCCAGTCCCGGCGGACAGCCATCGACGACCGCCACGTAGCCGGGCCCGTGGCTCTCGCCCGCCGTGGTCAGGGTAAACAGCTTGCCGAAGGTGTTGCCGGACATGGCGTCATTCTAGCGTGCATCGCACGACGATACGCGGGCGCGGACGGGCACTAGCGCGCCGGGGGCAGGTGGCCGAGCAGCTCCTCGCGGGTCAGCACGAACACGCCTTCGCCACCATGCGCGAACTCGAGCCAGGTGAACGGCAGCTGCGGGTAGCGCGCCGCTACCGCGGCCTCGATCTCGCCGACCTCGACCACCAGCACCCCGCCCGCCGTCAGGCGCGCGGCGGCACCGGCGAGGATGCGCGTGACACAATCGAAGCCGTCCGCCCCGGCCGCCAGCGCCATGCGCGGCTCGGCCGCGTACTCCGGCGGCAGCGCCTCGACGCGCGCCTCCGGCACGTAGGGCGGGTTGCTGACGATGACGTCGTAACGGGTGTCGCTGGGCGGGAACAGGTCGGCCTGGTGCAAAGTCACCCGCGCCTCGACGCCGTGCCGCGAGCGGTTGCGCGCGGCCACCTCCAGCGCGTCCGCGCTGGTGTCGGTGGCATCGACCCGCGCCTCCGGCAGTGCCAGCGCGCAGGCAATGGCGATGCAGCCGCTGCCGGTGCCGATGTCGAGCACGCGGCCCGGCGGACCGCCCGTGTACCACGGCTGGAAGCGCTCGCCGATGAGCTCAGCCAGCGGCGAACGCGGCACCAGCACGCGCGGGTCGACTTCGAACTCGTGGCCCGCAAACCACATGCGCCCGGTGAGATAGGCGGCCGGCCGGCGTTCGCGGATTCGCCGCTCTATGAGGGCCTGCGCGCCGGCAAGCTCGGCGGCGTCGAGAGGGCGATGCAGGCTCGCCTCGTCGACCGCGTAGGACCAGCCGAGCGCGTGCAGGACCAGGAACAGCGCCTCGTCCTCGGCGCTGTCGGTACCGTGGCCGAAGTGCAGGCCGGCCGCCTCGAAACGCCGGGCGGCCGCCTGCACCAGCTCGAGCGCGTTCAGTCGCCCGTTTCCGCGAGGCTCAGTACGACCTCGTTCATGCGTCGCACGAAGCCGGCGGGATCCTCCAGCCGGCCGCCTTCGGCGAGTACCGACTGCTCGTAGAGCAGGGCCGCGAAGTTCTCCAGGCGGGATTCGTCCTCGACGCCGGCCAGCATGCGCACCATGGGGTGCCCGAGATTCAGCTCGAGGATGCGCTTGCTCTCGGGCACCTCCTGTCCGGCCGCCTTGAGGATACGTTCCAGGTTGGCGCTCATCTGCTCGCCGCCCGACACCAGGCAGGCCGGCGAGGACGTCAGCCGCTTGCTCTCGCGTACATCCTCGACGCGCTCACCCAGCGCCTTCTTCACGCGGCCGACGATGCCGCTGTCGTCCGCGGCGGCCGCCTCGTCCGGCGCCTTTTCCGCGTCGCTGGCGACGTCGTCGAGATCGGCCTGCACCACCGACTTCAGCGGCTTGCCTTCGAACTCGGTCAGGTGGGTGACCAGCCACTCGTCGATCGGATCGTGCAGCAGCAGAACCTCGGTACCGCGGTCGCGGAAGTACTCCAGGTGCGGGCTGTTGCGCGCGGTCGCGAAGCTGTCCGAGGTGATGTAGTAGATCGCCTCCTGGCCCTCCTGCATGCGCCCGAGGTAGTCGGCAAGGCTGACGGCCGGCGTCTCGGCATCGTCGTGCGTGGTCGAGAAGCGCAGCAGCGCGGCAATGCGGTCACGGTTGGAGAAATCCTCGATCACGCCCTCCTTCAGCACGCGGCCGAAGGCTGCCCAGAAGCTTGCGTAATCCTCGCCCCCGGCCAGCGTCTCGATGAGGCCGAGGATCTTCTTCACCGAGGCCGCGCGGATGGTCTCTATGGCCTTGTTCTTCTGCAGGATCTCGCGCGACACGTTGAGCGGCAGGTCGCTGGTGTCGATGATGCCGCGCACGAAACGCAGGTAGCGCGGCAGCAGCTCCTCGGCATCGTCCATGATGAACACGCGCTGCACGTAGAGCTTGACCCCGTGCTTGGCGTCGCGGTCCCAGAGATCGAACGGCGCCTGCCGGGGTAGGTAGAACAGGGTCGTGTACTCGAGCTTGCCCTCGACATGCGAGTGCACCCAGGTCAGCGGATCGGCGAAGTCGTGCGAAATGTGCTTGTAGAACTCGCGGTAGTCGTCGTCGCTGAGCTCGTTCTTGGCGCGCTGCCACATCGCGGTCGCGCGGTTGACGACCTCGTAGCCGCTCTCCTCGCCTTCCTTCGGCATGCGTACCGGGACCGAGATGTGATCGGAGTAACGCTTGCAGATCTCGCGCAGGCGGTAGCCGCTGGCAAACTCCTTCGCGTCGTCTTTCAGGTACAGCACGATCTCGGTGCCGCGCTTGCTGTGCGCCACCGTCTCGACCGTGTACTCGCCCTTGCCATCGGACTCCCAGCGCACACCCTCGTCTGCCGCGAGCCCCGCCTTGCGCGAGGTCACGACGACCCGATCGGCAACGATGAACGCGGCATAGAAGCCGACACCGAACTGCCCGATGAGCTGGGAGTCTTTTTTCGCGTCCCCGCTGAGCGCGCCGAAGAACTCCCGCGTGCCCGATTTCGCGATGGTCCCGAGGTGCTCTATGACCTCCGCCCGGCTCATGCCGATGCCATTGTCGCGCACGGTGACCGTGCCGTTCTCCTCGCTGAAATCGATCTCCACGCCGAGCTCGGAATCGCCCTCGTACAGGCCGTCGTCAGACAGCGCGGCGAAGCGCAGCTTGTCGGCCGCATCCGACGCGTTCGAAACGAGCTCGCGCAGAAAGATCTCGCGATTCGAGTACAGTGAGTTGATGACGAGATCGAGGAGCTGGCGCACCTCGGATTCGAAGCCGCGCTGTTCTTTCGCCGTGTCGATGGTCATGGGGCCCTGTCCTGTCGGTCTCTTGCTGTATGGAAATTCGCGGGCAAGCTATGGGCGCAGCGGCCGGATTTCAAGCCCGGGACCGCCGGCGGGCGGCAGCGGCGCCACGGGCGCGGCGCGAGGCTGTACCATACGCCGCCAGCGATCAACGCCCGCACGCGCGGCCGCTGACAGGCCGCGCCGCGCCGGAATACCCCCATGCATTCAATGTCAACGGCAGCCATATCCTGTGCCCGCGCGGCGGCCGTGCGGAGCCTGAAGCACCGATGACCGCAGCGTCGGCACATACGCCGATGATGCAGCAGTACCTGGGCATCAAGGCCGGGTACCCGGACACGCTGCTGTTTTACCGCATGGGCGACTTCTACGAGTTGTTCTACGACGACGCCAGGCGTGCCGCACGCCTGCTCGACCTGACGCTGACCGCGCGCGGCGCCAGTGCCGGCGAGCCCATCCCCATGGCGGGCGTGCCCTACCACGCGGCCGAGTCCTACCTCGCGCGCCTGCTCAAACTCGGTGAGTCGGTCGCCATCTGCGAGCAGATCGGCGATCCCGCCACCTCGCGCGGCCCGGTCGAGCGCAAGGTAACGCGGGTGCTGACCCCGGGCACGGTGACCGACGACGCGCTGCTCGAGGACGACCGTGACACGCTGATTGCCGCGGTGCTCGTACGCGACGGCCGCTGCGGCCTGGCGACCCTGGATCTCGGGGCCGCGCGCTTCCGCGTTGCCGAGCCCGCTGGCGCCGACGCGCTGGAGGCCGAGCTCGACCGCCTCGCCCCGGCCGAGATCCTGTGCCCGGAGGGCGCGGCGCTGCTCGATCATCCGGGCTGGCGCGCACGCTCGCGGGCGCTGCCCGCGTGGCGCTTCGAGACCGCGGCGGCGCGCCGCAGCCTGTGCGCGCAGTTCAGTGTCGACAATCTGGACGGTTTTGGCTGCAGCGCCCTGGAGGTGGCACTCGGCGCCGCCGGCGCGCTGCTCGCCTACTGCCGCGAGACCCAGGGCGGCGAACTCGTGCACGTCACGACGCTCAGCGCGGACCATGCCGAGGAGAGCATCCGCATGGACGGCGCGACGCGGCGCAACCTGGAGCTCACCCAGGCACTGTCGGGCGAGCGCGAGCACTGCCTGCTGGCACTGCTCGACAGCACCCGCACCGCGATGGGCGCACGGGCGCTGCGGCGCTGGCTCGGCCAGCCGGCGCGCGACCATGCCCTGCTCGGGCGCCGCCACCACGCGGTCGAAACACTGTTCAGCCTGCTCGACCTCGACGCCCTGCGCAGCGACCTGCGCCAGGTTCACGACATCGAGCGCATCGCCGCCCGGGTCGCCCTGAGCACCGCGCGACCGCGCGACCTGGTGCGCCTGGCGGACGCCCTGGCGGCGCTGCCAGCGGTACGCGCGCACCTGGGGGAAGACGCCAGCCCGCTGCTCGACACCCTCGCCGCGGGCATCGAGCCGCTGCCCGAGCTGCACGCGCATCTCGACGCCGCGCTGGCGGAAAACCCGCCCCAGGCCGTGCGCGACGGCGGCGTCATCGCGGCCGGCTTCGACGCCGAGCTCGACCGCCTGCGCGCCGCCAGTGCCGATGCCGATGCCTGGCTGCTGGACCTCGAGCGCCGCGAGCGCGAGCGCACCGGCATCAGCACGCTGAAGGTCGGTTACAACCGGGTGCACGGGTACTACATCGAGATTTCCCGCGCCCACGCGGCGCGCGCGCCGGACGACTACCAGCGCCGCCAGACCCTGAAGGCCGCCGAACGCTACGTCACCAGCGAGCTCAAGGACTTCGAGTCGACCATCCTGAGCGCGGCGGACAAGGCCCTGCGTCGCGAGCGTGAGCTGTTCGATGCGCTGCTCGATCACGTCGCCGGCTTCGTGCCGCGCCTGCAATCCACCGCCGCCGCGCTGGCCGAGCTCGACGTGCTCGCCTGCTTCGCCGAGCGCGCCGGCACGCTGCAGTGGACGCGCCCGGCATTCAGCGCCGACCCCGGCATCGTCATCGAGGGCGGCCGTCACCCGCTGGTCGAGCGCTTCCGCGAGGAGGACTTCGTTGCCAATGACCTGCTGCTCGACGACAGCCGGCGCCTGTTGCTGGTCACCGGACCCAACATGGGCGGCAAGTCGACCTACATGCGTCAGAACGCCCTCATCGCGTTGCTCGCCCACATCGGGAGCTTCGTGCCCGCCAGCCGCGCCCGGCTGGGCCCGCTGGACGCCATCTATACCCGCATCGGCGCCGGCGACAACCTCGCTGGCGGGCAGAGCACGTTCATGGTGGAGATGGCCGAAGTCGCCAACATCCTGCGCAATGCGACCGCCCGCAGCCTGGTCATCGTCGACGAGATCGGTCGCGGCACGAGTACCTACGACGGCCTCGCGCTGGCCTGGGCCGCGGCCGAACACCTGGCGACCGAGAACCGTCCCTACACCCTATTCGCGACCCATTACTTCGAGCTCACCGGCCTCGCCGGGCAGACCGAGGGGGTCGCCAACGTGCGCCTGGACGCGGTCGAGCACGACGGCGAGGTGGTGTTCCTGCACAGCGTCTCCGAAGGGCCCGCGGACCGCAGCTTCGGCATCGCCGTGGCGCGCCGCGCCGGCGTGCCGGCGGCGGTGGTCGAGCGTGCCCGCCGCATCCTCGAACGCCTGGAGATCAAGGGTACTGCCGCGCCGCGCGAGCCCGAGCCCCAGATGCCGCTGTTCAGCCACGAGCACCCGGTGGTGGAGGCGCTGGAGATGATCGATCCGGACGCCCTCAGCCCGCGGCAGGCGCTCGAAACCCTTTACCGCCTGCGCTCCCTGCTGGACGAAGACTAGGTCCGGGCACAGCCCTCGCGTGCCTGTTGGGGCAACGCTGCCGTGCCGATATAATGACCGGCTCCGAGTTTCTGGCGAAGTTTCCACCCATGACATTTGTAGTTGTTGAGAGTTGTATCAAGTGCAAGTACACCGACTGCGTGGAGGTGTGCCCGGTCGACTGCTTTCACGAGGGCCCGAACATGCTCGTGATCGATCCGGACGAGTGCATCGACTGCACGCTGTGCGAGCCTGAATGTCCGGCCGAAGCGATCAAGTCGGAAGACGACCTGACCGATGACGAACAGCAGTTCCTCGCCCTCAACGCCGAGTTGTCGCAGCAGTGGCCGGTGATCAGCGAAATGAAGGAACCGCCGGCGGACGCCGACGAGTGGAAGGACAAGAGCGGCAAGCTCGACCTGCTCGAACGCTGATACCCCGCGGCGCCAGCGCGCCGCAGACGATCCCGGGGCCGCGCCAGCGCTGACGGCCCCGGAACCTGCCTCCCCGCCGTACCGACATCCCTGTCGTCGTCGCCTTCCCTGGCGCGGGGGGCGCGCCGGATGCGCGCCCGGGTGTTTTTCTAGCCCGCGTGACAGGCGCATTCAAGTTCCTGCCCGGCGCGGCCGATTCACGCCTATACTCAAGACAATCATCAACTTAAGTTCGGCCACGCGAGCGCCGGTCCGTGCGCGCGCCGCAGCCCCGGGAATTTCTCCCGCGCGTCGGTCGGGGAACCACCGTGTCCGCCAAGGCCAGATCCGCAAACTCCGCGCTCATGCGTCGTGCAGGCACCGCGCTCGTCCTCGGCGTGCTGGCCGCGACCACCGCGCCGACCGATGCCACCGAGGTCTACCGCTGGGTCGATGCTGACGGTCGCGTGCATTTCGGCGACCGGCCGCGCCAGGCCGATGCCGAAGCCGTCGACATAGCGCCGCCCGTGCGCGGCGGCGGCATCAGCCGACAACGCCGGCAGCGCACCCTGCGCCTGCTCGAGGCCTACGCCGCCGAGCGCGAGGAGCGCGCGGTCGCGCGGCGCGAAGAGGCCGCGCGCGAGGCCGAGCGGCGCACGAAGTGCGAGCAGGCCAGGACCCGACGCTACCGCTACGAGCACGCGCAGCGCATCGTGCGCCGCGACGAAGACGGCAACCGTGTCGTACTCGATGGCGAGGACTACGACGCGATCATCCGCAGCAGCCGCGAGGCGGTCGAGAAATGGTGCGGCCGAAACCCCTGAGCGCGCCGCCAAATGCGACCTATCCTGCTATTTTTTCAGGACAAAGGCGGTTAAACTTGGCGCCACTCCCAGTTCGCACCCCGGCGCTGTAATGGACAAAGCCTTCTGGAAATCCGATTGGTTCATCGGTGTTTCCATCTCGTTCGTGTTCCTCGTCGCCTGGTGGTGGGGATCAGCCGCGCTCGAAGGCCTGGAACGCGTCGCCTACGACACCGGCGTCCGCCTGTCCTCGCGCGACCCCGGTGAGCAGGTGACAGTCGTCGCGATCGACGACAAGAGCATCCAGAACATCGGGCGCTGGCCGTGGTCGCGGGAGATCCACGCCGAGATGATCGACCAGCTGCGCAGCGCCGGCGCCAAGACCATCGGCATGACCATCTTCTACTCCGAGCCGCAGGTCGCGCCGGGCCTGGAATGGATCGGCCGCTTTCGCGAGCAGACCGCGACGCTGGCCGCCGGCGGCGCCGAGGTCGGCCCGCTGGTGGCGCTCTACGATACCGCCGAGCTCGAGCTCGATACCGACAAGATCCTGGCCGAGGCGCTCAACCTGGCCGACAACGTCGTGCTCGGCATGCAGTTCGTGCCCGGCGTGCCGATCGGCAACCCGGACGAGGAGCTGCCCGACTACGTTGTGCGCAACGCCATCAAGGACGGCAACATCGACGACCCCAGCGGCGAGTTTCCGCTCCCCGGACAGTCGGTCCTGGCGGTGCCGCCGATCGCCACGATCGGTTCCGAGGCACGCGCCATCGGTCACCTCATCGCGCCGCTGGACGTCGACGGCGGGGTACGCTTCGAGCCGCTGGTGATCGAGCATTTCGGCACCTTCTACCCGTCGCAATCGCTGCTCATCGCGGCCGCCTACCACAACCTCGGGGCGGAGGACATTCGCGTCAACCTCGGCGACAGCGTCGAGCTGCGCAATCTCAAGATCAAGACCGACACCCTGCTCAACGTGAACACCTACTTCTATGGTGAGCGCGAGGGCGGCCGCCCGCCGTTCGACGTCTACTCCTTCCACGACGTGCGCCAGGGCGAAGTGCCGATGGAGAATTTCAAGGACAAGATCGTGCTCATCGGCGCCACCGCGTTCGGCGTCGGCTCGACCCTGTACACGCCGATCGGGGACGTTGGCGGCCCGGTGCTGATCATGGCGCACACCGTCGCCAGCATCCTCAACGAGGACTTCTTCATCGCGCCGCAGTGGGCCGGCTTCGCCGAGTTCGCGCTGATCCTGCTGGTCGCGGCCTACCTCGTCGGCCTGCTGCCGCGCCTGAACGCCGGCCCGGCGGCGCTGATCAGTGCCGGCCTGCTGATCGTCATCGTCGTCAGCGAGCTCGGGCTGATGATGAGCCAGGCGATCTGGATCAAGCTGATCACCGCGGCAACCCTGCTGCTGGTCGGCCACGTGCTGCTGACGACCAAGCGTTTCCTCGTCACCGAGGCCGGCAAGCGCAAGGTGGACATCGAATCCGCCGCCAGCAACAAGCAGCTCGCGCTGCAGTACCAGCAGCAGGGCCAGCTCGACATGGCCTTCGAGTTCTTCCGCCGCTGCCCGGTCGACGAGCAGCTGCTCGAGGCGGTCTACGTGCTGGCCGGGGATTTCGAACGCAAGCGCCAGTTCAACAAGGCGGCCTCGGCCTACGAGTACATCGCGAGCAAGGATCCGAACTTCCGCGACATCAAGAACAAGGTCAACCGCGCCAAGCAGCTCAACGATACCGTCGTCATCGGCGGCTCCGCGGCGGCGGGCAACGCCAGCACCATGTTGCTGGACGGCAGCATCTCCAAGCCCATGCTGGGCCGTTACGAGGTCGAGAAGGAGCTCGGCAAGGGCGCCATGGGCGTGGTCTACCTGGGCAAGGACCCGAAGATCAACCGCACGGTGGCGATCAAGACCATGGCGCTGTCGCAGGAGTTCGAGGCCGACGAGCTGGACGAGGTCAAGGAACGCTTCTTCCGCGAGGCCGAGACTGCCGGGCGCCTGGACCACCCCAACATCGTCACCATCTACGACGCCGGCGAGGAACACGACCTGGCCTACATCGCGATGGAGTTCCTGCAGGGGCACGACCTGGTCCGCTACACCAAGGCCGACGCCCTGCTGCCGGTCGCCACCGTCATGGGCATCGTGTTCAAGTCCGCGATGGCGCTCGACTATGCGCACAAGCACAACGTGGTGCATCGTGACATCAAGCCCGCCAACGTGATGTACGAACCGAATATCAAGCAGGTCAAGCTGACCGACTTCGGCATCGCCCGCATCACCGATTCGAGCAAGACCAAGACCGGCATGGTACTCGGCACACCCTCCTACATGTCCCCCGAGCAGCTCTCAGGCAAGAAGGTCGACGGCCGCTCGGACCTGTTCTCGCTGGGCGTGATGTTCTACCAGATGCTGACCGGCAAGCTGCCGTTCCACGGCGACTCCATGGCCACCCTGATGTACAAGATCGCCAACGAGGAGCACCCGCGCATGGACGAGGTGCGGCCGGACCTGGTCAAGCAGCGCCCCTGCATCTCCGCCATCATCGACAAGGCGCTGCAGAAGGACCCGGAGAAGCGCTACCAGACCGGTGCGGACTTCGCCCGCGACATCCAGCGCTGCGCCAAGCAGCAGGCCCAGGCCGCGGCCTGAGGTTGACCCGGCGTGGCCAAGCCCCTGATCGAAGTCGCCAACATTTCCGATACGGGGCAGAAAAGGCCTCATAACGAAGACAGCGCCGTCACCGACACGTCACTCGGCATCGCCATCGTCGCCGACGGCATGGGCGGCTACAAGGCGGGCGAGGTCGCGAGCGCCATCGCTGCCCAGCTGATCCTGGACGAGGTCGGCGCCGGGGTCGGCTCGGTAAAGAGTGGCGAGGTCGACCAGGCGTCCGGTCTCAGCAAGGCTTCGGTCCTGCTGAGGGACGCAATAACACACGCAAATTCAGAAGTTTATCGCACCGCACAAGCGGTGCCCCAATGCCAGGGCATGGGCACGACAGTGGTCGTGGTGTTGTACCACGGGGACAAGGTCAGCATCGGCCACGTCGGCGATTCGCGCGTCTACCGCCTGCGCGGCGACGAGTTCATGCAGGTCACCCGCGATCACTCGCTGATCCAGGAGCTGGTCGACCGCGGCTTCTTCACCGCCGAGGAAGCGGCGGAAAACACGCCCAAGAATCTCGTCACCCGAGCGCTCGGGATCGAGATGAACGTCGAGGTCGATATCCAGGAGCAGGACGTCGCGAGCGACGAAATCTACCTGCTGTGCTCGGACGGCCTGAATGATATGGTAGATGATGAAGAAATTCACTTAACCCTAAGTAAATATAGTGCTAATCTTGTAGATGCCGCGCGCGAACTGGTGCGCCTGGCGAACGAGAAGGGTGGCAAAGACAACATTTCCGTCGTACTCGTCCGGCCGCGGACGAACTCCGCAGGCACGACGGGAGTCATGGCCAAATTCAATAGCTTTTTGAAAAAAGGCAGCTAGTAGGACAGAACGATGGCCAAAATGGTTCTGAGCTTGAATGGGACGGTCCAGGGGGAATTCCCGCTCGACAAGGAGCGCATATCGATTGGCCGCAAGCCGGACAACGACATCCAGATCGACAACCTGGCGGTCAGTGGCAAGCACGCCCTGATCATCACCATCCTCGACGACTCCTTCCTCGAGGATCTCGGCAGCACCAACGGCACCTACGTCAACGGCAAGCTGGTCAAGAAGCACGCGCTGCGCAACGGCGACGTCATCGGCCTTGGCAAGCACGAGTTGAAGTACGTCAACGAGCACGCCACCGCTGACGACGAAGAATTCGAGAAGACGATGATCATCCGGCCGGGCTCCGCCAGCGCGGCGGTTGCCGCGGCGAAGGCCGCCGAACAGGCCGCTGCCCCGGCCGGGAAAGCGGAAGCCGCACCGGCCGCGGCCGCCGCGGCCAAGCCGGCAGCCGGTGGCGGTATGCCGCTCGGCAAGCTGCAGGTGCTGAACGGTCCGATCGCGGGCAAGGAGCTCGAGCTGACCAAGGCCCTGATCACGCTGGGCAAGCCGGGGACGCAGGTCGCCGTCATCTCGCGCCGGCCGCAGGGCTACTTCCTCACCCACATCGAGGGTGACGGCCAGAACGACAACTACCCGGTCGTCAACAGCGCACCCATCGGCCCCCAGGCCTATGCCATCCAGAACGGCGACATCATCGAGCTCGCCGGCATCAAGATGGAGTTCAGCCTCGTCAAGTAAGCAGTGCCACCAGGCCGCTTCAGCACCGTTCATGCGGCCTTGCGCGCCCTTCTCCGGTGCCCACTGACCAGACGTAGCCCCCCTCCTCCGCGAGACGCGTGTCGTGCCTGAGCGACTCCGAAGCACGCGCAGACCACTTCTGACCGAGACCTGGGCCCCAGTGCCAGCGCCGGCCCGTGGCCGGCTACTTCGTCTTGTGGTCGAACACGCCGTCCCAGTCCTCGGCCGGCGGTTCGGCGCGGAAGTGGGCGATGCGCTCGGCGTAGATGCGGTACAGGTCGGGAGCGCGTGACATCTTCTGCAGGTTGACGAAATTCAGCTCGGCCATGTCCCACTGCTGCATGCGGTACAGGCGCATGGTCTCGTGGTGCAGCTTGAGCTCCTTCTTCCACTCGCGGTCGAGCTGCTCCTTCGGGCACAGCGGCTCGAAGATGGCGACCGGCTTCTCCTTGCCCTTGACCCGGACCCGGTCCAGCTCGCGGTAGGCGTAGTCGGGTACCGCGGCAACCGTGGTTTCACTGCAGATGATGCTGACACCGTAGTTCTTGGTCAGCCCCTCCAGGCGCGAGCCGAGGTTGACCGCGTCGCCGAGCACGGTATAGGCCATGCGGAACGAGGAGCCCATGTTGCCGACGTTCATGGTGCCGGTATTCAGGCCGACGCCGATACGTACTTCGGGCCAGCCACGCGCGGCAAATTCCTGGTTGATTCCGTCGAGCCCGGCAATCATGGCCATGCCCGCTTCCAGCGCGTGGCGCGCATGATCGGGATCCTCCAGCGGGGCGCCCCAGAAGGCCATGATGGCGTCGCCCATGTACTTGTCGATGGTGCCGCGCGAGTGGTGGATGATCTCGGTCATCGGGGTCAGGAACTGGTTCATCAGGTCGGCGAGATCGCGCGGCGCCAGCCCTTCGGAGATGGTGGTAAACCCGCGCACGTCGGAGAACAGCACGGTCATCTCGCGGTTCTCGGCCTCCAGCGAGTAGGCCGTCGGCGCCTTGGCCATCTCGTCGACCAGCTCGGGCGGGACGTATTGTCCGAACAACCCGGTGATCTGGCGTTTGCCCCGTGTCTCGACGAAATAGCCGTAGGACATGTGCACGACGAACATGACCAGCACCATCAGGATGCCTGAAGCCAGCGGCAGCACCACCCCACCCTGCGACCACACCAGGTGGTTGAAGCCGATGTAGACCAGTACGCCGGCAAAGGTGAACAGCGTCGTGTACAGCGGGCTGAGCAGCGTCCCGGCCAGGATCATGCCAATGCCGACGACCACCAGCATCACGACCTCGGCCCCCAGCGTGTACTCGGGGAACTGCATCACCTTGCCCTTGAGGATGCCGGAGACGAGGTTGGCGTGGACCTCCACCCCGGGGTAGATCTCCTCCACCGGCGTCGCGCGCAGGTCGAGCAGGCCGGGAGCGCTGGTGCCTATGAGTACGATCCTGCCCTTGAGGATGTTCTTGTCGGCAACCCCGTGCAGCACCTGCGTCGCCGGTACGTAGGGAAAACTGCCCTGCCCGCCACGAAACGGCACCAGCGTCTTGACCTGGCTGTCGACCGGGATCGCCGCGTTGCCGAGGGTCAGCCACTCGAGCCCCGGGTAGCCGCGCGTATCGAACAGCGGCTTCTCGAAGCGCGGCAGCACCTCCTCCACGTCGAGCACGTGACGTACCAGCTCCAGCGCCAGTGAGCCGTAATACTGGTCCTCGAACCGGATCAGCATCGGCACGCGACGCACCACGCCGTCACCGTCCGGCTGCTGGGTGAAGTGCCCGGCACCCAGCGCGCTCGCGGTCAGCGACTTGAGGTTGCTGCCATAGCCCGAAGCGGTCAGGAACTGCACGTTCTTGCCCTGGAAAACCGATCTCTCGAACAAGGGCTCCGGCAGGGCGCCGGTCCGCGGTGTCTCTATCGCGGTACCGCCGAGGTTGAAGTAGTAGCCGAGGATGACCGGGTAACGCTGGATGGTCTCGGCGAAGATGCCGTCGTAGTCGAGCGTGGGCCGGATGAGCTGGAGCTGGCTGGTGAACTCGGGGTCGTCCTTGAGATGCGTCGCGGCCAGGTCTTCCAGCACGTTAAGGCCCGAGCTTTCGTCAGGCTCCGCGAACACGATATCGAAGCCGACGATGGCGACCTCGTAGTTGTCGAACAACTGCTCGACCAGCCGCGCGAGCTTGTTGCGCGGCCACGGCCAGCGGCCTTCCGCGGTCAGGCTGACCTCGTCGATGTCGACGATCACGACACTGTCGTCGACCGTGTTCGGCATGGTCAGCTTGAGGTGCTCGTCGTAGGCCAGGTTTTCCATCTGGTCGACGAAGTCGATGCGCCACAAGTGGGTCGCATGTGCCAGGAAGACCACCAGTACCAGGCCGCTCAGGGTGACGCGGATCCAGTTGTCGCCGAGGCGGGCAATAATCGAACTCATGCTGCGGCCTCCCCTTGCTGCTGGTACGGCAGCTCCGCATCGGACGATATCCTCGCCCGGATCGGCCGCCACGTCACGGTTGCGCGATCAAGTCCTGCGCAAACTCCGCAAAAATCTCTCCGGTTGCCCGGTTCAGCGCCGCGACCGCCTGCGCCATCGGCACGTCGCCGAGCGGCACGCTGCGAGCGTATCGCCGCACGGTTCCCGGCTCGCGCCCACGGGGCCCACGGATCTCGAACTCCAGCAGGACCTCCGCGGAGCCGCCGTCGGCGGCGCCACGCTCGAAACGCACGATGCGACCCTGAACCGTGCGCGCGGTCGTCCGGGCCCGCTGCAGCGTCGCCGGCATGCCCTGCTCGCGCAGGTAATCGGTCAGCGCCTGCTGCAACATCACGCGCGGGCTGTCGACCCAGAAATGGTAGGCGGACTGCTCGAGCGTGGTACCGTCGGCGTGGGCGTAGACCACGGCCCGCTCGCTGTGCAGCCCGTTGGCGGCGAACGGCGCCACGTAAACCGAGTCCTGCGTGCCGCGTGCGGGCGTCGGCGGCGCACCGGCCTCCACGTCCAGACGGTAGAAATGATCGCGCGGGGTAGCGGTCAGCGAGCCACAGCCAGCCAGCAGTACCAGCCCCAGGCAGAACAGCATGCGCAGCAGGCTCATTCTGCGCCCGGCTCCGCACCCGGAGAACGACGTATCAGGCGCGCCGGATTCTCCCGGATCGCGCGCGCGAATTCGCTCATGTGGCGACTTCCGCCCTCGAGATTGTAGAGGATGGTGCCAAGATGCTCGTTGACGGTGCGCAGGGCCAGCTCCAGCTCCTCCATGGAGGTCTCTGCGGAGCCCACCGCGCCGCGCAGCTCGTTGCGGTTCTCGGTCACCAGTTCGCCCAGCGATCCGAGCAGCCCGTTCATCTGCAGTCGGGTGCTCTCGATGCGGCCGACCAGCTCATTCAGGTTCACCGCCACATCGTCGACATGCGTCAGGAATGACTCTACCCGCTGCTGGTTGCCCTCGCCCAGCAGCTCGCGCATGCGCAGCGCGGTTTCGTCGAGATGCCCGATGAGCTCGACCGTTTCACCGATCAGATCCTCGTCGACCCGTTCGTGCAGCATGCGCACGAACGGCGACAGCTCGTCACGCCGAAAGCGTATGAGCTCGTCGGAGAGCAGGTTGACGCGCTCGTTGACGTTTTTGAGAACGGGCATGATGCCGTCCTGCGACAGCGAGCGGAAATCTCCGGCGGCCTGGTTGAGAACCGAGAACAGGTCGGTCTTGCCCTGCCCGGCGATCGTATCTCCCGGCTTCAGGAACTCGCTCGACTGGCCTTCCACGATCTCGATGCTGATCGCCGAGATCAGGCCCGACGACTGCACGCGGGCAACGCTGTCGGCCGGGATACGCCAGCCCGAGGCCACGCTGAGCTCGATGTGGTAGCTCATGCCCGTGTCCCCGGCACGCGGTTCGATGGTCTCGATCTGACCGACCCGGTAGCCCTCGTAGAAGACGCCGGTGCCGAACTTGAGCCCGGTGACGTTATCGTAGTTGACGTAATAGGCATCCGTCGGGCCGCTGCGGCCGGTCACGGCGAACAGGAAGACCACGAACGCGATCGCCATCACGATGACGAACACGCCGACCATCAGGTAGTTGACCGTATCGCGCTTCACGGTAGCGGCCCGGCGGGCATTTTCAAGCTTCAGTCCCCAGTCAGACGCCGCAGGAACTCGTCGGCGTCGATTTCTTCTTCTCGCGGTCGGCGATTGAGCAGATCCTGGATGCGCTCGTTGTCGGAGTTCCGCACCTCGTCGACGCCGCCCGACATCAGGATTTTGCCATGATCGAGCACCGTGATGCGATCGGCGATCTTGAACGCGCTGTCGAGCTCGTGCGTGACGACGACGATGGTCATCTGCATGCTGTCGCGCAGCTTGAGGATCAGATCGTCGAGCTCGGCGGCCACGACCGGGTCCAGCCCGGCGGACGGCTCGTCGAAGAACAGCAGCTTGGGATCCATGACGATGGCGCGCGCCAGCGCCGCGCGCTTGATCATGCCACCGGAAAGCTGCGCCGGGCTGAGATCGCCGAACCCGCTCAGGTTGACGACCTCCAGCTTCATGCGCGCCATGATGCCCATGGTCTGCTCGTCCAGCGCGGTGTGCTCGCGCAGCGGCAGCATCACGTTCTCGGCCACCGACATCGAACTCAGCAACGCACCGCCCTGGAAAGACACCCCCATATTGCACCTGAGATCGTGCAGCTCGTCGGGCGAGCAACAGGTGATGTCGGTACCGAGCAGGCGGATTTGCC
Organism: Gammaproteobacteria bacterium; assembly: GCA_041984235.1. GTDB lineage: Bacteria > Pseudomonadota > Gammaproteobacteria > JBHIYN01. Next base: position 53,824 of record JBHIYN010000006.1, read on the forward strand.
CGCTGGTCGGCGTGTGCAGGCCGAGCAGGTGGCGCAGCAGGGTGCTCTTGCCCGAGCCGCTGCCCCCCATGATGACCATGATCTCGCCGTAGTCGACCGAGAAATCGATACGATCGAGAATCAGCCGGGACCCGTAATGGGTGACCAGGTCGGTGACCTCGATCGCCCGTTCGGACGTCATCGGTTGAGGAAATACGTGAACATCATGTCGGCGACCACGATGTAGGAAATCGCCAGCACCACCGAGCGTGTCGTCGACTTGCCGACACCTTCGGCGCCGCCACTGACCAGGAAGCCGTTGGTCACGCCGACCAGCGCGATGATCACGGCGAACACCACGCTCTTGCCGAGGCCCTGCAATACATCGTCGGAGGTGATGAACCCCGTGGTCTGGTCCCAGTAGGCCGCGTAGCTCAGGCCGAGCTCCAGGTTGCAGAACACCGCGCCGCCCAGCAGTGCGGCAAAATCCGAGAACAGGGTCACGATGGGCAACATGATTACCATCGCCAGCAGCACCGGGGAGACCAGGTAGCGCACCGGGTTGATGCCCATGACACGCAGGGCATCGACCTCCTGGTTGACGATCATGGTACCGATCCGCGCCGCGAGCGCCGAACCCGAGCGGCCGGCGACCAGGATGCCCGTGATCAGCGGGCCGAATTCGCGCGTCACCGACAGCGCGATACCGAGTACCACCTGGGTCTCCGCACCGAACTGCTTGAGCGTGTGGATGCCCTGGATTGCGAGCATCACGCCGATGGCGAACGACAGCACGAAGATGATCGGCAGACCGGCGATGCCGATCTCCACCATCTGCTCGACCGCGGCAACCAGGCGCACCGGCTGGCGCCGCCGGCGGCCTAGGACAATCCAGTAGACGCCCTCGAGCGTCAGGGCGAGGTAGTAACCGAACTCCTCGATCTGGTCGACACAGGTCCTGCCTATGCGTTCCAGCGCATGAATGACCGGTGTCTGCGGCGTATCAGCCATCCGCCTGCAGGCGAGCCGAGAGATCGGCGTGGATGGGAAAGACCTTGTCCAGGCGCGCCAGCTCGAGCACGCTGAGCGCGGCCTCGCTGACACCGATGAGGCCGAAGCGCAGGTCACCCTTCTTCGCAGTCTGGAATCCTTCCACCAGGCTGGCCACGCCGGAGCTGTCGATGTAGGTAACGTCGCTGAGATCGACCAGCGTGTCATGCCCGGCATTCAGGCAGGCGAGAATAGCCTTGCGCGCTTCCGGCGAGCAGGACAGATCGACGTCACCGGTGAGCAGCACGATGTCGTAACCGCCTTCTGCTTTAACTTGGTAGGCCATGGCGCGGGGTCTCAAAAGTCTCGATGGGTTCGTTATCCGTCGGCATCGCACAGGCCCGTGACAGGCGGGCCGACAGGTCGTTCTCTGCCTTACGGGCTTATTCGTTTGGTCATACGCAGTACGTTGCCGCCGACGTCCTGCAGGTGCGCATAGGCGCAGTCATCCATGATTTCCTTGATGAAGAACGTGCCCAGCCCCCCCGGGCGCAGTTCATCGAGTTCGCGCGGCTGAATGGCGGCGAGATCGACCGGTTCGGCGAAATCAGTCAGAACCACCTCTATTTCGTCGCCATTATCATTGATCTCGAGGACTATTTCACCGGAACGGTCGCCCTTGTAGGCGTGCTCCATGATGTTCATGCAGGCCTCGTTGACCGCGATGATGAGGTCGGACACCAGCTTCTTGGTACAGGCCAGCTTGCTCGCCGCCTGCTGCACCTGCTCGCGTACCATCTTCAACCGCTTCGGGTCGGCGGTGAAACGTAGTTCGAGAAGGCGGTTGCTCATGCGCGGCAAACGCATCGCGGGGCGTCTGAATGTGGATTCCGGTTCAGGGTGAGCAAACGCTCGGTTTCGGTGCAGGTCATCTCGTCATGTCCACCAGCATAAGCGTGATGTCGTCATGCGTCTCGTAGCCCGCGCGCGCCCATCCGTCGACGATCGACTCCAGCCGCCTCGCGGCCGCCGAGGGCGCAGCGGATTCTATCATCTGTTTCAGCCCGGAAGTCTCCAGCGGGGTGCCGTCCGGTGCGCAGCTCTCGCTCAATCCATCCGTATACAGGTAGATGGCGTCATGTGCGAGACCGATTTCACAAACCGGGAAATCGATGTCCGGCAATACGCCCAGCGGCGGCGCCTCGGCCGGCAGCTCCTCGTAGCTGCCATCGGCGCGCCGCACCAGCGCGGCCTGGTGCCCGCCGTTGGCGAGTTCGACCCGCCCGCGCCCGGGATCCAGGTAGCCGGCGACGATGGTGACGAACATGCCCATGGTCGAGGTCTCGCAAATCTCGTTGTTGACCTGGCGCAGCAGGGTGCCCGGGTCGGCGGCCTTCTTGGCCAGGCAGCGCAGCAGGCTGGTCGTCTTGGCCATGAGCAGGGCCGCGTTCATGCCCTTGCCGGAAACGTCGGCGAGGGCGAAGTACACGCGACCGTCGTCGATCACGGCAAAGTCGTAGAAATCGCCGGACACCTCGCGCGCGGGGATGTTGAGCCCGAACACCGGCAGGCCGTCGACGCCGGCCGCCGGCAGCAGGCTTTCCTGGATCTGGCGCGCGAGCTCGAGCTCCTTGCGCACCCGCTCCTGCTCGACCAGCTGCTCGGCCATGCGCGCGTTATGAATGGCGAGCGCGGCGGCCGAGGCCACCGTCGTTGCGAGCTGCATGTCGGTGAGGTCGAACAGGCCGTCGTCGGTGCGCTTGTTGAGCAGTTCCAGCGCGCCCAGGCAGCGGCCGCGCACCGCCAGCGGCGCACACAGGATCGAGCGCGTCGCGAAGCCGGTGTCCGCGTCCACCACCGCGGCGAAGCTCGGGTTCTTGGACACGTCGCGCACGATCTTGGGTTCGTTGTGCTGCACCGTCTGCCCGACGATGCCCTGGTCTGGCTCCAGGCGCAGTCCGCGGATGTCGACCGGTCCGGCGCATTCGCGGCAGACCAGCGCACTGTCACCCTCTTCCAGCAGAAAGATCGAGGCGGCCTCGGCGTTGAGGTAGACCATGAAGCGGTCGATGGCATTGCGCAGCGTCTCGTCGACGTGCAGCGAGCTGGCGAATTCGTGGGTAAGCTGGGCCAGGAATACCGCGGCCTGGTCGGGCTCGCCGTCGGCGAACAGGGAACGCGGTCCGCCGCTCACGGCAGCAGGCGCCCGAGCGCAGCGAGGTAGGCCTGCTCGTCCGGCGCGCGGCCGCCGGCACCGGCCTCCCACAACACCTCGGCCAGGCAATCCATCATGCGGTGCTCGACCGCGTGGGCGTCGTCGCCAAACGCCGCGAGCAGGCGCTGGTAGGCGCTGCGCACGCCGGGCGGACGATCGGTCTGCAGCTGCTCGATCAGTGCGATGTGCAGCCCCATGTGCAGGAAGGGATTGGCCTTGCCCGTGAAGTCCTCCTCCAGGGCACGCCCCGGCTGCTCGAGCACGGCGTGGTACTCCGGGTGCTCGCCGATGATGCGGGCGACCAGCGCCTCCAGCGGCTCCAGCGGCTGCCTGGCGGACATCTTGCGCCACACGCCGAAGAAGAATTCCCGCGAATCGTTGCGCGATTCTACGAACATGGCGTGTCGGGCATCGGTGGTGGCTGCAGGTGACGCATCGGGCTCGGCTCAGTCGCAAGCATAGCGATCTTTGTCCCGCCAATCACAGAGATCGAACACCGGGCACTCGCCGCAGCGTGGCTTTCGCGCCAGGCAGGTATAGCGGCCGTGCAGGATGAGCCAGTGATGGGCATGGCGGCGGTAAGGTGCCGGCACCACCTTGAGCAGGCGCTTTTCCACCGCCAGGGGGGTCTTTCCACGGGCCAGCCCGGTGCGGTTCGAAACGCGGAAGATGTGGGTGTCGACGGCGATGGTTTCCTCGCCGAAGGCGGTGTTCAGAATGACGTTGGCGGTCTTGCGACCGACCCCGGGCAGGGCCTCCAGCGCGTCGCGGACGGCCGGCACCTGGCCGCCGTAATCGTCGACCAGAATGCGGCAGGTGCGGTGAACATTGCGGGCCTTGGTGTTGAACAGGCCGATGGTGCGGATGTGCCGCCGGATGCCGGCCTCCCCCAGGGCCAGCATGGTGGCTGCATCCGGTGCCGCCGCGAACAGGCCGCGCGTGGCCTGGTTGACGCTGACGTCGGTGGCCTGGGCCGAAAGAATGACCGCGATGAGCAGCTGGAAAGGCGACGCGTACTCCAGCTCGGTCGTCGGTTCGGGGTTGCGCGCGGCCAGGCGGCGAAAGAACTCGGCGCGCGTGTCGCGGTTCAATCCCGCTGCTCCGTTGCCGTGCGCTCGCGGCTCCGCTGCACCGCCGCCGCGACCGCTGCTCGCAGCCCGTCCCGGTCCAGCTTGTCGAGATCGACCAGCTGCGTGCGGGCATCGGCGCCGTCGTCGCGCCGTGCGCGCCGCGCCTCGCGCTGCCGGTAGCGCTCGCGCGCCGCGTCGGGGGTGAGCGTCACGCAGGAGCTGGCTGACAGCTCGATGCAGTCGGTCGGACATACCGGAACACACAGCGCGCAGCCCGTACACCAGCGCGCGACGACGCTGTGCATGCATCCCGACGCACCGACGATGGCGTCGACCGGACAGGCACGGATGCACCGGGTGCAGCCGATACAGTCGTGTTCGCGCACGCGGGCGAGATGGGTCGGCTCGCTCGCGTGCACGGGTTCGGCAGGCTCGGGAGCGAGCCCCAGCTCAGCGGCGAGCGCGCGGCGCGTGTGCTCGCCTCCCGGCGGGCAGTGATTGGGAGACACCGTGCCACGCGCGAGCGCCTCGGCATACGGCAGACAGGCCTCGAAGCCGCAGCGGCGGCACTGTGTCTGTGGCAGCAACGCGTCGAGGCGACGCACCAGCTCGGCCGTTTGCTCACTCATGGCGCCGCTCGCTGCCCGGGGAAGAGCGCTTCAGCGCGTCATTTGACCCGCATGCCGGGCCTGGCGCCGTCGTCCGGAGCAACCAGGAAGATGTCGGTGCCGCCCGGTCCGGCGCCCAGCACCATCCCCTCGGAAACCCCGAAACGCATTTTGCGCGGCGCAAGGTTGGCGACCATGACGACGTGACGCCCGACGAGATCGTCCGGATCGTAAGCCTGCTTGATGCCGGCGAAGACCTGGCGCGTGCCGTCGCCGATATCGAGCGTCAGGCGCACCAGCTTGTCCGCGCCATCGACATGGCTGGCCTCTTCGATGCGTGCCACGCGCAGGTCGATGCGCGCGAAGTCGTCGATTGATATGGTGTCGTCGTCCTGCACGGCCTGCTCGGCGGCAGCCGCCGGCTGCTCCTTGCTCTCTTCGATCATCTTCTCGATCTTCTCTCTTTCGACGCGCCGCATGAGCGGCTCGAACTTGCCAATGGAGGCGCCCAGCGGCGTCGCGCTGACGTCCGCCCAGGCCAGGTCCGGACTGCGCAGAAAACGCTCGGCCCGGGCGATCGTCGCCGGCAGCACCGGCTTGAGGTAGATGGCAAGGACGCGGAACAGGAACAACCCCATGCTGCACACGCGTGACAGCTCCTCGTCCCGGCCCTCTTCCTTGGCCAGCACCCATGGGCGGCGCTGATCGATGTACTGGTTGGCGCGATCGGCCAGCGCCATGATCTCGCGCATGGCGCGGCTGTACTCGCGCGCCTCGTAGAGCGCGGCGATCGGGTCGGCGGCATCGATGAAGGCCGCGAGAAGCTCCGCGTCGTCGACGTTGTCGTCCAGGCGCCCGCCGAAGCGCTTGTTGACGAAGCCGGCGCAGCGGCTGGCGATGTTGACGAACTTGCCGACGAGGTCGGAGTTCACGCGCGCTTCGAAATCCTCGAAGCTGAGGTCGATATCCTCGATCGCCGCACCGAGCTTGGCCGCGAAGTAGTAACGCAGGTACTCCGGGTCGAGGTGCTGCAGGTAGGTCTCGGCAGTGATGAACGTGCCGCGCGACTTGGACATCTTGTTGCCGTCAACGGTCAAAAACCCATGCACGAAGACGTTGCTCGGCACGCGGAAGCCGGCGCCGTGCAGCATCGCCGGCCAGAACAGCGTGTGGAAGTACATGATGTCCTTGCCGATGAAGTGGTACATCTCGGCACGGCTGTCCGCCGCGCAGAAGGCGTCGAAGTCGAGACCCTCGCGGTCGCACAGGTTGCGGAAGCTGGCGAGATAGCCGATCGGCGCGTCCAGCCAGACGTAGAAGTACTTGCCGGGCCGGTCCGGGATCTCGAAGCCGAAGTACGGCGCATCGCGCGAGATGTCCCAGTCCTGCAGGCCGGCCTCGAACCACTCGTTGAGCTTGTTGACGATGCCGGCCTGCAAATCATGGGTATCCAGCCACTCGCGCAGCATCGGCTCGAAGCGTCCCAGGGTGAAGAACAGGTGCTCCGATTCGCGCAGCTCCGGTGCCGCCCCGGACAGTGCCGAAACCGCGTCGATGAGATCGGTGGGCGCGTAGGTCGCACCGCACACCTCGCAGCTGTCACCGTACTGATCCGGCGCCTTGCAGCGCGGGCAGGTGCCGCGCACGAAACGGTCCGGCAGGAACATCTGCTTGACCGGGTCGTAGGACTGGCGGATGGCGCGTTCGGTGATGTAGCCACCGTCGCGCAGACGCGCGTAGATGAGCTCCGAGATCTCGCGATTCTCCGGCGAATGGGTCGAGTAGTAATTGTCGAAGTCGACGGCGAAGGCCGCGAAATCGCGGAGATGCTCGGCGCCGACGCGCTCGATGAGCTGCTCCGGCGTCAGCCCTTCCTGCTCCGCACGCAGCATGACCGGCGTGCCGTGGGTGTCGTCGGCGCAGACGTAGTAGCAGGCGTGACCGCGCATCTTCTGGAAACGGACCCAGACGTCGGTCTGGATGTACTCGACCAGGTGGCCGATGTGAATCGGCCCGTTCGCATAGGGCAGTGCGCTGGTTACGAGGATCTGGCGTGGGGCGTCGGACATGCGCGGTATTTCAGGGTTTTCGTTGGGGTTTTTTCGGCGAGCAGGCAATTATAGGGAGCCCGGGCGGTGCCGGCCATGTGCCGGCCGCGGGGGCCGCGGTGGCGGCCGATCCTTGGTGTAGAATGCCGCCCCCTGTGCAGCGAGGAGCACCATGTCCCAGCTCGAAGACGACATCCGTCAATGCCTCGCGGACGACACCGATCCCTACCTGGGCACCGATCTCGTCAGCGCCGGCGCCATCGCCGCGATCGAGGTCGACGGCAGCGCCGCGCGCGTCCGCCTGGAGCTCGGCTTCCCCATCGCGAAGTACGAGCCCGAGTTGCGCGCGCGCCTGCAGGAGCGCCTGGCGGCCATCGCCGGCGCCGACATCACGCTCGAGATCGGCGCCCGCATCGTCGCGCGCGAGGTACAGAAAGGCACCAAGCCGCTGCCCCAGGTACGCAACATCATCGCGGTGGCGTCGGGCAAGGGCGGGGTCGGCAAGTCGACCACCGCGGCCAACCTCGCCATCGCCCTGCAGCAGGAAGGCGGCAAGGTCGGCGTGCTCGATGCCGACATCTACGGCCCCAGCCAGACGCGCATGCTGGCCAGCCAGGGACGCCCGGACAGCCGTGACGGCAAGTCGATGGAGCCGCGCGTGAGCTACCAGCTGCAGACCATGTCGATCGGCAACCTGATCGAGGAGGACACGCCGATGATCTGGCGCGGCCCCATGGTCACCGGCGCGCTGGAGCAGCTTCTCAACGACACCAACTGGCACGACCTCGACTACCTCGTGGTCGACCTGCCGCCGGGAACCGGTGACATCCAGCTCACCCTGTGCCAGCGCATTCCGGTCAGCGGCGCCATCATCGTGACCACGCCGCAGGACATCGCCCTGCTCGATGCCCGCAAGGGGCTGAAGATGTTCGAGAAGGTCAACGTGCCGGTACTCGGCATCGTGGAGAACATGAGCGTGCACATCTGCAGCCAGTGCGGTCACGCCGAGCACATCTTCGGCGCCGGCGGCGGCGAATCGATGGCCAAGCAGTACGGCGTCGAGCTGCTCGGTTCGCTGCCACTGGACATCGCCATCCGCGAGGGCGTCGACAACGGCCGGCCGACCGTGGCCATCGAGCCCGATGGCGCGATCGCCGAGGCTTACCGCGCCATCGCGCGCAAGGTCGCCGCCCGGCTCGCACTGCGCGCGCGGGATTACAGCGCGAGGTTCCCGAACATCGTCGTGCAGAACACCTGAGGCGGCTCACCGATGCCCGTGAAATCGGACAAGTGGATCCGCCGCATGGCACTGGAGCACGGGCTCATCGAGCCCTTCGAGGCGACCCAGGTACGCGCCGTCGACGGCCGCGGCGTGATCTCCTACGGCACCTCGAGCTACGGCTACGATATCCGTTGCGCCCCCGAGTTCAAGATCTTCACCAACATCAACTCCACCATCGTCGACCCCAAGGACTTCGATTCCGGATCGTTCGTCGACGTCGAGGCGGACGTGTGCGTCATCCCGCCGAACTCGTTCGCCCTGGCGCGCACCCTGGAGTACTTCCGCATCCCGCGCGACGTGCTCACCATCTGCATGGGCAAGTCAACCTATGCGCGCTGCGGCATCATCGTCAACGTGACGCCGCTGGAACCGGAATGGCAAGGGCACGTGACCCTGGAGTTCTCCAACACCACGCCGCTGCCAGCCAAGATCTACGCCAACGAAGGCGTCGCCCAGGTGGTGTTCCTGCAATCGGACGAAGCGTGCGAAGTGTCCTACGCCGACCGCCTCGGCAAGTACCAGGGCCAGCGCGGCGTAACGTTGCCCAAGACCTGACGGGCAGGCTCAGGCGGCGTTCTCGGTCTCCTGGCGCTGGTCGCGCAGCAGCGCCGACTGCTTGCGCACGATGTGCTGGATGAGGGTGTCGCGATCGTCCTCGCGGATCTCCTCGAACTCGATGGCGATGTCGTAGCCGCCGGCCGTCTCGCGGCAGTCGATCACGCGCCCCAGCACCCGCATGGAATGGTTGGACGGCAACAGCACGAGGTCGATGGCGAGGCGCGTGTCGACGTCGAGCGGCGCCGCCGCCTCGATGCCGATCCCGCCGCCGCTGAGGTTGACCCGGGTCGGCTCGTGCTCACGGTAGTCGATTGACGAGTCGTGGGAGCCCTCGAGCGCGACGATGCGCTCCAGCAGGGTGAACTTGCGGTTGAGCAACTCCAGCGCCTCGGCCAGGGCCTTGTCGCGGCCACGCACGATGTCGATCTGGTCCTGCAGCTTGAGCTCCAGGCCCATCAGCGCGGCATGCAGGTTGGAGGAGCGGATCTCGTCCAGGAAGATGAACCTGCGCTCGTCGTCGAGTGCAGCCTCGGTGACCACGCGGTACTTGATCAATGCGCGATCTTCGATGCGGTAATAGCGCCTGCGTTCGGTTGTCATGCTGCTTCCTCCGCTGCGCGCAATGGCGCATGTTGTGGCGTCGGGCTGAGTTCTGGATCCCTGCGCGCCGGCCTACTGTGTGCCGCGAATGCCGCCGCGGATCGCCTCGAGGCGCGAGGGTGGCCGGTTGGCCGGCCGGTCCGGGAAGACGGCGCGCGAATCCCTGGCGCCGGCTGCCGCGGCACTCGGAAACCCGGCGCTCGCCGGGATCGGCAGCGACGGCGTGGCCGGGTCTTCAGGCCCGGGGACACTCGCCGGCGCCGTCCCGGGGTCCGACCGGGGCTCGGCGACACTCGCCGCCGACACCCCGGGATCCGTCCCGGGCTCGTCCGCCGCCGTGTCGTCGAGCACGGCGATGGTTTGCGGCGCGCCATTCGCGGCGGGGAAATCGGGCACGGCGGGAATCTCGGGAATGGCGGGGATGTCGGGAATGTCGGGCACGCCCGGGAGCCCGGGCATTTCCGGCATGTCCGGCGATGTCCCGGCAACGGCACCGCCCGGCGGCGCTTCCGGCGGCTGCTGCCGAATGGTGATCTCGACGCGCCGGTTGAGTGCACGGTTCTCGGCGCTGTCGTTCGGCATCAGGGGATGCGCGTCACCGTGCCCCTCGACCACGAAGCGGGCGGGATCCAGCTCGCTGGATTCGAGCAAGGCGTGGACCACGGTTACGGCGCGGGCCGAGGACAGATCCCAGTTGGAACGGTACAGGCGGGTGCGAATCGGGATGTTGTCGGTATGCCCGGCAACCGCGATGGTGCCGTCGAGGTCATCCAGTGACGCACGCATCTTGTCGATGACCGCCTCGAAGGCCGGGTCGAAGCTCGCCGAGCCGGACGGGAACGAGCCCTTCTCGCGAATGCGGATGATGATGGCCGCACCCTCGGTCTCGATCTGGATCATGCCCTGGTCGATCTCGGTTTGCAGGGCCTCGGCCAGGCGCGCGGCATCGAGCTCCGCCTGGTGGCGCCGATCGGCCTCGCCGCTGTCACCGTTGCGGCGCTCTTCCGGACTGGTGCCGTCGATGTCGTTGACCAGCGCGTCGGTGAACTCGAGTGACTGCTTGTCCTCGTCCATCGTCTTCTGCCGGACTTCGTTGATGACCGTCGGATCCGGCTTGCCGGCGCTGAACTCCTGCGCCACCAGGCTGGTGCCCTTGGGTACTTCGATTGCCTTGATATCGCGCTGCACGCCAAAGGCCAGCTTCATCGAACCGGCGATGGCCTTGAACTTCATGATGTCGAGCTCGGCGAAGGACAGCAGCAGGACGAAGAAACACATCAGCAGCGACATGAGGTCGGCGAAGGTCATGATCCAGCCTGCGCCGCCGCCCTCCTCCTCTTTGCGCGGGGGTGATTCGTCCACGGCTGCGGCCTACTCGCCGTTGGCCTCGGTTTCGCGCTTGGACGTCGGCAGGTAGGTCTTGAGGATCTCTTCGATCACGCGCGGGTTACGGCCTTCCTGGATGCCCTGCAGGCTGTCGATGATCATCGACTTGACCATGCGTTCCTCGTTTGCGCGCAGACCGAGCTTGTCGGCAATCGGAATGGCGAAGACGTTGGCGATGATCGCGCCGTAGAGCGTAGTCAGCAGGGCGACCGCCATGGCCGGACCAATCGAGGCCGGGTCGCTCATGTTGGAGAGCATCTGGATGAGACCGATGAGGGTACCGATCATGCCCATCGCGGGCGCGGCGTCACCGATCGACTTGAAGATGCTCTTGCCGACATCGTGGCGTTCGACGGCGGCGTTCAGGTCGGTCAACAGGGTCTGGCGCACGACGTCGGGCTCGTGGCCGTCGACCATCATCTGGATGCCCTTGGCCATGAAGTCGTTGCCGGTATCCTTGCCCTCGAGCGCGAGCAGGCCGCCCTTGCGCGCTTCGTTCGCCATCTCCACCGTCTGCGCGATGAGCTCCTCGGGCTTGTCGAGCTTGAAGATGAACGCGCGCATGGCGACCTTGAAGGCGCCGAAAAACTGGCCGAGGGTGAATTTCATCATCACCGCGCCAATGGTCCCGCCGACCACGATCAGCAGCGAGGGGGCATTGATGAACATGCCCAGATCGCCACCGGTCAGAATGGCCGCCAGGATAATGCCGACGGCCCCGACCAGGCCAAGTAGTGTCGCGAGATCCACGGATTGTCCTCTTGCTCGTTGTCCGCACCCGGCGCACCGGCCGCTGCTGCGTGCCCGGCGCCCCGCGGAGTACCCGCCACCAGGGCGTTCACCGCTCGATTCGGGTATCGGATAACAGGGGTGAAACTTTAGCCACGGCGGCCTTTCCGGGACCGGTCGCCGAGCGCCCTGACACGCTTCTCCCGGCGCCCGCGGCCACCGGGGAAAGGCCCGGCGTTGCTATACTGGCGCCGCCGCCGGGCGCGGCGCTGTTCAACACTTGGCGGCCGACTGATGGATTTCCTGCCCGTGTTCCTCGACCTGCGGGGAAAACGCTGCCTGGTGGTCGGCGGTGGCGCGGTGGCCGAACGCAAGACCTCGATGCTGCTGCGCGCCGGCGCCGCGGTCGAGGTGGTCGCCCCCACAATCGGAGAAGCGCTTACGGCGCGCGCCGCGGCGGGGGAAGTGGCCGTCACCCGGCGCGGCTTCGAGCCTGGTGACGTGGCCGGCGCGCTGCTGGTCGTCGCTGCGACCGGCGAACATGCGCTCAATCGCCGCATCGCGGCCGCGGCGAGCGCCGCCGGCGTCTACGTCAACGCCGTCGACCAGCCCGACGACAGCACCCTGATCATGCCCTCGGTGGTCGACCGCTCACCGGTCGTGATTGCTATCGGCACGGGCGGTAATGCACCGGTACTCGCGCGCCTGCTGCGGGCCAGGCTGGAGACCCTGATCCCGCCCGCCTACGGCGAGCTGGCGCGGCTGCTCGGCAGCCTGCGCGGGCGCGTGAAGGCGGCGATACCCGAGCAGCGCGCGCGGCGCGCGTTCTGGGAGTCGATTCTCGACGGGCCGGCGCCGGAGCTGTTCTTTGCCGGCCGCCGCGAGCAGGCACTGGCCGCGATCGAGACGCGTCTCGCGGATCCGGACGCCGTCACCGCGCCGCGCGGCGAGGTCTACCTGGTCGGCACCGGTCCCGGCGATCCGGACCTGCTCACGTTCCGGGCCCTGCGGCTGATGCAGGTGGCGGACGTCATCGTGCACGACCGCCTGGTCAGCGACGCCATCCTCGACCTGTGCCGGCGCGATGCCCATCGCATCTACGTTGGCAAGGCCAAGTCGCGGCACGCCGTGTCACAGGAGGACATCAACAGCCTGCTCGTGAACGAGGCCCGCGCCGGTCGCCGCGTAGCGCGCCTGAAAGGTGGCGATCCGTTCATGTTCGGGCGCGGCGGGGAGGAAATCGATACCCTGGCCGCGGCCGGGATCGACTTCCAGGTCGTGCCCGGCATTACCGCGGCACTCGGCTGCGCCGCCTATGCGGGCATCCCGCTGACCCACCGCGACCTGGCCCACAGTTGCGTCTTCGTCACCGGGCACCAGCGTGACGGACGGCTCGACCTCGACTGGTCGGCGCTGACCGCCGCACGCCAGACCGTGGTCGTCTACATGGGGCTGACCGCGCTGCCGGCGCTGTGCGCCGGACTGGTCAGCCATGGCATGCCCGCCACGACCCCGGCCGCGATCGTCGAACGGGCCACGACCAGTCGACAGCGCGTCATCACCGGCGATCTCGACAGCCTGCCGGGGCGCGCCGTCGCAGCCGGCTGCGAGAGCCCGGCGACCGTCATCATCGGCGCGGTCGTCACGCTGCACGACAAGCTCGCCTGGTTCGACACCGGGCACGCGCGCCCGGCGGCCGGCTGAGGCGCGGCCGGCCCGGCTTCAGGACTCGGGCTGCAGCTCCAGCGAAACGGAGTTGATGCAGTAACGCTCGCCGGTCGGCTGCGGTCCGTCATTGAAGACATGCCCGAGGTGCGCATCGCAGGCCGCGCAAACGACCTCGGTACGAATCATGCCGTGGCTGCTGTCACGGCGCAGCTCGATGCGCCCGTCATCGACCGCGCACCAGAAGCTCGGCCACCCCGAGCCCGACTCGAACTTGTGCTCGGAGCTGAACAGCGGTGCGCCGCAACACACGCAGCAGTAAAGTCCTGCGGTCTTGCAGTCGTTATATTTGCCTGAGAACGGCGGCTCGGTCGCCTGTTGCCGGCATACGGCAAATGCCTCCGGCGACAACGATGCACGCCATTCGTCTTCGGATTTGTTGATCTTCGCCATGTCGTCTACCCGTGGTTTGCAACCCGGTACGGAAAGCCCCGCACCGCGCCCCGGCCGCAGGCCGGCTGGCGACTTGTCGGCGAGGCGGAGATGCTATTATACGAACGCTCGCGGCCGCCCAGTACAGTGCGCCAGAACACACCGGCAGCGACAACAGCCGTTGCCGGCGCCACCCGCGATTCATTCAACTTCGGGAGAAAGTCTGTGAGGGTCGCACTGCTTGAAGACGATTCGGACCAGGTCGCGCTTTTTGCCGAATGGCTGAAAGCCGCCGGCCACACCTGCGAGCATTTCGACAACGGCAAGGCGTTCGTGCGCAACATCAAGCATGACAGTTACGACGCCCTCATTCTCGACTGGATGGTGCCGGACATGAACGGCTTCGAGGTGCTGCGCTGGGTGCGCGAGAACATCGACTGGCCGATCCCGGTGGTCTTCGTCACCGCCAAGGACTCCGAGGACGACATCGTACGCGCGCTGGAGGAAGGTGCCGACGACTACGTCGTCAAGCCGGCCAAGCAGCGCGAGCTGCTGGCACGCGTGACGGCGGTGGTGCGGCGCGCCACGCCTAGCGACGATCAGCAGGCGACCATCGAGCAGGAGCCTTTCGTGATCGATCTCGGCAATCACGAAGTCCAGCGCGACGGTCAGAAAATCGAAGTCACCCAGAAGGAATACGAGTTGATCGTTTTCCTGTTCAAGAACATCGGCCGGGTGCTCTCCCGCGCCCATATCCTGGAGAACGTGTGGGGGCGCAATCCGGACATCAACACGCGCACGGTCGACACCCACGTCAGCCGTATTCGCTCCAAGCTCGCCCTCGCCCCCGACACCGGCTGGAAGCTGTCCTCGATCTACCAGCACGGCTACCGGCTGGAGAAAGTGCACTAGGCACCCGGGGGTGGCACGGGCCGCCGGCCTGCCACCTGATTCCGCGCTGCGCCGCGCGCACCCATAGCGGCACCTGATTACCCGGCTTCCGAGCGACCGACCAGCACACGCCGTCCGCTGCAGTTCTGCGGGCGTTCGCTGCCGCGTCAAAAAACGCTCGGCCTCGCCCAGGGGGATTGGGGGAGGGAGGATCGGGCGATGGCCGAGCGCGGTAAAGAGCCGAATCGATCGGTAACTGACCCGAAAAAAGTGTAGTTGGCGGTCGCCGCCCCGGTTGTGATTCCAATCACATCTCGACCGACTACTGCCGCGCGCCGGCCTCGGCGACCGTCCACAGACAGGCGGCGCCGCGCACGCCGCTGCTGTCGCCGTACCGTGGCAGAACGACCCGGGTGCCGAGCACGTCGGAGAAGGCCAGCGCCGGCAGGCGCCCGGCAATCTGCCCGCACAGGCCCGGCAGATTGCCGACCCCGCCGCCGAGCACGATCATGGCCGGGTCGAGCACGTTGACCACCGCGACCAGGCAGGCCGCGAGCTGATCGTAATAACCTTCCAGCGCCGCTGCCGCGATCGTCGCGCCCGCGGCCGCTGCCGCCACGATGTCCTCCACGCCAGCGGCGTCCGCGCCACCCAGGTCGCGGTAGGTGCGCACCAGTCCCGGTCCGCTGAGCCAGGTTTCGACGCAGTCCTCGGCGCCGCAGTAACAGCGCCTGCGGCGGCCGTCGGCAACCCGCCACGGCACCGGGTTGTGCCCCCATTCGCCGGCAATCGCGTGCGCGCCGCGGACCAGCGCGCCGTTGGCATACACGGCGCCGCCGGTACCGGTACCGATGATCACCGCGAAAACGGGATCCGCACCGTCGGCCGCGCCGCCGCGTGCCTCCGACAGGGCGAGGCAGTTGGCGTCGTTCTCCACCCGCACCGCGCGGCCGCTGGCCGCAGCCAGGTCGCGGTCGAAGGGATGGCCATTGAGACAGGTCGTATTGGCGTTCTTGACCAGCCCGGTGGCCGGCGAAACGATACCCGGCATGCCGACGCCCAGCGGCGCGCCGGCGCAATCGCGGTCTTCGAGGTCGCACGCCAGCGCCGCAATGGCCGCACAGATCGCAGGGTAATCGTCGCGCGGTGTCGGAACCCGCCGGCGCCGCACGATGGCGCCGTCCGCGTCGACCACGGCGCCCTCGACCTTGGTACCGCCGAGATCGATGCCCAGGCGCCGTGTCATCGCCCCTGCCGCTTTGGCGCGCCTGCGCCCGCTACGATAGAATTCCGCCATGTGACGCGCACCGCGCCGCAATCGTCCAGAGTTCCCGCATGATCACCGAAGCCGGTTACCAGCGCCGTTCCTCCGTACCCGTCCGCATCGGCGACGTCGTCGTCGGCGGCGATGCGCCGATCGTGGTGCAATCGATGACCAACACCGATACCGCCGACGCGGTGGCAACCGCACGGCAGGTGCAGGCGCTCGCCGCCGCCGGCTCCGAGGTGGTCCGGATCACGGTCAACAACGAGGAATCGGCGCGCCAGGTCGCGCGCATCCGCGAATTGCTCGACGCGACCGGCTGCCGCGTGCCGCTGGTCGGGGACTTCCACTACAACGGCCACCAGTTACTGACCCGCTACCCCGACTGCGCCGAGGCCCTGGCCAAGTATCGCATCAATCCGGGCAACGTCGGCTTTGGCCGCAAGAAGGATGCCCAGTTCCAGACCATGATCGAAATCGCCATCGAGCGCGACAAGCCGGTGCGCATCGGCGTCAACTGGGGCAGCCTGGACCCGGCGCTGGTGGCACGCATGATGGACGAGAACGCCGCGCTGCCGCAGCCGAAGGACGCGCGCGAGGTCACGCGCGAGGCCCTCATCGTCTCTGCGCTCGAGAGCGCGGCCAAGGCCGAGCAGATCGGCCTGCCGCGCGATCGCATCATCCTGTCGTGCAAGGTCAGCGAGGTGCAGGACCTGATCGCCGTCTACGCCGAGCTCGCCGGGCGCTGCGATTACGCCCTGCATCTCGGCCTCACCGAGGCCGGCATGGGCTCCAAGGGCATCGTGGCCTCGGCGGCGGCGATGGGCGTGCTGCTGCAACAGGGTATCGGTGACACCATCCGCGTCTCACTCACGCCGCAGCCCGGGGGCGATCGCACGCAGGAGGTCATCGTCGCGCAGGAACTGCTGCAGACCATGGGCCTGCGCTCGTTCACCCCGCTGGTCACCGCCTGCCCCGGCTGCGGGCGCACCACCAGCACGGTGTTCCAGGAGCTCGCCGACGACATCCAGGCCTACGTGCGCACCCAGATGCCGGTCTGGCGCGACCGCTACCCCGGCGTGGAGGACATGAGCCTTGCCGTCATGGGCTGCGTGGTCAACGGACCGGGCGAGAGCAAGCACGCGGACATCGGCATCAGCCTCCCGGGCACCGGCGAAGCGCCGTCGGCGCCGGTCTTCATCGACGGCGAGAAGCGCCTTACGCTGCGCGGCGAGCACATCGCGGCGGAGTTCAAGCAGATCCTCGACGACTACGTCGAGCAGCGCTACGGCACGGGCGGCCACAACGACGACGGACGGGAGCAGCCCGCGGCCTGAGCCCTCCCGGAACGACGCTGTCAGCCATGCCCTGCACCGTCGCCCCGGTTACACCGGCGCCAGCCTGTCCGCGATGCGGGACGTCATGCTCGCCGGCCTGAGCACCCTTGCGCGGGCATTCTGGGGCGTATGCACGTTCCGCCTCGGTCCGCAGGACATTCCGCCATCGAGCGTTCTGCTCGCCGCGACGGCACTGATCAACCTGTTCGTCAGCACCCTCATCAATCGACTGCAGCTTGATTTCGGCGCCGCGGTCATGATCGCAGCGGTCGAGTTCGCCGTGCTCACCGGCCTCACGGCCGCGTTGCTGTTCGGCTTCTCACGAACGCAACGCCTGCTGCAGACGCTCAGCGCGCTGATGGGCAGCGGCGCGGTGCTCGGCGTGATCGTGCTCGTGCTGCTGCTCGTTTTCGCCGCGCTGCCGTGGTTCCTGCGCCTCGGTATCTTCGTGTGGAACCTGGCGGTGATGGCGCATATCCTGCGCCATGCCTTGTCGATTCACATCGCGGCGGCGTTCTTCATCGCCGTCGGCTACGCCATCTTCCTGGTCCAGCTCGTGATCTTCCTCGATCGCATGCTGGCGGCGCCTGTCGCATGAAAGTGGAGCACACCTTGCACCTGCACATTCTCGGAATCGGCGGCACCTTCATGGCCGGCCTCGCGCGTCTTGCGGTCGCGCTCGGACATCGCGTTACCGGCAGCGACCTCGCGCTCTACCCACCGATGAGCACCCAGCTCGAGGAGCTCGGCATCGAGGTGCGTGAGGGTTACGACGAGGCGAGTCTGCAACCGCACCCGGATCTCGTGGTGATCGGCAATGCGCTGTCGCGCGGCAACCCGTGCGTGGAGTACGTACTCAACCAGGACCTGCCCTACACATCGGGACCGCAGTGGATAGAGCAATACGTGTTGCCGGGGCGTCATGTCATCGCCGTCGCCGGCACCCACGGCAAGACCACCGTGTCCGGCCTCGTCACCTGGATGCTGGAACGTGCGGGCCTTGCGCCGGGCTTCCTGATCGGCGGCGTGCTCGGCAACTTCGGCATTTCGGCGCGCCTCGGGGAGAGCCGCTATTTCGTCATCGAAGCCGATGAATACGACACCGCGTTCTTCGACAAGCGCTCGAAGTTCGTGCACTACCATCCGCGCACGCTGGTGATCAACAACATCGAGTTCGACCACGCCGACATCTTTCCCGATCTCGAGGCGATCCAGCGGCAGTTTCACCACCTCATACGCACCATGCCGGCGGGCGCACGCATCGTGCGGCCATTGCCCGAAGACAACATCGACGAAGTACTCGCACTCGGTTGCTGGTCGCGCGTATCCAGCTTCGGGCGCAGCGACGGCTGCGACTGGCGCTTCGCCTGGCGCGACGGCGAGCAGAGGGAGCTGTCGCTGACGGGTCCGGACGGCGCCACGGTGCGCAAGCTGACGCCGCTGATGGGGCTGCACAATGCCTGGAACGTGACCGCGGCGGCAAGCGCCGTGGCCGACGCCGGCGTCCCGGCCGCGCAGGCGCTGGACGCGCTCGACGACTTCGCCAACGTGCGCCGCCGGCTGGAATTGCGCGGGGAGCGGCGCGAGATCCGCGTCTATGACGATTTCGCCCACCACCCGACGGCGATCGCCGCGACCATCGCCGCCCTGCGCGGCAGCGCCGACGGCGGCCGCATCCTGGCCCTGCTCGAACCCCGCTCCAACACCATGGTCATGGGCGTGCACGAGACCACGCTGGCCCCGGCGCTGGAGGGCGCCGACTGGGTCGGCATCCTGGTGCCCGATCGGCTGGCCTGGGACATTCGCAGCGCCACCGCGACGCACAGCCGTGCATTCTGCTTTTCACGCGCCGCTGCACTGGCACGGGCGGTGGTTGCCGAAGCCCGAGCGGGCGATAACATCCTGGTCATGAGCAACGGCGCCTTCGGCGGAATCCACGAGATGATCCTGACCCAGCTCGAAAACCCATGAGCGGGCAGCGTGCGCCGGGCGCCGACGAGCCGCACACGGCGCTATTCCCCCTTCACACCGTACTCTACCCCGGTGGCACCCTGCCGCTGCGCATTTTCGAGCCGCGCTACGTCGACATGGTCCGCGACTGCATGCGGGCCGACCGCGCGTTCGGCGTCGTGCCGATCCTCGCGGGCAGCGAGGTCGGTAGCGCCCCCCGCTTTCACCCGCGTGGCACGCTCGCGGTGATCGAGAATTTCGACCAGGGCGAAGATGGTCTGCTGCATATCGTCGCGCGCGGTACCGAGCGCTTCACCGTGCCCCGGCACAGCGTGCGCGATGATGGCCTGCTGGTGGCCCCGGTCGTCATCACACCCGATCCGGCCGAGCCCGTAGACCCCGCGTTCTCCTTCCTGACCGACCTGATGACCGGGCTGTTCGAAGCACGCCCGGAACTCGCGCCGCCGCAACCGTGGCGACTCGACGATGGCACATGGCTCGCTTACCGCTTTGCCGAACTGCTGCCCCTGGACGACAACGACCGCCTTGCGGTACTGGATCACGACCATGCGGCCGACAAGCTCGCAGTGATCGCGCACGTCATCGAGTCGGCGAGCGGCGCCGGAGACGATTCGGCCACGCATTGATGTGCCCGCCGGGGCAGCGCGCGGCGCGGCCTTTGGTCGTGTTGAAGCGCCCGGCGTTCTGTGCGATTTTTACCGCTACGCTGGTCAATGCGCGCGCAGACGCGTACATCCATGACAAGAATTAGAAATTGGCAACTGCCAGCGCTGGCGGCCGGCACGATCGCGGCCGTCGCGGGGGTACTGGCCGGCGGTGCCATCGTGTCGCCGGCCTACGCCGGCGTGCTCTCCGAGCGCGACAGCGATTACCAGTGGCGCCTGTGCCCGGCGGCGCGATTGATTCCGCTGCGCCCCGGTTATACCGACCCCGACACCAACCCCGAAAATACCGAGATCCGTGCCGACGCGTCGCGCCTGGTCGAGGACGGCGTCAGCCAGTTCAGCGGCGACGTGGAGGTCATCCGCGGCGACACGTCGCTGCGCGCCGAGGTCATCACCTATGACGACGCGAGCAACGTGTTCGACGCCGAAGGCCGCACCCACATCTGGGACGCCGGCCTGGTATGGGGCGGCGAACGCGCAACCTACGATCTCGAGAGCCGCGTCTCGACGCTCTACGAAGGACGCTACTGGCTCGCCAACGGCCGCGGTCGCGGACATGCCGCCCTGCTGACCAACGATCGCATTGCCCAGGTGACCACGCTGGAGGGTGTGGACTACACCACGTGCCCCGAATCGGACGAGACCTGGCGCATCTCGGCGGCCCGTATCAAGCTCGATCACGAGTCTGATCGCGGCTCGGCAACCCACGCCGTGCTGCGGGTCAAGGACGTACCGGTGTTCTATTTTCCGTACGTCAATTTTCCGATCAGCGACAAGCGCAAGTCGGGCTTCCTGGCGCCGTCGGTCGGCACGACGAACGACTCCGGTATCGATCTGCGCATCCCCTACTACTGGAACATTGCGCCCAACCAGGATGCCACCATCACGCCGCGCGCGCTTTCCGACCGTGGCCCCATGCTGGAAACGGAGTATCGGTATCTCGGTCGAACCATTCGCAGCGAAGCGCATGTCGAGTATCTGCCGGGGGACAACCTAGAAAACGACCGCGATCGCTCGCTCATCTCCTTCGAGCACGACCAGCGCTTGTTCGACAACCACGGCAAGCTCTACGTGCTGTTCAACGACGTCTCGGACGACGAGTTCTTCGAGGACTTCGGCAGCAATATCAGCGTCACCAGCCAGCGCTTCCTCGACCGCCAGGCGCTGTTCACCTACCGTGTCCGCGGACGCCACAATCTGCGCGCACAGGTACAGGCCTACCAGACCATCGACGACTCGATTCGGCCAGGTGCGGGTCCTTACCGCAAACTGCCGCAGATCTCCTACCTCGGCAACGGCGACGGGTGGCGCGGTGTTCACCCGTCCGTATATGCCCAGACCACCTATTTTCATCGTGACGCGGGCCTCACGGGCGGACGCGTCAAGGTCGCGCCGACACTCGCCTACAACGTGGTCCGGCCGTGGATGGCCCTGCGCCAGCGCCTGACCCTGGACCACACGCAATACCTGCTCGACGACCCGGCCGGCTTTTTCGACGACAGCGAATCCCGCACCCTTCCCGTGTACAGCCTCGACGCGACACTGTTCGCGGAGCGTCGCTTCGGGATGTTCGGCGGCGATTTCCTGCAGACGCTGGAGCCGCGGCTGTTCTACCTGCTCGTGCCCAAGTACGGGCAAGAGCATCTGCCGCGCTTCGACGGCGGACTGCTCGACGTCTCCTTCCGCAACATCTTTCGCGAGAACCGCTTCAGCGGCGGCGATCGCATCGGCGATGCCAATCAGCTCACCGCGGCGGTAACGTCGCGCATAATCGACGCCGCCAGCGGGCGCGAGGCGTTCCGCCTGAACCTGGGCCAGATCTACTACTTCCGGGATCGCGAGGTGACCCTGCCCGGTCGCGACATCATCGACGACAGCGTCTCCGAGCTCATTGCCGAGGCCGCCGCCAACCTCGGCCAGGACTGGTCGGTGCGCGGTACCGTGCAGTGGGACCCCAACCAGCCGCGCACCGAGAAGTCCGCCATTTCGCTGCGCTACCGCCCGAACATCGACACCGTCGTCAATTTCGCCTACCGCCAGCGCCGCGCGGTCACGGACATCGAACAGACCGACGTCTCCCTGCGCATCCCGCTGCTGGACAACATCGCCGTCATCGGGCGGTGGAATTATTCCCTGCCCGAAAGCCAGACGCTGGAAGCGATCGCCGGGGTCGAGTACGAGAGCTGCTGCTGGGGTCTGCGCCTGGTCGCGCGGCGCTTCCTGCGCAATTCCGCGGGCGCCTACGACAACAATATCTTCCTGCAATTCCAGTTCCGCGGCCTCGGCGGCTTCGGGCGCAAATCGGGCTCGTTCCTGCGCCGGGGCATTGCCGGCTACTACGACCCCTTCGAATAGACGCGGCTCGCCGGCCGCTGTTCCTTGATCTCAAGTTTCGCCGGATGCGTTACAATCCGGCGCGTCTGACGGCCTCCCCTCAGGCACGCGCCACGCGCCCGTTCGGAGCGCCGCTCGAACGCCGGTACCAACCCAATGCAAAACGACAGTGCTTTGATATACAAAGATTTTCTTGCCGTTATCGTGGCTGCGGCGGTGCTTGCGCTGGTGCTGCCGGCAAGCGTGAGGGCGGCCATGGAGCTCGATCGCATCGTGGCCGTGGTCGAGGAAGACGTCATCATGGAGAGCGAGCTCGAGGAGCACATGCAGCGGGTGCGCCTGCAGCTGCGCCAGCAGGGCACGCCGATGCCGCCGACGGCGGTCCTCGAACGGCAGGTCATGGAGCGGTTGGTGCTGGAGAAAATCCAGCTCCAGGTAGCCGGCCATTCAGGCGTGGAAGTCACCGAGGAGGCGCTGGACCGCGCCATCTCCGACATCGCCAGCCGCAACGAGCTCTCGATCGATCAGTTCAAGCAGATCCTGGCCTCGGAAGGCTACGAGTTCGAACGCTTCCGCGAGCAGATCCGGGAGGAAATCACCATCGCCAAGCTGCGCAAGAGCGAAGTCGACAACCGGGTCAAGGTCCGCGACAGCGAGATCGAGAACTACCTGCGCAACGAATCCGGAGTCGGCGGCGACGACCTCGAGTATCGTCTCTCACACATCCTCATCGCCACGCCGCCCGGTTCCAGCGAAAGCGAAGTGCGCGCCGCGCGCGCCAAGGCCGAGGAAGCCCTGGCACGCATCGAGCAGGGCGAGGACTTCCGCGCGATTGCCATTTCGATGTCGGATGGTCAGCAGGCGCTCGACGGTGGCGATCTCGGCTGGCGTTCCGGCAGCGAGATTCCGACCCTGTTCGCCGACTCGGTGAGCACCATGGACGTCGGCGAATCGAGCAGTATCATTACCAGCCCCAGCGGCTTCCACATCGTCATGCTCGCGGACAAGCGCAGCGGCGACAAGATCATGGTCGAGCAGCACCGCACGCGCCACATCCTGATCAAGCCCAGCGAGCTGGTCACCCGCGACCAGGCGCTCAACCGCGTTCGCCAGCTGCGCCTGCGCCTCGAAGCGGGCGCGGACTTCGCCCAGCTCGCGCGCACCAATTCCGACGACCGGGGCTCGGCGCTGGAAGGCGGTGACCTCGGCTGGGTGACCAAGGGCCGCATGGTGCCGGAGTTCGAGGAAGTGATGCTGGCCATCGACGTCGGCGAAATCAGTGTGCCGTTCGAGAGCGAGTTCGGTTTTCACATCCTGCAGGTGACCGAACGTCGGCTGCACGACGGCACCGAGGAAGTACGCCGCGCACGCGCGCGCAATGCCATCCGGCAGCAGAAAATCGACGAAAAGCGGCAATCCTGGCTGCGTCGTCTGCGCGACGAAGCCTATGTCGAGTACCGCACCGGCGAATAGCGGCGCCACGCCCCGCATCGTCATCACCCCGGGCGACCCTGCCGGGATCGGACCGGACCTCGCGGTCATGCTCGCCGGGCGCGCCCTGCCGGCCGCCGTGGCCGCGATTGCCGACCCGGCGCTGCTCGCCGAGCGCTGCGCCGCCCTCGGCCGCCGCCTGCGCATCGTCGAACTCGACAGCGCCGCCGCGGCCCGCGCGACCCCCGCCGGCGTGTTGCAGGTCGTGCCGGTCGCAACCGCAGTCCCGGTACGCCCCGGCCGGGCCGATCCGCGCAACGCCGCCTACGTGCTGAGCTGTCTCGATCGGGCGCTCGCGGCCTGTCGCAGCGGTGATGCGGCCGGCATGGTCACGGGGCCGGTCAACAAGGCCGTCATCAACGACGGCGGGGTCGCCTTTTCCGGCCACACCGAGTACCTCGCCGCGGCGCTGGACGCGCCGCTGCCGGTCATGCTGCTGGTCGCCGACACCCTGCGCGTCGCGCTGCTCACGACCCACGTCCCCCTGCGCCAGGTGCCGGACCTGGTCACGCGCGAGCGGGTGCTGCAGGTCACCCAAATTTTGCATCGCGACCTGGTTTCCCGCTTCGGCCTGGTCGCGCCGCGTATCGCCCTGCTCGGTCTCAATCCCCACGCCGGCGAAGGGGGGCATCTCGGCCGCGAGGAGCTCGAGGTCCTGGCGCCGGCCGTCGCCGCGCTGCGCGAGCGCGGCATGGACGTGCACGGCCCGCTGCCGGGGGACACGGCCTTCAATGCCGGGCAGCGTCAGTCCTTCGATGCATTCCTGGCCTGCTACCACGACCAGGGGCTGGCACCGCTGAAAGCCCTGAGCTTCGGCGCGGCAGTCAACGTGACGCTCGGACTGCCCCTCCTGCGTACCTCGGTCGACCACGGTACGGCGTTCGAGCTCGCCGGCAGCGGTCGCGCCGACCCGGCGAGCCTGGAGGCCGCGCTGGAACTTGCCATCACCCTCGCGGGGCGTACCTCCCGTGCCGCCTGAAACACGCGAACATCGACCCCGCAAGCGCTTTGGTCAGCACTTTCTCGTCGATGCCTGGGTCATCGACCGCATCATCGAGCTGATTGCACCCGCTGCCGGCGAGCACATCCTCGAGATTGGTCCGGGTGAGGGCGTTCTGACCGCGCCCCTGCTCGCGGCCGGGGTACACCTGGAGGCCGTCGAGATTGACCGCGACCTGGCGCGCGATCTGGCCGTACGGTTCTCCGGCTACCCGCATTTTGCGTTGCACAACGAAGACGTCCTGGGTTTCGACTTCAGCCGCCTCGCGGGCGTCGCCCCGCGCTGGAAAATTGTCGGCAACCTGCCCTACAACATCTCCACGCCGCTCATCATGCGCCTGCTCGAACAGGCGGACCAGTTCAGCGAGATGACCTTCATGCTGCAACGCGAGGTTGCCGAACGCCTGAGTGCCACCCCCGGCACCCGTGCCCGCGGTCGGCTGGGCGTGATGGCGCAGCGCTGCGCCGTCATCCACGAACGGCTGGCCGTGCCGGCCGACAGCTTCGAGCCGCCGCCGCGGGTCGAATCGAGCGTGGTACAGCTGGTACCGCGGGGCGACGTTCGCGACCCGGTGCTCGAAGCCCGCGTCGCGGAGATCGTGCGCATGGCCTTCTCCGCGCGCCGCAAGACCCTCGCCAATGCCTTGCGGCGCAGCGTGACGCCAGCGGTGCTGCAAGCGTGCGGTATCGACCCGGGCGCCCGCGCCGAAACCCTGACGACGACGGAATTCGAATGCCTGGCGCGCGCCAGCCTGGCCGCCGACCGTTGAGCAGCGGGTGCACGGGTTACCCACAAAATCTGTGGATAAGCTTGTGCATCAAGCGTGCAGGAGGTCACCGCCGCGGCCCCTGCGAGGGACCCTGTGTCAGATTGGTTAAGATTTAGCCAAATCAATAAAAATATATATTTATCTTATGTTTACAGATTGTTTTGAGTGCACAATCGTGGCTATGTTCAGTAAGTCGCGACATTTGCGGCCTGCGCCGCGCCCGATGTGCATAACGATGCGCGAACGCAACAGCACCGGCGTCCTACCGGCACGGCGTGCAGGTGCTTCCGGCCCGCGACAGCGCGCCTCCGCAGCCGGCCCGGCCGGCCGCTCGGACCTGCGGCGAGGTGCACCTTGAAAGCCGTCGCCCTGCGCGTGAGTCGCGCGCTGGACGCGCTCATAGAGCTCAGCGGTCGAACGCTGGCCTGGCTCGTCGTCGCCCTGGTTGGCGTGACCGTTTACGACGTCGCCATGCGCTACTTTCTGCGCCAGGGCTCGGTCGCCATCCAGGAACTCGAATGGCACCTCTTTGCTGCCATCTTCCTGCTCGCCGGCGCCTACACCCTGCGCCACGACGCTCACGTCCGCGTCGACATGCTCTACCGCAGCCGCTTCGTCAGCGCGCGCGGGCGGCGCCTGATCGACATTGCCGGCACGCTGCTGTTCACCCTGCCCTTCTCGGTGCTGGTGGTGTGGGCTGCGCTGCCCTTCGTGAGCGACGCCTTCGTGCACGGCGAGATGTCGCCCGATCCGGGCGGCCTGCCCTGGCGCTGGGCCGCCAAGGCGCTGATCCCGCTGGGCTTCGGGCTCATCTGCCTGCAGGCCGCAGCCGATCTGCTGCGCGCTGTGGCCGGCTCCGCGGAGCCCTGATCGTGGAAGCCTGGGCCCTGCTCATGTTCGCGGCGGTCATTGCCGCGCTGCTGATCGGCTATCCCGTCGCCTTCACCCTCGGCGCGGTAGCGATGCTGTTCGGCAGCCTGACGCTCGGTGTCGACCTGTTCACCCTGCTGCCGCTGCGCATCTGGGGCATCATGACCAATTTCACCCTGCTCGCGGTGCCGCTGTTCATCTTCATGGGCGTGGTGCTGGAGAAGTCGGGCCTGGCCGAGGAGCTGCTGGAAACGATGGGCCTCGTGTGCGGCCGCCTGCGCGGCGGGCTCGCGCTGTCGGTGGTGCTGGTCGGTGCCCTGCTCGCCGCCACCACCGGGGTGGTCGGGGCGACGGTCGTGACCATGGGCGTCATCGCCCTGCCCGCCATGCTCAAGCACCGCTACCAGCCGGCCCTGGCCTGCGGCACCATTGCCGCCGCGGGCACCCTGGGCCAGGTGATCCCGCCGAGCATCGTGCTCATCCTGCTCGCCGACATCGTGGGCGTGCCCATCGGGCGCCTGTTCATGGCTGCCGTCATTCCCGGCATGGTGCTGGTCGCGCTGTACGTTGCCTACGTCATGTGGCACGGCTGGCGCGTGCCGCAGGATGCGCCGCCGGTGGTGCGGGACGATAACGCGCCGCTGACGCCGCGCGTCATCAAGTCGTTGATTCCGCCCCTGTTCCTCATTGTCGCGGTGCTCGGGTCGATATTCTTCGGGCTGGCGTCGCCGACCGAATCCGCCGCGATCGGCGGCCTCGGCGCCCTGCTGCTGGCCCTCGCCCACGGCCGCCTCGACATCGCCAACCTGCACGACGCCGCGCTGCAGACCATGAAACTGACCAGCATGGTCTTCCTGATCCTGGTCGGCGCAACGGCCTTCGGCCTGGTGTTCAAGGGCCTCGGCGGGGATTACCTCGTGCGCGAGTTCTTCACTGGTCTTGCCGGCGGCAAGCTGACCTTCGTCGTACTCAGCATGCTGCTGATCTTCGTACTCGGTTTCTTCCTCGACTTCGTCGAGATCTGCTTCATCGTGGTGCCCATCCTGGAACCCATAGCGCGCCTGATGGGCATCGACCTGCTGTGGTTCGCGCTGCTCATCGCCGTCAACCTGCAGACCTCGTTCCTGACCCCGCCCTTCGGTTTCTCACTGTTCTACCTCAAGGCGGTGGCGCCGGAGAGTGTGCGCATCGGCGAGATTTATCGCGGCATCGTGCCATTCGTCCTGATCCAGGTCGCCGCGCTGGCCGTGATCGCGGCATTCCCCGGTCTGGCATCCTGGCTGCCCGACCTCATGGACCGTTACCACGGTCTCGGCTGAAGCGCCGCTCAGGCCTGGCGCAGTGCCGCGATCACCGGCGCCGTGTCCGGCGCCATGCCATGCCAGATCGAGAACGCCTCGGCGGCCTGCTCGACCAGCATGCCGAGCCCGTCGATGGCCTGGGCCGCCCCCTGCGCCCGCGCCCAGGCGACGAACGCCGTCTCCTGCGCTGCGTACATCATGTCGTA
The DNA here is from genome assembly GCA_041984235.1 of Gammaproteobacteria bacterium. GTDB lineage: Bacteria > Pseudomonadota > Gammaproteobacteria > JBHIYN01. The sequence continues at coordinate 81,485 of JBHIYN010000006.1, forward strand.
GCACACGGAGTGCGCCCCGACCGTGCCGGCCGCGAGCGGCGGGATCTCGCCGCCCAGGCTGAGCGAGGTCGCGTTGATGACGACGTCGGGCACCACGGTCGGCGCCGCGCCCCAGTCGAGCACCTCGGCGGCGCCGCTCGCGCAATCGCGCGCGACCTGCTCGGCCCGCGCCCGGGTACGATTGGTGATGGTCAGCGTGGCCGGCCCTGCCTGCAGCAGGGCCGGCACGACGCCGCGAGCGGCGCCGCCGGCTCCGATCAGCAGCACCCGCGCGCCGGCGAGCACGACGCCATGGTTGCGTTCCAGGTCGCGCACCAGCCCGGCGCCGTCGGTGTTGTCGACGGCGATACGGCCGTCCGCTGTGAACCACAGGGTATTGGCGGCCCCGGCCACCGCCGCGCGCTCGCTGCGGCGATCCGCCAGCGCACATGCTTCCTCCTTGAGCGGCACCGTGACGTTCATGCCACGTCCACCGCAGGCGCGGAACGCGTCCACCGCCGCCGCCAGGCAGCCGGCGCTGACCTCGACCTTTTCATAGACCAGGTCGATACCGAGCTGGGCACCGAACGCGGTGTGGATCTGCGGCGAGCGGCTGTGTGCGATCGGCGTTCCGACCACGCAAAAGCGCGGTGCCTCGCTCGACAGTGGCGCGAACCAGGTAGCCATGGATGCGCGTCGCCTGTAAACGGTGGCGGGCAGCCGGCGCCGGCCCGGGTTCAGGCCGCGGATTCGGCCTTCGGCCCCTGCTCCATCAGCCCGCCCTGCAACACGTAGGTCTCGAATCCGCGCTCGCTAAGCAAAAACGCCGCGGCCGAGCTGCGTCGTCCGGTGTCGCAATAGACGATGTAGGGTGTCTCCGCGTCCAGTGACTCGGTCTTCAGGCGCAGCATGAACAGCGGGATGTTGATGCTGCCTTCGAGGCCGTTGTTCGAGTGCTCGCTCTCGAGACGCACGTCGAGCAGCTTGGCGCCCTGCTGCACGCGCTCCTGCGCCTCCTCCAGCGTGAGCCAGCTCAGCATCGGCTCTTTCAGCAGTGCGTTGAAGTCGTCCTTGGATAGCCGCATCAGCATGCCGTCGGTTTCCATCGTGATAGTGGCGTTGCGCTTGGCTTCCGACAGTAGCGCCTCCTCGCCGAAGGCATCGCCGTCCTTGAGCGTGGCCAGGGTCAGCTCCGCGCCGGTCTTGGATGCGCGTGTCACCTTGGCCTTGCCATGCTTGATGATGTAGTAGTAGTCGCCGTCGTCACCCTGCTTGATGACCACCTCACCGGCGCTCATCGGCACTTCCTGCATGCGCATGAACATGGCCTGGATATTGGCCGGGGGCACCTGCAGGAAGGCCTGCGACTGCAGGATGCGGGTCATCCAGTCGCTGTCGGTATCTTCCTCGTCTTCCTCGACCTGGATCTCGTTGACCTCGATCCCCGAGAGCTGGTCCCAGGTCAGCAGGATGTCGAGCAGGTCGCTGTCGAAGCGGGTGATCTTGCAGGCCGACTTGGTCTTCGCGGTCTGTTTGCGCGGCTGCAGGTTGGCCAGCGGGTGCTTGGCGGCATCAGTACCGCCGCGGATGCTGGAGCTGGCGCCTCCGTCCTCGGCCAGGATGACCTCGCCCTCGAGCAGGTAGACCGTCTTGCGATCGACCTCACCGGCCTTGAAGATGGTTTTGCCCGGGGGCAGCTCCTCGACGAAGGCCTTCCCCGCAAGTTCCTGGAAGTTCTCCGCATTCAGCGCGTTCGGCGGAACCAGCGTCTTGAGGATATTTTTATCTACGAGTTGCCCGTCTGCCATGATTCTCTACTGCTGGATGCGTGCGGCTGCATTTCCCGGGAAGTCGGGGTGCGACAATGGAGCGGGCCCGGCACCCGTCCTGAACGGCGATCGCCGGCGATCATCACGCATCGCACCGGAGTCCGGACCGGCGATTCGATATTGTAAGCGCACCGATTCCCGTTGGGAACGGCCCTTTTGCAAAAATTTGCCCGCTCGCGCAGGGTTTCGCCGGCCGCGCAACGGCGGGCACTCGCGCCCGCCGTTGCGCGGCTGACAGCGGGACTCAGAGGATGTAACCCCGCTCGTCGTGCTCGGCGAGGTCGAGACCTTCGGTCTCCACCTCCGGCGCGACACGCAGTCCGACCAGCGCCTGGGTCAGCTTGAGCAGCAGCCAGGTGGCGATGCCGCACCAGATCAGCGTTGCCACCACGCCGATCAACTGCGTCCCGACCTGCGCGCTCATCGTCACGCCGTCTGCATAGCCCACGCCCCCGAGTGCCTCGGCGGCGAACACACCGGCCAGCAGTGTGCCGAGAATGCCACCGACGCCGTGCACCGGGAACACGTCCAGGGAGTCGTCGATCTGGAAACTACGCTTGACCGCCTGCGTGCTGAAATAACACACGACGCCGGCGGCGATACCGATGCACAGGGCGCCGAGCGGGCCGACGTAGCCCGAAGCCGGCGTAATCGTGCCCAGCCCGGCGACCATGCCGGTCACGATGCCGAGTACGCTGGGCTTACCATGCTTGAGCCATTCGATTGCCATCCACGACAGCGATCCGGCGGCGGCCGAGATGTGCGTGACCAGCATCGCCATGCCGGCATCGCCGTTGGCGGCGACCGCGCTGCCGGCGTTGAAACCGAACCAGCCAACCCACAGCATCGAGGCGCCGGCGACCGTCATGGTCAGGTTATGCGGCGGCATCGCCGTCTGCGGAAAACCGCGCCGGTTGCCGAGCACGATGGCGGCGACGATGGCGGCGACCCCGGCGTTGACGTGCACGACCGTGCCGCCGGCGAAATCGAGCAACCCCATCTGGCCGAGCCAGCCGCCGCCCCACACCCAGTGGCAGACCGGGATGTAGACGACGAACAACCACAGCGTGCTGAACATGAGCACCGCGGAAAAACGCATGCGTTCGGCAAAACCGCCCACGATCAGCGCCGGCGTAATGATGGCGAAGGTCATCTGGAACATGACGAAGATGCTCTCGGGAATGGTGCCGCTCATGCTCTCCCTGCCAACCGCCGAGAGCAGCGCGTTGCCGCCACCGATGTAGTCGTTCCAGGCGCCCCCGTCACCGAAAGCCAGCCCGTAGCCAACAACCACCCATAACAGGGACATCAGGCAGGCCAGGGCGAAACACTGCATGAGTACCGACAGCGCATTCTTGCTGCGCACCAGGCCGCCATAGAACAGCGCCAGCCCCGGCAGCGTCATGAACAGCACCAGCGCGGTCGAGGTCAGCAGCCAGGCGCTGTCGCCGCTGTTCAGGCCGTCCGCCAGTACGAGTTGTGGAAAGGCAATTAATGTGAGTCCCGCGATCAGGCGCAACATGGGCGCTCCCCCCCTAGTACAGCTTGTCGTTGTCGTAGTTGTCTGCGGCTTCTCAGACCGCGTCCACCCCGGTTTCGCCGGTACGGATACGAATCACCTCCGTCAGCTCACTGATGAAGATCTTGCCGTCGCCGATACTCTCGGTATTGGCCGCATTGCGGATCGCTTCCACCACCTCGTCGAGCTGGTCGTCACCGACGGCGACCTCGAGTTTGACCTTGGGCAGGAAGTCGACGACGTACTCGGCGCCGCGATAGAGCTCGGTATGACCCTTCTGGCGTCCGAAACCCTTGGTCTCCGTGACGGTCATGCCGTGCACGCCGCGCTCGGACAGTGCCTCGCGCACGTCGTCCAGCTTGAACGGTTTGATGATGGCTGTGACTAGTTTCATGGAACCTCTCCACTTGCAGCCGTGACGCGCCGGGGCGCAATGCGCCGGTGTGCCCGGAATTGACGATAGGTGCGACCCCTGCAGCCAGCCGCTGCGGCTGCTGCGCCCTGCCCGCCGGACGCGCCGGTGAGCCGGGTTTGACGATACCCGAGCGCGCTATGTAACCACGATCGCAAAAATGGCGGCAAGCGCCGCCGCGCGGCGGCAACGCCCGACGCATCGCCGGCGCAAAAAAAAGCCGGGGCGCAAAGCGCCCCGGCCGGTTGCTGGACCCGGTAAGACGATACCGGGTCAGGGTTTCACGCCAGGTCAGGCATTGGACTTGGCGAAATCGGGATAGGCTTCCAGCCCGCATTCCCCGATATCGACGCCTTCCGATTCCTCTTCCTCGCTGACCCGGATACCCAGGGTCGCCTTGATAATGAACCAGACGATGCCGGAGGTGATCGCGACCCAGGCGAAGATGACGACGATGCCGAGCAACTGGGCGCCGATCTTGGCGTCCTCGTTGGTCAGGCACACCGCCAGCAGGCCCCAGATGCCGGCCGTGCCGTGCACCGAGATGGCGCCCACCGGGTCGTCGATCTTCATGCGGTCCAGGGTGACGATGGAGAAGACCACGATGATGCCGCCGATGCCGCCGATGATGGTGGCCATCAGGGGCGACGGGGTCAGCGGTTCCGCGGTAATCGCGACCAGTCCGGCGAGCGCGCCGTTCAGCGCCATGGTGAGGTCGGCCTTGCCGAACATCAGCCGGGCCGTGATCAGCGCGGCAATGCAGCCGCCGGCGGCCGCCGCGTTGGTATTGACGAAGACCAGCGCCACCGCGTTCGCCTCACCGACGTTGGAGACCATCAGCTCGGAGCCGCCGTTGAAGCCGAACCAGCCGAACCACAGCAGGAAGGTACCCAGCGTGGCCAGCGGCAGGTTGGCGCCCGGGATCGGGTTGATGCGCCCGTCCGGCCCGTACTTGCCGGCGCGCGGGCCGAGCAGCAGGACACCGGTCAGGGCCGCGACCGCACCGGTCATGTGCACGACGCCCGAGCCCGCGAAGTCGAGGAAGCCCTTCTGGTCGAGGAAGCCACCGCCCCATTTCCAGTAACCTTCGACCGGGTAGATGAAGGCGGTCATGACCACTGCGAAGAGCAGGAACGACCACAGCTTCATGCGCTCGGCGACGGCGCCGGAGACGACCGACATGGCGGCGGCCACGAATACCGCCTGGAAGTAGAAGTCCGACAAGCCGGAGTAGTAGATGTCGCCCTCACTGGCGATGACGTCCGCCGCAGCGTTGTCACTGCCGCCGAGGATGCTCGGCAGCCCGGGCCACAGGGCACTGGCCGCGTCGCCCGGATACATCAGCGAGTATCCGCACAGCAGGTACATGGTGCACGCCACGGCGTAGAGCACGATGTTCTTGGTCAGGATCTCGGCGGTGTTCTTCGACCGCACCAATCCTGCTTCGAGCATGGCAAAACCACATGCCATCAGCATGACGACCATGCCCATGACGAGAAAATAGAATGTATCCAGTGCGTACTGGACTTCGATTACCGACGCATCCACTTGCTCTTCCTCCAGTTATTGACAGTTGTCACGGGCGCTGAGTTACAGCGCCTCTGCGCCGGTCTCACCAGTCCTGATACGGACGGCTTCGACGAGCTCGGTGACGAATATCTTGCCGTCACCGATCTTTCCGGTGCCGGTCGCTTTCTTGATCGCGTCGATGACGTCGGACACGAGATCGTCGCCGACAGCGACCTCGAGCTTCGACTTGGGCAGGAAGTCGACGACGTACTCGGCGCCGCGGTACAGCTCGGTGTGTCCCTTCTGTCGACCGAAGCCCTTGACCTCGGTAACGGTTAAGCCCTGTATTCCAATCTCGGACAGCGCTTCACGCGCATCGTCCAGCTTGAATGGTTTGATAATCGCGGTGACCAGTTTCATGGCGTTTTCCCTTGGACTGCATGCTTTGGATGCCACAATCGCCGCCCGTCGGCGCGCTTGCAGACTCGCATCGTGCAATGCATCATGCGTGCCACTGGTGTTAACCGGCTGTAATGCCAAAGAAATGGTGCGACCCTGCGGCAACGGGCGGCCACCGGAACGCCTGCGATGGGGCGTCAACGCACCAAAAAGAAGCGCATCGCACGGCATTGCGCACCAAAAACAGGCGTTCGCATCGCGCGCACCGGCGCGGACGCCCCGTCCCGATCCGTACGCGAGAGAAAGTCATGTTTGACCTGAAACGCCTGGAAGCGGCTGCCGAGCGCATCGCGACCCTGCTGCCGGGTGATCCGCGCGCCCTGCGCAGCGAGATCCGCGATGCGCTGCGGCCCCTGCTGGAAGCCACGCTGGCGCGCATGGACCTCGTCACCCGCGAGGAGTTCGACGCCCAGGCCATGGTCCTGCGGCGCACGCGCGAGAAGCTCGAGACGCTGGAACGCGAGCTGCGCGCCCTGGAGCAGGAACAGGACGCCGACTGAGCGCTCGACCGGCCCGCGCGCGGTTCGCTAGACTGGTGCGCCTCTGACTCATCGCAGACACGACCGCAGGACGCGGTCCGACCGGCAGGGACGCCATGACACTCGCCATCGCCTACAGCCGCTGCATTCTCGGCAGCGAAGCGCTGCTCGTCAGCGTGGAAACCCACCTGTCGAACGGACTGCCGTCCTTCACCATCGTCGGCCTGGCCGAGACCGCGGTCCGCGAGAGCCGCGACCGGGTGCGTTCGGCCATCCTCAACTCCGGCTTCGAATTCCCGCAGCGCCGCATCACGGTCAATCTCGCCCCGGGCGACGTGCCCAAGGAAGGTACCCGCTTCGATCTTGCGATCGCGATCGGTATCCTCGCTGCCTCGGGCCAGCTGCCGGCCACGGCGCTGGCTACGATCGAGCTGGTCGGCGAGCTCGCGCTCGACGGCGCCCTGCGCCCGACCCGCGCCAGCCTCGCAGCCGCACTCGCCACCGCCGCCGACGGACGCGAGCTGATCACCGGCGCGGACGACGCCGCCACCGCCAGCGTGGTCGACAGCGCCTGCGTGCGCGCGGCGCCGCACCTGCGCGCCGTGGTCGCCCACCTGAGCGGCGCACAACGGCTGCCGCAGGCAGTGCCGGCCGCCAATCCAACCGTCCCTGTGTCGAGCCCCGACCTGGCCGACGTCGTCGGGCAGCTGAGGGCGCGCCGCGCGCTCGAGATCGCCGCGGCCGGGGCGCACAACCTGCTCATGGTCGGTCCGCCCGGTACCGGCAAGAGCATGCTGGCCGCACGCCTGCCCGGAATCCTGCCGCCACTGTCCGAAGCGGAAGCCCTCGCCGCGGCCACCGTACAGTCGATCGCAGGGCAGCGCACCGATCCGCGGCGCTGGCGTGAACGTCCGTTCCGCGCCCCGCACCACTCGTGTTCCGCCGCGGCACTCGTCGGCGGCGGGCGCATTCCGCGCCCGGGCGAAATCTCGCTCGCTCACCACGGCGTGCTGTTTCTGGACGAGTTGCCGGAGTTCGACCGCCGCGCGCTGGAGGCCCTGCGCGAACCGCTCGAAAGCGGACGGGTTACGGTCGCACGCGCCGCCGCCGGCGCGGTGTTCCCCGCCGCGATCCTGCTGGTCGCGGCGATGAATCCCTGCCCGTGCGGTCACGACGGTGACCCGCAGATTGCCTGTCGTTGCACGCCGGAGCGCATCGCCCGCTACCGCGGGCGCGTCTCCGGGCCGCTCGCCGACCGCATCGACATCCATCTCGACGTGCCGCGCGAGCGGGAGGTGTTCGAGAGCATCGCAGCACGCGGTGAGTCGAGCGCCGCGGTAGCCGCGCGCGTCGCCGCCTGTCGCGAGCGCCAGCATCAGCGCCAGGGCGTCACCAATGCGACGTTACCGATCGCTGCGCTGGACCGGCACTGTCCGCTGCACGCGGATGCACGCACCCTGCTGCGGCAGGCGAGCGAGCGCCTCGCGCTCAGCGCGCGCGGGTACCACAAGACATTGCGCCTGGCGCGTACGATCGCGGACCTGGATGCCGCGGACCGGATCGGTGCGGAGCACGTCGGCGAGGCCATCGGACTGCGCCGGCGGGACCGGTATGCAACGGTCGATCAGATACAATCAGGTCCGTGATCCAGCCGAGCCTCAACCGATGAGTACCCGTTACGACATCCGCGTCTCCAGCAAGTCCGTGTTCGTCGAGGAACAGTCCGACCCGCAAGCCGAGCGTTTCGTGTTCGCCTACACGATCACGATCGAGAACGCCGGTGAGATCGGCGCGCAGTTGCTCGACCGCCACTGGATCATCACCGACGCGGGCGGCCGCGTGCAGGAGGTCAGGGGCGAAGGGGTGGTCGGCGAGCAACCGGTGCTGCCGCCGGGCGGCTCCTTCCGTTACACCAGCGCCGCGATGCTGGAGACCCCGGTCGGCAGCATGAGCGGCAGCTACGGCATGCTGGCCGAGGACGGCGTGCGCTTCGATGCGGAGATCCCGGCGTTCAGCCTGTCGGTACCGCACACGCTGCACTGAGGCGCGGACGGGCCGGCGCGCTGCGGGCATGGCGACCTATGCCATTGGCGACCTGCAGGGCTGCCACGACGAATTCCTCGCACTGCTGGACGCGATCGACTTCCACGCGTCACGCGACCGCCTGTGGCTGACCGGCGACCTGGTCAATCGCGGGCCGCGCTCACTGGCGGTGCTGCGTACCGTGATCGGGCTCGGCGACGCGGCTGTCACCGTGCTCGGCAACCACGATCTGCACCTGCTCGCGCTGGCCATGGTGCCGGGCCTCACCGCGCGGCGCAGGGACACCCTGGCCGAGGTCCTGGCAGCGCCCGATAGCGAAGCGCTGCTGGACTGGCTGCGTGCGTGCCCCCTGCTGCATCACGACACCGGCCTCGGCTACGCCATGGTGCACGCCGGACTGCCACCACAGTGGACCCTGGCCGAGGCCACTGAGCACGCCGCCGAGGTCGAGCGCGCGCTGCGTGACGAGCCGAGCGCGCGCACCTTCCTGGCCGCGATGTACGGTGACGAGCCGCGCTGCTGGGATCCGCGTCTGCAGGGCCCGGAACGCCTGCGCTTCATCACCAATTGCCTGACCCGCATGCGCTACTGTGACGAGGCCGGCAACCTCGATCTCGACTGCAAGGGCGCGCCGGACACGGTCGCGCCACCGCTCAGGCCCTGGTTCGCGGTCGCGGGACGTGCCTCGCGTGACGTGCCGATCGTGTTCGGCCACTGGTCGACCCTGCGCCTCGACGAGGCCGACTGCGCCCGGTTCAATGTCTACCCGCTGGACACCGGCGCCGTTTGGGGCGGCGAGCTCACGGCCATGCGCCTGGAAGACGGCGCGCGCTTCCAGGTACCGTCGGCACAGGCGCTGGCTACGGACTGACGCGCTCCAGCACGCGAAAGCGGTAAGGATAGGCATGCGATGCATCGGCCGGGTGCGCCTCGGCCGAAACCTCGCGCCAGGCGGCGGCATCGAAGGCGGGAAAGTACACGTCACCGCCGACGCTGGCCTCGACTTCGGTCAGGTACAGGCGCGTGGCATGCGGCAGCGTCGCCCGGTAGAGCGCCGCGCCACCGATGATCATGGCCTCGACGCGGGCCTCGACCGTCGCCAGTGCTTCTTCCAGCGAAGCGAAGCGCTCGCACCCGGGCGCGGCGTAGTCTTCGCGCGTGGTCAGCACGATGTTACGGCGGCCAGGCAGCGGCCTGCCGATCGAAGCGTGCGTGCGCCGCCCCATCACGATCGGCTTGCCCATGGTGATGGCACGAAAGCGGCGCAGGTCGTTGGGCAGGTGCCAGGGCAGGCTGCCGTCGCGGCCGATGACACGCTCGCGATCGAGGGCGACGACCAGGCTCAGCGGCACGCGCGCCAGCGCCGTGCTCATCTCAGACCGCGACCGGCGCGGCGATGTGCGGGTGCGGGTGGTAGTCCTCGAGGCGGAAATCGTCGTACTCGAAATCGAACACTGAGCGAATCGCGGGGTTCAGCACCATGCGCGGCGGCGCCAGCGGCTCGCGCGAGAGCTGCAAATCGGCCTGCTCCAGGTGATTGAGGTAGAGATGCGCGTCGCCGAGGGTGTGCACGAACTCGCCGGGCTGCAAATCACACACCTGCGCGATCATCATCGTCAGCAGGGCATAGGAGGCAATGTTGAACGGCACGCCGAGGAAGATGTCGGCGCTGCGCTGGTACATCTGGCACGACAGGCGGCCGTCGGCCACGTAGAACTGGAACAGGGTGTGGCACGGCGCCAGCGCCATGTGCGGGATCTGCGCCACGTTCCAGGCACTGACCAGCAGGCGCCGCGAGTTCGGATCACGGCGGATGGCCTCGATGACCTCGCTGATCTGGTCGATGGTGGTGCCGTCCGGTGCCGGCCACGAACGCCATTGCACGCCGTAGACCGGGCCCAGCTCGCCGTTCTCGTCGGCCCATTCGTCCCAGATGGACACGCCGTTCTCGCGCAGGTAAGCGACGTTCGACTCACCGCGCAGAAACCAGATCAGTTCGTGCACGATCGATTTCAGGTGCAGCTTCTTGGTCGTCAGCAGCGGAAAGCCGGCGCCGAGATCGAAACGCATCTGGTGGCCGAACACGCTCAGCGTTCCGGTTCCGGTGCGATCGTCCTTGCGCGTGCCGTGGTGACGTACGTGGCGCAGCAAATCGAGGTAGGTCTTCATGGCGTCCCGGGTCGCGGTTGCGGGCCGCGCCGGCGCGCAGCATTCCTGGGCCGGATTGTACCCGCCGCCGTGAGACGCTGCTCAGTCGCGCCGCCGCCAGGCGCGCAGCAGCAGCAGGCCGCCCGCCAGCACCATCGGCAGCGACAGTACCTGGCCCATGGTCAGCCAGCCGAAGGCGAGATAGCCGATGTGCGGATCGGGCTCGCGGACCAGCTCCACGGACGAACGAAACAGCCCGTAGCACAACAGGAATGCACCGCTCACGGTGCCCCGGGGCGGACGCCGGGCCACCAGCAGCGCCAGGATCACGAACAACACCACGCCCTCCAGGGCAGCCTCGTAGAGCTGGCTGGGATGACGCGGGACGCCGCCGGCGGCAGGATGGGTGAACAGCACCGCCCACGGTACCTCACTGGGTGCGCCCCACAGCTCCTGGTTGACGAAATTCGCGACCCGGCCGAGCGCAAGCCCGATTGGCACCGCCGGCACGACGAAGTCGGTCACGGCCAGAAAGGGCAGCCGCCGGCTGCGCGCGAACCACGCCAGCGCCGCGACGAAGCCGATCACGCCACCGTGGAACGACATGCCGCCACGCCACACCGCGAACACCGCCAGCGGATTAGCGAGGTACTCCGGCAGGTTGTAGAACAGGATGTAGCCCAGCCTGCCGCCCGCCACGGCCCCGAGCGCGGCGTAGAACACCAGGTCACCGACCGCCTCGGGCGAGAACGCGGTGCCGCGCGCGAGGCGCCGCAGGTAGCACCAGCCGAGCGCGATGCCGGCGACGTAAGCGAGCCCGTACCAGTGGATGGCGACCGGTCCGAGCGAAACCGCGACCGGGTCGATAGCGGGGAACCGGATCACGACGGCACCCGGATCCGCGTGGGTTCGACTGGGCCTGGCGGGGTCATGGGTCGCGCAGTATAGCGGGCGCGCAAGGTCGCAACCGAAGTGCGCAGATAGACCTGCCGGGACCCGGCGTCGACACCGGTATCAACCGGGCCGGACGGCGGGCCGCTCGGCCACGAGGTCCGCACTGCGCGTGCGGCGCGCGGGTTGCCCGTGCCGTGCTAGACCCGTCGCGGTGCGCGGCGGTGACCGGCGACGCCGACGAGCAGGATGCCGGCCAGCCCCTGCAACAGCAGCGGCAGCCCCGCCGGCAGCGGCACCGGCTGGGCCAGCTCCCAGCCGACGTCGGCCAGGCCGGCAAGATCGAGTTCGGTCAGAACCTTGCGCTGACCGAGCGCGATGACCGGATCGAGAGCCGTTTCCTGTGGCGTCCCGGCACTGACACCGGCCGCCTCGAACCCGGCTGCCGCAGGACTCGTCCCGATGCCCGAATTGGCCCAGTGCGCCGCTTCCGCATCGAGCGGGACCGGTGCGCCGAAGAGCGCCTCGGTGAGGCTGCCGGTGAAGCTGCCACCGCTGACCTGGTTATGCCAGTAGTCAGCCGTGCCGATCCCGAACACGTGGCCGAGTTCGTGCAACAGCACCGAGAAGAGATCCGGCAGGCCCCCGGTCGGTGATACCTGGTAGTCGGTATGCCAGGCGCGGTCCGCATCGACCGAAAGCATGCCGCCCCACAGCGCGAAATCGTGGGCCGTCGGGATTTCGGCGAGGGTCCCGGGGTCGACGGCATTGCGCACGTCGCTCTCGATCCCGCTGGCGCCCTGGCCCCGCGCAATCACCTGGTCGACATAGGCCTGCGGAGCATCGATCTGGAAAAGCGTCGACCCGGGCTGTGCGATCGCCAGGGTACCCGGGCTACGGTAATCGAGATCGACTGCACCGACCATGATCATGACGGTGTCGGCAGCGATGGTCGGATCGACAATCGTCGCAAACGCCTGGTCGTCACCGGCGGCATTGAGTGTGCCGGGGTTCCGGAAGCGCAGCGCCATCGGGCTGCCTGCCAGCGGGCTGATCGGCAGCAGCGCGTCGGTCAGGTTGGCTTCATACCACGCGCCCGCTGCGTTCAGCGTGGTTCGTGCAGCGGAGCCCGGTGCGAAAAAACCGCTGCTGTCGTAATCGTAATTCCAGGCAATCGACAGCGCCGCGGCCGGCCGGCCGGAAACCGCCAGCAGGGTACCCAGCACGATGCCCGCGAGGCGCGCGGCGCGGGACCGGGTCATCGAATCTGCGTACACGTGCGTCAGCCCCCGTAAGGATATAGCGCTGCCGGGATCGTGGCCTGCGGGCAGCATCGGGCCATCAGGCCCTCCAGATTACTGTGGCACAAATTTCCGCAAATTCACGTGACCTGGCTCACGCCAGGCGCGCGTCCCGCCCGGGGGGCGGACCGCCCTATGCGCCTCACCAGTCGAGCGCCTGTCCGAATTCGCGCGCGTAGCGGGCCGCGAAATCCTCGCGCGAGACACGGTGGTTCTGCGTGCCCGCGTGCTCGATCTTGATCGCCCCCAGCAGCGCGGCAATGCGCCCGGTGACCTCCCACGGCATGTCGTGCATGAGCCCGTAGAGCAGGCCCGCGCGGTAGGCATCCCCGCAGCCGGTGGGGTCGACGACCTGCGCCGCGCTGGCGGCCGGGATCTCCAGGCAGCCGCTGCCCCGATGGACCCGTGAGCCCTCGGCCCCGCGGGTGACCACGAAGGCTTCCACGCGCGCGGCGATCTCGGCCACCGACCAGCCGGTGCGCTGCTGCATCAGCTCGGATTCGTAGTCGTTGACCGTGACCCAGGTGGCCGCCTCGATGAAGGCCGCGAGGTCGTCACCGTCGAACATCGGCATGCCCTGGCCCGGGTCGAAGATGAACGGGATGCCCGCCTCGTGCAATTGCCTGGCATGTTCGATCATGCCGTCGCGGCCGTCCGGCGCGATGATGCCGATCGACACCTTGCCGGCGTCGGCGACGGCGTTCAGCGCAGCATGCTCCATGGCGCCCGGATGAAACGCGGTGATCTGGTTGTCATCCAGGTCGGTGGTGATGAAGGCCTGCGCGGTCAGCGTGTCCGCGACCTCACGGATGCAGCGCCGCGCGATGCCATGACTGTCCATCCACGCCGCGTAGGGCACGAAGTCCTCGCCGACGGTACCCATTGGCAGCGCATCGCCGCCGATCATCGCGAGGTTGTAGGCGATGTTGCCGGCACAGCCGCCGAATTCGCGCCGCAGTTGCGGCACCAGGAAGGAAACGTTCAGGATGTGAATCTTGTCGGGCAGAATGTGGTTCTTGAAGTGGTCCTGAAAGACCATGATGTTGTCGAACGCGAACGAGCCGCAAATCAGTGCCGTCATACCCGCAAAATCCTGCAATCGCGAAGCGCCGCATGATACTCGATAAGGCCGCGCGACCGCGCCGTGGAACAGGACCGTGTCACCGCTCGCCGCACTGACCAGCAGCGACATGCTGCTGGCTCTCGCGGCGTTGCTGCTGGCCGGGCTGTGTGAACCCTTGCTGGAATATCGCCTCGAGCGTTCCCTGGCCGGCAACCGGGTCGCGACGTGGTTCCTGGAGCATTGCGGCGTACCGCTGATGCGGGCGGTGATCGTGGCCGGCTTCGTGCTACTCGCCTACCCCGCGCTGTTCGGCGTGCGTTCGGCGCCCGCCATCGCGGCCCTGCTGGGTGATGGCTCGCTACGCCTGACCAACCTGGTCAACGTGTTGTTCGTGCTCAGCGTGCTGCTGCCACTGGTGCTGCCGCTGCCGGCACGTTCGGCATGGCTGGTCCCGGTGCAGGGTCTGATCGCGACGGCCATGGTGTTCGGCTGGTACACCGATTACATCGGCGCCCTGTCGATCGGGTGGTGGCCGGGGCTGGCGCCGATCGCGGTGGTGGTGGTGATGGCGGTGGTCAGTCACCGGCTGGCCGCCGAAAGCGGCCAGCTCATCGGTGCCCACCTCGATGCGCTGCTGGGAACGGAAGGCCTGGAACGCATCGTGCCGAACGCCACCGAGCTCGTCGCCCAGCTTCCGGCTGTGCTCTACTACGGCCTCAGCCTGGGTCGCCAGATCGCGATCTGAGGCGGCGCCGGACGCCTCAGGCCGACTGCTTGGCCGGAGCGCCGCTGGCGCGCTCCAGCACCGCGGCGAGGTACTGCCCGGTGTAGGAATCGGCGTTGGTGGCAACCTCCTCCGGCGTACCGACCGCGATCACCTCGCCCCCCTTGCTGCCGCCCTCCGGCCCCAGGTCGACAATCCAGTCGGCGGTCTTGATCACGTCCAGGTTGTGCTCGATGACGACGATGGTGTTGCCGTGGTCGCGCAGGCGATGGAGCACCTTGAGCAGTTGCTCGATGTCGTAGAAATGCAGTCCGGTGGTCGGCTCGTCGAGGATGTAGAGCGTCTTGCCGGTATCGCGCTTCGACAGCTCGCGCGCGAGCTTCACGCGCTGCGCCTCGCCGCCGGAGAGGGTGGTCGCATTCTGGCCGAGGCGAATGTAGGAAAGACCGACCTCGGTCAGGGTCTGCAGCTTGCCCGCCACCGCCGGCACGGCGTCGAAGAAATGACGCGCCTCCTCGACCGTCATTTCGAGCACGTCACTGATGGTGCGCCCCTTGTACAGGATCTCCAGCGTTTCGCGGTTGTAACGCTTGCCCTTGCACAGGTCGCACGGCACGTAGACGTCGGGCAGGAAATGCATCTCGACCTTGATCAGGCCGTCACCCTGGCAGGACTCGCAGCGTCCGCCCTTGACGTTGAAGCTGAAGCGACCGGGCTGGTAGCCGCGCGAGCGCGCCTCCTGGGTGGCCGCGAAGAGCTCGCGGATAGGCGTGAACAGGCCGGTATAGGTCGCCGGGTTGGAGCGTGGCGTGCGGCCGATCGGGCTCTGGTCGATGTCCACGACCTTGTCGAAGTGTTCCAGCCCTTCGATCGCGGTGTGCTCCGCGGGCTTCATGGCCGCACCGTTCAGCTCGCGCGCGGTCACGGCGTAGAGGGTGTCGTTGACCAGGGTCGACTTGCCGGAGCCCGAAACGCCGGTGACGCAGGTCATCAGGCCGACCGGGATACTCACGTCGACCTGCTGCAGGTTGTTGCCGGCGGCGCCCGAGATCGAGAGCATGCGCTTGGGATTGGCGGCCACGCGCAGGGCCGGCAGCTCGATGGCGCGCCGCCCCGACAGGTACTGGCCGGTCAGCGATTCGGAGCACGCCGCGACGCGGTCCGGCGTGCCTTCCACCACCACGCGCCCGCCGTGCACGCCGGCGCCCGGTCCCATGTCGACGACGTGGTCAGCGGCCAGGATCGCCTCCTCGTCGTGCTCGACCACGATCACGGTGTTGCCGAGATCGCGCAGATGCATGAGGGTGTTGAGCAGGCGCTGGTTGTCGCGCTGGTGCAGACCGATGGAAGGCTCGTCCAGGATGTACATCACCCCGACCAGGCCGGCACCAATCTGGCTGGCGAGCCGGATGCGCTGCGCTTCGCCGCCCGACAGCGTGTCGGCGCTGCGGTCCAGGGTGAGGTAGTCCAGTCCCACGTTGACCAGGAACTCCAGGCGCAGGCTGACCTCTTTCACGATCTTCTCGGCTATCTCACCACGGCGGCCGGGCAGGGTGAGGGCGGCAAAGAATTCGCTGGTGCGCCCGATCGGCAGGGAGGTAACGTCGGCGAGGTTGTGCTTGCCGATGAACACGTTGCGCGCCGCGCGGTTGAGGCGGGTACCGTCGCAGTCCGGGCACGGCCGGTGCCCGAGGTAGCGCGACAGGTCTTCACGCACCATGTTGGAATCGGTCTCGCGGTAGCGCCGCTCCATGTTCGGGATGACACCCTCGAAGGCGTGCTTGCGCTTGTAGGTGCGCCCGCCGGACTTGAGGTAGGTGAACTCGATCTCGGTCTTGCCGCTGCCATGCAGAATGACCTCGCGCACCTTCTCCGGCAGGTCCGCGAACGCGGTGTCGAGATCGAAGTCGTAATGTTTCGACAAAGCCGAGATGAGCTGGAAGTAGTAGGCGTTACGGCGATCCCAGCCGCGGATGGCGCCGGCCGGCAGGCTCAGCTCGGGACGCTGCACGACGCGCTGTGCGTCGAAGAACTGCACCGACCCCAGGCCGTCGCAGGCGCCGCAGGCGCCGACCGGGTTGTTGAACGAGAACAGGCGCGGCTCGAGCTCGTTGATGCTGTAGCCGCAGTTGGGGCAGGCGAACCGTGACGAGAACAACAGCTCCGACCCCTCGCCCTCCATCGGTACCACGCGCGCCACGCCCTCGCCGAGCTCGAGCGCGGCCTCGAAGGACTCCGCCAGGCGCAGGCGGATGTCGTCGCGTACGCGAAAGCGGTCGACGACGACGTCGATGTCGTGCTTCTTGCGCAGCGCCAGTACCGGCGGGTCGTCGAGCATCACGACCTCGCCATCGACCAGCGCACGCACGTAGCCGAGCCGTGCCAGGTGCTCGAACACCTGGTGATGTTCACCCTTGCGCCCGCGCACCACCGGCGCGAGCAGCATCCAGCGCTGCTCGCCGTCCAGCTCCAGGACCTGGTCGACCATCTGCGAAACGGTCTGCGCCTCGAGTATTTCGGCGTGGTCAGGGCAGCGCGGCTCTCCGACGCGCGCGAACAGCAGGCGCAGGTAGTCGTAGATCTCGGTGATGGTGCCGACCGTCGAGCGCGGATTGTGCGAGGTCGATTTCTGCTCGATCGAGATCGCGGGCGACAGGCCCTCGATGTGATCGATGTCGGGCTTTTCCATCATCGACAGGAACTGGCGCGCGTAGGCCGACAATGACTCCACGTATCGCCGCTGCCCCTCGGCGTAGATGGTGTCGAAGGCGAGCGAGGACTTGCCCGAGCCGGACAGCCCGGTGACCACGATGAGCTTGTCGCGCGGCAGGTCGAGGTCGACGTTCTTGAGATTGTGGGTACGAGCCCCGCGAAGGTGAATGGTGTCCATCTGAGCCCTGGTCGGAAATGGCGCCGGCGGGCGCGACGACCTGGCACCGGCGGAGATCAAACGATTACTATACGGCGTTTTTTCGCCCGCCCTCAATGCGCCGCACGCTTGGCTGCCGCCGCGCCGCCGGCAGCCCCAGGAAACGCCCTTGACCCGACTTTCGACTCTCCCGGCAGCGCGCCGTTCACGGCCGGGATCGCGCCCGTGAGCACCGGCAGCGCCCTGAATCGCGGTGAATGGCGCGCGGCGGCCGCGCTCGCCGCGGTCCTGTTCCTGCGCATGCTGGGCCTGTTCATGATCATCCCGGTGCTGAGCCTGCACGCGGCTACCCTGCACGGCGCCACACCCCTGCTGATCGGCCTCGCACTCGGCATCTACGGCCTCACCCAGGCACTGTGCCAGATCCCGCTGGGTGCGCTGTCCGACCGGGTCGGCCGGCGCCCGGTGATCGTCGGCGGCCTGGCGCTGTTCGCGCTCGGCAGCGTGCTCGGTGCGCTCGCCCACTCGATCTGGCCGGTGCTGCTGGGGCGCGCGGTGCAGGGCGCCGGAGCCATCTCCGGGACCACCCTGGCACTGGCCTCCGACCTGAGCCGCGAGAACCAGCGCACCAAGATCATGGCCCTGATCGGTATCAGCATCGGCATCGCGTTCTCCGCCGCCTTCGTGCTCGGTCCCCTGCTGAACGCGCGGCTCGGGCTCACGGGGGTTTTCAGCGCGACCGCCGTGCTGGCCGCGCTGGCCATCGCGGTGGTGCTGGTCGCCGTGCCGCGCCCGCCGCCACCCGCGGCACCGGCGCCGGATGCGCCGCGCTTCGCCGCGATCCTGGCGCAACCCGAGTTGCGCGTGCTGTTCCTGGGCGTCTTTGCCCTGCACCTGGTGCTCGCCGCAAGCTTCGTCGCCGTGCCGATCGCGCTGGCCGAGGGCAGCGCGCTGCCGGCGGCGCGGCATGCCGAGGTCTACCTGCCGGTCATCGTCGCCTCCCTGCTGCTGGTCGCGCCGTTCATCATGCTCTCGGCGCGCCCCGGTTACACCCGGCGCCTGTTCCACGGCGCGATTGCCGGGCTCGTTCTGGCGACCCTCCTGGAGTGCCTCGCGTGGCGCTCCGGCGCGGGGCTCGCCACGGCGCTGGTCCTGTTCTTCACCTGTTTCAACTTCGTCGAGGCCGCACTGCCGGGGATCGTCTCGCGCGCGGCGCCGGCCGCGGCCCGCGGCGCGGCGCTGGGCGCTTATTCGACCTTCCAGTTCGTCGGCATGTTCGCCGGCGGCGTGATCGGCGGCGGCGCCGCGGCAACGCTCGGCTACCGCGGGGTGCCGGCGGTGTGCGCGGTGATCTGCGCGCTGTGGCTGGCCCTGAGCCTGCGCGCGCCCGCCACGGCGCTGGAGCAGCCGGCCCGAGACTGACGTCCGGCGGCGCGCTCGGTTACCATGAGCCGTCCCGATCACGGACGATCACGACAACCCCAAGGGAGAACCATCACATGGCACGCGGCCTCAACAAAGTCATGCTCATCGGCAACCTGGGTGCCGACCCCGAAGTACGCTACACGGCCGGCGACCGCGCCGTCGCCAACGTTCGCCTCGCCACCGCGGAGTCCTGGCGCGATCGCGAGAGCGGAGAACAGCAGGAACGCACGGAGTGGCATCGCGTGGTGTTCTTCGGCCGCCTCGCGGAAATCGTCAACGAGTACCTGCGCAAGGGCTCGCAGATCTACGTCGAGGGGCGATTGCAGACGCGCAAATGGCAGGACCGCGACGGTAACGATCGCTACACCACCGAGATCATCGCCAACGAGATGCAGATGCTGGGCAGCCGCGGACCCGGCGGCCCGGGCGGCGGCGGGGACGGCGGCGAGCGGCGTCCAGCCGCGGCGACCCAGGACAGCGGGCGCGCGCCGTCGCGCGACGAGCCGCCGATGGGCGACTTCGACGACGACATCCCGTTCTGAGTGGACCGCCGCGGGTGGCGCAGGTCGCCCGCGGCAGCCGCCGCTCACACCTGCAGCAGGGTGATGGACGGCGAGTTGAGCTGCGGGTCGGCGTGAAAGCCGCGCACCATGACGATGAACTCACCGTCGCCGGCGAGTCCCAGCTCGTGCGCCACGCGGCGCGCGATGCGGTTCGGGTTCTCGCTGCCTGCGGCGCTGTCGAGGTGCGGGATCATGCCCCACATCAGGCTCATGCGCCGGCACGTTCGCGGGTCGCCGGAAACCGCGACCACCGGCGCCGCGGGACGCGCCGCGCTGACGGTCTGTGCCGTGGTGCCGCGGCTGGAGATGACGACGACGGCACGCGCCTGCACGTCGCCGACGAGCTTCGCCGTGGCATCGGCAACGGCGTCACCGAAGGGCACCGCGCCGAGCTCACCGGCCACCCCGCCGGCGGCGAAATCGAATCCCGCGTGCCAGTGGTAGGACTCGGTCTGCCGCGCCACGCGGTCCATCATGCGCACCGCCGCCTGCGGGAAACGCCCGACCGCGGATTCACCGGACAGCATCACGGCATCGGCGCCACTAGCGACCGCGAACGCGACGTCGGAGACCTCGGCGCGGGTCGGTCGCGCGTTGCCGATCATCGACTCCAGCATCTGCGTGGCAACGATCACCGGACGGTTGAGGGAGCGGGCGCGGGCGATCAGTTGCGCCTGCGCCAGGGGTACCAGCTCGGGGTTGAGCTCGACGCCGAGATCGCCGCGCGCGACCATGATGCCGTCGGCTTCGCGGATAATCGCTTCGCTGTTGCTGAGCGCCTCGGGTTTCTCGATCTTGGCGATGATGCCGGCGTCGTTGTCGTGCGCGTCGACCAGCGCGCGCAGCTCACGGATGTCGTCGGCGCTGCGCACGAACGAAAGGGCGAGGAAATCGACGCCGGCCGAGAGCGCGAAACGCGCGTCTTCGCGATCCTTGTCGGTCAGCGAAGGCGCGGAGACCCGGCTGCCGGGCAGGTTGATGCCCTTGTGATCGCCAACCATACCGCCCGCGAGGACGGTGCAGCGCACGTCCTCGCCGGCAACCGCGTCGACGCGCAGCTCGACCGCGCCGTCGTTCAGCAGCACGCGATCGCCGGCGGCGACGTCGCGCGGCAGATCGGCATACTGCGACGGAATCAGCCGCGCGTCCCCCTCCACGTCCGCGGTCGTGATCGTGACCGCGTCGCCGGCAGTCAGCTCGACGCTGCCGTCCCGAAAACGGCCGGTGCGGATCTTGGGCCCGCACAGGTCGGCCAGGATCGCCGTGGCGCGGCCGAGCTCGTCGGCGGCGTCGCGAATGGCAGAGATGGCTGCGCCGTGCGCGGCGTGCGTGCCGTGCGACATGTTGACACGGAAAACATCCACCCCAGCCTCGATCAGCTCGCGCAGCACGGCCGGCGAACCCGAAGCCGGTCCCACCGTGGCGACGATCTTGGTACGGCGGTACTTGAGCAGATCGAGTTCGGTTACTATCGACATCACGCTTGCGCCGGCACTGGGGACGGCGGCGAGTATCGCACAATCGCCACGCGGCAAGGCCGGGAACGGATGCATCGCAAGGCGCCGCGGAGAGTGTCGAGCAATCGATGAGCCAGTCTGCCCTGATGCGCTCGCGGCGCTTCGCGCCGTTGTTCTGGACGCAGTTCCTGGGCGCGTTCAACGACAACGTCTTCAGGTTCGCACTGGTCATCTTCGTCACCTTCACGGTGGCGCAACGCACCGGCATGGATACGCGCATGCTGGTCGTGCTGACCGGTGGCATCTTCATCCTGCCGTTCTTCCTGTTCTCGGCCCTCGCCGGACAGGTCGCGGACAAGTTCGAGAAATCGACCCTGGTACGTCGCATCAAGAGCGCCGAGATCGCGATCATGGGCTGCGGCGCGGTCGGCTTCTGGCTCGGCGACTACCTGTTCCTGCTCGCGGTGCTGTTCCTGATGGGCGTGCAGTCGACCTTTTTCGGGCCGCTCAAGTACGGGGTGCTGCCACAACACCTGCAGGCGCAAGAGCTGACCGGGGGCAACGGCCTGATCCAGATGGGTACCTATGTCGCCATCCTGGTCGGCGGGATTGCCGGCGGCATGCTCGCGAGCCTCGGCAGCATCGCGCCGGCCGCGATCGTCGCGGCGGTGGTCGGCATCGCCCTGCTCGGGCGCGTCGCCGCGCAGTTCATGCCGCCGGCCGCGGCCAGCGACCCCGCCCTGGCGCTGGATCTGAACCCGCTGCGGGCGACCGTCACGCTGCTCGGAGGCAGCCTGCGCGAGCGCGGTATCAGCACCCTGATCCTGCTCATTTCCGGGTTCTGGTTCATCGGCGCGACTTATCTCAGCGTGGTGCCGACCTACGGCAAGGTGTTGCTGGGCGCGGACGAGCGCGCGGTGACCCTGCTCAGCGCCGCCTTCACCCTCGGCATCGGCAGCGGCTCGCTGGTTTGCGAACGTCTGTCGCGCGCGCGCATCGAGCTCGGCCTGGTGCCGTTCGCGGCGCTGGGGATCGCGCTGGCCTCGGCCGACGTGTGGCTGGCCGGCCGCCCGCCCGCGCCGGCCGGCGTCCTCACCGTCAGCGCCTTCTTCGGTCACCCGCCGGCGCTGCGCATGTTCGTCGACCTGGCCGCGATCGGTGCCGCGGGAGCGCTCTACATCGTGCCGCTCTACGCCGCCCTGCAGGACCGTGCGGAAGCCCGCCAGCGTTCCCGCGTGCTGGCCGCACTGAACGTCATGAACGCCCTGTTCATGGTGCTGTCGGCCGGCTTCACCCTGTTGCTCTACCACTTTGGCGTCAGCGTGCCGGGCGTATTCGGTGTGGTCGGGCTGCTGACCGCGGCCGGCATGCTGGCCGCGATGGCCGTCATGCCGGAGTTCGGCCGGCGAGCGCGCGACCTGCTCCGGAACCGCTGAGGCCGGGCCCTCAGCCGAAGGCGATCCCGGCGACCTCGTCGAAGCGGCTGACGAAATGGATGCGCATGCCCTTGTGCACGTAGTCGGGGAGCTCGTTGAACTCGCCACGCACGTCCTCCGGCAGGATGATCTCGCGAATGCCGGCACGGCGCGCTGCGATGATCTTCTCGCGTATGCCGCCGACCGCGAGCACGCGCCCGGTCAGGGTCAGCTCGCCGGTCATCGCGATGCGCCGCCGCATGCGCTGGTTGCGCGCCAGTGACAGCAGCGCCGTTGCCATGGTGATCCCGGCGCTGGGGCCATCCTTGGGCGTCGCGCCTTCGGGCACGTGCAGATGCACGAACGCCTGGTCGAAGAACGCCTGGTCGCCGTCGAAACGGGCGAGGTTGGAAGCCACGTAGCTGTAGGCAATTTCGGCTGACTCGCGCATCACCTCACCGAGCTGGCCGGTGAGCTTGAAGCCGCGGTTGGCACTGTGCACGAGGGTCGCCTCGACATCCAGCGTGACGCCACCCAGCGCGGTCCACGCCAGGCCGGTGACGATGCCCACCCCGCGCTGCGGCACCTGCTTGCGGAAGCTCGGCTCGCCCAGATAGTCGGCGAGGTTGCCCGCGGTGACGGAGATCGTGCGTTTGCTGTCACGAATGACTTCGATCGCTGCCTTGCGCGCGATGCGGCCGAGCTGCTTGTCGAGGTTACGCACCCCGGCCTCGCGCGCATAGCCCTCGACGATGCCCTTGATGGCCGCCGCGTTGACCTTGACCTGGCTCGCCGAGAGCCCCGCACGGGCGCGCTGGCGGGGCCACAGGTAGCGCTTGCCGATGGTGACTTTCTCGGCCGTCAGGTAGCCCGAAAGACGGATGACCTCCATGCGGTCGAGCAGCGGACGCGGGATCGAGTCGAGCTGGTTGGCGGTGCAGATGAACAGCACTTTGGAGAGATCGAAGCGCACGTCGAGATAGTGGTCGAGGAAGCTCGCATTCTGCTCCGGGTCCAGCACTTCGAGCAGCGCGGATGCCGGGTCGCCCTGGTAGGACGCGCCGATCTTGTCGACTTCGTCGAGCATCACCACCGGGTTGGCGGTACCGGCCTCGCGTATGGCCTGGATGAACTTGCCCGGCATCGCACCGACGTAGGTGCGGCGATGACCCTTGATCTCGGCCTCGTCACGCATGCCGCCGACGCTGAAACGGTAGAACTTGCGGCCCAGCGCATTGGCGACCGACTGCCCGATCGACGTCTTGCCGACGCCGGGCGGGCCGACCAGCAGCAGGATGGAGCCGGCCACCTCGCCTTTCAGCTTGCCGACGCCGATGAACTCGATGATGCGATCCTTGACGTCGTCGAGCCCGGCGTGATCGCGGTCGAGCACCTTGCGCGCACGCTCGATGTCGACGTGGTCGGGGGAATGCACGCCCCAGGGCAGCGCGGTGAGCGCATCGAGGTAGTTGCGGGTGACGCCGTATTCCGGCGAACCGGGCTCCAGGAAGGAGAATTTCTGCAGCTCCGCTTCGATGCGCTGCATGGCGTCGTCGGGGACCTCGCGCCCGAGCAGGCGCTCGCGGAAGCGCTCCATCTCGACCGTCTTGTCGTCCTTGGAGATGCCCAGCTCCTTCTGGATCTCCTTGAGCTGCTCGCGCAGGAAGAACTCGCGCTGCTGCTCGGACACGCGCTGCTCCACGCGCTGGCGGATCTCGCTTTGCAGGCCCGCCACCTCCAGCTCGTGCTGGATCAGCAGCAGCACTTTCTCCATGCGGCGCAGCAGGGGCACCGTCTCCAGCACCTCCTGCAGCTGCTCGGCGTCGGCGCTGGTCATGGCCGCCGCGAAGTCGGCGAGCGGCGAGGCGTCGTCCGCGCTGTAGCGTTCGAGGAAGGCCTTGAGAGACTCCTTGTAGAGCGGGTTGAGCGGCAGCAGCTCCTTGATCTTGTTGATGATAGCGAGCGCGTAGGCGCGCTCTTCCTTGCCCTGCGCGGGGACCCCGCGCGGGTACTCGGCCTGCACCACGTAGGGCCGCTCGGTACGGATCCAGCGCGCGATGCGGAAGCGTTCTATGCCCTCGGCGATGAACTGGATACGCCCGGCTTCGCGCATCGGGTGATGCAGGCGCGCAACCGTGCCGTAGACCGCGAAATCCTCCGGCCTGGCCGGCTCCTCGTCGAACGGCTGACGCGCATAGACCAGACCCAGCAGGCGGTGCGGGGTCTTGCCGACCCGCTCGATGGTCTCGCGCCAGTGCTCGTCCTCGATGACGATGGGCATGGTCTGGGCGGGGAAGAATGGCCGCGCGCGCAGCGGCAGCACCAGCAGCTGGTCCGGCAGGACCTCGTTCATGCGCGCCGGCATACCGCCGGACTGGCCGTCACCGCCGGGAATGATGATCTCGGGTTGTTCTTCGTTCATCCTGGCCGGTCGAGTGCCTCGTGTTGCGAAGGGACGGGGCACCGGCGCAGGCGTACGGACGCGCGGCATGCCGCGCGCGAACGTCACTAGCCCGGAAAGCCCTCGCTACAGCAGATGCGGATGCCGGCGCGGCATTTCAAGCGCGCCGCGGCGTACTCAGGATCCGTACACGGCCAGGATGCGGTCGATGGCGTCGACCAGGGCGGCAGCCGAGGGAAAGCGGTCGGCCGGCTGCTTGGCGAGCAGGCGGCTGACCAGGGGCTGAAACATGCGCACGTCCTCCGGCAGGGTCGGTACGGAGGCATGCACGTGCTGGTAGACCAGCGCCGACGCGCTCTCCGCGCGAAACGGCTTACGCCCGGTGAGCATCTCGTAGAGCATGACCCCCGCGCTGTAGAGGTCGGCGCGCGGATCGACCTCCTCGCCCAGCGCCTGTTCCGGGCTGAGGTAGTTCGGTGTACCCAGCACGCAGCCCTGGTTGGTCAGGTCGGTCAGGTAGGCGCGGCTCTTGGCGATACCGAAATCGGCCAGCGCGAGGCTGTCGTCGGCGCGAAACATGATGTTGCCGGGCTTGAGATCGCGGTGGATGATGCCGCGCGCATGGATCGCGTCCAGGCCGAGCGCAATGTGGCGCAGGTAGTTCAGCGCGTCCTCGATGCCGACCCCCGTCTCCAGCCGCTGCTTGAGGTCTCCGCGCGTGAAGAATTCCATCGCAATGTAACCATAAGTCTGGGTCAGACCGTGATCGAAGAAGCGCACCACGTAGGGACTGGAAATGGTCGCCACGATCTCCGCCTCGCGGATGAAGCGTTCGACCACCTGCACGTCCTGGATGATGCCGGCGTCGATGATCTTGAGCACCAGCGTGGTGCCGTCGGTGGAGCGTTCGGCCAGGTAGATGCGCGAGCATGCGCCCTGCCCGATGAGTCGCACGAAGCGGTAACCGATGCCGGGCTTGCCGCTCAGGCCACGGTGCTCGCTGCGTTCGGCGATGCGCTCGAGGATCGCGATGTGCGGTGCTTCGCGCTCTTCGCGCAGGGTCTGCTCGAAGACGTCAGCAGCGCGCGCCTCGCTGACCGCCTCGGCGATCATCAGCCCGATGCGCTCGGTGGTGATGTCCTGCTTGCGGATGTAATCACAGGCGCCGCGCTTGATCGCGCGCGCGGCGAGGTAATCGTTGCCCTCGGCGGCCATCAGCACCGCCGGCGGGAAGCCCGGCCGGGTGCGGAACTCCTCGAGCCAGTCGAGACCGCTCTCCGCGCTGCCCAGCTCGTGGTCGAGCAGGACCGCGTCGTACAGGGACCAGTCGAAGTCCGGCCCCGGCTTGCCCTGTTGCTCCGGGTCGTACTCCGTCACCTCGACCTCGGGCAACGTGCCGGCGAGCATGCGCCGCAGCAACGCCATGTACTCGCGCGAATCGTCGATGATGATCAGCCGCAGACACCGCGATGGGTGAGACTGCTCGCCGAGGATGGAAGGTAGGCCCATGGTCACGCGCCGGATACAGCGAAGCTCGTCTCCGGGTTTTCGGCCCGGGCCGGAAATTCCTTAGAGCTCAGGCGGGTGCACGCGCCAGCGCAGCGCGGCTCAGGCGCGCCGGCTGCGCAGGGCCGGTACGGTGACGCGGGCGTCAGCAGCGGGCTGGTAAAAGCAGGCCTGGTCGGTGAGCCCGCGGCGCAGCTCCTCCGCCGCGCCGGGCGAGTCCGCGGCCAGCGAGGAAAAGCCGCAGCGCAGCAGGAACAGCGCCTGGTCGCGGCGGATCTCGCCGACGGCGCGCAGATCGCCGGAAAAACCGCGCTGCCGCAGGGTACGCGCGATGCTGTAGCCGCGGCCGTCGGTGAAGGGCTCGAAGGCCACGGCAATGAGCTCGAACGGCGCCGGGTCGAAGCTGTCCGCGCCGATCTCGCTGTCACCGTCGAGCAGCACGCCGACCCGCCTGCCCTGCCAGGCCTGCGGCGGCGTCTCGCGCCAGCGCGCAAGCGGGACGATGACGTCCCCCGCGGGCAGTACGTCTTCGGGCCCGACCAGCGTCCAGGCGTCTTCCGCGTAGTGTCCGTCGATCAATACGTTCACAGTGCTGTCCTCATGCCGCCGCGTAGACGCGTTCCCTGAACGGCGCTAGCCCGACCCGGGCGACCGTTTCGACGAAACGCTCACCGTCCGCCCGCGCCTCCAGGTAGACCGCGACCAGCGCCTCGACCGCGTCGGCGACTTCGCCGCGCGGTACGGCCGGGCCGAGCCGTTCGCCGATGCGCGCGCCGTCGCCGGCGACGCCGCCGAGCGTGATCTGGTAGTACTCGGCGCCGCCCTTGTCGACACCGAGGATGCCGATATGACCGACGTGGTGGTGCCCGCAGGCGTTCATGCAGCCGGACATCTTGAGCTCCAGCTCACCGATGTCGTGCAGGTAATCGAGGTCGTCGAAGCGCGCCGCGATGTCGGCCGCGACCGGGATCGAGCTGGCATTGGCGAGCGAGCAGAAATCGAGCCCCGGGCAGCAAATCATGTCGGTCAGCAGACCGATGTTGGGCGTGGCCAGGTCGCGCCGCGCGAGCGCCTGCCACAGCTCGTGCAGCTCGGCGACGCGGACGTCGGCCAGCACCAGGTTCTGCTCGTGCGTGACGCGCATCTCGCCGAAGCTGTAACGCTCGGCGAGGTCGGCGAGCGCCTCCAGGTCCTCGGCGGTAGCGTCGCCGGGGGCCTGACCTCGACGCTTGAGTGACACGAACACGGCGCGGTAACCAGCGACCCGGTGGGCATGCGTATTGCGCGACAGCCAGCGCCCGAACGCGGGGTCCATCGCCGCCCAGGCGTCGTTCATGACGTCCTCGGCAGCGTCTTCGCGGTAGGCCGGGGCGGCGAAATGGGCGCGCATGACATCCAGGTCGGCCGGCGTCAGGCGCAGCACGGAATCGCGGATACGCGCGAACTCGTCCTCCACCCGCGCGGCGAACGCCTCGATACCGAGCGCGCCGACCAGGATCTTGATGCGCGCCTTGTACTTGTTGTCGCGGCGGCCGTAGCGGTTGTAGACCCGCAGGATCGCTTCGGTGTAGGACAGCATGTCGGCCAGCGGCAGGAACTCGCGCAGGGTCTCGGCCACCCGCGGCGTGCGGCCCTGGCCGCCGCCGACCAGCACGCGCAGGCCGACCTCGCCGTCCGGCCCGCGCACCAGGCGCAGCCCGATGTCGTGAAACGCGGTAGCCGCACGATCGGCAGCCGCGCCACTGACCGCGATCTTGAACTTGCGCGGCAGGTAGGCGAACTCCGGGTGCAGCGTGGACCACTGGCGCAGCAGCTCGCAGTAGGGTCGCGGATCGTCGATCTCGTCGGGCGCCACACCGGCCAGCGGATCGCTGGTCACGTTGCGCACGCAGTTGCCGGAGGTCTGGATGGCATGCATCTGCACCGTGGCGAGGTCGGCGAGGAGATCCGGCACGGCTTGCAGGTCGATCCAGTTGAACTGGATGTTCTGGCGCGTGCTGAAATGACCGTAACCGCGATCGTAGGTGCGCGCCACGTGCGCGAGCATGCGGGCCTGGCGCGACGACAGCAAGCCGTAGGGAATGGCAACGCGCAGCATGTGCGCATGGCGCTGCAGGTAGACCCCGTTCATGAGGCGCAGGGGCCGGTAGGCGTCCTCCTCGAGCTCCCCGGCGAGGTAGCGGCGCGTCTGGTCGCGGAACTGGCGGACGCGGTCGTCGACCACGCGCTGATCGTATTCGTCGTACTGGTACATGGCGCCCTCCGCGCTCGGCGCGGTGTTCTAACCGAGGGCGCACCCTAGCAACGACCTTATATGCTTAAAAGGAACGATTCTGGATTTATATATTTCCAAATATTATAAATGACCCTCCTGCTCCGCGTGCCCACCATGAAAGCCGACGGAGAAGCCACGCGCCGGATAAAAAAAGGGCCGCGAGAGCGGCCCTAATACGCTGGTGACAGGTCGAAACCTGTCGGCTCACCCACGGAGGTGTCTAGAAATCGAAGCGCGCCAGCAATTGCCGGCCGCGACGCGTAATGAACCCGTCGATGCTGACGAAACCGGCCGCCATCGCCCGTTGCAGTACGTCGCGACGCGCACCGGCCCGGCTCGGCAGGTAAACCGCACCGTCGCCGTAGTGGCAGGCGAGCAGGCGTGCGATGTCGGCGTCCGGTGTTGGTGCGTGGCAGTCAGCAGTGCTCATGGGGCGTTCGTCGGGTCGGATCGGTTTGATAACGGTATTAGAAGGATAGGATAGTAAAGTAATTTGAATTGTAAAGAATGATTTATATCTTATTGATATGAAATATCAAATCCCGAACGAGTACGGGTCGTGAATCAGTCGCTGAGGTGCGGCCGGGCGAGATAGTCGTGGGAACGCATTTCACGCAGCCGGCTCGCGGTGCGCAGGAACGGCTTTGCCAGGCGCTGCCCCGCGTAGAGCGCGTCGGGCTCGGCCGCCGCGGACATGATGAGCTTGACGCTGCGATCGTAGATTTCGTCGACCAGGTTGATGAAGCGACGCGCGGCGTCACCGTCATCCACGCCCATCACCGGCACGTCGCTCAGGATCACGGTGTGGTGCTCGCGCGCGATCTCGATGTAATCGCCGGTCGAGCGCGGCCCCTCGCAGAGCTCGGCGAAACTGAACCAGACCACGCCGTCAGCCTGGCGCAGGGCCGGAATCGCGCGCCCCTCGACCACCACCTCGACGTCGCGCGTACCGGCTTCCGGTGCGAGTGCCTGAAAGCTCTGCTCCAGCGCGTCGTAGTGCTCACCCCGGGCACAACAGTAGTAGACCGGTGCCTGTTCCAGTGCGCGCAGGCGATAGTCGTGCGCGCCGTGCAGCTCGACCACCGCCAGATGGCTTTCAATCAGGGCGATGGCGGGCAGAAAGCGTTCGCGCTGCAGCCCGCCGCTGTAGAGCTCGTCGGGCCGTTCGTTGGAGGTCGCGATCACGGTCACGCCGTGCGCGAACAACGCCTCGAGCAATCCGGCCAGCAGCATTGCGTCGGTGATGTCGCCGACGTGGAACTCGTCCAGGCATAGCACGCGGTACTCCGCGGCCCACTCGGCGGCGACCTGCTGCAGCGGGTCACTGGTCTCGCCCAGCGCCCTCAGCGCATGGTGCGTGCGGCGCATGAAACGATGGAAATGCGTGCGCCGCTTGTGAGGTCCGGGCAGACAGTCGAAGAAGGTGTCGACCAGGTAGGTCTTGCCGCGCCCGACCGGTCCCCACAGGTAGAGGCCATGCACCGGCTGCCAGCGTGGCTCGCTGCGTCCGAGCAGGCGCGCGACGAGGCCGCCGCGGCGCTGCCCCGGCGCTGCGCGCAGCGCCTCGTAGACGCGCTGCAGATGGTCCACCGCCTCGCGCTGCGCGGGATCGGGAAGGATGGCGCCGCTGGCGAGATCTGCCGCGTAGCGGTCAGCGGGTGTCGGCGCGGCGCCGTCGGCGTTCGCTGATGGTGTCATGGGTGTTGGGTCGTGCGCGGCAGCGGTGACGTGCGCCGCCCGGAATCGATCGCGGAAATGGTGATTGTAATCGGCGCGACCGGCACCGTGCAGCGCCCCGGCGGGTCACGATAGCGTGCATAATGGCGCCACTCATTGGCGCCGCACGGAACAGCGCAACGGGCGTCGGCGCCGGAAGGAACGACGTGTCACAGATTGCCCAGGTACAGATCACCTACGTTGCTGGCGAGGACCGCCTGCTGCTGCGCGTGGCCTCGGGCGCACACGAGGAATTCCGCTTCTGGCTGACGCGCCGCTTCGTCCGCGCACTGCGTCCGCAACTGGAGAAATCGCTGTCGGAGCAACCGCGCATCCGCGTACAGCCCAGCGCCGACGCGCGCCGTGAGCTGCTGCGCTTCGAGCACGAACAGGCGGTGGACCGATCGGACTTCCGCACCCCCTACCAGGACGACGCCGCCCGGTCCCTGCCGCTCGGCAGCGCCCCCGTGCTGCTGACGCGCTTCCAGCTCGCCGCCGCCGCCAACGGCGCAATTACCCTGGGCCTGCGGCCCGAGCAGGGCCAGGGCATCGACCTCAACCTGAATGCGCAGCTCGCACATTCCCTGCTCGCCCTGATGGACAAGGCGATCAACGGCGCCGAATGGGATCTCGACGCCGTCGCGATCGGTCCCGCCCCGGTCTCGCCGGAGGGCAGCGCCACGGCGCTCAACTGAGCCCGCGCGCCGCACCATGCATCCGCTCCTGCGTGTCGGCTCCCGTCCGGGCCATTACACCTGGCTGCTCGCCTCGCTGCTGGCGCTGTTGCTGATCGATTCGTTCGTCACCAGCCTGCCGCTGGGCTCGGTGGTGACCAACATCCTGCTCGGGATCACGCTGATCACGAGCATCTACCCGGTCAGCGAACATCGCGCCGTGGTGTGGGGCGGCGGCACCCTGGCAACGGTCATGTTCGCGGCCCTGTGGGTGGCCCTGTTCACGGGCTCGACCATCGCCGAGCTGATCGCCCTGGCGGCAGGCTTCGTGTTCTACCTGCATGCCGCGCTGGTCATTCTCATCTCCATACTCTCGCGCTCGCGGATCTCCACCGACGAGCTGGCCGGTGCCATCAGCGTCTACCTGCTGCTGGGCATTTCGGGCGCGTTCATCTTCGCTTTCCTCAACCTCGCCGAGCCCGGCAGCGTGGTCAACACCTCGACCGCGATCCCGGCTCCGGCCGGGGCGGAGCTGCGCCGCAGCTTCAGCGAGTACCTCTATTTCAGCTTCACCTGCATGACCACGCTGGGATTCGGCGAGCTCGTTCCGGTCAGTCCACAGGCGCGCGTCTTCGCTTACCTCGAAGCGGTCATCGGCCAGGTCTACCTGACCGTTCTCATCGCGCGCCTGGTCGGGCTGCACCTCACCCATTCGCGGCCACAGGCCGACTGAATCCGTGTCCTTGCGGACCAAGGTGCTGCTGTTGCTGAGCGCCATCGCACTGGTGCCGGCGCTGGTCACGGCGACGCTGGACACCCACCTGCTGCGCAGCCTGAGCGACGACCTCACACAGCGTAACGCGCAGGCGATGGCCGACCAGGCGCTGGTCACCATGCAACGCATCGCCGCCGAGTATGCCGACGTACTCGACCGCGAGAGCCGCCGCATCCGCGTGCTGGTCGAGTTGCAGGCCGACTATGCCGAGCGCCTGCTGCGCAGTGCCGGCGACACGGCAGGCGCCGCGGCGGGAACGGTCCACTTCACCGAAGCCTTCGACCGCGCCGATCCGACCCTCGAGCTGAGCGCGCGCTACGCGCCGCTCAGCCACGCCGAACCCGGGGCGGCGCGCGCGCTGCCCGTTTCATGGGATCACCAGGTCTTTCATCACCCCGAGACCGTCGCGCGCGAGACGCTGCTGGACGATGCGCGCGCCCTGCTGCCCATGACCGACTTCTTCCACAGGGTCCGCGACCCGCGCGATCGCATCCTGCGCTGGCAGTACGTCGTGCTGGACAACGGCCTGCTCGCCACCTTCCCCGGCCATGGCGCCTACCCGGCGGGTTTCGATCCGCGCGAACGCCCGTGGTTCGAAGCGCAGCGCCTCAACCCCGGGTTTCGCTGGTACCGCCCGCATTTCGATGTCACCACGCGCGCGCTGGTGATCAACGCGACCATGCCGCTGCACGCGGCGGACGGGCGCTTCATCGGCATGACCGGCATCGACATCGACCTGCTGGCAACCTTCGAAGTGCTGGAGCTACCGCCTTACCTGCGTGCCGGCAGCGAGTTGATGCAGGTCGCCGCGGTGACCCCGCCGCAGGCCAGCGAGCCGCGCCTGGTGGTGCTGGCTCGACAGAACGCGTCGTTCAGCAACAGCGACTGGCACGCACTGCCCGACCTCGAGCTGTTCGCGCTCGACGATCGCGCCACCACCGAGACCGTGCGCACGGCCATGCTCGCCGGCCGTGACGGACACCTGCGGGCGACCATCGGCGGACGTGAGCATTTCGTCCTGTATCGCCGCTTCGGCGAGGCCGCCAGCTACCTCGTGATGACGGTACCCGTGGCGCGTGCAACGGCAGCCGCCTTCGATGCCCGCCGCCATGCGCGCACCGTCACCGCCGAGCACGTGCGTACCCTGTTGCTGGTGCTGTTCACGGCCAGCGCCCTGGCGATGCTGGTCGCGCTGGCAGCCTCGCGTCACCTGACGCGTCCGATCGAGCACCTCAAGCGCGTCGTGCAGCGTCTCGCCCGCGGCGATCTCGCGGTGCGCGCGGTGGTTACCACCGGCGACGAGCTGCAGGCGCTGGGCGAAGCGTTCAACGCGATGGTGCCGCAGCTGCGCGAACGCGCCCACGTGCAGGAGTCGCTGGCGCTGGCACGCGAGGTGCAGCAGCAGCTGCTGCCACCGGCACCGCCGCAGATCGCCGGCTACGACGTGTGCGGCGTTTCGCTGTATTCCGACGAGACCGGCGGCGACTATTTCGATTACGTGCCGGGGGTAACCGGCGATGACGGGCGCCTCGGCGTCGTCGTTGCCGATGTCTCCGGACACGGCATCGCCCCCGCGCTGCTGATGGCGACGACCCGGGCGCTGCTGCACGGCGCGCGCGGCCGCGGCCTGGCGCTGGACGAGCTGCTGGGTCTGCTCAACGAGAATCTCGCCGACGACGTCAGCCACGGCCACTTCGTGACCCTGTTCCTGCTCACCGTGGAGGCCGGAGGCGATGCCATCGAGTGGGCCAGCGCCGGCCATGACCCGGCGCTGGTCTACCGCGCCCGCAGCGGCAGCGTGGGCGAGCTCGGCGGTGACGGCATCCCGCTCGGTATCGACCCGGACTGGCGCTACGGCGACGCCAGCCGCGGCACGCTGGGCGACGGCGACATCGTGCTCATCGGTACCGACGGGATCTGGGAAACGCCGGCGGCCGACGGCACGCGGTTCGGCAAACACCGCCTGCACGAATTCCTGCGCGCGCACGCCGAGGACGATGCCGCAACCCTGTGCGCGGGGCTGGTCGACGCCCTGGCGCGTTTCCGCGGCAGCGCGCGGCAGCACGACGACGTGACCATCGTGGTGGTGAAGCACCGCGCCGGCCACGCCTGACGCCGCAGGCTGCCGGCATGGCATTCGTCGTCATCGCGCTGGTCGTCGCCGTGATCTTCGGGCCACAGCTGTGGGCCCGCCACGTGCTCACGCGTTATACCGGCGAACGCGACGATCTGCCCGGCACCGGCGCCGAGCTCGCGCGCCACCTGCTGCGCGAAGCGCGCATGGACGACTACCGCGTCGAGCGCGCCGCGGACGGCGTCGGCGATCATTTCAACCCGGCCACCGGCGTGGTCGCGCTGAGCGCCGAGCACTACGAGCGACGCTCGCTGGCCGCGGCGGTGGTCGCCACGCACGAGGTCGGTCACGCCATCCAGCATTTCATCGGCTACCGTCCACTGGCCCTGCGCACGCGCCTCGCCGGCGCCGCCACGATCGCCGAACGCGTGGCCTCGATGATGCTCGTGGCGATGCCGCTGGTAACCGTGCTGACCCGTGCGCCGGCCGCCGGCGCCGGCCTGCTGATCGCCGGCGTCGCCATCATGCTGCTGCCGGTGCTGGTGCACCTGGCAACGCTGCCGGTCGAGTTCGACGCCAGCTTCCGCCGCGCCCTGCCAATCCTCGAGCGCGGCTACCTGGAGGGGCGCGATCTCGTCCGCGCGCGCCGCATCCTGACCGCCTGTGCGCTGACCTACGTCGCCGGCTCGCTCGCCAGCCTGCTCAATTTCTGGCGCTGGATTCGCATCCTGCGGCGCTGACGCTCAGAACAGCTCGAGCTGGCCATCGTCCTTCGGCGGCGGGCGGAAACGGCGTGTGTTTAGCGCGTGACGCGACTTGTTCAGGCCCAGTGCACGGCACTGGCGCTCGAAACGCTGGCGCACCAGCTCGGCGAAAACGCCCTCGCCCTTGAGACGGCGTCCGAACGTCGCGTCGCTCTCCGCGCCGCCGCGGATCTGGCGTACGCGGCTCATGACGTGCTCCGCTCGCAGCGGGTAGTGCGTCGCCAGCCAGTCCTTGAACAACGGGTTGACCTCGCGCGGCAGGCGCAGCACCACGTAACCGGCGTGTACCGCCCCGACCTGCGCGGCCTGCTCGAGCACGCGCTCGAGCTCGTGGTCGTTCAGCGCGGGGATTACCGGTGCAAACATGACGCCGGCCGGCACCCCGGCGCCGGCAAGCCGGCGCAGCGTCTCGATGCGCCGCTGCGGCGCGGCCGCACGCGGCTCCATGCGGCGCGCCAGCTCACGGTCGAGCGTGGTGACCGAAACGAACACCTGCACCAGCCCCTCGGCAGCCATCGGTGCAAGCAGGTCGAGATCGCGCTCGACCAGCGCCGACTTGGTGACGATGGTCAGCGGGTGGCGGCACTCCGACAGCACCTCGATGATCGCCCGTGTTATGCCCAGACGACGTTCGACCGGCTGGTAACAATCGGTGTTCGCGCCAATCGAGATCGGCTCGCAGCGGTAGCCGGGCCGCGCCAGCTCGGCACGCAGGACCGCGGCGGCATCCGGCTTGCTGAACAGGCGCGACTCGAAATCGAGCCCGGGCGAGAGATCGACATACGCATGTGCCGGGCGTGCATAGCAGTACGCGCAGCCATGCTCGCAGCCGCGGTAAGGGTTGATCGAAAGATTGAACGGCAGATCGGGGGAGCTGTTGCGGTTGATCACGCTCTTCACGCGTTCCGGCGTAACCGTGGTGCGCAGTGGCGGCGCCTGTTCGTCGGCGCTGCCCCAGCCATCGTCAAAGGTTTCCCTGGTGCTGTCCGAGTAGCGCGGATCGGGCCGAAAACCGGCGCCGCGGCCCTTGTGCGGCGCGTCTTTCCGCGCGTCGCTCATGGCGCGCACCCCGGCGCTCGCCTCGCGCGCTTCCTCGTGCCCCTGCTAGAATCCCGGCGCACCGTCGCAGCATGGCCGGCCGCCCGTTCCGCCTCGTTCGAACACCGTGTCACTGACCGAAATCCTGCTCGTCGTCGCCGCCATTCTGCTCGCGGCCGGCAGCGTGCTGCTCGTGCTGCTCCTGCGCCGCCTGTCGCGCGGCGACGGACACGATGCGCGCTTCGAAGCCCTTGCGCAACAGGCCGCGGCGCAGAAGACCACGCTGGAGATGATCGACCAGCGCCTGGGGCAGCTGCACGGGCAGTTCATTACCGAAGGCGGCCAGCTGCGCGAGCAGGTCGGCAGCAGCCTGCACGGCTTCCGCCAGAGTGTCACCGAGAACCTCGGCGACAGCCGTGCGCACATCGTGCGCGACCTCGCCGAGGTGCGCGAGCAGACGCGCGCGATCATGAGCGAGCACCGCCAGCAGGTCGAGGCGCAGAACGCCCGCGCCCTGGAGACCCTGGTGAAGAACATGCGCGAGGGCTACGAGAGCCTGCACAAGCAGCTTGGCGAGTCGCTGCTGCGCAGCTCCACCGACCTCGGTCAGCGCGTCGACGCGCTGACCAAGCGCACCGACGAACGCCTCAAGGAGATTGGCGGGGAAGTCGAGAAGCGGCTCTCCGAAGGTTTCGAGAAGACCAACGCGACCTTTGCCGACGTCGTCAAACGGCTCGCCCTGATCGACCAGGCGCAGAAGAAGATCACCGAGCTGTCGACCGACGTGGTCAGTCTGCAGCAGCTGCTGGCGGACAAGCGTTCGCGCGGCGCCTTCGGCGAGGTCCAGCTCTCGGCGCTGGTCGGCAACGTCATGCCGCCGTCGAGCTTCGCCCTGCAGCACACCCTGCCCAACGGACGCATCGCCGACTGCGCGCTGTTCCTGCCGCCACCGACCGGCACCATCTGCATCGATGCCAAGTTCCCGCTCGAATCTTTCCGCACCATGACCGATCCCGAGCGCGGCGAGCTCGAGCGCAAGCGCGCCGAGAGCCAGTTCAAGCAGGACATCAAGAAGCACATCAGAGACATCTCGGAGCGCTACGTGATCCGCGACGTGACCAGCGACGGCGCCATCATGTTCATTCCGGCCGAGGCCGTGTTCGCCGAGATCCAGGCGCACCATGCCGATCTGGTCGACAGCGCGCACGCGGCGCGCGTGTGGCTGGCTTCACCGACCACCCTGTGGGCCATCCTGAACACCGCCGCGGCGGTGCTCAAGGACGCCGCGACCCGCGAGCAGGTCGACATCATCCAGCAGCACCTCGGCTACCTGTCGGAGGATTTCCAGCGCTTCCGCACGCGCATGGACAACCTC
The DNA here is from genome assembly GCA_041984235.1 of Gammaproteobacteria bacterium. Classification (GTDB taxonomy): domain Bacteria; phylum Pseudomonadota; class Gammaproteobacteria; genus JBHIYN01. The sequence goes on from JBHIYN010000006.1 coordinate 118,168, forward strand.
GGCCGGCACATCCAGCAGGCCAGCAAGGACGTCGACGAAGTGAACATTTCGGCGCGAAAGATCTCTGACCGTTTCGAGAAGATCGAACGCGTGGAGCTCGAAGGACCCGAAAGTTCTGCGCCACAGATCCGACAACAAGACAACGACCTGTGACAACGACCTGTGACTTTGTGACCACATTCACAATGAATCAATAGTTTATTGGCTAAATTAGTGATAGATTTACAACAAAATGTTGCAACCATGCCAAAATCGGCGCTCGAAGGGCGAATGAACAAGCTGCGCGCGATCATTTTCGACGTCGACGGCACCCTGGCTGACACCGAGGAGGTGCACCGGCTGGCGTTCAACTACGTGTTCGAGGAGTTCGGCCTCGACTGGCAGTGGACGCCGGAGCTCTACGAGCAGCTTCTGGCCATTTCCGGCGGGCGCGAACGCATCACCGCCTACGGCAAGGACCTGCGCCGCCGCTTCACCGACGACGCCGCCTTCGACGACTTCGTGCGCACCGTGCACCGCGCCAAGACGCGCAAGTACGCCGCCATGCTGACCGATGGCGAGGTCGGCCTGCGCCCCGGTATCCGCCGCCTGCTCGACGAGGCGCGCGAGGCCGGCATCGTGATGGCACTCGCCACGAGCTCGGCCTATACCAACGCCGAAACGCTGCTCGACAACAATCTGCCGCCCGGCTGGCGCGACTGGTTTACCGCCATCGAGTCGTGTGACTCGGTGGAGCTCAAGAAGCCCTCGCCCGCCGTCTACCAGGCCGTGCTCGCGAAGCTGGGCCTCGGGCTGGACGAGATTGCGGCCGTCGAGGACACCCGCAATGGCCTGCTCGCCGCACAGGCCGCCGGGCTCGCCACCGTGGTGACCACGCACCGCTACACGCGCGATAACGACTTCGCGGGCGCCGCGCTGGTGATCGACAGCGCCGGGGAGCCGGACGCGCCGTTCAGCGTCGCCGCCGGCGACGCGCACGGGCACCGCTGGCTGACCGTCGGGCTGTTCGACGACCTCCTGTCCGCCCAGGCGGAGGCCGCACAACCGGTCAGGGTACGCCGCAGCGCCTGAATCCCGCGCTGCATACGGCGCAGGGTTGCGGTATAACCGGCGGCGAATCCCGCCGCGGGTGAGTTCACCGTGACCCTGACCGAACTGCGCTACATCGTTGCCGTGGCCCGGCACCTGCACTTCGGCAAGGCCGCCGAGGCCTGCTTCGTGAGTCAGCCGACCCTCAGCGTCGGCGTGCGCAAGCTCGAAGAAGAGCTGGGCGTGCGCCTGTTCGAGCGCAGCCGCAGCGACGTCATCGTAACCCCGGCGGGCACCGCGATCGTGGAGCAGGCGCAAGACGTGCTGCGCGCCGTCGAAGGCATTCGCGAGACCGCTGACGCCGCGCGCGACCCGCTCGGGCACGAGCTGGCGCTGGGCGTCATCTACACCATCGGCCCATACCTGGTGCCGCGCCTGATCACGTCGCTGCGCCAGCGCGCACCGCAACTGGCGCTGCGCGTACGCGAGGACTTCACCGACGCCCTCGCCGCGCAGCTCAAGCGCGGCGACATCGATGCCGCGATCATGTCCTTGCCCTACAGCGACCCGCAGCTCGTGTCACGCGCGCTGTACGAGGAACCGTTCAAGGTCGCGATGCCGGCCGACCACCCGCTGGCGCGCCACAAGCGCATCAAACCCGCCGACCTGGAGGACGAAACCGTGCTCCTGCTCGGTGCCCGCAACTGCTTCCGCGACCAGGTCATCGAGGCCTGTCCGGCCTGCGCCGACCCGTCCCGCCGCGAACCGGGCAGCCTGCAGAAGACGCTGGAGGGCAGCTCGCTGGACACCATCTGCCAGATGGTTGCGACCGGTGCCGGCATCACCGTGCTGCCGCAGACCATGCGCATCAGCGAGGACCTCGACGAGCTGCTGACCATCCGGCCATTCACCAGGCCGATCCCGACGCGCACGGTGGCGGTTTTCTACCGGCGCGGTTTCGCCCGCCCGGAAGTGATCAACTGCATCACCGAGGCGGTGCGCGAAGCCGATATCGACGGCGTGCGCTACGCGCGCTGAGCGTTGCGACAAAACGTTCCAACGCCACGCCGACGGGAACGGGCCGAGCTCACTTGATGATCAGGTAGGCCGCCTGGTTACCGCGCTGCACGCGCAGCAGGAGCTCGTCACGCGCGCGGTTGACGACCTCCAGAAAGGCCGCCAGGTTCGGGGTCGGCTGGCGGTTGACCGCGCTGATCACGTCACCGCGTCGCAGCCCGGCGCGCCACGCGGGCGAGGAGCGCTCGATCGCGAACACCATCACGCCGGCGACACGGCCATAGAGCGGAGAATCGGATGGAATGTCGCCGATGGTGGTGTTGGCGAAGCGGGCGTTGCTGACGGCCGCGCGCCCCGCCGCCGCCTCCTCGCGCGCAGCGACCACCACGCGCGCCTCGCGCGCCCGGCCTTCGCGCAGCACGCCGAAATTCAGCGTGGTTCCGACCCGCGCAAGCCCGATGCGCGTGCGCAGGCTGGCCGCCCCCGCGATGCGCCGGCCGTCGACCGCGGTGATGACGTCGCCGGCGGCGAGGCCGGCGCGCTCGGCCGGCGAGCCGGGCGCGACGCTGACCACCACCGCGCCCTCCGAGACCGGCAGCCCGAAGGCCTCGGCCAGCTCCGGATTGAGGTCCTGGTACTGGATGCCGACGAAGCCGCGGCGCACCTCGCCGTCGTCGACCAGCTGCTCCATGATCTCGCGTGCCATGTTGACCGGGATGGCGAAGCCGATGCCGATGTTGCTGCCGGTCTGCGAGTAGATGGCGGTATTCAGGCCGACCAGCTCGCCGCGCAGGTTGACCAGGGCGCCGCCGGAATTGCCCGGGTTGATCGAGGCATCGGTCTGGATGAGGTCCTCGTAACCCGAGATGCCGAGCCCGGAGCGCGCCAGCGCGCTGATGATGCCCGAGGTCACCGTCTGCCCGAGTCCGAACGGGTTGCCGATGGCGACGACGAAATCGCCCACGCGCAGGGTGTCGGAGTCGGCCAGCTTCAGCGCCGTCAGCGCGTCTGCCTCGATGCGCACCACGGCGACGTCGGTATCCGGATCGCTGCCCACCAGCTCGGCGCTGAACTCGCGCCCGTCGCGCAGGTTGACCGTGATCTCGTCGGCATTGGCGATGACGTGGCTGTTGGTGAGGACCAGGCCGCGCTTCGCATCCACGATCACGCCCGACCCCAGGCTCTGCGTCTTGCGCTGCAAGGGCCGGTTGGGCAGATTGAAGAAGCGCCGGAAGAAGGGGTCGTTGAACAGCGGATTCATGCGCAGCTCGACGTGCCCCTCGGTGGCGATGTTGACCACCGCTGGGGTCACGCGCTCGAGCATGTCCGCGAGGCTGGGCAGCGGTTTGCCGTCGACCGCCGGCGGCAGGGCCGCGCCGGCCGGCGCGGCCACCAGGGCGGCGAGACCGAGCGCGAACGCGCTCAGGGCAGCGAGCAGGCGGGTCACGGACGGCGGGACGGGCATCGACGAATAGCGCACGGGAAAGGAGTCGTCACGGGTTGCGCGCCGCAGGCCGGCGCCGGGTGCATAGTGTGCCGTGCCGCCCTCAGAGTCGATAGGCCAGGGTCGTCATCACCCGCGCCTGCAGCGCCATGAGGCGTCGCACCGGCGCCGGCAGCGGGCGGGCACCGCGCGCGGCGGCGGCCGCCGCGTGGCTGGCCTCGTCGCTGCGCATCGCCTCGACCACGGCGCGGGAACGCCGGTCGCGCGCCGGCAGGGCGGTGAGATGGCCGTCCAGGTGACGCACGACCTGGCGCTCGGTCTCCTCGACGAAGCCCAGGCTGAAGCGGTCACCGAGCGCGGCGGCGCCGGCGCCGATGGCCAGCGCGCCGGCGAACCACAGCGGATCCAGCCGGCTGGGCCGGGCGCCGAGCTCGGCCAGGCGGCGTTCGCACCACACCAGGTGGTCGCCCTCCTCGCGCGCTGCCTGCAGCAGGTGGTCCGCGGTCGCGCCGTGCCTGGCGAGCACGGCCTGGCCAACGTAAAGGGCCTGGGCGCTGACCTCGCCGGCGTGGTTGACCCGCATGAGCCCGGCCGCGTGGCGGCGCTCGTCGCCGGCGAGGGAGGCCTCGGCGACCGTCTCCGCGGGGTAAGGACGGTGCGGGGCGGCGCCAGTGCGCGTGGCTGCGCGCAGCAGCGCGTCGAAGCGCCCCAGGAGGCGATCCGCGGGCCCCGGGCGCCGTACCGGCGGCGCCGCGCCCGGCGCTGCGCGGGACTCAGTGCCGGCAGGCAAATGTGGCGAAATTACAGTGTCTTGCATTGACACCTCCGGAATCGATCCGTACCATTGCGCCTCTTTTTTCCCAGCGCCCTGTCCGACCATGAAAACCTACACCGCGACACCGTCCACGATCAAACGTGACTGGCTGGTCGTCGATGCCACCGACAAAGTCCTGGGCCGCCTCGCCAGCGAGGTCGCACTGCGACTGCGTGGCAAGCACAAGCCCGAGTACACCCCGCACATGGACACCGGCGATTACATCGTCGTCGTCAACGCCGAGAAGATCCGCGTCACCGGTAACAAGACCAGCGACAAGATGTACTACCGCCACTCGGAGTATCCGGGCGGGCTGAAGCAGATCAACTTCGCCAAGCTGCGCGACAAGGCGCCGGAACGCATCATCGAGACCGCGGTCAAGGGCATGCTGCCGAAAGGGCCGCTGGGACGCGCGATGTTCCGCAAGCTCAAGGTCTATGCCGGCCCCGAGCACAAACACACCGCACAGCAGCCCACCCAACTGGAACTCTGATCATCATGGCAGTGGAAGTGAATTACAGCACCGGTCGCCGCAAGACCTCGTCCGCCCGCGTGTTCCTGCGCCGCGGCACCGGCAACATCGTCGTCAACGGCCGCCCCCTCGACGAGTACTTCGGCCGCGAGACCGGCCGCATGGTCGTGCGCCAGCCGCTAGAGACCATCAACATGGCCAACGACTTCGACATCAAGGTCACCGTCTCCGGCGGCGGCGGCACCGGCCAGGCCGGCGCCATCCGTCACGGCATCACGCGCGCCCTGATCGAATACGACGAAACCCTGCGCCGCCCGTTGCGCGTGGCCGGCTTCGTCACCCGCGATGCGCGCGAGGTGGAGCGCAAGAAAGTCGGCCTGCACAAGGCCCGCAAACGCCCGCAGTACAGCAAGCGCTAATCGCGGCCCCGCCGCGGCGAGGTTTGAACTCCGCGCCCCGAAGCTCTACGTTATACACAACATCCCCTGGGGGATCGTCTAATGGTAGGACAGCGGACTCTGACTCCGCCAGTCTAGGTTCGAATCCTAGTCCCCCAGCCAAACCCCAAAAAAAAAGCGCGCCACCGGCGCGTTTTTTTTTGGGGTTTGGCTGGGGGACTGATCCTGGTTCGAACCTACCGTTCGACGACCGGAGCGCAGCGCAGGGAGAACGCCGGACGAAGGACGGCGGGCCGTAGGCCGAGCGGCGTAGCCGCGAGTACCGATTCGCGAAAGCGAATCGGGACGTCGGAGCAAAGCGACGACGCCCCGAAGGGGTGGGCGCGCGCATTCAGCGCGCGACCATCAATCCTGGCGATCCAGTCCGGCTCATCCTTCAAACAACCCCCACCCATCGATCTGGCGCGCCACCGGCGCGTTTTTTTGGGGTTTGGCTGGGGGACTGATCCTGGTTCGAACCTACCGTTCGACGACCGGAGTGCAGCGCAGGGAGAACGCCGGACGAAGCACGGCGGGCCGAAGGCCGAGCGGCGTCAGCCGCGAGTACCGATTCGCAAAAGCAAACCGGATGTGCGTAGCATTGCCGGCATTGACCGCACCCTGGAGCAGCCGTACCCATGGCCACCGTACTCTCGACGTCCCCCTCGACCGAAGACCTGACCCTGGAACGACTCCGCCACCGGACGGAGGCCGAGCTGACGGCGCTGTGGTCAGCGTCGCCCGCGCCGACGCTGGAAGAGGTCCACGGGGAATACCAATCCGCCATGCCGATGCCCTTCGCGCGCAGGCACGATGACTTTCACCATGCCTACGGTCTCGGCGAGTGGATAGGCAAGGCGTTCGCGCCCATCCCCAACGGCGCCTTCAGCGGACAGGGCTACAACCTCTGCATCAAAGACGGCACCGTGCAGCGATGGATGCGCTTCGGTACCCGTATCGATTCATCCATTGTGGACGGCCGACCAGCGCTGATGATGCACTACAGCGCGTTCGACAACCTCTGCGCGGAGCCTGATCTCGTCGACGAAATCCGCAAGCTTCGCGACGGTCTGTTCATCGCCGTCTGCACGATGGGCGCCGACAACGAGTTGTTCGGCGAGGTCGACCCGGCCACGTCGCGCACGCCGCCGCTGCCGTTCCTGCTGAGAGGGCCGTTCGCCCCCTGGCAGGGTCCGGACGACGAGCGGGCCGAACTCCGCTAGCAAGCAGGACGAGCAGCCCGGCCGCGGTTCGCCGAAGGCCGGGATTCAGGCGCTGGCGCTCACCGGGACGAGTTCCACGGCTTCGAAGTCGACCCACCACAGAAAGCCCTTCCAATCCGCGATCGCCGCTTCACCGAGCGGTGTTCCGAGTGCCTCGAAGCAGGCGGTCTCCGACGGAAACGTCATCAGGATGTAAGAGTCCGGCAGTGGCGGGCTCATCGCCAGCTTGCCGCCGCCTGCGTGGTCGGATTCGGTCAGGTGGATGTCGTAGCGCTGCACCGCGGGCAGGTCGGGCACGTAGTGCCAGTGGACCCGCCGGTAGTGATCGAGGAACTCGGCATGAGAGAGCGTGGGGTGGCGGTAGACGGTGCCGAACACGGCATAGTCCGCTGATCCGTCGCCGGGCGTTCCGCCCGGCGTCGATCCCGACGCCGCGGCTGCGAGCTTCCGGTGCTCGAGTGGCCGCTCATCAGTTCCGCGCGCGCTCGCGTCGAGCCCGTCGGTGTGCCGCGTGACCGCCCGGGTCGTCCACGCGGCGAGTTCGGGGGCGTTCAGCGCGGCCAGCCGGCCGTCGTCCTCGAAGGCCGACCGGGCATGTCCGTCCTCGAACCTGAGCGTGACCCAGAGGTCGTGCGTGGGGGCACCGTTGCCCACCGTACCGAGAGACGCGCGGACGTCGCGATCGAGTATGCAGGCCTCGCAGCCAATCAGTCCTCGCGCGCCCGCGACCGCTGTCCCTAGCGCTTCCAGGTAGCGGGCCCGGAACGGGGCGACGTCGATATCGGCGCCGCGCCAGACCGACATGACAAGGGAAGAAGTCATGCGATTCTGCCTCTGTTGATAAACCTTGGCCGGGGCGTGTTGCGGTGTCGGCGGTGCTGAGCGCCGGTCGCGCTGCCCGGCCGGGGCGGCACGCCCTGCGCTGAGACAAGCCACGACCCATCGCGAAGGCGACCTGCCCCCGCCTCGCCGACACACTCACCACTTCTTTTCGCAATATCCTTCATCACGTCGGTCTCGAGAGCACGCTCCGCAACCATCTTCTTCAGCCGCGCGTTTTCCGTCTCGAGCTCGTGCAGACGCCGGACATCGGTCACATCCGGCGTGCCGTACTGCTTGCGCCAGGTGTAGATGGTCTGCTCGCTCACCCCACGCCCCTTGGCCACCTTCTGCACAGGCTCGGCGTCCGCCTCGCGCAGGATCCCGACCATCCGGTCTTCGCTGAATCGGCTCTTTTTCATGGCTCCCTCCGGCCCCAGGAGCCATCCTCTCAAGTTTCAGCTGGTCCGAGAATCACCGGGCTGGCCACCGCAGGTCCGCTCATGGCCGATCTCAGATTGCGGCGCTGCAACGTGAAAACACGATTGACAGCCCGCCCGGGCGATTCGCACTGCACGGGTCAGATCGGCGCTTTTGCGCCTGCCTTTCTCAGCGCCGGGGTGTGTCTGGCCTGCCCGTTCCCGCGGTCCCTTCCGCTCAGCGCCGTGCGGAGCGCGCACCGGAACGCACGACGAGCACGACCGCACCACCGGGCAGCACCACCGACGGCGGCAGGGGTACGCTGGTGATCAGCACCGGGACAACCGCGGCCAGCTCGTTGTCCACGACGCCGGGATTGCCCTTGCTGATGATCACCTCGAGCGCCGACAGGGTGCCGTCGGAGCTGCCGATGTCAGCGGTCATCAGCCCGCTTGCGGTGTGCTAAAGCCCGAGCAGGTGGCCAGCCCGTGGGCGATGATGCGCCCGCCGTGGATCGAGCTGACGTTAGCCGCAGCGACGGCGGCATTGAGAGCGGGAATGTCCTCCGCACGGCCGGGCGCATCGCCGGCATCGTGGCAGAATGCGATCTCGCCGACGAAGTCGATGCGAAAGATCTCGAAGTTGCGGGGAAACAACGAGAGCAGCGCGTCCTGCTCCTCGCCCGTTTCGACGCGGTACAGCGATCCGCTACGGATCTCGACCGTTTCATCGACGACGACGTCGACGCCAATCCGGCCGAGAACGTCATTCAGCGCCGGCTCGGCGTAGGTAGTGAGAAAGTCGTCGGGCATCGCCGCGGACGTAAACCGGGCGGCCGATGCGGCCGGGGCCGTGGCGAGACCGACCACGGGGCCACGTCATGCGGGTGCGCCCATTGTTGGTTCCCGCGGCACGGCGTGACATCGGACACCGGCGCGCGGTACATGCGTCAAAGGCGCATTCGCCGCCTCGGCCGGCGGTACCCGCCGCGCCTGCTACACTCGCCGCTGCAACGCGTGGCGGAGGATGCGCGGCATGCCGGCGATACGCGAGATCGAATGGGAGCCCTGCCTGCTGGAGCGGCAACCCTGCCCCGAGCTCGAACAACGGTTTCAGCGAGAGACCGGGCGTCCCGGACGCATGATGCAGTACTTCGAGGGCTGCCCGTGGCTGGCCGACGCCATGGTGCGCTTCTCGGTGCAGGTCACCACCCACGTCTACATCGACGCCGACCTCGCCGACCAGGTCGGGCTGGTCGTCAGCCAGGACAACTCCTGCCGCTTCTGCTTCGGCATGCAGCGTGCGTTCCTGCGCGTGCTCGGCATGAGCGAGGCGCGCATCGCGCGACTGGAGCAGGACCACCTGACCGGTGACTTCACACCGCGCGAGCGCGCCGCGCTGGATTTCGCGCGGCGCATCTCGCGCAGTCGGCCACTGGTCAGGGCCGAGGACACCCGCGCACTGGTCGAGCAGGGATTCAGCGGCGCCCAGATCCGCGAGCTCGCCGCGATGACCGCCGTACACCTGTTCTTCAACCGCGTATCGACACTCGGCGCCCTGCCGCCGCAGGCGATGGAGCACTTCCCCGATCGCTGGTGGGTGCGGCTGGCGCGCCCGTTGATAGCATTCAGGTTCCGGCACATGCGCCGTCTCGGCAAGACCGCCGCGCTGACGCCCGCGGAGCGCAGCGGCGCCTGCGCGCCGATCGTGAATGCGCTCGACGGCCTGCCCCTGGCAGCGGACCTGCACGCGGTGCTCGAGGCCATGTGGCAGTCGTCGCCGCTGCCCGGGCGCAGCGTCTCGCTGATCTTCGCGGTCGTCGCGCGCGCGCTGGGCTCGACGCATTGCGAGAGCGAGGCGCGGCGCCAGCTGGCCGGGCACGGCCTGGGCGAGGACGAGGTCGACCAGGTGCTCGCCCACCTGTCCTCGCCGCGACTGTCAGAGCAGGAGTCCGTACTGGTGCCCTTCGCGCGGGAGACGGTGTGGTACCAGCCGGCGCAGATCCAGCGTCGCTGCGCGGATATCCAGCAGCGGGTCGGTAAACCGGCCTTCCTCCATTTCCTCGGTATCGTGTCGCTGGTCAATGCCATCTGCCGCATCGGGTTCGTCGTCGATCTCGAGCAATGACCCCGGCCCTGACCATCGCTTTAGCCGTTGCTGCGGGCCTCTTCGCCGTGCTGGCCTGGCGCGCCACGCGCGAGGTACGCCGCCTGCGCCAGCGGCTGGCGAATGCCGCCGACGAACTCGAGCGCCTGCAACGGGCGTTCAGCCGCTTCGCCCCCGACGAGGTCATCGAACGCATCATCGCCGACGGCTCGGCCGACAAGGGCGAGAAAAAGGAGGTCACGGTGCTGTTCGCCGACCTGGTCGGCTTTACCGCACTCAGCGAGAAAGTCGAGCCGAGCGCGCTGGTGCGCCTGATGAACGGCTATTTCGAACGCATGAGCCGGGCTATCAGCGATAACCGGGGTTACGTCTCGACCTTCATCGGCGACGGCATCCTGGCCTTTTTCGGCGCCACCGATCCGAATCCGTGGCAGGGCAACGACGCCGTTCGTGCCGCGCTCGCCATGCGCGCGGCGCTGGCCGACTACAACCGCGAGCTGGCCGCCGCCGGCCTGCCCGAGCTCGCAATCGGCATCGGGCTGCATCGCGGCAGCGGTGTCGTCGGCCTGGTCGGCAGTCGCGACCTGAAGGAATTCGCCTTCGTCGGCCGTAGCGTGAACGTCGCCGCCCGCGCCCAGGAGCTCACCCGCCGCTTCCACACCGACGTCATCCTGACCGAGAACCTGCGGCGCACGATCGACCCGGCCTTCGCCGTGCACGCGCTGCCCGACACCCTGGTCAAGGGCGTCGAGCAGCCACTGGCGATCTACGCGCTGGAGGAGGTGCCGGACGCCGTTTGAGCGCTGCCCGACCGGTGCCGTGTCGGTTCAGGTTCCGGCGTCGGACGCAAAGGTGCGGTCGATGTCGCTGGCGTCGTGGCGTTCGCGCACCTGCTGGTCCTCGGCGCCCCAGGTGCGGTTGACCCGCCGCCCGCGCTCCACCGCCGGCCGCGACCGGATCTGGTCCGACCAGCGCACCACGTTGCGGTAGGTGCCGACATCGAGAAACTCGCCGGCATCGTAGAGCTTGCCCTGCACCAGCGCCCCGTACCACGGGTAGACCGCCATGTCGGCGATGTTGTAGTCATCGCCACAGAGATAGGCGCGGTCAGCGAGGTTGCGGTCGAGCACGTCGAGCTGGCGTTTGACCTCCATCGCGTAGCGATCGATCGGGTACTCGAGCTTCTCCGGCGCATAGCTGTAGAAGTGCCCGAAACCGCCACCCAGAAACGGCGCGCTGCCCATCTGCCAGAACAGCCACGACAGGCACTCTGCACGGGGGGCGGGCTCCACGGGCAGGAACGCCCCAAACTTCTCGGCCAGGTAGAGCAGGATGGCGCCGGACTCGAAGACCCGGATCGGCGGCGTTGCGCTGGTGTCCAGCAGCGCCGGGATCTTGGAGTTGGGGTTGATCGCGACGAAGCCGCTGCCGAACTGCTCGCCCTCGCCGATGTCGACGAGGTGGGCGTCGTACTCGGCACCCGCGTGCCCGAGTGCCAGCAGTTCCTCCAGCAGAATCGTCACCTTGACGCCGTTCGGCGTGGCCAGGGAGTAAAGCTGCAGCGGGTGCCTGCCGACCGGCAGCACGGCGTCGTGGGTGGCCCCGGCAATCGGCCGGTTGATCTTGGCCCAGTTGCCGCCGCTGCCGGTATTCCATTGCCAGACCCGGGGTGGCGTGTAGGCGGACTTGTCGTTCATGTTCGGGATCCTTCGAGCGAGCACGAGAGGCGAGTGTAAGCGCAATCGGCCCGGCCGCGTGGGCGCGGGCGCTGTCAGGTGCGGCGCGCTGTGCGAATTCGCACGCCCGCTGACACGCGGCGCGCGGCTGGTGCACGCTTCATGACGCTGCCGGCAGCTCCGGCGTGGCATCGCCGTCGCCGTAGATGACGGCATTCCAGATGCCGCCGATCGCCCGGCCGATGGCGTTCGGATCGTCGGGCTGCTCGCGCAGGATGTTGTCCGTACCGACGGCGTTGTTCATCAGGATCAGGGCGCGTGCAACCCGCGCCGGATCGGCGACCGTCGAGCGCCCTTCGCGCACCTCGCGCTCGATGAACGCCGTGGTGCGTTCGATGAAGTAGTCGACTGCCCGGCTCTGCCATTGCTCGAACACCCGCCTGCTGCCGCTGGCGGCGTGCATCACCGCGCGCACGCTGGCGCGGTGCGCATCGAACACGGCATACATGTCACTCAGGTAGCGCACGGTCGCGGCACGCGGATCGGCCTGTTCCACGCGATGCTCAAGCCAGGGGTCGACGCAGGCCTTGATGTGCGCCTCGTAGCGCTCGAGCAGCGCCAGCACCAGCTCGTCCAGGCCGGAGAAGTAATGGTAGAAGGCGGAACGGGTCATGCCGGCCCTACGGGTCACCGCCTCGACTGTCAGGGCACCGAAATCGGACACCTCCAGCGCACGCTCGGCGGCGGCCAGCAGGGCCGCGCGGGCGTCCTCCGGAGAGCGACGTATTCTTTGGTTTTTCAATGAATTGCCTTGGCTCCGCGAGGGCGCCGGGCGAACCTCGCAGAGGCTGTCGCCGGACGCGAACGCCACTGAATCATAGCCCGCGCCGCGTATTATTGACAGCGTGTCAATAAGCGCCTAGGCTTATTGACATCGCGTCAATAACCGTCGAAGGGGAGATTTCGATGACCATGCCCATGCAACCCGCACAACCCTGGGCGCAGGCCGGAACCCAGCCTCGCATCGCCATCATCGGTGCCGGCATGTCCGGCATCGCCGCGGTGGTCAAGCTGCGCAAGGCCGGCTACACCGACCTCACCGTATTCGAGAAAGCCGATCGCGTCGGCGGCACCTGGCGCGAGAACACCTACCCCGGCCTGTCCTGCGACGTCCCCTCGCGCTGGTACTCGTTCAGCTTCAACCTCAAGCACGACTGGACCCATCGCTTTTCCTACGGCCCCGAGATCCAGGCCTACATGGAAGAGACCGCCGACAAGTTCAACGTCACCGACATCGTGCGCTTCGACACGCCGGTCACCGATCTCGTCTACGAAGGCCCGCACTGGCGCCTGACCACCGGTGACGGCCGGACCGAGGTGTTCGACGTCGTCATCTCCGCCACCGGCGTGCTGCATCATCCCGCGCTGCCGGACATCGACGGCCTCGACAGCTTCGCCGGCGCACAATTCCACACCGCCCGCTGGGACCACTCGGTGGAGCTCGAAGGCAAGCGCGTCGGCATCATCGGTACCGGCTCGACCTCGGCGCAGATCGTCGGCGCCATCACCGACAAGGTCGGAGAGATGCACGTCTTCCAGCGCACGCCGCAATGGATGGCGCCCCTGCCGCAGAAGAGGTACTCGGAAACGTGGAAGAAGACGCTCGCGGCGCTGCCCTTCCTGCAGCGCATCGGCTTCCACTGGTACTTCCAGCTCATGCTGCGCACCTTCGCCGCGGCCACCATCGGTAACAGGACCATGCAGCGGCTGCTGAGCTGGCTTTGTCTGCGCAACCTGGAGAAGAACGTCGCCGACCCCGGACTGCGTGCAAAGCTGACACCGGATTACCAGGCCGCCTGCAAGCGGCTCATCTTCTGCTCCGATTTCTATCCCGCGATCAGCCGCGACAACGCCTTCCTGGTGACCGAGGCCATCGAGCGCGTGACCCCCGAAGGTGTGCGTACCGCCGACGGCAAAGTGCACGAGCTGGACGTGCTGATCCTGGCGACCGGCTTCAACCCCGCCGCCTTCATCCTGCCGACGCGGGTACGCGGCGAGAACGGCATCGATCTCGAGCAATTCTGGGATGGCGCGCCGCGCGCTCACCGCGCCGTGGCCGTGCCGGGCTTCCCCAACTTCTGGCTGCTGGAAGGCCCCACCGGGCCGGTCGGCAACCTCTCACTGATTACCATCACCGAGCACCAGGTGGATTACATCATCGGCATGCTGGACAAGATGAAGCACGACGGCCTGGCCGCCGTCGCCCCGCGCGAGGAAGCCTTCGCGGCGTACAACGAGGGCATGCGGGAAGCGGTGCGCAAGACGGTATGGGTCACCGGAGGCTGCACCAGCTGGTACATGGACAAGACCGGCATGCCCAACCTCTACCCTTACGAACCGGCGCGCTACTTGGCAGACATGCGGCGACCGGTATTCCCGGAGTTCCGCCTGATGCGGGACGTCGAGCAGCGCACCGCGCTGGACGCCGCCGCCTGAGCTTCGCGTTCGCTGCCCGGACCCGCCGCGTCGTTCAGGCCGACGTGGCGCGGGTCTTGCGCCACGTCTCCTGGATGACCCAGGCATCGTGGCTGGCGCGGTGCCGCGCGAGCTTGAGCTCGGCCAGGATCGCGTCCTTGGTTTCGTGCCACACCGCCATCTGCTGCTCGGTGAGGATCGCTTCCAGCGGACTGACACTGAACGCCATGGGCGTTCGGGCGGCGTGAAACAGGGTGGTCAGCCAGGGTTTATCGACCACCCAGCCGTCGGTATACAGCGTGCGCCCGCGCAGCAGCGCGTTCAGCTCGGCGGCGACCACGTCCAGCGGCTTGCCGTGGGTCTCCAGCACGTCGCGCGGCACGCGATGCACCTTCTCCGCCTCCTGGTCCCAGTGGGTCCAGCCCGGAGCCGGCATGATCAGCGAACAGAACTTCCCCCCGTCCTCCAGCGCAACGCCGACTTCGATCGGGTAGCTCATGGCCCCGAAGCCGGAGGCCTCGACATCGATGATCATCGGTGTGTTGGATTTCGCCATAACTGCAACCCGTCACGTCGCCGGACGCTGAGCCGCTGTCCATTCTACAGGTCGCGGTGAGAACGCAGCGCGGAGGACTCGCCGCCGCGGCTAGCCCTCCGCACCGTCGGCACGCGGGGCGCTCAGCAGCGGCAGCAGGCCCGCGCCGAGGAGCAGCAGGGCCGCGAGCCACAGCACGAAGGCCGCACCGACCCCCGGCAGGTAGAAGTCCGGCGCCAGCCACGGCACTGCGAAGCGCGAAACGGCCGCCGCCGCGACCAGCACCAGCGCCGGTGCGCACCAGCGCGGCGGGTCGAGCACGTTGCGCCCGGTATGCCCGAGCGTGACCCGCGTCATCATCGCGGTCGTCGCAAGACCGATGCCGCCGGCTGCCAGCGCGTGGATGCCGGGCAGCGCGGAAACCTGCGACAGCGCGGCGAGCCCGAGCAGGAAGAAGCCCACGGCAATGAAGCCGACGGCGAGGTAGAGGCCCCACAGCAGCGGCTTGCGCCACAGGCCGGGAACGCGCCAGAGCCACAGCCGGACTGCCGTCACCGCGGCCAGCGCAAAGGCCAGCAGCGCAGACACCCGGGCTTCGGCGACGAACAGATCATTGACGAAGAACGCCACGAACAGCAGCAGCGTGAACACACTGAGGAGCCGCGGGCTGGACACGGTCACGCGCTCATCCACGCCGCGCTCGATGAAGCCCGGCAGCACGCGGCCGGCGATGGTCAGGACCAGGCTCACCAGGATGTACAGTCCTCCGTACACGCCCCACCGCGCGCCCTGTGCGAGTACCCCCAGGGCACCCAGGCCGAACGCGACGTTGCCGAGCACCAGCAAGGCGAGCTTGGCCAGTATGCCGGCCTGGCGCCACTGGCGCGCCCGTACCAGCGGAGCAGCCACCGCCGCGACCAGCCCGGTGCCGAAGAGCACGTCGAGCACGCCCGCCGGCAACGCCAGCGCCGGTCCGAACAGGTACGCCACGCGCGCGGCCAGCCACAGTGCGGCGAGCGCTGCCAGGGGCGCGCCACGCAGCGTCGCGATACCGGTCCAGTTACGCACCGCGGTCAACAGGAAGCCGGCGACGACGGCCAGCGCGTAGCCGTAGATCATCTCGTGGGCGTGCCATTGCCACAGCGTGATGGCACCCGGCGTGTAGGCGATCACACCACGCCACGCCAGCGCCCAGCACAGCATCGCGAGCACGGCGACCAGCAAGGCGCCGGCGAAGAACGGCCTGAACCCCATACGCAGCAATGGCACGGTGACATCGGCGGTGGGCTGCGGCGAAGACGACATGCGGCGTGTTCTTGTCACCGGCGATGCGCCGGCCATGATGGACTGTTGCTTATTCTAGACGCTGCCGCGAGCCCGCCCTTGATCGCGCTCAGGCCGGCCCGGCACCCCCGTCCTGGCACGCCGGACACCAGTACAGGCGGCGCGAGCCCATGCGGGTGCGCACTACCGTGCTGGCGCACACATGGCAGGGTCGGCCTTCGCGCGCGAAGACCGCGAAGCGATATGCACCCCGCTTCGCGCCGGCGCGCTTCAGCGCCGCGACGCGCCGCGGAGGGTTGGTGATGCCACGGGTCTCGTAGGCGCGACGGGTCACGAGCAGTGACTGGCGGGCCAGCCGATTGCGCTCGCCGCGGCTCAGGTCACGTGGACGGCGACGCGGATCGAGGCCGGCGAAGTACAGGATCTCGGAGCGCAGGTAATTGCCGATGCCGGCGAGGAAGCCCTGGTCGAGATAGAGTGCGCCGAGTGCGCGCGAGCGGAAGCGCGGCTCGTCCAGGCGCGCGGCCAGGGTGCGCCAGTCCAGCGTCGAATCCAGCGCATCCGGCCCCAGGCGCGACAGGAACGGGTGCGACGCGAGGTCTGCGGTGCACAGGAGCTCGATCTGCGACGCGCTGTAGAGCAACGCACTGCCACGCGCCGTGTGCAATGCGACGCGCAGGGTGCGCCGTGTCTCCGGCAGCTGGCCGCGTTTGCGCACGTACCAGCGACCGTAGAGCTGGTTGTGCGTGTACAGCACCAGCCCGTTGTCGAAGCGGGTCAGCATCGCCTTGCCACGGGTCTCCACCGCTGCCACGCGCGCCCCCACCAGTTGCCTCGCCCGACGCCGCAGGTGCGGCTGCGTCAGGCGGGCCGCTTCGATGATCTCGCCCTCGAGCACGGCGGCGATGCGATCCGCTTCCAGTCTGATCTCCGGCCCTTCCGGCATGCTCGTAGTCCCTCCCCGCGAGTAGCGGCCCGCGGCGAGACCACTACGCACGACCGACCTGCGCGGATCAATCCACACCGTGGTGCCTGTCGTCCGCGCGGGCCGGGTGCCACAATGATCGGCGATTCGGACCCGACCCGGAGTGTGCCCCCATTCCACCTGAACTCGCCGTTCTTGCCGCGCTCACCCTGGCCGTCCTCGGTGCGCGCCCGTTCGCACGCTGGCTGCGCCGTCGCCGGCGCCAACGCCTGCGCGCCGCCGCCATGCCGGCGCCCTGGCTCGCGGTGCTCGAACGTGATGTCGAGCCCTATCGCATCATGCCGGCGGCGCTGCGCGAACGCCTGTGCGCCGACATCCGCGTGTTCCTGGACGAGAAGCGCTTCGTCGGTCAGCACGGACTGGAAGTGGACACGCGGATGCAGGTGATCATCGCCGCCTACGCCTGCCTGCTGCAGCTCAACCAGCACACCAAGTACTACCCCGACTTCACCACCATCATCGTCTACCCGGACACTTTCGTCGCGACCGCGACCGAGCGCGACGGCATGCTCGAATCGACGGTCGTTCATGCCCGGGCCGGCGAGTCGTGGTTCCGCGGACCCATGGTCCTGTCCTGGGCCGACATCCGTGAGGATCTCGAACATCCCGGCGACGGCGGTAACGTCATCGTGCACGAGTTCGCCCACAAGCTCGACGAGCAGGACGGGCTGGTCGACGGTGCCCCGGAGCTAGCGGCCGCGCAGCGCGGCTCGTGGCCGGCGATATTCCAGCGCGAGTACGAGCGCCTGTGCCGCCGTGTCGAACACGGCACGGCAACGCTGCTCGATCCCTACGCCGCGACGGCCCCGGAAGAGTTCTTCGCCGTTGCGGTGGAGACCTTCTTCACTCGCGCCACCGCCATGCGCAGCGCGCATCCCGAGCTGTACGCCGAGCTGCAGCGCTATTTCGCGCTCGATCCCGCCGGGTGGTGCAACGCCGCATGAGCGCCGGGCAAGGCCGGCGCTTTTTTAGCCGCGGCGATCGCGCGAGAATCGTGTCCATCGTTTTCCGCGCAAGGGAGCCCGCCCATGCATATCCGCAAGTTCGACTTCGACTACAGCCGCCGCCGCTTTCTCGACCGTACCGCGCGTGGCCTGGGCGGCGCCGGCGTACTCGGCGCACTGTGGCCGGAGATCTGCCGCTCCGGCGACATTGCCCGCGCCTATCCCGACGAGCTGCTCGACATCGAGACCTACACCAACGGGCAGGTCAAGGTGGGGGATGTCATCGATTCCGAGAACGTGGTGCTGGTCCAGGACCTGCTCGATCCGATCACCTTCCAGGAAGTGCAGCAGGATCGGCGCAAGTTCTTCATCCAGCCGACGGTCACCGATATCGAGACCATGTACCCGCCGTATTTCCTCGATGCGACGCTGCGCAACCAGGGCATGGCGAGCTTCGACGAGGCCGGCAACGTGTACACCCGGGACGGCCAGCCCTGGATCGGTGGCTTGCCGTTCCCCGAGGTCAACGACGGTAACGAAGCCATCGCCAACATCACCCTGAGCTGGGGCCGTCACGACAAGGCGCTGTACGCGATCCCGGCCGTCACCATCAATCCCGAGGGCGTGCAGCAATACGAGTACGACTGGGTGTGGGCGGAGCAACAGTGCACCGGCCTGGTCCACCCGGATGCGGGCGGTCCCTACCTCGCCGGACACGAGGACAAGACCCGCATGCAGTCGATCTGGTTCACGCACACCAACGACGTACGCGGGCACGCCTTTCTCAGTCACTGGCACTACGATCAGCGCGAGATCCCGGAGCTGTGGGGCTACCTGCCCAACCTCAAGCGCGTGCGCCGCTTCCCCGCCAACCAGCGCTTCGAGCCCTACATGCCGGGCATGAACCTGTATCTCTCCGACGCCTGGGCGTCCGGTGACCCGATGCTGACCTGGGGCAACTTCAAGATCATTCATCGCGGACCGTTCCTGGGCTCCAGCCACTTCCAGTGGCTGCCGGACAACGACAACTGGGCGCCGCCGCTGGTCGGCGGCAAGCAGGACAGCTCGTACTACTACGTCGGCAAGTCACTCATTCCCGAGGTCATCGTGTTCGAAGGCGAACCGATCGGCTTCCCCAACGCCCCGGTCGCCAAGCGGCGCATCTACATGGACGCGCGCAACATGGGCGCCGGCATGAGCATCACCTTCGATCGCAAGGGCGACATGTGGAAGGGCATGGAAGGCGGCGGCGGCCAGCGCAAGACGGAAACCCGCGAGATGCTGACCGCCGACGGGCGCCCCGAATGGAGCTGGTGCTGGGCCATCAGCCACGACGTACAGCTCAACAACGTTACCCGCTTCCATCACGCCGAAGCGTGCCGGGGCGACTGGAAGTCGGTGCTGGACCCGGACGAGAACATCGTCGACAACTACATGACGCAGCAGGCCCTGCGCCGGCTCGGTTTCTGAACCGGCGGTGCGGCGACGCCCGGTGCCGTCGATCAGTCGCGGTAGGACGGGTCGCGCCGATCCAGGGTGCGCAGCAGCGCCGGCCAGGCCAGGCGGTCGAGCTCGCCGGAAGCGAGCAGCATGCGTCCCTGCGTGCGCGTCGTCTCCAGCGCCGCGGCCGACGGCTGGTGCAGCGCGCCGCCGGCCAGCGCGCGCACCTGCATGCTGCAGGCGCGCTCGAGGTTGTAGAGCAGCAGGAAGCACTCGGACACCGTCTGCCCGACGGCGAGCGTGCCGTGATTGCGCAGGATCATCAGGCGCTTGTCGCCGATGTCGCGGACCAGGCGCTCGCGCTCGCCGAGATCCAGCGCCACGCCCTCGTACTCGTGGTAGGCGATTTCGTCATGGATCACCATCGCCGTCTGCGTTACCGGCAACAGGCCCGAGGCCATCGCCGAGACGGCGACACCGTCGTCGGTGTGCAGGTGCATGACCGCGCGCGCGTCATCCCGTGACATGTGTATCGCGCTGTGGATGCAGAAGCCGGCCGGATTGACGTCGTAGCCGGTGTGCATGACGACGTTGCCTTCGAGGTCGATCTTGACCAGGTTGGAGGCCGTGACCTCGTCGAAAGTCATGCCATAGGGGTTGATCAGGAAATGGTGCTCCGGTCCCGGCACGCGGGCCGAGAGGTGCGTGAAGATCATGTCCGTCCAGCCATAGTAGTCGACCAGCCGATAGGCGGCGGCGAGATCGACGCGGACCTGCCATTCCTCCGCGCTCACCCGAGTGCGGACGTCTGCGGGACTGTGTAGTGCCTGAACCATGTCTCGTTCTCCCTTCAATCGAGGCTTCGCGTTACCGCGCTCAGCCCATCGGCGCGACGTTCTCGAAGCCGAGATGGGTCTTGCCCAGCAGCTCGTAGGATACCTCGCTAACCATCAGGTGCTGGGCCGCGACGTTGATGTCGCGCAGGCAGCGCTGCATGACGTTCTTTTCGTAGATGGCCGCCGCACCCGAATAGCGGAAGGCGCGGGTGACGATGTCGGCTGCCACCTCGGTGCAGTAGCTGGCCGCTGCGCGGAGCTCCAACGCGAGCCGCGGATCGATCGCCTCGCCGCGCGCGACGACCTGCATGGCGCGCTCGTTGAGCGCCAGCGCGAGACCGCGCGCGGCGCTGAGCTCGAGTTCCGCACGGCCTATCAGGCGCTGCACGGCGCCGCGGTCTGCCAGGCTGACCGCGCCCGGACCGTAACCACGCTTCTTCTCGATCGCGACCGTGGTCAGGGCGTCCAGCGCGCGCCGCGCGACGCCGGTCGCGAAGCCGGCGTGCTCGTTGGCAACGAAGGCCGGCACACCGAGACGGTACAGGGGACCGCCACGGCGCGGCGCCTGCCGCTCGACGTCCCACACGCACTCCGCGGGCACGAAGACGTCTTCGACCGAGACATCGCAGCTGCCGGTACCACGCAGCCCGACGACCTGCCAGTTGTCGTGCAGGGTCAACTCGGCGGCCGGGAAGACCAGCATGTGCAGCACCGAGGGCGCGTCGTCGTCGACGGCGACGAGCGCATTGACCGCGACCCACTCGGCATGTTGCACGCCACTGGCGAAAGCCCAGCGGCCGGTCAGGCGGTAGCCGCCGTCGACCGGCGTCGCGCGTCCGGAGGGCATGATCAGGATGGCGCCGCGTGGAATGTGCCCGTCGGCGAACATGCGCGCGATACCGTCCTCGTGCATGAACGCACCGGGCAGCGCAAGGCTGGTCGCACCGACCATGGCGCACCAGGCGGCAGCCGGGCTGTGCTGGGCGAGCGCTTCTATGACCTCGAGCTGGGTGCACAGATCTGCCTCGCCGCCGCCGAGGGCGGCCGGCAGCTTCATCTGCAGGATACCGGCGTCGTAGAGCGCGTCGGAGCTCGCGCGCGAGAGCTGCGCCGCGCGCTCCTCTCCCTCGACCTCGCCCGCGAGCAGGTCGCCGATGGCGGCGACCGCTGCGAGCAGTCGCGTGCGCACCGCGGCGTGATCCTGGGTCCTGCCCGAAACTTCCTCCACGACCTTCTCCCCTCTGCGGTTACCCCGCCCGCGCGCCGGCATTGACCGCGGCGCGGGGCTGTGATGCGGGCAACGATGCAAGAATAGCGGCAACGGCCGAACGGCGACAGCCCGGCCCGCCGCGCACGAGGGCTCCCGCAGCATGACACCCGCATCACACCGCGAACTCTCCAAAGCCTGTATCGACATCGGTTACTTCACGGCCTCGGCACAGCCCGTTCTGGCGTTCTGGCGCGGCCGCATGGGCCTCGCGCACGAGGCAGCCGTGCCCTTCAACGACGGCCTGGTGCAGCACCGCCATGCCCTCGGCGACAGCGTGCTGAAGGTCAACACCTCGGCGACGCCGCTGGCACCCTCACCGTGCGGTTATCGCGAGCTGCTGGTCGCGCGCGCCGGGGTGAGGGAGCCGACCACGGTGCGCGATCCCGACGGCAATCCGGTCACGCTGGTGCCGCCGGGCCACCACGGGATCGACGGCGTCGGGCTGCGCGTCGCGGTGGCTGACCCCGACGCGCAGGCGCACTTTTACCGCACGGCCATGGGGTTCGAGCAAACCGGTCCCGCCACCTTTCGCTGCGGCACCTCGGTGCTGCTGGTCGAACCGGATCCGCAGGCAGCCCAGGCCGGACACTGGATCGCGCCCGGCCTGCGCTACTTCACCCTGCACGTGCGCCGCGTCGACGCGGCGTTCGCAGCCATCACCGATGCCGGCGCCACGATCGGCGAACGCCCGTATTCAATCGGTCGTATCGCCCGGATCTCGTTCGTACGCGATCCGGCCGGGAACTGGATCGAAGTTGCCCAGCGCGCCGCCCTGGCCGGCCCCTGGTGGCACGAGCCCTGAGGCCGGCGCCGTGCGGCCCTAGGCGGCCACCGGCTCGTCCGCCTGCTCGCCCGGCTCCGGCAGCTCGTACTCGCGCAGGCGGGTCGCGATCTTGACGCTCTGCTCGGCGACACGCAGCGCACCGCGCAGGCCGTCCAGCGCCGCGTTGAGATGACTCACCGGCAGCACGTCGTCACTCGCCGCTTCCAGCAAGGCCGACTTCAGGTCGTGCCATTGCCGCCGCAGGCCGTCGTACTCGGACTTCGCCGCGGCCGGGTCGAAGGCGATATTGGCGGCATCGGCGTGGCCGAGCACGCTGCGCACGTCGTCGAGGAAAGCACGCACGTCGTCGCTCACGTGGCCGCGCTGGATGCGCTCCACGTCGGCGGAACGCAGTGCGAACTCCTGTGCCGCGGCGGCCACCTCCTCGATGTACGCATTGATGCGCAGCGCGTTGGGGACCCGGCGCGACAGGGCCTCTGACAGGCGCTCGCGGCCCAGCCTGCCGACGAAGCCCTCCACCGCGCGACACAAGCCCACCAGCGCCTGGCGCTGTGCCTCGAGCTCGGCCACGTGCGGTCGTTCGCGGCCCAGCGCCGCGCGCGCATGCTCGCGGCCGATCGCCGCCATCCGCGCGAGCTCCAGCTTGAGCGCCTCGATACCCAGCGCCGGGGACACCAGCACGTTGTCGTCGAGGTGCACCGGGCGGCCGAGGGTCTCGGCCGCGGTGGTGAAGCGCGCGCGCAGAAACGCGGCCAGCCGGTCGGTCAGGGGCCACATGATGACGACCCCGAGCAGGTTGAAAATGCTGTGGAACAGCGCCAGCGTGACCGCCGGCAGATCGGCCAGGTGCAGGACCGAGCCGGTCAGGCGCACCGCCGCCAGCAGCATCGGCAGCAGGAGCAGGGCGACGACACCGGTGACGAAGTTGAAGACCACGTGCGCGGCCGCCACGCGCCTGGCATTCGGGGTCGCGCCGATCACGGCGAAGGCAGCGGTCGAGGTAGTACCGACGTTGGCGCCGATGACCATCGCCGCGGCCGCATCCAGCGCGAGCACCCCGCCGGTCGCCGCGGTCAGCGTGATCGCGATCGCGGCGCTGGATGACTGGGTCAGCAGGGTCATCAGGAAACCGAAGCCGAAGTAGAGCAGCAGGCCGACGCCGGAATCCGGCGACATGCGGGCCAGGTCCAGGTCGCCGGCAAAGACCTCGAAGGCCTCGCGCAGCACGTCGATGCCGATGAAGAACAGGCCGAAGCCGGCCAGCGCTTCACCGCAGGCGCCCAGCCGCGTGGTCGCGCCGAGCAGGCGCGCACCCATGCCGAGACCGATCATGGGCAAGGCGAAAGCCTCGACCTTGAGCTTGAAGCCGACCACCGCCACCAGCCAGCCGGTCATGGTGGTGCCGATGTTCGCCCCGTAGACGATGCCGAGCGCCTGCGCGAGGTTGAGCAGGCCGGCGTTGACGAAGCCGATGGTGGCCACCGTGACGGCACTGGAGCTTTGTACCACCGCGGTCACCGCGACGCCCGAGGCGACGCCGCGCAGCCGGGTGCGGGTCGAGCGCGCGAGGATGTCACGTAGCGCATCGCCGGCGGCGAGCTTGAGCCCGTCGGTGATCATCGACACCGCCAGCAGGAACAGGCCAAGGCCGCCCAGCAACATGCCGACCGTCGCGATCATGGTTTCAATTCACCGTTCGAGCAGGACACCGAATGCGATCCATCCATGATACCGCCACGCCGCACGCGATCGGCAAGGGTGCGCCACGAGTTCCTATAATGGCGCCCTGCACCCCCGGGTGACGATCGGAGCAACGCCATGAACCATTCCGGCTACCTCACCGGTTTCGGCAACGAGTTCGAAAGCGAGGCCGTGGCCGGCGCCCTGCCCCGCGGCAGGTTCTCACCGCAACGCGCGCCGTTCGGGCTCTATGCCGAGAAGTTCAGCAACACCGCCTTCACCGCGCCCGCCGCCGTCAATCGGCGCACCTGGTTCTACCGCATCCGGCCCGCGGTGACCCAGGGCGCCTTCGAGCCGCTGCCCGCGCCGTCCCTGGGCACCGCCCCGCTCGACGGCGCGCACACGCCGCCCAACCCGCTGCGCTGGGATCCGCCGCCGCTCGGAGACCGGGACCTCGACTTCGTCGACAGCCTGGTGACGGTGGTGGCCAGCGGTGACTGCCGCCTGCACACCGGCATGGCCGCGCACCTCTATGCGGCGCGGCGTGGCATGCCGCAGCGCTGCTTGGTCGACGCCGACGGCGAGATGCTGCTGGTGCCGCAGGCCGGCACGCTCACGGTGCGCACCGAGTGCGGCGTACTCTCGGCCGAGCCGGGCTATATCGTGGTCATCCCGCGCGGTATGAAGTTCGCCGTCGATCCCCCGGACGAAGGCGCGCGCGGCTACGTCTGCGAGAACTACGGCGCCCACTTTCGGTTGCCGGAGCGCGGCCCGGTCGGCTCCGACGGCTTCGCCAACGCGCGCGACTTCGAGACACCGCGGGCTGCTTTCGTCGATCGCGACGGCGATTACGAAATCGTCTGCAAGCTCGGGGGCAAGCTCTATCGCGCACCGATCGACCACGACCCGTTCGACGTCGTGGCCTGGACCGGCAACGCGGTGCCGTGCCGCTACGACCTGCGCCGCTTCAACGTCATCGGCAGCATCAGCTACGACCATCCCGACCCGTCCATCTTCACCGTGCTGACCGCCCCTTCGGACACCCCCGGGGTGGCCAACGTCGACTTCGTGATCTTCCCCCCGCGCTGGCTGGTGCAGGAAGACACCTTCCGCCCGCCGTGGTATCACCGCAACGTGATGAGCGAGTTCATGGGCCTGGTCTACGGCCAGTATGACGCCAAGAAGTCCGGCTTCGTGCCCGGCGGCATGAGCCTGCACAATGCCCTGGTCCCACACGGCCCCGACCGCGAGGTATTCGCCGCGGCCAGCACGGCGGAGCTGGGCCCGGTGCGCCTCGACGACACCCTGGCTTTCATGTTCGAGACGCGTTACCCGCTCGCGGTCAGTCAATGGGCGCTGGAATCGCCGGCCCTGCAACGCAACTACCGGGACTGCTGGGCCGGCCTGGCCCGGCATTTCCGGCCGCCGGCCTGAACACTCGTCAAGGCCCCGCCACGGCGATTACCATGGACGCCGGGATAGGGAGCAATTCATGATTCAGCGCCTGTTGGCCGCCGGCCCGCGCGGCCGCCTGCTTGCGTTCGCGGCGCTCGTCACCGTCAGCATGGCGGCAGGGGTCGCCCTTCCCCGACTCACCATCGACCGCAGCGACGATCGCCTCATCGGCACCGACGATCCCGGCTGGGCGGCGTTCATGCGCATGCAGGAGCAGTTCGGCGCCGAGCAGTCGGTGATCATCTACCTGCGCGCCCGCGACCTGTGGACGCAGGAGCGGCTGCACCAGCTCCAGCAGCTCACTTTCGCTCTCGAGGACACGCCTGAGATCACCGGCGTCAGCAGCCTGCTCTCGGCAACCAACATCCGCGACAAGGGCGAGTACGTCGATGCCGGCCCGCTGGCGACCATCATCCCCCGTTCCGACGACAAGATTGCCGAGCTGCGGGACGACGCCCAGTACAGCCCGATCATGCGGCGCAATTTCATCTCCGCCGACGGCCTCGCGACGGCCATCAACCTGAGCTACGCCAGCCGCCCCGACGATCCGGACTTCGAGCTCGTGATCCACGACATCATCGAGCGTCACCTGGAACCGCTGCGGGACGATTTCGACGCCATCTTCCAGCTCGGCAGACCACGCCTCAACGTCGAGATCGACCGCGGTCTGTCGCGCGATCTACGCAACCTGGTGCCGCTGTCGCTGGCCGTGCTGGTACTGGTCATCACCGTCTTCCTGCGCTCGCTGCGGGTGGTTCCCATCCCGCTGATCACCTCCGCGATCAGCATCCTGTGGACGTTCGGGTTCATGGCGGCCTGCGGCATTCCGATCACCCTGCTGACGGCCATGATCCCGGCGCTCGTCATCGTGATCGGCTCAGTCGAGGACGTGCACCTGGTCGCCTCCTACCTCGAGGGCCTGGACGGCGACGGCGACGACCTCAAACGCCGCGCCGTAAAGCACATGGCGCGCCACGTCGGCCTGCCGGTGCTGATTACCTCGCTGACCACCGCGGTCGGCTTCGCCGCCAACGTCATCACCGAGATCCCGCTCATCTTCGAGTTCGCCGTCGCCAGCGCTTTCGCCATGGTCGCCAACATGGCGGTCACCATCCTCGCCGTGCCGCTGCTGCTGCACGCCATCGGACCGCGGCGCAGCAGCCTGGCCCGCCAGGCGGGCATGCCGCGTGGCTTCATCGGCCTGGTCGTGCGCGCCGTCGAGTACGCCGGCGAGCGTGCCCCGGTGGTGGTCATCACCGCGACCGTCGTCCTGCTCGCCTGGTTCGGCTCCAAAGCCTTCGACATCTACGTCAACAACGACCCGCTGTCCTACTTTCCGCCCGACCATGCGTTCGTTCGCGACGCGCATACGGTGCACGAGGAGCTCGCCGGCCTGCAGGTTTTCAGCGTTACGCTGACCGCCGCCGACAAGGACTACTTCCGCACTCCCGGCGGGCTGAAAAAGATTGCAGCGGTACAGTCGCTGCTCGACAACCAGCGCCTCTATGACAAGACGCTGTCCCTGTCGACCCTGATCGCGCTGATGCACCAGGAGTTCAACGCCGGCAACCCGCGCTTCTTCCGCGTCCCCGACGCGGCCGAGGACGTCGACCTCTACCTGTCCACGCTGACGCGCGGCGATCTCGAACCGTTCGTGACCGAGGACTTCCGCACCGCGCGCATCTCCGTGCGCCACAACGTCAGTGACTCGGTGCGCCTGAACGCGGCCGTCGACGAGCTCAACGAGGTGCTGCCGACCGTGGTCGGGGAAGACATCGCGATTGCCTTCACCGGCAAGAACCTCATGGTCAATCGCGCCGCGGCCTCACTGATGCAGGGCCAGGTGTCCTCGCTGGCGCTGATCCTGGCCATCATCTTCGTGCTCTTCTCGGTACTGTACACGTCGTGGCTGGCCGGCCTGCTGGCGCTGGTTCCCAACCTCATTCCGATTACCCTCAACTTCGGGCTGATGGGTTACCTCGGCGTGCCGCTCAATCCGGGAACCGCCATGGTCGCTGCAATCGCGATCGGCATCGCCGTCGACGACACCATCCATCTCATGACGCGCTTCGGCACCGAGAGCAAGCGCCACGTGGACGAGCGCGACGCGGTTCGCGCGACCGTGCGCGGCGAGGCGGTGCCCATCGTCTCGACCTCGCTTGCGCTCGCGCTCGGGTTCGGCGCGCTGGCGCTGTCCGATTTCAGCATCGTCGCGCAGTTCGGCATGCTCGCCGCCGCGACCATGCTCTACGCCGCCGTCGCGGACCTGCTGGTGACGCCCATCCTGCTGCAGCACCTGCGCCTGGCCACGGTGTGGGACATCGTCGCGCTGCAGCTCGACCGCGAGGTGCTGGTCAACTGCCCGCTGTTCCAGGGCATGTCGCAGTTCGCCGTCAAGAAGGTGGTGGTACTGTCCAATATCCAGGACTTCGCACCGGGCGAGCTGATCATCAGGCAGGGCAGCGTGTCGCGCGGCATGTACGTCGTGCTGCAGGGCTACGGCGACGTCAGCATCACGCGGGACGACATCAACCTCAACATCGACGAGATCGGGCCCGGCGACATCGTCGGCGAGATCGGCTTCTCCGGCCAGGGCGTGGAGCGCACCGCCACGGTGACCGCGCGCGAACCCATGACCGTGGTGCGCCTGGACGCCGACAGCGCACAGAAAGGGCTGCGTTTCTACCCGCGCATCGCGGCCCAGCTCCACCGCAACATCAGCAACATCCTCGGCGCACGCCTGCTCGAATCCCACCAGCGCCTGATGGACTCGGTGCGCATGAACTTCGAGTAGCCGGAAAGCGCCTTCCCGCCCACCATTCAACGAATTTTCACAAATCCCGCCCGGCCGATTTGGTACAGTGCGCGGCGGTAGGGAGTTCGAGCATGGCACAAGACGATCACGACGACCGGAGGCAGGCGTACCGCTGCGAGCCGTCACAACTGATGGCGCCGGTACTCAGCATCATTCACAACGGGCGGCGGCTGCAGGCCGAGCGCGTGATCGACGTCACCCTGCGCGGTGCGCGGGTCGAGTTCGCAAGCGCCGCGGGAGCGGCCATCACCTCCGGTGCCGCCATCACCGTGACCCTGATGGCGCCCGGCCTGGACGGCTGCGCCGACGTTGCCGCGCGCGTCGTGTTCAGCGCCTCGCGCGGACAACGCCACGTGGTGGCCATGGTCTTCGTCGATGAGCCCGACGTCGCCGACCGCTGCGACAGCGCCTTCTTCAGCGTCTTCAACCGGCGCAGCACGCAACGCAGCGACGGCGTCACGGCGATCAGCGCCATGCTCCTGCCGGGAGACGACCAGCCGGCGGAGCCGATCGAACTCAAGGTCATCAACCATTCCTCGGGCGGCATCGGCTTCCTCGTCGACGCCGCGCTCGACGAACTGATCCGTGGGCGTGATGCACTGGACATCGCGGTGCATAGCGACGACGCCGGTGAACCGCGACATCGCACCGCGCGCGTGCTGCACCGGGCGACCAACGCCAACGCCATCTATTACGGCTGCATGTACGCCGCCTGACGCGCACCGCACGGTGAGCAGCGGCCGATGTTGTGATACAACGGCGGCACGCTGAGTCGTTACGAGGTGTCGTCCATGTCGGCAGCGAAGCGCGGCCACCTGCTGGCCGCAGCCCTGGTGCTGGTCGCATTCTGCGTGCGAGGCGAACCGCCGCCCGGGACCTACGTCACGCTCAACGGTGTCAAGCTCTGGTACGCGGAGTACGGCAGCGGAGAACCGCTGCTGCTGCTGCACGGCGGCCTCGGCCACAGCGGCGCCTGGCACAAGCAGGTTCCGCAGTTCGCGCGTCATTTCCGGGTCATCACCCTGGACAGTCGCGGGCACGGCCGCTCGGGCTTCGATGACACGCCCATCGGCTATGCCCTGATGGCGCGCGACGTGCTCGCCCTGCTCGATCATCTGGGCATCGCCGCGGCACACGTCGTCGGCTGGAGCGACGGCGGCAACATCGGTCTCGAGCTCGCCATCCATCATTCACAACGGGTACGGCGCATCGTCGCCTTCGGCGCCAATTTTCATCCCGACGGGGTGCGCAAGGACATCGGCGAGAACGCGCGCTTCAATGCCTTCATCGCCGACGCCGCCGAGCAGTACCAGGTGCTCTCGCCCGCGCCGCAGCGCTGGCAGGAATTCCTCGACAACATCGGTCACATGTGGGCGACGCAGCCGGACTACAGCGCGGCCGATCTCGGCAGCATCACGAGCCCGGTCCTGGTGCTCGGTGGCAGCACCGAGGAGGCCATCTACGTCGAGCACATCGAACGCACCGCCGCGCTGATCCCGGGTGCGCGGCTGGTGGTAATGCCGGGCACCGGGCACTTTGCCCTGTGGGAGCAGCCGGAGGCGTTCAACCGCATCGTCCTCGACTTCCTGCAATGAACGCGGGGCCGCGCCTCGCGCTGCTGCACCCGGGTGCGATGGGCGCCAGTGTCGGCGCCTGCGCCCGCGCCGCCGGCTGCACGGTGAGCTGGTGCGAGGCCGGGCGCGGCGACGCCACGCGGAGGCGCGCACGGGATGCGGGCCTGGTCGCCTGCCCCGATCTCGACACGCTGCTGTCCGGCGCCGACATCGTGCTCTCGGTGTGCCCGCCGGCGCATGCCCTGGAGGTCGCACGGGCGGTTGCGGCCAGGGCATACCGCGGCCTCTACGTGGACGCCAATGCGATCGCCCCCGACACCGCCGCGGCCGTCGCGCGTACCGTCGTGGCCGCCGGCGCGAGCTATGTCGACGGCGGCATCATCGGTCCGCCCGCCGGGCGCGCGGGTAGCACCCGGCTCTACCTGTCGGGGACGCATGCGGCCAGGGTCGTGCCGTGCTTCGCCGGCAGTGCGCTGGAGGCCATCGACCTGGGCGCGGCACCCGGCGCCGCCTCGGCCCTGAAAATGGCCTACGCGGCGTGGACCAAGGGCTCCGCGGCGCTGCTGCTGGCCACTGCCGCGATGGCCGAGGCCAGCGGCACGCGCGCCGCGCTGGCGGCCGAATGGGCACGCTCGCAGCCCGGCCTGGAGGCGCGCCTGGTGCGTATCGCCGCGGACAACGCGCCCAAGGCCTGGCGCTTCACGGGAGAAATGGCGGAGATTTCGCGCAGCTTCGCGGCCTGCGGTCTGCCGGCGGATTTTCATCACGCGGCAGGCGCCGTGTATGCCGCTCTTGCCGGCTTCCGCGACGCGGCCCCGGCGCCGGATGTCGACGCCGTGCTGCGCGCCTTGTTGGAACGAAGCTAACCGGCGCGCACCACCGTCTGCTCGATGGCGCCGAAGATCGAACGACCGTCCGCATCGCACATCTCGATGCGTACGCGATCGCCGAAGGTCAGGAACGGGGTGCGCGCCGCACCGTGCGCGAGCTCCTCGTCCATGCGCGCCTCGGCGATGCAGCCGTAGCCGGCACCGGGCGCGCGATTGGACACCGTGCCGGCGCCGATCAGCGTGCCGGCGCCGAGGCGCCGGGTACGCGCCGCGTGGGCGATGAGCGCGGGATAATCGAAGTACATGTCCTCGCCCGCACGCGGCGCGCCCAGCGCCACGCCGTTGACGCTGGAGCGCAGCGGCAGGTCGAGCCTGCGGCCGTCCCACGCCGCACCGAGCTCGTCCGGCGTGACCGCGAACGGGGACAGGGCGCTGGCCGGCTTGGACTGCAGGAAGCCGAACCCGCGCGGCACCTCGAAGCGGGTCAGCCCGCGCAGGGTCCAGTCGTTGAGCAGCACGAACAGGCGGATGTGCGCGGCAGCGGCAGCCGCGTCGATGCCCAGCGGCACGTCGTCCACGATCACCGCCACCTCCGCCTCGAGGTCGATGCCGAGATTGTCGTCGGTCATGGGGACGTCCTCGTGCGGGGCGAGGAAATGATCCGAAAGTCCCTGGTACATCAGCGGCTGGCGGTCAAACTCGGCCGGCATCTCGGCACCGCGCGCCTTGCGCGCCTTCTCCATGTGCGACAGGTAGACCGAGCCGTCGAGGAACTGGTAGCAGCGCGGCAACGGACTGGCCAGCTCGCGCGGCTCGAACTCGAATGCGCCCGCCAGCGAGCCGGCGTCGAGGCGTGCGGCCAGCTCGGCCAGGCGCGGCGCGGCGTCCGCCCAGTTTTCCAGCGCCCGCTGCAGGGTCGGCGCGACGGCGGCCGCCACCACGGCGCGCGTACCGTCGCGGCTGACGACCACCAGCGTGCCGTCGCGGCCTCCGCGCCTCAGGCTGGCGAGCTTCATACGCGGTCACCGCTGGTGCAGCGGCGCGTTCCGGAATGCGGCATGGTGCAACTCACGTCTGCAGGGAATGCGGCATCATACCCAAACGGGTCGCGGGTGCCCGTAACGGCCACCCCAGCGAAGGCCCTGCTTCAGGCGTCGGAGTTCGACATGCGCTACCAGGCCATCCTTTTCGATCTGTTCAACACGGTCGCCATCTGGCACCCGGAACGCATGCCGACCATGACACTCGGCGGCCGCTCGCGCGCTTCGACCCTGCCCGAGCTGCGGCGGGTCATCGCCGCATCCGCACCCGGGCTGGCGTTCGACGATTTTCATGCCGCCCTCGAACACACCAACCGCGAACTCGCCGCCGAACGGGCGCGCGAGGGACGCGAGATTGCTTCGCGTGAGCGCTTCCGGCGCGCGCTGGAACGTGCCGGCCTGGATGCGGGCGCGGGCGTCCCGGAGCTCGCCGAAGCGCTGTCGCTGCGGCACATGGAGTTGCTGGCCGGCGCCAGCGACATTCCGCGCGCGCACCTTGCCTTTCTCAGCCAGCTCAGCGCGGACTACCGGCTCGCACTGGTTTCCAATTTCGACCATGCACCGACCGCGCATGCGATCGTCGCGCGTGATGGCGCCAGCGAGCTTTTCGAACACGTCGTCATCTCAGACGAATTCGGCTGGCGCAAGCCGAATCCGCGCATCTTCGAGCACACCCTGGACGCGCTCGGGATCACCGCGCGCGAGGCGCTCTTCGTCGGCGACTCGATCGACGACGACGTGCGCGGGGCACATGCCGCGGGTCTCGACGTGGCCTGGGTCAACGCCCGCGGCGAGGCGCTGCCGGCCGATGCGCCGCGACCCGACTGCGTGGTCGCCTCGATCACCGAGCTGGCCGCCGTGCTCGCCTGACACCACCGCCGTCACGCTACAATGCGCGCCGACTCCATCACGCTCCGTGCCGCCATGATCTCACCCGTTGACGCCGCGCCCGGTCTGTGCGGGCGCATCGTTCGATGCTCCCTCGCCCTGCTCGTCGCCACGCTGGCGCTGTCGCCTGACGCGGGTCTGCACGCGGCCGAGGACGGGGAGCGGCTGCTGTTGGTGGAACCCGAAGGCTGGCACGAAGTCTATGCCGAGCGCGAGGAGAATCTCTCGACCACCGAGTACGTGCCCGCCGACCAGGACGCGGAATCGTGGCGGGAAATGTTCACCGTGCAGGTCGTGGTCGACCTCGCCGATGCCGACCCGGACGCCGTGCTGTCGAACATCGCGCGACACATGACCAGCGAGTGTCCCGGCCTTGCCGCGCATCCGATCGAGCTCGGCGGCGTCGGTGACGACTACCCGACGCTGGCGGTCATGCTGCTGTGCGGCGAGCGCGCCGACGGCGACGGTGGCGAGGTCTCGTTGCTGCGTGGCATCGCCGGGCACGAGAATTTCTACCTGCTGCGCAAGACCTGGCGCACGAAAGCCTACGGCGTCGACGACGAGCCGCCGGTGGCACTCGAGGCGCGCAAGTTCTGGCTCGGTTATCTCGCCTGGCTGCGTATCTGCGACGCGGCGCTGAACAACTGCCCGGCAGTACCTGCCGGCGACGAGTGAGGCGCCGGGCGCGGCATGCCGGTGACCGTGGACGACGCCCGCGCCTTCGTCCTCGCCGAGGCTGACCACGCTTTCGCGCGCGATCCCTACCCGGTCTACGCCGCTCTGCGCGAGCACGCGCCGGTGTGCCGACAGCCCGACGGCTCGGTCGTGCTGACACGCTACGACGACGTGCGGCGGGTGCTCGGCGACAGTACCACCTTCAGTTCCGACAAGCGCATCGACTTCAAGCCCAGGTTCGGCGACTCGCCGCTCTACGAGCACCACACGACCTCGATCGTCTTTAACGACCCGCCCTACCACACCCGCGTGCGGCGCCTGCTCGCGCCGTTCTTCGCCGCCCGCGTGCTGCGCCAGATGGAGGGCAGCATCGCGCGCATGGTCGACCAGCTGCTCGATCGCGCGGCCGAGCGCGGGACCATCGACATCGTCGAGGAGTTTGCGCTGGTCATTCCGCTCAATCTCATCGGCGACCTGCTCGGGGTGCCCTACTCCGAACGCCAGGCGCTGCGGCCCTGGGCGCAGGCGATACTCGGCGCCCTGGAACCGGTGCGCAGCGCGGACGAGCTCGCCGCCGGCAACCGCGCGGTGGAGGACTTCAAGGCCTACCTGCGCGATCTCATCGCGCGCAAGCGCGCCGCGCCACCCCGTGCGGAAGACATGGACGTGCTGTGGGCCCTGATCGAGGCCAGCGACAGCGGCGACGGACTGACCGAGCTCGAAGTGCTGCACAACGCCATCTTCATGCTCAACGCCGGCCACGACACCACCGGCAGCCTGATTGCCAACGGCGTGGACCTGCTGCTGCGTCATCCCGATCAGATGCGGCGGCTGGCGGCAGACCCGGGCCTGGTCAGGAGCGCGGTCGAGGAGATGCTGCGTATGGAGAGCCCGCTGCAGATCGGCAACCGGCGCAGCCGCGAGGACGTCACCGTGGACGGTGTGCACATCCCCGCGGGCACCTTCTTCCACCTTGCGATCGCCGCGGCCAACCATGATGCGCGCCAGTTTCCCGACCCGGAGCGCTTCGATGTCGGCCGCAATCCGAACAAGCACCTGGCCTTCGCCCATGGCATCCACACCTGCGCCGGCAACTCGGTCGCCCGCATCGAAGCCGCGATCGCCTTCGGCAAGCTGCTCGAACGCTTCCCGCGCCTGCGCCGTGCCGGCGAGACCGTGCGCCCGGCACGCTGGCGTTTTCGCGTGATCGACGAGCTCAGGGTCACGCTCGAGGACTGAAGGCGGCCGGGCGATTGGCGCCAGCCCGCGCAACGCTGCAGCAGGCTGTGTAAACTGCACCCGACCCATCCAGGCTTGCACGGAGACCGCCGTTGGCCGGCGCCCCGACGTTCGACATCGACCCGCAGGACTTCTGGCGCGACCCCTACCCGGCGCTGGCGGAAATGCGCGCGCGCGCCCCCGTTTGTCACGTACCGCAGCTCGGCGCCACCCTGTTCACGCGGCGCGACGACATCTTCACCTGCGAGAAGAACGTGGCGGTATTCTCCTCGTGGCAGCCGCAGGGCCTGATGACCGTCCTGATGGGCGAGAACATGATGCGCAAGGACGGCGCCGCGCACCTCGCCGAACGCAAGCAGATGTTTCCGGCCGTGTCCCCGGTCACGGTTCGCGACCACTGGCGCGGGATCTTCGAACGCCACACGCGCAGCGTGCTGGACGCCCTGGACGACCGTTCGCAGGCCGACCTGGTGCGCGATTACGCCATGCCGGTGTCGGCCAATGCGCTGCGCGAGATCACCGGCCTGACCGTGCTCAGCCCCGCGGAGATGGACGCGGTCTCGCAGGGCATGATCGACGGCTGCGCCAACTACGCCGGCGACGCCGAGGTCACGGCGCGCTGCAACCGGGCCACGGCCCTGATCGACGCCGCCATCGACGAACGCCTGCCGGTACTCGCCGAGCGGCCGGACCACAGCATGCTCAGCGTACTGACCCGCGCCGGGCAGGACATGGACAGCGTGCGCGCGAACATCAAGCTGACCATCAGTGGCGGCCAGAACGAACCGCGCGATGCCATAGCCGGTACCGTGTGGGCCCTGCTCGAACACCCTGCCCAGCTCGCGGCCGTGCGCGCCGGCGCATACACCTGGCGGCAGGCGTTCGAGGAATATGCGCGCTGGATCTCGCCGATCGGCATGTCACCACGGCGGGTCGCCAGCCCGTATACCTGGCGCGACGTCGATCTCGAGCCCGAGGAGCGCGTGTTCTTCATGTTCGGATCGGCCAACCGCGACGAGGAGGTGTTCGACGACGCCGACGCCTTCGATATCGCGCGCGACACCTCGCGGGCCGTCGCCTTCGGTGCCGGTCCGCACTTCTGCGCAGGCGCCGCGGCCTCGCGCGCGCTCATCGCCGAGGTTGCCCTGCCGCTGCTGTTCGAGCGTTTCCCGGCCCTCGGCATCGACGGCGAGGTGCCGTTTCGCGGCTGGGCGTTCCGCGGCCCGGTGACGATGCCGGTCCGTCTCCGTGACTGAGCATCGCGTGAGGAGAAAACAGTGACGGAGGCCACGCGCGACGTCGACGCGGACATCGCCTACCTCGAAGGCGGACCCGGGCGCGCCGAGCACCGCATCTACCCGCAGTCCAGCGGGCGGCCGGTGGTGCGTCCGCCGCACCACCGCGTACCGGCGCGCATCCATGACGCCCGCCGCCTGTCACCGGCGCCCAGCCTGCACGAGCACGGCTTCATGCTGCTCGGGCATACCTCGGAGATAACGGACTTCTATGACGACGAGGCGGTCCGCCGCCGTTACTACCCGGAAGTCGCGGCCCTGCTGACCGAGGCACTCGGCGCGCTCGAGGTGATCGTGTTCGATCACAACCAGCGCAGCGCGGAACGCGCTGCCGCCGGCCAGAGCGGCATACGTACACCAGTGGCCGCGGCGCATGTCGACTACACGCCCTCCTCGGGTCCGCGGCGGGCGCGCGAGATCCTCGAGCAGGCCGGACGCATCGACCACGCCGGGCATCGGCTAGCCCTGGTCAACGCCTGGCGACCGATTCGCGGACCGGTACAGGACATGCCGCTCGCGGTGTGCGATCCACGCACCACCCGTCGCGCCGACTACGTGGAGACCGACATCCATCACTTCGGCGAGGACGACCTCGAACGGCCGCGCCATACCGGCCAGATCTATTCGCTGCGCCACGCCGCAACGCACCGCTGGTACTACGTGCCGGACATGACACCGAACGAGGTGCTGCTGTTGTCGAACTGGGTTTCAGACGATGTCCGGCATCTCGGCTATGCCGCGCACACCGGCTTCGACAACCCGCTCGCGCCGCCCGGCGCCATGCCGCGCGAGAGCATCGAAGCGCGCACCCTGGTCATCTATCCCTGATTCGGCCGGCGGTCGTTCCGCGCTCGAAAAACTGTTGTGAGCGCAGGCGCGTTTCCGCCGCGGCATCAGTGGCGCTACCGTGGCAACTGTGATCAATCCGATCGCACGCACCCGGAAGCTGCCCCATGGTCACGCGACGCCCCCGCCTTCAGCGCATCGCCCGCACACCCGGCGCCCGTCTGCACGAGGCGGCCACGGAGACCGTGCTGCGCAAGCTGGCGGCAAGCGAACGCCCGCTGCTCACCGCCCACCTGCTGCGCCTCGACGCCGACGACCGCACGCGCCGCTTCATGGGCACGGTCGACACTCACCACGTCGAGCGCTACTGCGGAGCAGACGACGGGAGACCGCGGCTGGTGATCGGTTTCTTCGTCGATCGCGTCCTGCGCGGTGCGGCCGAGCTGGTGCTGGCTGCGGGCGGGCGGCCGGGGCACGCCGAAATCGCGCTGTCGGTCGAGCGGCCGTGGCAGAACCAGGGTGTCGGCGCCGAGCTGTTGCGCCGGGCCGTGATCCTGGCGCGCAATCGCGGCGCCGCGCCGCTGCGCCTCTACTGTCTGCGTGAAAACCGCCGCATGCTCGCCATCGCACGCAAGGCCGGCGCCACGCTCAGCTTCGAGGGCGGCGAGGTCGAAGGCACGATCGTACCGGCCTGGCCCAACACCTTTTCCCTGCTGGCCGAAACATGGAGCGACGGCCACGCCGCGTTCCGCATTGGCTGCGCCAGCCTGCGGCGACCGGTCGCCGTTCGTTCCTGATCCCGGCCAGACGCTGCGCGGCCCGGTCGTCAGGCGCTTCGCCCCGCGCCAGGCCGCCGCGTAGCAACGCCCTGACCTGGCGGCGCCGCTCGCGGCGAACCTCAGTGCACCATCGATATGGCCAGCGCGCTGGTCCAGTTGGCCGTGTGGCCGGGCCTGACGTCGACCAGGTGCAGGTCGGAGGCGACGCCTGCCGGCAGCCGTGCCACGCTTCCGGCGTGTGCGACCGCGGCAGTCACGAGATCAGGGCGATCGGCATGGATGACATGCCCCGCGCCGGGCGCCGTCCAGTGCCACGAAAGGTCGGACAACCCGGTCATGCGTCGCTGCATGAGCTGCCAGGTGCGTTCGGCAGCCTGCGCCTGCGGTGAGTCGCCAAACGCGCTGCGCCCGCGCGACAGCACCATGACCGGTGCGGCAATGCGCGTGCGTGCGGCGAACTCGACGCGCCGCGCGCTGTACTCGAACGACTCCAGCTCCGACGCGTAGGCAAGCCGCGCCTTGGGCAGCATCATCAACTGCATGGCGAGGGTGCGGTGAGCGGGTAGCACAGATGCGGGCGGCAGCGGTATCGAACGCGTGCGGCGGCCGCTGCCGAGCGCGCGCATGAGCGCGCCCGGCAGCAGGTCCGCCGGCAGCTCCGCGAACTGCTCCGGCGCCGAGGCGTCGAGCAGCACGACAGCCGCGACCTCTTCCGCGTAACGGGCAGCGTACAGGCGCGCAATGAATCCGCCGTACGAATGTGCGGCGAGGACGAACGGCGGCTTTTCGCCGGCAGCGAGCAACAGCCGATGCAGCTCGGCCGCGCTCTGTGCGGCGGTGCGCGGCAGCGGGCCGGCGTCGCTCCAGCCATAGCCGGCACGATCATAGACGCAGGTGCGCGTACGCACGGCAAGCTCGCGCTGCACCGCATGCCATTCGAGCGACAGGCCGCCGAGCCCGGACTCGAGCACCACCAGCGGCTGGCCGTGACCGCGGCAGTCGATGTGCAGCGCGTAGCCGCCGAGGTCGACCATGCGGCCGGGGTAGGCGCGCAACAGGTCCGGGGTGCCGGCTTCGGCCTGGACCATGCGCGCACCGAGCGCGCTGAGCAGTACCGCGACACCCATCAGCCAGACGGCGCGGCGCGGCGATGCCGACGCTGCGACAGGCAGCGGACGGTTGTTCGAACGCATTGTCATGGGCCAGTCCTCCATTCCGCATTCGGTCTCGTCTGCCGCAGTGCAACATCAATGCCAGAATCGGCAACCCCAGGGAAAAGTCGCTCGTAATCAGAGAGGTAGCGCGATACTCGCCGTGCGAAACGGATTCGTTGAGCGCCGTACAAGCGCAGCAGGGGTGCGCGCGGCCCCGCATTAGTGCAGTGCAACAAGAGACGCCCTGCAAACCGGACGGCCACACATTGCGCCGTGCTATACCGTGCCGTATCGTGGCCGCCCCCTGCCATCCGACCACAGCCCGACATGAGCGAAGCACAACGCGCCTACGACGCCGACACCCTGCCCCTTGGCCTGCCCGGCTTCACCTACGGCGACCTCTACGAGCCGGGCGCGCTGGCACGCCTGAGCGAGGTATTCGATGCCTTCCTCGCCGAGAACGACGCCGACCTGTTCGCGCGCTTCGACGCCTACCGCCGCGAACAGGGTGCGCAACTGTCACCGGAGGCGATCTCCGAGCTGCTGGTCGAGACCGCGCCCCACCTCGGCCGCTTCGTCGCGCGCCTGTTCCGCATCGATACCGAGTTCGCCGCCCAGCGCGAGCGCATCGTCGACGAGGACCGGGTGGTGTTCGGCTTCCGCAACGACTTCGTGGCGCCGCTCGCCAAGCGCTACAAAGGTGACGCGGCGGCCGCATTCGATCGCGAGGCGCTGGCCATAGAGATCAGCGTGCTGCGTGCAGCCGTACGCGGCAACGCCCGCTTCGACGACGACGAGTACCTGACCGCGTGCGCTGCCGCCATGCTCACCGATACGGATGCCGCGCCGGCTGACTTCCTGCCCGCGCTGCGCGCCGCCCACGATGCCTGGCATGCCCTCGACGACGCTGCCCTGCGCGATGCCGCGCGGCTCAGTCTCGAACAATGGTGCGCACTGGTCATATGTGACCCCGATTTCGCGCCGCTCGCGCACCACACCTGGGTCAGCTTCAAGCAGCCGGCACGCACCGACTTCGCGCACCTGGTACATCACCAGGAACGCGAGCACGGTGGCTACCGCGCATGGACGGCGGCACCCGACCGCCAGCGCCGGCGCGATGGCTTCTCGCTGACCGATCCGCGATACGGTTCGCGCCAGGTGCTCTACGAGATCGATCACTGCATCTATTGCCACGATCGCGACAACGACACCTGCTCCAAGGGCATGCCGAACAAGAAGACCGGCGGCTTCAAGACCAATGCGCTGGGCGTGGCGGTGACGGGCTGCCCGCTGGGCGAGAAGATCTCCGAGATGCACGTGGTCAAGCGTGGCGGCGACAACATCGGCGCGCTGGCCCTGGTCGTGATTGACAACCCGATGTGCCCGGGGACCGGTCACCGCATCTGCAACGACTGCATGAAGGGCTGCATTTACCAGAAGACCGAGCCGGTCAACATTCCGCAAATCGAGACCAACGTGCTCACCGACGTGCTTGCGCTCCCGTGGGGATTCGAGATCTACGCACTGCTGACGCGCTGGAACCCGCTCAACGTGAAGCGGCCGCACATGCTGCCCTACAACGGCAGGAAAGTACTCGTCGCCGGGCTCGGGCCGGCTGGCTACACGCTCGCACACTACCTGCTGAACGAGGGCTTCGCAGTGGTCGGCATCGATGCGCTCAAGCTCGAGCCGCTGCCCGCCGCGCTGACCGGCTCGGCGAGCGCACCGCCACAGCCGGTGCGCGACTTTGGCACCCTCTACGAGGATCTCGACAGCCGCACTGTCAACGGCTTCGGCGGCGTCGCCGAGTACGGAATCACCGTGCGCTGGGACAAGAATTTCCTCAAGGTCATCTACCTCACCCTGCTGCGCCGGCGCACCTTCCGCGCCTACGGCGGGGTACGCTTCGGCGGCAGCGTGACTCTCGACGATGCCTGGGAGATGGGCTTCGATCACGTTGCGCTGGCAACCGGCGCCGGCAAGCCGTCGATCATCGGACTGAAGAACAACCTCATTCGAGGCATCCGCAAGGCGTCCGACTTCCTGATGGCCCTGCAGCTCACCGGCGCGGCCAAGGACGCCTCGCTGGCCAACCT
This sequence comes from Gammaproteobacteria bacterium, assembly GCA_041984235.1. GTDB lineage: Bacteria > Pseudomonadota > Gammaproteobacteria > JBHIYN01. The sequence goes on from JBHIYN010000006.1 coordinate 158,484, forward strand.
GCAGGTGCGCCTGCCGGCAGGCGTCATCGGCGGCGGCCTGACCGCGGTCGATACCGCCACCGAGATCATGGCCTATTACCCGCGCCAGGTGGAGAAGGTGCTGCACCGCTACGAGCGCCTGGTCGAAGATCTCGGCGCCGACACGGTGCGTGCGCGCTACGACGCCGAGGAACTCGCCATCCTCGACGAGGCGCTGGCGCACGGGCACGCGGTACGGCGCGAGCGCGAACGTGCGCGTCTTGCCGGTGAAGCACCGGATCTCGCCAGCCTGGTCGCCGGCTGGGGTGGTGTCACGCTGTTTTACCGCAAGACCCTGCAGGACTCGCCGGCGTACCGGCAGAACCACGAAGAGGTCAACGAAGCGCTTACCGAAGGCATCGCGATCGCCACCCGCATGAACCCGCTGGAGGCGATTGCCGATCAGCACGGGGCATTGTGCGCGGTGCGCTTCGAGCACACCGGAGACGAGACGCGGCACGAGATCGAGGTGCCGTTGCGCAGCCTGTTCGTTGCCGCCGGCACCTCACCCAACACGATCTACGAGCAGGAGCACCCCGGCACGTTCGAGCTCGACGGCAAGTTCTTCCGCCGCTTCGAACCCGCCGGCGACGACCTCACGCCGGTCGCCGCGGACGCGACCACCATCCCCAAGCTCGCCAGTGCCGCACCGTTCACCTCCTACCGCCGCGCGGGCCGCACGGTCAGCTTCTACGGCGACAACCATCCCGTCTATGCCGGCAACGTGGTCAAGGCCATGGCCAGTGCGAAGGACGGCTATCCCTATATCGTCGACCTGTTCGCGGACGACATTGCCGGCCTGGAAGCGGCCGACCAGCCGGCGCGCGAAGTTCAACTGCGGCGCTTCTTTGCCACGCTGGACGACGCCCTGGTCACCACCGTCGTCGCCGTCAATCGGCTTACGCCGACCATTATCGAGGTCATCGTGCACGCGCCGGCGGCAGCGGCAAAGTTCGAGCCGGGCCAGTTCTACCGCGTGCAGAACCCGGAAGCGTTCTCACCGCGCGTCGAAGGCACCGTGCTGACACCCGAGGGACTGGCCCTGACCGGCGCCTGGGTGGACAAGGCACAGGGCCTGATCTCGCTCATCGCGCTGGAGATGGGCGCCTCCTCGCGCCTGCTGGCACGCTGCCGGCCCGGCGACCCGATGGTGGTCATGGGCGTAACCGGCGCACCGACCAACATTCCCGCCGGCGGCACCGTGATGCTGATCGGCGGCGGGCTCGGCAACGCGGTGCTGTTCTCCATCGGCAAGGCCCTGCGCGCGGCCGGCAACCGGGTGCTCTACTTCGCCGGCTACAAGCGCGCCCAGGACGTGTTCAAGATGGCCGACATCGAGGCCGCGGCGGACATCGTGGTATGGGCCGTGGACCCGGGCGAAGGCGTCACCCCGATCCCGACCGGCCGCCCGCAGGACCGCAGTCACATCGGCAACATCCTCGAAACCATGGTCTCTTACGCAGAAGGCAGGCTGGGGCCGGTCGACATCGCCCTGAACGAGGTCGACGAGCTGATCGTGATCGGGTCCGACGGCCTCATGGCCGCGGTCAAGGCAGCCCGCCACGGCGTGCTGGCGCCCTACCTGAAGGACGGCCACGTCGCCATCGGCTCGATCAACTCACCCATGCAGTGCATGATGAAAGGCGTGTGCGCGCAATGCCTGTGCAAGCACGTCGATCCCGAAACCGGCGCGGAGTCTTTCGTCTACTCCTGCTACAACCAGGATCAGCCGCTGGACCGGGTCGACTTCGGCAACCTGCGTGCGCGCCTGCGCCAGAACTCGGTGCAGGAGAAGCTCTCCAACCTGTGGCTGGACCACCTGCTGAACCGTGGCGCCGGCTGACGCGCGTCTACATCCGGCTCGGCCTGATCGCCTCGCGCACGTGGGGTAACAGCTCGCCGGCATCCAGCCTGACCAGGTCCTTGTCGAGGCTGGCCGAGACGGTGGCCGCGGTGGGATCGTCGAGCGCGGCCCGCAGGCGGCCGAGGAAACGCGGCTCGGCCACCAGCACCAGTGAGTCGAACTCGGCGGCGCTGCGTGCGGCAGCGAGGCGCGCGGCAACGTGACGGGCGAAATCCGCCGCCGCGTGCTCTGACGGCGTTTCCTCGCGGCCCAGGGCATGCCGGCCGTCCCCGGCACTGTCGAAGCTGCGTCCCGGACGGTCGGCATCGATGTCCCCGTCGCGCGCACGCCCGCGCGGGTTGAATGCGTCCTCCAGCTCGATCAGCCCGGCGCCCGACGCCGCAGCCGAGAAAATGCGCGCTCCCGACTGGTTCGCGACTACAACCCAACGTTTCATGGTGGACATCCTCCGCGCGGGTAGCGCCCTTGCCAGCCAACATAATGGCGCCGCGCCACGCACGCTTGATCGGGGTCAGCTTTACCGCGCGCCTCCGCCACGCCGGGGACCCCGCGCTTTCCCTTATACTCGGCCCTGCGGGTTTCCGGCCTGCGCCAACCATACAGAGGGGAGATCTGTCATGACGGCTTCAGCAACCTGTCTGCTCGGGCTCATCGCCTGGACCCTGATCCTGACGCTCGGACTGCTCACCGCGCGCACCGCGGCGATGCTCAAGGGCCACCCGGTCAACACCTTTTCCCAGGACGGCAGCGAGCTTGCCGCGATCTCGCAGCGCGTGACGCGCGCGCACGGCAACAGCCTGGAATGGATGGTGATCCCGGTCGGCCTGCTCGGTTACGCGATTGCCACCGGCCAGACCGGGGTCACCGACGGGCTCGCGATGATCTTCCTCGGCGCGCGAATCGCACAGTCGGTGATCCACGTCATCTCCACCAGTACCCCGGCCGTCCTGGCCCGCGCCACCGCGTTCACGGTGCACGTCGTCATCAGCATCATCTGGCTGGTCAAGCTGCTCGGCACCTGAGCGCGGACGGCGTGCTGCCGGCCAGCAACGGGCCAGAGCCTGCACGTCGGCAGCGGAGAACTGAGCGCGTTCACGCCGTCGCGGCGCATCGCGGTCCGGCTTGTCGCGCGGGTTGATGTCCAACGCCGACGAACGCGATCGGCGCGCCCTACATCTCGCCGCAGATATGGCCGCCGTCGACCACGATGACCGAGCCGGTCATCCAGCGCGACGCGTCGGAGGCGAGCAGCAGCAAGGGCCCGTCGAGATCCTCGAACTCGCCGTAGCGGCGCATGGGGATGCCCTTCATGAAAGCCTGGGAACGCTCGCTCTCCAGCAGGACACGACTGACGTCGGTGAGGATGTAGCCGGGCGCCAGGGCATTGACGCGCACCTTGTAGCGCGCCGCTTCCAGCGCCATGACCTCGGTGGCGCGCACCATCGCGCCCTTGGACACGGCGTAGGCGAACTGGCCCTTGATCGTGCGGTAGGCGGTGATGGAGGCGACATTGACGATGTTGCCGCCACCCCAGTCGCGGTCGATCACGCGCCGCGTGTAGGCCTTGGACATCGCCCACGGTGCCTTGAGGTTGGTGTCGATGACAGCGTCCCAGTCGTCCTCTTCGGTGGTCAGAAAGGTCTTGGCGCCGGGCTCGATGCCCGCGTTGTTGATCACCACGTCGATGCGGCCGAAGGTCTCCGCGGTCTGGTCGAGGAAGGCGTCGATGCTGGCCGCGTCGTTGACGTCCAGCGCGAGTCCGACCGCCGTCCCGCCCGCCGCCGTGATCTCGTCGACCCGCGCCTGGACTTTCTCGGTTCGGCGCGCGCCGAGCGCCACTTTCGCCCCGCGCGCCGCCAGCACCCCGGCAAAATGGTGGCCGAAACCGGAGGACGCCCCGGTGATGGCGATGCATTGGTCCTTGACGCTGAACGTGTCCACTACGTGTCTCCTGTGTGCGGCCCGCGGTGCGGGCCGTGTGGGTGATAGGCGACGACGCCTGCCGGGTGCTCAGAACGGGACGCGGGCGAGTGCCGGAAACAGCACCAGGAACACCGTCAGTGCCAGCATGAGCAGCGCGAATGGCAGCGCGCCGATGAAGATTTCGTTGATACTAATACGTTGGTCGTCCAGCGACGACTTTATCGCGAACACGCTGAGCCCCAGCGGCGGGGTCAGCAGGCCGATCTCGACACCGATCACGGTGACCACGCCGAACCACACGAGGTCGCCGCCCAGCGCCTTCACCGTCGGCAGCGCCAGCGGCACCATGATGAGCAGGATCGAGGTCGAGTCGAGCACCATGCCGAGTACGATCAGCAGTGCGACGTAGCCGAGCACGTAGCCGGTCAGGCCGACGCCCGCGGCGCCCGCCAGTTGCCCCATCGCATCCGGGATCCCGGACAGGGTCAGCATCATGCCGAATGCCGAGGCCGCGACGATGAGCAGGAGTATCGAAGCGGCGCTGGCGCTGGCGTCGAACAGGGCCGCGCCCAGCGTGCGCAGCGACAGGCGGCGCATGGCAAGACCCAGCGCCAGTGCCAGCATGGCACCCACGGCCCCGGCCTCGGTCGGCGTGAACACACCGCCATAGATGCCGCCGAGGACCGCGCCGATCAGGATCACGACGGGCAGCGCGCGGGTGGCGGCGGCACGCGCGTCGAGGCCCGGTCCGCGCTGCCCGGTAGCGCCGTCGGTGATCGCGAACGGCAGGCGCAGGGCAACCGCGACCACCGATGCCAGCGCGAACAGCGCGGTGAGGATCAGCCCCGGCAGGATGGCCGCGAGGAACAGGGCATTGATCGACACCTCCGCCACCAGCCCGTAGACGATCAACAGCAGGCTGGGCGGTATCAGCATGCCGAGCACCGAGGAACCCGCGACCAGCCCGGCCGCGAAGCGTGCCGTATGTCCGTGCTCCACCAGCGGCGGCACCGCGACCTTGCTGAAAATTGCCGCCGAGGCAATCGAGATCCCGGTGATCGCGGCGAACAGCGCGTTCGCCAGCACGGTCGCCACGGCCAGACCGCCGACCACGCGCGCCAGCAGCCAGTGCGCCGCGAGCAGGCTGTCGCGCCCGATGTCGGCGCGCCCGACCACCAGTCCCATGAACACGAACAGCGGTACCGCCGCAAAGACGTAGGACGAGACGGCCCCGGTCGCGGCCAGCCCCAGCGCACCAACGGCAACCCCGGCATCGCCGCGAATGAAGCCGATGCCGAGCGCCGCCGCGGCGAGCAGCGCGAACACCACCGGCAGTCCCGCGTAGAGCAACACGAACAGGGTCACGATCGCGAGTGCGCCGACGCCCGCGTGCGTCGTCGGGGCCAGGAAAGTGAACGGCAGGACGAAGAGCAGCAGCGGCAGCCACGTACGCCGCACGCCTGTCGTGCCTGCCGCGCTGAGCGCGCGCAGCAAATCCCGGCCACTGCAGACGGCCAGCAGGGCGGCGCCCAGCAGCACGGTCAGCCGCGCCGGCCACAACGGCGCGGTAAAGTCCCCCTCGACGCCGACGAACTCACCATCGCGCCACGCGCGCAACAGCCACGGCGCCGTGGCCGCCGCGATGGCCGCACTCAACAACAGCGCGATGGTGCTGAAACTGAGGTCGAAACCCGCTCGAAAGTGACGGCCACCACCTTCGAGCCAGCGCGACAACAGGCCGGCCCGGATGAGGCCGTCGCTACCGGCCAGCCACGGTGCGGCCAGGAAGGTCAGCGCGGGAACGGCCAGCGAAGCAAACTCGGTCACGCCGCGCAGTGGCTGATCGAACAGCATCCGCGCCACGACGTCGGCCATGATGGTCAGCACCAGCGCCGCCAGCAGGGCTGCCGCCAGCAGCGCCAGCACGCGGGTCAGCCCGCTCATACCACTGGCGGCGCCTGCGCGCCGCGGCCCGCCGAGCGTCATATCAATCCAGGTCCCGATCCCACGCCCGGTACGGCTCGGCCCCGGCGCGGCGCAGCCCCGCCATCAGCGCACGCAGCACCGTGCCTGCCGGCAGCCCGCGCGCCTCGTTCCGCGCCACCCACTCGCGCCCCAGCGCCGGCAGACCGTCGATCCAGCGCTGCTTCTCGACCGGCGGCAGGGCCGAGACGTGGGCGCCTTCCGCACGCAGCGCGGCGAGCGAGGATGCGTAGCGCGCCATGACATCCTCCGCGGCGAGGCGCGAGTACTCGCGCCCCAGCTCGGCGAGGATGCGCCGCCCCGCCTCCGGCAGGCTCGCCCAGCTCGCGGCGTTGGCGGTCAGGGCACCGGTACACTGCGCCCCGATGCCGACCAGCGTGACGTAGGGCGCGACTTCGTGAATGCGAAACGGGTGCGCGCCGGTCAGAATGGACAGCACGCCGTCGGCGACCCCGGTCTTGAGCTGCGTGTAGTAGGTCGACAGGGAACCGTCCACGGCGATGGCCCCGGTACCCCGCAGCCACACGGCCGAGGCGCCCGGCGCGAGGATCCTGCGACCGTGCAGGTCATCCAGCGAGCGCACCGGGAAGGTCGTCAGCAGGTGATAGGTATCGACGCCACTGACCCCGAGGAAGTGCAGGTCGTATTTCTCCCAGCTCGCGGTGAGCGCCGGAATGGTGTCGTGCATCTCGTTCAGCACCCGCATCAGTGCCGGCAGGTCATCGGTGATGAACGGCAGCGCATAGGTGATGTTCTGCAACGGCAGGCGCGAGGACTCCCACAGGCTGCCGACCCAGCCGATGTCGGCGAGTCCGATCTCCATCGCCGCGAGGGTGTCCTGCCACTTGTAGAGCGTGCCCCAGGCCGGGGTCCAGCGCACCTCGAGCTCCGGCCGCACTGCGGCCAGGCGGCGCTCGAACTGCGGCATGACGTGGTCACGGATGAGGTAGACCCAGGGCAGGCTGGGTGGATGCGCGGTGGCGACGGTGAGCTCGAGACGCGTGGGCGCGGCCGGCACGGGACCGGCGCATGCGCACGCGAGCAGCACGATTCCCAGTCGCCGGATGTGCACCGCTCCTCCCCCGCTGCACGCACCAGCGAACCAGTGTACTGCCTTTGCGGCGCGCGGCGCCCGCGGCGTCAGGCGTCGGCGCGGTCGAGTCCGATCACGCGCAGGCAGACGTCGAGCTCGGCATCGAGGTCGAGCGGGCTCATGGCGTCGCGAGCCAGGATACCGACCAGGCTGCCGAGCAGGATGCGCGCACGGTCAACCGGGTCGGGCGCACCGCAGCCGCCGACCAGTTCACCAAACAGCCCGATCATGCGCTCGGTGAGCTCGTGCACGGTCGCGGTATCGCCGCAACGGCTGGCGGCGAGCTGGACCTCGAACCACAGCATCGGCACCTGGCTGGAGTGGCGGCTGGAGCCGAGGTGGAGATAGGTGGATGCGGCGGCGCGCAGGGCGGCGAGTGGCTCGCTGGCCGAATCGGCGGCGGCCTTCACGCGCTCGAAGAAGCGCCCCATCAGGCGCCGGAAGGCGACCTCGACGATCTCTTCGGTGTCGCGGAAGTAGTAATGCAGCGCACTCTTCGAGAGTCCGCCGCTCTCGGCAATCGCGCGCGAGGTACAACCGGCGAGGCCACGGCTGCGCAGCACGCGCATCGTCGCCTCGATGATGTGTTCGCGCCGGGCCCGCCGGTTGGGTGACAGGGCGGGCACGGCGGCGTCTTCAGAAGTCCTCATGGCTGCTGATTCTACCCTGGATTGACCGGATTAGGGCGCATGCCCTAATATTTAGGGCATGCGCCCTGATTTTATCCCGCGGGGCGACCACCCGAGGAGGAGGAAGCATGAAATTCCACTGGTTCAACCTGATGCCGTGGCCGTACCTGCCGGACGACTTCACCGAGAAGAACCGCAGCGTGTGGGTCGACGTCGACTCGCGCCTGTTCGACCCGGTCAAGGCCAACCGCGTCTACAACGACTATCTCGACCTGCTCGAGCTCGCCGAGGACGTCGGCTACGACGGCCTCGGTATCAACGAGCACCACCAGAACGCCTACGGCCTGATGCCCTCGCCACAGCTCATGGCTTCGACCCTCGCGCGCCGCACGCACAAGGCCGCCATCCTGCTGCTCGGCCAGTCGCTTGCGCTGTACGACCCGCCGACCCGCGTCGCCGAGGAGATGGCGATGATCGACTGCATGTCCGGGGGCCGCCTGATCTCGGGCTTCCCGGTCGGCAGCTCGATGGACGACAACTACGCCTGCGGCGTTAATCCCGCCACCCTGCGCGAGAAGTATCACGAGGCCCACGACCTGGTGCGCCGCGCGTGGGCCGACCCCGACGTCTTCGCCTGGAACGGCAAGCACTACAAGCTGCGCTACGTGAACCTGTGGCCACGTCCGATCCAGACCCCGCCGCCGATCTGGATCCCGGGCGGCGGCTCGGTGGAGACCTGGGACTTCTGCGCCGAGCAGGGCTACAACTACAGCTACCTGTCGTTCTCCGGCTACGTGCGCGGCGCACAGCTGATGCAGGGCTTCTGGCAGCGCATGGAAGAGATGGGGCAGGAGTTCAACCCGTACCAGGCCACCTTCGCCCAGCAGATCTGCATCGCCGAAACCGACGCCGAGGCCAAGAAGCTCTACGAGAAGCACGCGCGCTACTTCTTCTCGCGCTGCCTGCACGTGCATCCCGGCTTCGCCGACGCGCCCGGCTACCGCACCGAGCCGACCATCCGCGCCGGCCTCGCCTCGCAGATGGCCGGGCAGTCCTCGGCACTGAACCAGGCCGCGGCACTGTCCTGGGAGGAGATGATCGAGAAAGGCTACATCGTCGCCGGCAGTCCGGACTCGGTCGCCGAGCAGATCGAGAGGGTCGCCGACTCGCTCAAGATCGGTCACCTGGTCTGCCTGCTGCACTTCGGCGACATGCCCAACGAGCTGTGCCAGTACTCCACCAGGCTCTTCGCCGAGAAGATCATTCCGCAGATGAAGGACAAGTGGAAGGACTACGAAGACCACTGGTACCCGCGGCCGATGCCGCTGGAGCAGCGCGCGGTGCCGCGCGAGGTGACCATGCCGCCGCACGCGGCGCAAGCGCGTGATGCACGCCTGAAGGAGGTCGGCTGATGAAACTGCACGCCATGACCGTAGGACCCGAGCAACGCGAGGTCCACTACCACCGCGCAGGCCAGGGCGAGCCGCTGCTGTTCCTGCACCACCTGCTCGGCCTGGTCGCGTCCGGCCCGGCGCTGGAACGGCTCGCCGAGTCGTTCGACGTGATCGCGCCCTACGCCCCCGGCTGGGGTCCGGCCAAGGACCAGCTTGCCGACATCGACGAGGGTCCGCTGGACCTCGTGCTGCACCTCGGTGACGTGCTCGACGGACTCGGCATCGAGCGCGCACACGTCGCCGGCATCAGCATCGGCGCCTGGATGGGCGCCGAGCTCGCGGCGATCTGCCCGCAGCGGGTGCAGCGCCTGGTGCTGGTCAACCCGGTCGGCCTGTGGCTGGACGAGGTCGGCGGCGAAGATCCCTTCGCCCAGCACCCGGGCTTCCCGTCCACCATCCTCTTTGCCGACCCTGACGGGCGCAAGAAGCATCTCATCGAGGGACGCGACAAGCTCGACGCCCACGTCGGCGAGCTGCTCGACCTGCGCGCTTCGGCCAAGTTCCTGTGGCCCATCCCCGATACCGGCGTCAAGCGGCGCCTGCCGCGCATCAAGGCGCCGACCCTGGTCGTAACCAGCGCCGCGGACGTGGTCGTGCCGGCGCCCTACGGCCCCGCCTGGCAGCAGGCCATCGCGGATTCGCGCTTGACGACGCTGCCCGATGCAGGGCACCTTGCCGAGTTGGACCAGCCCGAAGCTTTCGCGCGCACCGTCGCCGAGTTCCTCGGCAACGAAGCGATCGCCCAGGTGGCGTAATCGTCGCCGCGGGCCGTGCCTCCGGCGCGGCCCGCGGCACCAGTCTCTCGAGGGGAGAAACCATGAGTACATACAAGGGAAGCTGCTTCTGCGGCGCCGTTCAACTCGAAGTGACCGGCGATCCAGCCGGCATGGGCTACTGCCACTGCCGCGACTGCGCGCACTGGTCGGCCGGCCCGATCAACACCTTCACCCTGTGGCCGCCGGAGAACGTCAAGGTGACCCAGGGCGCGGAGCAGATCGAAACCTATAACAAGACCGAGAACTCCTACCGCAAGTGGTGCAAGAAATGCGGCGGACACCTGTTCAGCGAGCACCCCGGTATGGGCCTCACCGACGTCTACGCGCCGGTCATTCCCGACCTCGACTTCAAGCCGCAGCTGCACGTGTTCTACGGCGAGAAGATCGTCAGCGTGAAGGACGGCCTGCCCAAGATGAAGGACATGCCGGCCGAGATGGGCGGCTCCGGCGAGACCCTGCCCGAATAAGCCCCCGCGCTACCGGCCGGGGTCAGGCCTGCCTCGCCCCGGCCCGGTCCGCGCCCCGGCGCCTAGGCGCCGCCCATGATGCCGCCGTCGACCGGCAGCACCACACCGGTCATGAAGGCCGACGCGCGTGACGCGAGGAAGATGGCGACCCCGGCGGCGTCCGCCTGTCCGCCCATGCGTTTGAGCGGTACGTTGGCGAGGATGGTGTCCTCACCCATCGAATCGACCATCGGCTGCATCATGTCGGTCAGGAACGGCCCCGGCGCAATGACGTTCACCGTCACGTGGCGTGCCGCCAGGTGCGCCGCGAGCATGCGCGAGAGGTGGTTGAGCCCGGCCTTGGACGGCGCGTAGGAGAAGTTCTCGAAGATCGGCGTGTGCATGCCGTCGACCGAGCTGACGTTGATGACCCGCGCCGGGTCCTCCGCGCTGGCCGCGCCTTCCAGCAGTGGCAGCAGCTTCTGCATGAGGAAGAACGGCGTCTTGAGATTGAGGTCCATGACCTTGTCCCAGCCCTTCTCGGGAAAATCGTCGATGCTCGCGCCCCAGCTGGTACCGGCATTGTTGACCAGTACGTGCAGGGCCTGCTCGCGCTCGGCAACCGCGGCGGCGACGCGCTCGATCTCGGCGTAGCTGCCAAGATCCGCCGGCAGCGAAATGCATTCACCGTGGCGTGACAGCTCCGCCGCGGTGGCATCACAGACCTCGGCCTTGCGCGCGGTGATGTAGACGCGCGCACCGGCCTCGACGTAGCCCTGCGCAATCATGCGGCCGATGCCGCGCGAGCCGCCGGTGACGAGCGCGACCTTGCCGCGAATATCGAACAGTGCGTTGCTCATGGGTACGCTCCCCGCTGCGCGCTGGTCACAGGCTGGCGAGGAAATCGAAGGTGCGATCGAACGCGCCGTCGTCGACTTCCACGATGGCCGCGTTGAAGTCGGTCGCACCGGCATCCCGCGCGCGGGCGATCCGCTCACGCAGGGTCTTCTCGTCTCCCAGGATGGCGAAATCGACCGGGTCGGCGAGACCTTCGCGGTCGAGCATCGCGCGGTAGCTGGGCAGGCTGCCGTACACCGCCAACGCCGGTGCCAAACGCGCGCGTGCCTCGTCGACCTTGTCGGTCAGGGCGATGGGAAAGCCCGCGACGACGCGTGGTGCGGCGCGGCCGGCGGCGCTCGCCGCGGCGCCCAGTGTTGGCACGATGTGCTGCTCCAGGGTCCTGGGGCCGACCATCCAGGTGATCGTGCCGCTGGTATAGCGCCCGGCCAGCTTCAGCATCTGCTCGCCCAGCGCGGCGACCATGACCGGGACGTCACCGGCGCCAGCCGCACCCACCGTCAGGCCATGCACGCTGTACTGCTCGCCGGAGAAATTGACCTCCTCACCGCGCAGCAGCGGCGTCAGCACCTCCAGGTACTCGCGCATGTGGCGCGCGGGCTTGGCGTAAGACATGCCCAGCGCGTCCTCGATCATGATCTTGTGCGCGAGACCGATACCGAGCGTGAAACGGTTCTTCGACGCCGCGGCCGCGGTCACCGCCTGCTGCGCGATCGCCGTCGGGTGCCGCGGGTAGGTCGGTGTCACTGCCGTGCCGACCTCGATGCGCTGCGTCTCGCGCCCGGCGATGGCCAGCGTCATGATGGCGTCGAGCGAAAACACGTTGGCCATCCACAGGGTGTCTAGACCGGCGCTCTCGACGCGTGCCGCCAGGGCCGAGATCTCGTCTATCGTGTGACTGCGACCGATCTCGTTGACGTCCGAGCTGCGCGCACGCGAGCCGGTCATGATGCCCATTCTCATCGTCTTCCTCCCCTTGTGTAACGAAGTCTGTGCTCAGGTCGAATCCGTACACTGCCCAGCACAGAAGGTGTCGCGGATCGGGTCCGACTGCATGCGCATGATGGCCTCGGCATAAATCGGAATGCCGTAACGCGTATTGCCGTCGGCGTCCGTCGCGGCGACGCAGGCCTCGGCGAAGCTGCCGGCGCGCGGCGGACCGAAATTCTCGGGCTGCAGGTTGTCCGGCGCCAGGGCGATCATGCGCCAGATCATGCGATCGACCAGCGGCACGATGAGCTTGTAGCAGAGTCCGACGTGCACCTTGATCAGGTTGGCGTCCTGGATCGACTGCGCCGATTGCACGCCGAGTGCGGCGCTGCGGTACATGAGGTTGTCGTTCGGGATGACGTCGTCCACGCCGTGGTCCTCGAACGAATCCGGCGACGGATTGACCAGGGTGATGCGAACGAGCTCGTTGGCAATCATGTCGCGCACGCGCTGCCGCGCGCACTTGACGTGATCGAGATTGAAGTCGATGTCGGTCGAACGGTCGGCATCGAGCTCGGACTGGGTGCGCGTCTCGTCGAACTCGAAGGTACTGGTGCAGGTTCCGCCATTGTCGACCAGGTAGGGGGTGGTGTAGAGCGGAGCCAGGGAGCGGGCGAAACCGAGCTCCATCGCCCACATCCGTGCATTGCTGAGCGATCCGGCACGCGCGGTTTCGAAGGCCGCGTAATTCAGCGTGATCTTGGCGTGGTAGATCAGGGCGAACTGCAGGGTGCCGAGGATCAGCATCATCAGCACGCCGGCCACGATGGTGAACTCCACCATCGCCTGCCCGCCATGGCGCTTACTCGGACGCGGTCTCATCGCTCGCCGCTCCCGTTCCGGCCGCCTCGGCAGGGGACGGACCCGATGCCGCGGCGGCCATGGCGTCATCGGCGCCGGTGGGCGCGTCGCCGGCCGCTTCGGTGACCTCCGGCTCCGCCACCGCGTCATCCGGCTCAACGTCCGGCTCCGCCACCGCGTCATCCGCCGCAACCGGCTCAACGTCCGGGTCTGCCGCCGCGTCATCCGCCGCAACCGGCTCGCCGGCCGGCGGCGCGACCGGGCTAGTGGCCGGCACGCTGTGCTGCTCACCATCGCCCCCCAGCACGGCCATGATCGCCGCGTAGGCTTCGGCGCCGCTCGCGGCCAGGGGATCGTCGCTGTCGACGTTCACGCCCATCTGCAGGAAGCTGTTGGCGGCCTGGCGCAGCTGCACCACGCCCATGTTGAACCAGACCTTGGCGTTGTCGGCGTCGCGTACCAGCGCCTCGCGATAAGCGGCGACCGCGGCGTCCGGCCGCTCGGTGCGTGCGTAGATGTTGCCGAGCCGGAACCAGAACGCCTCGTCCTGCGGCATCGCCCGCGCCAGCACCAGGTAGTGCGGTTCGGCATCGCGCCAGCGACCGTCCGCATAGGCCGCCTCGGCCTGCTCGCGGGCGGTGGCGAGGTCGACGCCGGCGTCGCGTTCCTGCCGCTGCTCGGGGGTCGCGGCGCAGGCCGTGAGCAACAGCACCGACACCAGGCCCAGGATACGCCACATTGCCGGTCGATCTGGCGCCGCGCGTGGTCGCGCGGCGGTCACATCGTGCCTTCGGTCATGAACTTCATCACGATGGGGAAAGCCAGCACGATGAAGGTCACCGGAAAGATGAACATGATGAGCGGCATCACGAGCTTGATCGGCGCCTCCATGGCCAGCTTCTCGGCACGCTGGAAGCGCTCGTTGCGACGCTGGTCGGCCTGCACCCGCAGCACGGTGGCGAGGCTGGCGCCCATGCGCTCGGCCTGGATGACGGCGCTGACGAAGCTGTTGACCTCGGTCACGTCGAGGCGGTCGGCCATGCGCCGCAACGCATCGGCACGGGTCAGGCCGGAACGCAGGTCGCGCAGGACGATGGCGAACTCGTTGCGCAGCGGGCTGGGCGGCGCCTTCTCCATGGCCTGGGCCAGCGCACCGGAGAGGTTGAGCCCGGCCTCCACGCACATGGTGATGAAGTCGAGGTAGACCGGCATACCGCGCACGACCGCGATCTCGCGCCGCTTGCGCGTGTCCGACAGCCACACGTTGGGGAACAGGAAGCCGAGCAGCGGGGCGATGATGATCAGCAGCGGGAACGACTTGCCCAGCGATACCAGGCAAAACCACACGGCCAGGGGCGCGAGGATCGCCATGAAGATCTGCAGGGCGACGAACTGCTCCGCGGTCAGCAGGTAGCCGACGCCGGTGCGCTGCAGCCGCCGCTCGGTCGATTCCATGAAGTCGTAAGGCAGGAACGCGCAGCCGAAATTGGCGATGATCTGGATGAACGGCCAGATCAGCTTGAGCAACGGAGGCAGCGGATCCATGTAGGCGCGGTCTTCCTCCTCGATCAGGGTATTGAGCCAGAACACGAGCAGCAGGAAACAGGCCGCACTGGCAAACCAGGCGGCCATGATCAACCAGGGCGTCGTATCGTTGAGCAGACTTTCCATCGCGGGTAAGGCCTCAGACGTCGATCGAGGTGATCTTGGCGATCATGAAATAGCCGAGCAGTTCCATCACGATGATGACCGACAGCACGACCCAGCCGGTGCCGGTGGTCCACAGCTTCTCCATCGCATCGGGCTCGAGGAAGTTCAGCAGCACGCCGAGCAGCACCGGCAGGCCGGTCATGACGATGCCCTGCAGCTTGCCCTGTGCGGTGAGGCTCTGGATCTTGCCCTCCATGGTCGATTTGCGGCGCAGGGTCTCGGCCAGTGACTCGATGGTCTCGGCGAGATTGCCGCCGACTTCGCGGTTGATGCGCAGCGCCGTGGTCAGCATGCGGAAATCCTGCATCGGGATGCGCTTTTCCATGTTCGACAGCGAGACCTCGAAATCGACGCCCAGGCGCTGCTCCTGGGTGAAGATCTCGAACTCCTGACTGATTGGCGCCGGCTGCTCGGCGACCAGGTTGTCCAGCGCCATGTTGAGACTGGCGCCGGCACGCAGCGATCCCGCGACCATCAGCAGCGCATCCGGCAATTGCTCTTCGATGCGCTTGTTGCGCGCATTGCGCATGCGCCGGTAGAGGATGGTCGGCAGCACCAGGATCAGCACGAA
This sequence comes from Gammaproteobacteria bacterium, assembly GCA_041984235.1. Classification (GTDB taxonomy): domain Bacteria; phylum Pseudomonadota; class Gammaproteobacteria; genus JBHIYN01. The sequence goes on from JBHIYN010000006.1 coordinate 173,600, forward strand.
CACACCGATCGTGGTGACGAGGTCACCGAGCAGCAGCCACACGATCAGCGGCAGCACGACCAGCGCTATCAGGTTGATGCGGAAGAGCTGGTTGGGATCGACGAACATGAACATGTCGGCCATGTTCGTGGACGCCGAGGTCGTGAAGTCCTCACGGTAGGCCGCCAGGCGCTGCTGCGCCTTGACCGAGACGATCATCCAGGTCAGCGTGGCAGCGACGAAGACCGCGACGATCGTCGCGGGAAAAGCGAACGCGGCAACCAGTCGGTAAACGGTCTCCATGACCCTAGCGCGATCCCGCCATGGTCTGCCCGCAGCTCGTCACTTCGCGCCCCCGAATATGCTCATGTCGACCTTGAGGCCGCGCTGGCGCAGGTCCTCGTAGAATTCCGGCACGCGGCCGGTGGCCTGGAACTCGCCGACCACGCGCCCCTTGTCGTTGAAGCCGGTCTGCTTGTACACGAAGATGTCCTGCATCTGGATGATGCCGCCCTCGACACCGGTGATCTCGGTGATGTTGATGACCCGCCGCGAGCCGTCCGAGAAGCGCGTCTGCTGCACCACCAGGTCGACTGCCGAGGCAACCTGCTCGCGAATCGCCTGCACGGGCAGGTCCATGCCCGACATCATGACCATGACCTCGAGACGCGAGATGAGGTCACGCGGGGTGTTGGCGTGCGCAGTGGTGAGCGAGCCGTCGTGGCCGGTGTTCATCGCCTGCAGCATGTCCAGCGCCTCACCGCCGCGACACTCGCCGACCACGATGCGGTCGGGACGCATGCGCAGGCAGTTCTTGACCAGGTCGCGGATGGTCACCATGCCCTTGCCTTCGAGGTTGGCCGGGCGGGCCTCCAGGCTGACCAGGTGCGGCTGCACCAGCTTGAGCTCGGCGGCGTCCTCCACCGTGACGATACGCTCGTCGGGCGGAATGAAGTTCGACAGCACGTTGAGCAAGGTGGTCTTGCCCGACCCGGTGCCACCCGAGATGACGATGTTGAGGCGCTGCTCGACCGCTACCTTGAGGAACGCCACCATGTCCTCGTTGATCGCGCCGAAGGAAACCAGGTCGTCCGCAGTGAGCTTTTTCTTGGCGAACTTACGGATGGTGAGACAGGGGCCGCGCAACGCCAGCGGCGGGATGATCGCGTTCACGCGTGAGCCGTCGCGCAGGCGCGCGTCGACCATTGGCGAGCTCTCGTCGATGCGCCGGCCGAGCGGCGAGACGATGCGTTCGATGGCAGACATCACCGCGTCGTCGCTCGAGAAGGTGACGTCCGAGCGGGTCAGCTTGCCGTCGCGCTCGACGTAGATATCGTCGAAGCGGTTGACCATGATCTCCGTCACCGAGTCGTCCTCGATGAGATCCTCCAGCGGACCCAGCCCGACCGCCTCGTCGAGCACTTCCTTGGCCAGGCGCGCGCGGTCGACGTCGGCCGGTATCTTGCTGCCCAGGCCGTCGATGATTTCCTGGATCAGGGTCTGCACGTGCTTGCGCAGCTGGTCCTCGTTCATCGAGCTGATGTCGGTGCGGCGCAGGTCCATGGCCGCGAGCAGCTCCTCGTGTACGCGGTTGCGATACTTGAACTTGTCCTTGTGGCGCAGCTCGATGATGGTCTTGGAGAGCTCTTCGGAATTCTCGATCTCGGCATGCCGCGGCACGCCGATCACGGTCTTCAGGCTGTCGTCATCGTCGTCGTCATCGTTGACCGCGCGCGGGGCTGCCCCGGCGCCGCCGGCGCTCTCGCGTTTCTTGATCTCCCCGACCTGCAGGAAGTAGCCGGCGATGTGGATCTTGTCCGAGGTATGCAGCGGCCCGTGATGGGTCACGGCCTCGCCATTGACCTCGACCGAGGCCTTGTTCGCCACGCATTCGACGAACAGGCCTTCCGAGGTACGGTGGATCTCGGCGTGCTGCGGCGCGACCTTCCAGCCGCGAAGCTGGATCAGGTTGCTGCGCGACTTGCCGATCGAGCAGGTGTCGACCGGACACTCGACCGTGGTGAGGACGTCACCCTTGCCGTTCTTGACGATGACATTGAACATGGGCTTCTACTCGCAACTCCCGGGGTGGCGGGCACCGGGACCGCAACGCAGCGGCCGCGGGATCGCCGATTGCCTCGCACGATAGCCTTTCATCGGCGCCTCAATCGACCAGCTTGAAGGTCGATTTGCGCATGGTCTCGACGAAATCCCCGACCTTCTGCTGTTCCTGCGCAATCGCGTCGAGGTTCTGCTGCGCGCCCGCTTCGTAGACCACCGGCGTGACGAAAATCACGAGATCGGTCTTGGAATCGCGAAACGCGCGCGAACGGAACAGCGCGCCCAGGATGGGGATCGAACTGAGGCCCTTGAGGCCGGTGGTATCCCGGCCGAGCTCGCGATCGACGAGACCCGACATGACCAGCGTCTCGCCCGACTCGAGCAGGATGTCGGCGGTCGTCCGGCGCGTCAGGAAGCCGGGCGTGTTGCCGACCGCGACCGACTGGTCGACCGCACTGATCTCGGTCTCCACGCTGGCGCGGATGTTGTTGCGGCGGTCGATCTCGGGCTTGATGTTGAGCAGGATACCGAACTGTTTGAACTCGATCGCAGCCGAGGTCGGCGTCACGATCTCGATCGGCACCTCGCCGCCGGCGAGGAAGCTGGCCTCACCGCCGCTGCGCGCGACCAGGCGCGGCTCGGCCAGGATCAGCGCGTCGCCGGAGCTCACCGCGAGATTGATGCGCGAGGTGATCTCGGTGGCGATGCCGAAGTAGCCGAACGACGGCTCGGCCTGGCCGGCGTCGATGCCGGCAAGCTGTCCCGGCGTATTGGTGCCGCCGAGAATGCTGTTGCCGGCAATGCGCGAGGCGCCGTAACCCTCGGTTGCGGCGAACGCGGCGGCCGGTCCGGCGAAGTTGGTGCTCCAGTTGATGCCCAGGCTGTCGGTCGCGCTCTTGTTGAACTCGGTGATCTTGATGTGCATCAGCACCATCTTGTCGTCCGGCAGCTCGGTGATCTCCTTGCGCGTGAGGTCCATGATCTCGGTGTACTTGCCCTGCACCGTCTTGATGGTGTCCTCGTAGCTCTCGTCGACCGTGCCGGTGAGCACGAAATGACCGCCGACCATGCGGATCTCCAGATCCGGGATGTGGCCGAGCATGGCGTTGACCTCGTTGAAGCGGGTCGACGCGGTGAGGTCGAGAATCTCCGGGTAGGCGGTCTTGACCGCGGTGACCAGCTCGGAAAAGGCGCCGTCGTACTGCCCGGAAAGTACGATCTTGTCGCCCAGCACGGTCGCTTCGAGCCCCGGAACCTGGCCCAGCATCTCGTTGACGTAGTTCATTTTCTGGCGCAGTACCGCGCTGTTGACCGAGGCCGCGTAGGCCGAGTCCTCGACCGTGAACTCGAGATTGCTTTCCTGGCCGTTGCGCAGCCACAGGTGCATCGTGGTCACGCCGGGCGCCTCGCCGAAGACCAGCAGCTGGCCGTTCTTCAGCAGCGACGAGGAAATGATGCTCGGATTGCCGATCGCGACGCGATCGATGTCCCCGGGTCGCAGGATGCGCATCTCGCCGACCTTCAGCGTGACCGCCGCGGCATCGACGGCGGCAGCCAGCAGGACCAGCGCAATCAGCGCCAGGTGCAGGCCGCGGCGGCGGCAGCGGGACGCATGGGCGTGCCTCGAATTCGGCATCATGGGTTCAACCTCTGTCCGGTGTTCTTCACTCAGCATTACTCACTCCGACCCGCTTCAGTCGATCACGGGCAGGCGCCCTACGCGCGCCGCGCCGTCCTTGCTGGAGCCGCCGGTTATCAGTTCCACGCCCGGCCCGCCATTGCTCGCCGTGCGCGCGTTCTCCGGCGCGACGATGACGTGGTCCGACGCATCGCCAGCGCTGGCCGGGGCTTGGTCCCCGCCCGCCGGCGACTGCGGGTCCTCTGCCGCCCCTGCCGGCACGGCAAGGCTGGCGACGAACCACGCTGCGATGATCAGGCGGCCGGCGATCATGGTCTCAGTTGGTCGCCTTCAGCGTGGTCGACTTGGCCACGCCGTCCGTGCTGGAGCCACCGATAATCAGGTCAATCGAGCGCGAGCCGCCGCCAATCGGCGTGTTCTGCGCCACCTGCTGCACCTCTTTCGCGCTCAGCACGCGGCCGCTCGCATCGACCACGCGGCCGTTCTCGTCGACCGACAGACCGGCGGCGGCGAGCTGCGCTTCGCTCAGCAGCCCGTCCTTGGTCATCACCAGCTCGCTCGGGTCGACCACGTTGCCGTCCTTGTCGACGATCTGGCCGTTCTCGTTCAGGCTCAGGCCGGCGGCGGCGAGATCCGCCTCGTTGATGACGTTGCCGTTGGCGTCGGTGACCAGCTTCGAGGCATCCACCACCCGCCCGCTGGCATCGACGATCTCGCCCTTGTCGTTGACCGACAGGCCGGCCGCGGCGAGCTGCTCGGCGGTCAGCACTTCGCCGTTGGCGGAGATCGCGAGGCTGTCCGGGTCGACCACCTGGCCGCTGGCATCGACGATTTCGCCGTTCTCGTTGACCGAGAGCCCGGCGTCGGCGAGCTGCTGGGCTGTCAGTATCTTGCCGTCGGCGGTGGTGACGATTTCCGAGGGGTCGACGATACGCCCGCTGGCGTCGACGATTTCGCCGTTCTCGTTGACCGAGAGCCCCGACGCGGCGAGCTGCTCCTTGGTCAGGATCTGGCCGTTGGCGCCGACCACGATGTCCTCGGCCCCGACCACGTTGCCGTCGGCGTCGATGATCTGGCCGCTGGCGTTGACCTTGAGGCCGGCCGCGGCAAGCTCCTTCTTGCTCATCACGCGACCGTCAGCGGTGACCACCAGGTCGGCCGGGTCGACCACGTTGCCGTCAGCATCGACGAGCTGGCCGTCGGCATTGACGGTGAGGCCCGCGGCGGCGAGCTGATCGGCACTCATGAGCGTCTTGCCGTCGGCATCGACCAGGTTGCCGCGATCGTCGACGCCGGCCGCAGCGGCAACCCGCGCGCGCTGCGCCTCGGCCGCCTCGGCCATCTCGAAGGCATTGCTGAACAGGTCCTGCGCGGACACCGTGGAGAAGCTGGCCGCGCCTTCGTCGTCGCGGTTGCGCAGCACGGCGAGTATGTCGCCCTTGTCCAGCGCTGTGGTGATCAGTGCCGCCTCGCGCGGGCTGACGTCCAGCGTCACGGTGCTGTAGTTGCGCTCGGAGCGCGGCTGAGGATAGCGTAGCTGGTCGAGATTCTCGCGGTAGGGATCGCGGCCGGTGGCGAGCACGCGCACGTTCTGCAGCACCGGCAGGATGACGTCTTTCGGCAGCGCATTGGCGACCAGCTGCTGGATGTCGGTGTCATCGGTGCTGGCCCCGCGCGCCGCGTCGAGCAGCGACTCGGGGATAGCGTCGCGCAGCTCACCCGGGATCTCGTCGACCAGGTTGGCGGTGATGAAACCGGAGGAGAAACCGGAGAACCCCGAGGGAATGTTGACGAACAGGTCGATGTGATTGCCGGGACGGATGAAGCCCGCAACCGAGTTGACCTCGTCGACCTGCACGGTCAGCGCGCGGCGGCCAATCGGGATCGAGTCGGAAAAGTCGACCGGGAAGCTGTCGTCCAGGAAGCTCTTCAGCAGCGGCTTGCCGGCCGCGACCTCGACCTCCACGGTGCGACCGAGGTAGCGCTCGAAGTCCGCGGCGCGGATGGCGTCACTGTGCGCGAACTCGCCCGGCACCTTGCGCTGCGAGAGGAATTCCCGCCGCAGCACCGCGCCTTTCGGCAGGTCGCGTGCCGCGACCAGCAGCTGCACCGCACCGCGGTCACGCCCGGCGTATTTCTCGAACAGCGCGCTGCGCTCACTCTTGAGGTAGATGTAGGACAACGCCGCGGCGGCCAGGCCGAAGCCGATGGCGCCAATCAACAACGGGATCCCAAACGCGCTCTTGCTTTCGCCTACGTCCGCCATGCGGTTCGTGCCCTCCGTGTACCGGGGCGCGTTTGCCCGCGGCTGATTTCTTGTTCGTTCACACCGGGTGGCGCCCCCTGCACCACCGGGCGGTCGACGTCATGCCACCGTCAGAACGGCGATATGGCGTCCTGCGCCATCTGCAACGCGATGTCGTCCAGGCTTTCCATGTCCCCCAGCAAATCGCTGATGTCGTTGAACGCGGAATAGGCGTCCTCGAACGGCTGCAGGGCCGCGGTCACGTTGTCCTGCACCGGGTCTATGGTCAGCCGTTCCAGGGTGGCATCGTCGATTTCCGGATCGAGGTTCAGGCCCTCGAGATATTCCCGCAGCTCGGGCCCCGTATCGAACTCGGGCAGCGGTGACATCGACAGCGAATAGGAATAACCGCGGTACTTGTTCTTCATCACCGCGGCGAGGTCGAGCAACACGTCGCCGCCGGGTCCGGCCAGCATCATCACGCCAAACGCCAGCACCACGGTGTACTCGACCATCCCCTGGCCCAGCATCCGCCGCGCACTAAGCGTTTTCTTTTCAACCCGTTGGCGCAAGGATTTCACAGCAAATCGTGTTTGACCGAGTTTAGCACTATATGTGAGCCGTCACGACCACTCTTGATGGTGATGATGACCTGCTCGCGGCCGCGCCGGAAACTCAGGGCGTGCATGCCATCGTGCGCCATCGCCTGGTCGATGTCGACACGCCAGCCGTCGTAGTGGTTGCGGTAGAAATCGACGTTGCTGCGCAGCGAGAACTCGTTGACCAGCATGGCGGTCTGGGCCGACTTGCCGGCGTCGTCACTGAGCACGTTGGAGAGCACTTCGCTGCCGTCCATCGCGGGCGGCTCGGGCGCGCGCACCGGGCCGTCACCCGGGTCGGGCAGGCGCCCCAGGGCGAGGTAGCCGAACGAGCCGTCGACCGCGTGCGGCTGTACCTGCACGGTCATGACGTAACCGTCCTCGACACGCGTCACCAGGTGCCAGGGCGCGATGGCGTCGGGCTCGTACGCGTAGCCGGGCGCCTTCGGCGACGGCGGCTCGGCCCACAGCTCCTTGTAGAACTCGACCACTTCCTCGACGTCGTCATCACTGATGAAGGCGCGCACCGACATGTTGCGGCCCTGCACCGTCATGTCGTTGGAAACGATGCTGACCCGGGCGTCCCTGGGCGCCGGGAAGTCGGGCGGGCGCGCCGCCGTGGCGGCGCTGGCGAGCAGCAGCACGGCGGCGAGCGTGATGCGGGTGCGCAGGTGCATTACAGGGTGCATGGCGAATGTGACAGTTGCGGATCCAGGGCCTGCACGTCGTCGTCCCACACGCAGCGGCCGCTGTCGTCGCAGGCGTGCGCACCGAGGCGCTCGTCCGGATCCTCGCCGTCGACCGAGAGGCGGTCCGGGTGCACCACGTCGCCGTCCACGTAGCCCAGCCAGAGGTGCCCCTCGGGCGCGGCCAGCGGCGACTTGATCAGGGGATCGGGAGGCTCCGAGGGACCGCCCGGGTCGCAGCGCGAGAGCTCCGGCGCGATGAAGCTGATCAGGTCCCAGATCTCGGACAGGCCCGGCAGGTTGAGCAGCTCGTTGACCAGGGTCGAGGGCGTCGCGCCGCCGACCTGCAGGTAGGTGTGCGCGGTGCCGCCGGCATTCCAGCCGTCGGCGAGCACGCCGGCCTTGGCATTGAAGCCGAGCAGGTAGGTCGACTTGTCGCCCGCCGTACGGCCGAGCTCGCCGCTCTCGCGCATGCCGACGCCGTTGTTGTAGACCGCGCCCATCATGTCGAAATTGACGCGCGTGTAACCGTCGGTGTTCATCGCCTTGAACCCGGCGCTGCCGGCAAACGGCTCGCCGGCGCCCGGCAGCACGCTGCCGTCGGACTGGTTGTTGCGTGAGAAGGAGTCGAGCAGGTTGATAATCGCCGAGACCGCGTCGAACCCGATCTGGACGATGTCGATCAGGGTGTACAGCCACTCGCCGACGTCGACGCCGAAAATCTCGATCGAGGGGGTGTCGTCGTCGGTCGCGGTCTTGTCCTCGTCGACATCGATCACGCCGGTGTACAGCGGCAGGCCGCGGTAGTCGGTCCACATCGTGTTCGGCGTGTACTCCTCGAACATGTCCGCGCCGCGCACGGTGCGGATGGCGCCGGCCCCGGCAGTCGCCGGATTGTCGGTCTCGTAGAACCCGACCCGGCTCATGGTGCGCACGCGCGCCTCGTTCAGGGTCTCGGCCTGGGTCTTTTCCGGGATGATGAAGCCGGCGTCACCGCTGTTGAAGTTCTCGAGGATGCCGCGGTCGTCGATGTCGTTGTACCAGACGGTGTACTCCCAGGCCTGGTAGCGGGCGGCCTGGATGGCCGAGTGTTTCATGTCGATGTACTTGCCGAACATCGGGATGAACACGAACAGCGGCAGCAGGACGAAAGCAGCGGCAATGACGAACTCGGTCATCGCCTGCCCGCCGCTGCGTTGTCGTGTGATCGCAGGCATCGCTCAGAACCCCAGCGCCGAGGCCATCCAGTTGACCAGGCCGTCGAGCGAACCGAAGGAGATGCCCTGGGCCAGCTCGCCGTGCTGCAGCAGCAGCGCGATGACGCGGTCCGCGTGACTGGTCTCGATCAGGCGCGCCTGCCAGTAGGGGTTGAAGGCGCTGCCGTGCTCGACGTAACCGTCGCCGCGCGCGAAGTAGTCGATGTCGAGCGGACGGTCGAAATGGACCTCCGACTTGGCTACCGCGGACAGCGAGGTGTCGCCGAACGCCTCGTCGAGCTCGAAACGGCCGGCCGGCCGTGCACCGGCATGGTCGTCGTAGTGCTCTTCCTCGAAGTCCTCCTCGTCGAGCGTGAGCGCGGCAATGAAGAACGGGCCGCCGGTCTTGTACAGCGGCTCCGCGCCGGTGGTGTCGATGTAGCGCGGCAGGCCCTTGTAGGAACTGCCGACGTTGCGATCCGGAAACACCGTCGGCTGCGAATAGATGCCCGAAGCCGGCAGGCTGGGCGGGTAGTACCAGCCGAGCAGGCGCTGCGCGGCGTGGCCGTAGGCATCGTTCGGGATGGGGCCGGTGGGGGTGTCGAAGGGCAGTCCGAGATCGACCTCGGTGCCCATGTGCTGCGGCGCCGAGGTCAGCGCATTCTTCTTGGTGCCGGTCGACTTGCCGCTCCACACGAAGGCCGCCCCCAGCGGCGCGGAGGTCGGGAAGGAGCCGTCGTAGATAACGACATCGGCGTCGTCCTCGACCGACTCGCACTCGGGCTCGTCGTCGTCGTTGTCGGGATCGTCGTCCAGGGTCGGATCGGTACAACCCTCACCGCTGCCGCCGAAGCCGAAGCCGATGAACATGCGCTCGTCGGCGACCTGCATCACGACATCGGCGCTGATGAGGTCAATCTTGCCGACGAAGGGAATCTTGATCCAGGCGTCGAAGCCGCCGCCGCCGCGGAAGCCGAGGTCAAAGTTGGTCGCGTCGGCGCTCGACCAGGCGAACAGGTCGCCGGAGGCCTTGTCCTTGTCGGCACCGGCCAGCGGGAAGGTCACGCGCAGCTCGCTGCCGCCTTCGCGCAGCATGCGGAAACGGACCTGGATGTAGAAATTGACGTCGGCGCCGATGACGCCGAAGTCGACCCCGCCGCCGAGCTCGAAGCCCAGCCAGCCGCCGTCATAGACACCAAACTCACCGTAGCCCGAGACCGGGCCGACACCAAAGCTGACCCGCTCCGGCCGCGGCAGCAGGCCGGCCTCGGCCATCAGCTCGAAGAAATTGATGATCCAGCCGCGCCCGGTGAGATCCGGATCGTCGTGGTAGGGCGGGTTGTGCCAGCCCTTGGTAAAGGGATCGCCGGAGTTGTGGATGAGGGCGGCGAGGCGCCCGTAGCCGCCGGCATCGGTCTCGCCGGCGGTGTCGGCCTGCCACTCCTCCTTCGGCGTGGCCTCGGCCGCCGGATTGTAGGACTGGGTGAATTTCTCGGTCACCGGCACCGGCAGCCCGCCGTAGCTCGCCAGGTGCGCGAGCAGCATCAGCATGCCGTAGCCGGACATGTGGGCCCCGTCCGGGGCGTTGGCGTCGATCGACTCCTCGAGCATGCCCAGCGTGTTGATGATGCTGGCCAGGTGCAGGATCTGCTGCGATATGCCGTACGCCTTGTTGACGTTGTGGTTGACCGCGGTCATGGCCTTGGCATAGCCGCGCATGATCGTGACGAAAATCCCGCCCGGGACCTGGAAAGCCGTCGCCAGTGGCGTGAGGACGGCATTCGAGATGCCGAGCGTGGGCCCGGTCAGGTACTTGTTGTACTCGAGCAGGAAATCGCCGATCGACTTCCAGTGGTAGGCCCAGGAGGCCATGCCGATGGCCTGGCCGATGGCGACCTCGTTGGCGACCATCGCGCGGTTGGTGTAGGCGGCGAAGTTGAGGTCGCGTGCCTCGACGGTGGAAACGCCGAACGCCAGCGCATCGGCCGCGTTCTGCATCTCCATCTTGTCACCGGTCAGGCGTCCGGTGCGGTACAGGGAGAGCGCCGCCACCACCAGGACGACGGCAAACAGGTAGGTCATCACCGCGGCCTGGCCGCGCTGGCGTTGCCTGCGGCCGTGGCGCGGGACTTCGCGCCCCCGTGCGGGAGGTGCCGGCGACGTTCCTCGTGCTGTCACGGGTTACGCCGCCGGCCGGGATCTCCTCGGGCTTACTCTGCGGTGCCCGCGGCGTAGGTGCTCAGCGAGCCGGTGTCGTCGTCGACGCTGGTATCCGGGGTGTCGATGTTGGAGGCCGCGGTGTTGCCGGCCAGCTCCTCGGTCATGACGCCCATCTGTTCCTTCACGGTGTCGCCGAACAGGCCGTAGATGGCGATTGCGGCAATGGCGATGAGCGCGACGATGATGATGTACTCCGTCATGCCCTGGCCAAGCTGCCTGAGTTTCTGTGTCGACATGGTAGTCCTCCAGAGTGCCGGCGCGGACGCTCCGCGCGCGGGAAAAGCGCTTAGGTTCTCGTCGCAACAATATACGAAGCCGGCGGTTTAGCCAATCGGACGGCACGCAATTTTGCACTTGCGTCGCGACCGTGGCCGGACGCCCGCGGGCCGCGTTCCGGTACTATCGGCAACCATGACGGAAGCTCGAGCGCAGCGGGCGGGGACGGGTCCGGCGGCGCCATGAACGTCGGCAGCCTGGTCGACGCGGTACATGGCGTCATCATCGTGCCCACGGTGTATCGCACCACCACGCCCTGGGAACGCCTGCGCGGCCTGCTCGGGCGCCCGCCGCTGGGCTTCGGCGAAGGTTTGCTGATCGACCCCTGCGGCAGCGTGCATACCATGTTCATGGGCTATGCCATCGATCTCGTCTACCTCAACCGGCTGCTGATCGTGACCCGCGTGGTGCCGGCGGTCGTGCCCTGGCGCGGCTCGATCGGCTTCGGCGCCGCGATGACCCTGGAGCTGGCAGCCGGCACGGCGGCGGACGCCGGGATCGAACGCGGCCTGGCCCTGCGCTGGCGCGAGGGCGGCGCAGCATGAGGTGCGGGCGCGCTGTCGCCGGGTTGCTGTGCAGCATGCTGCTCGCGCCCGGCGCGGCGGCGACCGTGCATGAATACCGGGTCAGGCCGGCGGCGGACCTCGCCACGCTCGCGGTGCGCGCCTGCCCCGCCGCGCCCGGCGGCGTGCTGGTCGCGGACGACGCCGAGGCGCCCGCCGTGCTGCGCCGCGCGCGGGCCGAGCCCGGCGGCCGCAGCCTGGCGCCGCGCGGCGGGCGGCTCACGCTCGTCGCCGACGAGCGCTGCGTCGACTACGAGGTCGATCTCGCCGCCGCAGCGGCGCTCAACCCGCGTTATGCCGCGCTGGACGAGCACAACCGCGCCCTGGCCGTGGCCCTGTGGCTGTGGCTGCCGGCAGGCGGCGGCGAAGCCGTGCTGGAAGTCGGCTTCGAGCTGCCGCAGGGCATGGCGGTGTCGGTGCCGTGGCAGCCGATTGCCGGCGCGGGAACGCGCACACCGCGGTTCCGCGTTCCACCCTCGCCGCGCAGCGACGCCGCGGTCAGCGCCTTCGGCCGTTTCGCGCATTGCAGCATCGGCCTTCCGGGTACGACCCTGCGCGCAGCCATCCTCGGCGGCCACACGGCCGGCCGGCCGCGCGAGCTGGCGGCCTGGCTGGCCGCCGCGGCCGGGAACGTCAACCGGGTCTACGGCCGCTTCCCGCATCCCGCGCCGCAGGTGCTGGTGGTGCCGGTGGCGCGCGGACGCGTAGACCGCGGTGAGCCGGTGCCGTTCGGGCACGTCATCCGCGACGGCGGCGAGGCGGTGCAGTTCTACGTCAACCAGCGCCGCGCACTGGCCGACTTCACCGCCGACTGGACCGCGACCCACGAGTTCGCCCACCTGCTCATCCCCTACGTCGACGCCGACGAGAAATGGCTGTCCGAGGGGCTCGCCAGTTACTACCAGAACGTGCTCATGGCGCGCGGCGGCGCCTATACCGAGCAGCGTGCGTGGCGCAAACTGATCGAGGGTTTCCGCCGCGGCGAGCGCTCGGTGCCGCACCTCTCGATCGAGGCGGCCATGCCGGTCGGCGGCTGGGACGGGCTGATGAAGACCTACTGGGGCGGCGCCGTGCTCGCGCTGATGGCCGACGTCACCCTGCGCGAGCACAGCGACAACCGCGCTTCGCTGGACAGCGTGCTGGACGCGCTGCAGGCCTGCTGCCTGCCCGCGGCCGCAGGCTGGAGCGGACGGCGGCTGGTGCGCGAGCTCGATCGGCTGGCGCCCTTCGCGCTGTTCGAAGCGCTCTATGACCGCTATCGCGGCGCGCGCGGCTTCCCCGACTTCGCGCCCCTGATGGCGCGCCTCGGCGTGGCGCTGACCGACACCGGGGTGCGCTTCGACGAGGGTGCCGAGCTGGCCAACGTGCGGCGCGCGATCATGGCGGATGCGGCGCCGGCGCCGGCCGTCACGGTCGATTGCGCGGCCGATGGCGACGCGCGATGAGTTTGGTTAGGCTTGCCCGGGAAGCGCGGGGCGCTCCGCCACCGCGCGTACGAGGGGAGAATGCAGCATGGGCATGGGTAACGTCGGCACCACCAAGGTGTACGAGAACGATCGCATCATCGTGTGGGAATTCACGCTCGAGCCGGGCGAGGAAACGCCCCTGCACCGGCACGAGCACGACTATGTTTTCTACGTGCTCGACGGCGCGCCGCTGGAAGTGTTCGATGCCGACGGCAACGATCTCGGCACCCTGGACGCCAGCGCCGGCTCGACCTTCGCACTGAAGATGGACGGCGACGACCTCGTCTCCGTCGATGGCAAGGGACACCGGGTTCCGGCCCTGCACAAGGCGCGCAACGCCGGCCAGACCCGCTACCGCGAGATCCTGGTCGAGACCAAGTAGGCTGCGCGGCCCGGCCATGAGCACCTTCGTCATCGTGCATGGCGCGTGGCACACCGGGGCGCAGTTCGAGGCCACCGCCGCGTCGCTGCGCGCGGCGGGACACCGCGTGCACCTGCCGACCCTGGCCGGCAACCGCCCCGGCGACGACAAGCGCTCGGGGCTGAGCGAGGCCATCGACTCGCTGCTGGCCTACGTCGAGGCGCATGACCTGCACGACTTCGTGCTGGTCGGCCACAGCTACGGCGGCATGATCATCACCGCCGCCGGCGATCGACTGGGCGCGCGCATCCGGCGCCTGGTCTACTGGAATGCCTTCGTACCCAACGACGGCGAAGCGCTGGTCGACCTGGTCCCGCCGCACTACGTCGCCCTGTTCGAGAACCTGGTCGCCGAAGACGGCTCGGTCACCCTGCCCTACCCGATCTGGCGCGACGCCTTCATCAACGACGCCGACGCGGCGCTGGCCGAATCCGCCTACGCCGAGCTCAATCCCCATCCCTACCGCAGCTTCACCGAGGGCATCTCACTCAGTCGCGATCCCGCAGCCTTCGAAACGCCGAAGTCCTACATCAACTGCACCGAGGACACCGCGTTACCGCACAGCCACGGCTGGCATCCGCGCCTGTCGGAGAAGCTCGGCCTGTTCCGCCTGGTACAGGGGCCGGGCAGCCACGAGCTGTGCTTCACCGACCCGCAGCGGCTGGCGCAGCGCGTCATCGAAGCCGGCCGCGACTGAGCGGTTATCATCGGCGCTCGTCTCAGCACCCGGCTTCGCGAATGACCGACGACATCCCCAGCGACCCGCTCGCCCTCGCGCGCGCCGCGACCGCCAGCATGCATGCGCGCGACCGCGCTTCACAGCATCTCGGCATCACCCTCGACGAGGTGCGCCCCGGCTATGCACGCATGTCCATGCCGGTGGTCGAGTGGATGCTGCAGGGCCACGACGTGTGCCACGGCGGCATCATGTTCGCGCTGGCCGACACCGCCATGGCCTTTGCCAGCAACTCGCACAACGCGGTGCATCTCGCGCTCAACGCCAACATCGATTTCCTGCGCCCCGCGCAGCTCGGCGAAACCCTGACCGCGGAGGCGGTGGAGGACAACCGCACGCGCCGTACCGGCATGTACAACGTCACCATCGTCAACGACGGCGGTGAGGCCGTGTGCCACTTTCGCGGCCGCACCTACGGCGTCGGCGGCAGCGTGCTGCGCTGAGCGGCGCTGCACGGAGACTCACGCTGGAACTCGATCCCGTCCTGCGCTACGTCCTCAGCGGCATCATGATCGGCGTCGCCGTCGCGCTGCAGTTCGTGCCCCTGTTCCGGCAGCGCCTCGCGCCGCTGACCGCGCGCTACCCGGCGCTCAAGCTGATCGACTACCGCCTGTTCCAGCTCGTCGCCGGCTTCTTCCTGCTCAGCTTCGGCATCGAGCTGCTCGGCTCCGCGGCGTAAGCCGGCGCGTTCAGGCGGCGCGCAGGGCCGCCAGCATGCCGCGCAGCCGCCCGGCGTCGGCCTCGCTGGCGACCGGGATGCTGAACTCGACGTTGGTGACCAGGCCGCGGTAGCGCGTCGCGAGCACGTCGGCGATCTCGTCCCAGGTGCCGACACAGGCATACAGGCCGAGCACCTCGTCGTCGATCAGCGCCGGCATCTCCTCCCAGCGCTGCGATTTCGACAGGCCCTTCATCTCGTCGGCGAGCTCGCCGAGGCCGTGCGCCGCGAACGCCGCGCGGTAGGCCGGGGTCGACGCATAGAACGCAACCCGTGCACGCACGTCGCGTACGCGCGCCGCGAGTGATTCGGCGTCCGGCGCGGTCGCAATCAGCGGCTTGATACTGAGCGCGAAGTCGTCGAGCGCACGCCCGCTCCTGGCCGCCCCGCGCCGCACCGCGGGCCACATGACTTCCTCGATGTAGCGCGCGGTGCACACCGGGTGCGGGCGCACGCCGTCGGCAACCTCGCCGGCAACCTCGCACATGTAGGGATTGACCGCGGCGACGTGCACCGGAATGCGCGGCTGCTCGAGAGGGCCCGGGTCGAACAGGGGCACGCTCAGGCTCAGCTGGTAATGCCGGCCGTGAAAGGCCGGCTGGCGCCCGTGCTGCCAGGCGTCCCACACTTCGCGCAGCGCGCCGATGTACTCGCGCATCCACGGTCCCGGCGGCGACCAGCGGAAACCGTAACGGCGCTCGATGTGGCCGCGCACCTGCGAGCCGAGGCCGAGGATGAAACGCCCGCCGGACAGCTTCTGCAGCGTCCAGGCGCTCATCGCGGTCACCGTCGGGCTGCGCGGGAAAGCGATCGCGACCGCGGTGCCGATCCCGACCGTGCGCGTGGCCTGTGCGGCGAGTGCAGCCAGCACGTAAGGGTCGTGCTTGGTCTCCTCGAACATGAGCGCGTCGTAGCCCAGCGCCTCGACCTGCGCCGCATCGGCGGCCAGCGTGTCGAGCGCCAGCGGCGTGCCCGGCTCGCGCAGTCCGGGATCCACCTTGCCCAGCGGCAACAGGGTTTCGACCTTCATCGGCAATCCTCCGCAACGGCGGGTCTGTAAACACGCAGCGATGATAACCGGCCGCCCGGCGTGACCTGGATCAAGGCGCGCCGCGCGCGGCGGTTGAGATCGGCGCGCGCGGCGGGCACCCTTGCCTGCCCCGCCCCGCACGCACGAGAGCCGATGAAAAGACACCTGCCGCATCTCAAGACCGCCATGACGCCGTTTCCCTACAGCATCGACGTCGACGCCCCGCTCGCCGATGCGCGCAGCATGATGGACGAGCACGACTTCCATCACCTGCCGGTGACCGCCGGCACCCACGTCGTCGGCATGCTGGACGCGGCCGCGCTGGCGCGCGGGCTGGCGGCGAGCGCGAGCGGCTTCGTGCGCGATTACCACGCACCCGATGCCCGCGTGGTGTCGATCGACGAGCCCCTGCACGACGTGCTCGAAAGCATGGCGGCAGCGCATCTCGACGCGGTCATCGTGACCCGTCACGGCCGCCTTGCCGGGGTCTTCACCACGGTCGACGCCTGCCGCGCCTTCGCCGCGCTGCTCGCCGAGATCGATCCGCCCGCCGACGGTGGCCAGGCCGCCTGAGCGCCTGATCGTCGGCCGCCTTGCCAGGCGGCCAACGAACGCGAAACAATGCCGCGGCGCCGATACCAGCGGGAGGTCGCATGAGCAGCAGCAAGAGCAAGCCACGGCACGAGGTGCGCCGCCTGCCGGGGCGCGCCGGCTACGATCGTGACAGCGTCAACGCGATCATCGACGAGGCGCTGATCTGCCACGTCGCCATCGCCGAGGGCGAGCAGCCCTTCGTCATCCCGACCATCCATGCACGTGACGGCGATACCCTGCTGTTCCACGGGCTGAAGGGCGGCCGGCTGCTGCAGGCGATCGCCTCCGGTGCCGAGATCTGCGTAGCCATCACCCTGCTCGACGGCCTGGTGCTGGCGCGCTCGGCCTTCAACCACTCCATGGGCTACCGCTCGGTGGTACTGTTCGGCAAGGGCCGCGTGATCGAGGACGAGGCGGCCAGGCTCGCCGCGCTCGAACGCCTGACCGAGCACGTGGTGCCCGGCCGCTGGGCGGATGCCCGGCCGCCGAACGCGAAGGAGCTGAAGATGACCACGGTGGTGGCGATGTCGATCGACGCCGCCTCGGTGAAGCAGCGCGACCTGCTGCCGAAGGACGACGAGGAGGACTACGCGCTGCCGATATGGGCCGGTTACCTGCCGCTGCCGCAGACCGCGGGCGCACCGGTCACCGATCCGAAGCAGCGCGTCGCGCTGGACGTGCCCGATTACCTCGCGCGCTACCGCCGCCCCTGAAGGTCGGGCCGCGCCACCTTACCCGGCCTGCGCCAGCACCTCGAGGAAGGCCTCGCCATAACGTTCGAGCTTGGCGCGGCCGACGCCGTTGACCTCCAGCAACTGCTCCAGGCTGGCCGGCCGGCGCGCCAGCATGTCGCGCAGGGTGGCATCGTGGAAGATGACGTAGGGCGGCACGCCACCGTCCTCCGCCAGTTGCTTGCGGCAGGCGCGCAGCGCGTCCCACAGCGCCTCGTCCTGCGGCGCCACGTTCTCCGGCGCAGCGCGGCGGCGGCTCGCGGCGCGCGGCTCGGCGAGGTCCTCGCGCAACGCGAACGGCGCCTCGCCGCGCAGCAGCGCGCGCGCGGGCGCACCCAGCTTGAGCGCGCCATAGCCCTCGACGTCGGCATAGACCGCGCCCTGCACCATGAGCTGGCGCAGCACCGAGCGCCAGTGATTGGTGCTCTCGTCGGCACCGATGCCGTAGGTCGAGACCTCGCCATGGCGGTGCTGGCGAACCTTCTCGGTGTCGGCGCCGCGCAGCACGTCGATGACGTGGGCGGCGCCGAAGCGCTGGCCGGTGCGGTAGATGCACGACAGCAGCTTCTGCGCATCCTCGGCCGCGTCGCGCGTGACCGGCGGCTGCAGACAGTTGTCGCAGTTACCGCACGGCGTCTCGTGGCGCTCGCCGAAGTACTCGAGCAGGGGCAGGCGCCGGCAGGTGGTCGCTTCGCACCAGCCGAGCAGCGCATCCAGCTTGTGCCGTTCGACACGCTTGTGCTCCTCGGCCGCCGGCGACTGCTCCAGCATCTGGCGCAGGCGCACGACGTCTTCCAGGCCATACACCATCCACGCCTCGGCCGGCAGGCCGTCACGGCCGGCGCGCCCGGTTTCCTGGTAGTAGGCCTCGACGCTCTTGGGCAGGTCGAGATGCGCGACGAAGCGCACGTCCGGCTTGTCGATGCCCATGCCGAAGGCAATCGTCGCGACCATCACCACGCCGTCCTCGCGCACGAAGCGCGCCTGGTTGTCACGCCGCGTGTCGCCGTCGAGACCGGCATGGTAAGGCAGCGCGTCGAAGCCCTCGCCGACCAGCCAGCTCGCGGTCTGCTCGACCTTGCGCCGCGACATGCAGTAGACGATGCCGGCCTGGCCGCGGTAGGTCTCCAGGAAGCGTTTGAGCTGGGCGCGTGCATTGCTGCGCGAGCGCACCGTGTAACGGATGTTGGGACGGTCGAAGCCGCCGATGAACCAGGCCGGGTCGTCGAGTGCCAGGCGCGCGGCAATGTCGGCGCGGGTCCGCTCGTCGGCGGTCGCGGTCAGCGCCATGCGCGGCACGCCGGGGAAGTGCTCGCGCAAGCGCCCGAGCTCGAGGTAGTCGGCGCGGAAGTCGTGGCCCCATTGCGAGACACAGTGCGCCTCGTCGATGGCGATGAGGTCGATGCGCGCGCAGGCGAGATCCGCCAGCGTGCGCTCGCTGAACACGCGCTCCGGCGCGACGTAGACCAGCCGCAGCTCGCCGGCGCGCAGGCGGCGCACCACGGCGGCCTGCTCGGCGCCGCTCATCGACGAGTTGAGACAGGCGGCGGCCACGCCGAGCTGTTCGAGGGCGGCGACCTGGTCCTGCATCAGCGCGATCAGGGGCGAGATCACCAGCGTGCAGCCGCCGGTCACCTGCGGCGGGACCTGGTAGCACAGCGACTTGCCGCCGCCGGTTGGCATCAGCACGACCGCGTCGCGCCCGGCAAGCGCGGCGTCGATGGCGCCGGCCTGCTCGCCGCGGAAGGCATCGTAACCGTAGACGCGGCGCAGCACCTCGAGCGCGGGTGTCGTCATCGCGGAATGCCTTGCGAGTAGCGGATGTCGGCCGACACCCTCACGCCGCGACCGGCTTGATCGCGGTGATGGTCTTGACGATGTCGAGGTAGACGTAGTCGACCGCGACGATCTCGAAGCCGGCGGCGGCGACGTTGTCCACCGTCGGCCGGTTCATGTCGGGGCCGAACAGGCGCGTCAGCGGGGTCATGAGGTTCATGAACAGGCGAAACGGCCAGAAGCGGCTGCCGGTGTGCTCGAACATACGCAAGGTGCCGCCGGGCTTGAGCACGCGGTGGAGCTGGCGCAGCCCGGCGATCGGATCGGGCACCGAGCAGAACGTGCACGAGGTATAGACCTGGTCGAAGCTGGCGTCGGCGAAGTCGAGATCGTGGACGTCCATTACGCGCGCGTCGATGCTGCCCTCGTAGCGCTCGATGCGCGGCCTGGCCTGCTCCAGCATCGCCGGGCTGATGTCGATGGCGGTGATGTCCTGGCGCGGCGGGAAGAACTGGATGTCGAGCCCGGTGCCGAGTGCGAGGAACAGGATGCGCCCGTGCATGGTGCTGAACAGCGCCCGCTTGTACGGCGCCCAGCGGCGATCCGGTCCGAGTCCGGTCATGAAGTCGAAGGTCTTTGCGGCACGGTCCCACTTGGCCTGGTTGTCAGCGTCCATCGCCGCCCTCCCGGTGCATGCGCTGGGCGCCGCGGATGAGGTAGTCGGCATAGCTGCAGAAAGCCAGCGCGACGAGCCCGACGACGGCGCCGAACAGCACCGCGTCGGTCACCCCGTAGGGCGCCATGGCCGCGCGCATGCCCACCGCCATGCCGGCCAGCATGCCGCCGAGCATGGTCGGCACCATCACCTCCATGGCGCCGAACCAGCGCATCAGCGGGACCGCGGCGACGGTCGCCACCAGCATGCCGAGCGGCATGCACACCCCCATCGCGAGCAGCATGTTCCAGGCCGGGTCGACGAACACGCAGCAGACCAGCCCGGCCAGCGCACCGACCACGGCGTTGGCGGCGAGGTCACCCGCGAGAAAAAAGAACCTGTCGCCCACGTCTGCTCCGCCGTTCGAGTGGCGGCTATTGGAACGCAGGCCGCGGGCGGCAGACAAGGGCCGCGGCCGGGGGCGTGTAAACTGTGCCGCGGCGGCGCATTCGCCCCGGCCGCAACATCGACACTGGGAGGTTTTTCATGTCACGACTGGCCAACAAGGTTGCACTGATCACCGGCGCCACGGGCGGCATCGGACTCGCCGCGGCGCGGCTGTTCGCCGACGAGGGCGCGAAGGTGGTGCTGGTCGATCTCGACCAGGGCGCGCTCGACGACGCCGTCGCCGCGATCGGCGCCGAGCAGGCCTACGGCATCGCGGCCGACGTCAGCGACGCCGCGGCCATGGAGCAGGCGGTTGCCACCACGCTCGAGCGCTGCGGGCGCCTCGACGTGGCGTTTCTCAACGCCGGCATAGAGGGTGCGGTGTCGCCGCTGGAGGACTACCCGCTGGAGATGTTCGACCGCGTCATGGCGGTCAACGTGCGCGGCGTGTTTCTCGGCCTCAAGTACGCCATCCCGGCGCTCAAGGCTGCCGGCGGCGGCAGCATCGTCATCACCTCGTCGCTGGCCGGACTGCGCGGCTCGAAGAAGCTCTCGGCCTATGTCGGCTCCAAGCACGCGGTGGTCGGACTGATGAAGGCCGCCGCGCTCGAGTGCGCGCCGCACGGCGTGCGCATCAACACCATCAACCCGGCGCCGATCGCCACGCGCATGATCGAGGCCCTGGAGCAGGGCTACGCACCGGGCTCCAGTGACGTCGTCAAGCAGAAGATGGAGAAGGCCGTACCGCTGCGCCGTTACGGCCAGCCCGAGGAGGTCGCGCGCCTCGCGCTGTTCCTGGCCAGCGACGAAGCGAGCTACGTCACCGGCAACTGCTACCCGGTCGACGGCGGCATGTCGGCCGGCTGAAGCAGCGTGGCGGCGTTCGAGCTCGACCCGCACCTCGCCCACGACTGCGTCGCGCTCGGGCGCCTGGGGCTGTGCCGGGTCCTGCTGATGAACAACCCGGCGGTGCCGTGGTTCATTCTCGTGCCGGAGACCACGGCCACCGAGCTGTGCGACCTGGAGGCCGGCGAGCAGGCGCGCCTGCTGGCGGAAATCAACGCCGTTTCGCACTTCGTGCGTGACCATTTCACGGTCGACAAGCTCAACGTCGCGAGCATCGGCAACATCGTGCGCCAGCTCCACGTACACGTGGTCGGACGCCGGGTGGAGGACGACTACTGGCCCGGCGTGGTGTGGGGCGCAGCCAGCGAGCGGCGCTACGGCGCGCGCGCCGTGGCGGACATCGCCGCGGCCGCCGGCGAGGCCCTGGGCGACGCGTTCCGGGTGGCCGCCGATGGCTGACATCATCCCGTTCCGCAAGCCGCCGAAACGGCGCCGGTCCGACGGCAAGACGCTGTGCAAGAGCGGCTTCCACAAGTGGGCGGTGGACACCAGCAAGCAGTTCGACGTCAAGCAGGGCCGCCTGGTGACCATCCGCCGCTGCGTGCGCTGCGGCTACACGCGCACCACCCTCGACTGAAGCGCGGCGCCGGCGCGCCTGCTACCATGCGCCGCCGGGCACGCCCGCAGCCCTCCGGAGACCAAGACATGACCCTACGCGTAATCGGCGCCGGCGTCGGCCGCACCGGTACGACCTCGCTCAAGCGCGCGCTCGAGACCCTGCTCGGCGGGCCCTGCTACCACATGTTCGAGATCCACACCCGGCCCGACGACGTGGCCGTCTGGCACGCCGCCGCGCGCGGCGAGATGCCCGACTGGCGCAGCTTCCTCGACGGCTGGTCGGCGGCAGTCGACTGGCCCGCCTCGGCGTTCTGGCCCGAGATCGCCGCGGCCTTTCCCGAAGCCGTCATCGTCTTCTCGCAGCGCGACGAGCAGTCCTGGTGGCAGAGCGCCTCGCAAACCATCTTTCCGGCGACCCGGCGCGCCGAGGACGGGCCGTGGCGCGACATGATCGAGGCGCTCTTCGCACGGCGTTTCACCACCGCCATCGACGACCGCGAAGCCGCACTCGAGGCCTACCGCCGGCACAACGCCCGGGTGCGCGCCGAGGCGCCGCCGGCGCGGCTGCTCGAATGGCACCCGGACGACGGCTGGGCGCCGCTGTGCACCGCGCTCGGCGTCGCGGTACCGGACAGTGCATTCCCGCACACCAACACCACGGCCGAGTTCCAGGCGCGCTTCGGCGACGACGCCGACGCCCGCTAGTGCTACGCCTGCCGACTTCGGGGCGTCGTCCGCCGCGCCGCCGCCAGCATGTCTGAGCCGCGCCCCGGCCAGCGCTGGATCAGCGACACCGAGCCGGAGCTCGGCCTCGGCATCGTCTACGAAGTCGCCGACCGGCGCGTCGTCATGACCTTCCCCGCCGGCGAGGAACGGCGCACCTACGCACTCGACAACGCACCCCTGACCCGCGTGCGCTACCGCGTCGCCGACCGTATCCGCGCCGAGGACGGCAGCGAGCTGATCGTCGGCGAGCAGGTCGAGGTCGAAGGCTGCATCGTCTACCGCGGTATGAACGCACACGGCGAAGCGGTCGAGCTGCACGAGATCGATCTCGACAGTTTCGTGCAGTTCAACCGCCCGCTCGACCGCCTGTTCACCGGCAAGGTCGACCGCACGCAGGCGTTCGCCCTGCGCGCGGCCACGCTGGCGCACCAGCATCGCCATCGCGCCTCGCCGGCGTTCGGCCTGCTGGGGCCGCGCGTGCAGCTCCTGGGACACCAGTTCTACATCGCCGACACGGTCTCGGCGCGCCATGCACCGCGCGTGCTGCTGGCCGACGAAGTCGGCCTCGGCAAGACCATAGAAGCCGGCCTGGTGCTGCATCGCCTGCTGCTCACGGGCCGCGCGCAGCGCGCGCTGGTGCTGCTGCCGGACAATCTCCTGCACCAGTGGCTGGTCGAGATGCTGCGCCGCTTCAACCTGCGTTTTTCGATCATCGACGCCGGCATCGCCGACGAGCTGGAGGAGTCCGGCGACGACAACCCGTTCGAGACCGCGCAACTGGTGCTCGCCCCGCTGGCCCTGCTCGCCGGTGACGCCCGGCGCCGCGCGCAGGCGGTCGCGGCCGGCTGGGACGTGCTGATCGTCGACGAGGCGCATCACCTGGCCTGGTCGCCGGACGCGCCCAGCGCCGGCTACGCCGCGGTCGCGGCGCTGGCCGCGGTGGTACCGGACCTGCTGCTGCTGACGGCGACGCCCGAGCAGCTCGGGGTCAGCGGCCACTTCGCACGCCTCGCCCTGCTCGACCCGCACCGCTACGACGATCTCGAGGGCTTCATCGCCGAAGAGCAACGCTACGCCGCGGTCAGCGGGCTGGTCGCCGCGATCGGCGACGGCACGGGCGACGCTGACGAGGCCCTGCCCGCGGAGCTGCTGGCCGAGGCCGCCGCGTACCTCGGCCACGAACGGGTCGAGGAGCTGGCCGCGAGCGGCGGCGCACTGCGCGAGCGGCTGGTGCGCGAGCTGCTCGATCATCACGGCACCGGCCGCGTGCTGTTTCGCAACTGCCGCGATCACATCGAGGGCTTCCCCGAGCGCCGTCTCAACCGCCACCCG
Source organism: Gammaproteobacteria bacterium (assembly GCA_041984235.1). Lineage (GTDB taxonomy): Bacteria > Pseudomonadota > Gammaproteobacteria > JBHIYN01. The sequence goes on from JBHIYN010000006.1 coordinate 197,160, forward strand.
CTGAGCGCACCCGAAAGCTGGCGCCAGCACCTCGCCAGCCTCGCGCCGGCCGCGCAGCTGACCCCGGAGTGCGGCTACGGTGAGGCCTGGCTGGCGCTCGACCCGCGCGCCGAGTGGCTCGCGACCTGGCTCAGGGCCAACCGCGCCGACAAGACCCTGGTGATCTGCGCCAACGCCGGCACCGCGCAGGAGCTCGAGGCGTGGCTGCGCGCACGCCGCGGCGTGCGCACGGCGGTCTTCCACGAGGACATGGACCTGGTCCAGCGCGATCGCGCGGCGGCCTACTTCGCCGACCCGGAAGAGGATGCCCAGGCGCTGGTGTGTTCGGAGATCGGCAGCGAGGGGCGCAACTTCCAGTTCGCGCGCCACCTGGTGCTGTTCGACCTGCCGCTCAACCCGGACCTGCTCGAGCAGCGCATCGGACGGCTAGACCGCATCGGCCAGCAGCATGCGGTCGAGATCCACGTGCCCTGTTTCGAACAGGGCGCGAGCGAGGTGCTGCTGGACTGGTTGCACGAGGGCATCAACGCCTGCGAGCGCATCTGTCCGGCCGGCCCGGCGCTGTTCGCGGAGTTCGGCGACGCGCTGCTCGCGTGCATGGGCGACCCGGCCGACGCGCCGGCACGCTCCGCCCTGCTCGAACGCACGCGCCGGCGCGCCGCCGAGCTGCGCGAGCTCATGCAGCGCGGGCGTGACCGGCTGCTCGAGCTCAACTCCTTCGATCGCGAGCACGCCGCACGCGTGCTGGCCACGATCGAAGACGCCGCGCGGGTCGATACGCTGCGTGCCTACATGGACCAGGTGTTCGACGCCTTCGGGGTCGAACACGAGGACAGCGGCCGCCACGACCTGGTGCTGCAGCCCGGCGATCACATGCGCTGCGAAGCGTTCCCCGGCCTGCCCGAGGGCGGACTGACGGTCACCTTCGACCGTGACGTCGCCCTGACCCGCGACGAGGTGCATTTCCTCACCTGGGAGCACCCCATGGTCAGCGGCGCGATGGACATGGTCCTCGGCAGCGAGCTCGGCAACGCCTGCTTCGGCATCGTCAAGGGTGCCGGCCTGGCACCCGGCGCGGTGCTGGTCGAGTGCCTGTTCGTGATCGTGTGCCCGGCACCGCGCGGGCTCAGCGTGGAGCGTTTCCTGCCGCAGGCGATCCTGCGCTTGCTGGTCGATGCCGCCGGCGAGGACGTCGCCGCGCGCTACTCCGCCGAGGCGCTGGACGCGGCCCTGCGACCGGTGCCGGCGATGACGGCAAAGAAGGTCCTGGCGCGCCTGCACGACACCATCGAGCAGCTCGCCGAGCACGCCACCCACCTCGCCGAGACGCGCCAGGAGCAGCTCGTCGGCGCGGCGGTGGCCGCCATGGAGAGCGAGATGGACACCGAGATCGCGCGCCTGCGCCAGCTCGCGAGGGTCAATCCCAACGTGCACGAGGACGAGGTCGAGGCACTCGCGCAGACCCGCGCCGGCTATGCGCGCTACCTCGCCGGGGCACAGCTCAAGCTCGACGCGGTACGGGTGGTGATCGCGACCTGAGGCGCGCGCCCGCAGCGGTCGCGCTTGATCCCCGCCCCCGGATTATGGACAGTTCCGCCTGCGCCACCGTCCGCCGTCACCCCCCCTGCCCAGTCTCCGCTGCATGCCCTCCTGCCGCCCGGCCATGATCGCCACCCTGTCCCGCCCGTCGCCGGCGCGCGCGCCGCGGCGGGGCGCGCCCCGGACCTGAGCCGGTGCCAGTCGCGAGCCTGCACGAGTTCATCGCCGCGACCGGGGTCGAGGTCCTGTCGGTGGTCGGGTCCGATCTGCACGGCATCGCGCGCGGCAAGCAACTGCGCGTGGACCGGCTGCCGCCGGAGCCCGGCGCGCCGATGCGCATTTCCAGCCTGATGACCGTGCTCGATGCCGGCAACCTGCCGGGCGCGCCGCCGGCCGGCGCCGACCCCGACTGGCCCGACTGGCGCAACGGCTTCGCCGATTGCGTGGCGCGCGTCGACCCCGCTACCGCCCGCCTGGTGCCATGGCAGCCCGGCACCGGCCTGGTGCTGTGCGATTTCGAACGTGCCGCCGACGGCGCACCGCTGTCCTGGCTGCCGCGCGCGACGCTCAGGCGGCTGCTCGGCCGGGTCCGCGAGCTCGGTTTCGAGACCCGGGCCGCGCACGAGTTCGAGCTGCTGTTGTTTGACGAGACCGCGCGCAGTGCGCGCGAGCAGGGCTGGCGCGGGCTGCAGCCGCTGTGGCCGGCACCCAGTGCCTACGTGCTGACCACGCTCGGCCATCACCAGGCCGTCGTACGCGGGCTCTGTGACCAGCTCGACACCTTCGGCCTCGCGGTCAGCGCCTGGAACGCGGAGGCCGTCGCAGGCCAGCTCGAGATCAACCTCGCGCCCGCCGACGCCCTGACCGCGGCCGACCGCGGGTTCCTGCTCAGGCACGCAGCGAAGGAGCTTGCGGCCACCCTGGGGTGCCAGGCCAGCTTCATGCCGTGCTACGACGCGCACAGCCTCGGTAACGGTTCGCACCTGCACCTGTCGCTGTGGCAAGACGATCGCAACGCCTTCCACGACCCGGCTGCCGACGACGGGCGCTCGGCACTCATGCGCCACTTCGCCGCCGGCATTGCCGCGACCCTGCCCGAGTTCACCGTGATGTACGCGCCGACGGTCAACGCCTACCGGCGCTACGTGCCCTACCACCTGAGCGGCATGGTCGCCGCCTGGGGTGGCGACAACCGCACCGTCGCGGTACGCACGCTGGCCGGGGACGGTGCGTTCGCACGCATCGAGCAGCGCAGCGGTGGCGGCGACGCCAACCCCTACCTGCTGACCGCCGCCGCGCTCGCCGCCGGCCTGCACGGCATCGAGCAGGGCCTGGTGCTGCCGCCCTGTGACGGCGATGCCTACGCCGATCCGAACCTGCCGCGGGTGCCGGCGGATCTTGCTACGGCCATTGCCCTGTTCGAGCGCAGCGCGGTCGCGCGGCATTACCTGGGCGATGCGTTCGTGCAGCATTACGCGCACAGCCGGCGTCTCGAGCTGGAGGCCTTCAATGCCGCTCACGGCGACGCCGGCACCACCACCGGCGTCACCGACTGGGAGCTGCAGCGCTACTTCTGAGCTGCCCTGGGGAGGGGATTCAGGGCTGCAGGGCGAGGGGCAGACCCCAGATACCGAGGCCATGGCGGCGCGCCACGGCCTCGCCGACGCGGTAGTCGGGCGGCGCATCGGCACCGGCCACCGCCCAGCCGCGGTTGAGCAGCCACGCGGCGAGGTCGATGCCCGCGTCGAAGTGGCCGTAGTTGGCGTGACAGCGCGCAACGATGCGCCCGTCGTCGAGCCGGCCCCTGCGCTCGCAGCGCACGAAGCCATCGATGACCTGCTCCAGCATGAGCGCCGCCTGCGAGGTACAGCGCGGTGGCCTTTGCCACTGCGAGCAGGCGTCCCGCGTCGGCGGAACGTGCACGCCCCACAACACGATACGCTGGCCGCGCAGGCGCAGCGTGGCGTCATCCTCGACCCGCGCCAGGCCGCGCAGCTCGGCGCTGGCCGGCGCCGCGGCAAGCAACGCCGCGAGCAGGATCAGGGCGGTGGGTAACGGCATCAGCGCTTTCCGGTCGGAGATTACTGGGACCACATGCACGGCGCCGCGTTCACCCGCCGAGCAAGCCGCTGCCGATCCCGGCGACACTCACTCCTTGCCGGCGACGACGACGTCGACCAGCCGCGGCCCGCGCGCCGCGCACGCGCTACCGAGCGCCGAGCGCAGCTCCGCCAGCGTCTCCACGCGCTCAGCCGGCACGCCCATGCCCTCGGCCATGGCCACGAAACCGAGTTCGGGCCGGGTCAGGTCCATGTTCGGGTAGGGGCGGTCGGTACGCGCCGCGAAACGCTGGCGGAAGGCGTCGAGGTTGTGCTTGAGCACGCGGTACTCGCGGTTGGAGAGGATCACGAACAGGATGTCGAGATCGTGGTGCGCCGCCGTCCACAGCGCCTGGATGCTGTACATCGCCGAGCCGTCACCGGTCAGCGCGACCACCTTGCGTTCCGGATGCGCGACGGCCACGCCCAGCGCACCGGCCACGCCCTGCCCGATGCCGCCGCCGCGCTCGGCGTGGTAGCTGCCGGCGACGGCGAGATCGAAGGCATTGGTCAGGTCCGCCGAGGCGGTAATCGACTCGTCGACCAGGATGGCGTCGTCCGGCATCGCCCGTCCGAGCGCGTCCAGCACCACGGCCGGTGCCAGCGGCACGCTCTCGGCGAGCCGCGCGACCTGGCTGGAAAAGGCGCCGAGCTCGGCCTCGCGCCGCGCGGCAAGATCGGCGCGGCGTGATTCGGCGGCCGCGGCCTGCGCCTCGCCGCGCACCGCCGGCAGGGCGCCGTCCAGCGCCGCGAGCGCGCCCGGCAGGTGGCCGACCAGGCCAAGGTCGAGGCGGAAGTTGTAGGCCAGGCGCGAGGGTGCGGTCTCGATCTGGGCGACCAGCGTGCCCTCGGCGAGAGAGTCGCCGGCATCGAACCACACCTCTTCGAAGAACGGTCCGCCCAGCAGCAGCACCACGTCGTGCGGGGCGAGCAGCTCGCGGATCTGCGCGGCCTCGAAAGGCACCCGGCCGCGGAAGCACGGGTGGCGGTAAGGGAACGACAGCTGCGAGCGCAGGAACTCGACGTAGACCGATGCGCCGCAGCGCTCTGCCACGCGTGCCAGCGCGTCGTTGGCGCCCTGCACGGCGACGTCGTCACCGGCGACGATGGCCGGGTTGTCGGCCGCGGCCAGCATCTGCGCGAGGCTCTCGATGCCCGCGGCATCGGCGCCGGCATGCGGGTAGAGCACGCCCGAGGTCTGCGCTGCCTGCGTCGTGTCCTGTTCCATGACGTTGATCGGCAGCGCGACGAACACCGGCCCGGCCGGCGGCTCGACGGCAAGCTTGAAGGCGCGGCGCATGATGGTCGCGAACTCGTCGGCGTGCTGCACCTCCACCGCCCACTTCGCCACCGGCGCTGCCATCGCCACCAGGTCGTGACGCAGGATGGGATCGCGCAGGCGCATGCGGGTGTCCTGCTGACCGGCGGTCACCACCACCGGTGCGCAGGCCTTGAGCGCGCCGTACATCATGCCGATGGCGTTGCCGAGACCGGGCGCGACGTGCAGGTTGGCGACCGCCGGGCGGCCCGTGGCCTGCCCGTAGAAGCCGGCGGCACACACCGCCACGCCTTCGTGCAGGTGCACGATGTAGTCGATGCCGGGGTAGTCGACGAGACTGTCCAGCAAGGGGTTCTCGGTGGTGCCCGGGTTGCCGAAGATGGCGCTGACCCCGTGAGCCACGAGGCTGTCCATGAACACCTGGCGTCCGCGCATGCCGCTCCCCTTACGATGGCCTGTGACGAGCGTCGATGATAACAATGCCGTCCGCGCGGCAGGACATCAGTCGTGCACGCCGCGCTACAGCCGGCTGCGCAACGCGACCAGGCGCTCGACGATGCGCTCGAAGGCGGCAAAATCGGCATAGCGCGAGGCCTGGATGAAGTGCGTCGCGCCAAGCTCGGCGCAGCCCGCGAGTTGCTCCGCGGCCTGCCCGGGATCCGCGGGCAGGCCGCCGATGAGCACGATCTCCGGACAGGGCCGGCCCGCCTCCGCGGCCAGCTCGCGCAACCGTGCGACGCGCCCCGCCAGGCGCGCCGGGTCGATGCCCATCGGCAGCCAGCCGTCGCCGGCGCGCACCGCGCGCGCGAGCGCCGCCTCGCTCATGCCACCGACGTAGATCGGCGGGCGCGCCGGGCGCGGCCGGAACAGCATCGGCTGACCGTTACAGGTGACGACGTCCTGCGGCGCGTCGAAGCAGGCGCGGATCAGGTCCAGGGTGTCGTCGGTGAGGCGACCCCGCAGCGCCGGGTCGACGCCCAGCGCGCGAAACTCCGGCACCATCCAGCCCGCGCCCACGCCGAGGTGCAAGCGGCCGTCGCACAGTGCCTGCAGCGTCGCCACCCACTTCGCGGTCGGCAACGCGGCGCGGTAGGGCAGGACCAGCACGGCGAGACCGAGCTCGATGCGCGTGGTCTGCGCCGCCAGCCATGGCAGCGTCGCCAGCGGGTCGAACCAGATCCCGTCCGATCCCTCGGCGTCGTCCGGCGGCACCGCGACGTGATCGACCAGCCACAGGTGCGCCAGCCCAGCGTCCTCGGCCAGCCGCGCCGAGCGTGCGAGCGTGTCGCGGCTGGCCGCGCTGCCCATGTTGCGAACGGTCGTGCCAATCTTCATGACGTGCGGTCCTCCTCGCCCGGCGCCGGGCGGGGTTGCTGCATCAGGCTCGCGTTACCCCCGATGGCGGCGGTATTGACGGTCACTGTCTGCTCGGTGGCGAAGCGCAGCAGGTAATGGGGTCCGCCGGCCTTGGGCCCGGTGCCCGACAGGCCGCGGCCACCGAACGGCTGAACCCCGACCACCGCGCCGATCATGTCACGGTTGACGTAGACGTTGCCGGCGCCGAAACGCCGCGCGATGTCGGCCGCGCGCCGCTCGATGCGGCTGTGCACGCCGAGCGTCAGGCCGTAGCCGAGCGCCTCGAGATCGTCGAGCAGCCCGGGCAACGCCGACGCGCGATAGCGCAGCACGTGCAACACGGGTCCGAAGATCTCGCCCTCGAGCTCGCCAAGATGATCGATCCGGATCACCGCCGGCGGTACGAACAGGCCCTCGCCCTGCCCGGTGGCATGGCCGCGCAAGAGCAGCCGGCCGGCGGCCGCGCAGCGCGCGATGTAATCCTCGATCGCGTCGCGCGCGCGGCCGTCGATGACCGGCCCCATGTCACTGTCGAGGCGTTCCGGCGCGCCCGTGGTCCAGTACTCGAGATGGCCCAGCAGCAGGGACAGCACGCGCTCGGCGCAGTCTTCCTGCAAACACAGCACGCGCAATGCCGAGCAGCGCTGGCCGGCGCTGTTGAAGGCCGAACGCACCGCGTCGCGCACGACCTGCTCGGGCAGCGCCGAGCTGTCGACGATCATGGCGTTGACCCCACCGGTCTCGGCGATCAGGACCGCCAGCGGCGCGTCGCGCGCGGCCAGGCGCCGGTTGATGGCCTGCGCAGTCGCTGTCGACCCGGTGAAGGCGACACCGGCCACGCGCGGGTCGTCGAGCAGGCCGGCGCCGAGCTGCGGACCGTCGCCCGGCAACAGGCCGAGCACCGCCGGCGGCACGCCCGCGGCGTGCAGCAGCGCGGTCACGCGCGCCGCGGTGAGGGACGTCTGCTCGGCCGGCTTGGCGATGACCACGTTGCCGGCAGCGAGCGCGGCGGCGACCTGGCCGGTGAAGATCGCGACCGGAAAATTCCACGGGCTGATACACACGAACACCCCGCGCGCGCGCCAGCGCAGCTGGTTGCTCTCGCCCGTGGGGCCCGGCAGGTCGCGGGGATGCGCGAACAGCCGCCGTGCCTCGTCCGCGTAATAACGCAGGAAGTCGATCGCCTCGCGCACGTCGTCGTGGCCGTCGGCCAGGGTCTTGCCGGCCTCGAGCACGGTCAGCGCGGTGAGCTCGGCGGCGTGTGCCTCGAGCGCATCGGCCGCTCGTTCGAGGATGGCGGCGCGCTCTGCGACCGCGGTATCCGCCCAGGCGCGCGCCGCGCCGGCGGCGATGTCGAGTGCGCGGCCGGCCAGTTCCGGCGTGGCGTCGGCCACGCTGCCGACCCGCTCCGCCGGCCGCGCCGGGTTGCGCACCGCGCGCGCGGCACCCGGGACAGGCACGCCGTCGACCAGCGCCGTGGCCCGCGGCGGCTCGGCGCGCAGCCGTTCGATGGCCTGCATCAGCGGCCGGCGATCCGCCGCACTGGCGAAGTTGAGACCACGCGCGGCGACACGGGCGGGGCGGAACAGGTCCGGCGGACGCACCACGCCCGGATCGGCCGGTGCCGCGGCGCTCGCGAGCGGGTCGGCGACCAGCACGTCGATCGGCAGCGCTGCGTCGCTGATGCGATTGACGAACGAGGTGTTGGCCCCATTCTCCAGCAGTCGCCGCACGAGGTAGGGCAGCAGGTCCTCGTGCGCCCCGACCGGCGCGTAGACACGGCACGGTACGGGCGCACCGGTGACCTCGGCGAGGCTCTCATAGAGCGCCTCGCCCATGCCGTGCAGGCGCTGGAACTCGAATGCGCGGTCACCGGCATGGGCCAGGATCCAGGCGACCGTGTGTGCGTTGTGGGTGGCAAAGCGCGGCACCAGCGAGGCGCCCTCCTCCAGCAGGTAACGGGCGCAGGCGAGGTAGGACACGTCGGTGTGGCACTTGCGCGTGAACACCGGGTAGTCGGCCAGCCCCTGTTGCTGCGCACGCTTGATCTCGGAGTCCCAGTAGGCGCCCTTGACCAGGCGCACCGGCACCCGCACGCCGTGCGCCGCGGCCAGCGCCTGCAGCCAGGCGAGCACCGCCGGGGCGCGCTTCTGATAGGCCTGCACGGCAAGGCCGAGGCCGTCCCAGCCGGCCAGCCGCGCATCGCCCCTGACACGCTCGAACACGGCCAGGGTCAGCGCCAGGCGATCGGCTTCCTCCGCGTCGACCGTCAGGCTCACGCCGGCCGCACGCGCGTCCAGCGCGAGGGTCATCAGCGCGTCACCGACGGCGGCCAGCGCGCGCGTCTCGTGCGCGAACTCGAAGCGCGGCCACAGCGCCGAGAGCTTGACCGAGACCTCGGCGTCGGCGTGCGACGGCGCGTCGGCGCCGGCGCGCCGGATCGCGTGGCGATACGCGGCCAGGTAGCGCCGCGCGTCGGCCGCGGTCAGCGCGGCCTCGCCGAGCATGTCGAACGAGAAGCGGGCACCGGCGAAGGCCGGCGCCGCGGCACGCGCCAGGGCCTGCCCGATGTCGCGCCCGAGCACGAAGCCATCGGCCATGACGCTCATCGCCGCGCGCAGCGCGCCGCGCAGCACGGGCTCCTCCAGGCGTGCCAGTACCCGGCCGAGCAGGGCCGCCGGATCGCCGATGCCGCCCTGCCCCGCTTCCAGCACCCGGCCGCTCAGCATCAGCGCCCAGGTCGAGGCATTGACGAACAGCGACTCGCTGAGTCCCAGGTGACGGCGCCAGTCCGCGCCGCCCACGCGTTCGGCGATCAGCGCGTCGACGGTAGCCGGGTCCGGAATGCGCAGCAGGGCCTCGGCCAGGCACATCAGCACCGTGCCCTCCTGCGAGGACAGGTCGTAGTGTCGCAGGAAGGCCTGCAGCCCGCCCTCGTCCCGCCGGCGCGCGCGCACGCGCCCGACCAGCGCGGCGGCGGTTTCCGTCACCTGCCGCTCGCGGCCCGCCGCGGCACGCGCGCCCGCTCGCAGGCGCGCCAGCGCCGCGTCTTCCGCGACCAGCCAGTAGCGGTCGATGTCCGCGCGTTCCCGCGTCAGCCCTTCGCTCATGTGCCACACGCCCCCGCATTAACGCGTGCCCTGGCCTGATCCTAGCGTGCGCGACGGGCGCCGTCCGTGAGCCGCCGCGAGTCGTTTATCATGCGCGCTCGTTCCAGGCCCGGCAGCACCATGTCCATCGAATCCAATCGTGGCCCCGGCGGCCCGCGCGTGCTCGACGACGTGCGCGTACTCGACTTCAGCGCCATCATCGCCGGCGCCTACTGTACGCGCATGATGGCCGACCTCGGTGCGGACGTGCTCAAGGTCGAGCCGCCGGGCGGCGAGATGATGCGCCACATCGCCCCCATGCGCGGCGACACCAGCGCCGTGTTCAGTGCGCTCAACAGCGGCAAGCGCAGCCTGGTACTGGATCTCAAGCAGGCCGCCGCAATCGATCTGTGCAAGCGCCTGGTCGAGCGCTACGACGTGGTGGTGGAGAACTTCGCGCCGGGCGTGATGGCGCGGCTGGGCCTCGACTACGCGACCCTGAGCGCGATCAATCCGCGCCTGGTGATGTGCTCGGTGTCCGGCTACGGACAGACCGGCCCGGGTGCCAGGCGGCCCGCCTTCGCGCCCATCGTGCAGGCCATGAGCGGCTTCGACATGGTCACGCTGGGCTGCCAGCCGGGGCTGGAGCGCCCGCTCAACATGGGCCTGCCGGTGGCCGACACCACCGCCGCGCAGCAGGCTTTCGGCGCGGTCGTCGCCGCGCTCTACTACCGCGCGCGGACCGGGCAGGGACAGTACATCGACATCGCCATGCTCGACAGCCTGATCGCGACCATGCACCGTGATTTCCAGACCGCCATGCAGCCGGAGAGCATCGACCGCATCTACGGCCCGCTGGAAACCGCCGACGGCTTCATCATGGCCATGCCGCTGTCGCAGGGCCAGTTCGAGGACCTGGTCGAGTGCATCGGCCGGCCCGAGCTGCTGGCCGACGAGCGTTTCAACACCATGCGCCGGCGTTTCGACCACTACAACGAGCTGATGGCGATCACCGAGGCGTGGACGCGGCGCCACCGCCAGGCCGAGGTGCTCGCCGCGCTGGAGGCCGCGCACATCCCGTGTGCGCCCTACCGCACGCTGGCCGAGGCCGCCGAGGACCCGCAGCTCGCGCACCGCGGCATGCAGACCGAGGTGGTCGACGCCGCCGGACCGCTGCGCGTACCGAACACGCCGTTCCTGTTCTCCGCCACCCAGGCCGCGGTGCGTCCCGAGGTCGCGGACCTCGGCGAGCACACGCGCAGCGTGCTCGGCGACGAGCTCGGCCTCGACGGTGAGCGTATCGCCGCGCTGTCCGCGGCGGGTGTCATCAACCCGCCGTGATCGGTCGTTGCACCGCTCACGCGCGGTGCGCGCTGATGAAGTAGAGCTCCCAGTTCATGGCCACGCCGCCCGCGACTTCGCGCACGCCGAGCTGCTGCGTGATCGCCTGCGTCACCGCCGCCGCGTCCAGCGTGCGTATGTCGAACAGGGCGCGGCAGAACTCGCCCATCCGGGCGCGGTCGGCAAATCGCCAGGCATAGGCCATGCGCTCGGCGCGTTCGATCGCGAACCCGGCCTCGGCCAGCGCACGCGGCGTACTCTGGTCGAGGTAGCGGCCCTGGTGTCCGGTGCTGTTGTGCGCACCGACAAAGCCGTCGAGAAAGCGCGCCACGGCCGCGTCGCGATGCACGTCGGCCAGCAGCAGGCGCCCGTGCGCGCGGAGCACGCGGTGCAACTCCGCGTACAGCGGCCGGCGCGCCGGCAGATGATGCACGCCGGCGATGCTGACCGCGACGTCGATGCTGCCGTTCGCGAACGGCAACGGCAGCAGGCCGCCGCTGTCGCTCGCACCGTGGGCGTTGAAGCTCGCGCAGGGTTCACAGGGCGCGTACACCACGCCCTCGGGCAGGTAGCGCCGCAGGTAGCCACCGCCGGCCGGGATGTCGGCCAGCGTCTCGCCGCGCCGCGGCGCGGCGCATGCCACGGCGAGCGTGAATTCCTCGCGGCGGGCATCGGGCCAGCGGCGCATGGCGTCGTCATAAGCCGCGCCGCGCGCGGCGAAGACGTCTTCATAGCTCATCGTGCACCGCGCTTCGCCGCCAGCACCGCGAGCACGCGCGAGGCGACCGTCCCGGCCGTGACCCCGTCCAGCACGGCCCGGGCGTGGGCACACAGCAGTTCGCGCAACGGCGCCTCGACGACATGGCCGGCCGCCAGGGCGACGGCGTCGAAACGATCCAGCGGCAAGCCGTCTGCAACCAGCTCGCGGGCCGCCGCGCGTACCACCAGCGCGGTGCAGGACGGGTCGAGCAGCAGGGCCGTGACCCGCTGGTGGAGGCTCGCCCCGGGCGCACAGCGCGACGCGTCACCGAGCTGCGTCAGGACGCCGTCGGTGCAGCCGACTTCGCCGTCCGGCGTACGCAGGGCCGCGACCAGCAGCGGCGGCAGGGTCATGTCTTCGTCGACCACGAGCACGCTGGGCACGCGGCCGTCGCAGCCGGGTGCGAAACGATGCGCCAGGATCAGCTCGGCACGCGCATCGGAGGAGAAGCCGGGCGCGGCGTTGACCTCGATCACCGCGCCGCCGCCTTCGCGCCAGGAGCGGGCGATGTCGGTGGTGACGAAATCGATGCCCAGGGTGTCGATGCGAAACCCGCGCGCGAGGGTCTCGGCCAGGGCGCGGTTGTCGGGGTGAATGGTGGCGCTCAGATCCTCGATCGTGGCGCCCGTGGCGACGTTGGCGATGTCGCGCAGCGCCACCCGCGCACCGGCAGGCGGGATCTCGCCGGGGGTCAGGCCCTGGCGCGCCAGCACCGCCAGCAGATCGTCGTCGAGCCCGATGCGGGCAAAGAAGCCGGACGCGACCGCGCCCTCGTCACGGTCCGCGTTGGCGGCTTCGATCAGGGCGGCCACGCTGTTTTCCCCGTCACCGATGACGGACGGCGCGATACGCCGCACCACCCACGCCAGCCGCCCGCCGACCACCGCCAGGCGATGGTCGTCGCCGGCCACGTGACGCTCGATCAGCACGCCGCGCGTCGCCCGCTGGCGGGCCTGCTCGAAGGCCGCGCGCAGGCGCAGCTCGTCACCGATGGCAGCGGTGACACCGGCCCCCTTGCCGCCCTCCACGGGCTTCACCACCAGCGGATAGCCGAGCTCGCGCGCGGCGGCGAGCGCGCCTTCGAGATCGTGGGTCAGGCGGTGCTCGACGCCGGGCAGGCCGAGGGCGGTGACGAGCTGGTTGGAGAGATACTTGTCGTTGCTCAGCCGTACCCCGGTGGTGGCGTCGTACTGGCTGGCCGTGCCGGAGCCGTGGAAGCCGAGGCGTCCCTGGCCATACAGGCGGGTGCGCGTGCCGACCGCGAGCGGATAGACGGGAATGCCGCGCCGCGCCGCGGCCCGCGCGAAGGCCCGGGTCAGTCCGTCCGGGCGCAGCAGCGCGACGACACGATCCGCCTCGCTCACGAAGCTGCCGAGATCGACGTCGCCGGCAGGCGCACACAATCGCAGCGCCAGGGCGACGCCACTGCGCAGGGCGTGGCGCGCCGCGCGCGCATCGTCGTAGGCGGCGATCAGCCGGCACTGTGCGGGCGTCGCAGCCTCCGCGGCGACGACGCCAAGGCCGTCTTCGCCGCGCGGATCGTTGAACGCCTGCGCGCAGCATGCGGCCAGCCCGGGGAAGGACAGCGCCCCCGGCGGCAGCGCCAGCCGCGCGCGGAAGTCCTGCGGAAGACGGGCCACCAGGCGCGCCTGGAGCGCGTCGGCGGCCGGCACCGCCTGCGCCGGCAGCACGAACTCGGCCACCACGGCCGCGTGTGGCGCTAGCAGGCTGGGGCCGGGATAGAGCGATAAATCGAGGTGTACTGGCGCCATGACGGCGGTCCGCGCCTGCCGCGGGCTCCGGGGGAATCAGGCCGTCGATGGTACCGAAGGCGAGCGGCGCGCGGTAAGGGCGGGTGGCGATCCGTTCTGGGCGCCCTCGGCATTCGGTCGCCAGACTCCCGCACCGGGTTCGCGCCCGGCGCGGGAGCCGACGTTCAGAGCTCGAATTCGACCCCTGCAAACCAGGTCTGGTCCAGGCCCGCGCGGGCGCCATGCGGCTGGCGCGACACGATGTACTCGGCATCGAACAGGTTGTGGATCCCGCCGAACAGCTTGACGTTCTCGCGCAGCATGAAGTGTGCAGCGAGATCGACCACCTCGTATGAATCGGTCTTGCCGAACCGCGCATCCGGCAGACCCACCCCGTTCAACTCGACATCGACGTTATTGGCACTGGTATAGGTGTCATCGACGAAGCTCGCATTGACGTTCACCCCCCAGCGCGCGAAATCGAGCGCCGCACCGATATTGACCTGGTAAGTGGGAATGTACGGCACGTCGTTGCCGTCCCGGCCGAAGCTGAAGATCGACTCGGGATCGGTCGATTGGGCGTCGTTCTGCTGTGTGGCATCGGTGTAGGTGAAAGCAAGGTGGTACAGGTTGCTGAACGACCAGCCGCGCGCCACACCCAGGTCGAACTGGCCGGAGACTTCGACGCCGACGGCATCGACCTCGCCGAAGTTCTCGTCCACGCCGGTTCCCGTACCGCCGATATTGCTGACCACGATGAGATCCTCGAAATCGGTGTAGAAGCCAACCACCTCGGCCGCCGCTACGCCGCGCGTGTCCGCGTAGCGCACGCCCAGCTCGTAGCCGATGCTGGTCTCCTCCTCCAGCCCGGCGACTGCGCCGCCGGGAGAAGGAGGAGAGAAGCCAAAGTGCACGCCACCGAACACCTGCCAGGTGTCGCTGACGTTGTAACCGACACCGATACCACCGCCGAGCATGTCGAGGGTTTCGTCAGCGGTTACGCGGCCGGGACGCATGTCACGATTCTCGAGGTCGAGATGCTCATAGCGGATGCCGGGGGTCAGCCACCAGCGGCCCACCTCGATGCGGTCTTCGAGCCACACGGCGACTGCATCGACCTCGGCTTCGCGGTTGTCCTGGCTGCCCGGCGCGCCCCGCGCAACGCCCAGGATTGCCCCGTTGGCGGCCTGTGTGTACACGTCGTTGCGTTGGAAGCGATCCTCTTCGTCGTTGTGGTAGCGCACGCCCAGGGTCACGGCGTGACGCACCGCCCCGAACTCGAGCTTGAGCACGCCTTCTGACTGCACGCCCCACGAGTAGTAGTCGCGATTGTTGGCCCGCACGCGCAGGTCGCAGGCAAGCTCGCCGCGCAGACACGCCAGTCCGTCGCCGGCAAACACGGCCGCGGCACCGGCCAGCGCGGCAGAGAGATCCTGGTTGAGCCCGCTGCCGCCGATGTCACGAATGTCGTTGAGCTTGTACCAGTTGCGCGAGAACTTGTTGTAGTAAGCGGTGGTGACGATGTCCAGGCGCTCGTCGGGGGACATGAAGTGACGCAGGTAGGTGCGGTGCTGCTCGCGCTGGATATTGTCGAACTGGGATGAACTGTAACGCCGGTTGGCGTCCCGGCGCAGGTCGGCGGTCGCGAGGCCCAGGTAGGTTTCGTCCGCCTCGGCGTCGGTAAAGCCGTACTTGAACTCGAAGCGCTGGTAGAAGCTCGACGCCGGTTCCCAAAACAGCTTCACCATCGGCTCGAGGTTGGTAAAGCCGGTCTCGTCCGGATGGCTCACGCCGGGTGCGGCGTCGATGGTCCTGAAGCCGTCGGTGCCGCGCAGGTAGAACTCTGCCACGTAGCCGACGCGGCCGGCGTCCAGCTTGGCCGTGCCACCGTGGTAGGCATGGGTGCGATACTCGTCGTCATCGCCATACTGCCCGCGCAGGTAGGTGGTCTGTACATCGGGCACCGGTGTCGACAGGTAATTGATCGCACCGCCGGTCGTGTGCGGGCCGTACTTGATCTGGCTGCTGCCCTTGAGCACCTCGATCGCGGCCATGCGTCCGGTCGTCGGCGAGTAGTAGGCCGACGGGGCGGCATAGGGCGCGGGCGCCGCCAGGATGCCGTCCTCCATGAGGGTGACCTTGGCGCTGCGCGACGTATCGACCCCGCGCAGGCTGATGTTCGGAAACAGGCCGTAGCCGTCTTCCTCGCGCACGTATACGCCCGGGATCCGGCGCAGGGCCCGCGCGACGTCGTCGTAGGCCAGGTCGCGGATCTGCGCGCTCTCGACGACATGGGCCGAACCGGGGATCCGGGGCAGGCCGTCACGGTGACCGACCACCAGGATCTGCGAGAGCACGTCGGGGTTCGGGCTACTGTCTGCTTCCGCGGCGATGGCAGCGGTCCCGAAAAGAGAAACGGTAAGGGTTGCGGCGATGCCGCGGCGCGAGCGTTGCAAGGCGTGGTCTCCTGTTGCGAAAGCCGACGGCCGCCGGGGCCGCGCAGCGAATAGTTCCTGATAAGACAGATGCAAATGATAATACTTCTGATTTAAGTCTGTATAGACATGCAGAATCTTTCCCGGCGCCCGCCGGCGCAGCGATGCTGCGCGCTAGAATGCCGGCGTCGCCCCTTCCGAAGCCGTTATGCTGCACCGCATCGCCCTCGTCGGCCTGAGCTGCCTCCTATCCGCCTGCCTGCTCGACACCACGCAACCGCGTATGTCCAGCGATTACGCCGCGCGTGTACAACGCGCCGGCATCGTGTCGTTGCTGGAACCCTCGGCACGGGTCAGCTTCCTGACGAGTTCGGCACTGGAGAGCCATTTCGGCAGGCTGCGGCTGCCGGGCTGGAACAGCGAACGCCTCGCTTTCGACGCGCTCGGCTCGCGGCTCGCGCGCATGGGCTTCACCGTGTCCGAACTGGACGCCGGGACCAGCCTCGACAGGCGCGACATCGCCGCCGGGATCTATGCACTCGGCGAGCGCGAGGGCCTCGACCTGGTCGTCGTGGTCATGCCCGACAACCGCGCTGATTTCGTCACCGATACCAACCAGAACGTCAGTGGTTACGGCATACAGCAGGCTTTCGACACCGCGCCCTACGTCTACGCCGCCGTCTCGGTGGCGGCCTACGACATCGGCAAGCGCTTCACGGTCGCACAGGCCGACGGCCACCAGCATGAACCCGCCGCGGCAGGTGCCTGGGATCCGGCCTGGCAAACGGCTCGTGGCGAGCTCAGCCCGGCGCCCGCCGTCGCCGAGGCGCTCGCACCGCAGCTCGAACGCCTGCTCGGCACCGCCCTCGCGGTTGCCGCGCAGGAAGCCGGGCTGTAAAGTACCGAGCGGTACAGAGCGCCGGAGCCCGGCGCTCCGCAGATGCCATCTGCCGGCGCGCACGGCGCCGGCCGACAATACGCCCAGGGGAGACTACCGCTTATGAGTTACGTCGACGCCGTCGAGAAAATCGAAGTTCCCAAACCACCCCGCTATTACACCGAGCCCGCCTTCGAGCACGTCATGGGCGTGCCGGTGGCCTACCGCCGCCAGGGTAGGGGCGAGGCCACCGTGCTGCTGCACGGCGCCGGCTTCACGCGCATGTGGATCCCGCTCTACGAAACGCTGGCGGAGAAGCTCGATTTCATCGCCCCGGAAGCCCCCGGCTTCGGTGAAACGCCGCTGCCGCCGTGGCTGCGCAGCTTCGACGACCTGACCATCCTCTACGACCAGTTGTTCGAGCAGCTCGGCCTGGAGCGCATCCACCTGATCGGCTTCTCCATGGGCGGTTGGGCGGCGTCGGAGTTCGCCGCCTTCTATCCCCGGCGCCTGAAATCCCTGACCCTGATCACGCCGGTCGGCCTACGCCTGCCCGACGACCCGGGCGTGGACATCTTCCAGCTCGGTCCCGCGGAGCTGATGGACCGGCTGTTCAAGGACAAGGCAGTGATGCAGGAGTGGCTGCCCGACCCGGAGAACTTCGACGAGGGCATCCACATGTACGCCGAATTCTCCGCCGCGGCGCGCCTGATGTGGGCGCCGCGCTACAACGTCGCGCTGGAACGGCGACTGCAGCGCGTGACCTGCCCGGCGCTGGTGATCGGCGGTGAGGAAGACCGCCTGGTGCCGAACGCGATGTCGGACAAGTACGCCGAGGTGCTGCCGAACGCGAAGCTCATGCGCATCGCCGGCACCGGACACGAGCCGTGCCTGGAGCGCCCGCGCGAGCTCGCCGACGCCATTACCGGATTCATCGAGGAGGCCTCGAAATGAACAAGCTGCGTTTCTACTTCTTCCACCTGATGCCCTACCCGCACATTCCGCCGTCGGAAACCTTCGAGTCGACCTGGGTCTCGCTGCCCAACAAGTACTACGACCCGCACCGCGGCCAGCAGCTCTACAACGAGTACATCGACCAGTGCGCGGCAGCCGAGGACTACGGTTACGACGGCGTCGCCGTCAACGAGCACCACGCCAATTTCTACGGCACCATGCCCTCGCCCAACATCATCGCGGCGATGCTGGTCCAGCGTACGAAGCACATCCCCATCGGCGTCATCGGCAATGCCATTCCGCTGCACGGCAATCCGCTGCGGGTGGCCGAGGAGATCGCCATGCTGGACGTGATCTCCGGCGGGCGCATCATCTCCGGTTTCGTGCGCGGCATCGGCTGTGAGTACTTCAACAACCCGGTGGTGCCGGGCGACTCCACCGAACGCTTCGCCGAGGCCCATGACCTCATCATCAAGGCGTGGACCGACGAAGGACCGTTCACCTGGCAGGGCGATCATTTCTACGTGCCCAACGTCAACATCATCCCGCGCCCGATCCAGCAGCCGCATCCGCCGATCTGGATCCCGGGCCAGGGCTCGCTGGAGACGCTGCAGTTCATTGCCAAACACCGCTATACCTACATGATGGTCTTCGCACCGCTGTGGTTCACGAAGATGGCCTTCGACGGCCTGCGCGAGGAGTGCCACCGGCTGGGATACGAGGCGGACAAGAACATGTTCAACGCCTGCGTGCCGACCTACGTCGCCGAGACCGATGCCCAGGCGCATCGCGAGGCCAAGGCGCACATGTCCTGGGTGTTCAATACCGGCCTCAAGATCCCCGACCAGATCTTCTTCCCGCCCGGCTACATGACCACCAAGTCGTTCCGCAATTTCGTCGGCGCGCTGAAGAAAGGGCACGTGAAACCGCAGTCACAGCTCACCTACGACGAGATGATCGCCGATCGCTACATCATCGTCGGCTCACCGGAGACGGTGAAGAACCAGCTCGGCGAGTACTGCGACGAAGTCGGTGCCGGCGGGCTCATCGGCGGCGGATCGGCCTACGGACCGATGCCGAACTGGATGGTGATGAAGAACATGCAGCTGTTCGCCGAGGAGGTCATGCCGGAGTTCCGCGAGGCGGACGGCCTGCCCGACTACCAGCGCGAGGCGCCGAACTCCCAGCGTTCACGCGCCGAGCTCGCCGCGCGCCGCGGGCGTCCGGCGGAGACCGCACGTTCCCGGGTCACCGGCGGCTCGGATCTGATCGAGCACAGCCTGGCCCACGTTGCCGAGGTTATCGATCCCACCATGCGCGACGAGGAGCGCGAGCGGCCGGCCTCGGCCGGCTGACGGCGATCGGTCGCGCCGCGCGTGGCGGGCATGAACACCACGGTCCTCGTCGCCGATGGCGACGAGGACTTTCACCGCGGCATGGTGGCGCTGCTCGATGACAAGCAGTTCATCTCCGGGGTGGCGCCCGACGCGCGCGTGATCGCGGTCTCGAGTTGCACCGAGAACCGCTACGTGCTCAGCATGCTGCGCGCAGGGCATCGGCTTATGTCGCCAAGTCGCGGGTCGCCAGCGACATCGCGCAGGCGGCCATGGCCGTGGCCGCGGACCAGGTGTTCATGAGCCCCGGCATCGATTCGAGCATGCGGCGCGTCCTCGGCTGAGGCCGCCGGGCGCAACCGTGGCCGCTCAGACCACGGTCGCCGCGAGGTCGCCGAGTGCGGCCAGCCACACGCCACCGCTGAACAGCAGCATGATGCCCAGCACGGAAAGATTGGCGATGATTTCGATGGTCGTGTCTTTCATGGCAGTGCCCCGATTGCGGCGGACCGGCGGCCCGCTCTACGGGATCAAGCATGGACCGCCGCGGTAACCGGCGGGTTGCCGCGTGTAACCGGATTGTTGCCGAGATGTTGCAGGGCCGGGCGCGGCCGCCAGCCGCACGACGCCCGCTATAATCAGCCGCCCAGCAGCCGACAGGAGCGCACACGCCCATGGCCCGAGTCGCTATCGTCAAGCCCGAGCAGGTCGACGACCCCGCCATACAGGCGATCTTCGAGTGGGTCACCGAAGTCGAGAGCGCGGTGCCCAATCATTTTTACGTGGAGATGAACTTTCCCGAGTTCCTCAAGGCCAAGCTCGGCGCGACCCAGGTCCTGTGGCAACAGGGCGAGCTCAGCCTGCCGGAGATCCAGCACGTCGGCATCCTCGTCTCCAAGGCCAACGGCTGCCCGTACTGCACGGCGGCCTTCTGCACCATCCTGAATTACGGGCTGGAGACCGCCGAGGACTACGTGCAGGAGCTCGTCACGCAGGGCGTGACGGCGGTGGACGACGCGCGGTTGCGCACCCTGCTCGACTTCGCGCTCAAGGTCAACGCCGATGCGAAGGCCATCACCGATGCCGACACCGATGCCCTGCGCGACGCCGGCCTGACCGACAAGGGCATCGTGCAGCTGGTCCACCTGGTCAGCGACTTCGCTGCCTACAACCGGCTCAACCTCGCGCTGGATACCGACTACGACTACCGTGACATGTGGCGCTCGCTGGCCTTCGGCTGGCAGCAGGCGGCCGGCGAAGCCGCGGGCGACAACAGCCGCGGCGTGCGCTGAACGCAGCGTCGCCGATGCAGTTCTGGATCGCAGCCTGGGTCTTCGTGTTCGCCGCCGGCCTGCTGGTCGCCTCGCAGGCGAACGCCGAGGACCGCCGCGCCAACCGGGGCACGGCAGTGTTCATGCTCGCCCTGATGGGGGCGGCGGCGTTCGTCATGTACCGCGCCTGACCGGACGGCGCTGACTTTCGACACGGCCGCCGGCCCGGGTCAGGGTTGCGGGCCCCACGGCGCCGAGACCAGCAGCTGCACCTCCTGCGTATCGATCAGCGGCCGCAGCTTCGCCGCCACCGCCATGAAGCGCTCGCTGGCGTAGAGCCGTTGCCAGAACGCGCGCCGCGCCTCGTCGGATTCGAAACGCCACAGGTGCACGAGCTGGTGCAGGCGCCCGGTGTCGCTGACGAAGTAGCCGACGAGGTTCTCGCCGAATCCTTCCGCCTCCAGCACCGGCCAGCCCTCTTCGCTGTAGAGCCGCAGGATCTCGGCCATCTGGCCGACCCGTACCGAGTAGGTGCGCTGCTCGTAGATCTTCATGCGTCGTCCTCCGTTTGCTGCGTACCGCCAGGCATGCGCAGCGCAGGCTGCGCGCCGTCCCGCTCCCGGCTCTGGTCATGACCCGTGGCGGCGGCCGCGGGCGGCGCACCGGCATCGAGCGTGATGACGACCAGCGTGCCCTTCAGCCACTCCGGCAGCCACCCCGGCGCGCGCGGCCGCAGGCGCGCGAACACCGCGTCGCGGTACACGGGGTCGTCGCGCACGGCGCGTGCGTGCCCGCGCAGGGACTGCCCGCGGATCAGCACGCGGGTCGCCGCCCCCTCGTCCGCGAACGCCCGCCACCAGCTGTGATCCGCGCCGGCGAACACGGTATCGCCCTCGCGCAGGTAATTGACCGGGATGCTGCGTCCGCCGGGCAGTGTCAGCAGCATGGTCTCGCGCGCCCGCACGCCCTGCGGATCGTGGCGGATCTCGTCCGCCACGCGGGGATTGAACACGTGGACGACATAGAGCGCGGTGCCGGCCACGCCCAGCACGAGCAACACCGCAACCGCGATCATGACGCGCACACGTCGCCTCCTGCGCGCGCGCCGCCCATGACCCTGCGCCGGGTCATGTCGCGGGCCACGCGCGATGCCGGTGACGGGCGGCGCCGGGCCACGCCCGTCTACGCCGGCGCGCCGCCGCTGGCATGTCCGCCAGCGACGGCGGCATCCTCCAGCAGCGGCCGCACCTCCTGGGTGAAACGCTGCATGGTGTCCTCGGCGACCGTGAGCGTTTCGGTCAGGATGTCGAAACAGAATTCCGTCGCGCCGGCGTCGCGGTAGCGCAGCAGGCCGTCGGCAATGTCGCGTGAACGCCCTTCACTCGGAAACTGCCCGCTCGCGGCAGGCCCGTCCTGGAAGGTCAGCGGGATCTTGGCCGCGATCGGGATATCGGTGTCCGCCCGCCCCGCCGCGGCCAGCGCACTGGCCAGCCGCGGCCGCGCTTCGGCAAGGTCCTGCGGCGCGATGCGGAACGGGTGCCAGACATCGCCATGGCGCGCCAGCCGCTCCAGCGCGGCCTGCGAATTGCCACCGATGTAGATCGGCGGATGCGGCCGCTGCAGCGGCTTGGGCCCCATCCGCACCTCGTCGAAACGGTAGTACGGGCCGTCGACCGTGGTGCGCTCCTGCTGCCACAGCGCCCGCATGATCGACAGGCCGTCGTCGGTACGCCTGCCACGATCGGCGAAGGTGTAGCCCAGCGCCTCGAATTCCTCACGGTACCAGCCCACCCCGACGCCGAAGTTGACCCGGCCACCGCTGAGCTGATCCATTTCCGCGACCTGCGCGGCAACCTCGGCCGGGTTGCGCATCGGCAGGATCAGCACGCTCATGCCGAGGCGCACGCGACGCGTGCGCGCGGCGAGGAAATTGAGCACGCTGAACGGCTGGTAGTACGTTCGTTTCCAGGCCTCCGGCAACTGGCCGTCGGCGCGGCCCGGGTAGCGCGAGGTCTTCATCGCCGGCATCAGCAGGTGATCGCTGGCCCACAGGCAGTCCCAGCCCTGCTCCTCCGCGCACTCGGCCATGCGCGCGAAGGTCTCCGGCCCGGCCGCGTCACCGCGCACGATGACGGAGATGCCGAACTTCATCGTGCCACGCTGGCGCCGCCCGCGGCCGGGCCCGGCATCACAGGAATACCTCCTCGGTGTGCAGCCGCGTCAGGTGGATCGACTTGATCTTCCAGCCGTCATCTTCCTTCACGTACTGTTCGTGATAATGCCCCCAGCCCTTGAAATGACTGGTCGGCAGCATGACGTAGTCGAACATCGCCCACACGCCGGTGGCGCTGGCGGCGCCGCTGAGCTCGAGCTCCGGCATGAAGCCCTGGTGGATCGACTGCGCACCGGTCATCAACGTCCTGATGCCGTCGACCAGCTCGTCGCGGCCCTCGATGCGGATGTCGAGCGGCAGGTCGTCGCTGGCGCGCGGCACGCCTTCGTAGACGGCGACGATGTCGGCCGTGAAGCAGCTCGGGAAGGCATCCCACTGCTGGGTATCCATGAGGCGAAAGTAGCGCGCCTTGAGCTGGCGGATCTGTTCGAGGTCGTTGTGCTGATCGATGTTCATGGCGCCCCTCCCCGGCAGTCTGAACAGGCGTCTAAGCTACCCGCGATGGCGCACCGCGGGCAAGCGAAGGCCGCTCAGCCGGTGCGCAGGTCGAGACTGAGGTGCAGCACGCCCGGCTCGGCAGGGTGTGCACGCTCGCGGAATCCCAGCCGCTGGGCGAGCTGGCGCATGCGGCGGTTGTCGGCGAGCACGTCACCCCACAGCTCGCCAATGCCGCGCGCGCGTGCGTAGTCGATGATGGCCTCCATCAGTTCGTGCCCCAGGCCGTGCCCGGCGAGACTGCCTTCGATCACCACGGCGAACTCGGCGCGCTCCCGATCCGGGTCTTCGATGAGGCGCACCACGCCGTGGATCTCGGCCTCGCCCGGGGTCCCCGGATCGACGAGCACCAGCGCCATCTGGCGGTCGTAGTCGATCTGCGAGAAACGTGCGGCGGTCAGGTGGTCCATGAACTTCATGGGTACGAAGAAGCGGTAACGCACCTCCTCCGGGGTCAGGCGGCCGAAGGTGCGCACCAGCGCCGGCTCGTCCTCGGGCCGGATCGGGCGCAGCAGGAAACGCCGCCCGTCGGCGCCCGGCAGCACGCGTTCCAGCTCGGCCGGGTAGGGACGGATCGCGAGTCGCTCGCCGGGTGCCGCAGGCGGCGCGCCGAGGCGCATGCGTGCGTCGAGCGCGACCACGCCGCGATGGCTCGCCAGCAGCGGGTTGATGTCGAGTTCGCGTAGCTCGGGCACATCGATGACGAGCTGGGAAACCCGCACCAGGGTCAGCGCCAGCGCGTCCATGTCGACCGCCGGCACGCTGCGATAGCCGGCCAGCAGGCGGCTCACGCGGGTGCGCTCGATCGCGTTCCGTGCCAGGCGCAGGTTCAGCGGCGGCAGGGCGATGGTGGTGTCGCCGACCACTTCGACCGCCGTCCCACCCTGTCCGAACAGGATCACCGGGCCAAACTGGCGATCGTCGTTGACGCCGACGATGAGCTCGTGGGCGTCGCCGCGCTCGGCCATGGGCTCGACCGCGAAGCCCTCGAGCGGCGCCTCCGGCCGCAACTCGGCGACGCGGGCGGCCATGCGCGCCGCGGCCCCGCTGGCCTCGTGCGGCGCGACGTCGAGCAGCACGCCGCCGACATCGGACTTGTGCGTAATCGCCGGGCTGACGATCTTGATCGCCACGGCCACGCCGAGGCTGCTGGCGTACTCACCAACCTCCACCGGCGTGCGCACGAACTTCGTCGCCAGCACCGCGATGCCGTAGGCCGCCAGCACCGCCTTGGCCTCGACCTCGCTCAGCCACTCGCGGCCGGCCGCGCGCGCGGCGTCGACGATCTCGCGAGCGCGCGGCCCCGCCGGCGCGAACTCCTCCGGCACCGATGGCGGCGTCTCCAGCAGCAGCGCCTGGTTGCGCCGGAACTCGACCATGTGCATGAACGCGGTGACCGCGTCCTCGGGCGATTCGTAGGTCGGGACGCCGCGCTCGCGGAACACGCGGCGCGCCGCTTCGACGCCGGCGCCGCCGACCCAGCTCGCGAGCACCGTCTGTGGCAGCCGCCCGGACGGCAGCGCCGCGACCACCGCCCGCGCCGCTGCCTCGCCCGAGGTCACCGCGGTCGGACAGTCGAGCACCAGCAGGGCATCGGCGGCAGGTTCCTGCAACAGGGTAGCGACACTGGCGGTGAAGCGCTCGGGCGCGGCGTCACCGATGATGTCGACCGGGTTGGCACGCGACCAGGTCGGTGGCAGCACCGCGTCCAGCGCGGCGATGGTGGCCGGGGAGAGCTCGGCCAGGGTCCCGCCGGCATCCATCAGCGCGTCGGTGGCGAGCACGCCGACGCCGCCGCCGTTGGTCATGATGGTCAGCCGGTCACCGCGCGGCCGCTGCGCCAGCGCGAGGGTCTCGACCGCGTCGAACAGCTCCTCCAGCGTATGCACCCGCAGCATGCCGGCGCGGCGGAACACCGCGTCGTAGACCGCGTCGCTGCCGGCCAGTGCCCCGGTGTGCGAGGCTGCCGCGCGCGCGGCGGCGGCGTGGCGCCCCGCCTTGACCACGATCACCGGCTTGGCCCGCGACGCCGAACGCGCCGCGGAAATGAACTTGCGCGCCGACGTGATCGCCTCGACGTAGAGCAGGATGGCGCGGGTGTCGCCGTCGTCGGCGAGATAGTCGAGCATGTCGCCGAAGTCGACATCGGCCATGTCGCCGATCGAAGCCAGCAGTGAGAACCCGATCCCGCGCGGCTCGGCCCAGTCCAGCACCGAGGTGATCATGGCGCCGGACTGCGCGACGAAAGCGATCGAACCCGGGCGCGGCGCGAGGTGCGCGAAGCTCGCGTTGAGGCCCGCGCGCGGCGCGAGTACGCCGAGGCAGTTCGGCCCGATGATGCGCAACAGTGCCGGCTGCGCGGCGGCCAGCGCTGCTTCGCGCAGCGGGCGGCCGGCGCTGCCGTTGAAGCCGGCCGAGATCACCACCGCGGCGCGGGTGCCGCGCGCGGCGAGCGCGGTAATCAGGTCCGGTACGGTATGCGCCGGGGTTGCGATCACCGCGAGGTCGGGCGCATCCGGCAACGCGGCGACGTCCGCGTAGGCCACTTCGCCGAGAATGCGCGGGCTGCGCGGATTGACCGCCCAGACCGGGCCCGCCAGACCGCCGGCGCGCAGGTTCTCCAGCAGCAGCCGGCCGAGCGAGCCGTCACGCTCGCTGGCTCCGATCAGCGCGACCGAGGCAGGCTTGAACAGCTTGTCGAGATTGCGCACGGTCATGGCGCGTGGTCACCCGGGAGCGTAGCGGGGCAGTCGACACCCTACCGGCTAAGAGACGCGCCGGGAAGATCGGGATCCGCGTACGCAGGCCCGTCGCAACGGGTCCGACGCAACGGGCCCGGCGCGCGCGACCGTCAGTGACTGGCCGCCTGCGCCGCGCCGCGGCCCGTGATCGAACGCACGTACTGGTGATCGAAAGCCGCCGCTTCGCGCCGCGCCGCGGCGCTGCGGTCGGTGACCGAGACCAGGAAGGTCACCGCGAAGGCAGCCGACATCGAGAACAGGGCCGGGTAGCGGTAGGGAAAGATTGCCTCGGCGTGGCCCAGGATCTCGACCCACACGGTCGGCCCCAGCACCATGCAGCCGACCGCCGTGGCAAGGCCCACCGTACCGCCGACCACGGCACCCCGCGTGGTCAGGCCGCGCCAGTACATCGAGAGCACGAGCACGGGGAAGTTGGTGCTCGCCGCAACCGCGAACGCGAGCAGCACCATGTAGGCGACGTTCTGCCCCTCGAACACCATGCCCAGGATCACCGCGAGCACACCGAGCACCAGCGACGACACGCGCGACAGGCGCACCACGTCGCCCTCGCTGGCGTGCCCGCCCTTGAACACGTTGGCATAGAGGTCGTGCGAGATGGCCGAAGCGCCGGACAGTGTGAGCCCGGCGACCACCGCCAGTATGGTGGCGAAGGCGACCGCCGAGATGAAGCCGAGGAAGAGATTGCCGGCAGCCGCCTGCGCGAGGTGGATGGCGGCCATGTTGTTGCCGCCGCGCAGCTGGCCGTCAGCGAGAAAATCCGCGTTCTGTGACACGAACACCACCGCGCCGAAGCCCATGATCACCGTCAGGAGGTAGAAATAGCCGACCAGGCCGGTCGCGATGAATACCGATTTGCGTGCCTGCCGGGCATCCGGCACGGTGAAGAAGCGCATCAGGATGTGCGGCAGGCCGGCGGTGCCGAACACCAGCGCAAGACCCAGCGACAAGGCCGAGACCGGATCGGACACCAGGCCGCCCGGGGCCATGGCCGCCAGCCCCTTGGGGTGTACCGCGACGGCATCGCTGAACAGGCGCTCGAAGGAGAAGCCGAAGCGTGCCATCACCAGGAACGCGAGTACGGTCGAACCGAACAGCAGCAGCGCGGCCTTGATGATCTGTACCCAGGTCGTCGCAATCATGCCGCCGAAGCTGACGTAGAGCACCATCAGCACCCCGACCAGCACCACCGCGGCCTCGTAGGGCAGCCCGAACAGGACCTGGATCAGCGTTCCCGCGCCGACCATCTGCGCGATCAGGTAGAGCACCACCACGACCAGCGTGCCGCACGCGGCCAGGGTGCGGATCGGGGTGGAACCAAGGCGATAGCCGACCGCGTCGGCGAAGGTGTAGCGGCCCAGGTTGCGCAGCCGCTCGGCGAGCAGGAACAGCACCAGCGGCCAGCCGGCGAGCCCGCCGACGGAATAGATCAGGCCGTCGTAGCCGCTCGTGTAGACCAGCCCCG
Source organism: Gammaproteobacteria bacterium (assembly GCA_041984235.1). GTDB lineage: Bacteria > Pseudomonadota > Gammaproteobacteria > JBHIYN01. The sequence continues at coordinate 224,137 of JBHIYN010000006.1, forward strand.
AGATGCCGAGGAAGGACGCGGCGGACATGAAGTCACCGGCGATGGCGAAACCGTTCTGGGTGCCGGTGATGCCACCGCCGGCAGCGTAGTAGTCGGCGGTGGTGTGCGTGCGCCGCGCCGCCCACCAGGTGATCGCCAGGGTCGCCGCGACGAACACCATGAACATCGAGATCGCGGGCACGTTGAGCGGTGCGCGCGTGACCGGCGCCGCGCCGGCGCCGGCCGCCTGGCACAGCGCCGGGGAGAGACCGGCAAGCAGACCGGCCGCGATGGTGCGCGCGTTCACGTCAGGATTCCGCTTCGATGCGGCGCACGATGCGCTCGGCCGCGACGTCGAACTCGCCGTTGGCGCGATAGACGTAGATCCCGGTCAGCACGAAACCGAGCAGGATGATACCGACCCCGATCGGGATGCCGCGCGTGATCACGGTGTCCGGGCCGAGCGGGACGGCGAAGAAGTCAGGTTTGAAGGCGATGACGAGGATGAAGCCGAAATACACCACCATCATGATCGCGGCGAGGGTCCAGGTCAGCCGGCTGCGGCGGCGCTGCAGCGCCTGGAATTCCGCATCGACGAATATGCGTTGGTAGAGTTCTTCCATGGGACGGGTCGGATCCGCGGCGCGCAGCCGGCCGTGCGCCGGCGCTCACGGCGCCCGCACGGCGGCGGCCCAGCCGGCGCTTACCAGAGCTTCTCGCTGGCCAGGCGCGCGCCCTCGGCGAGGGCGGCGAACTTCGCCCACACCACCGAGGCGGCGACCATTTCCCAGCCGGCGAAGGTCCCGAAGCCGCAGTCGGCGCCGGCGATTACGCGCTCCTTGTCGCCGACCGCGTCGACCGCCTCGAGGATGCGGTTGCAGATGACCTGCGGGTGCTCGATGTAGTTCACGGTGGAGTCGATGACACCAGGAATGAGAATGGCATCGTCGCGCAGCGGGTTGGCCTTGAGCGCGGCGTACTCGTGCTGGTGACGCGGATTCGCGAACTCGATCGAGAACGCCCCCACGTTGGCTTCCCGGATCACCGGGATGATGTCGGCCAGCGGCACGTCGCAATCGTGCGGACCATCGTAATTGCCCCAGCACACGTGCAGGCGGATGCGGTCGCGCGGGATGTTGGCGCAGGCCTGGTTGATGGTGTCGATATGGATCGCGATGGCGTTCTGGAATTGCTCCAGCGTGTCATGCTGGAACAGGCCGTGACGCTCCATGGCGAGGTCGGGGCAGTCGAGCTGCAGCAGGTAACCGCGGCTTGCGATCAGCTCGTACTCCTTCTGCATCTCGCGGCCGACCGCGCGCACGTAGGCCTCGTGCGAGTCGTAGTACTTGTTGCCGAGCGTGGTGCACACGATGCCCGGACAGGCGGCGGTCATGAAGGTCTCGGTATAACGGCCCTTCACTGGCGCCAGCGCGGCATCGAACATGTCGCACTCGCGGGTGGCCGGACCGAGATCGGTGTAGCTGATCTCGGCGTCGGCGGCGGGGGCGTCGAACACCTTCGACATCACCATGCCGCGGTTGGCCCAAATCTGCGCGAAATCGTCGTACTGCGCGAAGTCGACGAACGGCATGCGTTCGGTCACGCCGCCGAAGCCCGAGAGACGCTGCGCGACGTAGGTCTGGAATCCGACGCGCGGCTGCTCGCCGTCGTTGATGACGTCGATGCCGGACTCGATCTGGCGCTCGACGCAATGCCTGACACCGGCCTCGCCGAGCGCGTCGAGGCGCTTCTCGTCGACGGGCTTGCCCTCTTCCTGCGCAATCAGCAGGTCGGACAATTCGCGCGCGCGCGGCAGGCTGCCGACGTGCGTGGTCAGAATACGCGATTCGCTGCGTTGCATGTGCTGCTCCCCTGTACGGTCTCCCCGGCCCGCCGTGGCGCGGGCCGCGGCCAGTGTACACGCCGCGGCGGACAACGCACACAGCAACCACCTGAACCCCGGCCGCTCGCCGCGGTCACAGCAAGGATGGACCTGCGTGTCCTCGTCGCCGGCGCCGCCGGCGCCCTCGTGATCGCCACCGCGGCGACGCTGGCCGCCGCGCCCGGGCAGGACCCGCAGGCCGCAGTCGACCTGCCGGAATTCACGCAAAGCGCACCGGGTGCGTGGATCAACAGCCCGCCACTGACCCGCGCCGACCTGCGCGGCAAGGTCGTGCTGGTCGACGTGTGGACCTTCGAATGCTGGAACTGCTACCGCTCGTTCCCGTGGCTGACCGCGCTGGAGGAGCGCTTTGCCGCGGCGCCGTTCACGGTCGTCGGCATCCACAGCCCGGAGTTCGAACGCGAGCGTGACGTCGCGGCCGTGCGCGCCAAGGCGCGCGAGTTCGGACTCCATCACCCGATCATGATCGACAACGACTTCGCCTACTGGCGCGCGCTCGGCAATCGCTACTGGCCGGCGTTCTACCTGGTCGACAAGCGCGGCCGGGTGCGCGACGTATTCATCGGCGAAACCCATGCCGGCGATGCCCAGGCACGGCGCATCGCGACCGCCATTTCGAGGCTGCTGGCCGAGCCCGACGCCTGAATCGACCTACGCCACCGCACGGTGAGCAGCGCCGGCCGTGGCTTGACTTGGCCCGGCCCTTTGGTGACCCTCCCCTGCTCTTCGCCGTCCGCCGCGCGCGGTTTCCGGCCGGATCACGTCAACGGGAGGCTGCCACACCCATGGCCGGACTGCTGTCCAAGCAACGTATCATCGCCGACGCCGGCTTCAATCGCTGGCTGATTGCTCCCGCCGCGCTCGGCATCCACCTGTGCATCGGCTCGGTCTATGCCTGGAGCCTGTTCAACCCGGCCCTGGTGAAACGGCTCGGCGTGGTGACCAGTGCGGCCGACGACTGGTCGCTGAAGAGCGTGGTCTGGATTTTCACCGTCGCCATCGTCTTTCTCGGGCTGTCGGCAGCGATTGCCGGCAAGTGGCTGGAGCAGGTCGGCCCGCGCATGGTCGGCGTGGTCTCGGCCTGCGCCTGGGGCGGCGGCTTCGTGGTCGGCGGCGTCGGCATCGTCAGCGGCCAACTGTGGCTGGTGTATCTCGGCTACGGCGTGATCGGCGGCTGCGGCCTGGGCCTGGGTTACGTGTCGCCGGTCAGCACGCTGATCCGCTGGTTCCCGGATCGCCGCGGCATGGCCACCGGCATCGCCATCATGGGCTTCGGCGGCGGCGCCATGCTCGGCAAACCGATGATCGACGGCTTCCTGCGCTTCTACTACGAAGCGCCGCAGTATCTCGGCAGCGTCGACGCGGTCGAGCTGGTGACCGAGGCCGGGCGGCGCATGGCCATGGTCGGCGGCACGCTGCGCGAAGTGGTGGTGGTCGGCGCCAACGACCTCGCCGGCATGCTGGTACCCGGCCCGGAGGGCGTCTACGTGGTCGGCAGCGGGTCGGTCGGCGCGGCGCAGACCTTCTTCACCCTCGGCGCAATCTATTTCGTCGTCATGATGATCGCCGCTTTCTCCTACCGCGTGCCGGCAGCGGGCTGGAAGCCCGCCGGCTGGGAGCCGCCGGCGCCGGAGGACGGCGCACGCTCGATGATCACGGCCAACGACGTCGACATCGACCAGGCCCTGAAGACGCCGCAGTTCTACCAGCTCTGGATCGTGCTCTGCTTCAACGTCACCGCCGGCATCGGCGTGCTGGCCGTGGCCAAGACCATGATGACCGAGATCTTCGGCACCACCCTGCCCGATATCGTCGACCTCGAGTTCGCGGCCACCTATGTACTGATGATCAGCCTGTTCAACATGATCGGGCGCTTCCTGTGGGCGAGCGCCTCGGACTACATCGGTCGCCGCAATACCTACTTCATCTTCTTTGGCCTGGGCATCGTGCTGTACTGCTCCATCCCCTACTTCGCCGGACAGGTCAGCGCTCAGCCGGCCACCGTCTGGCTGGTCGGCTTCTACGCCGCGACCATGCTCATCTTCACCATGTACGGCGGCGGCTTCGCCACCATCCCGGCGTACCTGGCGGACATCTTCGGCACGCGCTACGTCGGCGGCATCCACGGCCGCCTGCTGACCGCCTGGAGCACGGCCGGCGTGCTCGGACCGCTCGCGATCACGACCCTGCGCGAGAACGCGGTGAGTGCGGCGATCGCGGATTTGAGTGCGAGAATCGACCCGGCGACTTTCCGACATGCCTTCGGCGCCGGCGTCGCCGAGCTCGATCAGCTGGTCGCGGCGAAGACCGTAACCATCGCCAAGCTGATGGACATCGCGCCCCCCGGCACCCCCGACCCGACGCCGCACCTGTACAACCAGACCATGTACCTGATGGCCTTCCTGCTGTTCCTGGCGCTGATCGCCAATGCGCTGATGCGGCCGGTACACCCCCGGCACCACATCGACGACGACTGAGCGCCGCAAGCGCGCGGCCGCTGCGGCCGCGCGGCGCCGGCTCAGGGCGACCCGGCGGCGGGCACCTCGACCTGGCAGACCTCGATGCGCGCATTGCGCGCACCGCTGGCGATGTCCTCGATCTCGCCCTCGTAGGTCAGCGCGAACAGCGTGCGTCCGTCGGCGCCACCGAGATTGCAGGCCACCGCGCGCTTGTTCGGCGCGGTGATGGTGGCGCTGATCGCGCCGCCCTCGGCGACGCGCAGGAACTCGCCGCTGCCAAAGCTCGAGACCCAGATGGCGCCCTCGGCATCGAGGCAGATGCCGTCCGGTGTCCGCTCGCCGAGCTCCGCCCATACACGCCGCCCGGACAGGCTGCCGTCCGCGGCGCGGTCGAAGGCAGTGAGACAGTTGGCGAAGGTCTCGGCGCAAATCAGGGTACCGCCGTCGGGGGTGATCACGGTGCCGTTGGGAAAATTCAGCCCCTCGGCGGCGACCGTGGCGCTACCGTCCGGCGCCACGCGGACCAGGTTCGCAAGCGCCGGATCGGCGCCGGCGAAGAGGTCGTAACCGAAGTTGCCGACGTAGATGTTGCCGGCCGGGTCGACCACCGAATCGTTGATGTCGGCGGCAGCCAGCGCCGAGAGATCGGCGTAGGTCGACAGCGTACCGCCGTCGACCGCGAGCAGCTTGCGATCGGCCATGGAGACCACCACCAGGCGCCCGTCCGGCAGGAAGTTCAGCCCCGACGGGCGGTTCGGCACCTCCACCACCTGCTCCACCCGGCCCTGCTCGTCGACGTGGTGCACGGCCATGCCCCACATGTCGGAGAACCACAGCCGGCCGTCGCGCCAGCGCGGCCCCTCCAGAAAGACGAAGCCGTCCGCGAGTACTTCCAGCGATTGCGCCATGATTCTCCCCTTCGTAATCAGGTCATTGTCGAGCGGGCGTCCACGCTATGGCTGGCGGGCCGGCACTGTCAAGCAACCCTCAGCGCTCGTCGTCGAGGCCGAACAGCCGGTCGAGCTCGCTCCTGCTGTGCGCCGCGTCCGCGTCTGCCGGCGTATCCGCCGCCTCGCCGAACAACGCGTTGAGGGCAGCCCGCGCCGTGTCGTCCGTGGTGCCGCCGCTGCCCCTGAAGGCGTGCGGCGACGGCTCCAGGTAGTCGCAGAAATTGGCGCGCTCCTTGTTCGTGACCGCGGCCGCGACCGGCTCGTCGCAGGCATCGGACACCGACGGATTGTAGAAGCGGCACAGCCGGCACACGTGCAGATCGGCGTCGCACGCCGGGCACACCTCCTCGCGCCGCAGCGGGAAGAGCTCGCCGGCCAGCGCCTCGCCGCAGCGCCAGCAGCGCATCGACGCCGGGGCGTCAGCCATGGCTCAGTCGAGCGCCGCGCCGGTGAACGACTCGAGATGCACCACTTCGCTCAGCGGGCGGCGATAGCCGCGCGGCGGCTGGCGCCCGCTCTCGGCGCGTCCGACCACGACCATCATCACCGGGACGACGTGGCTCGGCAGCTCGAGCAGGGCGGCGACCGCCGCCGCGTCGAAGCCGATCATGGGGCCGCTGTCCCAGCCGCGATTGCGCGCCGCGTACATCAGCGACATGGCTGCCAGCGCGCCGCTGCGTACCGCCTCCTCGCGCTGCAGGGCCGGTTGATCGCGATACACGCCTTCGATCATCGGCACGTACTTGTCGCGCGCCTCCTCCCCGGCATCGGCGTAAATGCGGGCCGCGTCGGCATGCGCATCGAGATTGCCGCACACCAGGACGACCGCGGCACACTGCTCCACCTGTGCCTGTCCGAAGGACAGCTTGCGCAGCTCGCTCTTGCGCGCGTCATCGCGCACCACCACGAACTGCCAGTGCTGCAGATTGAACGAGCTCGGACTGAGCACGACCTCTTCGAATATGGCCGTCAGCTCGGCATCGCCGATGCTCGTCCCCGTTTCGTAGCTGCGCACACTGTGACGCGCGAGCACCAGTTCGGAAAATTCCAATCGCCTCTCCTCGTCCTGCGGCCCGCCATGCTGCGGGCCAGGGTGCGCTCAGCGCGTGAAGCGCGCGAGCGCATAATCTTCCAGCGCGATGCCGGTGGCCTGACCGACCATGCAATCGGCAACCAATTTACCCGCGCCTGGAGCCATGGTCCATCCAAGGTGGCCGTGCCCGGTGTTGACGAACAGCTTGCGCACCGGGGTCGGTCCCATGATGCCGACACCGTCCGGGCTCATGGGCCGGAAACCGCTCCACTCGGCGACGCTGCGCCGATCGAGTGCCGCGGCGCCCTGCGGGTAGACGTGTTCGACGAGGCGGAACAGGTTGGCGATGCGCTCGCGCACCAGGGACGCATCGAAGCCGGCAAACTCGGCCGTTCCCGCAACCCGCAGACGATCGCCCAGGGGGCAGACCGCGGCATGGAAATGCTCGTCGATGACCGGGACGCGCGGCTTGTGCGTCCAGCCGTCGATGGGCGCGGTAATCGAGTAGCCCTTGACCGGCTGCACCGGTACCCGCACGCCGGCCCCGGCCAGCAGGGCCGCGCTGTAGCTGCCGGCCGCCACCACGCAGGCGTCGGCGCGGTGCACCTCGCCGTCGATGCTGACTCCGGTGAGCACGCCGTCGCGTGCCATCACGCGACTGACGCTGGTCTCGTATTCGAACCTCACCCCCGCTTCCGCACAACGCGCGGCGAGCGCACGACAGAACAGGTGCGCGTCACCACTGACGTCGTCCGGGAAATGAATACCGCCGCTGAGCCCGGCTTCGATCGGCTGCAGCGCCGGCTCCAGCGCCGTCACCTCCGCGGCACTCAGCACCGCGTAACGCACGTCCCAGTCACGGCAGCGATGCGCGATGCGTTCGGCCGCGGCGAGGTCGTCCGCGCTGCGGTAGATCTTGAGCGTGCCCCGATCGGCGCGCGTGTATTCGAGTCCGACCGACGCAAACTCATCGTTCAATACGCCGAGCGAGTACCCGGCAAGCCGCGCGTTCTTCTCGAGATTGACCAGGAAGGCGGACGTGCGCGAATTGCGAAAGAAGGACCACGTCCAGCCCAGCATGCGCGGCAGCGCATGCGGCCGGATCAGCAGCGCCGAGTCCTCGCGGCCCAGCATGCGCAGGGCCTGCCACAGTACGCCGGGCTCGTTCCACGGGCTCGCCTGGCTGGCGTGCAGCATGCCACCGTTGGCGAAGCTGGTTTCGAGGCCGGGCCCGGGCTGGCGATCGCAGACCAGTACCTCCGCCCCGTGACGGCGCAGAAACCAGGCAGTGGTCAGGCCGATCAGGCCGGCGCCGACGACGATGCAACGCATGGCACTCTCTCAGGCGGCGGGATGCCGAGCCTCATCTTGATGGATGAGCGCGCAGATTTCACCCTGCATCGCGCCGCACGCGGACAAAAAAAAGCCGGCATTGAGCCGGCTTTGAGTGCAAGACGTCTGGTGCTTCAGGCAACGGCGTCCTTGATCGCCTTCATTGCCGTGGCACGCACGGAAAGACTTGCCGGACGCGCAGCGACCTGGACCATCTCCCCGGTGAACGGGTTGCGTGCCATGCCGGCCTTGCGCGCCGGCTTCTGAACGCGGCGCAGCTTGACGCCGAGTTCGGGAATCGTGAACTCACCCGAACCATTCTTGATCAGGTGACGCGTGGCGAGTGCCTTGGCCGACTGCAGAACAGCCTGCACTTCCTTCTTCGTGAGACCGGTCTCTTCAGCGACTGCTGCAAGAATCTGCGACTTGGTTTGCTTTTCCTTTATCGCGCTGGTTTTGGCTTTACTCATAGGTTCCTCCCGTGACAGGTGGTAGCGTAATTTTCGAGGCTTGGTCGGTGGCGTGATGCGGTACGGTTCCCGGCTCGCTGTGTGCACCCCGGATCGCGTGACCAGGTTTCCGTCCGATTTCGTTCCCTTTCCCGGCGACCTCCCAACTTCCGGCGCACTCGACGGGCATTGGGAGCGTGATCGCTTCCCGAAGCCGGGTCCCGATCGACCGCGCTACTATAATGACCGCGGCCGAAATTGGAAGTCTTGACATGAAAAAAGTGCCGCGGAATCGGCGCGATTTCCGCACTTTTTCGCATTTCTGACCCCACGCCGCAGGATCGCTGCCGCCTGACGGCGCGTTACGCGCCCACGGACCCGCCCGCGATCACCCCGACGGCATCAAGCGATCGAGTGCCAGCAACGCGTCCGCCGCGGCCAGCGGCAGGCGCACGCTGACCGCCTCGGACAGTACGGTGAGATCGGGATTGATCTCCACCGTCAGCGCGCCGCGCGCACGCGCTTCGATCACGGGGTCGTGAATGTAGGGAAAACCCGCCGTCGTGCCGATCGCGAGTACGACGTCGAAACCGCGCGCCAGCTCGCGCTCGTAACGCGCCAACTCCGCCGCCGGCAACATCTCGCCGAACAACACCACGTTGGGCCGCACCAGGCCGTCACAATGCGGGCAGCGCGGCGGCAGTACCGTCATGTCGAAGTCGGCGAAGGCGTAGCGGCGCTCGCAGTCGAAGCAATACAGCTCGCCGAGATTACCGTGCAGTTCGATGACATTGCGGCTGCCGGCGGCGCGATGAAAGCCGTCGACGTTCTGCGTCACCACGTGCAACTCGAAGTGATCATCCCAGGCGGCGAGCATCTGGTGGCCCGCGTTGGGTAGCGCACCGTGGCAGGCGCGTTCGATCTGGGCGATGTACTTCCACGTCAGCGCGGGATTACGCGCCATCGTGTAGGCGTGCAGGATCTCCTCGATGGGCAGGCCTTCCTCGATCTCCATGTCGTTGTAGAGACCGCCGATACCGCGGTAGGTCGGCAGGCCGGAGGCGGCCGACATGCCCGCCCCGGTCAACACCGCCACGCGGCGCGCATCGCGCAGCGCCGCGGCGATGCTGCCCAGCGCGGCGTCTGCCGCCTCTCCCGCCTGCAGCGGGTCGCCGCCGGTGCTCAGGCCGCCGATCGGGTTCGCTCCTCCGCTGCGGGGGCTGCGCTCGCGGGCGGATTGTCGAACTGCAGGACACCGTCCTCGATCGGCGCGTTGCGGATCGTCTCGCGATCGACGGTGTAATTCTGCGTGTGCCGCCAGGGATCACGATCGCCCTGTTTCGGGAACAGGTGCATGGCGCGACGGATGTAACCCGGCGAGAAGTCCTCGACCATGTTGTGCGTCGACATGCCGCGGTCCTCGGCGCGCAGGCGCGGGGTGCACTGGCGCACACCGCGCTCGTCCATGGTGTTGATCAGCCGGCACACGTAGTCGGCGACGAGCTCCGAGCGCAGCGTCCACGAGGCGTTGATGTAGCCGAACACGTGCACCAGGTTGGGCACGTCGGAGAACATCATGCCCTTGTAGGTCCAGGTCTCCGGGAAAGACACCGCCGCGCCGTCGACGCTGAACGCGGCGCCGCCCAGCACCGCGAGTTCGAGGCCGGTGGCGGTCACGATGATGTCCGCCTCTAGCGTCTCGCCCGAGCCGAGCGCGATGCCCTCCGCGGTGAAGCGCTCGATTGTGTCGGTGACCACCTCGGCCTTGCCCGCGCGGATGGCCTTGAACAGGTCCGCATCGGGCACCAGGCACAGGCGTTGGTCCCACGGGTTGTAGTCGGGCGTGAAATGCTTCTCCACGTCGTAGTCCGGTCCCAGGTGCTTGCGCACGTAAGCAAGCAGTTTCTCGCGCACCTTCTGCGGATTCTTGCGCGTCTGGCCGTAGATCCAGCGCTGCATCTGGATGTTCTTCCAGCGGATCAGGCGGTAGGCGAGCTTCTCCGGCAACAGCTTCCTGAGCACGGTCGCGATGGGATCCTCGGCCGGCAGCGAGATGACCCAGGTCGGCGAGCGCTGCAGCATGGTCACTTTCGCCGCCTTCTGCGCCATCGCCGGGACCAGCGTCATGGCGGTCGCGCCGCTGCCGATGATGACCACGCGCTTGCCGGCGTAGTCGAGATCCTGCGGCCACTTCTGCGGATGCACCACCGCGCCGCGGAAGTCGTCGACCCCGGCAAACTCCGGCGTGTAACCCTGCTCGTAGCTGTAGTAGCCACTGCACATGAACAGCAGGTTGCAGGCGAACTCGACCCGACTGCCGTCCTCGCGCTCGGCAGTCACGTTCCAGCGTGCGGCCTCGCTCGACCAGGCCGCCGCGACGACCTTGTGTCCGAAGCGGATATGGCGGTCGATGCCGCGCTCGGCGGCCGCCTCCTGCACGTAGGCCAGGATCGAGGGACCGTCGGCAATTGCCTTGGGATCGCGCCACGGCTTGGAGTCGTAGCCCATGGTGTACATGTCGCTGTCGGAGCGGATGCCGGGGTAACGGAACAGGTCCCAGGTTCCGCCGATGCGCTCGCGCGCCTCGAGCAGGGCGAAGGTCTTGCCCGGGCAGGCTTCCTGCAGCTTGCGCGCGGCGCCGATCCCGGAGAGACCGGCACCGACGATGATGACGTCAAAGTAGTCCATGGCGAACTCCGTTCGATGCGGGCGGGAACGCGGCGAGCGCGGCCCTGATGCCCCTGATTCTACGGGGATTGGCGCGCCGGTGGGAGCGCGTCGCGGCCGGCATCGGTGAGCACGCCGCGCACCGTGCTGAGCAGCGCGAACTCAATCGTCCGCTCGAGATCCGCCGCGGCGCCGGGCAACTCCTCCAGGTGCCCGCTGATCACCAGGTGCGCGAGCCCGTGCGCGGCGGCCCACAGCGCCGCGGCGACGGTCTCGGCATCGGGGCCTTCGAGCAGGTGATGGCGCAGCCCGTCGGCGATGACCTCGAGCATGAGCGACGCCGCCGAGGCGCGCGCGGCCTGCACCGAGTCCGCGTTCAGCGCGGCAAGATCGGTGCCGAACACGAGGCGGTAGGCACCCGGCTCTCGGCGCGCGAAATCGAGGTAGGCGCGCGCGATGGCGAGCAGGGCGGCCACGGCATTGGGCTGCGGGCGTGCCAGCGCGGCGCGCTGGTGCCGGTTGAGCGAATCCAGTCCGGAGACGGCGAGATCGGCGAGCAGGGCGCCCTTGCTGTCGAAATGCGCGTAGACCGCGCCGTGGGCGACGCCGATCCGCGCCGCCAGCTCGCGCAGCGAGAACGCCGGCTGGCCGCGCTCGGCGATCATGGCCAGCGCCGTGTCACGGATGGCGCGTGGCAAATCACCGTGATGGTAGCGCCGCCCGGCGGCGGCCGTGCGCCGGGTCATGGCGCCGGCGCGCCCTGCATGGCCGCGGCAATGATGTCTGCTGCCGCCGGCGGCAGCGCCATCGCACCGCCCTCGATCGCACCGGTGTCGTAAACTGCGGCGCCGTCGAGCACGGTGCGCAGCACCCGGGTTTCGGCAAGCTGCTCGGGACTGGTGCTGAAGGGATCGCGGTCGACGACGACGAAATCGGCCGCGCAGCCGGGGGCCAGGCGGCCGGTCCCCGGCCATTGCATGACCGCGGCCGCGTTGCGCGTGAAGGCGTGCAGCGACTGCAGCCGCGACAGCGCCTGCCCGCTTTCGAGGTGCCGGTGACCGCTCGCCGCGCCCTCACGCGTCTCGTTCAGCGCCATCTGCAGCCACGGACTGTCCGGTCCCCAGTCGCTGCCGCAGGCGAAGTTGACGCCCGCCTCCATGAAACGACGCATGGCGATGAAGTCGGCGGCCACCTCGGGCGCGAACTTCTCGCGCACGCGGTCGGCCTTGCCGTAGACGAAGCTCGCCGAGGAGGTCACGTGCAGGCCGTACTCGCGGTAGGCGCGAACCTGAGCCGGCGACGTGAAATAGCAGTGCTGCAGCACCCACTCGCGCGCCGCCACGTCGTCGACCGTGGCGACCTCGCGCAGGGTGGCGAGAAATTCGTCGGCGTCGCGGTAGCCGCCGAGCACCATGTTCAGGCGCAGGTCGTGCTCCAGGCAGTAGCGCGTGACGCGGCGTTCGACCTCGTGGGAGAGGAAGGTCTTGCCGCGCGTCAGCTCTCCGAACGGACCGACAAAGGGATCGTTCATGCGCAGGTAGCCCTGCGACAGCGGTCCGCCACGTGACAGCGTGACGCCGTTGATGCGCACGCGGGGGTCATCGAGATGAACGCGCGCGCGTCCCTCCTCGAGCAGGGCCCAGACCTCGTCCTCGCTGTAGTTCATGGTGCTGAAGGCGTAACCGGACAGCTCCAGGCTCATGACCACGCGCGCGCTGCACAGGCCCTGCTCACCGATGCGCTGGTAGGCGTCCAGGTGCGGCGGCATCATCGCGTGCGCCTCGTACAGCCCGGTGATGCCGTAAGCGTTCGCCTCCTGCACGCCGGCGATCCCGGCGAGCTCCCACAGCGCGTCCGGCAGGGTCGGCAGCTGGCGCGAGAGCATGTGCCAGAAGGGGTCGTCGCCGTAGTAGTTGTTGACCTTGCCGCGCAGCACCCCGGTCAGCTCACCGGCGTCGTCCTTGTCAAAGCTGACGTCGCACACGCGGTCCGGCATCTGGCGACCGAGCCCGAGGCGGGCGAGCGCCAGGGAATTGAATGCCGTCACGTTCGGCGTACGCGGCGCCCACGCCATGATCCACACCGGGTGTGCGGGCGCCGCGGAGTCGAGCACGTGACGGTCGGGCATGCGGCGCTCCGCGAGCGCGGTGTAATCGCGACGTATGAAGTAATGCGGCTCCCCGATCGGCGTGCACACGATCCACTCGCCCGCTGGCGTGACCGCGGCGCGCGCGCGAATGGCGGCAACGACGTCGTCGAAAGAGGCCGCGTCGAGCAGGTCGACCGTGCCGACCCGAAACGCCATGAAATGCATCGCGTGCGGATGGGCGTCGATCAGCGACGGCATGAGGCAGGCGCCGCCGAGGTCGACCTCTTGCGCGGCGGGGCCGGCCAGCGCGCTCATCGCCTCGCGGCTGCCGATGCCGAGCACACGGCCCTGCGCGACCGCGAGGGCCTCGTGGCGGTCCGCGGGGTCGTCCAGCGAGAGCACGCTGCCGTTGGCGTAAACGGTGGCGGGCGTGGCGGCATCCATGGGCGCACTCCTTCCCGCGAGCGGCTCGCGGGCCTAATCTGAACAACGGTCAGATTAGGCCCCGGGCAGTGCCATGATGTCAATCACGGCGGCCGCCGGCCGCCTCAGGCCGCCGCGCCGTAGGGCCGCCAGCGGGCGAGCAACGCGGGCAGGACCAGCAGGTCGCAGGCCAGCGCCGTGATCATGGCGAAGCCGGTCAGCAGGCCGAAGTAGACCGTCGGCACGAAGTTCGACAGTGCCAGGATGACGAAACCGACGGTGATGGTGAACGTCGTGTAGTACATCGCGCGGCCGATACTGGCATGCGCCCGGTACAAGGCGGCTCGATAGTCCTGGTCGTGTCGCCACTCGACGTGGTAGCGGTGGATGTAATGGATGGTGTCGTCGACCGCGATGCCCACGGTGATCGCGGCAATGGTGATGGTCATGATGTCGAGCGGGATGGCGAGCCAGCCCATCAGGCCGAGCACGAGGCCGGCGGCCAGCAGGTTGGGAATGATGGCAATCGTGGCCACGCCGATGGAGCGGAACAGCAGCGCGAACGCCACCACGATGGCGCCGAACACCGCACCGAGAGTCAGGATCTGGGAGCGGAACAGGCTTTGCAGCAGGTTGTTATAGAGCACCAGCATGCCGGTCAGTGAAACGCGCGTCCCCTCCAGGGCAGGCAACTCGGCCAGGTGCGTCCGAATGGTGTCGAGCAGGTCCTGGCGATTCAGGTCGACATCGGACTCGCGTACCCGGATGGAAAAGCGCACCTGCTCGTGCGTTTCGGAGAAATAAGGGTCGACAATCTGCCCACGGACCTTCTCCGGCATCTGCTTGTACACCAGGGACAGAAAGAAGTCGTCGAGAATGCCGTCCTCGTCCAACGTGCGCAGGGTCGATATCGCGGTGTGCAGCGACAGCACCTTGCCGGTGTCCGGCAGTCCGTCGAGGTAGTCGTGCACCTCGCCGACGATGGCGAGGCCGCGCGTGTTGAACCACTGGCTGCGCACCGCGATGCCCTCGTCGTCGGCGTCGCCGAACAGCTCGTGGAACTCGTCATCGGCTGCAGCAGCCGCGGGTGAGGGGGCCGGCGGCGGTGGCGCGTCGATGATGACGTCCAGGGGCGTGGTCCCACCCAGCTCGCGGTCGATGAGCTGCATGCCCTGGAAGATCTCGGTCGATTCGTGAAAGTAATCAATGAAGCGATTCTCCACCGACAGCCTGCCGATGCCGACCACGCAGGCGACCGCGACCAGCGCCGCGACGCCCAGGATGGCGCGGCCGTGCAGGTCGGCCATGCGCGCGCACCACGAGGTAATCGCGCGCATCAGCGAATGCGCTTCGCTGGGATCCGCCTTCGGCAGCAGCACCAGCGTGGCCGGGAATACGGTGAACGCAAAGACGAAGGCGCTGGCCAGTGCCACGGCCATCATCCAGCCGAAATCGATCACCGGCCGGATATCGCTCAGCACCAGCGAGCTGAACGCGACCATCGTCGTCACCACCGTGTACAGGCAGGGCAGCGCCTTGCTGCCAATCGTCGCCGCGACCAGCTCGAGCTGGCTCGCTTCCGGCTGCAGGCGGTAGAGCTCCTGGTAGCGCACGATCAGGTGTACCGCCAGCGAGAGACTGAAGATCAGGATGAGCGAGAGGAAGTTCGACGACACGACCGTCACCGGCCAGCCGATGAAGCCGAGAAAACCGACCGAGAAGACGCTCGCGGCCAATGCCACCGCGAACGGCAGCACGACCCAGCGCAGCCGGCGGAACAGCAGCGCCAGGGTCGCCGCCAGGATCACCACCACCGCCGTACCGAACAGCACGATGTCGTGACGAATGAAGCTCATCATGTCCGCCGAGACCATCGGCACCCCGCCGAGATAGAGCGTGGCGTCGCCGCGATAACGATCGAGAATGCCGCGGACCTGCCGGATGTCCTGCTCCTGCCGCGCCAGGGTGAGGTCGTTGTAGGCATCGAACTCGGCACTGACAGCGGCCAGCCTGCGCACGCCGTCAGCGTCCAGCGTTCCCGCACGCGCGGCATCACGCAGGGCATTGCGCTCGTTCAGCAGCCGCCAGTAGGTCTCGTCGCGTGCGAAGTTGACCTGCAGCGCCGTGGTGTGGCCGTCAGGGCTGGTCAGGCGGTTGCTATACAGCGGGCTATGCAGCAGCTCCTCGCGCGCCAGCGCACGATCGACGTCGGCGCTCTCGAGCGTGCGTTGCACCTCGGCGAGAGCGCCGAGCGTGACCGGGGGACTCTGCAGCAGCGGCACGTCGAGCAGGGTGACGACCGAAGCCACGCGTTCGATCGCGGCCAGCTCATCGCGCAGGGCCCGGATCCGCGCGAGCGTCGTCTCTGCAAATAGCGCCTCGCGCGGCGTGTAGGCGACGATCAGGTAATCGTCGGACACGTAGCGCGAACTGATGACGCGGTAATAGTCGAGCGCGGCATCGTTCTCCAGCACCAGCGCCTCGGCCGAGACGTCGAGGCGGAAATCCTGCGCGAACCAGGCAGCGACGGCGAGCACGGCCGCGACGGTCGCGAGCACCGCGCGCGGTCGTCGGTAGACAATGGCCGCGTAAACACGGCCCAACGCACTCGAAGGATGCACGGCGTCTCCTGCTGGCTTCGATGACGGGCGCCGCGCCGGGGGCCGCTCCCGCTGGCTGCACACGCCACGCGCCGTGGTTACTTATGCCGCATGCCGGGTGGTCGCCCTTGATTCAGATCACCCACCCGTCGCGCGCGGGGCACACAATGGCGCATGGCCGGTGCGGCACCGGCCGCATCATGACACGCCCCGTGAGACGATGGGCGACCAACCGAGGGAACGCCAGGCCGATGCGAGAACCAGATACCGTGCGCAGACCTGCCTGCGCCCTCGTGGTCGCGATATTACTGGCGTGCTGCGCCCTGCCGGCACACGCGGCAGCCGACGGAGCCACGGCGCGCGGCATGGTGCAGGAGCTGACCGTCGCGGTCACCGCGCGGCTGGCCGAGCATGCCGAGCGCCTCGCCGCCGAGCCCGATTACGTGACCACCATCGTGCGCGACCTGATCGTGCCGCACGTCGATTTTCCGGCGCTTGCAGGCGCCGCGCTCGCCGGACACTGGGGCGAGCTCAGCGCCGGGGAACAGCGCTGCTTCACGACCGGCTTCCGGCGACACCTGGTGGAGCGCTATGCGCGCGTGCTAATCGACTACGATTACACCCGTATCGAAACCGATCCGCTCGCCATCGGTCTCGCCGATGGGCCCGTCTACGTCACGCAGACGGTGACCACCCCCAACCCGCACCCGATGTCGGTACGCTACGAACTCACCCCCGCCGGCGACACCTGGAAGCTGACCGACCTCATCCTGGTCGGGATCAGCCTGGTCGACAGCTACCGCACCGAGTATGCCGAGGCCATCGATGCGCAGGGCATCGGGGACTTCCTGCGCACCTTTCCGGAGTGCCGCGAGCGCTAGGCCCGCGCGGCCTCAGGCGGGCGCCGGAACCCGGCGGCACGGCAGCCGCCAGGCAAGCAGCGCGGCGCCGCTGCCGAACATCCACGCCGCTGCCGGAACGGGCACCGGACTGGCGTCGCCGTCCAGCAGCGCCCACACCAGGCGTTCGGCCGACTTGCCGGCATCGCCCTGGAAACCGTTATTGAAATTGAACACCGCGGCGGACACCGCGCTGGTCTCCGTGCGCGACCAGAACGGGCTGGTCGGAATGAAGGTGAACGGCGCCGGCGATGCCGGCACGATCCCCTCTTCCCAGTACAGGTAGCCGTAGTGGTTGTCGGCACAGCCGGGCGTACCGTCCCCGCCGCAGTTGACGATACCGCCGTCACCGTCCACGTCCATGTTCGGCAGGCGCCAGCCGCTGACGCCATTGATGCTCAGGCTCGCAGCCCAGGCCACGCCGCTGTCCCAGGTCAGCTTGCCGTCGGTCGCGCTGGCACCGTCGTCGAAGGCCGAGCCCGCCGCGGCGAGCACGTCGGCCAGCCACGTCACGTCGAGGTCGGGGTCGTACCAGGCCTGGTAGTCGGTGCCGCCGGGGGTCGCCGGGAGACGCCCCTGGAGTGGCGCGGTGACCGCACCGGCAGTGGAGCCCGCGCAGAGCAGGGCCAGCAACACGAAGGGGCAGGAGCAGCGAAGCATCGGGCATTCCTCGCGGTCGGCGACTGTACAGCGCCCGGTCAGCCGCGACCGTGCACCACGACTTCACACTAGCAGGCGGCGCCGGCGCGGGACTGATCACGGTCAGCGTTCAACCCTGCCCGCACCCGACGCGCCTTTTGAATCTCCTCCGGCGAAGCAGTAGTGTTGGCGTCATCTACACGCCACCGGCTGCACCACAAGGAACCCGTCATGTCCGTTAAACACATCGACCTCACCCGGCTGCTCCTGGTCGTGACCCTGGGTCTGGCCACCCCGGCGGTCCTCGCTGACGCCTGGCGCGTCGACCCCGCCGCCTCGCGCCTCAACTTCGTCTCGGTGAAGAACGACGCGGTCGGCGAAGTCCATGCCTTCACCCGCCTCAGCGGCGGCGTGGATGGGAGTGGCATCGCGACGCTGGAGGTCGATCTCGACAGCGTCGACACGGGCATAGACATCCGCGATCAGCGCATGCGCGAAATGCTGTTCGAGACTGCGCGCTTCGGACGCGCGGTGATCCGCGCGCAGCTCGGCGCCGATGACATGGCTGCCCTGGCGCCCGGCGCGCAACGGCACCTGGAGACCACCCTGACCCTGGACCTGCACGGCGCCAGCGCAGAGCTGCCGGCCGAACTGACCGTGACCGGACTGGACGCGGGACTGGTGCTGGTGGCGACGAGCAAGCCCGTCGTGGTCAACGCAACAAGCTTCGGCCTGGCGCCCGGCGTCGAAGCGCTGCGCGAGGTGGCCAAGCTGAAAACCATCAGTATCGCGGTGCCGGTCACCGCGCAGCTCGTGCTGCAGCGATCGGCGGACTGACCCGCGTGCGGCCTGCGACCCTGCTTCAGACCGGCTCCGGCATGCCGATGCCATAGCCCTGGGCATAGTCGATGCCCAGCTCCCGGATCGCCTTGATCACGGTCTCGTTCTCGACGAACTCCGCGATGGTGCGTTTGCCCATGACGTGCGCAATCTCGTTGATCGAGCGCGCCATCGCGCGCTTGATCGGGTCGTCGTCGATACCGACGATGAATTGCCCGTCGATTTTGAGGATATCCACGTCGAGCGCGTTGAGGTAGGCGAAAGAGGCAAAGCCGCTGCCGAAATCGTCGAGCGCGAAGCTGCAGCCCTTCTCGCACAGTATCGCCATGACGCGGTTGGCGTTGGCGATGTTGGCGATGGCCACGGTTTCGGTGATCTCGAAGCAGATCTGCTCGGGACTCACGCCGAACTCGTCGAGACTGTCGACAACGAAGTCGAGGAAACTCGACTCACCCAGCGACTGGCCGGAGATGTTGATGTTGGCGACGGTCCCGTCGGGGCCGTTGCCGTCGCGCGTGATGGTCTCGAAGACCTTGCGGATCACCCAGCGATCGATACGGGAGATCACGTTGTAGCGCTCCGCTGCGGGCAGGAACTGTCCCGGCATGATGGTGTCGCCCTGCTCGTCGATGAGCCGCACCAGGTACTCGTAGTGCATCGCGCCCGCCTCGGCTGACAGCGGCACGATCTTCTGCCGGTGCAGGCTCAGGCGATCCTCGTCGAGCGCGGCGTGCAGCCGCGCGACCCATTGCATCTCGCCCTGGCGCCGCACGATGCTGAGATCGTCCACGCGGTAGACGTGCACGCGGTTACGTCCGGATTCCTTCGCCGTGTAGCACGCGGAATCTGCTGCGCTGAGCGCCTCGGCCACGTCACCCGAGGTGGCCTCGATCGCGACCATGCCGATGCTGACGCCGACGCTGAAATACTTGTCCTTCCACACGAAGCGAAAGTCCTTGACCGTCGATAACACGAGCTCCGCAACGCGCATGCCCTGCTCGATGTCGCAGTCCTCCATCAGGATCGCAAACTCGTCTCCGCCCAGGCGGGCCAGCGTGTCGCGCTTGCGTACCACCGATTCCAGCACCAGGCCGACCTGGCGCAGGAGTTCGTCACCGGCGACGTGTCCGCAGGTGTCGTTGATGACCTTGAACTGGTCGAGATCGAGGTAGCACAGAACGTTCTGGGTGCGATCGCGGGTCGCGGTCATCAACACCCGCTCCAGACGGCGCTCGAACTCACGCCGGTTCACCAGTGCAGTGAGGCTGTCGTGCGATGCCTGGTAGCTGAGCTGTTCCGACAGGCACTTGGCGGTAGTGATGTCCTCGCTCGCGAGCAGCAGCTCCTTGTTGCCCGCGGTGTCGCGCACCACGTTGCCGGTCTGGCGCACCCAGAGCGGATCCCCTTCGCGATGCAGCAGCTGCACCTCCCATTCGAACACGGTGCCGGGCTGCGCAAAGCACTCCGAAATCGACTGGCGCAGACGCAGCGCGCTGTCGGCCACGGTGACGTCGAGTATGGACTTGCCACGAAGCTCCTCGATCTCGTAACCGAGATGATGCGCACCGAAGGAGTTGACCGACTTGATACCGCTGTCCTCGGTCAGGGTGAAGAAGATCGAGGGCGTCGAATGGTAGAGCGAACGAAAACGCTCCTCGCTCTTGGCGAGCGCGTTGGTGGCCTGCTTCTCTATGGTCGTATCGCGTACGTGTACCACCGAGCAAGGTCGGCCGTTGATGTCGATACGTTCGGCAGAAACCTGGGCGTAGATGAGGTCGCCGTTCTTGCGCCGGAAGACGTGCTCCTCCCGGCTGACCCGATTGCCGGCCCTGAGGCGCGAGAACACGCGCATTCGCGCGTCGGGGTCGACCCACAGGCCGAGCTCGGCGGCGCGGTTTCCGACGATTTCCTGCCGCATGTAACCGGTCGCCTGCTCGTAGGCATCGTTAACGTCGAGGATGATGTTGTCGTCCAGCGCGGTAATCGCGATCGGGTCCGGGCTGCTCAGGAAGGCCTTGGAGAACTTCTCCTCGGACAGCAGCATCGCGCGCTCGGCCTCGCCGCGCTCGGCAATCAGCCGAATGCGTTCGAAGGCGCGCGACAAAGCGGCAAAGAACTCGTCGGCGCCGACCGGCTTGCGCAGGAAATCGTAGGCATGGTGGCGCAGCGCCTGCAGCGCGGTCTCGGTGCCCGCGTAGGCGCTGATCATGATCGCGATGATCTCGGGGAACTCCGCGGTCAGGGTCTTCAGCAGGTCGACCCCGTCGGCTTCGGCCAGGCGAATGTCGATCACGACCACGTGCGGCCGGTAGCTCTCGACTTTCTGGATGAAGCAGCGTGCCGAGGTCAGCGCCTCGGCTTGGTAGCCCTCACTGGAAGCCAGCTCGCACAACGAGATTCCGAAATCAGCATCGTCGTCGACTACCAGCAGCCGTTTGACCGCAAGGTCATCGATGCGCCCCGTGCGCAGCTCATTGAAGCGTGTCACCGGCGCTTCGGATGGCCTGTAGTAACTCATCGGGATTTACCGGCTTCTCCAGTACGGCGGCAAATGCTGTCTTGTCGAGACTTGCAAGTGCACCGCCTTCCTCGTCCATGTAGGCGCTGACGATGATGATCGGTAGCGTCAGCTCTAGATCCTCCAGCGCTTCCAGCACCGCGACACCGCCCATTTTTTCCATGCGGAGGTCGAGAATGATGGCACTGATGGCACTGATGGCGTTAGCGGCCACTTTGTTCGGCTCTTTATCGACGATCTGGCGCAGTCCCTCGTGGCCGTCGGGGGCGGTCGCGATGGCGTGCCCCTGGTGCAGCAGCACCTCGCACACACTCTCGACGAAATCCGCGTCGTCGTCGATGATCAGGATCAGGCGGCGATCGCTCTGATTCTGCAGAATTGACTTGATCAGGGTCAGGTTCAGCGGTTTTTGCAGGACCTGTCGTGCACCAGTAGAGAGCGCGGCGTCGATTCGGTCCTGCACCGTGTACCCGGTCATCATGATCACCTCGGTATGCGGCCGCAGCGCTTTCATTCGGGCCAGTGCGTCGACGCCGTCCATCCCGGGCATCCTGATGTCCATGAACACGAGGTCGAAGGCATGCTCCTGGAACTGGCTCAACGCTTCGTCTGCGCTGTGCGCGCGCAGTACCCGGTGGCCACCGAGCTCCACGAACTCGGCCAGGCTCTCGGCCAGATCGGGGTCGTCATCGACGATTTGTATAGACAGCTTTCTCATCGTGCACTCGCGCCAACGCCAGCGGCGCTGAAGGGCCTTTTACCGCACCAGGACAGGCAACACAACATGCGCGCTCGCAGCGTGAGCTGAATGACGCAGGCGCGGTGTGCGGAGCCGTCTTGCACCAGTTGTCACAAATCAAGCGGCCTTTCTGTGTCCGCGCCATGGTTGCCGGATCTCAGTTTCCGCGCCGATCGGCCGACATCCCACCACAGACACGGGCGCCATTGTCCGGGCGCGCGCGCTTGGCGATACTGCCCCGGACAACGCGCACTGTGAACTGCACCCGCCGCGGGCCGGAAGCATCCCCATGACCCAACGCTCGTCAGACATCGGCCGAGAGGCCCCGACACCGCATCCAGGCTGGCTGCCGGTAGGACTCGATATCAACCGGGCTCCACCGGAGCTGCTGCGCACGCTCATCAACATGTTGCCGGCGCTGGTCTGGATCTCGGATGCCGCGGTCAACATCACCTATGTCAACCGGGCGACCCTGGAGTTCACCGGGCAGCAGGACGCAGAGGCCGTGGGGCGTGGCTGGCTGAACACCCTGCACCCCGATGACCGCGCACGCAACCAGGCCGACCTCGAGCGCGCGATCAGCACGCGCAGTGCATTCACCACGACCTTCCGGCTGCGCCGTCACGACGGCGTCTATTTTTGGGTTAGTGCCCGCGGCGAACCGTTTCTGGATGAGCACGGCGAGCTGGGCGGCTTCATCGGCGTCATTTCCGACATCGACGACCTGCGCGCGTCCATGGAAGCGGAACGCGCACAGCGCGAACGTTTCCAGCTCGCCGCCACCGGTACCACCGATGGCCTGTGGGACCGGGCTGACCTGGGCGGGGAGGCGGTATGGTTCTCGCCGCGCATGCTGGAGCTCATCGGTTACACGGAGGACGAGGTCGAACACACCGTTGCCGGCTTCCTTCGGCTCATGCATGCCGATGACATCGACCGCGTCCGGCAGACGATACGCCACGCGGTGAAGAATGCGAACAGCTTTGAGGTCGACTTCCGCCTGCGCGGGCGCGACGACGCCTACCGCTGGTTCCGCGCACGGGCCGGACTCGCGCGCAACGAGACCGGGCGCTGCGTGCGCATGACCGGCTCCCTGCAGGACATCGACGAGCATCGAAAACTCGAGATACAGGCCCGGCGCGACCACCTGCGCTCGGCACTGGCGGAGAACGTCGCCCGTGTCGGCTCGTGGATGTGGGATCCGCGTACCGGCGAGCTTAGCTGGAGCGACGAGCTGTTTCGCCTTCTGGGTCTCGACCCGGCGACTACGGAGGCCGATTTCGAGACCGCTTACGCGGTCATGCATGCGGACGACCGCGCCGAGATGCGCGCCTGGATCGAGGAACTCAGCACCATCAGCAGCGGCACGTTCGCGAAGGAGTTCCGGGTCGTAAGCGCGGACGGCGAAGTGCGCGTCCTGCATGACTTCGGACGTTGCACCTCCGATCCCGAAACCGGCGGCCGGATCATGGTCGGCATCCTGCGCGACGTGACCGAGGACCGCGCGCGGGAAAGCGCACTCGAAACCGCGCGCCGCGCCTATGCCAATGCCGAGGAGCTGGCGAACATCGGCTCCTGGGAACTGGATCTGCCCAATGGCCAGCTGTTCTGGAGCGAGCAGGCGCGGCGCATGGTGGGAGTCGACGCCGAAGACGTCAACCTCGATACGTTCACGGCTGCGATTCACCCGGAGGACCACGAACGCGTGACCCGCACGCTGGACGAGTACATTCGCGGCGTCAACAACGACTACGACGGCATCGAGCACCGCCTCATCCGCAAGGACGGGCGCGTTCTCACGCTCGTCGAGCGCGTCTCCGCCAAACGCGACGCGGAAGGACGTGCACTCCTGATCAACGGCAGCGCGATAGACGTCACCGCGGCACGCGCAGCCGAGCGCGAGGTCCGGCGTTTCAAGACCACCCTGGATGCGACCCAGGACGGCGTGTTCCTGTACGAGGCGGATACGCTGCAGTTCTTCTACGTCAATGCCGGTGCCTGCGCCTACACCGGCTACAGCGAAGCCGAGCTGGTGAGCATGAAAGCCTACGATCTCAACCCGGGGTTGGATGCGGAATCGGTATGGGACGCTTTCGCGGGCCTGGTCTCCGGCGAAGTGGACTCGGTTACGCGTACCGGCTTTCACCGCCATAGGGACGGACGCCTGATCCCGGTCGAAGTCGTGACCCAGTACGTGGCCCGCCCCAACGACCTGCCGACCTTCGTCTCCATCGCGCGCGACGTCTCCGCGCGACTCGCCAGCGAAGCACGCATTCGCGAGCTGAAGCTCAGCCTGGACCGGGTCAGCGACGGCGTATTTCTCTACGATCCGGACACCCTGCTGTTCAGCTATGTCAACCAGGGTGCGTGCAACTACCTCGGCTACAGCGAGACGGAACTGCTGTCGATGAAACCGCACGAGGTGAGTGCGAGTTACGACGAAGCCAGGATTCGCCAGATGGTCGCAGATCTGCGACGCGACGAGTCCGTGCGGCATGTCGCGGAGGTCATGCACCAGCGCAAGGACGGCACCCTGGTGCCGGTGGAAATCGCCGTGCAGTACCTGCACCCAATCGGTGAGGCGCCGCGGGTAGTCACCATTTCACGCGACATCACCGAGCGGCTCAGTGCACGGCGCGCCCAGGAGCGCCATCAGCAGGAACTCGAAGGAATGGTGGAAGCGCGTACACGCGAGCTGGCCGAGGCCCAGGCCGAGCTGATCAAGCAGGAACGCCTGTCGACACTGGGCCAGCTCTCCGCCTCGGTCAGCCACGAGCTGCGCAACCCGCTGGCGACCATCGGCTCGTCGCTCTACGTGCTGAAATCGCTGATGCCGGACGACGGCTCGCGCCAGGTCGGCATCATCGAACGCATCGAACGCAACGTGGCGCGCTGTGACAACATCATTGGCGAGATGCTCGACTTCACCCGCCACCGCAACGTCTCGCTGGAAACCCTGGATGCCAACCTCACCATCCGCAACCAGCTCGCCGACTACCAGATGCCGGCGGGGATCGGGTTCGAGTTTTCACCGGGCGAGTTCGCCGCCGCGGCGGATCTCGACCCGGACGCGCTGCGGCGGGCGCTGGTCAACCTGCTCGACAATGCCGCGCACGCGGTCAGCGAGCGCCAGGAGGACGCGCCGGCGGACTATGCTCCGCGGATTCGCCTGCTGACCCGCATGCGCGACCAGGATTACCTGGAGATCGTGGTCGAGGACAACGGTTGTGGCATGAACAGCGAGGTTCGCGAACGCATCTTCGAGCCCCTGTTCAGCACCAAGAGTTTCGGTGTCGGACTCGGCATGATCATCGTGCGCAATATCATCGAAATGCACCACGGCACGATCGCGCTGCAATCGGAGCCGGGAGCAGGTACGACCTTCACGCTGGCGCTGCCGCTGGCGGGCCACGCCTGAGCGACCGGCCGGCGCCGCCGGCGCCCCGATTCACTGCGGAATGGGCAGTGTCAGCAGCACGCGGGTGCCTTCTCCCTCACGCGACTCGATGGTGATCCTGCCGTGGTGCTGTTTCATGATCTGGCGCACGATAACCAGCCCCATGCCCACGCCGAAGCCCTTGGTACTGTAGAGCGGCTCGAAGATCTTGCTCATCTCCGCTTCCGGGATCCCGGGCCCGGTGTCGCGCACGATGATGCATGCAGTGCCCTCGTCGACCGCGGTCGCCACGGAGAGCACCGCCTCGCGCTCGCGGGGCTCATCGGCAGCGGTCATCGCCTCCAGCGCGTTGTTGACCACGTTGAGCAGGCACTGGCGCAGGCGCTCCGGTTCCAGGTGCACGCGCAGCCCGGCGCGCAACGAGGTCTCGAGCCGGATCCCCGGCGGCAGCACCACCTCGTCGAGGAACTCGCGCACGAACGCGTCGACATCGACATCCTCGAGCTTCAGGGGCTGGGTACGCGTGAAATCGAGCAGCTCCTGGATGATCCGGTCGCAGCGCATGACGTTGCGCTCGACCCGGTCCAGCGCGGCCTCGACGCCGAACCCGCGATCACGGATCTTTGCGTCGATCAGGTAGACCGAGCTGCGAATGGTGCCGAGCGGATTGCGCAGCTCGTGGCTGACCGTCGCCGTGACCTGGCCCAGCACGCTGAGCTTCTCCTGGCGCAGGATCTGCTCGTGCGCCTGCTCGAGCTCGCGGGTGCGCTGGGCGACCCGCGCCTCCAGGGCTTCGTTCAGCTCACGGATCTCCTGCTCCGCCCGCTTCTGCTCGGTGATGTCGAGAATTGCACCCACCGTACGGTCGGCACGGCGCTCGCGGCCGCTGCCGCGGAACACGGTGCGCGAGCGGATGGTCAGCCAGCGCACCCGGCCGTCGGGGCGCTGCCAGCGGAAGTCGCAGTCGAAACCACCGGGGCCCTCCGGATCCAGGGCGGCGGCGCGCAGCGCCAACACGCGTTCGCGGTCGGCCGGGACGATGCCCTCGAAGAAGCGCCCGATGGGCGCGGGGTCGTCCTCGTCGACGCCGAGGATGCGGCGCAGCTCCGGAGCCCAGTATCCGCTCTCCTCGCTCAGCGTGCGATCGAACACCCCGACCGCGGCAACCCGCATCGCTTCCTTGAGCCGCTCCTCGCTGACCCGCAGCGCCTGCTCGGCGGCGAGGCGCGCGGTGATGTCCTTGGCGAACACGAACACCTGCGGCTGCTCGTCGAACACGAAGTAGTTCGCGGTCACCTCGACCGGGAACGAAGAACCGTCCTTGCGCCAGTGGCGGGTCTCGAAGGTCACGACCTTCTGCTCCTGCATGTCACTCCAGTGACGCGGCCAGTCCTCTCCCGACGAGTTGTAGTCCAGGAACTCCCAAGGATAGCGCCCGAGCAACTCCTCGCGCTCGTAGCCCAGCGTCTCGCAGGCGTAACGGTTGACGTAGGTGAACGCACCGGTCTCGTCCTGCCAGAAGACCGAGGTCTCGCTGCTGTCGATGGCGGCCTGCATGAACTCCAGGTGACGTTCGGCGCGCTTGCGCTCGGTAATGTCGAGGTCGGCACCGACCGTGCGCACCGCGCGCCGCGCCTTGCCCTGCCCTTCGAAGAAGGTCTGGCCCTGCTCGCTCAGCCAGCGCACCTCGCCGTCGCGGCGCACGATACGGTGCTCCAGGCTGAAGATACCGCTGCCCCGCGGGTCGTGCGATTCGCGCATGGCCGCGGCCACGCGCTCGGCGTCTTCGGGATGCAGGCGGCCGAGAAAGTCCTGCGTGGTGACCGGCTCTTCTTCACCCCAACCGAAGATCCGGCGCTGCTCCGGGGACCAGTACAGGGCGTCGGTGACGTGGTTGTGATCGTAGATGCCGATGGTCGTCAGGCGTGCTGCCTGGCGCAGGCGTTCCTCGTTCGCACTGATGCGCAGGTCCATCTCGCGGCGCTCACTGAGGTCGCGCGCGATGGCGACGAAGCGCGGCGCGTATCCCGGCCGGGCGACGTACTGCAGAAAAACCTCCACCGGCACGTCGTGGCCATCGCGATGCCGGTGCACGGTCTGGAAACGCACGCTGTCCCGGCGGCCGCAGGTGAGCGGTGCAATCAGTGCGCGAAAGGTCTCCTCGGAGTATTCGGGCTTGATGTCGTAGGGTGTCATGCGCAGCATTTCTTCACGCGAGTAGCCGATCTGGTCGGTGACGCCGGAATTGACGTAGAAGAAGCGCAGGGTATCGGGCTCGAACATGAACACGCAGTCATAGGTATGGTCGAGCGTGGCCCGAAAACTCTCGTCGCCCTCGTAGAGCAGCGCGGCGCCGCCGACCGGACGCGCTGCCTCGTAGTAGCGCCGTGCCTCGCCGTTCCCGAACGCGACCGCGACGATTTCGGCGGTAAAGGGCTCGTCGCTGCAGGGACGGAACGTGTCACTGTGCACGGTACGGCGGCGGCGCTGCAGGGTGTCGCGGTAAGCCGCCCAGCCCTGACCTGCAAGCGCCGGCCTGATCGCCCCGATCTGCATCCGCGCCAGCTTGTCCTGTGGGTAGCCGAGAATGCGGCCGGCCTCGGCGTTGGCCTGCCGGATGCGCCCGCTCGCGTCGAGACACAGGCAAATGGCATCCGAATGCCTGAACAGGAATTCGGCCGCGTCCTCGCTGGCGTCGTCGTTCGTTGCAGGCAGTGGCTTGCGGGTCGTCATGGTGGCCGTTTCGTCCGTCACCGGGCGAAGGTCAGATGCGGAATCGATGATGCCCGGCGCTGCGGGAAACGTAGCCCAGTGCACCGGGCGCGGGCAAGCGGTGTCCGGGCGGTCAGCGGCACGGCCGCCTAGAAGTGAAACGACATCCAGGTCTGCACGACGGTGAAATCGTCGTCGTGGGCGAACACCTCGCGCGCCGCAGCGTGCGGCGTGGACCACGCTATGCCGGCGTACACGTAGGCGCGTGCGCCGAAGTACTCGACCCCGGCATTGATCTCCGCGGCCCAGTCGCGGCTGGCGACGGGCTGCCCGTAGTACTGGCGCCGGGCCAGGTCGTGCTCGAAGACGTAGACCGTGAGCGCCCACTCCAGCGTGGGGAAGGTGCGCAGCTTGACGAATTGCGTGACCTGGTTGCTGTTGAACAAATGGTACTCACCGGCAATCTCGCCCTGGTAGAAGGTGTCCCATTCGCGCGCGTAGAAGCCGTAGAACAGCGAGCGGTAGTTCTCGTTCTCCGCGGTCGCCGGGTCGTCGCCCGAGAAGTACGCGTGCCGGTAGGTGAGGACGGTGGTCCACGGCAGGCGGGGAACGGTGAACGCGGCTTCCAGGTACCAGCCCAGGGCATCGACGTCGGCGCCGGCGCCATCGTCGTCCTCGCCCCGCTGCAAGACCACTTCGCCGTATAACCTGAGCGCGGGTACGCGCGGGAACGGGACGTCCAGCGCCCGCAGGTTCCAGGCCTCGACGCCGTCGTAAGCGAGCGCGTTGCCGGTATAGACGTGCACGAACATGGCGCCGTAGCGGCCCTGTTCGGTGTTCTCATTCTCGACGTTGACGCCGTACAGGCGCGCCTCACCGAAGCCACCGCCCGAGGTCAGCCAGAAGACGTCGCCGCGCACGTCGTCGCCGTCCACCTTTGCAATGGCGGCGTTGCGCCAGGCGTCGAAGGGCACAACCCAGAACTGGCCCTGGCCATCACCGATGTCGAAATTACCGTCGCCGATGACCAGGCCGTCGCCGACCACGAAGACCTGCGGCCCCAGTGACAGCTCGATGCCGTCGCCGCGCCAGCCAACGTGCCCCTCGTCGAGGTCGATGCGCGAGTCGCCACTGCGGGCGAACTGGCCCGAGATCTCGCCGTCGAGCACGTTGGTGGCCCCGACCAGCGACACGCCGGCATACAAGTCACCGCCGAACGCGGCCCGCTCTACGGCGAGGCGTGGCTCCAGCGACAGCGACAGGCTGTGGCGCTCGCGCTCACTGGCGTCGTCCAGTGCGCCCAGGCCGAAATTGATGCCCTCGCCGTGCTGCAGCCCGAGCCGCACCTCCAGCGAGGGCGTGATCCGCCACGCGCCGGCGCCGCGGGTTTCGAAGGCGGCCGCGCCGTCACCGAGGCCGCCGAGCAGGGCGGCCGTGGCCCAGGCACAGCGGCAGCGCAGGGCTGCGGCAATCGGCGATGGGGACATGCGTCAGGCACCTGGTTTCGGGCGCAGGTCGGCAGTTCATGCCCGGCGCCCGTGGCCGGCCGTCGCGGCGACGGTCGCGATGTGCGGGTGCCCGTCCCCCGGCTACCGTCGTGCCCGGCCGCTGCGTCAGGGATTGATCTTGCGCGTTCCCAGGCCGTAGCCGCGCACGCTGGTCGCTTCACGCGAAGCCTTGCCGCCGAACTGCGGCTCGCCGCGCGGCTTGTGGCGGCCCTTGAGGCTGTCGACGAAGGCGTCGTGATCGGCGCCGCGAAAATCGGAACTGCCCAGCGGCAGACTCGGCAGGTTGGGCTCGGCCGCCATGCGCGGATCGGGCATGGGGTCGTAGGCCTGGGCCGCCGCGCCGGCCACGAGTGCGCCGGCCAGGGTGGTGCGTAGCAGGATGGCTTTCATCGAGGTGAAACTCCCCTTCGTGCATGGTTGACCGACGGGACCCGCGCACAGCAGGCCACGACAGCCAGGTCATGACGCTGATCGTCCGCATCTCGGGCGCCGCTGTCAATCGCCGCGCCCGCCCGGCTCGCCGCGGCCCGCATCGAGTGCGTGCAGTGC
Organism: Gammaproteobacteria bacterium; assembly: GCA_041984235.1. Classification (GTDB taxonomy): domain Bacteria; phylum Pseudomonadota; class Gammaproteobacteria; genus JBHIYN01. The sequence continues at coordinate 253,822 of JBHIYN010000006.1, forward strand.
CGGGTAGCCCTCGACGAAGACCCAGCCGGTGGCGCGTGCCGGCAGGTGGCAGCCGCGGCAGGCGGTGGCGAAGCCGGACGACACGTCACGCTCGGGTGCGGCGGCCTCGAACAGCGCCCAGCCCCACCCTTCGCCCCAGTCGGGGTCGTCCGGGAAGCGGCCACGGGTGTCGCGAACCATGACGAACCACACGCGGGTTTGTCCCGCCCACAACGCCTCGCCGGTGGTCATGGGCCCGTGACCCAGGGCGCGGATCTCCTTGACCAGCACGGTCCCGTCCGGGAACTCGCCGCTGCGCCGCCAGGCCGCGGCCGCCGGCGGCTGCGTGTAGACGTCGTGAAAGCCGTGTCCGGGCGCATCGGCGGCAGGGACCACCCATGATCCGAGATGCGTCCAGCGCTCACGGTAGCCGCGGGGCAGGCGGATCGCGCCTGCGCTGTCGACGATGCGCCCGAACGTCGCGGCGGAGAGATCCTCCGCCGCGACGCCGACCGGGCCCAGGAACGACGCTGCGCACAGCAACGCCATCAGCTTGCGTCCGGCAATCATGGCCGCAGCTCCGTTCAGGCCGCGTGCCCGATGTCGACCCGCGGGAAGTCGACGTCGGTACGCGCCACGTTGTTGAGGTAGTTGGTGAACACGTTGAGCGCAACGTGGGCTATGGCCTCGACGATCTCCGCTTCGCCGAAGCCGGCGCGGCGCATCGCGGCGACGTCCGCTTCGAGCAGCGCGCCCTGCCGCTCGGCCACCAGGCCGACGAAGGTGAGCAGCGCGGCGTCGCGCGGACGCTCGGCGCGCCCGGCGCGCGCGTCCGCGATCTCGGCCGCATCCAGGCCGCTGCGCGCTGCCATCGCGGAGTGCGCACTGAGGCAGTAGGCGCAGGCGTTGTACTGCGCGACCCTGAGCGCAATCAGCTCACGCTCGCGCGCACCCAGCGCGCCGCCGGCCAGGGCCTCGCTGGCGCCGAGATAGGCGCCGAGTGCGGCCGGTGAATGGGCCACGGTCGCGATCAGGTTGGGCAGCATGCCGAACCTGCGCTCGACGGCGGCGAGCTGGGCGGCGATGGACGGGTCGGCGCGTTGCGGGTCAACGGGGTTGATATGGGGCATGTCGATATCCTCGTGTACAGGGGTTGTCGGGCGGTCCGGCGGCGCGCGGGGCGTGCGCAGACCGTGGGAGGGATATTGACAGCACGGACAGGACGATTAGACTCGATTCGTATCATTTTTCGCTCTCATCGTCTCATTCATGGACGACCGCCTGGCCTCCCTGCTGCGCCGCTTCGCCCTCCGCGCACGCGTGTTCCAGACCGGCATGCTGTGCCGCTCCGAACGCTTCGACGCCACCGACGGGCTCGGCTACATCCACGTGCTGCGCGGCGGCAGCCTGCGCCTCAGCGCGCATGGCGTAGCGCCGCGCGTCGTGCGTGAGCCGTGCGTGCTGTTCATGCCGTCGGCGGTGCACCACCGTCTGCAGCCGGACCCGGTCACCGGCGCTGACCTGGTGTGCGCGTCGATCGATTTCGGCGCCGCGGTCGGCAATCCGCTGACCCGCGCCCTGCCGCCGGTGGTGGTGGTGCCGATCGTGCAGGGCGATGCCCTCGCGGCCGCGCTCGGCTTGCTGTTCGACGAAGCGGCCGAAGCACACTGCGGTCGCCAGGCGGTGCTCGATCGCCTCGCCGAGGTCGTCATCGTGCTGCTGTTTCGCCACCTCATGGATGCCGGGCTGATCGGCCACGGCGTGCTCGCCGGTCTCGCCGACGACCGGCTCATGAAAGCCATCACCGCGATGCACGACGCGCCTGCCGAGCCCTGGACGCTGAACCGCCTGGCCGCCGCCGCCGGCATGTCGCGGGCGCGCTTCGCTGCGCGCTTCCGCGACGTCGTCGGCGAGACGCCGGCCGCCTACCTGGCCGGATGGCGGGTGAGCCTGGCGCAGGCGCTGCTCGACGCCGGACGGCCGGTCAACGTGGTGGCCGGCGAGGTCGGCTACGACAGTGCCTCGGCGCTGGCGCGGGTGTTCCGCAACCGCACCGGCGTCGCGCCGACGACCTGGCAGAAACGCCACCGCGCCGGCGCCGCGGCGGCGCGCGAGTCGCGGCGATGACGCCGCGTACGCCCCTCGACAGCGCGCTGACGCCGGACGGCGAGGCGCTGACCCTGTCGCTGGAAAACGGCGAGCATGTCGTGCGCGTGCGCGGCGAGCTGCTGATGTCGAGCCGGGTGAGCGGGTCGGAACAGGCCATGGCACGCTTCGCGGTGGACGGCGCGCCGCGCGGCGACGCCGGCCGCTTTCTCGTCGCCGGGCTCGGCATGGGCTTCACCCTGCGCGCGCTGCTCGACGCGCTGGGTGCGGCGGCCCGCGTCGAGGTGATCGAGCTGCTGGCCGAAGTCGTCGCCTGGAATCGCGGCCCGCTCGCGCACCACGCGCAGCATGCCCTGGACGACCCCCGGGTCACCGTCAGCGTGGGTGACCTGCGCGAGCTGGCGGACGGCGCGCGCGGGCGCTATGACGCGATCCTGGTCGATGTCGACAACGGTCCCGAAGCGTTCACCGTCAGCGGCAACGCGTCCCTCTACGACGCCGCCGGCGTCGCCGCACTGTACCGCGCGCTGGTCGCGGGCGGCACGCTGGTGCTGTGGTCGGCATTCCGCAGCCCGGCCTTCGAGCGTCGCCTGCGGGCCGCCGGCTTCAGCGCGCGCAGCGAGACGGTGCGTGCCCGCGGCCCGGTCAGGCGCGGCGCGCGGCACACCCTGTTCGTCGCCGTGCGGCCCGCTCCGGGCGGGCCGGGCGATCAGCAACGCGGCCGCGGGGAATAACCGCCGCAACCCGATCATCGCGTCAGCGCTCGCCGATCAGCCACGCATCCCTGTCACCAGATTATCAGCGATTGGCAATGATCTAGCTCGGATCCGTCGCCACAGTTCCTATGATGTGCCACATCCGGTGAAGCCCACCGACCGCACGACAATTCCAGGAGAGGTCACCATGAACAAGCCCGTGTCTTTCGTCGAGGACGGCAAGCTGACGATCCCCGGCCCCGACGTGCTCGGCTTCGATCCCGCCGAGCTGCGCCGCAGGTACGCCGAGGAACGCGATCGGCGCCTGCGCCCGGAAGGGGCCGCCCAGTACCAGCACATCGAGGGCGAGCTCGAGCACTACAACGACGATCCGCACATCGCTGAGCGCATCGAGCGCGAGCCGGTACAGGAGACCATCGAGGTCGCCATCCTCGGCGGCGGCTTCGGCGGCATGCTGATGGCCGCGCGGCTGCAGGAGGCCGGCATCCGCGATTTCCGCATCATCGAGCGGGCGGGCGATTTCGGCGGCACGTGGTACTGGAACCGCTACCCCGGCGCGCAGTGTGACGTCGAGTCCTACATCTACCTGCCGCTGCTCGAGGAGACCGGCTACATGCCGAAGGAGAAGTACTCCTTCCAGCCCGAGATCCTGGAACACGCGCAGCGCATCGGCCGCCACTACGATCTCTACCCGCGCTCGTATTTCCAGACCCAGGTCAGGGAGCAGCGCTGGGACGCGAACGAGGACCGCTGGGTGGTCACCACCGATCGCGGTGACGTGTTCCGCGCCCGCCACGTGGTCATCTCCAGCGGCTCGCTCAACCGGCCCAAGCTGCCCGGCCTGCCCGGGCTGAAGCAGTTCAAAGGCCACACCTTCCACACCAGCCGCTGGGACTACGACTACACCGGCGGCTCGCCGCTCGGCAATCTCGACAAGCTCGGCGACAAGCGGGTCGGCATCATCGGCACCGGCGCGACCGGCATCCAGTGCATTCCGCATCTCGGCAAGGCCGCGCAGCACCTCTACGTCTTCCAGCGCACGCCGTCCTCGATCGACCTGCGCCGCAACAGCCCGACCGATCCGCAGTGGTTCGCCGCGCAGAAACCCGGCTGGCAGGCCGAGCGCAACGACAACTTCACCAAGCTGCTGGTCGGCGTGCCGGTCGACGAGGACCTGGTCAACGACGGCTGGACCGAGATCTTCAAGTCGCTCGGCCAGCTGCAGGACAGCAGCGGCGCCGTGGATCTCGACGACGACGAGCTCAAGCTGCTCGGCGAGATCGTCGACTTCCAGCACGACAACCGCATCCGCCAGCGCGTCGAGGACGAGGTCAAGGATCCGCAGACCGCGGAGAAGCTCAAGCACTGGTATCGCCCGTGGTGCAAGCGTCCCTGCTTCAACGACGAGTACCTGCCGACCTTCAACCGCGACAACGTCACCCTGGTCGACACCAGCGACTTCGGCGGCGTCGAGCGCATCACCGAGAACGGCGTGGTGGTCGGCGGTGTCGAGTACGCGCTCGACTGCCTCATCTTCGCGACCGGCTTCGAGGTCAGCCGCGCGACCTACACCCACCAGGCCGATCTCGAGATCATCGGCCGCGACGGCCTCAAGCTCGGCGATCACTGGGCCAACGGCATGCGCACCTACCAGGGCCTGATGGCGCACGGCTTCCCCAACTGCTACCACATGGGCTTCACCCAGACCGGCTACACGCCGAACTTCACCTACATGCTGAACAACCAGTCGCTGCACCTCGCGGCGCTGCTGGCCGAAGCGAAGGAGAAGGGTCTGAAGGCGCTGGAGCCGACCCGGAAGGCGGAAGAGGACTGGCTCGCCCTGGTCATGGCGCCCAATGCCATGACCGACTACCTCGCCAACTGCACGCCCGGCTACTACAACGCCGAGGGCAACGCCAAGGCCAACAACGACGGCTTCCTGCAGGGCCACTACCCGGAAGGCGGGCTGGCCTTCTACGAGTGGCTGGCCGAGTGGCGCGCAGCGGGGGACTACGCGGGGCTCACGGTTCGCTGATTGATGATGCCGTAGCGCGGGGCGGATGCCCCGCGCTCGCGCGCGTCAGCCCTGCCGCCGGCGAGCCGCGGGCTGACGCCGCGTGCCGCCGCCGCGTTTACGTCGCGTGCGGGCCGGCAGAGCCGGTAGTTCGCTGCTCACCGTGACGATCTGCTCGCGCAGCCAGCGGTGGGTGGCGTCGTCATCGAAGTGCGGGTGCCAGTAGAGGTTGATTTCGAGCTCCGGGTAGTCGACCGGCGGCGTGACCAGCTTCAGGGGCACGCTCGCGCTCATGAAACGAGCCAGTCGCTCCTGCATGATCGCGACGCCGTTTGATTCCGAGACGATCATCGGCAACGCCATGTAATGCGGCGTCAGGATACGGTTGTGGTAGCGTACGCCCAGCTCGGCGAGATGCAGGGTCTCGTGGCTGTACAGCGCGCCCGGCGCCGCCGTGTAAGTGGCCTGCGGAATACGCACGAAGTCCTCGACCGGCATGCCGTCGAAGACCTGTTCGTTGTCCTGCGCGGCAACGCATACGTAGCGGTCGCGGAACAGTGGCGCGTGTGACAGGCGCGCCGTGTTGATGGCGCCCCTGGGTACGATGAACAGCTCCGTGTCGACGGCATGGCGGCCCTCCGTCATGAAGGGCCGGACGTCCATGAAGTACAGCGTGAGGTTGGGCGCCGACGCCTCCAGCCGTCTCATGAGGCCCCCGCCGAGCAGCCAGTCGATGTAGTCGGCGGTTGCAATCGTGAACTCCCGGCTCACCTTGCGCGGGTCGTCGAACTGCAGCTCGAGTGTCTCGTTGATCTGCGTGACGATGGCACGGATTCGCGGCGCGAGGTCCTCGGCGCGTGCGGTCGGCTGCATCTCGCGCCCGTTCCACACGAACAGCGGATCGTCGAAAGCGCTGCGCAGGCGCTCCAGGGCGAGGCTTACCGCGGACTGCGTGCGGTGCACGCGGCGCGCCGCGCGGGTCACGCTGCGTTCGGCCCACAGCACGTCGAAGACCACCAGCAGGTTCAGATCGAGGTTACGGAGCAGGCCGGCCACAGCAGCAGTAATTAGCTTCGTTAATAGTTCATATTCTCACTATGAATTGGAATCATACTTCACGGCGCCCTAGTATGCCCACGGTCTCTCGGTGCCGGTGTCGGCGCTGAAGGACGACTCGAGGGGAGCCAGGGCCGTTGGCCCGCACACATCCGTCCGTACGAACGCCACCGCCTGGCCCCGCGCTCCGCGCCTGCCCGCATGTCCGGCAGGCACACGCTTCGCTGCATCGCAGCGCCTACAGGGGAGAACCGGCGATGAACGGTATTACGGAACTCGGCTATCTCGGCATCGAGGCCTCGGACCTCGCGGCCTGGGAGCACTTTGCGATCGACGTCCTGGGCCTGATGCGGGGCGACCCTGGCAACGGCGGCCTCACCCTGCGCCTCGATGACCGCGCCCACCGCCTGATTGTCTCGGCCGGCCCGGCGGACGACATGCAGTTCGTGGGCTACGACTGCGGCAACGACGCCACGCTGGACGCGGTCGCCGGGCGCCTGCGTGCCGGCGGCATTGAAGTCGAGGACTGCGGCGCCGACCTCGCCGCCGCGCGCCGCGTGCGACGCCTCCTGGCCACGCACGACCCGGCCGGGAACCGGGTCGAGCTCTACGTCGATCTCGAGCGCGCCGGCACCCCGTTTCGTTCCGAGCTCGTCCCGTCCGGCTTCCACACCACGGTCGGCGGCGCCGGCCACGCGTTCCTGCCGGCGGCCGAGCGCCAGCCGATGCTCGACTTCTACGGGCTGCTCGGCTTCCGCCTCAGCGACTTCATCGTCGAAGAGGTGGCGCCCGGCGTCGTGGTGGACGCCGCCTTCATGCACTGCAACGGCCGCCATCACACGATTGCCTTCGCGGCAATGCCGGTGCCGAAGAAGATGCACCACTTCATGATCGAAGCCAACGATCGCGTCGACGTGGGTCGCGCCTACGACCGCGTGCTGAATGCCGGCATTCCGCTCGAGCTGACGCTGGGCATGCACCCCAACGACCACATGTTCTCCTTCTACGTGACGACGCCCTCCGGCTTTGCGATCGAGTTCGGCGCGGGCGGCCGCCTGATCGAGAACGAAGACACCTGGGAAGTGGTGACCTACGACCGCCTGAGCACCTGGGGCCACAAGCCACCGGCGCGGCTGATCGAAGCGCTGTCCTGAGCGCGCATGACGGTCGACCGCACCGCGAACCGGAACGAGGAGATACACGAGTGACCACCCTGAGCAAAGAATCGACCAGCCGCACCGTTCGCACGCGCGACTGGAACATCCACTACCACGAAGCCGGCAGCGGTCATCCGCTGATCCTGCTGCACGGATCGGGACCCGGCGCCACCGGCTGGAGCAATTTCGGCGGCAACCTGCCCGGACTCGCCGAGCACTTCCACGTCCTGGCCGTCGACATGCCCGGCTGGGGCGCCTCGGATCCCTGCCCCGTCGAGCGCCTCGACCACGTTGACGCCACGCTGCAGTTCATGGACGCACTGGGCCTGGACAAGGCTGCCCTGATCGGCAACTCCATGGGCGGCATTACCGCCGTGCGCCTGGCCGCCGAGCATCCCGAACGCGTTTCGCACCTCATCACCATGGGCGCCGCGCTCAATCGCAGCCCGCGCCTGTTCGGCGCCGGCGACGGCCCGACCGAAGGGCTCAAGGTGTTGTTCGAGGCCTACCGCACGCCGACGACCGAGACCATGATGCGCCTGGTCGAGATCATGTGCTTCGACAAGAAGCACGCCACCGAGGACCTCTGCCGGCAGCGCGCCGAGGCCGCCGCCGCCGTGCCCGAGCACCTGCAGAACGCCCTCGCGGGGCTGCCGAAGGGCTGGCCCGCACCGCGCTTTGCGAGCCTCGAGGACATTGCACGTATCAGCGCGCCGTCACTGCTGATCCACGGTCGCGACGATCGCGTGGTGCACTGGGAGAACACGCTGCACCTCGTCGCGAACATTCCCGATTCGCGCATGGTCCTGATCAACCGCTGCGGACACTGGGCGATGATCGAGCGCGCCGCCGAGTTCGAGCGGCTGGTCGTCGATTTCGTGGTCAACAACTGAGGATCCGCACGTGCACGACTCAGTCAGCTTCATCGAAGACTCGGCGCAGGATCTGCGCGACGAACACGGCCCCTGCGATACTGCAGGCCAGCTCACCGCCCGGGCGGCGCAGATCCTGCGCGAATCCAACGGCATGCGCCTGCTGCAGAGCAGGCGCCACGACGGATTCGAGGCCGACCTGACCGATTTCTATGCCTGGGTGCGCACCGCTGCCCGCTACAACCCGTCGGCGGGCTTGGTCGCGGGGGTCGTCGGCGTGCACCCGTGGGAGATCGCCCTGTGCGATCCGCAGCTGCAGGAAGAAATCTACGGCGAGGACTCCTCGACCTGGGTTGCCTCGCCGTACGCACCGTTCGGGCATGCCATGCCGACCGACGGCGGTTTCCTGCTGACCGGCGAATGGCCGTACTCCACCGGGACCGACCAGTGCGACTGGGCGGTGCTGGGCGGGATGGTGACCGATGCGGACGGCGAGGTTCCGATGCCGCCGGACGTGCAGCACTTCTTCCTGCCTCGCAGCGACTACGAGATCGTCGAGGGCTCGTGGAACGTCATGGGCCTCTCGGGCACCGGCAGCAAGAACGTGAAAGTGACCAATGCCTTCGTCCCCGACTATCGCATCGTCGGCCACGTCGCCATGTGCGACAGCGAGTATCGGCACCGGCAGCCGGATTCCCCGATGTACCATCTGCCGTTTGGAGGCGTGTTCTCCGCGGCGATCACCTCGGCCACCTTCGGCATCGCGCGCGGCACACTCGACGCCTATCGCGAGCAGCTCAAGTCGCGCGTATCGGTATCAGGCGTGGTCGGCAAGAGCGATCCGTTCCAGCAGGCCGCCCTGGCCGAAGCCGAAGCCGATCTCGCGGCCGGAATCTCGCACCTCGACGTCATGAGCATGGACATGCTGGAGCAGGCCCGGCGCGGCAACCCGATGACGCTCACCATGCGTCTCGATTTCCGGCGCAACCAGGTGCGCGCGGTCCAGCGCGTGCTGGAGTCGGTCGACCGCCTGCTCTCGCGTGCCGGCTCCTCGGCGGTGTGGACGACGCGGCCGATCGAGCGCTTCTGGCGCGATCTGCGCACCGCTGCGACCCACGTGTGCAACGTCACCGACGTCATCTACCCGGCCTGGGCCAATCACGAGTTCACCCTCGGCAACGAGATCAACGCCTTCTATTGAGGACGATGTCCCGGCCAGCGGGCATCCGGTACAGGCCGGGACCTCCGCGACGAAGCGCGCACTGGCAGGTGCCGCGGGTTCGACGCACAGGTCATCCGGAAACGTAGCCTCGTCCGGTCAGGCAGGCAGGTGGAGAACGCACGAACGCAGGCCCCGTTCTCGCCCGCGCCCTGCGTCATGACGGTGCTGGTTCACGCCTGGCTTTGTCCAGGGATGCCGGCGAGGGCGCCGACCCCGGCACCGACCGCCGCGGAACCGCGCAGGCCGTAGACTATCGCCCAGGGGACCCGTCGACCGTCGCCCTCAACAAAGCCGAGTGCCGCTCACGATGGCCCCCGGTGCGGCGCCGGCACCCCCGCACCGGGGACCCGGGTCGGACAATCCGGGAGGAAACGAACCACATGGAACCCACACCGGCGCCGAGCGCCTTTCCCGATACGCCGACCTTCACCGGCTACAACACCCCCACGCTGGAGGAGATCGACGCCCCGGATCTCGAGATCGTCGGCGAGATGCCGGCCGAGCTGCGCGGGGACTTCTACCGCTGTGGCCCCGACCCGCGCTACCCGCCGCGGCTGGGCGACGACGTCTACATCAACGGCGACGGCATGATCGGGCAGTTCCGACTCGGCGACGGCCGCGCGGACTACCGCTGCCGCTACGTCAGGACCGAGAAATTCCTCGCCGAGGAACGCGCCGGCAAGGCCCTGTTCGGCGCCTACCGCAATCCCTTCACCGACGATGCCAGCGTCAGCGGCGTCGACCGCAGCACCGCCAACACCGCCGCGTTCTTTCACGCCGGCAGGCTGTTCGCCCTGAAGGAGGACGGCCTGCCGTACCGGATCGACCCCGGCTCGCTGCAGACCCTGGGACGCCACGACTTTGGCGGACGCCTGCGCTCACTCACGGTCACGGCGCACCCGAAGCTCGATGCGAGCACCGGCGAATGGATGTTCTTCGGCTACGAGGCCGATGGCCTGGCCTCGCCGCGGGTCGCCTATGCGATCGCGGATGCGGACGGCCAGCTCGTGCAGGAGCAATGGTTCTCCGCGCCCTACCCGGCCATGCAGCACGATTTCGCGGTCACCCGCGACTACGTGATCTTCCTCGTCTTCCCGACCACCGCCGACATCGAGCGCATGCGCGCGGGCGGCGACCACTGGGCCTGGCAGGACGACCTGCCGGCCTGGCTCGGCCTCATGCCGCGCAACGGCGCGGTCGAGGACATCCGCTGGCGCCGCTATCCGGCCGCGTCGTCGTTTCACGTCGCCAACGCGTTCAACGACGGCAGCACCGTCTGCATCGACCTGCTGATGTCGAAGCGCAACGGGTTTCCCTACATCCGCAACGCGGACGGCAGCGCACCCGAGCTGGCCGACCTGCTGCCGTTCCCGACCCGCCTCACGCTCGACGCGGCGAATCCGGAAGGCGCCGTCGAGACCACCCGGCTGAGCCCGATCCCGGGCGAGCTGCCGATGATCGACCGCCGGCTCAGCACCACGCAGCACCGCACGATTTACTACGGCGGCATCAGCCCCGAGCTACCGCCGTGCATCACCGGCCCGGTGGGGCCGGGCTTCAACACGCTGGTCAGCGTCGATACCGGGAGCGGCAGGCTTGCCACCTTCAGCCAGGGCCCGAACCGCACCTTCCAGGAACCCCAGTTCGTCGGCTCGGCAGAGCGGCCGGGCGGTTACCTCGTGGTGGTCTCCGATCACCACGACACCAGCGACGCGCGCCTGCTGATCCTGCCGGCCGACGACATCGCGGCCGGCCCGCTGGCCGAGGTCGTGGTGCCGTTCCGGCTGCGCGCGACCTTCCATGGCTGCTGGGTGGCCGCGGGCGCGCGCCATGGCGTGTGAGCAGACGCAGCGGAACATGATCACGCGGCCGTCCGGGTCCGGATTGGAACACCGCACGCCCCGCTCATAGTCTTCAGCGCAGCCGCCAGCGGGAACCCGCGCTCCTGTTATGGTGTGAGTTCACGCTGACCGGGCATTGACCGAGGGAGGGCACGCCAATGCCGATTGAAGCCGATTACCTGGTCGTCGGGGCCGGCGCCATGGGCATGGCCTTCACCGACGTCATCCTCAACGAGACCGATGCGACCGTGGCGCTGGTCGACCGCCTGCATGCGCCGGGCGGACACTGGAACAAGGCCTACCCGTTCGTGCGCCTGCACCAGCCCTCCGCCTTCTACGGCGTGAACTCGCGCCGCCTCGGCAACGACACCATCGACCGCGAAGGCTGGAACGCCGGGCTCTACGAGCTCGCGACCAACGGCGAAGTGTGTGCGTACTTCGATCACGTCATGCGCGAGCAGTTCCTGCCGTCAGGACGCGTGCACTACCTGCCGATGTCGAATCACCTCGGCGGGGGACGCATCGAATCGTTGCTGACGGGCGCGGAGTCGCAGGTTGCGTCGCGCCGGATCGTCGATGCGACCTTCATGAACGTGAGGGTGCCTTCGATGCGCCCGCCGCCGTTCGAAGTCGACCCGGCGGCGACCTGCCTGCCGCTCAACGCACTGCCCGACTGCGCGGCGGACTACTCGGACTTCGTCGTCGTCGGTGCCGGCAAGACCGGGTTCGATGCCTGCCTCTTCCTGCTCCGGCATGGCGTCGACCCGGACTCGATACGCTGGATCATGCCGCGCGACTCGTGGCTGCTGAACCGCGCCAGCATCCAGGCCCTGGATCTGTTCGAGGACTGCATGCTGCACTGGTTCGCCGATACCTTCACCGCCATCGCCGGCGCGGCGTCACTCACGGACGCCTACCTGCGCGTCGAGCACGCCGGCCAGCTGCTGCGCCTCGACCCGGACGTAGAGCCGACGATGTACCGCTGCTGCACCGTGACCGAGGCCGAGCTCGAGCAGGTGCGGCGGATCAGGAACGTGGTGCGGCAGGGCCGCGTCCAACGCATCGAAGCGGATCGCGCCGTCCTCGACGGCGGCGAGCTGCCGTACGGTCCCGGCACGCTGTTCGTCGACTGCACCGCCGACGGCCTCGCGCGGCGTCCGCCGCAACCGGTGTTCGCGGGCGAGACCATCACGCTGCAATCCGTGCGCACCTGCCAGCAGGTCTTCAGCGCGGCATTCATCGCGCACGTGGAGGCGGCCTACGACGACGAGGCGCTCAAGAACGAGCTCGCCACCCCGGTCCCGCACCCCGATTCGGCACGCGACTTCCTGACCAACATCGTCGCGGATCTCGTCAACACGGCGCGCTGGGCGGAAGACGAGGATCTCACCGAGTGGCTGGTGAATGCGCGGCTGGATGCGTTCTCGCGGCCCGGTGAGCCGAGCGCACGCGAGGTCGAGTTGCGCGAACGGATTGTCGAGGATGGGGGGCGTGCGGCGGAGAGGATCGGGGAGCTTTTGGAGTGAGGAGTATTAGGTTGCGCTGAGGCGGTCCCGTAAGCTCCGCCTGCTGCGGTCTCCACTTGATTTTGTATTCAACCCGTAAGCTCCCCCGTCAATGACACAGTTCAAGAGTGGAGTTTCCGGCGTTTTGACGTTGGCCCCGTTCTGAGACCGATCATTACTGGACTTTGGTAGCTTCCGAGGGCCGTTTTCTTTCATACCGCGGACAGGATCTGCTTGTCCTGTTTCAAATCCGCCACCGCGCGCTTCAGGCGACCGTTTTCCTCCCGCAACTGCCGCTGGCCACGCAGCTCCGAAACGCCCAGATGCGCGTACTTCTTCTTCTTCCACGCGCAGAACGTCGCCTCGCTTGCCCCGAACTGCCGGCAGATCTCGCCCGGCTGCCGTGCCCGCCTCGTGCTGCCGCAGCGCGTAGGTCGCCTGTTCATCCGAAAACTTCGGCCGTTTCATGCCCTCTCTCCGGTGTTCGAGGTCCTCGAAACCCCACTTTAGTTCAGGTCTAAATGGACGTCGATTTCGGGGCTGACGTCAACGGACGGCACGGTAGGATTCGTTCTGCCTAGCCGGATGGGTTGGTTGTCACGAAATCGCTATACATCTCGCCCACCGTGAGAAGTTCCCGCGAGAATTCCGAATGCGGGTCGCTCAAGTGGATTATTAGAGTATCGATTGGTCGCGTAAGTGCGATAAGCGCCCAGCGCCAAGCCGATTCGACGGCCTTGGAATCGACGTCCATAAGGGCCATTTCAGGGCTAACGTGGCGGCCCTCATTGCGGGCTTCCTCGACTCGATGGGCGAGAAATTTGTCGAAAGATTCGAGTACGACCGTCCATCCTTCGAGGCCGCGGCAAGACGCGTATTGAACGACCCGGAAGTCAGTAATCGATCTGGGGAAGTCCCGACGCTTCCGTTCGTCGAACCCATCCCACGTAGAGCCGCCCCAATCGTGCAGTGCGTCAGTCAATTCGCAACTCGTGTTCTGGCCCGATTTTCGAATCGAATCTGGGGGTACACAGAACAACATGTCTATCTCCGCGTTCCCAGCTTCCTTGCACTCAGCGACTAATCGTTGGTGTAGATCGTAGCAGTCGGCGTACGATTTCGTCAGGAAGATAACTCGCCCCCCGGCTGCGTCCTCGTTAGGCTCAAACCGCCAGCCCAGACCCAACCGGTCTACGAGTGTAGAGACGAAAAGGGAAACATTTCGTTTCAAGCGAAGACAGCGGGTTCGACTTATACCAACACGCTCCGCGCTGGGTGTCCCAACCCGCCAATCGGCCAGCCTCCCGCGCACGAGTTGGTCTACACCGTCAGCCACGATAAGTCGAAGACCACTGTAAATGGATTTGAGCAGACGAATTTCTTCTGTAGGCCAATCTTGCCCCTCGTCGACTAGGATGAAGTCGTAGTCGAACTGATTAGGCGAGGATTCTATTACCTCTGCAATGTCGTCGCTCGTGATGGCGCCGCTGCTAAATAGTTCGACGGCTTCTGTAAGCTGGCGAGGGTACTCGTCGTAATCGACGTCCTCCCCCCCGATGATTCCTAGGCGGTGACACCAAGCGTAAACGAAGGACATTACCGTCTGGACTTGGATCCCCCCTTCTTCAACAGAACTTGGGATGTGAAGTAGAGCCATTTGGCGACGAATGTCAGCTGAAAGGGCATGGTTGTAGGTAAGCAGGATCGACCGTTTGCCCGTTTCCCTCCAAACGCGCCAGCCAACCTGTAGGAGGGCGACCGTTTTGCCCGTTCCACCAACGCCGCGCAGCGTAACAAGCTTGTTGCCAGCGTGCAGGAGCACCGCTTCTACCGCCTCACTGCGCGACGCGATTCGATCCATCCGCGCACGGTCGAGGGCGGTAGGGATGACCGGCCGGAAGATAGGCGCGGATAGCACGCGGTTAGCTTTGACCACGTCAAATGACTGAAGGGTGTATTGCTGGCCAACCTTGCGGAGCGGGGCAGTCGACGCGACCGCCGTTAGTAATGCATTGCCGTCGAAAGTCTGAGTCACGACGCCATTTATTCTTGACCGTTCTACGTTAGGTAAGACGACTGCACGAAAGACAAATGCGTCTACGTGCTGATCGGCGTAGTAGGACTTGAGCGAATGGACTTGCTTGACATTTTGCTCGGTAGCGTCGTGAAACTTTGCGGGCCCGCCACGCGAATAACTTACGATGACCTTGTCGCCCACGAACCGCACCGACCCGGGGTCGTGATCCTTGACTTCCATGGCAACGATGAGGGATCTCACCGAGATGTTTCGCGCTGTCACCCGATTACCGTTGTTGTCCTTAAGGACCCTCGTAGCGCGGAAGTACATCGGCTTATCGAAGGCCAGGCAAAGCACGATGTCCACGTCGCTGACAGGGTAGCCAGAAAGCGTGACGTTCGCCGCGATCGTCGCTCGGAGCCCGGATTCGCCCGCCTCTTCGAGCTTGGGCCACAAGTGGACGAGTGCGGACCGGACTTGCTGCGCGGCCCGATACTCGGGCGAACCTTCGAGTCCGATTAGCTCGATCATGCTGCGGTATACATTCCCGGCACGTACAGTTGCGGTTGGCGGACCAGGCGTCGAATGTCGACGAATTCGCAGTCCAGACCGGGGCCGAAATGGGACTGCAATTCGAGCTTCGCGTCAATCTGGAGATCGTTAGCCAAACCTTCGCGGGGGTGCCAGAGTGGGTGACATAGTACCAACGCCCGTTCCTCGCCCTTGATAATCGCCGGTAACGTGGCGGCCTCCATGACCAGCGGCGGGACTCCGCCGGTTCCACAGATGCGCGCAAACGTTTCGGCGACGTCCATCCCGTCACGCAGCCAGCGATCTGTGTCGAGTGGTATGCGAAGAACTAGTTCGGCGACGTCGAGTGCTAGCCGCCAGTCCAGAGCCGCGTGCACGAATCGATTGTCATAGGTGCGCATGCAATCTGGACACGACGAGTCACAGTCCAGGTGTATTTGCTTGGTCCATGACGCTCTAACAGTGTCGTAGTGCTTACGGAGTACTTCCTGTAAGTAGGTGGCATCGTACAGATGCCGGGTGTACCCAGCTCCGTTCGGCAGCGAATCGGCTAGGAACAGCTGGTGAGTTACGCAGCTCGGGGCGCGATATCGCTGGGTCCCCGTACGAAGCTCCGCGGGATCGACGTCGAGTGCAACGGTTGCGGCCTTCCTGAGAAATTGGCTGAAAGACGTGATCGCGGCTGCAGCGGACGATTGCTCCTCCACGTCTAGTAACCCGTTATTGCCCACCCCAACGGCTTCGTCGATAACTAGCGATAGGACATCTGTCTGGAACACCGCGCCGATGGCGCCGCGCGCGATGCCTTGGTCGCCGACCCTGGAAAACCATTGCGGTGGCCGCTCGTAGAGCGACTCGTCGGTGACGACTAGCGAATCGTGGTAACGCTTGAACTCGAAGAGTTCGCCACGATTGTCGTTTATAAGTGCGATGGGTCGATCAGAGGCCAGGGCAACCTTCGCGGGGCCGAGTTTGAGACCACTGTCGTAATCAGGTTGGAAAGCCAGGACGGGAGGCGGTAGGACAGGTCCCCTTTGCCGCTGTCCGTCGTAGTCACGTGGAGTACCTGTCGTGCGAAATCCCTTGGGCTGGTACAGGTCGAAAGGTTCACAAGGTTGCCCGCAGGTTCCGCAAGCCTCCACGGTGCCTTGGTGGAACGCCATGCAACCCGGGTCGACACACCTGGAGAACGCCAGCGGGGGGCCCAGAGGGTCCTCGTCGTGAACTATCCGCCCCCCCATGTCCATCTTGTACTCGAACCCACAAGCGGTGTGTATTTGTTTGTCCTTCGGAACTTCCGCCCCCGGGGAAAATGCCCAAATAGCATGGTCGAGGGGGCGGTCGCTAACAACCTGTTGGTCGAGGGGGACGTTCTCCACGTAACGGAAAAGGCTGCGACTTTGCGTTGGAAATCCGAACATCGGCAACACGGCCGCAGTAGCCAGTCGCTCGCTGAGGTCTTGCTGGATGTATCGCGAGTCAGACGCTATGTCGGAGATTCTCTCGGCAAGACCGGTTCGGCAAAATTCCTTCAGCGCACTAACCGAATCGGCTGGCACCGGGGCGTGTGCACATAGGCGGTCAACGACCGTGTCGACATCCGGTGCTGAGCTCAGCCAGTTAGTGACCGGAGTTCTATAGGTCGAGGCCCACGCATCCGTTGCGCCAAAGGCGCCGTGCACGCTTGCGCCGCGACCAGATGGCGGGTTATCTAGTGACAGGAACGCGCGCCGCAGCAGTTCCGCGGAAACAACCCGGGTGATTATTTCGGGTCTCGTCAGGTCGAGGTAAGGCTGCGGGGGTTTGTCGCCGGTAATGCGGTCCGCGTGGTTGTAGTAAAAATCGTCGTGGGATCCGGCGCGACATACAGTGACGGCGTACGAGAATGATTGGCCAGCTCGACCAGCCCGGCCCACGCGCTGTTGGTAGTTGAATCGTTGAGGTGGCACGTTTGCCATCATCACCAATTGGAGCGAACCGATGTCTACACCGACTTCCATGGTCGTCGTCACGCTCAGCACGTCGATGCCGTGGGACAATTCGGCTTCGCCGTCGAGGAATGCCTTCTTAAACAAGCGTTGCCGGCGCCGCTGCTCGGACAGCGGCTTGGTCTGGCCAGTGAGTTCTTCCACATGTAGCCGCTGGCCAGGCATTTCCGCGAGCCAACGGTAGTATTCATCGGTGCCGCCGTCGCCGACACCGAGTAAGGAGAAGTCCCTCGATTCGCAGTGTGCCGACGTGCACGCGGGCACTGGTAGACATGCCGTGATGCGGGAACAGCGTGTACACTGCTGCAACACTCCAGGCTCAATTGGAACGAGTTCGAGGGGAAGACCGGCGACCCTAGACGTGAGGAGCACCCACGTGCGACGCACTATCCCGGCGTCTTCGAGCGTCCGCAAGACACTACTCTCGATTTCGCCGTATGCGCGCCCCAGCCTGTCCGCGACACGTCCCAGGTACTTCTTGACGCGGGCGGGTGTCGCCTCCGAGGCGGAGCTGCTTGAACCTTCGTAACGCCTGCCTTGTCCCAGGATCCGCACGACGTTCGCCAGGATCCCCCGCGCAACGTCCTCGCCTACCCCGAGGATGGCGCCGTGCTTTCCG
The DNA here is from genome assembly GCA_041984235.1 of Gammaproteobacteria bacterium. Lineage (GTDB taxonomy): Bacteria > Pseudomonadota > Gammaproteobacteria > JBHIYN01. Next base: position 271,445 of record JBHIYN010000006.1, read on the forward strand.
GTTGGGGCAACGAAAGCGATGCCGAGAGACTCGAGATCCCGCCCCCCCGCGTCGAATAGGGCCCCGGCGACGTGATTCGCAATCGCTTGCTCGATCTCGTCGCGCGGCCCTCGCGCCGCGGCAGGGTCGATTGGGTCAACCCCCGCCGGTCGTGTTTCGTCGAAGTAACGCCACCAAGGCTCCCCACCTGGGCGTTGACGAGAGGCGTCAGGTCCCGCCGGATTCACGCCAAGCGCCCTCGTTCGGGCAGCTACACCGGCGATAAGGGCCGGCCATGTCAGCGTTGGTTTGCCGAGGTACTGTTCTGCGTAGGACGACCGCGTGGCCGCGTGGGCCTCGGAATCGGCACCGAATGCCTCGGCGAGGAATGCTGGCCAGAACCGCGCGTCTCGGCTCTCGATTTCCTCTTTCAGCTGGGTTTGCTCGGCTGAGAGTGGTTCCCCGGCCGCCGTGGCGCGTGCCACCTCTTGGATATCGTCCAGAGTTGTCGACCCGGAATCGTTGAGTACCGCCACCACTAGCTGCCTCACGAGCGACCGGAAGTGATTCAGCTCTAGCCCGCCAGCTACGTCCGCAGCGTCGTCGCGGCTGTCGGTGAATGCGATCATCTGTGCTGCGCCGTCGCCGGCGCCCACCGAGTCGGCGGCACGGTCTGCGATCAGTTGGGTAGTCGCGTTGAGACCGGTTCGAAATGCCCGGATGGAACTCTCGACTCGGCGGCCCGCGAAAAACGCGCGAAGATTTTGTTGGCGCTTCTCCGAGAGGCACGCCGGGCATTTTTCTGGTACAGCCGGTGCACGGGTCTCTGGCGGTACGGCCAACATTGTTCCTGTCGGCGTGTCGAACGGTGAAGCCATGACAAGCCGCCCGTCCAGCGGGGTGTAGACAGCCGGATGAAAGGAGAACGTCCGAGTCTTCCTGGAACCTGGAATCGTGTGGCGCCAAGCAGAAATTTCGTTCGGATCGTGGAACTTGCCCGGCCAGTACCAGGCAAATTGGCCGTGCTCCCGCTCGTTGACCAGCGTCGGCGCGACGGTCGCGAGGTCCGTAGGCCCCGACTCGAGGAACATCGTTCCATCGCTGCCGGCGGCGGATTTCGTCACGTAGCCACCCAGGTACAGTTCCCCGCAGTCGTAACAGTAGAGGAGCTCGAGCACCTGCCCGCCGCAAGGGCACTTGAGCGTCGGCAATCGGAACAGCTTTCCGACTCGACGCTCTTCGAACTGGTAGGCATCGTCGACCTCCATGCACCCGGGGTTGGAACACGCCCACATGCCCTGGATTTGGCGGAGAAAAAGGTGGGCCCTGAACGAAGGTTGCGGCCTCTCGTAAGATTCAAGTGACTCCGCGTCCGCCGCTCGGCAGATGGCATCGAGTTCCGCCACCGTGCCGCCCGGCCCGAGGAGCACCTCGCGAACTTCGTCGAGCGTTGCCGGCACGACGCGCCCGTCGCTGCGCTCCCCGGCTACGAGGCACGCGGATCCCAGGGCACGCCTAGGCGATAGCATCGTTACTAGTTCGCGGGTTGCTTCTTGGTCGCCACTGTTGATTGCCTCGACTTTCCCGGTGAGCAAGTGGCGGTCTACCGGTAATTCGGCCGCCGGGCGAAGAGGCTCCCCAGGATAGACTTCGAACGTTTCGCGCGGGACCCCGAAAAACTCCTCGAGGTACCTCAATCCTTCTCCGCCGTCGAGCGACGCGCTCGTCCCGAGGCATCGGAGCTGCGGCGAGTCCGGTTCCAAGCCTAGGCGTGCTAGGAGATTTCGGATTACCAGCGCGACCTCGGTACCGGCGGTGCCACGGTACCCGTGAAGTTCGTCGACAATCAGCGAAAAGTGGTGGTCTTCAGATTCAGCTAGCCAAGCCTTGGTCTGGTCGAATATCGACGTCTCCAGGCCGCGCATGAGCATGATGTTGAGCATCGCCACGTTCGTTATAAATATATCCGGCGGTGCGTCGAGCATGTCCCAGCGGCTTAGCATTTCGCCGCACAGCGGATCCGGGAATTGGCACCGGAGATCGTCGGGCCGTCCTCGTAGCCGGTCCGCTTCCCTGGCGATCTCGCCGATCTCGCGGGCAAGGCTCTTCACGCGCTTTAACCCGCCCGCATCCAAGGCGCCGTCCGGGAAGTACGTACCGCCTGGCGTGGCCCCCGTGTAGCGACCGAAGTAGAAGAAGGGCTTGCCATGAACCAGTTGGGCACGAAAGGCCGCCTGGCGGATCCGGCAAATCTGGTCCTCGACCAGTGCGTTAGTTGGGTACAGCAAAAGTGCGCGAACGGCGGGCTTGACGCCCCGCACGCCTGAACGGAGCCCCTGCCACGGCACCGATCCGTCCCAGGCCTCGTCCCACCACCGGCGTAATTCTCCTCTGGGCGCCCCCCCTACTCGCTCAGAGAGTAGGCGAGCAATAACGGGCAACAAGAAACTCTCGGTCTTACCGGAGCCTGTCCCCGAAGTGACGACGACGTTTCTACGCGCGGCAGAATTATCGGCGAGCGACGTCTCGAGCGACTGTGCTTGGTGCGTTCGAAGCGCGAAGTCGTCTCCGAAAACGATTCTGCCAAGGTACTGCGCCACCTCCCCGGGCAAACCGGCACGTTCACACGCCTCGGCAACCGGTACGGTCGACGGGTAGGGCAGTACAGCCTCGAGCCGGACATCCTGTGCAGTGACGCCAGTCTGCGACAGAAGCTCCCGCCGCTCGTACATTAGTTTCCCGTCTCTCATCCAGAAGGCACTGTCGTAGTACTTGTGGTAAGCCTCTTGGATGAATTCCAGGATATCCGCTGGTGTCGTAGCCGTCACGCTGATCCCTCCACCCCATACAGTTTCTGCTTCAGGGCCGAGGCTACGCCTAGCCCCACTCCCCGGTAAACAAGCCGGTGACCGACCCGCTCCGGGAATTCGCCGCTACATGCGAAAAGCACTCTGGAGTAAAGCCCCGGAGGTTCGCACCCGGGCGCGGCGTAGAACTCGCGCCGGAGCGGGTCGAAACCGTGAAGCGCGATCCCAAGCCGCGACGCCTCCAAGATCTTGACCGCCTCGTGCGGTCCCTCGCGGAGGTCGCCGTTGTCACCTCGCCAAGCGTAGCGCTGGTGACCGTGAATAACGCGGTAGGCGCCTGGCTCGCTGGCCGAGTTCGCGGAGCGCCACCGGTTGGTGCGCACGTCAAATTGCTCGAGGCTGGCAGAAGCGCCGGCGTGGAAGTGCGGTAGCGTCTCGTGCACTGCCGCGAGCGAGGGCAAGCTCCCGAGGAGTGACTCGACGGCCCTAGTTTCTACCGTTACGGGACGACCCAGCGGGTCGGTAACCCCGGTGGTTGACTCCAACAGGTGCGACGGGCTTACGCCGCGCCAACGGTGAATGCTTGCGCCGCCGGGCCGCTCGCCGAGCTCGTACCGAGCTTCGCCGAGCACGTCTTGCAGCTCGTCCAGCAAGCTGCGGTTCCGGAAACCCGCGAGGAAACAGCTACTCTCGTCGACGAAGACGAGGGTCGGCGGGGCAACGGACCAGTGGGTCGGTTGAAAGGAAGGACCGAGCCCGACGTCGAGTAGACCAGAGTCACGGAACTCACGGATCAGCTGGCGCGGTAGCCACGGATCATCGCTACACGATGCTGCGAGTCGCGCGAGGTTGTCCCAGGTTCCGCTCCCGAGGTAGCACAACGCGTCTTCAAGTTGCTGGATCGACGGCCTGTGCCCAGTCCCCGTCGAGGAGATGTGGCGTTCTTTGCCTACTCTGGCCGGACCCTGTGCCCCGTTTCGCCGTCGACGTCTACTTTTCCACGTGCGCGACATTGATTCCAGTCCGCAATCTTTACAGCGCATGCGCTTCGCTTGAAACCGATCGTCGCCGGGGTTGAACGCCTCCACTATCCAGTAGTGGTGGTTCCGGACGAAGCATTCGGCGGCCGCAACAGCGCCGCCGCCACATGCATAACGGGGTATCTCGTCCATCCTGTCGTCTACTTCCCCGCTGTCGTTTTCGAGTGGCACCTCGAGTTTGAGGTCGGCAGGTGTTCCGCTTGTCACGGTCTCGGAATCGTTCGCAGTTTGCGGAAGTCGAAATCCTCGGACGTAAATGTCCTCGACGTCGTCGGCCTCGACGGGTTGGGCAGAAAGTAAGTTTAGCGCGTCACCGGTAAGTACGTCGTAGCCTAGAAATTGGCCACGGAAGGCTCTTGGCATGTCTGCGGTGCGGAGCGAAAACTGCCTTTCCGACTTTGCGCTCCGGCCGTGCCGGATCGAAACGCGAAAGTTACCTTCCCGCGTTTCCAGCGCGTCCTCGACCGCGACCACCGCGCTACCTTGCTCGAAGGCTTCCTCGAAGATGCACACGTCCTTCGATTTCCCGACGCGCTCCTCGTCGACCCGCACGGAGAAGTCACTCTGCTCCGAAGATGCACTGATGAGTGGCGGGCACTCGCCGTGCCAAGTAGTGGGGGCCAGCCGCAGGCCGCGGGTCAACTCGAGCGCGGTGCCGCTTGACAACGGCACGAGTGCCTGAAGCTGGTTCTCACAGTCCGCGGAGAAGTGCATTTCGACGTCGAGGAAAACTGCCCAGCTTTCGGGTAACCCCTGCACGTCCTCGCACTTAGCGTAACCCGGTGCGGCGTTTGACTGCAGCAGGTTATCGACTCGATCAACCCAGCTCGAGTGACAGAGGACGAGACACCGCTTGAACAGCTGGACGCGGGACACTTCCCGGAAGTAGGGACGTCCCTCAACCTGCATTAACGGGATAACAGGTGCCGGACTGTGTGTGTAACTCTTGCCCGAATCAACGGTCGCTAGATCCACGAAGGAGACGAGTAGTTGGTCGAGGCGAAACGCGCCCGTCGGTTGGAGGGTGGCGAGACCAAACGCGGGAAACGGTTCGAGGCGAAGGTCGGGCGGAGCACTCTGGAAGTCCAGGTTGCTCGTGCCGCCGTCCGAGGCGCGGAGCCGTAGTGCAAGGGATCCGGTTTCGTCGGGTAGGTTGGTCGCCAGGAAAAGTCGCAGCGAGGTCGCCGGGTAGGTCGCCAGGTTCGCCACCCACCACAGCCGGGAAGCCGTGTCTGTTCTGGGTACGCGAGTCTTGGGTGCCCAGTGTGAGAGTTCCGTGACGGCTGCTAGGGCGACGCGTTCTCGCAGGGAAGGATCCTGCCAAAGCTTCCTGAGCCATCGAGACGGGCCGTGTGTGCTCATCCACTCGTGCAGGTACAGGAACATTTCGCCCTCGGAAACGTCGGCACCCGGTGACAGCCCCAGAGTCTCGAACAGGTCGTGGAACCGCTCCCGGTCAGCGTCGCGTACCAGCGCCTGCGAAATGGCGTAACTAACGTACCGCCAATTCGTGACCGGCTGGGCAGTGGGGATCCCTAGCGACGAGTCGTGCTCGCGGAGCCACAGGTTCAAGCCTCGCCAGAAATCGAGGGTGTACTTCCCGCCTGCCCTTAGGTGTTGAACGAGGCTTTCGTCCTCGATCCCGAGCACTTCCCCGAGTCGGCTGTAGTAATTGATCGCGGCGAATTCGTCGTCGGCTCGCATTCGCTCGGCGGCCATCGACAAGATGCACAATAGCCCCGTGAAGGGAGGCGCGGTGTCGCGGGTAGTACGCAACCACTTTGCAAACACCTGCTGGTGAAACCGGTACGGGTTGCGAGCGTCAAAATCCAACGTCTCGCGGACTGACGAGCCTGCTATGTCTTCTAGGTCGTCGACGTTCATACCGACGCGGCGCGCAACTTCTTCCGCCAGAGAACCTTCAAGGTCAAGAAAAACCGGCGCATTGGCGAAGCGGCCATCGAAAAACGTTTCGTTGACCGCCTTGTTGAAGTCTTCGTAGGACACGCGCACTGGGCTCCCGAAGCACGTATCCGGCGAGTCGCATCCCTGCCGCGAGCAAGTTTCGGGCCGTGCATGTTGTTGCCCCTTCGTGGGGCCGTTTGCTCTTCCCTACGTCGTGGCCGACGGTGCGACCACGGACCATTGCACTACCCGCAGATTCGTTGCCTTACCCGCAGTTGTTTACCACTCCCATGTTACGCGCGAATGAACATTCGTCTTGGATACGCAGGAAATCAATCATAAGACGCACTAGTGAGTCAACCGGTCCAATTCGTCGGGTACCTGACTTGTAACTATGCGTAACATCTTGGTCGACGAGACTATGCCACGGGGTGTCCACGATACTTGGGACGTGCTCCCACGGGGGGCACTCGGGACAAGTCATCTACTCGGGGCGGCTTGCACGGTACTCGCAAGGTACGGGGCAACGTTCTCGCCGAGTAGGCTACGCGGCGATGCCCAACCCTTCAGCTCCTCTGGTGCGCTTGCCCGAGAGACGAGCCCTTCCACACTTCGATGCGCCTTGGCGCGGTGGTATTGATATTCTAGGTGGCAGCATACTTGCACGGGCCGGTAAGTCCCGAGTTTGTCACTTCCTCTTTATGTCGCGCTGCAAGACCAACACGCCTGGCCGCGGATTCAAATCCCCGGTGACCTGTTCGCGGTTACGCGAGGCGACGTTCCCGGTTCGTCCCGCGACTTAGACCAATGTGTCCGAGGAACGAGGAGCGGAATCTCCAGTGGCGCTCGCGGACCCCATCTGCCCGGCGCGTTCGCGGCTTCCAAGCGAGGCTCTTATCCTGGTACGACGACACCGGACGCTCGTTCCAGTGGCGGCAGCCAGGCGCAGACGACTACGTCCGTGTGGTGTCCGAGGTCCTACTTCAACGCACACGTGCCGACCGGGTGGCTTCTGTGTTTGACGAATTCCTGGTCGAGTTCCCCGGCTGGGTCGAGTTGTCGAACGCTACGGAGTCGGACCTCCAGCGGTTCTTGAGGCCTCTCGGATTGTGGCGTCGTCGGGCAACCGCTCTCCGGGCGCTCGCTTCCGCGGTGGCGTCTAGGGGGGGCAAGTTGCCGTCGTCGCGCTGCGACCTCGAGTCCCTTCCCGCGGTTGGGCAGTACGTCGCGAACGCAGTACTGGTGTTGGTGCACGGGGTTGCCGCGCCCTTGCTGGACGTGAACATGTCACGGGTCCTCGAGCGGGTATTCGGAAAGCGGGAGTTGGCGGATATCCGACACGATCCCTACTTGCAGGATCTGGCTCAACGGGTCGTCACGGGAGAGCGTACTCAGGAACTCAACTGGGCTATTCTTGATCTCGGTGCCCTCGTCTGTACGCCGAGAAACCCCCGGTGCGAGCAGTGCCCTCAGCGGCGAGCCTGCGGCCACGCGAGGGCGGGTCGAACACTTGCTCTCTAACGTCGCTTCGGTCGATGCAGTCGTCGGCGAAGGGCGATTCCCCAAGCTTCCGCGATGAGAGGAGGCACCGCGTTACCGACCTGAGTATACCTCGGGCATTCTCGTCGTCGTTCTGCACCACCTGTCGTGTACTTCCCGCGAAAGTCGTACCAGTCCGGGAAAGACTGGAGGCGGGCTGATTCCCGCACGGTAAGTATCCGCGGTTCCGAGTAGTGGATCAGGTCATCGGGCAACGTCGTGATCGTGTGGGCCGGTAGGTTCGGGTCGAGCGGCACGACCCTGACCTTGGCGAGGCCAAAGCCAGCCCGAACTGCCTCGTCAAGGCGCTTGCCTCGTTCACATTGCTCGAGGATGGTCTTGAATCGGGCAGTTGTCGCGGCCGAGTGACGCGCGAGTCGTAGGCTAGTCGGGGCTTGGCCGTTTAGACCGCGGCGCATCAGGGATTGGTAGGCCGTCGGCCGACCCCGAGGAGGGCGCCAGGCGATCTGGGAAAAACCTGACGGCTCGCGCAGATCCTCGTCACGGATATAAGGTTCAGTTCTGGACAGGTCCGCGCCTGCCTCGAGGTCCGCGAGAGCCTGTCGAGTAGTGACCGGCACGTCGGGGAGTCTTCGTTCGGCCAAGAAGGGTCCGCGGACACTAGCGAGTTCAAACGACGCCCAGCACTCTTCCAACCCTTCAGCGTACGCTGTGCCCTTCTTTATTCCGGCGAGAAAGTAACGTTCGCGCTTCTGTGGAACGCCGAAATCCGTGGCCTGAACAAGTACCGCGTCGAGATGGTAGTCATCCTCGAGGAGCGAGAACAAGATCTCGGAGTAAGATCGCCGGCGGCGCCCCTTGTCTCGCCCCTGGCGCGCGGCCCGTGCCTTCTTTCCGTGGGGGACGTCGAACCCGCGAACATTCTCCAGCAAGACAAAATTCGGTGCGAGCAGCCTGACGAAGTTGACGTAGGGATAGATCAATTGGTTTCGAACGTCGTCCCTCTCGCGCTTTCCTAAGAAGGAGAAGCCTTGGCATGGGGGGCCCCCGCAAACGAGGTCAACCTTACCGCGCAGCGTGGCCAACTCGGATTCATGCTCGGCAAGCAGGGACTTGACGTCCCATGCGCGCTTCTCGAGCCACTGGGGCCATTCAAAGCCGTGGCGACTGCCGTCCACCAGATTGTCGGCGTAAGTTCGAAATGCGTCGGTCATCACTTCGACGCCAAACAGACCGCGCCAGCCTGCGTCCAACAAGCCAAGACTCAAGCCGCCACAGCCCGCAAACAGGTCAACGAACGTCGGGGATCTCGCGGTCAACTTCGTTACAATATCTAGCGTGGGCCATGGGTCGGTCGAATAGCGGAGATTATACCGCCAGTTGGCGCCGCGCTCCCGCGGGGTGGGAGCGGCTCGGCCGGGGTAGTTTTACCCGTAGAATGGTGGCGGCGAATATGCTGGGCATTGATGTCTCGGAGGGAAGGGGTCGGCAATTGAAGTGCGCATTTGTCGCCGAAAAAATTCTCGACCGACGCGCTGCCGATGACCCGCGGGTCGACTATTGATGAACGAGCGAGCCCCGCTCGGCGATCCCTCTCCGCCACACACCCAAAAAAAATGCCCGCAATAGCGGGCATTTTTTTTGGGTGTGTGGCGGAGAGGGAGGGATTCGAACCCCCGGACCGATTACTCGGTCAACTGATTTCGAGTCAGCCCCATTCGACCACTCTGGCACCTCTCCGGGTTTCGCAGCGCTCCCCATGGCGCAGGGTCAGGACCGGGCGCTGCGGGGACGCGATGTTACACGACCACGGCGGCGAAAAAAACGCGCGGTCCGCAGCCGACGCTAGACTAGCGTGGCACGCACCGCCAGGCCCCGCGCCTTGCTGCCGCCAATCCGCCCAGGGAGACCCCTCAATGGCGCCCGCCGCCGTGACCATCGACTGCAACGACTTCGACGCCCTGCTGTTCGATCTCGACGGCGTGATCACCCTCTCGGCACGCGTGCACGCGGCGGCGTGGAAGACGCTGTTCGACGAGTTTCTCGCCGCGCGGGCGGGTGCCACCGGTAAAGACTTCGAGCCGTTCGACATCGAGCGCGATTACCGTGCGTACGTCGACGGCAAGCCGCGCTATGCCGGGGTGCGCGATTTTCTCGCCGCGCGCGGCATCGAGCTGCCGCAGGGCAGCGCCGATGACGCGGCGGGCTCGGCCACGGTGTGTGGCCTCGGCAATCGCAAGAACGCGCTGTTTCTCGAGCACCTGCAGCGCGACGGCGTGGTCGTGGATGACGGCGCCCGCGCGCTGCTGGAGGACGCGCGCCGCCATGGGATCCCGACCGCGGTGGTCTCGGCCAGCCGCAACTGCCGCACGCTGCTGCAGGCGGCGGGGCTGGAGCGGCTGTTCGACGTCGTCGTCGACGGCGCGCTGGCGGCAGAGCGGGGCCTCGCCGGCAAGCCGGCGCCGGACACCTTTCTCGCGGCGGCACGCGAGCTCGGCGCGCAGCCGGCGCGCGCGGTGGTCTTCGAGGACGCGGTGGCCGGCGTCACCGCCGGGCGCGCGGGCGGCTTCGGGCTCGTCGTCGGCGTCGATCGCGCGGCGCGCGCCGCGGCGCTCAGCGCGCATGGCGCCGACGTCGTGGTGCGCGGCCTCGTCGAGCTGGCCCTCACGCCGGCCACGCCACCGCCCTCGGCCCTGGCTGATTTCGACGCCGTCGCCAGGCTCGTGGACGCGCGACGGCCGGTGCTCTTCCTCGACTACGACGGCACCCTGACCGAGATCGTCGACCACCCGGGCGACGCCCGCCTGGCGCCCGCGATCCGTGCCGATCTCGCTGCGCTCGCACGGACGATGACCGTCGCCATCGTCAGCGGCCGCGACCTGCCCGACGTGCGCGGCATGGTCAATCTGCCCGAGCTGGTCTACGCCGGCAGTCACGGCTTCGACATCAGCGGGCCGGGCGGGCTGGCGCTGCAACACCCGGCGGGACTGGCGGCACGCCCCGCGCTCGCCGCCGCCGCCGAGGCCCTCACCGAGCGCCTCGCCGGCATCGACGGGATCCTGATCGAGCGCAAGGCCTTCGCGGTGACGGTGCACTATCGTCTGGTCGCCGACGACGCCGTGCCGAGGGTGCACGCCGCGCTCGACGACGTCGCTGCCGGGCATCCCGGGCTGCGGCGTACGGGCGGCAAGAAGATCGTCGAGCTCAGGCCGGACGTGACCTGGGACAAGGGCCGCGCGGTACGCTGGCTGCTCGGCAAGCTGGACCAGGACGACGATGCACACCTGCCGCTCTATCTCGGCGACGACGATACCGACGAGGACGCCTTTCGCGCCCTGCGCGGCCGCGGGATCGGCGTGCTGGTCGCACCCGCGGCGCAGATCACCGGTGCGCGCTTCCGCCTCGCCTCGGTCGCCGAAGTGCATGACTTCCTCGAGCGCCTGCGCCGCCTGCCCGACAGCGGTTGATGTCTGACTGGATCTGGACCTACCGCGACTACGTGCCGGAGCGCGAAGGTCTGCGCGAGACGCTGTGCACGCTCGGCAACGGCTACTTCGCAACCCGCGGCGCGGCCAGCGAGGCAAGCGCCGACGGCGTGCACTACCCGGGTTGCTACGTCGCCGGCGGCTACAACCGCCTGCAGAGCAAGATCCACGATCACGTGGTCGAGAACGAGGACCTGGTCAACCTGCCGAACTGGCTGCCGCTCAACCTGCGCCCCGCCGGTGGCGCGTGGCTGGACGTCGACGCCTGCGACATCCTCGACTACGAGCAGCGCCTCGACCTGCGTCACGGGGTGCTGCTGCGGGTGCTGACCGTGCGCGACGGCGAAGGCCGCGATACGCGTTTCGAGCAGGAACGCATGGTGCACATGCGCCGCTCCCATCTCGCCGCGCTGCAGGTGCGCGCGACCGCGCTGAACTGGGACGGCCGCCTGCAGATCGCCAGTGCCCTCGACGGCCGCGTGGTCAACGCCGGCGTCGCGCGTTACGGTGCGCTGGCCAAGCAGCACCTCGAGCCGGTCGCCGCGCAGGCGGTCGGCGCCGACGGCATGCTGCTGCACTGTCGCACCAGCCAGTCGCGCCTGGAGATCGCGCTCGGCGCGCGCACGCGTCTCTACCGCGACGGCCACCGCGTAGAGGCCGAGCCCGAGATCACGCGCGCCGCCGGCTACGTCAGCCTGCGCTTCGAAGTCCCGGTGCGCCGCAACGAGCCGCTGGCCGTGGAGAAGATCGCTTCGCTCTACACCTCGCGCGACCCGGCCATCAGCGAGACCGTGCTGGCCGCGCGCAGTGCGGCCGCCGCCGCGCCCGCCTGGGCTACGCTGCGCAGCGAGCACGATACGGTGTGGGAGCAGCTGTGGGAGCGCTTCGACATGCAACTGAAGCTGGACGAGGGCGCCGGCAGCGCGACCCTGCGCATCCTGCGCCTGCATATCCTGCACCTGCTGCAGACGGTGTCGCTGAACACCATCGATCTCGATGCCGGCGTGCCGGCACGCGGGCTGCACGGCGAGGCCTATCGCGGCCACATCTTCTGGGACGAGCTGTTCATCTTCCCGCTGCTCAACCTGCGCCTGCCCGAGATCACCCGTGAGCTGCTGATGTATCGCTACCGCCGGCTCGACGAGGCGCGCGCCGGGGCGCGTGCGGCCGGCCATGCCGGCGCCATGTACCCGTGGCAGAGCGGCAGTGACGGCCGCGAGGAAACCCAGAAGCTGCACCTGAACCCGCAGTCCGGGCGCTGGCTGGCCGACAACACCCACCTGCAGCGGCACGTCAACGCGGCGATTGCCTACAACGTGTGGCAGTACTACCAGGTCACCCTGGACACCGAGTTCCTGTCCTTCTACGGCGCCGAGATGATCCTCGAGATCGCGCGCTTCTGGGCCAGCATGGCGCGTTACGACCCGGAGCTCGACCGCTACGAGATCACCGGCGTTACCGGCCCGGACGAGTTCCAGACCGGCTACCCCGATCGCGAGGAGCCGGGCCTCGACAACCATGCCTATACCAACGTCATGGCGGCCTGGGTGCTGCAGACCGCGGCCGGCCTGCGCGACCATCTGCCCGGGCGCCGCTGGAGCGAGCTCACCGCGCTGCTCGGCGTGAGCGAGGACGACGCCGCGCACTGGGATGCCGTCAGCCGCAAGCTGCGCGTGTGCTTCCACGACGACGGCATCATCAGCCAGTTCGAAGGCTACGATGCGCTGGAGGAGCTCGACTGGGAGCGCCTGCGCGCGCAGTACGGCGACATCCAGCGCCTGGATCGCATCCTCGAAGCGGAGAACGACTCTTCCGATCGCTACAAGGCCTCCAAGCAGGCCGACGTGCTGATGCTGTTCTACCTGTTCTCGGCCGACGAGCTCGGCGCCCTGTTCGAGCGCATGGGCTATGCCTTCGACGAGGCCATGCTGGCACGCAACATCGACTACTACCTCGCGCGCACCTCGCACGGCTCCACGCTGAGCCGGGTCGTGCATGCCTCGGTGCTGGCGCGGCGCGACCCGGCCGGCTCGTGGCGGCACTTCCGCGAGGCGCTGCAGAGCGACGTCGGCGACATCCAGGGCGGCACCACGGCCGAGGGCATCCACCTCGGCGCCATGGCCGGCACGGTCGACCTGGTGCAGCGGGTCTACACCGGTATCGAGGTCCGGCACGGCGCCCTGCACCTCAATCCCGCCCTGCCCGATGCGTTGCGCCGTCTCAGCCTGCGCCTGCGCTACCGCGGTTACGCGCTCAACCTCGAGGTCACGCACGAGCAGCTGAAGATCGACGTCATCGAGGGCAACCACTTCCCCATCACGCTGGCTGTCGGCACGCACAGCGAGACCGTGCACGGCGGCGAGAAGCTGCGCTTCGACCTCACCTCCTGAGCGCGCGCTGCGCGGGCTGCCCGCGTGCGCCTGCGCTTGCTGCCTGCCACGACGGCCGGTATAAATTCGTCGCACCAGCGTCGCGGCCGGCCCGCGGCATCACCAGACGGCGTGCGGCGTTCGATGTCGACCCCAGCGACCCACCCTGTGCCGCGCGGTTGCACACGCGCGACGAGCACCCGATGGACGGCGCACGCGTTCCTGCTCGCGGTCGTGTCGATAATCGGCGGCTGCGGCGATCCGCCGCCGGCACTGGAGATCATCCGGGCCGCCGGCGAGCTGCGCATCGCGACCCTCAACGCCGGCACCACCTACTACCACGGCCCGCACGGCGCCGCCGGCTTCGAACACGACCTGGCGCGGGCCTTCGCCGACTGGCTCGGCGTCGAGGCGCGCTTCCTGGTCGCAGCGGACGTGCGCGAGCTGCGTGCGCTGGTGCGCAGCAACAAGGCGCACATCGGCGCCGCGCTGTTGCCGGTCACGCCGAGGCAGGCGCCGGGGCTGGCCTGGGGACCCTCTTACGCCGTCAGCCGGCAACTGGTGGTGTGCCGGCGCGGCACGCCACGCCCCCGCACGGCAGACGATCTGCGTACGCGCCACGGTGCGGCGGTGGACGGCCTCGGCGCCGCCGCCGTGCTGACCGCGCTGCTGCCACCGCAAGAAGGCCACCACTGGCAGCTCCTCGCCGACGCCTCGGTCGAGGACCTGCTGCAACAGGTCGACAGCGGCGCGCTGGACTACGCCGTCGTGCCGTCGTTCGACTTCAACGCCGCGCGCGACTACTTCCCCGAGCTCTACCGGGCTTTCGCACTGGGCGATCCGCAGGCCGTCGCCTGGCTCTATCGTCCCGGCCCGCACGACAGCCTCGGCCGCGCACAGCGCGCGTTCCTCGGTGCGATGCGCGACAGCGGCGCGTTCGCCGCCATCCGCGACCGCTACTTCGCCCGCCCACGCGGCTTCGACTACGTCGCCTCGCGTGCCTTCATGCGGCACTACGCCGAGCGGCTGCCGGCGTTCCGCGCGCACTTCGAGGAGGTCGCGGCCGCCCACGGCTTCGACTGGCGCCTGCTCGCCGCGATGAGCTACCAGGAGTCGCAGTGGCAGGCCGACGCGCGCTCGCCTACCGGGGTGCGCGGCCTGATGATGCTGACTCGCCGCACCGCGCGGCAGCTCGGCGTCGACCGCCTCGATCCGCGCGACAGCATCGACGGCGGCGCGCGCTACCTCGCACGTTTGAAGGCACGCCTGCCCGAGCGCCTGAACGAACCCGATCGCACCTGGCTGGCGCTGGCCGCCTACAACGTCGGCTTCGCCCACCTCGAGGACGCCCGCGTGCTGACCGAGCGCGCCGGCGACGATCCCGACCGCTGGGCCGAGGTGCGCAACTGGCTGCCGCGGCTCGCCAACCGCAAGTGGGCGAAGCAGGTCCGGCACGGCTACGCACGCGGCTACCAGGCGGTGCACTTCGTGCGCAGCGTGCGCCGCTATTACGACGTGCTGCGCTGGCTGGAACGCGACGGCGACGCTAGCCCGGCGCCGCGCCCGCCACAGCCGGCGCCGCTGGTCTCACCGGTGTTCTGAGCCGTCCGCCGGTGACTCGCGCCGGGCGCGGGCGAGCGTAACCGCGTCGAGCTTTTGCGACAACTTGGCCAGCGCCCTGCCGGCGCGCTCGGAGCCGGCCGCCGCTGCCTGCTCGAAACAGCGCCAGGCGGCGACCGTGTCCTCCGGCGTGCCGCGCCCCTTGAGGTGGCAGACACCGAGGTTGTAGGCGGCGTCCGCGTGGCCGGCTGCCGCCGCGCGGCGAAACCAGGCGCAGGCCTCGGCGAGATCGGCGCCGCCGGCGCGCACGTGGGCGCGGCCGAGCTCGTAGCAGGCGCCCGCATGCCCGCCCTGCGCGGCACGTTCCAGCCAGCGGTGCGCAGCGGCCGCGTCGCGCGCACAGCCGCGGCCGTGCGCCAGCGCGCGGCTCAACTGGTACTGCGCCTTGGCGTAGCCGGCCTCGGCCGCACGCCGCAGCCAGGTCATGGCCTCGGCGGGATCGGTGGGCACGCCAAGACCGCGGCGGTACAGCGCGGCGAGCGTGAACTGGGCCTTGTCGTAACCCTGCTCGGCGGCCGCGCGGATCCAGCGCGCCGCCTCGGCATCGTCCTGGGTCGTGCCGTCGCCGCCCGCCAGCAGCAACCCGAGGTTGTACTGTGCCTTGGCGTAGCCACGCTCGGCCGCGCGGCGGTACCAGCCCAGTGCGCGCACCGGGTCGCGCGCCACGCCGCGCCCCTCGCTCAAGGCCAGCCCAAGGTTGAGCTGGGCGCGCACGTGGCCCTGCTCGGCGGCGAGCTCGAGCAGGGACACGCCCTGTACGGGGTCGCTCGCCACCCCGCGCCCGCGCAGCAGGCACAGGGCGAGGTTGTAGCGGCCGGCCGCGCTGCCGCCCTCGGCCGCGCGGCGGTACCAGGCCACGGCCTCGCCGGCGTCCGCGCTGACGCCGCGGCCGCGCTGATGGCACCAGCCGTAAAGCGCCTGCGCATCGGCGTGGCCGGCCGCGGCGGCCGCCGCCAGCGCGGCCACCGCCTCGCCCTCGCGCGCCGGCGGGGCGCTACCGTCGAGGACCAGCGCGGCAGCCCGAAACGCCGCCTCGGCATGGCCCTGCGCGGCCGCGCGCAGGTAGCTCTCCAGTGCGCGCGGGGCATCCGGCGCCGTCGCCCAGCCCCCCTCGTAGCAGCGGCCGAGCTGGTAGGCGGCCTCGACGTCGCCGCCTTCGGCCAGGGCCCGCAGGCGCCCGAGCGCGGCCACCGTGGTGACCGGCGGCTTCGGGTCGGGAGGCGGGGCAGAGGCTGGCATGGGCTCGGGGGCCTGCGACGGAGACGACTCGCGCATGCGCGGCAAGCACGCCGCGCCTGCATTTCACAACGATTACGGCGGGCGGGCAACGCGCGCCCCGGGACCACCTGCGAAGCCGTTCACATTCCGCCCCGGCCTGCGCCGATCACCCTCAAGGCCGCGCCGGGGCGGTCGCTAACCGAGCCATGGCAAACGCTGCAGAAATCCTGGCGCCAACCTCACCGGCCGCCACACTGGTAACGGGCATGGTCGATCTCGTGCCCCTGCCGCAGGCTTACGTGCGCATCCGCGAGGTCGTCGACGACCCGCTGACCGAGCTCGGTGACATCGCCGAGATCGTCAGCAGCGATCCCGCCCTGACCGGCCGCGTGCTGCGCCTGGTCAACAGCGCCTACATCGGCCTGATGGCGCCCATCGACTCCATCGACCACGCGGTGCGCGTGCTCGGCATGCAGCAGATCCACGACATGGCGCTCGCGACCTCGGCCATCGGATCGCTGTCGCACCTGCGCGCGGACCTGTTCGACCTGTTCGGGTTCTGGCGCCTGAGCGTCTACTGCGGCGGCACCGCGCGCGAGATCGCGCTGCGCCTGGCATTGCCCGCGCCGCAGCGCATGTTCGTATGCGGCCTGCTGCACAACATCGGCAACCTGGTCATCGCCCACGAGATGCCGGAAGCCTTCATCGAATGTCGCACCCGCGCGGCGGAGACCGAGCGCCCCTGGTTCGAGCTGCAGCGCGAGATGTTCGGCTTCGACTACGCCGAGGTCGGTGGCGAGCTGATGCGCATGTGGAACCTGCCCGAGGCGCTGCGCATCCCGATCGCCCTGCACACCCGCGTAATCGACAACCTCGAAGCCGAGAACCAGGCCAACGCGGCCGTGCTCTCGGTGGCGGCGACCACGGCGCGCGCGGCGAGCTGGCAATCGAACGAGAGCGAACCCGTGCCCGATTACGACACCAGCGCGCTGGCGATGACCGGCATCGACGCCGGGGTCATCGAGGAGCTCATGCTGCGCGTGGACGACGCCATGGCGGAGTCGCTGTCGGTACTCATCCCCGACTACTGAGACCCGCGGCGAACGCTACTCGGCGCGCACCATGACGTAGCTTCCGGGCGCGTCCTCCAGCGCCGGCAGGGCACCCGCCCCCGGCTCGCGCGCGGGCACCTTGTCACCGCCGTAGCCGGCGATCCATTCCGCCCACTCCGGCCACCACGACTCGGCATGGTGGGTCGCCTGCGCCAGCCATTCGTCGGCGCTCAGACCCTTGGGATCGGGGCCGGTGTAGTGGCCGTACTGGCGCGGCCCGGGCGGATTGATGATGCCGGCGATGTGCCCGGCCTGGCCGAGCAGCATGCGGCACGGCCCCTTGAACAGCTGCGCGCCGGCGAAGGTCGATTTCCAGGGTGCGATGTGGTCCTCCAGCGCGGACACGAAACACGCCGGCGTGTCGACCGCCGACAGGTCGACCGGGGTGCCGTCGATGGTCATGCCGCCCGGCTCGCGCAGGCGGTTCTCCAGGTACATCCTGCGCAGGTAGGTGCTGTGCATGCGCGCCGGCATGCGCGTCGAGTCCGAGTTCCAGAACAGCAGGTCGAACGCCATCGGCTGGCGGCCGAGCAGGTAGTTGTTGACCACGAAGGACCAGATCAGGTCGTTGGCGCGCAGCATGTTGAAGGTGGTCGACATCTCGCCGCCGTCGAGGTAGCCGCGCTCGTTCATCATGCTCTCGATCGAGGCGAGCTGCTGCTCGTCGATGAACACGCCGAGATCGCCCGGCTCGGCGAAGTCGAGCATCGCGGTGAAGAAGGTCGCGGCGTGGAAGCGATCGTCACCGCGCGCTTTCATCAGCGCCAGCGTCGCCCCCAGCAGGGTGCCGCCCAGGCAGTAGCCGATGACGTTGAACGAGCGCTCGCCGGTGGCCTGCTCCATGGCATCGAGCGCGGCCATGGGGCCGAGACGCAGGTAGTCGTCGAAGTCCTTGTCGGCGAGCTTCTCGTCCGGGTTGACCCAGGAAATGACGAACACCGTCAGGCCCTGGTCGACCGCCCACTTGATGAAGGAATTCTTCGGCTGCAGGTCGAGGATGTAGAACTTGTTGATCCACGGCGGGATGATCAGCAGCGGGCGCTGGTAGACCTCGTCGGTCGAGGGCGAGTACTGGATGAGCTGCATGAGCTCGTTCTGGTAGATGACCTTGCCGGCGGAAGTGGCGACGTTGGCCCCGAGCTCGAAGGCGCTGGCGTCGACCATGCGCGTGTGCAGGCGCCCGTCCTTCGGATCGATGTCGGCGAGGAAGTTCTTCAGCCCTTCCACCAGGTTGCGGCCGCCGGTCTGCACGGTGGCGTGCAGCACCTCAGGGTTGGTCAGGACGAAGTTGGTCGGCGCGATGGCGTCGATGTACTGGCGGGTGTAGAACTCGACCTTCTTGGCGGTCTTCTCGTCGAGCCCCTCGGCGCCGGCGACCAGCGACTGCAGCACGCGCGCGGTGGCGAGATAGGTCTGGCGCACATAGTCGAAGAACGGGTTCTTGTCCCAGTCCTCGGCCTTGAAGCGGCGATCACCGCTGCCGCCCTCGACCACCGGCCCGGCCTCGATGCCGAACAGGCGCTGGGCGGTGTGGTGCCAGATCTGCATGTAGGTGTTCCAGGCGTTGAACTGCGCCTCCAGCAGCCGCGCCGGGTCGCGCGCGAGCTCCTCGGTGAAGGCGGCGAACGCCGGCAGGATGCCAAGCGGATCGACCCCCTTGATCTCCGCCAGGCTGTGCGACTCCAGGAACTGCTGCAGCATTTCCTGCGATTGCGCGCTGACGTTGGCGAGCGCCTCGGTCAGGTCGAGCGGACTGGGAATGTCGTCCATCGGGCTGTCTTGACTCATCGGATTCTCCCCACGGGCGGCCGCGCCCCGTTTTCCGCCCCAGCATACGCCGGGCCGGCCTGCGGATGCGTTATGTTGCGTCGCAACAAATGTTGCGGCGCACTCTATGCAGGCGCGCCCGGGCTGTCAAGCCGGGCGCAGCGCTCAGCGCGATTTCTTCGGCATGTAGAGATCGGTGATGGTGCCGCTGTAGGCCTCGGCCGCCATGGCTACCGTCTCCGAGAGGGTCGGATGCGGGTGGATGGTGAGACCGATGTCCTCGGCGTCGCAGCCCATCTCGATGGCGAGCGCCACCTCGGCAATCAGATCGCCGGCGTTGGTGCCGACGATGCCGGCGCCGATCACGCGCCCGGACTCCGGGTCGAACAGGAGCTTGGTCTGGCCTTCGCTGCGCCCCAGCGCCAGCGAGCGCCCGCTGGCCGCCCACGGGAACACCGCCTTCTCCACCGCCACGCCCTCCTCGCGCGCGCGGGTCTCGCTCATGCCGACCCAGGCGACCTCCGGATCGGTGTAGGCGACCGAGGGAATGACCTGCGCATCGAAGGCCGCCTTGTGTCCGGCCGCGACCTCGGCGGCGACCTTGCCTTCGTGCACCGCCTTGTGCGCCAGCATCGGCTGGCCGACGATGTCGCCGATGGCGAAGATGTGCGCCACGTTGGTGCGCATCTGCCGGTCGACGGCGATGAAGCCGCGCTCGTCGACCTGCACACCCGCCGCGTCGGCGCCGATGCGCGCCCCGTTGGGTGCACGCCCGACCGCCACCAGCACGCGGTCATAGGCCGCGTTGGCGGGCGCGGATTCGCCCTCGAAATGGGCCACCAGCGCCGCTTCGGTGGCCTCGACCCGGCTCACCCGGGTCCCGGTATAGACCGCTTCCAGGCCCTTGCGCAGCCGTTTCTCGAGCGGTTTCACCAGGTCGCGATCGGCGCCGAACATGAGATCGTCGGTCAGCTCGACCACGCTCACCCGGCTGCCGAGCTCCATGTAGACGGTGGCCATCTCCAGCCCGATGATGCCGCCGCCGACGACCAGCATGCGCTCCGGGATCGCGGCCAGCTCGAGCGCGCCGGTGGAATCGATCACGCGTGGATCCTCATAGGGGATCCCGGGCAGGCGCACGGGCTCGGAGCCGGCCGCGATGATGGCGTGCGCGAACTCCAGCGTCTGCGTGCCATCGTCGCCGCTGACCTCGATGCCGTTGGCGGACACGAAGCGGCCCTCGCCGTGCACCACCGTGACCTTGCGCTGGCGCGCCAGGCCCTCCAGCCCCTTGGTCAGCTGGCCGACCACCTTGCCCTTCCAGCCGCGCAGCCGGTCGAGGTCGATCTCCGGCGCGCCGAAACGAATGCCGTGCTCGGCCATCTCGCGCGCCTCGCTCACGACTTTCGCCGCGTGCAGCAAGGCCTTGGAGGGAATGCAGCCGACGTTCAGGCACACCCCGCCGAGCGTCGCGTGGCGTTCGACCAGGGCCACCGACAGGCCGAGATCGGCGGCACGGAAGGCGGCGGAGTAGCCGCCCGGCCCCGAGCCGAGGACGACGAGATCGTATTTCATGGTCTGCTCCGTTTCTTGCGGGGTTCGGGGTTGGCGCGGAAGAAAACGCCGGTGGCGCCGACGGCGGTGACGAGCTCGGCGCCGAGGCGCGCGGCCAGCGCCTGCATCTGTTCACCGCGCGCCTCGCGCTCGACGCCGCGGAAACGGATCTTGATCAGCTCGTGCGCGCTGAGCGCACCGTCGGCCTCGGCGGCGACGGCGTCGGTCACGCCGTGCTGGCCAACCAGCACCACCGGCTTGAGGGCGTGGGCGCGCTGGCGCAGGCGGCGCTTGTGATCGGCATCGAGCATGGCGTGAACTCGCAGGGCTTGAGGAACGTCGGGCAGGCGGCATGATTTCACAATTCCGCGCCGGCTGCGCGCCGTCCCGCGTGCCCGCCAAATCGACCGCACCGGTGCTTTTCTATAGCATCCCGGCCATGTACGAATGCTCGCCACGATTCGCCGCCACGCGTCCGGCCGCATGATGCCGGGATCGCTCAACGCGGGCGCCGCGTTCGCCGACAACCTGCGCGCCGGCGCCAGGATCGCGTTCGGCCTGCCGCTGGCACCGGACGCCCTGCGCGCCGACGGTCGCCAGCTGGCGCTGGCGCTCGCGGTCCTATGGCTGGGCTGGGTGCTGGCGGCGCGCATGAGCGCCGGTGCCGCCTCGGGGTTCTGGATCTGGGGCGTGGCGGCCCTCGCCGCGCGCCTCTACCTGTGGCTGAGCGCCCTCGCCCTGCTCGCCTGGCTCAGCGGATGTGCCGGGCGCTTCGTCGCGCTCGCCGTCGGCGTGCTGTTCGCCGCCTGGCCGGTGGCGCTGACCGCGATCGTCGTCGGCCACCTCGCCGCGACCCTCGGCATCGAGCCGGCCGGCAACATGCGGCGCCTGTTCACCGTGGCGCTGCTCGCCTGGTACGCGCTGACGTTCGTACGCGTGCTGCGGCTGACCAGCGGCCATGCGGTGCCGCGGGCGCTGGCCGCCGGCGCGGCCTACGCGCTCGCCCTGTTCGCCATCACGCGCCTGATGCCGGCCTCGCCGATGTTCTACGCGTATCCCGAGTACACGGAAGACACGCTCGACGTCGAGGCCGTGTACTACCGCCAGCACGCCCTGGTCGATCGCCAGCTGGCCGCGCTCGCCCCGCAACGCCCCGACCAGATCGACGTCTACTTCGTCACCTTCGGCGCCTACGCCGGGCAGGACGTGTTCCTGCGCGAGGCGCTGGCCGCGCGCGACATCGTCGAACGCCGTTTCGGCCTCGGCGGGCGCAGCATGGCGCTGGTCAATCACACCGAGGTGGTCGACTCCCTGCCGCTCGCCAACCTGCCCAACCTGCGGCGCGCGCTCGACGGCCTGGGGCGGCTGATCGACCCCGCGCAGGACATCGCCTTCCTGTTCCTGACCTCGCACGGCTCGCCGGACGCCTCGCTCGCCGCGGATTTCGCGCGCCTCGCGCCCAACGATCTGCACGGCGCCGACCTGCGCCGCGCGCTCGACGACGCCGGCATCGGCTGGCGCATCGTGGTCATCTCGGCGTGCTATTCGGGCAGCTTCATCGAGGCGCTGCGTTCACCGCAGACCCTGGTGATCACGGCCGCCGATGCCGACAGCGCCTCGTTCGGCTGCGCCCACGAGAATGCCTGGACCTATTTCGGCGAGGCCTATTTCGCCGAGGCGCTGCCGTCCACCGGCGACCCGGTAGCCGCCTTCGAGCAGGCGCGGGCGGCGATCCGTGCGCGCGAACGCGAAGAGCGCAAGGCGCCCTCGGATCCGCAAATGCGCCTCGGCGAGCGCATGGCGGCCCAGCTGCAGGCGTGGCGCGGCCAGCAGCCGCGCCTGGCCGCGCACTGCGCCGGCAGCCCGGCGGACGCCGCGGAGTCCTGCCAGGCGCCGCGCTGAACGCGGCGCGGCGGTCTCAGCCGCCGAACATCTTGCGCAGGTTGTCGAAACCCATCTTGTAGATGTCCTGCACCGCGGCAGTCGCATCGGCTTCGGTCGCACCGCTCGGATCGAACTCGCCGGTCCACTCGATCACGGCCTTGCCCTTGCCGTTCTCCTTCACGCGCAGCGTGGCCGTGTAGTTCGCCACCGGCAGCGGGCCGCTGATGATGCTGTAGCGGTAGAGGCGATCGCCGTCCTCGATCTGCTCGAGGCGTTCCACGATCTCGCCGCCGCCGAACAGCGACAGGCGCCGGATGCGGCCGCCGTCCTCCAGCTTGCTGTTGGTCACCGCCGGATGCCAGTCCGGCAGCGCGTTGAATTTCCCGATCAGCTCCCAGACCTCGTCGGCGCTGATATTGAGTGGCGATTCCATCGAAACCCTGGCCATGGTGCGGTCCTCTTGATGTGCCGTCACGGATCCCGTGGCGCTGCCGCCCGGGCCGCTACTTGCCGATAGTCGATATCCTATAGAATACGCGCGCCGGCGGCATCTGTGGGATGCCGCCGCCGGACGGAAGCGAAACGGCGTGAACGGGAAAGCGAGAGAAATCAAAATCGTCGACGACAGCGAAACCGAGGTCGGCTGCGACGGCGGAGGTGGCGGGCTCGGCCATCCGCTGGTCTACCTGCCGTTCGACGGCCGGGCCTGGGTCGACTGCTACTACTGCGGGCAGCGCTTCGCCAAGTCGGGCTATGAGTCACCCGACAGCCAGTCCCAGGCCTGAGCACGTCGCTGCCGGCGCCAGCCTGGCTGCGCGACCACTGCTGTTCCTGGTGCGCGCCTACCGGCTGCTGCTGTCGCCACTGCTCGGTCCGCGTTGCCGCTACCTGCCGACCTGCTCCGAGTACGCGCTCGAAGCACTCGCCCGCCACGGCGCCCTGCGTGGCAGCCTGCTCAGCCTGCGCCGCGTGCTGCGCTGCCATCCGTGGGGCGGCAGCGGCCACGATCCCGTTCCCGGCAGCGCGGGCAACGAGCACGGTGACGCGACGAACTAACGGTTGAGGCGGTCGAAATCGACCAGCTCGCGCTCGATCCCGCGTGCACGCAGCCAGTCGCGCAGCGCCTTGCCGGTACCCGCGGACCACGGCAGGACTTCCTCGATCGGCACCCACTTGTGATCCGCGATCTCCTCGCGGCAGAGCGTCACGTCGTGGCTGTCGACGCTCACGTGGTAGGTGATGAGCAGCTGGTTGGCGCGATAGAACTCGTACATGCCGACGTAGGACTCCAGCCGGCCGTCGAGGCCGAGCTCTTCCCTGACCTCGCGCAGGACCCCCTCCTCCGGCATCTCGCCGGATTCCAGGAAGCCGGTCACCAGCCCGTACCAGTGTGACGGCCAGCCGACGTTGCGCACCAGCGCAACGTCGCCGGCATGTTCGACGATCGCCGCGACCACCGGGATCGGGTTGTTCCAGTGCACGAAGCCGCACGCGGCGTCCGGGCACACCGGCCGCTCGCGGCCACCGGCGGGCAGCCGCATGAGGGGTTTCGCACACTGGGGGCAGTACTTCATCGTCGTGATCCGGGATTGCTTCGCGCGGCCGGGACGGACGGTCGGGTTCCGCCCGGGAATTGCCCGTGAAGCATATCCGAAACTCCGCGCCGCGACGTGTGGCGCCCCGCGCGCGCTGCAACCGGAAGCGGGCTTCCTGCGCGCGCGCGGTACGCCGACCTCGTGCGCGACGTTTCAGGCGCTGCCGGCCCCGCGCCGGCAGAGCACCAGCACGGCGGTCGCCGAGACGCCGCCCAGGGCCAGCCAGGAAGCGACGTCACCGGGTCCGTCGGCGAGCAGGGCGCCGAGCAGGCCGGCCAGCGACACCGCACCCAGCGCGGCCGGCGCCGGCCACCATCGGTGACTGCCGCGGGCACCCGCCGGCGCCGGGCCGCCGGCGCGTACGCGTGGCTCCGGGCTGACGCTCTCACTGCCCTGCCGGCGCCGCTTCCACCAGAGGTACACGCCGCTGCCGAGCACGACGATCGTGACCACGTCGAGCACGGCCCAGATGATCTTGAGCGGCATGCCGCCGTAGTCACCGAAATGCAGCGGCTGCGAGAGCAGCAGCGCGCTCACGTACCACGGCATGCCACGTGACTCGGTCAGCGCGCCACTGGCCGCGTCGACGAGGACAATATGCAGCAGGCGCGAGGTCAGCGGCGTGCGCCCACGCAGAAGCACCGCGTAATGGTGGTCGCCGGCGAAGGCGGTGCCGGGAAACGCGGCGAAGGCGAAGTCGAAGTCGGGTACGGCGGCGACCGCGGTATCCACCGCGGCCGCGAACGAGGCGCGGGAGGCCGGCGCGGGCTGGCCCTGGAACGGCGCGATCATCGTCGCCAGCTCGTCGACCTGCCAGTAGCGCAGCAGCAGGTCGGCCCAGGTGTTGATCATGCCGGTGGCGCCGACCACCAGCGCCCAGCACAGGGTGACCGCGCCGATCGCGTTGTGCAGGTCCAGCCACGCCAGCCGCGGACCGCGTTCGCGGCGCACCGCCCCGAACGGCCTGCCGCGCAGGAAGGGACCGTAGACGACCACGCCGGAGACCAGCGCGAGCAGGAACAGGAAGGCCATGGCGCCGAGGAACAGCTTGCCGGGCAGGCCGGCGAACATGTCGACGTGCAGGATCAGCAGGATCTCGAGGAGGCCGCCCTCGCCGAAACGCCGCGCACCGAGGATGTCCCCGCTGTGCCAGTCGACGAACACACCGACGTCCTCCGATAGCGGCGCTTGCGGGGTGGCGCCCATGCCGACGTAGACGAGCTCGTCCTCGCCGGCCTCGGTGAACACCAGGTGCACGTGGTCGTCGGGGCGTGCCGCGCGCGCAGCATCGATCACCTGGTCGAAGTCGAGCTGCACGCTGCCTTCCGGCACCTCGGCCGGCATCTCCAGCGTACCCAGCCACGGTTCGAGCTCGTGGTGGAAGATCAGCGGCAGCCCGGTGATGCACAGCATCAGCAGGAACACCGTGCAGACGAGACTCGACCACGTGTGGATCCAGCGCCAGCGGCGCAGCGAGGCCGCCGAGCGCGGCGCGCGCGCGGCGGCCATCAGAACGTGTACTGGACGGAGCCGAGCACCGTGCGCGACGGCGCGCGGGTCGTCGCCGCCAGGGTGGAGCCGTTGGCGTAGTAATGCTCCTTGTCGAGGAGGTTCTTCGCGTTGAGCTGCAGCCGCCACGGACCGCGCTCGTACCACGCCAGCAGGTCGAGCTCGGCATAGCCCGCCAGGCCGCCGGCGTTGCCGTTGTTGATCTCGGTCTGCGACGCCGCGTAGACGCCGCCGCCGAGTCCGAAGCCGCGCAGGGCGTCGCGCTGGAACTCGTAGGTACTGTACACGCTGCCGCTGTGCTCGGGGACGCCCCAGCGGCGGTTGCCGGTGGTGGCCCCGCTCGGGTCACTGGTCACGCGCACGTCGGTGAAGGCGTAGTTCGTGTGCAGCAGCCAGCCCGGCAGCAGGTAACCGGTCAGGTCGAACTCGAAGCCCTGGCTGCGCTCGCCACCGGCATTGACCGAGAACAGCGGGTTGGTCGGGTCGCTGCCGGCCACGTCGCTCTTCCTGATGCGGAAGGCGGCAAAGGTCGCGACCAGGCGCTGGTCGAAGAGCTCGGCCTTGATGCCGGTCTCGTACTGCTTCGACTGCTCGGGGTCCAGCGCCTCACCGCTGAGCGTGGCCCGGCCGATGTTCTGGAAGGAGGACTGCGCCTCGGTGTAGTTGAAGTAGAGCGAGACCTCGTCGAGCGGCTTGTAGACCAGGCCGACGGTGGGATTGAAGGTGTAGGGATCCTGCTCGTTCGCCGAATCGGGCAGCGTGCCGGGTGTGTAGGTGAATTCCTGGTCCGCCTCGAACCACTCGAAGCGGCCACCGAAGCTGAGGTAGATGCGGTCCTGCCAGCCGATGCGGTCGAGCAGCAGCAGCGAATGCGCCGAGGCGTCGATGGCGTGGTTCTCGTCGATGCGCAGCGGGAAGCCGGGAAACGGAAACAACGGCGAGGGCGCGAGTCCGGTGTAGACGGGATTGAAGGCGTTCAGCGGGGTGTGCGCGCTGAGCTGGCGGTTATTGTCCTTGTGCTCCTCCTCGTACTCGTAGGCGGCGAGCACCTGGTTGTGGATGGCCCACGGGCTGCCGGCAAAGAGGTCGGCATCGAGCGTGTGCTCCAGGCGCACGGTCAGGTTGTCGCCTTCGAAGGTCGGCACGGCCAGGCTGCGCGCGACGTCTCCGGTGGCGGGATTGTTGGGCGGCCCGGAAAAGTTGAACAGGATGAAGTAGGCGCCGTCGGTCTGCGCGGTGTTGCCGTGCAGGGAGAGCCTGGTGCGGTGCGCATCGTTCCAGCGGTGGTCCAGGGTGGCGACGCCGCGGAAGGATTCGTGATCCAGTTCGGTCTCGCCGGGCTCGCCGAAGTAGCGATCGTAGGGCACGTTGGCCATCGGGCGACCGCCGGCCAGCGGCGTGCCGGGCTCCGCCGAGTTCTCACCATTCGAGTACTCAGCGCGCACGCTGAGCGTGGTGTCGGGGCCGAGCTGCCACAGCAGCGAGGGCGCCAGGAACACGCGTTCGCCCTCGACGTGATCGATGAACGACGCGTTGTTCTGGTAGCTGGCGTCCAGCCGCAGGCCCAGGGTACCGGGTAGCGCGTTCCAGTTGGCATGCACGTCGGTGCGGTAGGTGTCGTACTCGGCGAGCTGCTGGCGCACCTGGAAGCTGTTCTCGAAGGTCGGCTGGTAGGTCACGTAGTTGACCAGCCCGCCCGGCTCGCCGCGGCCGTAAAGAATGGCGGTCGGTCCCTTGAGCACCTCGATGCGCTCGATGTTGGCCATGTCGGTCGGGCCGCTGGGGCTGAACAGGCCGTTGCTCACGGTGCCGGTGCGGAAACCGTCCTTCATCAGGTCGTCCTGCTCGAAGCCGCGCAGGATGAACGACTCACCGACGCCGAGATAGGACGCGCCGCGGACCGCGCCGCTGACGAAGTTGAGCGCTTCCTGCGGATCGCTCATGAGCTGCCGGTCGATGAGCTCTCGTGGCACGGTGGAGATCGACATCGGCGTGTCCAGCACCGGCGCCTGGAGGCGGGCGGCCGTGGCGGTTTGCTGGTACTGGCCGAGCACCAGGATGCGCTCCATGTCGCGCTCGGGGGCGCCGTCGACAGCATGGGCCGTGACCGGCAGGAGCAGGACGGCAAGCAGGTGGCGGGCCGGGCGCGACGCGCTGCCCTGCCGGTTGGGATTGATCATCGGGAGGTTTCCTTCGGCGTTGGTGGAACACAGGCGCGTTGCATTGGGGTGCGCCGGCCAGCCGCTGGCGGCGCCGAAGGAATATAAAACTAAATGCGAATCATTTACAACACGATTTATAAATAACCCGGCCCCGCCGGCCCTTCAGGCCCGGTACGACGCCGGGCAT
Source organism: Gammaproteobacteria bacterium (assembly GCA_041984235.1). Lineage (GTDB taxonomy): Bacteria > Pseudomonadota > Gammaproteobacteria > JBHIYN01. Next base: position 299,138 of record JBHIYN010000006.1, read on the forward strand.
CCGCGCACGGCGCCGGCGAGCGGCAGCCCGCAGCGGGCGCCCCCCGCCGTCCGCATTGCGGACAAACTCAGCCGGGCAGGTCGGTCGCGCCGCTCGGCGACCCGCTGGCCCGGCTCGTTACCAGACGTCCACGTAGCGGCGCGTACCGCGCCGCGAGCCACCGGCCGCGCGCAGGCCGCGCACCAGCCAGGCGCGGGTCTCGGCAGGGTCGATGACGGCGTCGATCTCGAACACCGAGGCCACCGAGATCCCCTTGCCCTTCTCGTACATGCCGCCGACCAGCTTGTCGAACAGGGCCTTGCGCTCGGCCGGCGTGCCGGTCGCCTCCAGCTCCTTGCGGAAGCCGAGCTCGACCGCACCCTCCAGGCCCATCGGGCCCATCTCCGCGGTCGGCCAGGCGATGGTGAAGAACGGCTCGTGCATGCCGCCGCCGGCCATGGCCTGCGCGCCCAGCCCGTAGCCCTTGCGCACGATGACCGTGAACAGGGGTACCGTGAGATTGGCGCTGGCCAGGATCAGGCGCGAGCCGCGGCGCACCGCGGCGGTCTTCTCGCTGTCCGGCCCGACCATGAAGCCGGGCGTGTCGCACAGCGACAGGACCGGCACACCGAAGGTGTCGCACAATTGCAGGAAGCGTCCGCCCTTCTCGCCGCCGTCGCCGTCGATGGCGCCACCCAGGTGGCGGGGATCGTTGGCGATGACGCCGAAGGCCTGGCCCTCGACCCGGATCAGGGCCGTGATCAGACCCACGCCGTAATCGCGCCGGAACTCGATCACCGAGCCGGTGTCGGCGAGCGCTTCGATGACCGCGCGGATGTCGTAGACGCGCAGGCGATCTTCGGGAATGAGGTGGCGCAGCACCCGTTGATCGGCGCAGTCCCAGGTCGTTACCGCGCCCTGGAAGCAGCCCAGCACCTGGCGCGCGACGGCGGTCGCCTCGGCCTCGTCCTCGCAGGCGATGTCGACCACGCCGTTGGCCGTCTGTACCTCGATGGGCCCGATGTCCTCCGGCTTGAAGCGCCCCAGGCCGCCGCCCTCGATCATGGCCGGGCCGGCGAGGCCGATGTTCGAGTTGCGCGTGGCGATAGTGATGTCCGCGCAGCCGAAGATGACCGCGTTGCCGGCGTAGCAGCGTCCCGAGTTGACCGCGATACGTGGCGCGATGCCGCCGAGCTGCGGCCAGGTCGAGAAGGTCTTGAGGTCGAGCCAGCTCATGAACAGGTCTTCGGTGTCGACGTCGCCCGGCCGCCCGCCGCCACCCTCGGTGAAGAACACCACCGGCGTCTCCCACTCGGCCGCGAGCTCGAACAGGCGGTCCTTCTTCTTGTGGTTGTGATGGCCCTGGGTGCCGGCGAGCACGGTGTAGTCGTAGGCGAGCACCGCACAGCGCGCGGCCTCGGCGCCGAAGTGTTCGGCATTGACGGTGCCGAAGCCCGCGATCATGCCGTCGGCCGGGGTCGCCGCGCGCAGGTCCTCGGGCGAACGCCGGCGGCGCTGCGCGGCGACCGCCAGCGCACCGTACTCCATGAAGCTGCCCGCGTCGCACAGGTCGTCGACGTTCTCGCGCGCGGTGCGGCAGCCGATACGGCGCCGCTTGGCGACGGCCTCGGGACGGTTTTCGTCGAGGCCGATGGCGTGCCGTTCGCGCACCTCGTCGAGATCCGCGCGCGGCGCGTCGAGAGCGATACCCACCGCGGCATCGTCCTGGTCCGCTGCCGCAGCATCGACTTCGAGGTGCAGCAGGGCGGCGCGCTCGTCGACGACGTCCTCCAGCGCGACCAGCACGCCGCGCACCACGCCGCTGGCAGGGGCCACGATCTCATGGTGCATCTTCATTGCTTCCAGCAGCACCAGTTGCTGGCCGCGTCGGACCGTGTCACCGACCGTGACGTCGAGCGCGACCACGCTCCCGCGCATCGGCGCACGCACGGCCTCCATGCCCGCCGGCAGGGCAGGCTCGGCAGCCGCGGCAGCCGCCGTGGAGACGGGCGCGGCGACGCCCGCGGTCGGCGCGAAATCACGCGCGGCGCGCGCGAGCATCGCGGCCTGGTGCTCGATGAAGGTCGTGGTGACTTTGCCGGTCGCGATCGGTGCGTGATCGAGCAGTACATGCAGCAGGGCGAGGTTGTTCGGCGCACCCTCGATCACGAACTCGCCCGCGGCACGTTTCGCGCGCGCCACCAGCAGGTCGAAATCGGCGCTGCCAACGTGCAGTACGAGCTTGGCCAGCAGCGAGTCGAACGCCGGGTGCGGCGCGTAGCCGGCGCCGGCGGCGGTGTCGGTGCGCACCCCGGGACCGGTGGCCGGCTCGAAGCGCGTCACGCTGCCGCCGCCGGCCTGCGTGCTGCCGTCCTCGTTCAGGGTCTCGGCGTTGATGCGCAGCTGCATCGCGCAGCCGCGCGGCGCCGGCGGGTGCACCAGGCCGAGGTCTTCGAGCGCAGCGCCGCCGGCGATGGCGAGCTGCACGGCGACGAGATCCAGTCCCAGGATCTCCTCGGTCACGGTGTGCTCGACCTGCAGGCGCGCATTGGCCTCGATGAAGAAGAATTCGTCACGCTCGAGGTCGACCAGGAATTCGACCGTGCCGAGTCCGCGGTAGTCGGCGGCGCGCGTGACGGCGAGCGCGGCATCGAGCACGGCCGCACGCAGGTCGCTGTCGAGCGCCGGCGCCGGTGCGATCTCGATCAGCTTCTGATGGCGGCGCTGCAGGGTGCAGTCACGCTCCCACAGGTGCGTCACCGCGCCGCTTCCGTCCCCGACCACCTGCACTTCCACGTGGCGCGCATGCGCGATGAAGCGCTCGGCGTAGACGCGCCCGTCGCCGAACGCCGCGGCAGCCTCGGCCGCGGCCTGCCCGAGCAGCAGGCCGGCATCGTCGCCCTCGCCGACCACGCGCATGCCGCGCCCGCCGCCGCCGGCCGCGGCCTTGACGATGACCGGCGCCGCGCAGTCGCGGCGGAAGGCCTCCAGGGCGGCGGCATCGCTCAGCTCGGCGGACGCCGCCAGCACCGGTACCCCGCAGGTGCGCGCGTGTTCCCGCGCCGCGACCTTGTCACCGAACAGCGCGAGCTGGGCCGGCGTGGGTCCGACGAAGACAATGCCAGCCGCTTCGCAGCGCTCGGCGAACGCGGCCTGCTCGGCGAGGAAGCCGTAGCCCGGGTGCAGCGCGCTGCAGGCGTTGCTCGTCGCCGCGGCGACGATGGCCTCGGCATCGAGATAGGCGGCCGCGCCGCGCCCCGGCAGCACCACCGCCTCGTCGGCGCGCGCGACGTGCAGGCTGGCAGCATCGTCACTGCCGTAGACCGCCACCGTGCCGTACCCGGACTCGCGCGCACTGCGCATGACGCGCAGTGCAATCTCGCCCCGGTTGGCGACCAACAAACGCTGTGCCGACATCGACTCCCCCCTGACGCGCTGAATCGCGCCAGTATAACCGCCGCGATCGCCGCCCCGGGTCGCCTTACTTGCCGAAGACCGCGGTTACCAGCTCGGAGTCGAGGTACTCGCGCACCTGTTTGATCTTGCCGCCGGCGAGCGTGACGACGATACAGTAATCGTTGTCGTAGCGCTGGCCGGACTTCGACTTCGCATTGCCCTTGGCTTCCATCACCACGCGGTCGCCGTCGGCAGTCAGCGACAGGATGTCGACGTGAATGCCGCCGTCGAGCACCTCGCCGAGGGGCTCGAACAGCTTGCTGACCAGCTCGTCCTTGCCGCGAAAAGTGCCGGCGAAGCGGTGCGAGCCGAAGAAAGTCCAGGTTACGTCGTCGGCAAGATTGCCGAAGAAGGTGTCCAGGTCACCGGCGTTGACCGCGCCCCAGGTGTCGCTGACGATTTGCTTGTTGTCCTTGCTGCCCATGGCTGCGAGCTCCCCTTGTGGTCGAACAGGGGCGCAACATAGCAAATTGCGGGGAACCGCAAGCAGGGTCAGATCGGCGGCGCGGCGTCACCGCGCGCCGCGGCCCGTGCGGCGGCCCGTTCGCGCAGCAGCTTGTAGGCGGTGTAGTAGATGTAGATGCTCGACACGTAGCGCACCGGCTCGCGGCTGACCGTCCTGGCCATGGCAATCTCCACGTTGCCGAACCAGACGTTGGGATCCAGGCCCATGCGCTCGGCCTCGGCGCGCGCGCGGCGTACCTTGGCCGGGCCCGCGTTGTACGCCGCCCACACCAGCGCCCGCCGATCCCAGTCGCTGATCGCCGCATCGGCGAAGTAGCGATCGCGAAGGAAGGCCTGGTACTTGACCGCCGCGTGGACGTTGTTCTCGAGCTCGTCGATATCGTCGATGGCAACGTTGGGATCGCGCGCGGTGGCCGGCCGCACCTGCATGATGCCGATGGCGCCGCGCCGGCTCTTCGCGTCGTGCTCGAGTCCGGACTCGTGGTAGGCCTGCGCCGCCAGGGCGAGGGCGTCGAAGTCGTAACGCTCGCCGTACTCGCGGAAGAGGTCGATGTGGCGCGCAAGCTTGTCACGCTCGACCCCGACGGTGGCGTCCTCGATCCATTCGGTCGACTCGAAGTAGCGTTCCAATAGCACGTTGCCGACCAGGCTGCCCGCGCGGACGCCGCTGGCGAAGTCTTCGAGCGCCGCGGCCAGCTCCGGTGCATCCCGGCGCACCGCCCAGCCGGGCTGCGTGTCCTCCCGCACCACCACCGAGGATTCGACCACGAGGTCGGGCATGACGCGCGACCACAGCCGCGCCCTGAAGTCGTCCATCACCGTGTAGTCGACGACGCCGGCATTGACCAGCTCGAGGATGTCCTCGCCGCGCAGGTGACGGTCAGCCGCGATTACCCGGGCCGGCTCGCGGGTAAGCTGGCGCAGGCGATCGTTCAGCAGCCACAGGTGCTCCTGGTAGCTGCTGCGATCGAGCACCACGATCTCGCGCGCGGCGAGATCGGCGATCGAGCCGACCGCCGGCGCATCGCGGTGGCGCACGATGACCTCGTTGGCGGCAATCTCCATGCCGGAAATGAACGCGACCTGCGTGCGCCGCTGCGGGGTGGCCGCGAGGAAGGCGGCGATTAGGTCGCCGCGACCGGCCAGCAGTGCGGGGATCGCCTCGCGCAGGGCAACCGGCACGTACTGCACCCGGATGCGATCCGCCTCGGCGCGCACGCCCCGGTTGAGGAACGCTTCCAGTGCGTCGAGGTACTCGGCCTGGATGCCACGGATGGCGCCGTCGGCGACGAAGAAACCGGTGCGGCTCGGCACCACCAGCGCGCGCAGCACGCCGCGCTCGCGCAGTGCCGGCAGGTCGCCGCTGAAGTGTTCCAGCGTCGGCGGCGCGATGCCGAAGGCGTCCTCGACGCCGGCGTCCAGCGACGGCGTCGCACGCTCGCCGTCGCCGCAGGCGGCCACCAGCAGCGCGAACGCGAGCAACGGAAGATAACGGTGCGACCTCATCCGAGCGTTGCGTCCAGGTACATCATGCACACGAAACCGATCAGCAGGCTGGCCGTGGCCAGGTTCTCGAAACCGCGGCGGTGGGTTTCCGGGATGATCTCGTCACTGATGATGAACAGCATCGCGCCGGCGGCGAACGCGAGCATCCATGGCATCAGCGGCCCGGCGACGGACACCGCCACGCTGCCGAACAGCCCGCCGACCGGCTCGGCCAGGCCGCTCAGGAAGGCGACGCCGAACGCGCGCAGACGATCGTAGCCGACGGCCAGCAGCGAGACCGCCACCGCCAGCCCCTCGGGCATGTTCTGGATGCCGATACCAATGGCGAGCGCACGCCCGTTCTCGACGTCGCCGCCGGCGAAGCCGACGCCGACCGCCATGCCCTCGGGGAAGTTGTGCAGCGTGATCGCGATCACGAACAGCCAGATGCGCGCCAGCGCGTCGGTGTCCGGTCCCTCGCGGCCGGCCAGGAAGTGTTCGTGCGGGGCGTAGCGATGCAGCGCGAACAGCGCCAGCGCGCCGCTCAGGAAACCGAAGATGACGATGGCCACGGCGCGCTCGTCGCTGCCGAAACGCAGGCTGCCGTACTCGATGGCCGGCAACAGCAAGGAGAAGAACGAGGCCGCCAGCATGATGCCGGCGGCGAAGCTCAGCAGCCCGTCCTCCAGCCGCGGCGACAGCGTGCGCAGGGCGAACACGCCAAGCGCGCCGATCCCGGTGCACAGTCCGGCGAGCAGGCTGCCGACGAAGCCGTAGGTGACGATGTCCGCGCCGCTCACCGGCACACACCAACGTGCCGCCGGCAGGCGCGTTCGGGTTCATGTTCGCGTCGGTCGGGCATCGGCATCACCAGCATAGCGCAGGCCGCGCGATGAACGCGGTTCCGCTCGCCCGGTTTACGTGCCGCGGGCGAGAACGGTTTCCAGTGCGTGCCTGAGCTGCGCCTGCGGCTGGCCGTGCGCGCCGACGCTGCGCCAGGCGACGTGGTTGTCGGGGCGGACCAGCACGGCGCCGTCGTCGCCAATGTCGCGCACCTCGGCCCAGCGTCCGTCGCTGTCGGCATAATCCAGCCCGTCGCCGATGGCGGCACAGACCAGTTCCACACCGAGGGCTTCCGCAACCTCGCCCGCCGCTGCCCGCCACGCAGCACCGTCACGTCCGGTGACGAGCACGAAAGCGGCGTCGGCGCCGGCGAGGTCGTGGGTCGAGCGGCGCACGCCGTCGCGCTCGATCCAGGCATGCGGCAGGCGATGGCCGGGGCGCGTGGTGGGCTGGTACTCGCCGCCCATGGGATCCGGCACCGGCGCCGGCGTGCCGTCGCCGACCACGGCGCCTTCGTGGTAGACGAAACCGATCTCGAGATCGTGAGCCTGGAACTCGGTGCGCTGGGTCTCGATGACCTCGGCCGCACGCGCGCGCCGGGTCGCACCCATCGGCGTATCGGCGAAGTAGGCCTCGAACGTCGCACGCCGCGCCTCTGGCGGCATCACCGGACTGAAGCCCATGCCGGCGTCCAGCACGGAGTGATTGAGCGCGGTAAACATGGCCCAGTCGACGTTGCGGGCACCGATCGGCTGGCGCTCGGCCTGGTAGCTGTCGAGCAGCGCCGGGCCGGCGTCGCCGCGGATCACGGCGGCGAGCTTCCAGGCCAGGTTGTGCGCGTCCTGCACCGCGGTGTTGAGGCCGAGCCCGGTGGTCGGCGGATGGCGATGGGCGGCGTCTCCGGCGAGGAAGATGCGCCCGTCCTGGTAGCGTTCTGCAAGCACCGCCTCCAGCACCCAGTTGCTGACCTTGTGCACCTCGAGATCGAGATCCGGCAGCTTGAGCAGCTCGCGCAGGTGCGGAACCACGGTCTGCTCGTCGAAGGCCTCGGGGTCGTCCGGGCCGAAGTTGAAATGCACCACCCATTCCTCGGACTGGCGCCCCCAGGTCGGCCCCATCGGCACCATCGCGCCGCTGCCGAAGGTGCCCTCGCGATCGGGGTTGATGAACCAGTTGATGAGGCAGGCCTCGTCCCACCACGCGGAGAGATCCGCGCTGATGTGCGAGCTGACGATGCGCGCGATGTTGCGCACCCCGTGCATGGCGATGCCGAGTGCCGGCCCCACCGTCTTGCCGCCGTCGGCCGCCACCACGTAGGCGGCGCGCACGGTAAACGACTGACCGCTGTCGAGATCGGTGATGGTGGCCGTGACACCCTCGGCATCCTGCGCCAGCGCGGTCAGCTCGTGGCCGAAGCGCACCCGGCCCGGGCCGCGTTCCTCGGCATGGCGCCGCAACAGGGGCTCGAGGCGAATCTGCGGATAGTTGGTCGACGGGCAGGCGCTGTCGCGCGTGTAGACGGGCGCGACCTTGCCGCCGCCGAAGGCGTCGATCTCGTAGAAGGTCAGCGCGTCCAGCGGCTCGTCACCGCCCAGCGTGGTACGCCAGCGCACCTTCGACATGTTTTCCATCGGCGTGCCGACGGCGTAGATCGAATCGGCCACGCCGTGCTGGCGGAACACCTCCATCGTGCGCTGGTTGAGGTAATGCGCCTTGGGCAGGATGGAGGTGCTGGCATGGCGCTCGACGAGCAGGTGCTCGATGCCGAAATCGGACAGCAGGATGGAAGCGGTCAGGCCGCAGCCGCCGCCGCCGACGATGAGCACGGGGACTTCGATGTCCGCCGGGGAACCTGGTTCAGTCACGGGGGATCTCCACTTCAAGGGTTCGCCGCGCCGGGCGCGCGCGGGAGCGCGGCTACGATCGCAGCGACGCGGAACGCTTCACCGCCACGTTCGCGGCACGCGCACGGTCACGGCTTCATCCGGCCTGCGCGAAGAGCTCCATCGCATGCGGCATGGGTGGGCCGTCCAGCGCCCAGGCGCGCGTGGTCAGGGTCGCCGCGGGCACGCCGGACGCGAAGGCATCCGCCATGCGCTGCGGGTCGTACACGGGGCCGATCGGATCGCGCGCGAACTCCTCGCCCATCATGTAGGCGGTCGCGTCCTCGGCGGAGGCGAAGTTGTCGATCTGCAGCTCGACGAACTGCCCGTCCGGGTCGCGGTAGTAGAGCGAGGTGGTGACGCCATGCTGGATCGGCACCTGCGGCTCGATGCCGCGCGCCTTGAGCGCGGTGTAGTGCGCCAGCAGCGCGCCGAGATCGGGATAGGTGAAGGCGGTGTGCATGAGGCCGACGCTGTTCGGCGCACGCGGCGCGAACTCGCCCTCGGGCATGCTGACGAAGGCGATGCGATGGTGCTCCTCGTCGAAGGTGATGAAGCACAGCATCGGATTCTCGTAGACGACGTGCGCGCCGAGCACGGTGCAGTACCAGTCGCGCATCTCGGCGAGGCGGTTGGTCTGCAGGACGGCGTGAGCGAACCTCGGTGTAACGGACATGGCGGACTCTCCCCTGGTGATCACGCGCGGCTGCGCGCAGGCGGCGGCCGCGTGCCTCGCGCCCGCCCCGGAGGGCAGCCTAACCGTTTCATTGATTCTGAGTCAATGAACGTGTAGAACGGTCGCCAGCGCCGGCTGCCCGAGTACCCGGCGTCGCCTGTTTCCCGCCGCCGAGACCCCGACCCGATGAGCAGCACCCGCGCTCCCGCGACCCGCCGCAAGGCGCAGGCCGAAGCGACCCGCCAACGCCTGCTGGCCGCGGCCATCGCGGCCTTCACCACCCGCCCCTACGACGCGGTCGCGATGGGCGACATCGCCGATGCCGCCGGCACCGCGCACGGCCTGCCCTTCCATTACTTCGGCTCCAAGCGCGGCCTCTACCTGGCCGCCATGCACGAAGCCGCCGACCGTCTCGAAGCGAGCCACCAGGTGGCGGAGCACGGCACGCCGCGCGAGCGCGTGCGGGCCATGCTGCTGGCGCACTTCCGCTTCATGCGCGCGAATCCGGATCTGGCCGGCGCCCTGCTGCGCGGCGGGATCGGCGCGGATCCGCAGGCGTGGCGCATGTTCGAGGCCAAGCGCCACGACTCCATCCGCTGGATGTGCGCGCTGCTGGGGCTGGACCCCGAGCGCCGTGCCGTGAGCATGATGCTGCGCGCGCTGGTCGGCGCCATCGACGAGGCTACCGTGCAATGGCTGGCGCACGACGGCGACACGCCGCTGGAAGGCCTGGTCGAAGCGTTGCTCGACCTGCTGGCGAGTGCCGTGGGGAGCATCCGCCACCTCGACCCGGCGACACCCGTGAGTGACGCGGTGACGCGCCTGCAGCGACCCTCCGGCACGCCTTGATCGCCGCGGCGGCACGCGCCCGCCAAGCGTGCGCGGCGATGACGGCCGGGCGTGATCCGGCTATGTTGTCGGCATGTTTCGAACCGCAGCAACACACGCATCGCCCGTCGCACTCCCGGCCGTTCCCGGCCCGCGCCGGCGATGAGTGACGATCACGGTCACGTCCACCTGGGTGACCTGCACGGCCGCCGCCTGTGGCTGGCCGTCGCCGTCAACCTGGTCCTGACGGCGGTGCAGATCGTCGGCGGCCTGTTCGCCGGCAGCCTCGCCCTCATCGCCGATGCCCTGCACAACCTGAGCGATGCCGGCGCGTTGCTGCTCGCGCTGGTGGCGCGCCGTATCGCGCGACGCCCGGCGGACAACCGCATGACCTACGGCTACGGCCGCGCCGAAGTCATCGCGGCGACGATCAATTTCACCATGCTGATCGTGATCGGCGCATTCCTCGTCTTCGAGGCGATCTCCCACGCCATCGACCCGCCACCCGTCGCCGGCTGGGTCGTGGTCATCGTCGCCTCGGTCGCGCTGGTGGTCGATCTCGCCACGGTCTGGCTCACCTACGCGGGCGCGAAGGACAGCATGAACGTGCGTGCCGCCTTCCTGCACAACGCCGCCGACGCCATCGCCTCGCTCGGCGTCATCATCGCCGGTACCGTCATCATCCTCTACGACTGGCGCCTCGCCGATCCGATTATGACGCTGCTGATCGCGGCGTATGTCCTCTACCACGGCGTCACCGAGATCCGCGGCGCCATCCGCATCCTCATGACCGGTGCTCCCGCCAGCATCGACGTCGCCGAGACCATCCGCGCGATGGAGGCGGTGGATGGCGTGGAGTCCGTGCACCACGTGCACGTGTGGACCATCGACGAACACCGGCATTCGCTGGAAGCACACGTGGTGACGGCGGCCGAGTCAGGGCCGCCGGCGGAGGCACTGAAGGCGGCGATCAAGGGGCTGCTGAGGGAGCGGTTCGGGATCGGGCATTCGACGCTGGAGCTGGAGTATCCGGTTGGACACGAGGGACGTACGCATGGTTCGGTGCGCCACAAAAAAGGCGCCTAGTCGAAACCCAATCAAGTTACGGAAGGCCCAAGCAGTGGCCGAACTTCAGCTACGTCTGAAATCGCTCGGATACATCAACCAGTCAACGCACAGCGTCTCCGACGAATACTACCGCCTGCTCGAGTTCTTCAGCCGACCGAGACAATCCTCGCGCCGTTTCGAGCAGCAGCCCCCCGACGATTCTGCCAACTACCGCGGCCGCAGTTTCGCGGTTAGCGATGGCGCGTTGCAAATCTGCGAGCTTTCTGTCGCGCTCGTCACGCGCACTTTGTAATGCCTTCGCGCGCTCTTCCGCCTCGTTGTTATCCAAGTTGTCACTCACCTCGCTTTCGACCGTCGTTACGGCCTCCGTCGCGGAAGCAGCCGCAAGTCTTTCGTCGGTTAGCTCAAGACTCTGTAAGGCAACCTTCGAAGAAACCGCAAATGCCCGGAGCTCACGCAAAGCGGCGAACGTCCGGTCAATAATGACGTCACTGCGTTTATGCAACGCTTCATTGCCCTCCATATCGTTCTCCGAAGCATCTTCCGCTGCGGTCGGCAATTCGTCCTCCGCTAGTTTGCTTAAAGCCGAATCGACATAATGGGTCTGTAATCTGCTCGAATACTCGCGGATCATCTTCTCTTTCTCCGCATTTCTCTCGTCATCGGTCGTTCCCGAATAACTCAGCAAACTTTCCCAACTCGATTTAATCGTGTTCTGGAGGTTCTCGCTGCCGATCGTAGCCCTCAGGCTGAGAAAGCGTTTTCTCAGGTCCGTTTCGAATCCCTCCAAATACCTGAGATAAACGCGTCGCAATCCCGGCGTTCCCGACACCGCCCCTTCCGTTCTAAGCTGCTCCAGCTCCATGAGTTGCGATTTGTTTGCGTCTCCGGAATCTGCGGCCCTTTGCAAATCGAGGCGACGTAGGAGATTCACATCCAGGTTCGCACCTGTAGTAAACATGGCCAGTTGTTGAGCTGATTTAATTATTGGATCGACATCGGTGGAAAATGCCTTCACGTACCAGTTCCCGATATCGTCTTTGACGATCGCGTAATTTGTTTTTCCGGCACCCGAGACGCGGACGCTGTTTATGTTTTGCCAGAATTGCTTGTCAAAGTTAGTGCGAATACCATCCAAAACTCGCTGACGACGTTCTTCCTTTGAGTCAAATAGGGGGATGGAGGGCTCAAAAGAGCGGAATCCGTGCTCTTGCAGATGATTTTTCCAAACTAAACCGGGATCCTCCTGAAGCGAGGTGCTGGCAAACACGCTGCGGAGGTAAGAACTCGACGGGCGGATGAAAGCCATACCTGATCGTTGGTCGTAGGCCAGCTTTAACGCTTCCTGAATCTGCGCGGCGCGGCCATTCCCCCCCCCCTCCTTCGTTGCTTGGATATGCTCGTAGCGAAGGAGCGCAATGAGATCGTCCAGAACATCGAGCTGTGTTTCTGAGGTACCCGGTTCGGTGTTACCACCCACCGATACTGGTGCTGTGGTCGGCGGATTTCGCTTCTCGAGTACTGCGAGCGCATCTACAAGTTTTGCTTTGAGTTCCTCATATGCAAGCCGTTCTCCTTCCGACGCGCCGTCTGCAGGGCGCTCGCCTAAATGCTCGGCGATAACGCTCTTCAGTACATCGAAGGTGGCTTTCGCGTCATCTCCGTGTCCCTCCTTCTCGGCGCGCTCAATTACTACCCGCCTGATCGCCCCGAGCCCCGCGACAGCATGGTCTACCTGAATCTTTCGAGCTTTGAGCTCTGCGAGTTTCTCCTGAGCCTTCGTCGCACTCTCCTTTGCCGCATCCACCTTCTCCTGAAGACTCCCAATTTCGGATGAATCGGCGATCTCTGACCTTGCTTGTTCCCATGCTCGGCGGGACGCCTCCACACGCTCACGCTCCGCTTCGAAATGCTCCGTTATGATCTCTCTAACAGCGTTAAGTGCTTTGGCTCTATCCGACGATCCCACTCGCGACAGTGCAGGCCCAAGTTGTGCGGGGAGGGAGCTGAAGTATTCATACGCACACTTTATTCGGATTTGACGTGGAGCATCATCGTCTTCTGGAGCACCTATTTCGCCGCACGCGAACTTAGGTGCTGTCCGAACGCGCGTCTCCAGCCAATCCTCTAGTTCCTTGACGACACCGTTCCCATCTACCTGCCCCTGTTTACTCAAAATTTCAGACTGAAGTGCGCTCGCTTCCGCCCTAAGCACGGTCGGCGCGTTGATCTCGCGGTGTAGCACATATGCCAGAGCGGGAGTTCCCAACACAGTCTGGAATGCTTGTACGGCAGGCTGAGCTGAAACCAGGGTACTCCGATAGCGAGTCTCGAAAGAACGGAGTGCATTCTGCTGAGTTTCTACTTCTTTCTGTACATTGTTCAACGCAAGTTCTGCGTTCGAAAGTATTTCATCAGCGCTCGTCTTTTGCTCTTCCGCGGAACCTATTCCGATCGTTAACGCGTTGGAGTCCCCCTTGAGGTCTCGGATGATCCCGTCAAGTGTCTCGCTCGCGCTGCGATTTAGGGAGGCCGCAAGAGCGAATCGCTCTGCAGCAGCCCGACGCACCAAGTTTTGCTCATGCTCATCGCTGTGTATGAGTTCATCCGCTTGGACGATGATAGAGTTCCCAATCGCCTGGAGCACATTTATATACTGGTCGCTACGTTCTGCATCCGTGAACAACTGGAAACTGGTGAGCTTACTCTCACGCACTTCGATGAGCTTTTCATTATTGGCAGCTATAAGCATTGCTTGCGCAAAGCCCACCAAGGCATCGCGTAATCGATTGAACTCCGATGAATCTGCTTTTGAGTTTGCGCCCTCCCAGTACTGCAATCGCAGGTAACGCTCGTAGAGGGTCACGATCCCCGCCGGGTGCCTCCCGCCAGTTCCGAATCGTCGCGTGGCCTTCGTAGAATAGTCTTCTGAGGGAGTTGAAAACGGGTCGACGTATAGATCTTCGTAATACAGAAGCAGGTCGTTCACGCGACGCGCTCTGGGACCCACAAAACTCCTGATGCATTCATGCGCGATATAACCTTGATCGTTATACCAATTGACCTCACCGATCTCGTGGGCTTCGAGTGTATTTGCACTCAACTTTCCGTACTTTTCGCTTAGTGCGAGAAATTCAGTATCTGGCAAACCAAAATATTGCGGAACCTGAGCACAGGGATCTGATGCGCTCGCCGCGTAGGCATACAGGTCCTCCGGCTGCCAAGCCTCCTTTCTATCAAGCTTCTTCCCATTCTCCTCCTTCTCCCGGCTTAGCGATTCATTCAAAGATTCCACGATCAGAGTATCTCGCAACTGGATAAGCAAGGGTTTTGCACCAATCGCTAATGTGGCGAGCTGCTGCATCTGGATGTGTTTACTGTTCGCGAGCGGACCTTTGTACACGTCGACGTCGATGCGCATCACTGCGCAACCACAGATAAACATGACTACACTGAGCAACCAAAACTTGGGGAACCACCGAAACGTAGCGTTCACTCAACTACTCCCGCCTCGGGTATATCCGCTCTCGTTTCGGCCACGAAATCCTTCAATCGATCCTCTATCGCACGGGTCTTCACGAGCGTTCGAAACAACCCGTCATTGAGATAAGTACTTCCTTGTTCCTGGGTGGCTAGGGCAACCACGCCCAGTGATTCGTCGACCGCGCGGAAAAAGACCGATGGGTCGGAACCCATTACGATTACGAGCCGATGCCCCTCCGGAGCTTCACGAAAACCCTCTGGCCCGAACATCATTAGACGTCGCCCGGTCTGAAAAGAAGTGAAATCGTCCTCGGACTTTTCGATGTTCACTCGTCCACCATCGAAGGACACACCAACACCGAGCGCATCAATAACGTTTGCCGGAACCCACCCTGAAGCAAATTGCGTGTTGCTGATGAAGCTGGCTTGGCCGTGCACGCGCACGCGATAAACAGTAGGTGGCAATTGATCGCGGGGATCAAATACACCTAGATAGTAAATCTGCTGGACTTCGTGCGAGGGCGTTCTTCCGGCGACCACCGCGGCACCCGCTACCGCGCCAGAAATGACTGCTGCATTCTCGGCGGTGGAAAGATTTCCGCAACCCGTCACCGCAGCCGCAGCGGCAAGGATGATCGAGGGTGCAAAACAGCTCGACGCGCAACGTGTTGACATCGCATTCCTCCCTGAAATCCAGGCTCCGCGGTCTGCGCGTCGGATAGCCGATATCTCGGATCCGGAACGTGCCTAGCACTGAGTCCTTGTGTAATGTCATAGATTTACTGCTACCAGCAGTAGACCACATAGATCATCGCGCATACCGTAAAACCATAGCCGGTAACCCAAATGCGGTAGGATGGGGGCGCCGACTTGTTATGGATCGCGCCAGCATTACCTCCCCCGTTCTCTGGAACATCAACGCATTCGCTCAGTGGCAAATCAGCGCCCGCAGACTCTCAAGCTCCCCCCAATCGAGCGACAGGCCTGAGGCAATACGCACGTTCCTCGACCAGTTCGCCAGCATAGCTGGCGACTGCTTTGGGTCCATGGAATCGCGGGAGTGGGGCCTTAAAGGCTGGCAGAACTCTTTACAAGCGACGACCTGCCGGACGCGCGACGGGCCGGAGACTGGCTAGGCGGCAGCAAGGACGGCCGCACCATATAGATTGGCAATCCTGCGAACGGCAAGAGACAGTCAAGCTAATGATAAGGGCAAGCAGATCGGACGCCCCAGGCCTCGCCAGAGTCCGCGATCGGGAGAGCTGTTTAGCGCTGGGGAAATGCTGTCCCCCGTCTGTAGTGTCCTGTACCAACTGCTGGGCCATAAACGTGCAAATTTGCACATGCAGGCATGGGGTAAGTCGCGCAATAAAGTGTTGCAAGGAACGCGGCGTTGCCGACCCATCAGTGCCCTGCAGGAATTCCGCAGATCACGATGCGGTTTTCTTGCAGGGACAACGCCAGCACGGACCCGAATGCATCATGGCCAAGATATTCGCTAAAACCCTGCTCATGGTGGTATTTCTCGCATGGGTCGACGGATGTCTCGCCAAAGGCGGCAGGCAGGCACAGCTTCCGATCCTGCCCGAGATAGCACAATCGATCTTCGGGGCAGATGACGGCAAACCATCGACTCTGCACAGGTCATTGGAGCGGGCCGCGAACTTCGCCGCAGAGTTGCGATATACAGAGAACGAACGATCTGAGCTGATAAGAAATCGCGACCAGTACGTAGAGAAGTGCTCCAAGCTGGTACTCAAAAAGTATGGCTACGAAGACAGTCTCGCAGACACCTACTGTAACGACACCGTAGACAGCGAAATATCGCGGAAGATCAAACGACTCGACCAAATAGCCGAGGAAGCGCGCAATCGGATTATCGGCATTGTGCTGAACAACCACTTGCTGCTGCGAGAGGCCCTGGAAGACCAGGACGTCAGGCGCGAACTCGAACGATTCTCACAGCCGGCCGCGTCGAAACCGGCGCCCACACCCGGAAGCGGCGGCGGCGAATGAGCAGCGGCATGAAAACGGCCCTGGCACTCGTCGTTACCGCCGTTCTCGGGCTGACAGGATGGTACATGCTCGGAGCATCAGGCGATTTGACGACTGAGCAGTATTCGCTGGAAGGCGATGGCCTTTTTATGTCCCAGGGGCGTGCTTTCATCTATCGAAAGAACAGCGCGGGCCGGAAGGTCTTCTGTGCGGAGCCGTTTTCTGATTTCGGCATAAACGCAACGCGCACACACGCATCGAAGATTGGAGGAGATGGGCCGGGGCTGGATCAATCGGCTAAGCAGGCGCAGGAGATTCAAAAGCTCTATGACCGCTCCCACTCGATTCAGTTGTTACGAGACATTCTCTACAGGACGTGCGAAGCGTATGCCAACGAACTGCTGAGAGAAGATGACTTCAGAAGACTTTTCCGCCAAACCGTAGCTCTGAGCACATTCTTACTCGGCACGGAACGGATTAGTGACGTCAACGAGCACAACAAAGGGTTTGCCAAGGACATTACTGCCATACTCCGCCAAGTGGCCTCGAGAGGCTTGGCGGCCGACGCCGCGGAGGCGGGCAGTGACCCGCGCGAGGACATACGGGAAATCATTCAAGGCAGCATCGTTCAATGACCTGGTCGGAGATGATCCGGACTGCTCGAACGCCATAGGAAGTGTGACGGTCGCAACCCGAGGTACTAACCACCACCGACCCGGACGCAGTTTGTGCGAGGGATTCGCAAGCACCTGGTGCGCGCGCTAGTCCCTGCGCGGCGCCAGATGCCCGGGCGTCCCGACCCGCGCAGCGAGTCGGTCGAGCCTGGGAGGTGCTCATCGGCCTCCGCACGCGCCATTAATAGCGCTCGGCGTGATCATGCGCCGCGGCGCCCGGAAGGATTGACTCGCGCGCGTCGATGCGCGCGCTCACCCCTGCGGGGCGCCGG
>JBHIYN010000007.1:0-309327 GCA_041984235.1 Gammaproteobacteria bacterium
CTGCGCTGCTCACCTACTGATGTAGGCTGCGCTGCTCGCTATCCGCGCGCCTTGCCAGCGACCTTGCTCGCTCGCTGCTGACAAGCCGGCAACCCCGTGGGGCGGCGTTGCGCGGGGCGCTGCGCTGCTCACCTGCTGATGTAGGCTGCGCTGCTCGCTTTCCGCGCGCCCTCGCGCAGCTCCTTTCGTGCAGGAGTTTCCGGCCGCGGATGGATCAGCCGGCGGCTTCCCTGAGCAGCTCGCCGGCGATGATGATCTGGCGCACCTGGTTGCTGCCGGCGGCGATCTCCATCACCTTGCCGCTGCGGTAGAGACGGTTGACCTCGGTCTCGCGCATGAAGCCCATGCCGCCGTGGATCTGTACCGCCTGGTCGAGCACGCGCATGGCGGCGCGCCCGGAGGCGAGCAGCGCGGCGGCGGAACGCTTGTGCACGGCGCCGCGGCCGCCCTCGCCTTCCGGCAGGTCGGCGATCTCGCGGCCAACCTGGTAGGTCAGCGCGCGCGTCGTCTCGAGATCGGTGTACATGTCGGCGATCATGGCCTGGATCATCTGGAACTCGCCGATGGCGCGCCCGAACTGCTTGCGCTGGGTGGCGTATTCCACCGCCAGGTCGAACGCGCGCTGGGCCATGCCGAGCGCGAAGAAAGCGCCGATCACGCGCTCGATGTCGAGCCCGCTCATCATCACCACGTGGCCGGCATTCTCACCGCCGACGAGGTTGCCGGCCGGCACCCGGCAGTCGTCGAACACGAGCTCGCCGGTGGGACTGCCGCGCCAGCCCATCTTGTCGAGCTTCTGCGCGACACTGAACCCCGCGTAGCCCTTCTCCACGATGAAGGCCGATATGCCTTTCTGCCGCTTCTCCGGTGCGGTCTTGGCGTAGACCAGCAGCACGTCGGCGACGGGACCGTTGGTGATGAACAGCTTGCGCCCGTTGAGCACGTAGTCGTCGCCGTCGCGCGTGGCGGTGGTCGCCATGCTGCCGAGTGCGTCGGAGCCGGCGCCGGGCTCGGTCATGCCCAGTGCGCCGATGATCGAGCCGTCGCAGAAGCCCGGCAGGTAGCTGCGCTTCTGGTCAACGTTGGCATTGCGCACGAGGTTGTGCAGGCACAGGTTGTCGCTGGCGAGCATGCCGGCCGAGACGGTGTGGTTCCAGTAGGCCACGGCCTCGCAGATGAAACACTGCGCGAGCACGTCCATGCCCGCGCCGCCGTACTCCTCGGGCACGGTCACGCCGAGCAGTCCCTGGCCGGCGAGCGCGCGGAACTCGGCCTCCGGAAACCAGTCCTCGTTGTCCATCTGCTCGCACAGCGCGTACAGCTCGTCGCGCGCGTAGCGGTAGGCAAGATCGTAGACGGCCTGGTAGTCGGCGTCGAAGCCGAAGGCCTGCAGGTCTGGAATGCTCATCGGCGGTCTCCGGGTTCAGACGTCGAAATAGTTCATGCCTTCGGCATGGCGGACCGTGATCGCGGCGCCAACCGGGTCGGCTGCAAACAGCAGCTCCCGCGCCCGCTCTGACCCGGGCTCCATCACGGCGAGGAAACGGCGCTCGTCGGCGAGACGGCCGACCACGTAGCCGCCGCTCGGCGCGCCGCGCGCGTAAGACGCGGCGTAGGACTCGATGCGTGCCGCGCCCTCGGCACGTTCGGCGACGCTCACGCCGCCGGGCTCGCGCAGCAGCGCCTGCTCCGCGGCGCTGCTGCGTGGCTGCCAGGCGCCATCGAGCGCGCGGCTGTAGACCCCGACCGAGTGCTTGGACAGGTACCCCCCGTTGGCCGCGACCAGCGCATGCTCACCGACGGTCCCACGCAGGCGGGCGACGACCTCGGCGATACCGTGCAGGCTGTAGTTGTTGCCGGGCCCGCCGAAGTAGGGCAGGCCGCCGGTCAGGGTCAGCGCGCGATCGCCCTCGGGGTCGATGCCCAGATGCTCACAGGCCGCGGTGACGGCAATCGGAAAGCAGCTGTACAGATCGATGTGCGCGATGTCGTCGACGGCCAGCCCGGCATCGTCGAGTGCGCGCGCCAGGGCGAGTCCCTGGGCATCGGAGGTCGCCAGCCGCGGGCGCTCGGTGACGAAGCGTTCGTCGACGTCGCTGTAGGCGCGCAGCACGACCCAGTGCGACTCGGGCACACCGAGCTCGCGCGCGAGGCCGACCGAGGTCATGACCACCGCGGCGCCCTGGTTGACCGCGTCCTGCGCCACCATCCACTTGGTATAGGGCTCGCACAGGGGAAAGTTCGCTGCCGACGGCGTGGCGATGAAGTCGGCGTCACGCGCCTCGGGGAACTGCGCGTAGGGGTTGTCCGCGGCGACCGCGGCGAACGGCGCGAACACGCGGCCGATGCGCGCGCGGTAAGCGTCCGCCGACAAGCCGAGCTCGGCGCGGCGCGCCTGCTCGAACAGGCAGTAGACCTGGATCGGAAACGTGATGCCGTGGCGCTGCTCGTAGTCGTTGGTCATGGGCTGGTCGGGCCACAGGTCCTCGAACTCGCCGTCGACCTCCTCGCGCCAGTCGAGCTCGATGCCGGCGCGACGCGCGTTGCGGATCGTGGCCAGCGCCTCGGCGCCGGTCAGCAGCGCGCTGCGCACCTCGCCGGCATGGATGGCCTCGGCCATCTGGTTGACCAGGCGCTGCGGCGTCTCACCGCCGACCTCGGCGTAGATCGCGCGACGCGGTGTGAGCTCCAGGCGGCGGGCGACCGACCCCGGCATGTTGTTCGAGCAGCCGAAGGGGTTCGGCCACATCACCTGGTCGCGCACCGAGTGCTCGAACAGGCGCGCGACCGCGAGCACGTCGACGGTCGCCGCGAGATCACCGCGGGCGCCGGCATCGGCGAGCGCGCGCCGCGCGGCCTCGGCCGCCATGTCGGCGGGCGACAGGCTGCGCCCGGGGGCGGGCGCGTCACGGTCGACGTACTGGCCGCATCCGATCAGTATCGGGGTGTTGTCGTGCATGAGTCGATCCTGGAATGAAGCAGCGCGTGATGACGTGAAAAGCCCCGGTTCCCGGGCCGCGCGCGGCAAAATAGCATAGGATGCGCGGCAGGGCGGCGCCGGCGCCGCCACCGGCAGCGGGGGGAGCGCGCATGCTGATCGCCGACGGCAACCGCACGGGCGCGGCTCCGCGCACGACGCCGCTGTGGGCCCTGTTCGTGCTGGTCTGCGTGGCCTGGTACCTGCCGTTCACGATCTCGGCCAGGCACGTCGGCTTCGTCGCCGACGACGCGCTGTACCTGATGATGGCGGACTGGTTCGCGCACGGCTGGCAGGACGACCCCGTGCTGCTCTACCTGCAGTCGGTCTCGCACCTGCCCCCGCTGTATTCGATCGTGCTCGCGCTGGCCGGAGGCGGCAGCACGCAGGTCGATATCGCCCACCTGGTGCAGACGCTGTGCCTGATCGTGGCGCTGCTGCTGCACGGGCGCCTGGCGGCCATCATCACCGGCAGCACGGTGGCCGGCTTTGCGGTCGCGGCGACGCTGGCGGTGATGCCGGCAACCCTGCTCTACAGCACCGAGATCTGGAGCGAGTTCCTGTTCCTGGTGCTGATCGGCGCGGCGCTGCTGGCGGCACTGGCCGCACGCCGCCAGCCGGCGTGGTGGCTGGCCTGCGGGCTGTGCATCGGGCTCGCCGCGGTCACCCGCGGTGCCGGCGTGGTCGCCGTGATTGCGCTGGCCGGGGTCACCGTGTTGCGCGCGCGGGCCTGGAGCGTGCCGGCAATGCTGCTGGCGCTGGCGCCGCTGCTGGCCGCCGAGCTGCTCGGCCTCGGCGGCGGCCGCGCCTATGTCGAGGTCTTCCGCGACCGCGTCGCCGGCGCGGGCTCGACGGCAGCCTACCTCGCCGCCAACGTGGACGCGATCACGAACGGATGGCTGGGGCTGTTCGGTGCGCGCGATGGCGGCGGCGCACTGCTCATGCTGCCGGCGCCGCTCGCGCTGGTCACGCTCGTGCTGCGCGTGCGGCGTCTCGAGCTCGACGCGGTGTACGCCTGCGGCTACCTGCTGCTGGTGCTCATCTGGCCGTTCCCGGACGTCATGGAACGCCTGCTGTATCCGCTCGCACCGCTGCTCCTCGTTTACGCCGCCGGCAGCTTCGAAGCCGCGCGCCGACACCTCGATCCGCGCTGGCGCGCGTGGCTGGTCGGCGTGCCGCTGGTCGCGCTGCTGTCGCTCTCCGGCTGGCACGGCGGCCAGCTGCTGTGGCACTACTACGAGCGCGTGCCGCCCGCCGAGCTCGCCGCATGGCGTGCCAGCCGCTACTGGCTGACCGCCGCGGACGAAGCCGCCGCGCTGGACGACATCCGCATGCGTGCGGCCATCGTCGCGCTGCTGCGCGAAACCGCCAGCCACGTGCCGATCAAATCCTGCGTCTACAGCCACTACCCGCAGGCGGTGATGTTTCATGCGCGGCGCATCGCCTGGCCGGCCGAGCACGGGGCCGCGCGCCCCGCGCAGCCGAACTGCCGTTACCAGGTCGTCCTGCATCGCGGCGCCGAGCGCGGCGGGCCGGAGCGGCTGTGGCCGAATGCCGAGATCGTGCATGCCACCGGTGCCGGGCGCGGCGTCGCCGCGCTGCTGGTGCACTACCCGGAGTGATACCGTCAACGGAAAAGGGGACATGCCACTTTTCCCGTCGAATCGACGACCGCAGCCGTAGATGATCCGCAGCAGCATTTTCAGCACCTTGGAAAAGTGGCATGTCCCCTTTTCCGCCACCTGCCGGAGGACCCCGCCATGACCCGCCAGCTGATCGACATCTCCATGCATCTCGAGAACGACGTCGTCTCCGATCCGCCCGGCTACGGGCCGCACATCGACTACGTCACCCACCGCGACTCGGCGAAGGACGTGGTGCAGTTCTTTCCGGGCCTCGGCGAGCAGGACCTGCCGGAGGGCGAAGGCTGGGCGATCGAGTGGATTCGGCTGATGACCCACAACGGCACCCATCTCGACGCGCCTTACCATTTCCATTCGACGATGAACCGCGGCGAGCGCGCGATCACCATCGACGAGGTTCCGCTGGACTGGTGCCTGCAGCCCGGGGTCAAGCTCGACTTCCGCCATTTCGAGGACGGCTATGTGGTCACCGCCGACGACGTCGAGGCCGAGCTCGCACGCATCGGCCACGACCTGGCCCCGCTCGAGATCGTGGTCGTCAACACCCGTGCCGGCAGCCGCTACGGCCACGACGACTACGTCTCCGCCGGCTGCGGTATGGGCCGCGAGGCAACCCTCTACCTGCTCGAGCGCGGCGTGCGCCTGACCGGCACCGACGGCTGGAGCTGGGACGCACCCTTCGTCCACACCAGGAACCGGTATGCCGCCAGCGGCGATGCCGCCCTGATCTGGGAAGGACACAAGGCCGGCCGCGAGATCGGTTACTGCCACCTGGAGAAGCTGCACAACCTCGAAGCGCTGCCCGCCGACGGCTTCATGGTGAGCTGCTTCCCGGTCAAGATCCGCGGCGCCTCGGCGGGCTGGACGCGCGCCGTCGCCATCCTCGACGCCTGACCTAGCGTACCGGCGGGGATGAAGGCTCGCCGGACCGGCGCACGCGGCCGAGCATGGTCAGCACGGTGCCGGCCTGGGCACCGCGCTCCCACAGCTTGACCTCGATGACCTCGAGCCGGTCCTTGATGCGCTGGTAGGGATACATCGGCGGGTAGCCGTGCATGCCACCGTGGCGGGCGGCGACCATGAAGACCCAGGGACAGTCGGCGAGCGCGCTTTCGAAGCGGCGATCGCTGACGGTCGCCGGCATCGGCCAGCGCGAACGCCGGTGACCGTAGAGCGGGACGTGATGAGCCATGGTCGAGGACACGCAGGCGCCGGCCGGCAGATGCTCGTCGATCCCGGCCAGGCTCTCGATGATGTCGTCGCTGCGCTCCAGCGCGCGCAGCGCCGCCGGCGTGCGCTGCTGGTCGTGCCACTGCGGTGCGCGCGCGTAACGCGCGGCGGCGGGATCGGCGGCCGCCGCGATCGGCGCGAGCACGTTCCAGGCGCCGGGAGCGACGGCGGCCAGCGGCAGCACCGCGGCGGCGGTCGCTAGCAGGCCGCGCACCCGCGGCGTCCCACGGCTTACCCACAGTAGCGCGCCGCCGGCATAGCCGAGGTACAGCGGCAGCAGGATCAACAGAAAGCGCCGCAGGTGCTCGGGATAAGGCCACAGCAGGACGAGTGCCAGGTAGGCGCCGGCAAACAGCGCGTCGAGCTCGAGGCGACGCAGGCGGCGTAACCAGCCGGCCAGCGCCGGCAGCGCCAGGGCCAGCGCGGCCGCGCTAGCGTAAGGCCCGGCGTCGAGGCCGAACATCCCGCTCACGGCGCGTGGCAGGACCTGCAGGTTGGCGAACACGGTCTGTGTCAGCACGTCGATCGCGGTACCGATGCTGTCGTGGCGCAGCACGTCGGTATAGCGGGAAGGTGTCGCGAACAGGCTGCGCGCGCCGAACCAGGCAGCGGCCGGCGCGAGCAGGGCGAGCAGCGCATAGCGATCCAGCACCCGGCGCCGCCACCCCCACAGCACGCCCGCGGCGATCCCTGCGACACCGGCAGTACGCACCAGCACGCTGCCGCCGAGCAGCCCGTTCAGCGTCCGCACACGGGCCGCAGAGACCGCGGGCTGCGCCGCCAGCGCGAGCGCGGCATAGGTCAGCAGCAGGTAGGGCGACTCGCTCTGCAGCATCATGACGTGGGTCAGCCAGGCCGGCGACAAGGCCAGCGCTGCGCTCAGCGCGAGGGCATGCGCGCGATTGCCGGTGACGGCCCGCAGCCACGCGTGGATGGCGACGATGGCAGCCGCCGACAGCAGCGCGGTGACGCGGTAGCTGGCCGCGATCGCGTCACTGCCGCCGCCCAGCAGGCCGAGCAGCGCGGGATAGGCCGGCGGAAACGGGAACGCCTGGAACGGCCACGTCCCCAGCTCATGGGGCGCCGCGCGCCATGGTGAGAAGAGATCCGCCATCACCAGGTACACGGCACTGTCCGAGAGGCTGCCGGCGAGGTCCTCGCGCGCCGCGACCCAGAGGTAGAGCACCGCGCTTAGCGTGCCGACGCAGATCAGCTCGAACGCGGCCAGGCGGACGTCGCTGCGGGTGCAGGTGTGCGATGAGGGAGTAGCGGACATGTTGCAGCCGATGGTATCCGCGCCGCCGGTCAGGGTCGACGCGGGACGGCGAGCACGCATCCGCGGCGCCAAATTGCGTAGCATGGGTCATGGATTTCGGTTCCGATGTGCCACACGGCTTCGAGCTCGACGGCCGGCACTGGGCCTCGGCCGAGCATTACATGCAGGCGACGCAGTTCCCGCCCGGCGAGTATTTCGAGCGCGTCGCCGGCGCGCCCGACCCGGTCACCGCCGCGCAGCTCGGCAAGGCCTGGTTCCGACGTCGCCGCCGTGGCTGGCGCGCCAACCGGGTGACCTACATGACGCGCGCCATGTACACCAAGTGCCACGCCTGGCCGGAGGTGCGCGAGCGGCTGCTCGCGACCGGCGCGCGCCCGCTGCTCGACTGCACCGCGTGGGATCACTTCTGGGGCTGCGGCCGCGACGGCCGCGGGCACAACCACTTCGGCCGCCTGCTCGAGCGCATTCGCAGCAAGCTGCGAGAAGAGACTCCCCCGGACTGAGCAGCCGCGCCTCAGCCGGCGTCGAACACGACGCTGCCGTAACGCACCGCGGCGCCGCCGTCCGCGGTGTAGAGGTCGAACGGCACCACGCGTCCGGCCGCGGTCTCGCGCGCCGCGCCGACGGCGAGGCGCAGGGTCGACGGCAGCAGCACCATGGCGCGGAACTGGCCGCCGATGCGCCGCACGCGCTGCGGCTCGCCGGGCGCATGCAGGCGCAGCACCGCGGACACCGCCAGTGCCAGCGAGGCGCTGCCGTGGAGGATGAAATGCGGCAGTCCGGCGGCGCGCGCAACGGCCTCGTCGGTGTGCACCGGGTTCCAGATCCGCGCGCACTCGGTGTAGACGTGGGCGAAGTTGGCGGCCACCGGAATGAGCTCCTCGTGCACCACGTTCACGGTATCGTCCGCCGCACGCGCCGGCGGCGGCGCGGTGACGTCGGGGTCCGGCGGCGCGCTCGGTGCCTTGTCCACCGACATCACCTCGACCTCGCGCAGGAGCTGCCCGTGGAAGGTGCGCGCAACCAGCGCGCCGTGCTGGTCGTGCGAGTCGAACACGGTGGTGACGAAAGCCCCCGCGCGCCAGCTTTCGATGGCGAGGATGGTGGCACGGGTGGTGAGCACGTCGCCGGGGCGCACCAGGCGCTCGACGTGGCAGTCGTGGGTGGCGTGCACGGCGCGACGGAACTCGTCCATGCTGAGCCCGCGCTGGCGCAGCTGGTCACGCGAGGCCAGGGCGACCGGCCACTCCGGGCAGATGGCGAACAACGGGTGGGCGACCACGCCGCCGGCGCGCGTGGTGTCGAGGTAACAGGGCTCGACATCACCGAGCCCGGCACTGTAGGCCATGGTCCAGCGCGCATCGACCGCGTGCTCGAACGGCTCGCTGGCGAGCCCGATAGCGGCAGTGATCAGGGGCATGGGACGTTCTCCCGGCGACGGCTGCAACGGCGGCCAGTCTAGCGAGGGCAAGATCGTACCGGTAGCCGCAGCACGCATGGACCGCACCTTGCCGGGAATGAAATACTGGCGGCCTTAAGATCCGCGGAGCCGTCATGACCCCAGCCCCTTCAGCCCCCGCCCGCAACCGGCCGCTGCCCGCATGCGCGGCACCCTGAGCAAGCTCGCCGGCCGCCTCGAGGACGGCGTGCGCTACGAGCTGGTGCTGGGCGAGGAGCGCCTCGACCTCAACGCCCGCATCGGCGGCCCGCTGACCCTGACCCATACCGGCCAGATCTTCTGCGACGCCTGCGGCCGGCGCACCGCCAAGAGCTACGCCCAGGGACATTGCTTCCCGTGCATGAAGCGGCTCGCGCGCTGCGACATGTGCGTGCTCAAGCCGGAGACCTGTCACTTCGCCGCCGGCACCTGCCGCGAGCCCGACTGGGGCGAACGCCACTGCATGGTGCCGCACGTGGTCTACCTCGCCAACACCTCCGCGGCCAAGATCGGCATCACCCGCGCCAGCCAGGTGCCGACGCGCTGGATCGACCAGGGCGCGAGCCAGGCGCTGCCCATCGCCGAGGTCAGCACGCGGCACGTGGCCGGCCTCGTCGAGGTCGCCATCGCCCGCTCCATGGCCGACAAGACCAACTGGCGCGCCCTGCTCAGAGGGCCCGGCGAGCCGCTCGACCTGCGCTCGCTGGCGGCGCGCGCGCTGGCCTCCATCGACCGCGACCTGGAGACCATCCGCACGCTGCATGGCGCCGACGCGGTGCGCCCGGTCGAGGCCGAGCCGCTGAGCATCGACTACCCGGTCACGCGCTACCCGGAGCGCATCGGCTCGCACAATTTCGACAAGCAGCCCGAGGTCGGCGGCATCCTGGAAGGCATCAAGGGCCAGTACCTGATGTTCGACAGCGGCGTGATCAACGTGCGCAAGTTCACCGGTTACGAGATCGAGGTCGACGCGCCGGGCTGAGCGCGGGCCTGCCGAGCGCCGGCGGCAGTAGTACAATCCGCGTTTTTTCCGGCGCCGAAAGCGGCGCGCCACAGACTACCGGGTACCACGACATGAGCTTGGGCATCATCGACACCGCCACCTCCCACATCCGCATTCCGGACAGCGACATGGAGGTTTCCGTACCGCTCTACGACCTGGTGGTGAAGGAAATCCTGCCGGACCTGGGCATCGAGGCGCGCGCCTACTGGGCGATGCTCGAAGACGTCATCACCGAGATGGCGCCGAAGAACAACGTGCTGCTGCTCAAGCGCTACCAGATCCAGGCCCAGATCAATACCTGGCACCAGTCGCGCAGCGACCAGCCGCACGATCCGGCGGCGTACAAGAAGTTCCTGCAGAAGATCGGCTACCTGCTGCCCGAGGGGCCGGACTTCACCGTCAGCACCGAGAACGTCGACGACGAGATCGCGATCGTCGCCGGCCCGCAGCTGGTGGTGCCGGTGATGAACGCGCGCTACGCCCTGAACGCGACCAACGCGCGCTGGGGCTCGCTCTACGACGCGCTCTACGGCACCGACGTCATCGACGAGCACGGCGGCGCGGAGAAGGGCAGCAGCTACAACCCGGTGCGCGGTGAACGCGTGATCGCCTGGGCGCGTGCCTTCCTCGACGACATCGCCCCGCTGGCCGCGGGCTCGCATGCCGACGCGGTCGACTACGCCATCGACGACGGTACGCTCAAGGTCACGCTCGCCGACGACAGCGTCACCGGGCTGGCCCAGCCGGCCGCGTTCGCGGGCTACAACGGGCGCGTCGATGCGCCGGCGGAGATCCTGCTGCGCCACAACAACCTGCACGCCATCATCCAGATCGATCCCAGCCACCCGGTGGGGCGCGATGACCCGGCCAACGTCAAGGACGTGGTCATCGAGTCGGCCCTGACCACCATCCAGGACTGCGAGGACTCGGTCGCCGCCGCCGACGGCGAGGACAAGGCCGAGGTCTACCGCAACTGGCTCGGTCTGATGCGCGGCAACCTCAGCGAGACCTTCGTCAAGGGCGGGCGCAACATGACCCGCACGCTGAACCCGGACCTGCATTTTCTCGATCCGAAAGGGCGGCCCATGACCCTGCACGGCCGCTCGCTGCTGCTGGTGCGCAACGTCGGCCACCTGATGACCAACGAGGCGGTGCTGCTCAAGGGCCAGGAGGTGCCGGAAGGCATCCTCGACGCCATGATCACCGCCACCATCTCGCTCTACGACCTCAAGCGCCTCAACCAGCTGCGCAACTCGCGCAAGGGCTCGATGTACATCGTCAAGCCCAAGATGCACGGCCCGGAAGAGGTCGAGTTCGCCTGCGAGCTGTTCGCCAAGGTCGAGGACGTGCTCAAGCTGCCGCGCAACACGCTCAAGATCGGCATCATGGACGAGGAGCGCCGTACCACGGTCAACCTCAAGGAATGCATCCGCGCCGCGCGCGAGCGCATCATCTTCATCAACACCGGTTTCCTCGATCGCACCGGCGACGAGATTCACACCGCCATGGAGGCCGGCGTGATGGTGCGCAAGGAGGACATGCGCAACGAGAACTGGATGACCGCGTACGAGAACTGGAACGTCGACATCGGGCTCGCCTGTGGCCTGCAGGGCGTGGCGCAGATCGGCAAGGGCATGTGGCCCAAGCCGGACCTCATGAAGGAAATGCTCGCGAAGAAGCTCGCGCACCTGGAAGCCGGCGCCAACACCGCCTGGGTGCCCTCGCCGACCGCGGCCACCCTGCATGCCACGCACTACCACAAGGTGCTCGTAAGCGAGCAGCAGGATCGCATTCGCCAGCGCCGCCGCGCGAGCATGGACGACATCCTGACCATCCCGCTGCTCGGCGAGCAGCAGCTGACCGAGGCCGAGATCCAGGCCGAGCTGGACAATAACTGCCAGGGCATCCTCGGCTACGTGGTGCGCTGGATCGAGCTCGGCATCGGTTGCTCCAAGGTGCCGGACATCAACGACGTCGGCCTGATGGAGGACCGGGCGACGCTGCGCATCTCCAGCCAGCACCTCGCCAACTGGCTGCGCCACGACTTCGTGCGCCGCACCCACGTGCTGGAGACGCTCAAGCGCATGGCCGAGGTGGTCGACCGCCAGAATGCCGGTGATCCGGAGTACAAGCCGATGTCATCGGACTTCGACAACTCGGTCGCCTTCCAGGCCGCCTGCGAGCTGGTCTTCGGTGGCGTGCACCATCCCAATGGCTACACCGAGCCGGTGCTGCACCGGCGCCGCATCGAGCTCAAGGCGAGCCAGCGCGGCGGCTGAGGTGCGGCACCCGGGCGCGTCGGGAACGTCCGCCCGGATCACCGCCGGCCACCACCGCCGTGCCCGCTGCGCCGCACTGGCAGCGGGCGTCGCACTGCTCGCCGCAAGCGCCGGCGCGGCGGAGGTCGCCGGCCCGGCACAGGCCATCGACGGCGACAGCCTCACGGTTGCCGGCGAGGAGGTGCGCCTGCACGGCATCGACGCGCCCGAGGCCCTGCAAACCTGCCGCGTCGGTGAGCCCACCTGGCGCTGCGGGCGCGCAGCCAGCGAAACCCTCGCCTTCCTCCTCCAGCGCGGCCCGGTGCGCTGCGAGTTCGACCAGCGCGATGCCTACGGGCGCGCGCTGGCGACCTGCTTTCGCGACGGGCGCAATCTCAATGCGCTGATGGTGGAAGTTGGCATGGCGCTCGCCTACCGCCGCTACAGCGAGGCCTACGTCGACCAGGAGCAGCGTGCGCGGGACGCGCGCCGCGGCCTGTGGGACGCCGAGTTCGAGCCGCCGTGGGCGTGGCGCGAGGCGCACCGCGGCGCGCCCGCGGAGTGCCCGGTCAAGGGCAACGTCAACCGCCGCGGTGAGCGCATCTTCCACACCCCGGCCTCGCCCGCCTATGCGCGGCTGCGCCTGCATCCCGCCGAGGGCGATCGCTGCTTCGACAGCGCCGAGGCGGCGCGCGCCGCCGGCTTCCGCGCGCCACGCTGAGCCTGCACGGGCCACCGCGATAGGATAGCCAGCCGGGACCGCGGTCGCCGCCGCGCCCGGACCAAGGGATCGCGAAGCCATGCGCCTGCTCCTCGTCGAAGATTCACAGACCCTGCGTGAACGCCTGCGCGCCTGGCTGCAGGGACGCGGCTGGAGCGTCGACGAAGCCGCCGACGGCGCCGCCGCGATCGCCTTTCTCGACGCCTACGACTACGCCATGGTGCTGCTCGACCTCGGCCTGCCACGCATCGACGGGCTGGAGGTCCTGCGCCACCTGCGCGCGGCCGGCCGCAGCGCGCGCGTGCTGGTGCTGTCGGCACGCGACCAGGTCGACGATCGCGTCGAAGCACTCAACCGCGGCGCCGACGATTACCTGATCAAGCCGTTCTCCTTCGAGGAGCTGGCCTCGCGCATGCTGGCGCTGATGCGCCGCAGCCTGGATACCGCGCCGCCGGTGTTCCGGCACGGCGCGCTGGAGGTCGACCCGGCGGTGCGTATCGCACGGGTCGCAGAAACGCCGCTGCCACTGACCCCCAAGGAGTACCTGCTGCTGGAGACGCTGCTGCGCAACCGCGGCCGGGTGAGCACGCGCGTGGCGCTGTTCGAGGCCCTCTACGACGGACGCAGCGAAGCTTCGGACAAGGTCATCGAAGTGCTCATCAGCACCCTGCGCAGCAAGCTCGCGCAGGCCGGCATCCGCGACCTGATCGAAACGCGCCGCGGCTTCGGATACGTGGTTGCATCCGATGACTGATAACGAAGCACCGGCGGCGCGCCGGCGGGGACCCTCGCTCGCACGGCAGCTCATCGTCACCGTCGTGATCGGCGGCGGCCTGGCCCTGGGCGCGCTGTTCGTGACCCTGGATCTCGCCATCGACCGCGAACTCCACTCGCGTTTCGACGCAGCCCTGGAAGCGCGCGGCCGGGCGCTGGCCGGCATCATCGCCGCCCGCACCCGCCCGCCGGTAACCGACGATGCACACTGGCCCGAGTACTCCGCCGGCGGTCACCAGGAGTTCTACCAGCTGTGGGATGCCCGGGGGCAGACACTCGCGCGCTCGGCCTCCAGCGCCGGGCGCGATCTCGACCGGCCGCCACCCGGTGCGGTCGCAACCCCGCTGATCTACGACCTGTCGCTGCCGGACGGCCACCGTGGCCGCGCGGTGGCACTCAGGGTCTGGCGCGGCGGCGCACCCGAGGACGACGACGCCGCGCTGCTGCTGGTGGTCGCGACCGAGCGCGAAGCGCTGGAAGCGCTCGAAGACCAGCTTCATTTCAGTCTCACCGGCGCCGCGCTGGCGGCACTGATCGTGCTGGCGGTGCTGGGCCTGGTCGCGGTGCGACGCACGCTCGCGCCGCTGTCCGCCTTCAGCCGCGCCATCGCCGAGCGGGTTTCGACGCGGGCGCACACGGCAACGCCGGGGGCGGGCATCGATGCACCGCCGGCGGCGGATCTGCCGCTCGAGCTGCAGCCCATCGCACGAACCCTGAACGAGGCCGTCGACACCGCGCTCGCCGCGCTGGAGCGCGAGCAGCGCTTCGCACGCGATGCCGCGCACGAGCTGCGGACGCCGCTGGCGGAGCTGCGCATGATCGCCCAG
This sequence comes from Gammaproteobacteria bacterium, assembly GCA_041984235.1. Taxonomy (GTDB): domain Bacteria; phylum Pseudomonadota; class Gammaproteobacteria; genus JBHIYN01. Next base: position 14,148 of record JBHIYN010000007.1, read on the forward strand.
TCGGAGACGCCGAACGGCCGTGATGCCGGCGCAGTGCTGCGCGCCGTCGACGGCATGACGCGCTCGGTCGACGCGCTGCTGGCGCTGGCGCGCTGCGAGGCCGGACTCGAACAACCGGCCATCGAGCCACTGGAGCTGGTCGGGCTGCTCGACGGCCAGCGCCACCTGCTGGCCTCCGCATGCGACGCGCGCGGCAGCCGTATCGAGGTCGCACTGCCGGCCGAGCTATGGGTGATGAGCGACCGCGCCATGCTCGAGCGCATCGTCGCCAACCTGCTCGCCAACGCCGTCGACCACGCCCCGCGGGCCTCGACCCTGCTGCTGGCCGCCGAGGTCAGCGCCGCAACGGCGCAGGTCACGGTGAGCAACCCGGCGCCGGATGCCGATCTCGCCGCCCTGCAGGGCGCGGTCGACGGTGAGCGACACGGCAGCGCCGGTGCGCGGCACGGCGCGCATGCCGGGCTCGGGCTCGCGCTGGCCGGTGCGCTGGCGCAGCAACTCGGCGTGACGCTGGCGTTCACCCGCCGTGGCGAGGTGGTGGAGGTCACGCTGTCCGGCCTGGCGCTGCTCGACCCGACGCATTGAGGGTGGCGCCTTAAGCTTCACCAAAGCTTGACTGCCTAACCTCTGCATTCCCATCCCGCAGGAATGCGCAGGTCATGAAAGGTAACAAGGGTCGTCTGCTCGCAGCCGCGCTGGTAGTCGCAGCGGCAGCGCCCGCGATGGCGGCGGATGCGGACGGCCACAGGGTGACGCTGGAGCCCGAACAGCGTCGCCTGCTGAACGTCACCACTGCCCCGGCGCGTGCGGCGACCAGCCTTGCAGTGGAAGGCCTGCCCGGCGAGATCGCGTTGCCGATCGGCAGCAGCAGTGCCATCAGCGCGCCCTACGCCGGGCTCGTCGCGCAGGTGCTGGCCGACGAAGGCGATCGCGTCGCCGCCGGCGACGTGCTGGCCTGGCTCGACAGCCGCGCCATCGCCGACGCCCGCGCGCGCTGGCGCCGGGCCGTGATCGAACGCGACCTGGCCCGCTCGCGCGCCGCGCGCGACCGCCGGCTGCACGACGAGGGCATCATTCCGGCCGCGCGCGCCGAGGCCAGCGCGGCCGAGCTCGGCGCACGCGAGGCGGAGCTCAGCGCGGCCCGGGCCGCTCTACCGGAACGCACGGCGCCGACCGGCGATGCCGCGCGCTACGCGTTGCGCGCACCGCTTACCGGGGTCGTGGTCGAGCGCCGCGTCGCCGCCGGTGCGCCGCTGGAGACCCTCGAAGTCGCCTTCATGCTGCTCGCCGACGAGGGCCTGCGGCTCGAGGTGCAGGCACCGCTCGCGCTGGCCGGCCGCATTACGCCCGGCACACCGATCCGCATCGGCACCACCACCGCCAGCGTCACCGGGCGCGCCGCAGCCATCGACCCGGAAACCCAGACCGTGCGGGTACGCGCGGCGCTGCCGCCGGCGGGCGGTTACCTGCCCGGCCAGCGGGTCAGTGCCAGCATCGCGCTGCCGGCTCCCGCCGACGCCGTCGAAATCCCGCGCGCAGCGCTGGTGCGTGCCGGCGCCAGCGACCTCGTCTACCGCGCCGACGCCGACACCTTCACCGCCCTCGCGGTCGAGGTGCTGGCAGAAACCGGCACGCAGGTAACGGTACGCGGCACTGGCCTCGCCGCCGGCGACGCGGTCGTCGTCAGCGGGACCAGCGCCCTGCGCGCGATGGCGCCCTGACCGCGATGCTCGCACGCGTGATCGAATTCGCTCTCAGCCAGCGCCTGCTGGTGCTGGTGCTGAGCGTGGCCCTGATCGCGGGCGGCGCCTGGGCTTTCCGACTGCTGCCGATCGATGCCTTCCCCGATATTTCGCCGACCCAGGTGAAGCTCATTCTGAAGGCGCCGGGGATGACCCCGGAAGAAGTCGAGACGCGGGTCATCATCCCGCTCGAGCTCGAGCTGCTCGGCATTCCGCGCCAGACCGTGCTGCGCTCCATGGCCAAGTACGCGATCGCCGACATCACCCTCGACTTCGCCGAGGGCACCGACATCTACTGGGCACGCCAGCAGGTCTCCGAACGCTTCGCGAGCGTTGCCGGCGATCTGCCCGAAGGCGTCGAAGGCGGCCTGGCGCCGGTCGCCACGCCGCTGTCGGACCTCTACATGTTCACCATCGAAGGCGGCGATCTCGACGACGCCGAGCGCCGCACCCTGCTCGACTGGACGCTGCGCCCGGCGCTGCGCACGATCGCCGGGGTCGCCGACGTCAACGCCCTGGGCGGCAAGGTACAGACCTACAGCGTGATCCCGGACCGCGACCTGCTGGCCGCGGCAGGCCTGACCTACGCCGACGTCATCGACGCCATTGAGCGCAACAACCGCAACGACGGCGCCGGCCGCCTGACCGAGAGCGAATCGGCGGTCATCGTGCGCGCCGAGGGCGCCCTGACCTCGCTCGCGGACCTGCGCGAGCTGGTCATCGACGAGCATGACGGGATCGCGATCCGGATCGGCGACGTCGCCGAGGTCCGCCACGACAGCCTGACGCGTTACGGCGCGGTGACGCGCGACGGCGAGGGCGAGGCGGTCGAAGGGCTGGTGGTGGGGCTGCGCGGCGCCGACGCGCAGGCCGTGGTGCGCGCCGTGCGTGCGCGCCTGGCCGAGCTCGAGCCGACGCTGCCAGCGGGTGTGCGCATCGAGACCTTCTACGACCGCAGCACGCTGGTCGAACGCGCGGTGGCGACAGTCGGCCGCGCCCTGGTCGAAGCCTCGGTGCTGGTCGTGCTGCTGCTGCTGATCTTCCTCGGCGAGATCCGCGCCGCGCTGGTGGTCGCCCTGATGCTGCCGCTGGCGGCGCTGTCGACCTTCATCCTCATGCGCCTGACCGGGCTCTCGGCCAATCTCATGAGCCTGGGCGGTCTCGCCATTGCCATCGGCATGCTGGTCGATGCCGCGGTGGTGGTGGTGGAGAACGCGATCACCCACCTCAACGCCGCGCCGGGCGGACGCCTGCCGCGCCTGCACCTGATCTACCGTGCCGCCAGCGAAGTCGCGGTGCCGGTCGCTTCCGGCATTCTCATCATCTGCCTGGTATTCCTGCCCCTGCTGACCCTGAGTGACCTGGAAGGCAAGCTGTTCGCCCCGGTTGCACTGACGATCGTCTACGCGCTGGCCTCGTCCCTGGTGCTCTCGCTCACCGTGGTACCGGTGGTCGCCTCGTTCGTGCTGCGTCCGCGCGGCGGGCACGGCGCGCCCTGGATCATGCGCATCATCGCGCGCGGCTACGCGCCGCTGCTGCGCGGCGCGCTGGCGCGGCCCGGCCTCGTGGTCGCCGCGGCCGTGCTCCTGCTGGTCGCCGGCATCGCGGCCTGGCTCGACATCGGCAAGACCTTCATGCCGACCATGGACGAAGGCGACCTGCTGATGCAGGTCGAGAAGCTGCCCTCGATCAGCCTGGAAGAATCAGCGGCGACCGATCTGCGGGTCGAGCGCGCGCTGCGCGCCGCGATCCCCGAGATCCGCCACATCGTCTCGCGCCTGGGCTCCGACGAGCTCGGCCTCGATCCGATGAGCCTGAACGACAGCGACATGTTCCTGCAGCTCGCACCGCGCGACGAATGGCGGGTGCCGGACAAGGCCTGGCTGGCCGATCGCATGCGCGAGGTGATGACCGGATTCCCCGGCATCAGCTACGGCTTCACGCAGCCGATCGAGATGCGTGTTTCCGAAATGCTGACCGGCGCGCGCGGCGACCTGGCAGTGAAGATCTTCGGCCCGGAGCTGTCGACGCTGAATACCCTGGCGCGCCGCGTCGAGGACATGCTGCGCGAGACCCCCGGTGCACAAGACGTTTTCCGCGTCACCACCGACGGCGTGGAATACCTGACCACGCGCATCGACCGCCAGCGCGCCGGCCGCCTGGGCCTCGACGTATCGACCATTCAAAACGAGCTGCGCGCGCAGATCGAAGGCCGTCGTGCCGGCATCGTCATCGAGGACACGCGCCGCGTGCCGATCGTGGTGCGCGGCAGCGACCTGCTGCGCCAGGACCCGGCGCGCTTCATGCGCGGCAGCGTGGTCACGCCACAGGGCATGCGCGTGCCGATCGCGGAGGTGGCGACGCTCGAACGGGTCGAGGGTCCGGTCAAGGTCGACCGCGAGAATGCCTCGCGCTACGCCGTGGTCCAGGCCAACGTCGCCGGCCGTGACCTGGTGGGCTTCGTCGAGGATGCGCGCCAGCGCATCAGCGCGCAGCTCGCGCTGCCGCCCGGCTACCGCCTCGCCTGGGGCGGCCAGTTCGAGAACCAGCGCCGCGCGGCGGCGCGCCTCGCGCTGGTGGTGCCGGTGGCGCTGGCGATGATCTTCGTGGTCCTGTTCTCGACCTTCGGCTCGGTGCGCCAGGCCGTGCTGGTGCTGGTCAACATTCCCTTCGCCCTGGTCGGCGGCATCGTCGCGCTGTGGACCAGCGGCGAATACCTGTCGGTGCCAGCCTCGGTCGGCTTCATCGCGCTGCTCGGCATTGCCGTGCTCAACGGCCTGGTGCTGGTAGTGTGCTTCAACCAGCTCCTCAGCACCGGCATGCCACTCGCCGAAGCGGTCCGCGAGGGCGCCGAGCGCCGCCTGCGGCCGGTGCTCATGACCGCGGCGATCGCGGCGCTGGGCCTGCTGCCGATGCTCTACGCCAGCGGGCCGGGCTCCGAGATCCAGCGCCCGCTCGCAATCGTCGTCATCGGCGGCCTCGCTACCTCCACCCTGCTGACCCTGCTGCTGCTGCCGGTGTTGTTCCGGCGCTTCGGCGCGGCACATGGAACCCATGATGAAAGATCCGGAACTCGAGCGGCTGACGCTGCTCTACCCGCCTGAGCTGGAGGATCGCCTGGTCGGGCTGCTGCTCGACCATGAGCCTGAATTGCCCGGCTTCACGACCTTCGCCTGCGAAGGCCACGGCGCCGACTTCACTCATGCCAGCGTGCGCGAGCAGGTACGCGGACGGGTTGCCCGCGGCATGCTGGTGATGGTCCTGCCGCGCACGTCCCGCGACGCGCTCATCGCCAGCCTCGGCGCGAACATCCGCAATCCCGAAGTGGTGTGGTGGGTGATTCCGGTCAGCCAATTCGGCCACCTCGCGTGAACGCCCCGCTGCTTGTCACCTGGCTGCTGCTTGCCGCTAACGCCCTGCCGGCCGCGGCCGACACCATGCTGCCCGACCCGGCGCTCGCCGAGCGCGCCATCGAGACCCTGCCGCAGGTGCGCGCGGCGCAGGCGCGCCTCGAGGAATCGCGGGCGCGCGGCGACGCGCTGGAGGCCGGCCCCTATGGCCTGCAGGTCAACCTCTCGCCCATGGTGCGTAACGAGCAGGGCGGCCCCAGCTACAGCGAGTGGGAGGCCTCGCTGACCCGCCGCCTGCGCCTGCCGGACAAGGCCGCGCTCGATCGCGCGCTGGGCGAGGCCGGCACCGAGGCTGCCGCGCTGGCGGTCGACGACGCCCGCCACATGGGTGCACGCATGCTGCTCGAGCACTGGACGGCGTGGCTGCGGGCGGCGCTCGCCACCCGGCTCGCACAGGACCAGCGCGATGCCCTGGCTGCCGAACGCGACGCCATCGCCGCGCGCGTTTCAGCCGGCGATCTCGCGCGCCTGGACCTCGACCGCGTCAGCGCCGAGCTCGCCGCCGTGGAGGTCGACGTCGCCCGTCAGCGCCTCGCGCGGGAGCAGGCACGGCTGGCACTGAACGCACTCTTTCCGCAACTGGGCGTGCCCCCGTCGGTACCGGCCATCCCGCCGCCGCAGGCCGCACTGCCAGATCCCGCGGCAACCGTGGCGCGCATCGTCTCGCGCAGCCACGAGATCGGCATCGCGCTCGCCATCGCGCGCCAGCAACGCCTCAGCGCCGAGCGTGCCGGCACCGAGCGCTGGTCGGATCCGACCGTGGGCGTACGCGTGCTCGACGAGGCCAACCACGACGAGCAGGCGCTCGGCCTGGTGTTCTCGTGGGCATTCCCGACCGCGGCCGACCGCGCCACCGCGGTTGCCGCCGGTCACCTTGCCGCTGCCCGGCTGGCCGAGGCCGACGCCGTGCGGCGCGACATCGAACGCGGCGCGCGGCAGTTGCTGCAGGCGCTGCCCGACCGCATCGCCGCATGGCGTGCGGCAGAGGCGGCCCTGACCGCGAGCAGCGCCGCGCTGTCCCGCGTCGAGCACGCCTTCGCGCTCGGCGAAGCCGGCTTTTCCGATCTCAGCCTGGCGCGCCGCCAGCAGCGTGAGGCCGCCGAGCTCGAAGTCAGTGCGCGCCTCGACGTGCACGAGACACGGCTGGCCATCGACATCGACAGCCACGAGCTGTGGGCGCGCCACCTGCACGAGGACGAACACGAACACGCCTCACGCTCGGTGCTGGACCCGCAATGAGCGGCAACGCACGGGCGCCGCACCCCGCTGCGTCCGACCCGTTCAGCGCACCGGCGGCAATCGGTTGAGGCGCCAGTCGTAGTCGAGATCTGCATCGATCCCGATCGCTGTCGGCACCTCGCGGTATCGGCGAACGAAACGGGCCACGCCGCCATCCGCGTCGAAATCATCCTCGAACCAGTCGAAGATTCGGCTCACGCGCAGCACCCCGGCCTCGCGCCGCGCGCCCTTGTCCGGGTTGGCGAGAAAGCGCCGCACCTGGTCGTCGAGCTGCGCATCGAGCTGGGCGGCGGTGTAGGCCTCGCGGCGCAGATCGGGGCAGCTTACCGAGGCGCAGACGATGGCCATGTGGATGCGCGACTCGCCGAGCTTGCGCAGGCGTTGGTGTTCGATTTCGTCGAGCGATACCGCGCGGCCATCGATGTGGCCGGCGGTTTTCTTCCACACCGGGCGGAACAGGCCGCCGATGTCCTTGATGCTGTCGACGGGCAGGTGTTCGACCACCAGGCGCAGCGTAAACAGGTTGTAAGCGTTGACGAGAAACGCGATGCGCTCGGCACGGTTCTCGAGATCGGTCGTGGAAAACCATTCTACCGCGTGCACCGCCGCCGCCAGCCGGGGATCGGCAGCAAGACCGGCATAGTCGACCGCGTTGATGGCTACGCCGTGCAGCGTGGCTGGCCGGACGTATTGACGCAGCAGTTCGTCGTAAACGCCCCAGTCGGGCTCGACGGCGCCCGCGGAAGCGCTTCCAAGGAGCAGCGCGAGCAGCCTGCCGGCGACTCGTGGCCACAGCCGGGCGGCGCCGCGTACGCCGCCCGGCAGGCGCTGCCTACCGCGGTGGTCCGCGTCTGTCTGGTTCTGGACAAATGTCATCACTTTCAACTGCCTGCGACGTCAGTGTACAACGCGGGCGCGGGCTGCCAGCGGTCGTTGGGGTGGCAATCGCGCTGACTCGCACCGTGCGCACGGCAGCAATGGCGCGCCCGTCGCCGCGAAACCGCGCCGGCACCCGCGGCGCCGGTTCGCGGTGCGCCCTTCGAAGCGGCTACCATAGCCACCTGTGCACTGGCCCACGCGCTGAGGAGTTCACCCATGCCCCGTATCAAGTTCGGCTGCTTCCTGGCTCCGCATCACCCCATCGGCGAGAACCCGACCCTGCAGTACCAGCGCGATCTCGCACTGGCCGAGCAGCTCGACCGGCTCGGTTACGACGAGTTCTGGTGCGGCGAGCACCATTCTTCCGGCTGGGAGATCATCGCCTCGCCGGAGATGTTCCTGGCCGCGGCGGCGCAGCGCACGCATCGCATCAAGCTCGGCACCGGCGTCGTCTCGCTGCCCTACCATCATCCGTTCAACGTGGCCCAGCGCATCGTCCAGCTCGACCACATGAGCCAGGGCCGCGCCATCTTCGGCTCGGGCCCGGGCGCGCTGCCATCCGATGCCTACATGCTGGGTATCGACCCCATGGTGCAGCGCGATCGCCAGGACGAGGCCATCGGCGTCATCCGCCGCCTGCTCGCCGGCGAAGAGCGCTTCAGCTACGAGTGCGAGTGGTTCACGCTGAAGGACGCCCGGCTGCAGCTGTTCCCGGTGCAGGACGACCTGCCCTTCGCCGTCGCCTCGATGATCAGCCCGTCGGGCATGACGCTGGCCGGCAAGCACTCGACCGGCGTGCTCTCGATCGGTTCCATGTCCAAGGCCGGGCTGGACGCGCTGCCGACTCAGTGGAGCTTCGCCGAGGAATCGGCGGCGCAGCACGGCAACACCGTCGACCGCGCGAACTGGCGCGTGGTCATGAGCTGGCACATCGCCGAGAGCCGCGAGCAGGCCCGGCGCGAGGCGCGCGACGGCCTGTTCCGCTGGCACAACGAGTACAACGTCGGCACCCTGATGCGCCCCGGCATGGAGCCCTACGCGAGCCCGGAAGAGGCGGTCGGCGCCGACGACGAGGCGGCCGGCGCCAAGGTCATCGGCACCCCGGACGATCTCGTGCAGGCCATCCGCAACATCCAGGAGATCACCGGCGGCTTCGGCACCGTGATCGGCTTCGCCCACGACTGGGCCAACCCCGAGGCCACCGCGCGCAGCTGGGACCTGGTCGCACGCTACGTGGTGCCGGAGGTCAACGGCATGCTCGACGGCTACCGCGAGTCACAGCGTCACGTCATCGAGCACCGTGAGTCCTTCGAGCGCGCCACCAACGCCGTGATGACCAAGATCAACGAGAACGAACGCGCGCGCCAGGCGATGGCTGAAGGCGCGGCCTCGACCGAGAAGCACGAGAGCGCGATCGCGGCGCACCATGCGCCGGATCTGAAGTCAGCCGGCTAGGTGCGGCGGCGCCGCTGGCGCCAGGCGATCAAAGCGGCCGGCACAACGAGCGCGGCACTGAGCGGCTCGGGCACGGTCGAGAAGCGCATCGCCGAGATGCGGAACGCTTCGGGCCCGCCGGCGAGGTTGACCTTCATCGCGAGGGTGCTGTGAGCGACGATGTCGAGCCCGTCGTCGGCCGGTGACCACGGGTTGGCGGGATTGAACGCGGCCGGCGGACCGGGGATCAGACCGGGTCCGATCAGATCGGCGGGGCCGCTGATATCGGTATAGAGCTCGAAGTCGCTGCCCGCCTCGAAGTTGCCGAACAGGATCCGCTCCAGGCGCAGACCCGGCACACCGGCGATGGACCAGATCAGGGCCTCGTTGGCGCCGAAGGAATCAAGCTCGCCTTCGCCCCCCGCCTCGCCCGGCGACAACACCCCGAGCCCGTTCGCGCGCTGCGTCACCAGCGCCGGCAGGAAACCGGCGGGCTCGCGGTACAGGGCGGTGACCGTGAGCGTGACCCCGCTGGCGGCGTCGACGAACACCTTGGACGGGGTGGCGGGCGTCACGCCGTCGAAGTCGAAATCGATGATCACGGCCGCAGACGTCGCCGGCACCAGGATACACATCAGGGACACGATCGCGGCGCACAGCCGGCGGGGCGAAGCAGACATGGGCAGGCTCTCGCGCTGGTGACAGCTGCGACGGTACTCCACTGCAACGGCCTGGAGCGCGGCCAAAGGTAAATCTTTGTAACGGCGCGCTCGGCCACGCAGCGGCTTGTATCGGCGCTGCCCGGCGTTTATTATTTTCAGTAATTTCTGAAATTACAGACTTCAAGAAATGACCGCGCATCCCTCGCTGCCCCCCATGCTCGAAGCGTTCGTGCTGCATTTCGGCGAGATGGGCAGCCGCTGGGGCATCAACCGCACGGTAGGGCAAATCTACGCACTGCTGGTGATCAGTGAGCAGCCTCTGAACGCCGAGACCATCACCGAGACCCTGGGCATCTCGCGCTCCAACGTGTCCATGAGCCTCAAGGAGCTCAACTCCTGGCGGCTGGTGCGCACCCATCACCAGCTCGGCGATCGCAAGGAATACTACTCCGCGCCTGACGACGTGTGGGACATCGCACGCACCCTGATCGAAGAGCGCCGTAAACGTGAAATCGATCCCACGCTGTCGGTGTTGCGCGATCTGCTGCTGGAGAAGGCCGGCAATGCCGAGGAGCGCTACGCCCACCAGCGCATGGGCGACATGCTCGAGCTCATTGAACTCGCGACCCAGTGGAGCAGCGACATGCAGCGCCTGTCGACCGAGGAGCTGCGCAAGCTGCTCAAGCTCGGCGCCGGGGTGCGCAAGGCGCTGGCAGTGCGCGATCGCCTGCGCGGCAGGCGCGGCACGGGAGACAACGCATGATGGAGACCCTGCTGCTCTCGCGCATCCAGTTCGCCGCCAACATCAGTTTTCATATCCTGTTCCCGACCATTACGCTCGCGCTGGCGTGGGTGCTGCTGTTCGTCAAGCTGCGCTTCGACGCCACCCGTGACGACACCTGGCTGCGCATTTATCGTTTCTGGGTCAAGGTGTTCGCACTCAGCTTCGCACTGGGTGTGGTGAGCGGGATCACCATGTCGTTCCAGTTCGGTACCAACTGGCCCGGCTTCATGGAAACCGTCGGCAACATCGCCGGGCCGTTGCTCGGTTACGAGGTGCTCACCGCGTTCTTCCTGGAGGCGTCCTTCCTCGGCATCATGCTGTTCGGTATGGGGCGCGTTTCAAACCGCGTGCACTCGATGGCAACCCTGCTGGTCGCGCTGGGCACCACGCTCTCCGCGTTCTGGATCCTCGCGCTGAACTCGTGGATGCACACCCCGGCCGGCTACGAGCTGCGTGACGGCGTTGCCCATGCGCTCGACTGGTGGGCCGTCATCTTCAACCCGTCGCTGCCCTACCGCCTGGCCCACATGCTGATCGCGTCCGGTCTCACCGCGGCCTTCCTGATCGCGGGACTCTCCGCTTATCGCCTGCTCGACGGCGATCCCAAGCCGGCGCCGCGGCGTGCTCTGGCCCTGGGCGTGGTACTCGCCGCGCTGCTGACCCCGGCACAGTTCCTCGCCGGCGACCTGCACGGGCTCAATACCTTCGACCACCAGCCGGCCAAGATCGCCGCGATCGAAGGCGTCTGGGAAACCACCCGCGGTGCACCGCTGCTGCTGTTCGCCTGGCCGGACGAGGATGCGCGCGAGAACCGTTACGCGATCGGCGTACCGCGCCTGGCGAGCCTCATCCTGACCCACGAGGCGGACGGCGAGATCCCCGGTCTCGACCGCTTCGCCGACGCGCACCCGCCGGTCGCGGCCCTGTTCTGGGGTTTCCGTATCATGGTCGGCACCGGCACGCTGATGCTGATCGTCGCCTGGTACACGCTGTTCGCGCTGTGGCGACGGCGGTCCCTGCCCCGCTGGCACCTGCGGGTGCTGGTGGCGATGACCTTCTCCGGCTGGCTGGCGACACTGGCCGGCTGGTACGTGACCGAGATCGGACGCCAGCCGTGGCTCGTCTACGGCGTGCTGGAGACGGCGCAGGCCGCGACCACGGCGCCGCCGGCGAATGTTGCCGTCTCCCTTGCGCTGTACCTGACGCTCTACGCCTTCCTCGGTGTCGCCTACGTCAGTACCCTGTTCGTGATGGCACGGCGGTCCTCGTTGCTCGAACGCGAGCACTATCCGCCCGCGGGCGTCCCGGCAACGCCGGTGTCCGGGTGAGTCGGCCGGCATGAGCATGCTGTCGGGTGAAGCGTACTGGCTGCCGGTGGTGTTCGCCGGCCTCATGGGTGTCGCGCTGCTGGTCTACGCGGTGCTCGACGGATACGACCTCGGCGTCGGCATGCTGCTGCCGCTCGACCGGGAAGACGAACGTGACGCCATGATCGCGTCGATCGGGCCGTTCTGGGACGCCAACGAAACCTGGCTGGTGCTTTCGGTGGGGCTGCTGCTGATCGCCTTCCCCAGCGCGCATAGTGCGATCCTCGGCGCACTCTACCTGCCGGTCGCGCTGATGCTGGCCGGCCTCATCGTGCGCGGCGTGGCGTTCGATTTCCGCACCAAGGCACCAATCGCCCACAAGACGATGTGGGATCGCGCCTTCAAGGCGGGTTCCTTGCTGGCCACCCTGAGCCAGGGCTACATGATCGGATCCTTCGTGATGGGCTTCGAAAGCGGCCCGGCAGCCCAGGGCTTCGCGGCACTGAGCGCGGTTTGTGTCAGCGCCGGCTACTGTTTCATTGGCGCGAGCTGGCTGGTCATGAAGAGCGAGGGCGCGCTTCAGCGGCGCGCGGCCGGCTGGGCACGGCGCAGCCTGCACCTGACCGCGCTCGGCATTGCCGCCGTCTCGCTGGTCAACCCGCTGGTCTCGGCCGCCGTGTTCGAACGCTGGCTGAGTCTGCCCGCCGCATTCGCGCTGGCACCGGTACCCATCGCCACGGCGGCGCTGGTCGTCATCGCCGAGCGCTACCTCGCCGGTTTCCCGCATGCCAGCGACGCCGGCTGCTGGAAGCCCTTCGCCTGTGCGGTGGCGATCTTCATGCTGTGCTTCGCCGGCCTCGCCTACAGCTTCTACCCGTGGGTCGTGCCCGGACGGCTGAGCATCTGGGATGCGGCCAGCGCACCCGAGTCACTGGCCTTCGTGCTCGCGGGAACGGCACTCGTCCTGCCGACGATCATCGGCTACACGGCGTTCTCCTACCGCGTTTTCCGGGGCAAGTCGGACGCCCTGCACTACTACTGAACCGGCTCCGCCGCGCACGCCCGGATTCAGCCGACTTGCCGCCACGCGTGGCCGTTCCACGCCCCTGGTCGCGGCGTGGGGCAGGTACACTGGTCGCCGCATTCAGACTGCGAGGGCTGCACATGAAGGACGCCGTCTGCGTCATCAGCGGGGTCGGGCCCGGCACCGGCGCCGCGCTCGCGCGGCGCTTCGCGCAGGGTGGCTATCGCGTCGCCATGCTGGCGCGCGACGCCGACCGCCTCGACGCGCTCGCCGCCGGGATCCCGGGCAGCATGGCGTTTCCGTGCGACGTCGCCGACGAGGCCGCGGTCAACGCCACGCTGGCCGCGGTGACGGACGCCCTGGGCACGCCACGGGTGCTGCTCCACAACGCCGTGCGCGGCACCTTCGGCGGCTTCCTCGAGATTGACCCCGCCGATCTCGAGCTGAACTTCCGCATCAACACCCTCGGCCTGCTCCATCTCGCGCGCGCCGTGGCGCCGGCCATGATCGAAGCGGGCGATGGCGCCATCATCGCCACCGGCAACACCTCGGCGCTGCGCGGCAAGCCACGCTTCGCGGCTTTCGCGCCGACCAAGGCGGCGCAGCGTATCCTTGCCGAGTCGATGGCGCGCGAGCTCGGCCCGCAGGGCGTGCACGTCGCTTACGTGATCATCGACGCGGTCATCGACCTGGCCTGGACGCGCAGGATGTTCCCGGATAAGCCCGACGACTATTTCATCCGTCCCGAAGCCATCGCCGAGTCGGTGTGGCAGACCGCGCACCAGGATCGCTCGGCGTGGTCGTTCAACGTCGAGCTGCGCCCGTTCGGCGAGACCTGGTAACGGGACCCTCAGCGCTGTGCCGGCGGTATCGATGCGACCGCGGCAACCAGCGCCGCGTGCGCCGCGGCGTCGACCGGGCGGTGCACGCCGCGCTGCGCGGGCGGGTGCGCGCCGAGACAGGCACCGCTGCGCCACTCGCGCGCGGGGCGGATCGGTCGCGGCACGAAGCCGCCGCCGCAGTTCGGGCAGACATTACCCAGCACGCGCTCGACGCAGTCCGCGCAGAAGGTACATTCGAACGAGCAGATGCGTGCCTCCGTGGCGGCCGGTGGCAACGCGCGGCCGCAATGCTCACACACGGGTCGCAGCTCGAGCATCTCAGCCGGCCGCGCTGCTGCGCTGTGGGTAAAGCCCCTTGCGCGCGAGGTGCGCATCGAGTGGCGCGGTCACTTGCGCCACGCGCGCCTCTACCGCCTGGCGCACCGCGGCGGGCGCGCTCGCCGGACTGCCGGCGTCGAAGGGCGGCTGCGGGCGATACTCGAACAGGAGCTGCAGCGCCTGCGCGGTCCCGGCATCGACCGCTTCGGCGATCAGCGTCAGCGCGAAGTCGATGCCAGCGGTGACGCCACCGCCGCTGACGCGGTCGCAGTCGACCACCACGCGCTGGTCGACCACCTCGACGCCGGGGTAGGCCGCGAGCTGGCCCAGGTAGGCCCAGTGGGTGGTCGCGCGATAGCCTTCGAGCAGGCCGGCCTCGGCCAGGATCAGCGCTCCTGAGCACACCGAGGTGACGTAGCGCGCGGTGCCTGCCGCGCGCCGCAGGAAGTCCAGCGTCGCGGCATCGGTCATCGGCGGCAGCACGTTGCCGCCGCCGGGAACGACCAGGATGTCGAGCGGCGGACAGCTGTCGAAATCATGGTCGGGGGTCAGCAGCGCACCGCAGTCCGCGCGCAGCGGCGCACGGCTGCGCGCCACGGTGAAGACCTCGAAGGATTCGACGAAGGACAGGATCTGCAATGGCGCGTAGCCGTCGAGCATGGTCATGTCGTCGAACAGGAAGATGCCGACATTGGAGGCTTGCTGCATGGATGCTACTCCCGGACTGAGGGATGAAGATCACGCCCGCCACGGGCGTGCTCGAAACGATCGCGGTAATCGCTGGGGCTGACCCCGAGGCGGCGCACGAAGGCGCGCCGCAGGTGTTCCGGATCGCGCAGGCCGCTGAGGCGGGCGACGCGTTCCAGTGAGCGCGTGCCCTGCTCCAGCCAGCGCCGCGCGGTCTCCAGCCGCACCGTCTCCACGAAACGGGCCGGGGTCATGCCGGTCTCGGCACGGAACACGCGCGCGAAATGGCGCGGGCTCATCGCGACGCGCGCGGCCAGCGCCTCGACCCCGTGTGCGGCCTCGGGATGGGCCACGATCCACGCGCACAGCTCGCCGATGCCGGCGTGGCGCGCGTCGCACTCCGGCAGCAGCGCGCTGAACTGCGACTGGCCGCCGGGCCGCTTGACGTACAGCAGCCAGTCGCGCGCGATGGCGAGCGCGCGACCGGCGCCGCAATCCCGCTCGACCAGGTGCAGCGCGAGATCCATGCCGGCGGTGATCCCGGCCGAGGTGTAGACGTTGCCGTCCTCGACGAAGATCGCATCCGGCTCCACCTGCACCTGCGGGTAGCCGTCGGCGAGCGCGTCGACGTGACGCCAGTGGGTGGTCGCGCGGCGGCCGTCGAGCAGCCCGGCGCGCGCGAGCAGGAATGCGCCGGTGCAGATCCCGACCACGCGGCGGGCGCGCCGCGCCGCGCGCCGCAGCCAGGCGATGGTGCGTGCGTCCGCGGCCGCGGCGCGGCTGCCGTCGCCGCCCGGCACCAGCAGGGTGTCGATGGGGTGCCGCCCCGCCGCGCCCAGCGGCGCGGTCATGATCGTGATCGACGACGGCCAGGTCGCGACGGGTCCGCCGTCACGCGAGACCAGCAGCGGCGCCGACGTGTCGTCGCCGGGCGCGGCCGCGCACAGGATGTCCAGCGGCCCGGCGATGTCGAGCACCTCGGCGCGCGGGTAGACCAGCATCACCAGCCCGCCGCGCGTGGCGGGCGTGGCCACCGCGGGCGCGGTGTGGGAACGGGCGTTCATGGGCGCAGCATGGCCCCGCCGGGGGATGGCCGCAATGCCCCCGATCCCACCTTTCCTGCCATCCGCCCGCGAGCGCGCGGTGCCTGTCAGTCGCCTTCACTCCCGGCGCGCGCGCGCCAGCGGTTCATGCCCTCGAGCCAGCGGTCGACGTCGCCGACCTTGCGCTGCATGTAGGCGTAGACCTCGGGGTGCGGCAGGATCAGGAACTTCTCCGCCGCCATCGCCTCGATCACGCTGTCGGCGAGCTGCTCGGGCTCGATCATGCCGTCCACGCTGGCGACCTCGGCGCCATCGGGGCGCGCCGTCATCGGCGTGCGCACCGCCTGCGGCGCCAGCACCGACACGCGCACGCCACGATCGCGGTACTTGATCGAGACCCACTCGGCGAACGCCACCGCGGCATGCTTGGTCACGCTGTAGGTGGCCGACTGGATGTGGCTCAGCAGGCCGGCCGCGGACGCCGTGTGGATGAGGTAGCCGCTGCCGCGCGCAGCCATCTTCGGCGCCACCGCGCGCACCGCGTAGACGTGCGCCATGACGTGCACCTCCCAGTTCAGCTGCCACTCGGCGTCCGGCGCATCCTCGTCACCGAGGCGTGCGATGCCGGCGTTGGAGCAGAAGATGTCGATCGGGCCGAGCTCGCGCTCGACCTGCGCGACGAGGTCGACGATGTCGGCCTCGCGGGTGACGTCACAGGGCACGGCGAGGCCGCCGACCTCGTTGGCGACCTCGTTCAGCAGCCCGCCCTGCAGGTCGGCCACCGCCACGCCCTTTGCGCCCTCGGCGTGAAAGCGCCGCGCGAGCGCCGCACCGATACCGCTTGCACCGCCGGTGATGACGGCGACCTTGTCCCTGACCTCCACTGCGTGTCCTCCCCGGGTTCCGTTTCAGATCGATTCGGCGTAGGCCGGCGGCGGCGTGAACCCGCCGATCTCCGCGGCCAGCAGGCGGCAGAAATCGATCGTCGCCAGGTCGTCGTACTCCGCGCCCACCGCCTGCAGTCCGATCGGCAGGCCGGCGCCGTTGGGTCCGGTCGGGAACACGGTGCTCGGCAGGTGCGCGACGGTGATCAGGCCCGCCCAGCCAAGCTGGTCGTAGTACGGCACCTCGCGTCCGTCGATCGCCATCACGCGTTCCATCGGCGGCGCGTGATCGTGGGCGAAGGCGGCGGTCGGCATCTGGGGGCAGATGAGAATGTCCCAGTCGGCGAAGAACGCGCGCCACGCGTCGCGGATGCGGTAACGGCGGTGATGGTGCTTGACCCAGTCGCGGTGATCCTGCGCCGAGCCGCGCATGGCGCGCGCCCACGGACTGCGATCGCCGGCATCGAGCTTCGCCGCCGCCGCCTTGCGCTCGGCGTGCACGGAGTCCGGCACGCCGGCGCCCAGCACGCCCCACAGCAGCGCGTAGTAGGTGTCCAGCGTCTTGTCGATGTCGAGCGCCGGGCGCGCACTGTCCGACACCGTGGCACCGGCTTTCGCCAACGCCTCGGCGACCGCCTGCACGCGATCCGCGACCTCGCCCGCGACCGGCGCGAAATCGGCCTGCGGCCAGACCGCGACGCGGTAGTCGGCGAGCGATCGCTTCGCCGGCGGCGGCAGCGCCAGGCGCCAGCCGCGCGCGTTGCGCACGTCCGGGCCGGCGACCACGCCCATGGCGAGCGCGAGATCCTCGGCCGAGCGCGCCAGCGGTCCGCACACCGCGATGTCGGCCGGCGCCGCCGAGCCCGGCAGCGCGTGGCCGAGATCGGAGACCACGCCCCAGGTCGGCTTGTGGCCGTACACGCCGCAGTAGTGCGCCGGGTTGCGGATCGAGCCGCCGATGTCGGAGCCGGCTTCCAGCGCGGTGAGGCCGGCGGCGAGCGCCGCGGCCGAGCCGCCGGAGGAGCCGCCCGGGGTGCGCGCGAGATCCCAGGGATTACCGGTGGTGCCGTAGATGTCGTTGTAGCTCTGGAAGTCGGCCAGGCTGAACGGCACGTTGGTCTTGCCGAGGAAATGCGCGCCGGCCGCCTTCAGGCGCGCGACCGACTCGGAGTCGCTGTCGGCGACGTTGCCGGCGAACTGCGGCACGCCCCAGGTCGTCGCCGTGCCGGCGAGATCGTAGGACTCCTTGATCGTGATCGGCACGCCGTGCAGCGGACCCAGCGCGTCGCCGCGCCCGAGTGCGGCATCGGCGGCGCGGGCGGCGGCGCGGGCCTCGTCGAAACAGCGCACCACGACGGCGTTGATATCACCGTCATGGCGCTCGATGCGCGCAATGTAGTGCTCGGTCAGCTCGCTCGACGAGAGTCGTCCGGCACGGATGTCGGCAGCGAGTTCGAAAGCGGATTTGAGCGCGATGTCCATGGTCTGTTCCCCCGGTGCGGCCTGCGAGATTGAGCCAGTCAGCGCGGGTTTGTCCAGCCCGGCGCCCGCCGGCGGGTCCCCACCGCGGCGGGGTCCGGGTAAGCTTGCGCCTCCGACCCCGAGCACACACTGTCCCATGACCCGGAACCCGCGGCCCTGCTCCACCAGCGTCAACGCCTGCCTGCACGCCCTGCTGCTGCTCCTGGCCGCCGTGCTCGCCAACCCGGCGGCTGCGGCGGACACGGCACCCGCGTCCGCCGCCGAGGCGCCGGCGCAGCCGGCACCCATCCCCGACACCCTGGCCTCGCCGCGGGCCACGATGGAAACCTTCCTCGACGCCATGGCCGCCGCACGCGACGGCGAGTCCGGCGCCATCGAACGCGCGATCGCCACGCTCGACCTCGGCGAGGTCAGCCCGCTGGTGCGCGCGGAGAAGGGCGCGGAGAGCGCCTGGATGCTGGCCGAGGTCATCCAGCTCACCCGTATCCCGGACACCGCGCGCTTCTCGACCCGCCGCCAGGGCCGGCCGTTCGTGTTCCAGACCTATGCCGCGGGGCGCGTCGAGATCGCCTTCGAGGAACACACCGGCTGGCGTTTCAGCCGCGACACGGTGGCCGCGCTGCCGGCCATCCTCGACGAGCTGCTCGCCGCCGGCGAGGCCTCGGGCGAGGCCGCTGCGCACACCTACCTGCCGCTGCACCTGCGCCTGCGTGCGAGCATCCCGCCCGGCCTGCGCCAGCGCAGCCTGGTGCTGGAGCACTGGCAGTGGCTCGGCATCCTGGTCACCGTGCTCGCCGGCATCGTGCTCGACAAGCTGGTCGCCGCCGCGCTCGCGCTCGGCGTGCGCCTGTGGCGGCGGCGCTTCGCCGACGGCGCGCTGCGCCGCCTGGACGACGGCGTGCTGCGTCCGCTGGGGCTGATGGTCATGGCACTGGTATGGTGGGGCGGGGTCAACCTGCTCGGCCTGCCGGCCGCGGTGCTGGTGGTGCTGCTGGTGTCGGCCAAGTTCCTCGCCTGCCTGGCTGCCGTGTGGGGCGCTTACCGCCTGGTCGACGTGCTTGCCGCCTTCCTCGACGACCGTGCGGCGGCCACCGCGAGCCGCCTCGACGACGCCCTGGTACCGCTGGTGGTGAAGACGCTCAAGGTCTTCGTGACCGTCATCGGCATCGTCTTCATCGCCGACAACCTCGACGTCGACATCACCAGCCTGCTCGCCGGCCTCGGCCTCGGCGGCCTCGCCTTCGCGCTCGCCGCCAAGGACGTCGCCGGCAACCTGTTCGGCTCGATCACGGTGCTGCTCGATCGCACCTTTCACGTCGGCGACTGGGTCGTGATCGGTGACGTCGAGGGCACCGTCGAGCGCATCGGCTTCCGCTCCACGCGCATCCGCACCTTCTACAACTCGCTCGTCTCGGTACCCAACTCGACCCTCATCACCGCCAACGTCGACAACATGGGCGCGCGCGAGTACCGGCGCCTGAGCACCAGGTTCGGTATTGCCTACGACACCCCGCCCGATCGCATCGACGCCTTCTGCGAGGGCCTGCGCGAGCTGGTGCGCCAGCACCCCTACATGCGCAAGGACAGCTTCCACGTCTACCTCAACGGCCTCGGCGCTTCGTCGCTGGAGATCCTGGTCTACGTGTTCTGGAAGACCCCCGACTGGGCGACCGAGCTGCGCGAGCGCCACCGCTTCCTGCTCGACGCGCTGCGCCTCGCCGCGGAGCTGGGGGTCGAGTTCGCGTTCCCCACGCAGACGCTCTACATGAAACGCGGCGCGGCGACCCCGCTGCCGGTCAGAGAGGACCCGTTCAGTCCTGCGGCCAGTGGCGAGCAGGCGCAGCAGCGCGGGCGCGCGGTGGCGCGTGACATCGTCGGCGCCACCCTGGGCCTGGGCGTGGTACCGCCGCCGGCCGGCGCCGCGGAGCGCGGCGACGAGGGCGACGAGGACGGCGGCTAGGCCGGCCTCAGACCACGATCGGCCGGGTCACCGCCCGCGTGCTGCCGCCGAAGGTCGGCAGCCAGCACGAGTGGCGGCCGAAGCCGCCGACCACCATGACCAGCAGATCGCCGGGCTGCTCGACGATCGGCAGCATCGATTCCCCGGCGAAGCGATCCTCGTTCATGCCGGCCATGCCGCCCCGCGCCCACTGTTCGCGCGGGATCCGCGCGTGCTCGAATACGTGCCGGCACACGTCCTCGCGCGTGTAGCCGCCCGCGGCGACGATGGCCGCGTGCTCGGGGCCGAAGGCGAGCGTCGGCTGGCCGTAGAGGTAGGCGTTGTTCGCGCCCATGTCGGCGAGCGCGCCGCACACCGTGGCGAGGATCCCGGCGGCGTCGTCGCTGACGTGGTCGTTGATGTTGTGGGTGCCGTCGGCGGCGGTCACCGTGACCGTCGATTCCCGGGCGTCGTAACCGCGCGCGACGTGCAGCGGCGGCCACGGCGACTCGGCCTCGTTCTCGGCCACGCAGAAGGCGTACTTGGCCGGCTGGCCCTGGGTGGAACGATCGAGCAGGCCAGGGGCGGCGCCGCCGACGTTGTGCAGGATCAGGCGTATGGCGCGGCCGATGGTGGCATTGGCGCGGCTGCCGGGACCGAACGCGCCGTAGCGCGCGTTGATGCCCAGCGTGGCCGCCAGCGGGCCGTTGACGATGACGCACGGCGCGCAGGGATGGGTGGTCGCCTGGATCGCGAACAGGTTGAAGGCGGGGTCGAGCAGCGCCTCGACCGCGGCCAGCACGACCGGGAAGAAGGCTGGCCGGCAGCCGGCCATGACCGCGTTGACGGCCAGGATCTCGACGCTGACGACACCGTTCATCGGCGGCATCACGCCGAGCTCGTCGTCGCGATGCCGAAGCGTCGCCGCCAGCATGGCGTCGACGCGGGTGCGGGTCGGGGCCACGATCGGCAGGCCGTCACTCCAGCCGCGCGCCTCGAACTCGTCGTCGATACGATCGCCGTCGAGGCGCAGCAGGGTGCTCACCGCGGCGCCGCGGCCAGCGCGGGATCGACCGCGCACACGCTGTCCACGCACACCGCGCCACCGGCCAGGCGGCGTTCGGCGAGCGCCAGGAAGCGTTCCGCGTGGCGCGCGGCCAGGGTCGCCGCCGGGGTCGTCAGTGCTTCGGTGACCGCGGCGGCCACGGCGTCGGCCTTGGCCGCGACGAGATCGGCGGCGTTGCCGGCCAGCGGGTGCGGAATCGCGCACAGCGGCAGGCCGCCGTAGCCGCGCACGCGGGCCTCGGCGCGGCCGAGCGGCGCGAACTCGTCGCTGCACACGAGCGCGGTCGGCACGCCGGCGCGCTCGAGCTCAATCGCGTCATGGACACTCCACGACGTACACGAGCCTCAGTCCGCGATCGCCAGCACCACCGCGTGGCAGCTCTTCAGGTGCGCCATGACCACGTCCGGCGCGGCGGCGGTCGCGTCCTTGGTCTGGCGCACGGCCGTGGCCGCACCGCCGAGGTGGCGCGCCAGCGCATCGAGCAGGGCACCGGCGTTGGCCTTGCGGTTGTCCAGCCAGCCGATGCGGCAGCCGTCCAGCGTGGCCGGCCGTGCCGCCAGCGGCGCGGCGTCGACCCGCGGCTCGGCAACCGGAACGTGAACTTCGAGCAGGCCCATGAGCGTCTCCGTGCGCGTTGCGGCGAGGTTGGTTATTGTTGGCCGGCGCGCGTGCGATTTCCAGCCCCGAGGAGCCGGTCATGCCGATCACCTTCAAGAGCCGCCACACTCCCGACATCGTGATGCTCGAGCGCGTCGGCCACGAGCTGCTGAAGATGATGGGGCACAGCGGCAGCGTGCCCGGGGCGCTCGCGGCCGGGGACATCCCGCGCGCGCTGGCCGCGCTGGAGCGCGCGGTCACGGCGGCGCCGGAGCGCGTTCTGGAGAGCAACGCCGAGGACACCGACGAAGACGGCGAGCGCGCCGAGCCGGTCAGCCTCGCCAACCGTGCCCGGCCGCTGATCGAGATGCTGCGCACGGCAGCGGCGGAAGGGGATTACGTCATCTGGGATCACTGACCGCCGCGGCGCGCCGGGATCACGCCCGGGTGCGCCGCTCGCCGCTACCCTCGCCCTTGACCCAGCCGGTCAGCGCATTGCGCATGGCGCTCTCCACCGACATGTCGATCGGCGTCACCCAGTCGCGTGGCACGAACACGGTGAAGCCGCCAATCTGGTAGCTCATCGGCAGGTAGACCGCGACCATGCCGTCCTCGGCAATGGCGTCGTCGAGCGCGGCGACGTCACCGCGCATCATCAGGCCGACCATCGTCACCGGCTGGTCGGGAAGGCGCACGCTGACCACCTGCCCGGTACCATCGGCGTCCTGCGGCGCGAGCAGGGTCGTCAGCTGCTTGAGCGCTGTGTAGAGATCCTTGATCACCGGCAGGTGGCGCAACGGCGTTTCGACCAGGTGGTAGATCCAGCGCGTCAGCCGCGAAGACACCAGCACGCCGAGGCCGAAGATGGCGGCGACGCCGATGACGATGCCGAGGCCGGGCAGGTCGGGCAATCCGGGCACCAGCCAGCTCAGTGCGGCATTGCTGACCCGGTTCAGCCAGTCGGCCAGGTAGTAGGCCGCGTAGAGCGTGAGGAAGATGGGCAGGAAGGCCAGCAGGCCCTTGAAAAAGGTCTTGATGAGCGCGTTCAACCGATCCTCCGCCTGCAGCTTGCGTCACCGGCGGCGCCGGCCTCGCGCCACTGTACCGGATCGACGCCGCGGCGCGCGGCTCAGCCGGCAGCGCTGACCAGCGGTCGGCCTTCGCTCGCTCGCGCGAGCTCACGGTCGACCAGCAGCTCGATCGGCTCGGGCTCGTGCAGCAGGAAACCCTGGGCGTAGTCGACGCCCAGCCGGGTCAGGGTTTCCAGCACCGCCGGGTCCTCGACGAACTCGGCCACGGTGCGGATTCCGACCACGCCCGCGACCTCCGTGAAGCAGCGCACCGCCGCGAGATCGAGCGGGTCGCTGTTGAGGTCGCGGATGAACTGGCCATCGATCTTGAGGAAGTTGACCGGCAGCGACTTGAGGTAGCCGAACGACGACGCGCCGGAGCCGAAGTCGTCCAGCGCAATGCGGATACCGTGCTCACGCATGTCGCCGATGAAACGCCGCGCATCGTCGATGTGCGTGATTACCGCGGTCTCGGTGATCTCCAGGCACAGGCGGCGCACGTCGAAGCGCGCACCGGCAATCATGTCGGCGAGGAAGCGATGAAACGTCTGGTCGCCAATCGACAGCCCGGAGAGATTGATCGAAACCGTCTCCACCGAGCGCGCGTAGCGTCCGGCGCGCGACAGCCAGGCGAAGACCTTCTCCACCACCCAGCGATCGACCCGCGAGGCAAGGTGGTAGCGCTCCGCCGCCGGCAGGAAGGCACCCGGCATGGTAATGCTGCTGTCCTCGTTCTCCAGGCGCAGCAGGATCTCGCAGTGCTGGCCTTCGAGGTTCTCGCCGATCGGCACGATGTGCTGCGCGAAGAGCTTGAAGCGATCCTCGTCCAGCGCCTGCTCGATGCGGCTCGCCCACTGCATCTGGCCCTGCCGCGCACGCAGCGCGCGATCCTTCTCGCGCCACACGACGACACGGTTGCGGCCGGCTTCCTTGGCCGCGTAACAGGCACTGTCCGCGGCCTGCAGCACCGCCGCCTCGCTGAGGCAGGTGCTGTCGACCGAGACCAGCCCGATACTGGTGCCGACGCGATAACGGCGGTCGTCGTGCACGAAGCGGAACTCGTCCATGGCCGCGCAGATCTGCTCGGCTACGCGCTGGGCCTGCTCCACCGTGCAGTGCTCGAGGATCACGCCGAACTCGTCGCCGCCCAGGCGCGCCAGCGTATCGCGCTTGCGCACGCGCTCCTCGAGCAGTGCCGAGATCTGTTGCAGGAGGCGGTCGCCCACGGCGTGACCGCAGGAATCGTTGACGATCTTGAACTGGTCGAGATCGATGTACATCAGCGCGTTGCTGGTCTCGCGCGCGCGCGCGTTCTCCAGCACCCGTGACAGGCGCGCCTCGAACTCGCTGCGGTTGACCAGTCCGGTGAGCGGATCGTGGGTTGCGCGGTAGGTCATCTCGCGGTTCATGCGGCGCTGCTCGGAGACGTCGCGGAACACCACCACCACGCCGACTACCCGACCCTCGCGGTCGCGGATCGGAGACGCGCTGTTGTTGATGAAGTACTCGCTGCCATCGCGCGCCGGCAGCAGGGCCTGTTGCTGCGCACCGCCAGGTTCGCGGTCCTGCAGGCAGCGGCTGACCGGGTCGCGCAGCGGCTCACGGCTGTCCTCGTGCACGACCGGGAACACCTCGCTTACCGGGCGGCCGCACGCGTCCTCGCTCGACCAGCCGGTGAGGCGCGCCGCGACCGGGTTGAGCCAGCGCACATTGCCTTCGGTATCGGTGGTGATGACGGCGTCGGCGATCGATTCCAGTGTGATCTCGAGCAGCTCGCGGCTCTCAGCCAGTTGCTGCTCGGCCTCGCGCCGCCGGGTGATGTCCTGCACGGCGCCGACCAGGCGCACGATCTGGCCGTTCTCGATCTCGGGCTCGCCGGTCATCTGCACCCACTTGCGCTCGCCACTCGCCGTCACCAGCGGTACTTCCATGTCCCAGGGCGTCCCCTCACGCATGGCCGAGCGCATGGCGGCTTCGATCGCGCCGCGCTGTTCGGGCGCGTGCATTTCCAGCGCCTCGTCCAGTGACATGCGGGTGCCCGGTTCCAGTCCGAGCACGTGACAGGTGTGGTCCGACCAGTCGAGCCGGCCGCTGTCGAGCTCCACCGACCAGCCGCCGACGTTGGCGATGCGCTTGGTGCGGTCAAGCAGACGCTTGCTGGCGCTCAGCGCAAGCTCGGTTTCCTTGAGCGCAGTGATGTCGTGATGGGTGCCCATCATCCACAGCGGGTCACCGTTCTCGTCCCAGGCCGCCACGCGGCCGCGGTCCTGGACCCAGATCCAGTGGCCGTCCTTGTGTCGCATGCGCGCGATGCAGTCGTAGTACTCAGACGCGCCGGAGAAATGCCGTTCCAGTGCCGCGCCCGACTCCGCGAGGTCGTCGGGATGACTGAACTTCGACCAGGTCTCGATCGAGATCGGCTCGAGCTCTTTCAGCGTGTAGCCGATCATCTCGGCCCAGCGCTCGTTGAACCGGGTCTCGCCGGTCTGCACGTTCCACTCCCAGGTACCGACATTGGTGCCTTCGAGAATACTGCGCAAGCGGTCGCGATTGCGCAGCAGCCGGCGCTCGGCAATCTTGCGCCCGGTTACGTCTTCCAGCACCGCCAGCGTTCGCCGCGGCTCGCCGTGTTCGTCGTACTCGAGAACGGAGGACACGGAGACGTCCATCACGCTGCCATCCTTGCGCACGTACTGGTACTCGACGTGGTCGGCACGGCCGGTGCCGAAAAACTCGGGCCACGCGATGTCGCGCGCGAACTCTGCAGACGCGGGCGTCATGAACTCGATCGCGCTGCGCCCGAGGACTTCTTCGCGCGCGTAGCCCATCTTCTCCAGCCAGGTGTCGCTGACCGACAGGAAACGACCATCCATGCCGATCGAGTGCAGCATGCCCGGGGTGGCCTGGTAGAGCCGCGTGAAGCGCTCCTGCGCGGCCTGTGCGGCGCGCATGCGCTCCTCGCTGCGCCCGCGCATCTCGAGCGCCGCGGCAGCCGCGCGTCCGAGGTCGGCGAGGATACGCATCTGTTCGGCACTCAGGGTATGTGGCTGGCGGTCGATCACGCACAGGGTGCCGATGCTGGCGCCATCACTGAGGGTGACCGGGGCGCCGCCGTAGAATCGAATCAGGGGTTCGCCGGTGACCAGGGGATTGTCACGGAACCGCGGATCACGGGTGGCGTCCTCCACCACCATGACGTCACTGCCGAGAATGGCGTGCGTGCAGAAGGCCTGCTCGCGGGGCGTCTCGGTAGCGCCTTCCAGGCCGACGTTGGCCTTGAACCACTGGCGGTCCGCATCGACCAGGCTGAGCAGCGCGATCGGGGTCCCACAGACCTCGGCGGCGGCGCGGGCAAGCGCGTCGAACACCGCCTCCGGGCCGCTGTCGAGCACGGCCAGCGCGCGCAGGCTGGCGACGCGCTGGGCGTCGTCGGCGGGCATGGGGTATGAATCGGCCATGGGAGCTGCGGGTCCTGCCTCGGGTCGAACCGGACGCGACGGGCACACGTGCACCGCCACGAACAGGATCTAGCGGCGGAAAGCGGGGCAAGCTTGAACGGCCGGGGCGCGTTTCAGCGCTGGAAGGTGCTCACGATGGCATCGATGCGGCGGAAGAACTCCAACCCCTGGACGATGGTGGCGTCGTCCATGGCGTCGATGATGCGCTGCACATAGGCCGTCCCGCGCTCGATCATGGCCGCGATATGGGCCTCGCCGCGCGGCGTCAGGCGGACTACCCGCTCGCGCGCCGAGCGCGGATGCTCGGCGATCGTGACCAGCTCCAGCGGCGGCGCCGACATCGCGCGGATGGCCTTGGTAATCGCCGCCCCGGAGACTTCGAACCACGCCTTCAGGGCCTGCTCGATGTCCTTGCGGTCCATGCTGCGCCGGTCCGTGCCCGCGGAATGGATCAGCCACAGGATGGCGACCTGGTGACGTCCGAGCTCGCCGCCGCGCAGGGCATCCTCGACGCCAATCCCGGCCTTGTAGTGAATCGGGTAGTACAGCGCGAGGAACTGCCGTGCGGCATCGGCCGGGGCTTTGGCGGGCGCCGTCACGGCGGCAGGGAACACGATTTCATCGCTGGCAGTCTACCCCGGCACCGATATTCCGTTCCACGGATTAATATTTTACATAGTAAATATTTTCTTATATAAATTATCTCGATTCACACGGGAGCCTGTCCATGTCCGCCGCCGAAGTCGCCGCGCTGGTCGCCGCACTGCCGACCCCCGCGACCATCGCCGACCCTTATCCCCTCTACGAGCGCCTGCGCCCGCACACGCCGGTACCGGGCTACCGCGACTACCCGCCCGGGACCGTGCCCGACGCCGACCAGCCGATCAGTGCGTGGGTGCTGATGCGCTACGCGGACGTCACACGCGCGGCGCGCGATCACGACACCTTCTCGTCCCGCGACCCGCTGCAGGAATCCTCCTCCGCGCCGACGCTGATGCTGGTCAACCACGACAACCCGGAACACGACCGCCTGCGCGCCCTGATCAACCTCGCCTTCTCGCGCAAGCGGGTCGGCGACATGGCGCCATGGCTGCGGCGCATCGTCGGCGAGATGCTCGACGCCCTGCCGCCGGGCGACTGCGAGGTGGTCGGCACGCTGACCTCGGTCATCCCGGCGCGCGCCATGCTGCGCCTGTTCGGCCTGCCCGATGCCGATGCGCCGCGCTGCCGCGGCTGGGCAACCGCCTTCATGCTCTCCGCCGACCTCGAGCCGGCCGCGCGCGAAGCCTCCAACGCCGAGCTGGTCGCCTACTTCACGGACAAGGTCAGTACCGCCCACGTCGCGCTGGAGGCGGAGCAGCCGGTCGAAGACGGCCTCATCCGCGCCCTGCTCGAAGCGCGCAGCGAAGGCGACCGCCTGAGCCTGGAAGAGGTCATCCGCATGTGCGTGACCCTGATCGTCGCCGGCGCCGAAACCACCACTTTTTTGCTCGCCAACCTCCTCGACAATCTCGCCCGCATGCCCGAAGTGCGCGCGCAGATCGCGGCCGACCGCACCCTGATCGGCGCCTTCATCGACGAGAGCCTGCGTCACGGCGGCCCGCCCCAGCGGCTGTTCCGCGTCGCCACGCGCGACGTCGAGATCGGCGGCAAGCTGATCCGCGAAGGCGACTGGGTGGCCCTGTTCTTCGGCGCCGCCAATCACGATCCGGAGGTGTTCCCCGAGCCCGCTCGCTTCGACCTCACCCGTCCCAACCTGCGCCAGCAACTGAGCTTCGGCTACGGCATCCACCACTGCCTCGGCTTTGCCCTGGCCCGGCTGGAGGCCCAGGCCCTGATCGAAACGGTGCTCGACCGCTACGCCGACATCCGTCCCGGCAGCACGCCGGCCGTCCCCCAACAGACCAGCCTGCTGACGCGCGGCTTCGATGCCCTGCCGCTCGACTTCGTCGCGCGCGCAGCCTGACCCCGGAGCCCCGAATGGACAACATCAAGATCACCCAGGACATCTTCGCCGCCTTCGGCGCCGGCGACATCCCGGCCATCCTCGAGCACCTCGCCGATGACGTCGTCATCGAGTTCTACGGCCCGCCGGCGATCCCCTATGCCGGCACCTGGCGCGGCCGCGACGAAGCCGCGCGCTTCTTCGAGACCGTGCTCGCCTCGGTGCGCATCAACCAGTTCGACCCGGAGGAGTTCCTCGCCGACGCGGACAAGGTGGTGGTCACCGGGCACCTCAACCTCAACGCCCTTTCCACCGGCGGCGAGATCGATTCGGATTTCGTGCACGTCATTACCCTGGCCGACGGCCGCTGGACGCGCTTTCGCGATTTCATGAACACCGCCGTCGCGACCGCCGCCTTCGGCGGCGCGGGGTAATCAGCCAACCGACGGGCGGCGGCGCTTCAGCCGGCGCCGTCGCCGGCGAAGTGGATGGCCGCGAGGTCGGCCATCTCGCGCTGCCAGGTGATGAGATCGTCCGGCGTGAACTGGTCGAGCCGCTGGTGTCCGCAGGCCCGCGCCAGCACCTGCATCAGGCTGACCGCGGCGCGCAGGAAGCGCGCCAGGCGCTCGGCCGACGTCTCGACGTCGAGGCGCGCGCGCAGCTCTTCGCGCTGGGTGGCGACACCGGTCGGGCAGTTGTTGGTGTGGCAGATGCGCGCACCGACGCAGCCAACGGCCTGGATCGCGCTGTTGGCGATGGCGATGCCGTCAGCGCCCAAGGCCAGCGCCTTGACGAAGTCCGCCGGCGTGCGCAGCCCGCCGGTGACGAACAGGGTGACGTCGTCGACGCCCTGCGCATCGAGGAAGCGGCGCGCGCGCGACAGCGCCGGGATGGTCGGCACCGCGATGTGATCGCGAAACAGGCGCGGCGCGGCGCCGGTGCCGCCGCCGCGGCCGTCGAGGATCAGGTAGTCGGCGCCGGCCTCCAGCGCAAACGCGAGATCCGCCTCGATGTGCTGCGCCGCGAGCTTGAAGCCGACCGGGATGCCGCCGCTCAGGGCACGCACCTCGTCGCCGAAACGGCGGAAGTCGTCCGCGCTGACCAGGTTGTCGAACACCGCCGGGGAGATCGCGTCGGCGCCGGCTTCCAGCCCGCGCACCTCGGCGATGCGCGCGGTCACCTTGGACCCCGGCAGGTGGCCGCCGGTGCCAGTCTTGGCCGCCTGGCCGGCCTTGAAGTGGAACGCCTGCACCTGGTCGAGGAGTGATTCACGGTAGCCGAAGCGCGCCGTCGCCAGCTCGTAGAAATAGCGCGAGTTCTCGGCCTGCTCTTCGGGCAGCATGCCGCCCTCGCCCGAGCAGATCCCGGTGCCGGCGCGCTCGGCGCCGCGTGCGAGGGCGATCTTCGCTTCCGGCGACAGCGCGCCGAAGCTCATGTCCGAGACCAGCAGCGGGATCTCCAGGGTCAGCGGGCGCGCCGCGCGCGGCCCCACCACCAGGCGCGTGGTGACCTCCGCGTCGTCGGCCAGCGGGCGCCGCGCGAGCTGTCCGGTCAGGATCTGGATGTCGTCCCAGCGCGGCAGCTCGGGCCCGGGTACCCCCATGGCGGCCATCGGGCCATGCGCGCCGCTGCGCTCCAGCCCGTCGCGCGCGAGGGCGTGGATGTACTCCACGTGCGGCTCGGCCGCGGTTGCTTTCGGGCGCGGCGGCCCCTCGCGCTCGTCCTCACCCTCGCTCTCGCCCGCCCCGGCCTCCGGCTCGTCAGCGTCGTCCAGCGCCGCATGACTGCCGTCGCAGTACGGCGGATTGCCGGTGCGCTTGCACAGGCACAGGGTGACCGTGTCGCGCTCTTCGAGCTCGAACGCCAGCGGTTCCATGCCCGTGCCCTGGTGCGAGCCGTCGCACATCGGCTGATCGCCGGAGCGCCCGCAGGCGCACCAGTGGTACTCGCCGGCATCCAGCTCGACCTCGACCGGCTCCGTGCCGGCCACCTTCGCTTTGCCCATGCTGCCTCCTGCTGTTGCGCGATCCCGCTACGCGTGTGGTGCGATCGTGGATCATCGCCGGCCAGGATGACAGCGTTACGGGCGGCCGCGGCGCGCGGGCAGTCAGTCGTGCGCGAGCCAGGCGTCGTAGGTGGCGTAGAAATGCCGCAGCCGGATCTCCTGGCGGCCGAGGCGCACGCCTTCGAAGGATCGTGAGCGCACGCCGGCCTGCACCAGGGGCACGGTTTCGCCGTCCTGGTCGAGCACCTGGCCGAAGCTGGTTTCGCCGTAGCGTGCGAACATCCGTTCCGGCCGCGGCGCGCCCGGCTGCAGCAACGCCGGGTCGAACACCGGCATGTAGCCCGGCAGTCGGTAGTCGGCCGCATCGACCTGTCGCGCCAGCACCCAGACGTCGTAGTAGCACTGCTCCGGATCGCGCGGGTGCGGCCGGAAGCGCATCACCAGTACCCCCTCCGGATGGGCGTTGAGCGTGATGTTGGGAAACAGGTGCATGTTCCAGTCGTCGGCGAGCTGGCTCGCGGTGAAGCCGTCGAAGTCGAGGCCGTAGCGCGCGGCCCAGGCGCGCTTGGCCGCAGGCAACGCCGCGCGCACGTCGTTGACGCGGCCGTCGAAGGCGTCGGCGTCGAGACCGAAGGTGGTTGCCAGCTCGCGGATCTCGTCGGTCATGGCGTGCTGGTCGCCGAGCCGCGGACTCTTGAGCCCCATCGGGATGATCATGCGGCTGTGGCCGCGGCCGAACAGGTCGTGCTGGAAATGGTAGTCGTCGATCAGGTTGAGCAGCTCGGGATGCCGCGCCTGCGCGTGGTAGCCCTCCATGAACGCGTCGAGCAGGATCTTCCAGTTGACCGGCCACAGCGTCTCCATGTCGGTGACGACCGCCATCTCCTCCATGCGGTAAGCGGCCATGACGTCGCCGAACTCGGCGAGGTAGTCGCTCAGCGGCTCGGCGTCCGGATCCATGTTGACGAACACGAAGCCACCCCACGTCTCGCAGCGCAGCGCGTGCAGCGCGGGCTCGTCGCAGAGCATCTTCGGGTCGAAGGTCTCGCGGTCGGAGACGTGGCGCAGGGAGCCGTCGAGGTTCCACGACCAGGCGTGGAACGGGCAGGTCAGCGCCGCGCCATGTCCGAACGGCGTGCGTGCGATGCGCGAGCCGCGATGCCGGCACACGTTGTAGAACGCGCGGATGCCGCCGTCGTCGAGACGGGTCACGACGAAGGATTCCGGCCCGAGCTCGAAGGTGAACCAGTCACCGGCACGGGCGAGATCCGATGCGCGGCCGGCGATGACCCAGGTGCGGCTCCACAGGCGCTCCCACTCCAGCACGCGCCAGTGCTCGTCGTAGTATTTCTTCGGCTCCCGCAACGGCTCGGGCGCGAAGTCCGGGTCGGGAAACTTGCGGTCGGGCGAGGCGGGCCCGGCCTGCGGATCGACGCGCGAGTCACTTCTCACCCGCTCGGAACGGACGTCCATGGACAGACTCCTGACTGCTGGTAGCCCGTCATCATCGCCGTCGGCCGCGCGGCCGTCTTGCCGCTGCGCGCAAAGGCGCTTGCCGTCCCGTGCAGCCGATCAGCCCGTCGCGCGGCGATCGCGCCCGGGCGGCCGGCCGAAGCGCGCCTTGTACAGGCGGCCGAAGTGCGCGGCGTCGCTGAAGCCGCGCGCCAGGGCGATCTCGGTCACGCTTTGCGCGGCGTACTGCGGGTCGCGCAGCGCCTGGTGGCAGGCGAGCAGCCGCGCCTCGCGTATGGCCGCGGCAAGCGACAGCGCGCGCCCCTCGAAAGCCGCATGCAGGGTGCGCAGCGACACGCCGCAGGCGCGGGCGACCGCGGCCGGGTCGAGCTCGGGATCGGCGAGGCGGGTGGCGATGCAGTCCTGCGCCCGTGCCAGCAGGCGCGCGCGGCGGGACCCGGTTTCGGGCGTGCCGTCGCGACGCGCTTCCAGTGCGGTATCGGCGACCAGGTCGACCAGGCTGGCGCCGATCGCAGCGGCGCTCGCGGCACCCGGCGCCGCGGCCTGCCCGACCAGCGCATCGGTCAGCGCCGCGAGTACCCGCCCGCTGCCGGCGCGCAGTGCCTGCGGGCGGTTGCACCAGTCGTCGATGCGCGGCAGGCGTTCGCGCAGCATCGCGGCGGGAATGCGCACGTGGGTGGAGGCAAAAGCGGCGCGCTGCGCGAGCGGCCGTGCGAGTCCGTGAAACGGACGGCCGCTGGCAACGAAAGCGAACGTGCCCGGCGCCAGCTCGGCACTGCGGCCGTCCTGCTGCATGCAGATGTGCGCGTCGTGCGGCAGGTAGAGCAGGTAGTGATCGGCACCGTCCGCGGCGACGTGGCGCGCCAGCCGGGTCGCCGTCTGCGCACCGCGGCCGCGATACCGGAAGACCTCCACCGCCCCGACGCGGGTCGCGTTGAACTCGCCCCCGCATGCCGCGCCGGGCTGCGCCAGGCCGAACTCGCAGGTACAGAAACCTTCACTCAGGACACGCCGCATGTGCTCCAGGCGGCGTTCCCAGCGAACGCTGGCATGGCGTGCTTCAGACATGTCGCACTCCGCGGCCGCTCAGCCGCCCCCGATGCGTCCCAGGCCGGGCAGCTTGAGCGCACCGCGCAGCGGGTCGATGCCGAAGACCAGTCCGAACAGGTTGAGCTCCAGGCCTTCGCGGCGCGCAGCCAGCACGCCGAGTACGCCGCCCAGCGAGACCTGCCCGCCACTGCCGCTGGGCGCGCGGCCGAACAGCGCACCGCCGGCGAGATAATCCTTGCCGATCGCGGTCGCCGGCAGGTCCAGCCCCAGTGCCGGTACTGCGCGCGCGACGTGGGCGACGAAGGTGTTGCTGTTCGGCCCCGGCCACAGGCGGTACTCGTGCGCGTACGGGTAGCGGGCGATGGCGGCCTCGATGGCGCCGATCAGCGCTCCGGCCCGCTCCCCGCGGATGTCCGCCAGGACCTCGGGCGCCGCGCCGTACCAGTAGCGATCAGGCACGTCGAAGCGCGAGTCGACCACCCGGCCGCCGTCCCGGCCGCGCCAGCCGAGCACCTGGTGCACGGTGTAGGCCGGTGCACCGGCCGGCTTGAGCGCAATCCAGGTATGCACCGCGAACAGGCCGCGCCAGTTGAACGCGCGGGCGGCATAGACCTGCACCACCGCCTCCGGCGTGCTTTCAGGCGGCGGCGCCAGGCCGGCGCTGTCACGGCTGGCGCTGCGCCAGTCGCCGCCCAGGCTCACCGCCCCGCTGACACCGACCGCGGCCGGGCCGCCGAGCGCGAGCAGCGCGATGACCTGCAAACCCCGTCGCCAGTGCTTCATGGTGGCCCCAAGCATAGCGCGGGCGGCGGCCGCGTGCCGCCCTGCGCACGCCGCTATAATCGGGACATGGCAACGCGAGCGCGCCTGCCCGCCGGGCGCCGCAACGGGGAGATCGATCATGAAATTCGACGCCATCATCGTCGGCGCCGGCTTCGCCGGCATGTACCTGCTGCACCGCCTGCGCGGCATGGGCCTGAACGTGCGCGTGCTGGAAGCCGGCGACGGTGTCGGCGGCACCTGGTACTGGAACCGTTACCCGGGTGCGCGCTGCGACGTGATGAGCATGGACTACTCGTTCTCCTTCGACGAGGACCTGCAGCAGGAATGGGAATGGAGCGAGAAGTACGCCACCCAGCCCGAGATCCTGCGCTACGCCAACCACGTCGCCGATCGTTTCGACCTGCGCCGCGACATCCGGTTCGGCACCCGCGTCAAGGCTGCACGTTACGACGAGGCCGGCGCGCACTGGCTGATCGAAACCGATAGCGGCGAGACCTTCACGGCACGCTTCTACGTCATGGCGACCGGCTGCCTCTCGGTGCCCAAGGCCGTCGACATCGACGGAGCGGAGAACTTCCGCGGCAAGACCTATCACACCGCCGACTGGCCGCGTGAAGGCGTCGACTTCAGCGGCCAGCGGGTGGGCGTCATCGGCACCGGCTCCTCGGCCATCCAGACCATACCCATCGTCGCCGAGCAGGCCGCCGCGCTGACCGTGTTCCAGCGCACGCCGGCCTACAGCCTGCCGGCCTTCAACCGGCCGCTGGAGCCCGACGAGGTCGCCGAACGCAAGGCGCACTACGCCGAGCATCGCGAGCTGTCCCGCCATTCGCTGTTCGGCGTGCCCGACGCGCCGCTCGACAAGTCGGCCTTCGACGACTCCGCGCAGGAGCGCGAGGCCGCCTACGAGCGCGGCTGGCAGGCCGGCACCCTGGTCGGGATCATGCAGACCTACAACGACCTGCTGTTCGACGCGGCCGCCAACGACACCGCGGCGGAGTTCGTGCGCAACAAGATCCGCAGCATCGTGAAGGACCCCGAGACCGCCGAATCCTTGTGTCCGAAGTCCTTCCCGCTGGGCACCAAGCGCGCCTGCCTGGATACCAACTACTACCAGACCTTCAACCGCGATCACGTCAGCCTGGTCGACCTGCGCAAGACGCCGCTGGTCGGTCTCACCGAGAAGGGCGTGCGCACCGCGGACGCCGAGTACGAGCTCGACGCCATCATCTTCGCCACCGGCTTCGATGCCATGACCGGCGCCATCGTCAGCGTCGACATCCGCGGCCGCGACGGCCTCACGCTGAAGGACAAGTGGGCCGAGGGCACGCGCACCTACCTCGGCCTCGGCATCGCCGGCTTCCCCAACCTGTTCACCATCACCGGCCCCGGCAGTCCCTCGGTGATGAGCAACATGATCCTCTCGATCGAGCAGCACGTGGACTGGATCTGCGACTGCCTGAGCTTCATGCGCGAGCACGGCTACGCCACCATCGAGGCCACGGAGCAGGCCGAGTCCGCATGGGTCGATCACGTCAACGAGGTCGCCGACGCGACCCTCTTCCCGCAGGCCAACTCGTGGTACATGGGTGCCAACGTGCCCGGCAAGCCGCGCGTGTTCATGCCCTACATCGGCGGCGTCGGGCCCTACCGCGCGCAGTGCGACGAGGTCGCCGCGGACGGCTACCGCGGTTTCGTCTTCGACGGCGAGACTGCGTCGGACAGTGCGCAGGAGCCGGCCTCGGCCGGCTGAGTCAGCAATCCAGGGTGGTGACGCGGCGCAGCTCGCGCCGCTCGCCGGCCTCGTCGAAGGGCGTCGCGCGGTGCATGGTCGCCCGGTTGTCCCAGATGACGAAATCGCCCGGCCGCCAGGCGTGACGATAGACGAAGCGCGGCTGCGTGGCGTGTTCGATCAGCTCGCGCAGCAGCAGGCGGCCATCCGGCAGCGGCCAGTCGACGATGCGCGAGCAGTGCGCGGCGAGATACAGCGCGCGCCGGCCGGTCGCCGGGTTGACCCGCACCAGCGGCTGGATCGCACCTTCGAGGCGGCGCGCCTCGGTGTCGGAGAACTCGAAGCCCAGCACCTGGCGTGAATAGGCGATCGAGTGGTGCGCACGCAGGTCGGCGAGTGCCGCCTGGCGCTTCGGCGGCAGCGCGTCCCAGGCGGCGCGCATGTCCGCGAACTCGGTATCGCCGCCGTGCGCCGGCAGGACCCGCGCCGAGAGCATCGAGTAGCGCCCCGGCGGATCCTCGAACGAGGCGTCGGTATGCCACAGGCGGTTGGCGAGGCCGTACTGGCGCACGCGATCGTCCGGCGGCCGCAGGCGCCCGTCCGCATCGACATTGGAGATGTCGGTCAGGGCCTCGTTGCCGAAGCGGTTGGGACCGAGTGCCGCGACCCCGGTCTTCGCGTGCAGCCTGCCATCGAAGCGCTCTGCGAACTCGAGCTGGCTGGCGTCGTCGAAATGCTGGCCACGAAAGACCAGCACGGCGTAGCTGTCCATGCCGTGACGGATCGCGGCCAGGATCTCCGCATCGCTGACCGTACGCAGATCGATGTCTGCAACCTCGGCGGCGAAGACCGGATGCAGACGCTTGAAGCTGAGCGGCATGGTGCAAACCCGCAATCGAATCGTGCCGCCAAGCATAGGTCATCGCGGGTCCGCCCCGCCACGCGCTGTACCGTCCGCCGGCGAGCCCCTATGCTGGCGGCGCCCTGCCCGCCATCACCGGATCGACGCCATGAGCATGCTGCGCGAGGAAATCGAGGCCCTGGAACAGAACGGCATCACGCGCGTCGCGCTGCCGCGCATCGGTGATCCGGACGTCATCGCGCTGTGGTTCGGCGAGGGCGACCGCGTGACCCCGGCCTTCATCCGCGACGCCGCCAAGCAGGCGCTGGACGAGGGTTACACGTTTTACGGCCACACGCGCGGGCGGCCCGAGCTGCGCGAGGCGATCCGGGTCTACCTCGAGGGCCTCTACGGCATCGCGCTCGACTTCGACCGCATCACGGTGCCCGGCTCCTCCATGCTGGGGGTGACCATGGCCGCGCAGATGGCGCTTGGCCGCGGCGATCACGCACTGCTGGTGACCCCGCACTGGCCCAACATCGATCGCGCGGTGCAGGTCATCGGCGCGCGCTACGACTGCGTGCGCCAGCGCCAGGACGAGGGCGGCTGGCGATTGCACCTGGACGATCTGCGCGCGGCGATCGAACCCGCTACGCGCGCCGTTTACGTCAACAACCCGTGCAACCCCACCGGCTGGGTGATGCCGGCCGACGAGCAACGCGCCCTGCTCGCGCTCGCACGCGAACGCGGCATCGTGATCATCGCCGACGAGGTCTACCACCGTACCGTCTACGACGGCGAGGCCGCGCCGTCGTTCCTGCAGGTCGCCGCCGACGACGACCCGCTGATCGTCGTCAACGGCTTCTCCAAGGCGTGGGCCATGACCGGCTGGCGGCTCGGCTGGATGGTCACGCCGCGCGGTTTCGGTGAACAGATGGCCGTGTTGTCGGAATGCTTTTCGACCAGCGCGCCTTCGTTTGTGCAGCGCGCAGGCGTCGTCGCGCTGGAGCAGGGCGAGGCGGTGATCTCCGAGTTCCGCACGCAGTACGGCGCTGGGCGGGATCTCGTGATGTCACTGCTCGGCACCCATCCGGCGGTCGAGCTGGCCGAACCCGAGGGCGCCTTCTACGCCTTCCCGCGCGTGCCGGGCATGACCTCCAGCGAGGCCTTCGTGCGTGGCGTGCTGCAGGAAGAGAACGTCGGCCTCGCGCCCGGGTTCACCTTCGGGCCGGGTAACGAGGAGCACTTCCGGCTGTGCTTCGCGCAGTCGCACACGCGCCTTGAAGAGGCGTTGCGGCGTATCGCGCGCTACCTCGACCGCCACGCGGCCGAGTTCGGCTGAGCCGGCCCTCGGGCGGCCCGCCCGGCGTCATGCGCAGGGTGGCGGCGCAGTCCTAGGACGCGATTTCGGCGATCGTCTCTCCCGGCATGATGGCGCCGCCGTCCTCGGCGACGAAAGTGATGGCGCTGCCGTCATGACCGGCGTGCACTTCGTGAAAGTTCTTCATCACCTCGACCAGGCCGATGACGTCGTCGGCGCTGACTGCGTCGCCGTCCTCCTTGAACGGCGGGCTTTCCGGCGAGGGACGGCGGTAGAAGGTGCCCGGTAACGGTGAGAGGACCTGCTGTTTACTCATGCTGCGGCTCGTATTCGCTGGGGGACCACGCGTGGCGCTTGCCTGGCCGTGCGCGATCGTTTGCAATCATTTACGTAAAGCCGGACCGGATCAAGCCCGCGTCCGCGGCACGGAGTAACCCGCCATGAGATTCGGACTGATGTACAGCTTCATCGTGCCGCCCGGCGCCGCGATGAGCCATCTCGACACGTTCCGCGAACTGCCACGCCTGCTGCCCCTGGCCGAAGCGCTCGGCTTCGACGCCTTCCACACCACCGAGCACCATTTCCAGCACAACGGCTGGGCGCCCAGCCCCCTGGTGGTGCTGGCGCAGGCCGCCGGCCTGACGCGCCGCATGCGCCTGGTCACCAACATCCTGATCCTGCCTTTGTACGATCCGCTGCGCCTGGTCGAGGACGTCGCCACGCTCGACAACCTCAGTGACGGCCGCCTGACCCTGGGCGTGTCGCCGGGCTACGTCTCCGAGGAGTTCCAGGGCTTCCGCGTGCCGCACGCCGAGCGCTTCGCGCGCAGCGAGGAGATCCTGGATATCCTGCAGGCCTCGTGGCGCGACGAGATGCTGGAGCACGAGGGCCGTTACTACCGCATTCCGCGCTGCCGCGTGGTGCCCCGCCCGGTGCAGCAACCGATCCCGCTGTGGTACGGGGTGTCCGGCCCGAAGCTGCTCGACCGCGCCGCGCGGCGCGGCTGCCCCGTGACTGCCTCGCCACGGCATACCAACGCCGAGCTCGCCGCGCATTACGCGCGCTACGACGCCGCGGCCGCGAAGGTCGGGTTCGCCACCACTGAGCGGCCGATCATTCGCGAGGTCTTCGTGGCACCGACCACCGCCGAGGCCGAAGCGCTGGCGGGGCCGGCCATCGTGCACCTGTTCAGTCTCTATGGCCGCAAGTCCGCCGAGGGCGAGCGCGAACTGCGCAACGACGCCGGCGAGCTGATCAGGAACGAGGACGAGGTTGACTACCGCACCTTCGCCTCGCGCTACATCGTCGGCGACCCGGACACCGTCGCTGCCGATCTTGCGCTGCTGCGTGACGAGCTCGCGCCGAGCGAGGTCATTTGCCGCATGCAGCTGCCGGGGATCGCCAGTGACAGGTTCGAGCAGTCCCTGCGCCTGTTCGGCGAGCAGGTCATTCCGCGCCTGCGCTGAGCACCGGCCGCGCCGCGCTTTTCAGTCCCTCGCGGCCCCTCCCCTATACTCTCGCTTCCACCCCCGGCACCGCCCGAACCCCAAGGAGCATTCAATGGCTACACTGCTGTACGTCGAAGCCTCGCCGCGCAAGGAACGTTCGCACTCGATCAAGGCCGCCGAAGCCTTTATCGACGCCTACGCCGCCGCCCACCCGGGCGACACCGTCGATCGCCTCGACCTGTGGGCGGAGGAGCTGCCCGCGTTCGACGGCGACATGCTCAACGCCAAGTACGCCATCATGCACGGTACCGATCCCAGTGCCGCCGAGAAGGCCGCCTGGGGCGAGGTCGAGCGCCTGTTCGCGCGCTTCGACGCCGCCGACAAGTACCTCTTCTCGGTGCCGATGTGGAACTTCGGCCTGCCTTATCGCCTCAAGCAGTACATCGACATCATCACCCAGCCCGGCCTGGCCTGGAGCTTCTCGCCCGAGAGCGGTTACGCCGGCCTGGTCAGCGGCAAGGCGGCAGCGGTCTATGCCAGCGCCGGCGTCTACCACGAGGGCAGCGGGGCAGAAGCCTTCGACCTGCAGAAGCCGGCCTTCGAAGGCTGGCTGGGGTTCATCGGCATCACCGAAGTCACGCGCATCGTGGTGGCGCCGACGCTGGCTGCGCCGGACGACGTCAGCGCGGCCGCCGGGCGCGCGGCCGACGAGGCGCGCCGAATCGCGGGCACCTTCTGAAAACCTGACGCCGGTCACGCCGCGGCCGCCCGGCCCGCGGCAGGGCTCGCATTGTGCGTTGCGATGGCCTATCATCCGCGGCCGTTCGTCCTCTTTGCACCAAAACAATGCGTCTGGTCAGTGCCCTCCTCGCCACCCTGCTGAGCCTCCCGGCGGCCGCCGAAATCGCCGGTGACGACGCCGCGCAGGCCTTCCTCAGCGGCCTCAGGGCCTACGAGGACGGCGAGTTCCAGCACGCCGCCGCCCTGCTCGAAACGGCACTTGCCGCGGCCCCCGGGTGCGCGCGCTGCGCGCACCTGCTGGGCAAGAGCTACGGCCGCCTCGCCGAGCAGGCGGGCTGGGTCGAGGCCATTGCGCTGGCCAGGAAGACCCGCATCGCACTCGAGCAGGCGGTCGCCCTGGCGCCGGACGACAGCCAGGCGCTGACCGACCTGATCCGCTATTACCGCGCCGCGCCCGGTTTCCTCGGCGGCGACCCGGCCAAGGCCGACGAGCTGGAACGCCGACTGCACCACGGCAGCACCGGCTGAGTACGGCCCGCGCCTGACCTGCCCCGCGCCGCGACCGGCCCCGGTCTGTAGCGCGCTTGCGGTGGATCAAGTCGCTGCGTGCAGCGGCGGCGATCATGCGCGTCCACCTGCTCCAAGCCGCCGTGCGCGCAACGAGGTACCCCATGCTCTACCCGGTTTCCGGTGACATCCTGCTGACCAAAGCACAGGTCATCGCCCATGGCGTGGCCGCCAACGACCCTATGAACCAGGGTCTCGCCCTGGCCCTGCACGAACGCTACCCGGCGATGCACAAGGACTTCCATCACTGGTGCAACCAGCATCACCCCAAGCCCGGTGCGGCCTGGCTGTGGGGCGGCGCGGGTGGTGTGCGCATCGTCAACCTGCTGACCCAGGAAGGTGGCTACGGTCACGGCGGCAAGCCCGGCAAGGCGAGCGAGAAGCACGTGCGCGAAGCGCTGCGTGCGCTGGCCGCGATGATCGCCGAGGAAGGTTTCAGGTCACTCGCGCTGCCGCGCCTGGCAACCGGCGTCGGCGGCCTGCAGTGGAGCACGGTATGGCCGATCGTGGAGGAACGGCTGGGTAACCTCTCGTTGCCGATCTACGTCTACACCGAGTACCACCCGGACCAGCAGGCCGAAGAACCCGGCGCCTGAGCCCGCGTCGACAGCGGTCCGCACACGCGGACACGGTATAATCCGGCGGATGAATCAAGCATCCGCCCGGCACCGCATCCTCATCACCAACGACGACGGCATCCACGCGCCCGGCATCGAGCTGCTGGAAGAGATCGCGCGCGACATCAGCGACGACGTGTGGGTGGTCGCGCCCGACTCCGAACGCAGCGGGGCGGGACACTCGGTCTCGATCACGAACCCCATCCGCATGCGCCAGCTCGGGCCCAAGCGCTACGAGATCGGTGGCACGCCGACCGATTGCGTGCTGATGGCGCTGTGGCAGTTCATGAGCGACGGCCGTCCCACGGTGGTGCTGTCCGGCATCAACAGCGGCGCCAACCTGGGCGAGGACGTCAGCTACTCGGGCACCATCGCCGCGGCGATGGAAGGCACGCTGCTCGGCATTCGCTCAATCGCGCTGTCGCAGATCCGGCCACCGGGCGGCGTCGCCGACTACGCGCCGTCGCGCGCCTTTGCGCCCGGCCTGTTACGCCGCCTGATCGAGCTCGACGCGTGGCCGCAGGGGTCGTTCGTGAACATCAATTTTCCCGATTGCCCGGTGGCCGAAGTCAACGGCGTGCGTCTCACCCGCCAGGGCCAGCGCCCGCCCGGCAGCTTCACCATCGATGCACGCGTGGACGCGCGCAACCAGCCCTATTTCTGGGTCAAGATCCAGTACCCGGAGGACAAGGCGCCGCCGGATACCGACCTCGAGGCCGTCGCCGACAAGGCGATCTCGGTCACGCCCATCCGCATGGACTTCACCGACCATGAATGGCGCAGCACGCTGGGCGAGGCACTGACATGACCGCGGGCGTGTTCTTCGACCTCGGCGGCACGCTGTTCAGCTACCGCAACGTGCCGCGGGCCACCGTGCCGCTGCTACTGGAGGCGAGCCGCCGCCTCGGTCTGGATCCCGAACCCGGCGCCATCAAGGCGGCCTATACCCGCGCCGGGCAGGACATCGCCGAGGCCTACGCCGAGCGCGACTACTACCTGCACGCGGACTTCTTTCACGACACCTTCATGCGCTTCGCCGAGCTGCTTGGCGGCGCGCACGACGAGGACG
This sequence comes from Gammaproteobacteria bacterium, assembly GCA_041984235.1. Lineage (GTDB taxonomy): Bacteria > Pseudomonadota > Gammaproteobacteria > JBHIYN01. Next base: position 55,607 of record JBHIYN010000007.1, read on the forward strand.
TGCTCGCCTGGTACCGCGAGGCGCACCGGGTGGCGATGATCGACTGCCTGGAGCTGAAGGAGGACTGCGCGGATACCCTCGCCCACCTCAAGGACGCCGGCTTTTACCTGTCGGTGGTCTCCAACATCGATGACGACATGCTGCACCCGCTGATCGAACGCGAGGGCCTGGCGCGCTGGTTCGACCACTGGACCAGCTCCGAGGCGGCGCAGTCGTGCAAGCCGCACCGGCGCTTCTTCGAGCACGCCCTGGAGCTGTCCGGGATCGAGCCCGGGCGCGTGCTGTTCGTCGGCGACTCACCCGAGCACGACATCGTCGGCGCCAGCGCCATCGGCATGCGGACCGCGCTGATCGTCGACGGCGGCATGGAGCCGCCGCTGCAGACCGGCCGCGGCAGCGCCGAGCCCGACTACACCATCCACAGCCTGTCCGAGCTGAGGGACGTGCTGGCCCGCTGACCGCCGCACCGCGCACGACTCAGCGGCTGCGGCGCGCCGGCGGTTGCTCCGTCGGCAGGATGGTCACGCTGTGCGTGTCCGGGTCGAACACGATGCGTGCCTCGCCGCGGGCAATGCCGGCCAGTACCTGCTCGACCTTCTGCGCGAGGGAATAGCTGTGTTCGCCGTAATCGGTGCCCTCGCGCAGCACGAAAGCCTCGACCACGCCGCGCAGGGCCGTGGCGGAGAGCTCGCCGGGCGGGATCTCGACCGGCTCGGCGGGCGACTGCTCGTCGGCAGGATCGTCCATCGGACTCAGCCGTCGCCGCCGCCAAAGTCACCGCCGTCTCCACCGAAGTCGCCGCCAGCGCTGCCCGAGGCGACGTCGTGCTGCCAGGCCCAGACCACGAAACAGAGCACGAAGAACGTACCCAGCAGGGGCAGCACCAGGCTGTGGAACAGCGTGTCGCTCATGACGTCGGTAAAACGGAAACACAGTGCCGCGGCCAGCACCAGGCCGGCGCCGCGCACGCCCAGCGCCAGGAACAGGCAGGCGACCCCGCCCAGCGGGATCACCAGGCGCGTGATCGGGTCCGGCGAGGACAGGTCCCCGTACCAGGCCGCGGCGATGGCGGCGACGAACGCGGCAAAGCGCATCGAACCTCCCGCCCGTTGGGCGTTGCTGGGCAACTGCGGCGCCGAAAGCGCGCAGATACATTAACATTGGCAACGGTCCCGACATGATCCGTCGCATCGCCGATCACGCCAACCAGCCGCCCGCACCGGCCATCGCGGGCACCCAGGGGAGAAACTTGCATGAGGTTTACGCTCACCGCGCCGCGCGCCGCGGCCTTCGCCATCCTGTCGTTCGCGCTGCCGGCCGCGGCCTTCGCCGCGACCACCGTGGACGACGCCGCGCTGGCCAACGAGGCCGACGGTCGCAACTGGGCCGCCTATGGCCGCACCTACAGCGAGCAACGCTTCAGCCCGCTGGACCAGATCAACGCCGCTAACGTCGGCAAGCTGGGCCTCGCCTGGTACAAGGACCTGCCCGACGACCGCTCGCTCAACGGCACCCCCATCGTGGTCGACGGCGTGATTTATTTCGAAGGCAGTTACAACGTCGTCTACGCCGTGGACGCGGTCAGCGGCAAGACCCTGTGGACCTACGATCCCGAGGCCATAGAGCACGCCGGCGATCGCCTGCGCGTGATGTGGGATACCTCGCGCGGCCTCGCCTACTGGAATGGAAAAGTGATTGCGGCGACCATCGACGGCCGTCTCCTCGCGCTCGATGCGGCCAGCGGCAAACCCGTGTGGGAGACCCAGACCACCGATCCGCGCAAGGCGCTGTTCATCACCGGCGCGCCCAAGGTGTTCAAGGGCAAGGTGATCATCGGCAGCGGCGGCACCGAGTGGGGACCGACGCGCGGCCAGGTCACCGCCTACGACGCCGAGACCGGCGAGCAGGCGTGGCGCTTCTGGGTGGTGCCGGGCAACCCCGCCGACGGTTTCGAGAACGCCGCCATGGAGATGGCGGCGAAGACCTGGACCGGCGAGTGGTGGAAATACGGCGGCGGCGGCAACGTCTGGAACGGCATCACCTACGACCCCGACTTCGACCAGATCCTGATCGGCACCGGCAACGGTTCGCCGTGGAACCAGAAAATCCGTTCACCCGGGGGTGGCGACAACCTGTTCCTGTGCTCGATCGTCGCCATCGACGCCGACAGCGGCGCCTACAAGTGGCATTACCAGACCGTGCCCGGCGAGACCTGGGACTACAACTCGAGCATGGACATCGTGCTGGCCGACATCGACTACGGTGAGCAGCGCGTCAAGGCGCTGCTGCACGCGCCCAAGAACGGCTTCTTCTACGTCATCAACCGCGACAACGGCGAGCTGCTCTCGGCCGAGAAGATCGGCAAGGTCACCTGGGCCTCGCACGTCGATCTCAAGACCGGCCGCCCGGTCGAGAACGCCGGCGTGCGCTACGAGGATGGCGAGGAGCTGGTGTGGCCGAGCGCGGTTGGGGTGCACTCCTGGCACCAGATGTCCTATAGCCCTGACACCGGGCTGGTCTACATTCCGGTCGTCGAGATGCCGGGCCTGTTCACTGACAAGGGCATGAAGCTGGAGGCCTGGAAGTCACCGTACTTCGGCTTCGACCCGGGCGTCGACACCCTGCGTGGCGACGTTCCCGCCGACGCCGGTACCGGCGCCATCCGGGCCTGGGACCCGGTACGCCAGAAGCTCGCCTGGGAGCACCCGCTGCCCGGGATCTGGAATCCCGGCACGCTGGCCACGCATGGCAATCTCGTCTTCCAGGGCCGCACCGACGGCCGCTTCGTCGCCTACCGCGCCGACGACGGGGCGGTGCTGTGGTCGGTCGAGCTCGGCCACGGCATCTCGGCGCCACCGGTGACCTACAGCGTCGACGGCACGCAGTACATCTCGCTGCTGGTCGGCTGGGGCGGCACCGGCGCCTCCATGGTCGGCTCGATCGCGGCCCAGCACGGCTGGGCCTACAAGGCGCAGACGCGGCGCCTGTTCACCTTCGCGCTGAACGCCACGACGCCGATCCCCGCGGCCAACCCGCCGGTCTTCCCCACCCCCATCGCCGCGCCGCAGTTCGTGGTCGACGAGTCAGTGATCGAGGAAGGCTCGTGGCTGTACAAGGAATCGTGCTCGATGTGCCACGGCGGCGGCGCCGTGTCCGGCGGCTACGCGCCCGATCTGCGCGCCTCGCCGATCGTGCTGTCCGAGGAGGCCTTCCGGGCGGTGGTGCTGGAGGGCGCGAAACGCGCCAACGGCATGCCCGACTTCAGGGACTTCAACGCCCACCAGGTCAAGGCCCTGCGGCATTACATCCGCCACCAGGCCAGCGTTCCGCAGGCGATGAATACCGCCGCCGGCCACTAGCGGCAGGCGGTGGAGCCGGCGGCGCTCAGGCGCTGCCGGCGTGGGCGACGCCGTGCCGCGGACCGCGGGCGGCGAGCATGGACTGTGCCTGCGCGAGCTCCTGCAGCCAGGCGTCGACCTCTGGCGCCGGCAGCGGCGGCGAGAACAGGAAGCCCTGCAGCTCGTCGCAGCCGCGCGCGCGCAGGAAGTCGAGCTGCTGCTCGGTTTCCACGCCCTCGGCCACGACCCTGAGATCGAGACCGCGCGCCATCGACAGTATGGTCTCGACGATGGCGACGTCGTCCTGGTCGCCGGGCAGGTCGCGCACGAAGGACTGGTCGATCTTGAGCACGTCCAGCGGCAGACGCTTGAGGTAGCTGAGCGAGGAGTAACCGGTGCCGAAATCGTCGATGGCGATGCCGAAGCCGTGTGACTTGAGATCTTCCAGCGTGCGCACCGCGGTGGGTCCGTCCTCCATGATGATGCTCTCGGTCAGCTCGAGATCGATGCGCCGCGGTTCCAGCCCGGCGTCGCGCACCAGCGCGGCGAGGCGATGATGCAGCTCACCGGCGCGGAACTGCGCGCCCGACACGTTGACGGCACAGTGCAACCCGTCGCGGCCGGCCACGTCCCACGCCGCCAGCTGGCGGCAGGCCGCGGCCAGCACCCATTCGCCGAGCGGCACGATGAGGCCGGTCTCCTCGGCTATCGGAATGAACTCCGCCGGCGACACGCGCCCGAGCTCGGGATGGTTCCAGCGCACCAGTGCCTCAAAGCCGCGCACCGAGAGATCGGCCGCATCGAGCTTGGGCTGGAAGAAGACCTCGAACTGGTCGCGTTCCAGCGCACGCCTGAGGTGCATCTCCAGGGTCAGGCGCTTGAAAGCGCGTGCGTTGAGCTGCTCGGTGTAGAACTGGTAGCAGTCGCGGCCCTCGCGCTTGGCGTAGGCCAGCGCCGCGCCCGAATGGCGCAGCAGATCGTCAGCAGTGTCGCCGTCGTTCGGAAAGACACTGATGCCGACCGAGGCGCGCACGTGGATCTCACGGCCCGCGGAGTCGAACGGGCGCAACAGCGCGGTGCGCAGGCGGTGCGCGACCACGGCGGCGTCCTCCGGGTTACCGATGTCCGGCAGCATGACGATGAATTCGTCGCCGGCGGCGCGCGCGATGAGATCGCCTCCGGTGCTGATGGTACGGCCCAGATCGTCACCGTGCAGGGCATCGCGCAGGCGCGTGCCGACATCACGCAGCAGCGCGTCGCCGGCGCTCACGCCGAGGCTGTCGTTGATGCGCTGGAAATGATCGACGTCGATCGAGAGTACGGCCAGCGCCCGCTTGCGCCGCGCGGCCGCGTTGAGGGCATCGCCCAGGCGCGTGTGCAGGGCGGCGCGGTTGGGCAGGCCGGTGACGTTGTCGAAGAACTCCAGCCGGTGCATGCGCTGCTCGGTGCGGCGGCGCTCGCTGACGTCCTGCAGGGTGCCGACGAAGCGAAAGCGGGCTCCGGCGGCAGTCTCGGCGATGGCAATCAGGCGCAGGTCGCGCGCCTCGCCGTCGGCGTCGGGCATGCGGAAATCGACGGTGAAGGAATCCCGCTGGCGCAGGGCGCGGGTGAAGGTGTCGGCGACGCGGTTGCGATCATCGCCCATCACCCGTTCCGCGAGCGCCGCGAAATCCCTCAGGTGCACGTCGGCCGGCAGACCCAGGACCTCGTGCGTGGCCTGGTTCCAGGGCGCGAAGCGACCGTGCTCGTCGCATTCCCAGTGGCCGAGACGGGCAATGCGTTGCGCCAGCAGCAGGCGCGCCTCGCTCGCGCGCAGCGCGTCGGCAGTGGTCTTGGCGCGCAGCATGTAACGCAGGCGATGCCCCAGGAGATCGAAGTTGATGGGCTTGGTCACGAAATCGGTGGCGCCCACCTCGTAGGCGCGGTTGATCGAATCGACGTCGTCCAGCCCGGTCATCATGAGCACCGGCACGTGGGCGCCCCAGGGCTGCGCGCGCAGGCGCCGGCAGGCCTCGAAGCCGTCGACCCGCGGCATCATCACGTCGAGCAGGACGAGGTCCGGCCGGGTGCCCTCGAAAGCATCGTTGAGCTCGTCACCGTCGGCCGCTTCGCTGACGGCGAAGCCGGCGGTCTCCAGCGCCGCTGCCGCGAGCATACGCGACATCGCGTCGTCGTCGACGAGCAGCACTTTGAGGTCGGGTCGTTTGCTCATTGGCCGACGGTCTCCTTCATGTCCGCGGGTCACGCCGCCGCGGCCGTGCGCAGCTCGCGCAGCGCCCCGGTAACGCGGCCCATCTCGCTCTCGAGCGCGTCCAGCCGCGTGGCGACGGCATCGAGGCGCGCGGCACGCGCCTCGCTTTCGAGTTCGGCGGCGAGCTGCGACAGGCCCATCGCGCCGAGGTTGGCGCTGCTCGACTTGAGCGTGTGCGCGGCATGCCGCACGGCGTGTGCGTCACCTTTCGACGTGCCCTCGGTAATCTCCGAGACGAGCTGCTCGGAGCTCGCCAGGAACAGGCCGATCAGGTTGCCCAGCAGGTCCGGCTTGTCGTCGCGCTGCAGCGCGGTGATCCGTTCCAGCACGCGCGCGTCGAGCGGCTCGTGCCCCTCCGGCTCCGGTACGGCCAGGTCCTCCATGGCCGGTGGCGGCCCGGCCTCGATACCGTCGGACAGGTCCGGCAGCCAGCGTGCCAGCAGCCGGTCCAGGCCCTCGCGGGTGAACGGCTTGGCGAGGTAGTCGTCCATGCCGTGAGCGAGGCAGCGTTCGCGGTCGCCGTCCAGGGCGTTCGCCGTCAGGGCGACGATCGGCAGCGCCGACTCACCCAGCTCGCTCTCCCACGCACGGATCGCGGCGGTCGCCTCGAAGCCGTCCATGACCGGCATCTGGCAATCCATCAGGACCAGGTCGTAGGGGTCGCGCAGCGCATCCAGCGGACTCTCGGTGACCGCCTCGACCGCCTCGGCGCCGTTGCCGACCACGCGCACGCGGCAGCCGAGTAACTCGAGCATGCCGCGCGCCAGCTCCTGGTTGACCACGTTGTCCTCCACCACCAGTACGTGCGCGGCGTAGCGCCCGCGGGTGGCCGCGCCGGTGGTCTCGGCGAGGCTGGTATCGCGCCCGCTGATCGCCGCGAACAGCTCACGCTGGCGCACCGGACGCGTGACGTAGGCATTGATGCCACCGGCGAGCAGGTTGCCGGTACTGTCGAGGCTGGCCACGGTGGTGACCAGTACCATGCGGATCGCGGCGAGCCTGGGATCCTTGCGCACCGCCGCGGCCAGGCGCACGCCGGGAATGTCGCCGATCGCTTCGGGGAACAGCAGCACGTCGAACGGCCGGCCGCGGCCGAGCGCCACGCGCAGCTCGGCCAGCGCGTGCCGGGCATCGTCCATCACGCTCACCTCAACGCCCCAGGCGTCGAGCTGGGTGCGCAACAGTTCGCGACTGGAATCCGGCTTGCCGACGACCAGCACGTGCAGCCCGGCGACCCCGCCGCTGCCCGCCGCTGCGCGCTTGCGGCGCGGCGCGGCGGGCGCCTCGACGCGCTGCAGGCGCGCGCTGAACCAGAAGGTCGAGCCGCGTCCCGGGGTGCTCTCGAGGCCAATCTCGCCGCCCATCAGGGTGCTCAGCTGGCGGCAGATGGCAAGCCCCAGGCCGGTACCGCCGAACTTGCGGGTGGTGGAGCCGTCGGCCTGGGTGAAGGAATCGAAGATTCGCTGCTGGTGCTCCGACGGGATGCCGATACCGGTGTCGCGGACCTCGAAGCGCAGCAGGTGCGCGTCGTCCGCCGCATGCTCCAGCGTGGCGCGGATCACGACCTCGCCCTGCTCGGTGAACTTGAGCGCGTTGCTGATCAGGTTGGTCAGGACCTGGCGCAGCCGATCGGGATCGCCGCTGTAGTGGGTGTGCAGGTCGACCGGGAGATCGCAGACGATATCGAGACCGGCGCGATGCGCGCGCTCGGCGAACAGCTCGACGACCCCCTCCATGACCTCGCGCAGGTCGAACCGCACGTCGGCGAGCTCGAGCTTGCCCGCCTCGATCTTGGAGAAATCGAGTATGTCGTTGATGAGTCCGAGGAGCTGCTGGCCGGAACGGTGAATGGTTTCGGCGAGATGGGTCTGGCGGCGATTGAGTGACGAATCCAGCAGCAGCTCCGACATGCCGAGCACGCCGTTCATCGGGGTACGGATCTCGTGGCTCATGTTGGCCAGGAACTGGGCCTTGGCCGACGCCGCCGACTCGGCCTGTTCCTTGGCCGCGACCAGGTCGCGCTGGGTCGCCTCCAGCTCGCAGATCTTCTCGCGCAGGTCGCCGTTGAGGGCCTCGGCGCGCTGGCGCGAGGCGAGCAGCGCGTCGGCGCTGTCGGCCTGCTCGAAGCGCAGGCGCAGCGATTCGTCCAGCCCCCGGCCGAGGTTGCTGGCGTTGCGCAGCATGACCAGCATGTAGCACACCACCATCAGGCCGAGCACGATGTCCACGCGCCCGCCGACGATGAGAAAGGCCGCCCCCATGGGGGCCAGGGAAACGAGCAGGAACAGCCGGGCCAGGGGCACCAGGAGCGCGTAGACGGTTGCGCTGCCGGCAGTGACGCCGGCGATGGTCACGGCCACCACCGCGCGGTACTCGGCTGCCTCGATCAGCAGTACCGAGGCACCCAGCGCACCCCAGGCGACGGCGGAGGCGGCGACGCCGGCATACAGGCCGGCACGCGAGGGCCGCGCTTCGGGCTGTGCCAGGCGCGCGGTCAGGCTGCGCATCTGCCACCAGCGCGCCAGCGAGGTCACGAACTGCACGCCGACCCAACCCAGCAGCACGGCATCGGCCACCACGTGCCACAGCATGCCGCTGATGATCAGGGTCACGGCGGCACCGGCAAAGATGGGCGGCCCCAGGCTCGCGACCAGGATACGCAGGCGCTCGCGATCGACGCGCGGGTCGCGGGCGGCATCGGCCGCAACGGAAGCTTGCGCTGTGATCGAGTCCATAGGGCCCTGCAGCATTGGGGAAACAGGCGCCCGCCCGTGCCGGCGGGTGCCGATTACCGGTTAGCGGCGGCGGGGCCCGAAACTGTTGCGGTGGCGGCGCCGCGCGGCAGCGCCGACCGGCGCGGCGGGCTCAGGTGAAGAAACGGTTCGGCGGGCGCGGCAGGCCCAGGTTCTCGCGCAGGGTGGTGCCGGCGTACTCGGTGCGGAACAGGCCGCGCCGCTGCAGCTCGGGCACCACGCGCTCGACGAAGTCGTCCAGGCCCTGGGGCAGGAAGGGAAACATGACGTTGAAGCCGTCGCAGGCCTCACCCTCGAACCACGCCTGCATGTCGTCGGCGATCGAGGCCGGTGTGCCGACCAGCTCGAGCACCGAGAAGCTGCCGCCGACGTAGCTGGCGAGCTGACCGACGGTCAGTCCGTCGCGCTCCGCCATGGCGGTGAGCTTCTCGCGCGAGGACTGGCTGGCGTTGGTCGGCGGCAGCGGCGGCAGGGGCTGGTCGAGCGGGAAGCCGGAGACATCCGCGCCGAGCAGCACCGAGAGCGTGGCGATGCCACTGTCGGGGTGCACCAGGCCGTCCAGCGTGGCCTTCTTCTCACGCGCCTCGTCGAGGCTGTCGCCGACCACGACGAAGGCGCCGGGCAGGATCTTGAGATGGGCCGGATCGCGGCCGGCGGCGACCGCGCGACGCTTGACGTCGGCATAGTAGGCGCGGCCGTCGTCGAGCGCGTTGGGGCCGGCAAACACCATCTCGGCGGTCTCGGCGGCGAGCTGGCGGCCGGCCTCGGAGGCGCCGGCCTGCACGATCACCGGCCAGCCCTGCAGCGGACGCGCGACGTTCAGGGGACCACGCACGGAGAGGTACTCGCCCTTGTGGTCGAGCACGTGCAGCTTGTCCGGCTCGAAGTACACGCCGCTCTCGACGTCGCGCACGAAGGCATCGTCGGCCCACGAGTCCCACAGCCCGGTGACGACCTCGTAGAACTCGCGCGCCCGGCGATAGCGCTCGTCGTGCTCCATGTGATCGTCGCGGCCGAAGTTCATCGCCTCGTGCGGGTTGGCAGAGGTCACCACGTTCCAGCCGGCCCGTCCGCCGGAGATGTGGTCCAGCGAGGCGAAGCGGCGCGCGACGTGATAGGGCTCGTTGTAGGTCGTCGACGCGGTCGCGATAAGTCCGAGATGCCGCGTGCTCACCGCCAGTGCGGGCAGCAGGGTCAGCGGATCGAAGGAGGTCACGGTAGCGCTGCGCTTCAGCGCCGGCATCGGCATGTTCATCACCGCCAGGTGGTCGGCCATGAAGAAGGCGTCGAAGCGGCCGCGCTCCAGGGTCCGCACGAAGTGCTGGTAGTGGCCGAAGTTGAAGTTGGCGTCCGGCCACGCGCCCGGGTAGCGCCACGCCGCGGTGTGGATGCTGACCGGGCGCATGAACGCGCCGAGGTGCATCTGGTCGCTGCGGCTCATGACGGGGCGGCGGCGCCGGGACCGAGACCCGGCGGCCAGCCTTGCTCCTGCGGCAAATCATCGCTGATGGCGCACCACGCCGGCTTCGAGCCGACGAAGATGTGGCCGCTGACGCGCACCCCGGGATCGCCGTCCAGGGTACCCAGCGCGAGCGTGATGCCGCGTGGGTTCCACGGTTCGACGATGGTCAGCTGGGTGCCGCACTGGGCGCAGAAGCGGCGCAGGTTGCCGGGTGAGGATTCGTACACGGCGAGCGCGTCCTCGCCGCCCAGCCAGCGGAACTCGCGCGCGCGGACCACGGCGAAGGTGGCATGGGTGGTGCCGTGGGCCTTGCGGCATTTCGAACAGTGGCAGTGCACCGCGACCACCGGGTCGGCCCCGATGGCATAGCGTACGCGGCCGCACAGGCAGCCCCCTTCGCGCGTCATCGCCCGCCTCCTCCGCTTACACCGTCAGCGTGGTCAGCGTATCACTGGTGCCCGGGCCGCGGCGGACGTGAAAGCGCTTCTCGGCGAGCTCCATGACGATGCTCGCGCAGGTCCCGACGCGGTGCGTGCCGAGCACCGTCTGCGGCTGGTAGGCGCGCAGCAGCGCCGCCTCGCCGCCTTCCGACGAGAACAGGATGTCGCAGGCGGTCGCGAAATCGCGCGCCGGCTCGTCGGCAATGCGCTGGGCGGCGTGATCGTAACGCGCACAGGAATGGGCGAGATCGGGCGCGCGCCCGGCGGCGCCGAGACCGAGACAGTGGTTGGTGTGTACCAGCACGCCGTCACGCGGCTCGATGAGGTAACGCGCGTCACCGAAGTACTCCACCGACAAGCCATGCCCGGCGCCGTCGCCGAGCAGCAGGTGGCTGGCCTTGCCGAGACCGGCGCCATCGACGATGCGCCGCGCCGCGGCCAGGTCAGGGGCATCGAGCAGCGCGCCGATCAGGATGTGCACCGGCAGACCGCTCAGGGCATGCGGCGCGAACAGGATGTTGAGACACACCCCCAGCCCGTCGCTGTTCATGCCGATCTTGGCCACCATCCCCGGCTCGCACAGCGCGATTCTGCGGCGGCCGTCCGGGTGCTCGTGGCGCACGATGACGACCAGCTCCTCGAGCGGCTCGACCCAGTCCCAGTTCTGCGCGAGCACGCTGCTCGCGGCGAAATACAGCGCGGTGCACTCGTCGACGCGCGCGTTCAGGATCTCGGTGCGCGCGTTGAGGGTGTAGATCTGCCATGCCGGCAGCCCGCTGCCGGCGGCGATGCCCTCGATCTCCTCGGCCATCGCCGGCGCCAGGCGGCGGGTCAGATCGGCAACCAGCGCGGCGCGGGCCTCGATCTGCGCGCCATCGAGCGGGCCGCCGGCAAAGAGGTCCTCCATGTAGAAGGTGAAGGTGCGCACAATGCGCTCGCGGAAGGCCTCGCCGCAGGCCTTGCCGCGATCGCGCGCGCCGCCGCGGACGTCGAGCAGGGGAAAGGTGTCGGCGTTCATCGCGGGATCATTCGATCGGACCCAGGGTGTCGTGGAAGAACTCGCAGGCGAGCTCGTTGGAGATCGAGAGACCCGGCTCCGAGTACAGCCCGGTCTGGTCGAAGGGCAGGAACTCCAGCCGTTTCGGCTCGCACGCCGCGTCGTACAGCGCGGCCACGCTCCAGGCGGGATGCACGATGTCACGCCCGCCGGTGGAGATGATGAGGTACGGCCGCGGTGTAATGCGGTGTACGAAGGACAGCGGGCTGAACTCCAGGATCTTCTCCACCGACTCCAGCGTGATGGTGTCGCGCCAGGTCGGGAAAGCCTCCGGCACGACCTCGAAGAACTGCGCGATCTGCTCGTCGTACGGCAGGCCGCACAGCGTGCCCGGCGGGCCGATCACGGGAATGCGCGCGCCCTTCTCGCCACGGAAACGCCGCGCGCGATCTTCTTCGACGGCGCGCACGAGCGCCTCGAAGTCGTTCTCCGAGCGCAGCAGGCGCATCCAAGTATAGCCGTCGGTCACCGGCACCACCGCGCAGGCCGCCTTGACGCGCTCGTCGACGGCGGCAACGTAGCTGACCAGCGCGCCGGCGAAGCTCGCGCCCCAGATCCCGATACGCTGCGGATCGACGTCGCGCCGCGTCTGCAGGTAGCTGATCGCGGAGCGGAAGTCCTCCGCCTCGTTGAGCGGAAAAAGCTGGCCACGCGGACGCCCGCCGGAATTGCCGAAGGTGCGATAGTCGATCGCGAGCACCACGAAGCCGGCATCCGCGAGCGCCTGGGCCTGCTCGGTGAGACAGGATTTGACCAGCGAGAAACCGTGGCCGATGACGAGGCCCGGGCGACGCTTGCCGCGCGGCAGGCCCTTGGGCCGGTAGAGATCCGCGGCGCACTGCACGCCGCCGCTCCTGAACTGGATTTCACTCGCCATGGCCTGCCCTCCCCGGACGCCGAACGCGCCAACCGCGCGCTGGTATCGTAATCGTTGACGGCGGGCCGCACCATGCGGCCGCCGCACTCAGGCGGCGCGCAGCAGCTCGCGCGCACGCAGCAGCGCGGTACGGCGATCGGGCACGATACGCTCGGGCGGCAGCAGCGCGCTGACCCCAATCTTGTCCAGCACCTGCAGCACGCGGGGCCGCACCGCGAACAGGATCACCGCCTGGCCCACGCGCTGGCGGTCGGCGATGACCTCTTCCAGCACCATCGAAGCGCTGCTGTCGATGAACGGCACGCTGCCGAGATCGATGATCAGCACGTCGCGGTCGCGGCCCGAGCGCAGCAGGTGGGTGACGTCCTTGGCCGAGCCGAAGCTGAGCGGTCCCTCGATGTGAAACAGGGTGATGTGGCCGTCGGCGGCGTCCATGATCGCCGCCTCCTCGGGCGACAGGTCAGGCAGCTCGGACGGGTCGAAAGCGAGCCGCGCGCTCTGCATCTGGGCGTCGGCCATGCGCGCGACGAACAGCACGCAGGCCATCACCACGCCGACCGCGACCGCGGTGATGAGATCGACGAACACCGTCGTCGCCAGCGTCACCAGCATGATCACCACGCCGGCGCGCGGCGCGCGGTGCACCCGCGCGAGGTAGCGCCAGTCGACGATGTCGATACCGACCTTGAGCAGGATGCCGGCGAGCACCGCCAGCGGCACGTGCTCGACCGCGCCGCCCAGGCCCATGACCAGCGCCGCCAGCACCAGCGCATGCACCGCGCCGGAGGCACGACCGCGCCCACCGGCGCGGATGTTGACCACGGTGCGCATGGTCGCGCCCGCGCCCGGTATGCCGCCGAAGAGGCCGGCGACGAAGTTGCCGATGCCCTGGCCGACCAGCTCGCGGTTGGAGTCGTGCTGGGTGGCGGTCATGCCGTCGGCCACCAGCGAGGTCAGCAGGGAGTCGATCGAGCCGAGAAAGGCGAGCACCAGTGCGAAGCGAATGACGAACGGCAGGTCGTGGAGCGCGAGCTCGGGCAGCGCCAGCGACGGCAGGCCGCTGGGAATGGGACCGATGGTGGCGGCCTGCGGAAAGAACAACGCCGCCAGCACGCTGCCGACGACCAGCGCGAGCAGCGGCGGCGGCAGCAGCCGGCGCAGCGCGGCCGGCACCAGGACCATGGTGGCCAGGGTCACCGCGCCCAGGGTGAGTGCATCGAGATGCGGCGCGGCCAGCATCGCCGGCAGCGCGGCAAGCTTGACCAGGATGATGCCCTCCGGCGCGGCGTAGCCGAGCAGCGGCGCTACCTGCAGGATGATGATGATGGCGCCGATGCCGTTCATGAAACCCGACACCACCGGGTAGGGCACGAGCTTGATGTAGCGCCCGATGCCGGAGAGCCCGAACAGGATCTGGAACACGCCACCCAGCGCGACGACCAGGAAGGCGGTGCCCGGCGTGGCCGCGAAATGCGTCAGCACCGCGGCCATGACCACCGTCATCGGCCCGGTCGGGCCCGAGATCTGGGATGGCGTGCCGCCGCAGATCGCGGCGAAGAAGCCGACCAGTACCGCGCCGTAGAGCCCGGCCAGCGCGCCGGCGCCGGAGGCAACGCCGAAGGCCAGCGCCAGCGGCAGCGCGACCACGGCGGCGGTGAGGCCGCCGAAGACGTCGTCGCGCAGGCTGTGCGGGGTCGGCATGGATGGGCTCCAGGGCGCGTCGCCGCGCCGTACGGACGGTTGCGCGGGAGCCGCGCAGCAGCGCGTCCCGCACCTGGGGCTCGATCCGAGCCTCGCATTTGATTATCAGACTATTATAATCATATGTAAATATTTCTTATTGAAGCGCACCAGCGCCGGGAGCGAGCCGCCATGCCGCCGGAACAACGCACCGCCCGCCTCACCATCCTCATCGACCCGCGCAAGAAAGCGGTGTTCGAGGCCCTGTGCCGGGAAGACGACCTGACGCCGTCGCAGGTCGTGCGACAGCTCATTCGGGGCTATATCGAAGACAAGCGCGGGCGTCCGTGGGACCCGGACGCGGGATGAGGTGCCCGGCGCGAGGCCGGGTCGGCGGTGTTACTGCCGCGCCACCGTGCCGCCGTCGATCGGCAGGATGACCCCGTTGCAGTAGGTCGCCTCGTCAGAGCCGAGGTAGAGACAGCCGTAGGCCATCTCCATGGGGGTGCCGGCGCGCGCCATCGGGGTGAGGTAGTTGGCGGTGGTCTCGTCGTCGAAGATGTTCATGACGTCGGCGATCATGGGCGTGTCCGTATAGCCCGGGCACACGCAGTTCGCGCGCACGCCCTGCTTCGCATAGGTCGTCGCCATCGCGCGCACCATGTTGATCACCCCGCCCTTGGCCGAGCAGTAGGTATGCGCGGTCGGCATGCCGACCATGCCCGAGATCGAGGCCACCATGACCAGCGAGCCGCACTCCTGCTGCAGCATGTGCGGCAGCACGGCGTGCGCCATGTAGTAGGCGGCATTGAGGTTGATGCCGATGACCTCCAGCCACTTGTCCGGCGGCGTGGTGGCGAGGTCGTTCATGGAATCCTTGCTGACGTGGCTCCAGCTCCAGCCGACGCTCGCCGCGTGCACCAGGATGTCGACCCGGCCGTAGGCCTTCACGGTCTCTTCCACCACGCGATCGGCGTCCTCGACCTTCGACAGGTCGGCCGACACCACCATGCCCCTGCCGCCGGCATCGGTGACCGACTTCAGCGTCTCGTCGAGCGCGCCCTGGCGGCGCCCGCAGCCGACCACGATCGCGCCCTCGCGCGCGAACAGCTGCATGCAGGCCTGGCCGATGCCGGAGCCGGCGCCGGTAACGATGGTGACCTTGTCTTCTACCCTGCCTGGCATGTCGTGTTCCCCCTGTTCGTTATGCCGGTGAAAAGGGCGAAAAAGGGGACATGCCACATTTCCAAGTTCCTGATTATCGAGGTTCGATAATCAGGAACTTGGAAATGTGGCATGTCCCCTTTTTCCACCCGTGCTACAGCCGCTCGATGAGCGTCGCGTTGGCCATGCCGCCCGACTCGCACATGGTAACCAGTCCGCGGCGGCCATTGACTGCTTCCAGCGCGCGCAGCAGGTTGGCAACCAGGCGGCCGCCCGAGGCGCCGACCGGGTGGCCGAGCGCAATGGCGCCGCCGAACAGGTTGAGCTTGTCCGGGTTGGTGCCGAACTCCTTCTCCCACGCCAAGGGCACCGAGGCGAAAGCCTCGTTGACCTCGTAGGCGTCGATGTCCTCGGCGGTCACCCGAGCACGGCTCATGAGCTTGCGCGTGGCCGGGATAATGCCGGTCAGCATCATCACCGGGTCGTCGCCGGCGACCGCGAAATGCGTGATCGCGGCGCGCGGCTGCAGGCCGAGCCGATGGGCGAACCGCTCCTCGACGATCAGCATGGCGCTGGCGCCGTCGGTGACCTGGCTGGCGTTGCCGGCGGTCACGCTCCAGCGGATCTGCGGATAGCGCGCGGCCATCTCCTCGTTCTCGAAGGCCGGCTGCAGGCCGAGCAGCTTGTCCAGGGAGGAATCGGCGCGGATGCCCTCGTCCCGGGCCACCGTGTACATCGATCCGTCCGGCAGGGTCAGGGTAACCGGAACGATGTCGCGCGCGGCACCTTCGCGGTCGGCCTCGGCGCGTTCGTGCGAGCGCAGCGCGAAGCGGTCCTGGGTCTCGCGATCGAGCGCCCACTGCGCCGCGATCAGCTCGGCCGAGATCCCCTGGCGCACCATGCCCTGCGGATAACGGGCGTGGAAGCGGCCGCCCTCGTTGTCCTTGCCCATGCGGTTCACCCGCATCGGCACCACGCTCATCATCTCTACCCCGCCCGCGATGACGACGTCGTAGGCACCGGCGATGACGCCCTGCGCGGCGAAATCCATGGCCTGCTGCGCCGAGCCGCACTTGCGGTCCAGGGTGACCGCGGGCACCGACTCCGGCAGGCCGGCGGCGAGCACCGCCTGGCGGCCGATGTTGCCGGACTGCTCGGCGACCTGGATCACGCAGCCGGTGATAACGTCCTCGATCAGGTTCGGATCGATGCCGGTGCGGGCGACCAGCGCCTCGAGCACGTGGGCGTAGAGATCGACCGGGTGCAGCGCGTGCAGACCGCCGCTCTCGCGCCCGCGCCCGAACGGCGAGCGCACGACGTCGACGATGACCGCGCGGCGTAGGCTCATCCGGACTTCCTCAACGACAGCTCGAACTCGGCCGACTTGACCTGCACCACCGGCGAGGTGGCGAGCTTCATCAGCCGCGCGACCTGGTCGAGCTCCGGCGAGGACAGGTAGGGATAGGTGGTCCTGACCGGTCCGGCCTGCTTCATCTTCTCCAGGCCCTCGCCCGGGACCAGCGCACGCAGGATGAGCTCGTCGTCGTCGTCGGTGCCGTACTCCCTGCGCAGCTCCTCGATCGACGGCTGCGGCGGCGGGTTGGCGACCACCTCCTTCGCGCGCGGCGAGGCCATGATGACGTCCATGATGTTGGGATCGACCGGGCCGGCAGGCTCACCGTAGAAGCCGGCGCAGTACTGGATGACCTCGTCCGGGATCGAGCTGTAGCGCTTGCCGGTGATGATGTTGAGCACCGCCTGGGTACCGACCAGCTGGCTGAACGGGGTCGCCATGCCCGGGTAGCCGAGCTCCCGGCGCACCACCGCGGTCTCCGCCAGCACCTCGTCGAGCTTCTCGCTCATACCGTGCTGCACGAGCTGCGCCTTGAGCGTGCCGACCATGCCGCCCGGCACCTGGTGCTGGATCGACATCACGTCGTACTCGGCGTATTGGTTGACGAGGAAGCCGGCCGCTTTGCCGACCTTCTCGAAGTGATCGGCGACCGGTTTGAACAGGCTGGTGTCGAGATCGTGGGTGTGGCCGAGCAGCTCGATGTTGCGGGTCATGATCTCGACCGACGGCACCGAGGGCCCATTCGCCATCGGCCGCACCGCCGTGTGCAGGATCGTAACGCCGAGGTCGATGGCGTCGAGGTAGGCCTTGGCGGACTGCCCGAGCAGGTTGTTGGAATGGAACTCGATCGGCTTGCCGCGCGCCTTCTCCCTGATCGCCGGCACCAGCGTCTGCAGGCGCTCCTTCTCCAGCACACCGGCGGTGTCGTAGAGCAGTATGGTGTCGATGTCGTCGGACGCGGAGAGCTCGTCGGCCTGCTTCGCGTAGTAGGCGTCGGTGTGCACCGGGCTCAGGGTGAACATGATGGCGCCCGCGATCTCGGAGCCGAACTCCTTGGCCAGCTTGGCCAGGCGCTTGGTCTTGTCGTTGTTGAACAGGACGTCGTAGATCCAGAAGCTGCGGCAGCCGTGCACGTTGAGCTGGCGCATCCAGGCATCCATCAGCGCGTCCGGGGTGACGCCGAAGGTGACCGAGGCGTTGGAGCGCATGCCACCGCGGATCTTCGTCCGCGGCATCGAGGCGACCAGCAGGTCGAGGCCTTCCCACGGGTTCTCGTGGCAGTACTTGATCAGGCACTCGAACATCGACGAGCCGGTGAGGTCGATGACACGGTAGCCGGTACGGTCGACCAGCGGCGACACCGGCAGCGCCATGCCGGCCTGCATGCGCATGCCCCACAGGCTCTGCTGGCCGTCGCGCATGGTCTCGTCCAGGAATTCGATATGGGCCATGGTGCGGTCTACTCCTATTGTGCGGTCGGGCTCAGATCCGGGCTGCTGCGTTTGCCAGCCGGCGCGAGCCCGGTGCTCGAAATCTTCGTTTGTTCCTGCTTGAGCTGCGCTTTCCGTGCGCCGCCAGCGCGCAAGCTGCGTGCGCTCGTGAGCATCATTCCGGCGCCCTGTCGGCGAACGCCGGCAACAGGTCCTGCTCCAGCCAGCGCGTGTGGAAGCGGTTGTCGCGGAAATCCTCGTGCGCGCAGATCGCGCGCAGCAGCGGCAGGTTGGTGGTCAGCCCCTCGATCTCGAACGTCTCCAGCGCGTGCGCCAGGCGTTCGACGCAGGCCGGGCGATCGGCGGCAGTGACGATCAGCTTGCCGATCATGGAATCGTAGAAGGGCGGCACCAGGTAGCCGTCCTCGCAGTGGCTGTCGACGCGGATGCCGGCGCCGCACGGTGGCGACCAGCGGCGGATGCGGCCGGGGCTGGGACGGAAGTCGTGCGCCGCATCCTCCGCGTTGATGCGGCATTCGATGGCGTGTCGGTTGAGCCGGATCTGGTCCTGCCGTGGCAGCGCGCCGGGCTCGCCACCGGCGATACGGAACTGGGTCTGCACCAGGTCGAAGCCGGTCGCCTGCTCGCTGACCGGGTGCTCGACCTGGATACGCGTGTTGACCTCGATGAAGTAGAACGCCTGGCGGTTGACGTCGTAGAGAAACTCGACGGTGCCGGCATTGCGGTACTTGAGGTCGGACAGCAGCTTGACCGCGGCGGCGTGCAGTTCCTTGCGCAGCGCGTCCGGCATCAGCGCGCACGGCGCCTCTTCGACCACCTTCTGGTAGCGCCGCTGCACCGAGCAGTCGCGCTCGCCGTAGTGCACCACGCGCCCGGCGCCGTCACCGGCGGCCTGCACCTCGACGTGACGTGCGTTCTCGACGTAGCGCTCCATGTACAGCGTGCCGTCGCCGAACGCCTCCAGCGCCTCGTGGCTGGCCTTGTCGAACGACTCGCCGATGGTCTTCTCGTCGCGGGCAACGAACATGCCGCGCCCGCCACCGCCGGCCGAGGCCTTCATCACCACCGGGTAGCCGAGCTCACCCGCCGCCTTGCGCGCGGCGCTGGCATCGGCGATGTGATCGGTGCCGGGAACCAGCGGCACGCCGGCCTGCTCGGCGATGGCGCGCGCGCGCAGCTTGTCACCAAGGGCATCGATGACGTCCGCGTCCGGACCGACGAAGACGATGCCGTGCTCGTCGCACAGCCGCGCCAGCGGCGCGCGTTCAGAGAGGAAGCCGTAACCGGGATGCAGCGCGTCGCAGCCGGTGGCGAGGGCCGCGTGCACGACCCGGGCAGGGTCGAGATAGCTCTCCTTCGACGCCGCCGGACCCAGCACCACGGTACGGTCGGCGAGACGCGCCGCGGCCGAGTCCCGGTCGGCGGCCGACACCGCCTGCACCGCTTCGATGCCGAGCGCGTGCGCCGCCCGGATGATGCGCACGGCGATCTCGCCGCGGTTGGCGACCAGCACCCGCTTGATCGTCATGCCGCTCCCGCCCCTAGAAAATTCCGCATGTCCACTAAAAGCTAGGCGGTCGGCTCGATGATCACGAGCGCCTGCTCGTACTCGACCATCTGGCCGTCACCGACCAGTACTTCGCGCACCACGCCGTCGACGCCGGCCTTGACCGGGGTGAACAGCTTCATCACCTCGATCAGGCAGACCTCGGTGTCGGCGCTGATCTTCTGGCCCACCTCCACGTACGGCGGCGCACCGGGCTTCGGCGCGCGGTAGAAGGTACCGAGGTTGGGTGCGCGCACCGCGACCATGCCGTCGGGGATGACGACGTCGTGCGCGAACACCGCCGGCGTCACCTCGGGTACCGCTGCAGCGGCCGCCGCGGGTGCCTCGCCGGCGGGCGCGGGCGCCGCAGCCGGCGCCGCTGTCGCCGCGGAGGGTGCGCGGGCGTTGGGGTCGTTGGACAGGAAGATCTCGATCTCCCCGCTCTTCAGGTGCATCTCCTCCCAGTCCGAGCGGTTGAACAGCTCGACCAGGTTCTCGATGTCCTCAGCGCTGTGCTTGCTCATGGCAGCGGTCCCTTGGCATTCGTTGAAAGTGGTTGCATAACGCTCATGCGTCGTCCCCGCGCGAGGCGGCGAGCGCGGCCAGCATGACCGGCAGAGGATGGCGCGCGACGATGGTGCTGACGCCGGCAGCGAGGGCGGCGGCGACGCCGGCGTCGGACTCGATGGCGCCGCCGCGCACGCTGTCGTGCCCGGCAAGCAGCGCGGGCAGGCGTTGCGGGTCCTCGGCGCCCTCGACGTGGTCGAGGTCGAACGCGCCGTCGTCCGTGTCGGTGACCGTGATCGGGCAGCGTTCCGCCGCCCATTGCGTCAGCTGTGCGAGCAGCGGGTCGTCGGTCTCGCTGGGGCTGACGACTTCGAGCAGCCCGGCATGCACGGCGCCGCCGTTGGCGTCGACGGTGACCTCGCGCCCGGCCAGCGCGGTCACGCTGCCCTCGCCGCAGCCGACCAGGCAGGGCACGCCCAGCGCACGGCCGACGACCGCCGCGTGCGAGGTCGAGCCGCCCTGCTCGGTAAGCACGGCACTGGCGGCGATCATGCCGTGCACGTCCTCGGGGCTGGTGGTGGCGCGTGCGAGCACCACCGCTTCGCCGGCCTCGTGGCGGCGCTCGGCCTCGTCGGAATCGGTGACCACCACGCCGGCACCGACGCCCTGGCAGGCGATCTCGCCGCGCGCCAGGATCTCGGCGCCGTCGGTCGCACCCTCGACCAGGCGCGGTTTGAGCAGGCTGCGCACCTGCTCGGCGCTGACCCGCGCGAGCGCGGTGGCGGCCTCGATGCGGCCTTCGTTGACCATGTCCACGGCAAAGCGCACGGCGGCCGCCGGAGCGCGCTTGGCCGCACGCGACTGCAGCAGGAACAGCTCGCCGCGCTGCACCGTGAACTCGATGTCCTGCACGTCGCCGTTCTCGCGCTCCAGCGTTTGCGCAGCGGCGATCAGGGCATCGTGCACCTCGGGCAGCGCCTCGCGCAGCGACGACAGCGGCTCCGGGGTGAACTTGCCGGAGACTACGTCCTCGCCCTGCGCGCGGTGCAGGTACTCGCCGTAGGGCTCGGGATCGCCGTGCAGGGGATTGCGGCTGAACAGCACGCCGGTGCCCGAGCGATCGTCGAGGTTGCCGAACACCATCGCCTGCACGGTAACCGCGGTGCCGAGGCTGTCGGGAATGTCGTGATGCTTGCGGTAGCGCTTCGCGCGCCGCGAGTTCCACGACGCGAATACCGCCTCGACCGCGGCATGCAGCTGCTCGCGCGCGGTAGCGGGTACCTGCAGGCCCTGGCCCTCGATCGCCTCGACCATGGCGCGCGGATCGCCCGCGCTGCTCTCCGGCAGCGTCGCCTTGAGCACGATGCCGGCATACAGCTCGAGGAAGCGCCGGTGGGTATCGCGCGCGAAGCCGGCGTCACCGGACTCGGCCGCGAGCGCGGCCTCGGTGGCGTCGTTGATACCGAGATTGAGGACCGTGTCCATCATGCCCGGCATCGAGATCGCCGCGCCCGAGCGCACCGATACCAGCAGCGGCTTGTCGCCATCGCCCAGGGTGCGTCCGGTCTGCGCTTCCAGCCAGGCGACCGCAGCGCCGATCTGATCCTCCAGGCCGTCCGGGAAATGGCCCTGGTCGAGGTAGGCGCGGCAGGCGTCGGTCGTGATCACCACCGCCGGCGGTACCGGCAGGCCGAGTGCCAGCATGCGTGCGACCGACCACGCCTTGCCGCCGATCTGCTCACGCGGCGGCAGCGCACTGCCGTCCAGCGCGAGGACGAATTCCCCGAGCGCTTGCGCCATCGGCAGCCCTACTCCTCGCGCTCGCGGCCAAGCACCCGCAGGATGTCCTCGTGCAGCTCGAACCACACCGTGTGGTAGCTGTCGAGGGTGGCGTCGGAGACCCACTTGGCCTCGCCGTCCTCGGCCTTCTCCAGCGCCGCCTCGAGCTTGGCCAGGTAGTGCGCGAAGCGCGGCACGTTGACGGCGAAACGCTTCAGGATCGGCTCGACCTTCTCGTGCACCTGGCCGAGGCGGTCGATGACCTTGTCGTCGTAATCGGGATCGGAATGATCGTTGGCGATCTTCTCGCCGCCGACGCTCATGGTCTGCCAGTCGGTGATGACCTGCTTGAGCTCGTTGTTGACGATCTCGAAGCGCTCGTGCGCCGCGCGGAACTCCGCGTCCTCGCGCGCCGCGGCGTAGAACCGCGAGTACTGCGCATCGACGATCATGCGCCCGGCCGGGGTCAGCAGGAACTTGTCCTCGACCTGCGCGACCCGTCCGCCGGCAACGGCGGCCTCCAGCAGACCGTCGACCGCGGCCGCGTCCAGCCCGGCCAGGTCGGCGATGGCGTCCCGCCCGCCGTGCTTCTTCACGGCGATGCCGTGCAGTACCAGATGTGATTCGTTCATCGGATCTCCCCCGGGCGTTCAGCCGCGCGCAGGGCCTCGATGTCGGCCGTGCTGAGCCCCGCCCCCTTGTCTTTCAGTCGCCGCGAATGTTCCTGCTCCAGGCGGTATAGCGCGTCGGCGCGCTCGTCGCCGGCGTTGTACTTCAGCCAGGTTTCGCACAGGTGCCGGTACGGCGCCGCGCAGGCCCGCGGCGTGAACGCCCGGGCGCGCTCATTGTACTCATCCAGCGTGAGCACGCCCTGGCTGGTGGTGTAGCGGTCCTGCTTGGGCGCCAGGCGGCTGCTGCCGGGCCGCAGCGGGCCGACCGTGCGGGTGAATTCGGCCCCGTCCAGCACCGCGTAGGGAATGTGGCTGTACATGCGGGTGGGCTGGTCGGAGTGCATCATCATGCTGTAGCCGGAGAGGCGCTGGCTGGGATTGGTCAGGGTGCCGACCAGCTCGCCGAGGAAGGCGTTGGCGTACTCGTCGTTGAGCAGCGGGCGGAAGCGCTCGGCGCGCTCGTCGATCAGCATCCAGTCCTCGACCGCGTAGCAGCCGGCGACGTGGGCGATGTCCTTGGCGATCGCGAAGTAGGTGATGGCGCCGGCGTCGATCATCTGGTCGCGCGACCACGAGGCGATCCGCTTCCACAGCTTCGCGGTGGCGTCCTTGACCTGGCCGGTGAGCTCGCTGAAGGCGTTGGTGAGGGCATCGCGCGAGTCCATCGCGAGCGGCAGGTAACCCTCGGTGAGCGAGTCCGAGGTGTACAGGCCGACGCCGACCACGTGGTGCGATTTGAACTCGGGCTCGGATTCGAACGAGCCCCAGTCGTCCATCAGGTAGATGTGGCAGCCCTCCACCGCCATCGGCACGGTGAGGTTGTTGTAGGGCACGCCGCGGGCGACGTCGTCCAGCCAGGGGAAATCCGACTCCGAGAGATCCATGTAGTCGCGCACGATCATCTCGCGCGCCCCGGAAAGCCGGTACGGTCCCGAGTTGTGCAGGCTGATGCGCGATTCGCAGGAAATGAGAAACCCGTACTGCGAGGCCGCCGCCATGAAGGCCTGTGCCGCGTTGTGCAGGGCATCGCCCTGGCGGCACTCGTACATGTCGGCGTGGAACACCTGCAGGCGGCGCTCGGGCAGGATCTGCGCGCGATGGCCATAGCTCGAGTTGGTCAGGTGGCCGTCGTTGCGGTGCCAGCCGAGCTGGAAGCGCTTCCAGAAATCCATCACGTCGATGAGGTCGTCGAGTGCGTCCTCGGGGCGCAGCAGGCCGAGGTTGATCAGGTACTCGCGCCCGAGCAGGTAGAACGACGGCAGCCCCCAGCCCATCGCCGGGTTGGCGCACTTGATGCCCATGTTGCGCATGCGATCGCCGATTTCCTCGGCCGGCAGGTGGGCGTCGACCTTGCGCACAAGCTCGGGGTAACGGTAGAAGGCCATGAAGTAGCTGAGCAGCATGTAGGGCGAGACCGGGAACAGCTTCGACTCCTGCACGGTGCGCGTCACGCACAGCCAGTAGGACTCGTCGGAGAGCTGCTGGATGAGCGCGTTGGTCTCGAGCAGCTGCGGGTAGCTGATACGCGCGCTGCTCATGCGTCGCCGGCCTGCCGCCACACCCGCGCGGTCATCTCGATGCCCTGCTGGTAGGCCTCCGCGGTCTTCGCCTTAGCGGTCGTCTCCATGCGTACCGTGTCGCCTTCACGGATCCCGGACAGCTTCGCGTTCATGAAGCACGGAATGTTGTACTCGCGGGTCAGGATGCCGAGGTGCGAGCGCACCGTGCCGCCGGCGCACAGCACACCGGCAAACTGCTCGAGAACGGGCGCGGTGAGGGTGCCGCCGGAGTCGTCGATGACGGCGATGGTGCCGGGCGGCACGCCCTGCTCGAGGTAACGCAGCACGCGCTCGCTGGAGCGCACGTAGCGTGCGGTGCCGGTGATCATGGCGTCGTAGGGCACGACGTTGTCGCCGACCCCGCACTGCGCCCAGCCGTCGCCGTCGGCCGGCGCGGTCGGCGCCTCGGGATGCTCGAAGCTGAAGGTCGCGAGATCCTCGCTGACGCCGTCCGCCGCCTGGTAGGCCTCGGGCCGCTCTTCGACCGAGACCAGCGCCGACCATGCGTAGCGGTGGCCGAGCGCGAGGATGCGCGCGTCGATGGCCTCGAAGTCGGCCGCCGTGATGTCGTCGATGGCGGCCCCGAAGACGAAGTCCGACCACGCGCCACCATGCGCCGCGAAGCGCCGCCGCACGAGATCCCGCACCGAGGCATGAAAGGCCTCGACCAGCGCCGAGGACGCCTCGTCACCGTGCTTGTCCGAGTCGGCGTAGTACTTGCTCATGCAGAGAAAGGGGACATGCCACTTTTGCAAGTGGTTGATTAGTCAGAGACAGGTCGATTGATCAGGGACTTGCAAAAGTGGCATGTCCCCTTTTTTTAGCGGCCCAGGATGTTGACGCAGGTGACCGCCTCCTCGATGCCGACGATGCCGCCGCCGTTCTGCGCCAGCGCGACCCGCGCGCCCTCGACCTGGCGTCCGCTGGCTTCGCCGCGCAGCTGGCAGGCCAGCTCGTAGATCTGGCCGAGCCCGGTGGCGCCGATCGGGTGGCCCTTGGATTCGAGGCCGCCCGAGGGGTTGGTCGGGATGCGGCCGCCGAAGGTGGTGTCGCCGCGGGCCGCGGCGGGACCGCCATCGCCGAGTTCGCACAGGCCGAGCGCTTCGAGCTCGATGATCTCGCCCATGGCGGTGGCGTCGTGGACCTCGGCAACGTCGATGTCGGCCGGGCCCAGGCCGGCCTGCTCGTAGGCCTTGCCCGCGGCCAGGCGGCTGGCGTGCTTGTCGAACTCGGTCACGCGGCGATTGCTGCCCGACTGGATCACGCTGGCGAGTACGCGCAGGGCGCGCCCGGAGTTACCGCGCAGGCGTTTCAGCCCGGCGGCGTTGCAGACGATGGCGGACGCGGCACCGTCGGAGATCGGCGAGCACATCGGCAGGGTCAGCGGGTAGGTGATGGGCGCGGCGCCGAGCACCTCCTCGACGCTGAATGCCTTCTGGTACTGCGACAGCGGGTTGGCGGTCGAATGCTGGTGGTTCTTCGCCGCGACCATCGCGAGTTGTTCCTGCGTGGTGCCGAACTCACGCATGTGCATGCGGCAGAAGCCGGCGTAGATGTCCATGAACACGCTGTAGGGCCGCGGCGAGGTCGTACCCTCGGGTACCTCCACCCCGGTCGCCATCTCGGCGAAGACTTCCTTGCTGTGCTCGACGTCGTGTACGTCCCAGGCGCCGTCGAAGGCGCTGAACATGCGCGCCTTGTCCTCGGAGAACATCTTCTCGACGCCGATCGCCAGCGCCACGTCGGCGGCGCCCGCGCGGACGTAATTGACCGCCATGTGAAACGCGGTCGAGGCGGTCGCGCAGGCGTTCTCGACGTTGACCACCGGCACGCCCGCGATGCCGAACGGGCGCAGCGCGATCTCGCCGCGCACCATGTCCTGCCCTTCCATGTGGCCCTGCACGCAGTTGCCGAAGAACACCGCCTCGACCGCGCCGGCCTCGCAGCCGGCGTCGGCGAGCACGCCCTGCAGCGCGTCTCCGGTCAGGTCCTTGAGGCTGCGATCGAGGTGCTTGCCGAACTGCGTCATGCTGACACCGGCGACGTAGACATCGGACATGGTGCGGTTCCTCCCCGGGAATGAACGGTGCACGCGCGCCGTGCTGCGCGTACGGGCGCGCCATGATACCGCCGCCGGCGGAGGTGCGTCGAACGCCGGCGCGTCACGTCCGGCCCGGGCCGCGGTGTGCCGCGACACGCGGCGCCGGGGCCGCCGGGCGGCGCGCGCCGGCGTGCAACGGCCGCGTACCGGGCGCGCCGCCCGCTCCTCGTAATCGCCGGGCGGCGGCGATATTCTGGGTGCGGATTCCACGTCGCCGAGCCCGGCCGCGACAGCCGATGACCCAGCCCACCCGCAGCCTCGTCTGGATGACCGTGTTCGCGCTCGCGGTCGCCACCGGCTGCGCCTTCATCGCCGCGCCACTGGCCGCCGCCTACCACGCCAACGCGTGGTTCAACGGCGTCATCCTCGCGGTCCTCGCGATCGGGATCGCCATCAACGTGCGCCAGGTGCTGTCGCTGTACCCGGAGATCGCCTGGGTCGAGACCTGGCGCGAGGGCGCCGCGGCGGACGCCGGCCAGGCCCAGCCACGCCTGCTCGCCTCCATGGCGCTGCTGCTCTCCGGCCGCGGCGACGTGTCGCTGTCGGCGACCTCACTGCGCGCCCTGCTCGACTCCATCCGCAGCCGGCTGGAGGAATCGCGCGACCTGTCGCGTTACTTCATCGGCGTGCTGATCTTCCTCGGCCTGCTCGGCACCTTCTGGGGACTGATGGCGACGGTCGGCTCGGTCGCCGGCGTGATCCGCGGCATGGCGGTGGAGGGCGCCGACGGCGCCGCCATTTTCGACAACCTCAAGGCCAATCTCGAACAGCCCCTGACCGGCATGGGCGTGGCCTTCTCGTCCTCGCTGTTCGGTCTCGCCGGCTCGCTGGTGCTGGGCTTTCTCGACCTGCAGGCCGGGCATGCGCAGAACCGCTTCTTCAACGAGCTCGAGGAATGGCTGTCCGGCAGCACGCGCCTGTCGAGCGGCATCGGCGGTGACGAGCCGCTGATCGCCGGCGCCCCGGCCTACGTCGAGGCGCTGCTGGAGAAGACCGCCGACATGCTCGAACGCATGCAGCGCAGCGGCGCCGCGCAGGAGCGCGAGCGCGAGCGCATGCGCGCCAGCGTCGACGAGCTGGGCGAGGCCCTGACCCGTTTCAACCGCCAGGTCGGCGATCACAACGCCGGGCTGGAACGGCTCGCCGCCGGCCAGGCCGAGGTGGCGGCCCAGCTCCGGCGGCTGGGAGAGGACGGCGGCGCGGGTCTCGACGACGAGCTGCGCGCCGAGCTGCGGCTGCTCAGCAAAACCATCGCCAACGCGCTGGCCAGCCGCGAGCCGCGATGAGCACGCTGCGCCGGCGCCGGCCCGTCGACATCTGGCCGGCTTTCGTCGACGCCATCGCCTCGCTGCTGATGGTGGTCATCTTCGTGCTGCTGGTGGCCGCGGTCGGCCAGCAGTTCCTGACCGGGGCGATCCTCGGCCGCGACCAGGCGCTGGCGCGCCTCAACGCACGCGTCGACGAGCTCGCCGACATGCTCTCCATGGAACAGGCCGAGAGCGCGCGCCTGGACCAGGCCCTGGCGCTGCGCAGCGCGAGCCTGGAGGCAGCCGAGGCGCGCGTCGCAGCGCAGGACGGCACGCTGGCCGCACAATCGGCCCTGCTCGAGGAACGCGCCGGCATCATCGCCGAGCAGGCCGCGGCCATGGGCGAGCTGGAGTCACACCGCGCCGCGCTGGCGGTCGAAGTCGAGGCGCTGGCCGCCCTGCGCGATCGCCTGAGCGGCGAGATCGAGACCGTCATTGCCGAGCGCGACGACCTGCGCGCCAGCCTCGCCGCCGAGGCCGAGATCAACGTCGCCGCGCAGGCCCAGGTCGAACACCTCAACCGCCAGCTCGCCGAGGTGCGCGAACAGCTCGCGCGCCTGTCCGCCACGCTCGACGTCGCCGAGCAGGACATCGCGGCGAAAGACGCCCGCCTGGCCGAGCTCGGGCGCAAGCTGAACGTGGCGCTGGCGAGCAAGGCCGCGCAGCTGCAGCGCTACCGCTCCGAGTTCTTCGGGCGGCTGCGCGAAGCGCTGGCCGAAGTACCCGGCATAGAGGTCGTCGGCGACCGCTTCGTGCTGCCCTCGGAGCTCTTGTTCGAGAGCGGCTCGGACGAGCTCGGTCCGGTCGGGCGGCGCCAGGTGGCGCAGGTCGCGGCGACGCTGGACCGCCTGGTCGAACGCATCCCGCCCGACCTCGACTGGGTGCTGCGCATCGACGGTCATACCGATCGCCGCCCGATCCGCACCGCCCGCTTCCCTTCCAACTGGGAGCTGTCCGCCGCGCGCGCGATTCGCATCGTGCGCGAGCTGGTCGGCTTCGGTATCCCGCCCGGGCGGCTCGCCGCCACCGGCTTCGCCGAGCACCATCCGATCGACGATGGCGAAGAGGCCGCCGCGCTGGCGCGCAACCGGCGCATCGAGATCAAGCTGACCAGCCGCTGAGCGCGAGACGGCAGGAGCGCCGGGTACGCCAGCCGGTTTTTTGGCAAAATGCAGCGACCTTTTCACCACCATCGAGAGCAAGGGAGACCTGCATGAGCAAGCAGATCAACTGGTACTACTTCCGCAAGGGCTGAACCAGCTGTACCCGAGCGTCCAAGTTTCTGGACGCCAGAGGGCTGACGCCCAAAGAGACGGTGCCGGCTTCGCGCAAGCTGGGCGCCGACGACGCGCGCGAGCTGGCCGCGAAAGCCTCCAGGGTGATCGTGGCCAAGGGCAGGAAGATCACCGAGTTCAAGCCCGGCACCAGGCCGGCGGACGAGGTGGTCGAGGCCATGCTCGGACCGACCGGCAACCTGCGCGCGCCGACCCTGGTCAGCGGCAAGACGGTGCTGGTCGGCTTCAACGACGAGGCCTACGGTGGCGTCTTCGGCGAATGACGGACCGGAGCGGCGGCGGCCACGTCGCCGCTCCCCTCCCGGGCAGTATCGCATCAGCACATGAGCATTGATTCCGATCGTCAGCCACCAGCGCAGGTGGATAGCGGCGACCTGACGCCTTTCGACCGCTTCAACCGCGGTATCGTGCGCTTCGTGCACCTCGAAGGCACCGCGGGCCTTACCCTCATCGCGGCGACTCTCGCCGCGATGGCGCTACAGAATTCGCCCTGGGGCGAACTCTATGACGGCTTCCTGCACATCGTCGGACAAGTCCGCGTCGGTGCACTGAGCATCGAGAAGCCGCTGTTCCTGTGGGTCAACGACGGCTGGATGGCGATCTTCTTCTTCGTCATTGGGCTAGAGATCAAGCACGAGCTGGTGCACGGCCACCTCGCCGACCGCAGCCAGCTCGTCCTCCCGCTGGCCGGGGCGATCGGCGGGGTCGCGGTGCCCGCGCTGACCTACGTCGCGATCAACAGCGGGAACCCGGCTGCCCTGATTGGATGGGCAGTGCCGACCGCGACCGACATCGCCTTCGCGCTCGGTATTCTCGCCATGCTCGGGCCGCGCGTGCCGGTTGCGCTGAAAGTCTTTCTCATGACGCTCGCGATTCTCGACGACCTCGTCGCCATCGTCATCATCGCGCTGTTCTACACGTCGGGCCTGTCGCTCGCTTCGCTCGCCGCGGCCGCGGTGGTGATTGCGCTCATGACCGGCCTCAAGCTCGCCGGCGCGCGCTCGGCCTCGCCGTTCATACTGCTTGGTGTGCTGCTCTGGGTGTGCGTGCTCAAATCCGGCGTGCACGCGACCCTGGCCGGCGTCATCACGGCGCTGTTCATCACCTCCGAGAAGAGCAGCGACGATCCGGAGTCGCCGGTCAAGGGCCTGATCTCCGATCTGCACCCGTGGGTGGCGTTCGTCATCCTGCCGGCCTTCGCGTTCGTCAACGCCGGCCTGCCGCTGGCCGGACTGACGTTCACGGATCTATTGGACCCGGTACCGCTGGGCATCACGCTCGGCCTGTTCGTCGGCAAGCCGGTCGGCATCCTGCTGTGCGTGGGCCTGGTCGTGGCGGCGCGCCTGGCGCGCCTGCCGGACGACGTCTCCTGGGCGCAGCTCGCGGGCGTTGCCACGCTGTGCGGCGTGGGCTTCACCATGAGCCTGTTCATCGGTGGGCTCGCCTTCGCCGAGGGCGGTGCCGGCTATGGCCGCATCGATCGCCTCGGCGTACTCGTCGGCTCCCTGCTGAGCGGGATCGCGGGGTACTGCGTGCTGCGCGCGAACCTGCGCGCACCGGCCACGACGCCGGGCTAGGTCGTGCCGGCCGGCGTGGCAGCGCGCGGTGCCGACCAGCGCAGCGCCGAGACGGTCAGCGCCGGCAGGTAGGTGAGTGACACCAGCGCCGTGCCGAGCAGCCCGAACAGCACGATCGCGCCGACCCCGCGGTAGAGCTCGGATCCGGCGCCGGGCAGGAACACCAGCGGTGCCAGGCCGCACACCGTGGTCACCGTCGACATCGCGATCGGGCGCAGGCGCGATTCGACCGCCTCAGCCACCGCCGCGGCCGGCGCCAGCCCGTCCTCGCGCACGTTGGCGTAAGCGCGATGCACGACCAGGATCGGGTTGTTGACCACCGTGCCCATCAGGATCAGGAAGCCGAGCATGGAGATCATGTCGAACGGCTGCTGCACGGCCGGCAGCCCGAGCAGCGGCAATGCCGCGCCGCCCTGGTTCAGCAGCCACAGGCCGGCGATGCCGCCGGCGATGCCGAGCGGAATGGTGGTCATGATCAGCAGCGGGTAACCCCAGTGGCGGAAGATCGCCGCCAGCAGCAGGTAGACGATGACCAGCGCGACGAGGTAGTTGTCAGCGAGCGCGGCGCGCGTGGCATCGAGCTGATCGCTGGCGCCGGAGATCCCGGTCGAGACGTCGGCCGGGATGCGGCCGGCCCGGCGCAGGGCGCCGACCACGTCGTTACGCACGCGCTCGACGCCGGTCTCCAGGGCGACGTCATCCGGGGGGATGATGTGCAGCGTGACGGTGCGCTGGCCGTTGACCCGCCGCACGATGCTGGTGTCGACCGTCTCCACCACCCGTGCGACCCCGGACAGTGGCACCGCGGCGCCGCCCGGAGTGTGGATGGGCAGCGCGTCGAGCGCGTCGACGGTAACCGCGTCGCCGGCCGCGCCGTAGAGAAAGATGTCGATCTTGTCGTCGGCGAGGAAGAACTCGTCGACGTAGGCGCCGTCGGTCAGCGCCGCCACGGTCAGACCGAGATCGGTGGCGTCGAAGCCGAGCTCGGCCGCACGGCGCCAGTCCGGCCGCACCTCGACCAGCGGCTGCGACAGTGACAGCGCCGCCGGCTCGGCCTGGATGCGCGGGCGCTCGAAGACGGCCTGCGCGCGGTCCCAGGCCGCCGCGGCGACGTCGTAGATGGCCTGCAGGCGCGGCCCGGAAATGTCGAGGTCGACGCTGCGGGTGCCGGCGTTGTTGCTGGTGATGATGGACCCGCGCGAGACGAAGGCACGCATGCCGGCATAGCTCTCGTAGTGATCGGCGAGTTCGCGCATGAGCGCGTCGATGTGCGCCGCGTCGACCGGCTCGGCGACGATGCGCAGCTGGTCGGCCGACACGCGCAGGTTGACGTAGCGCAGGGCGGGCACCGCCGCCTCGCCACGCGCGAAGCGCGCCGGATCGTCGTCGACGAAAGGCAGCAGGTAGGCCTGCACCTGCTCCGCGACGCGGGTCATCGCGGCCAGGTTGTAACCGGGCGGCGCGTTCATGCTGGCAAAGGCCTTGGGCTCCTCGCCCTCCGGCAGGTACTCGGCCGGCGGCGTGAGACCGAGCACGATCGCGCAGCTCGCCGCGACGACCGTTGCGATACAGGCATAACGCCGCCGGCGGCGCGCCAGCAGCCAGCCGACCGCGCCCAGCGTCGCCCGCCGCAGGGCGCCGTCGGCAGGCGCGGGCGGGCGCTGCGGCACCAGCCGGGCGCTGGCCGTGGGCACGACCGCGATGGCGACCAGCATGGAGACCAGGATCGAGGCCGAGACCGCGATCGCAATGTCGGAATAGAGCTGCCCGGCCTCCTCCTCGATGAACACGATCGGCACGAACACCATGATCGTGGTCAGGGTCGAAGCCAGCACCGCCGGCCACACGCGCCTGATCCCGGCCACCGCCGCGCGCACGCGGTCGAGGCCGCGCCGGCATTCGAGCTCGATGCTCTCCAGCACCACGATGCTGTTGTCGAGCGTCATGCCGATGGCGAAGGCGACCCCGGCCAGCGAGATGACGTTGATCGTGCGCCCGGTCGCGATCAGCCCGATGAAAGCGGCAATGGTGCAGATCGGGATGCCGATCACCCCCACCGCGGTGCTGCGCAGCGAGCGCAGGAAGACGAACATCACCGCCGTCGCCAGGCAGGCGCCGATGAGCAGGTTCTTCCACACGTTGAAGACGGAGGCCTCGACGTAGCGCACGTCGTCGGAGGTCAGGTCGAGATGCATGCCCGCGGGCGCGAGCACCTCGCGATTGATGGCCTCGACCTCGGCCAGCATCGCGCGCTTGATGGCGATCACGTTCGAGCCCTGCTCGCGGCGCACGGCGAGCTGGATGACCGCAGCGCCGTCGACGAACGAGCGGTCGCGCAGCTCGCGGTGATCCAGCGCGATGGTGGCGACGTCGTGGAGGGTGACCAGGGCATCGCCGTCGCGCAGCAGGATCAGGTCGCCGAGCGATTCGATGGTCTCGAAACGGCCCAGGGTGCGCACCAGGTAGCGGCGCTTGCCGCCGTCGACGTCGCCGCCCGAGACGTCGCGATTGCGTGCGCGCAGCGCGTTGCGCACGTCGGCCACGGTCAGCGCGCGCTCGGCCAGGGCGGCGGCGTCGAGCAGCACGCGCACTTCGCGCTCGGCGCCGCCGCGCACGTCGACCTGCGACACGCCGGGCACCGTCTCCATGCGCACGCGGACCTGGTCCTCGATGAAGTCGCGCATCATGTCCATGTCGAGCCCGCGCGGGTTGCCGGGCAACGGCGCGATGCGGAAGTACATGAACGAGTTGGACGAGAACGAGGCGGCGTAGACGCGCGGCTGGTCGACGTTCTCGGGGTAGGACGGCACCTGGCTCAGCGCGTTGTTGACCCGCACCAGGGTGTCGGTGACGTCGATCCCGAAGGGGAACTCGAGCTCGATCTCGGCACGCCCGCTCTCGGCGACGGAGATGATGCGCTTGAGGCTGGGGACGGTGCGCAGGTATTCCTCCTGCTCGATCAGGATCTCCTGCTCGATGTCCTGCGGCGTGGCCCCCGGCCAGTCGGTGCGCACGGTGATCGTACGCACCTCGAGATCCGGGATCATCTGCACCGGGATGCGCAGCGCGGCGGCGAGACCCAGCACGGTGACGATCAGGGTCGCCACCGTGACCAGCATGCCGTTGCGCACCAGCCAGTCGAACACGTTCAGCGCAACCCGGCGGCGCGTGCGCGCGGCTTCACGGCGGCGCGCCGACGCGCACGTGCTGCCCTTCGGCAAGGCCCTCGTTGCCGCGCACCACGATCTCCGTGCCGGCGGCAAGGCCGTCGACGATCTCGATGCGCTCGCCGAACGCGCGCCCGGGGCGGATACGACGCTCGCCAACGCGCACCTGTGCGCCGTCGCGCTCGACCACCCACAGCGTGACGCGCCCGTCGGGATGACGCAGCAGGGCATCGCGCGGCACCGTCACCCCCGCGCGCCCGGCATGCAGGTGCAGGCGGGCGCGCGCCGACATGCCGGGAATAATCGGCGCGCCGGCATCCTCGGGCCGGGTCATCAGTGTGAACGTGCGCGACTGGCCGGCACTCACCGGCACCACGCCGACGACGCGCGCCGCCAGCGGCTGCGGCAGGGCGTCCAGGCTGATATCCAGCGCCAGCCCCTGCTCCACGCGCGGAAAGAACTCCTGCGGCACCTGGAAGTCGACGCGCAGCGCGTCGGTGGCGACCAGCTCGACCACCGCCGTGCCACGATCCACCCACTCACCCGCGTTGGTCAGCTTGCGGCTCACCGCGCCGGCGTAGGGTGCGCTGACGGTGTGTCGGGCGAGCAGCGCGGCTTCGCGCCGCTCGGCCGTTTCCGCACGTGCCAGCGCGGCGGCAGCCAGCTCCACCGCCGCGGCGCGCGCGCGCAGCTCGGTCTCGGCGATGGTGCGCTCGGCGCTGAGGCGCTCGGCCTCGGCCAGGCGGCGCTCCGCCTCGGCCAGCGCAGCGCGCGCCTCGCGCACCCCGGCACGCGCGCCGGCCAGCGCAATCTCGCTCAGCTCCGCGTCGAGCGCGACCAGCGGCGCGCCCGCTGCCACGCGATCGCCGATCTCGACGTGCATGCGCGCGACCTGGCCCGCAACCTCGGCCGAGATGCGCGACACGCGCGGCGAGACCACGCTGCCGGTGACGGTGATCTCGTGTCCGATGGCGCCATGCCCGGCCAGCGCGGTCTCTACCGGCGGTACGCCCGGCGCCGCACGGGCAGCCCCTGACGGCAATGCGAGACAGGCGAGGACGAGAGCTGTGCTGAGTGCCGTGTTCAAGCGAGGGACGATAGCAGATCGCCGTTACCACCGATGCGGCCGGCGCCAGCCGACAGGGTCAGGCGCGCGCGGCGGCTCCCGGCCACAGTCGGCGCGAAGCAATCGCGGCGCCCTCGGCCAGGGCCTGCAGCTTCTCGTAGCCGATGTCGGCAATGACGTGGCCGTAGCGGGTGAACGTGGACAGGCCACAGTCGGTGCCGGCCAGCACACGCTCACGGCCGACGATATCGGCAAAGCGACAGATGCGCTCGGCGACCAGCTCGGGGTGCTCGATGTAGTTGGTGCAGGTATCGATCACGCCGGGGATCAGAACCTTGTCCTCCGGCAGGTCGATCTCGCCCCAAACCGGCCACTCGTGGGCGTGGCGCGGATTCGCCGCTTCGAAGGAGATCGCCTGCGGCTTGGCGCGCACCAGCACGCCGGCGATCTTCGCCAGCGGAATGTCGAAGTCGTGCGGGCCCTCGTAGTTGCCCCAGCAGATGTGCATGCGCACGCTCTCGGCCGGCACGTTGGCCAGCGCGGCGTTGAGCACTTCGACCTGGCGCTCGGCCTGGCGCACGAACTGCTCGTCGGTCAGGTCCTTGTACTGCGTGTGCCGCGCCATGGCGAGATCCGGACAATCGACCTGCAGCAGGAAGCCGGCGCCGGTGATGGCCTCGTACTCCTCGCGCATGGCCGCGCCCAGGGCTTCCAGGTAGGCCTGCTCGTCAGCGTAGTACTCGTTCGGCAGGAAGGCCGAGATGACGCCCGGCGAGGACGCGTTGAGGAAGGCCTCGGTGGCGCCGGCGCCCTCCAGCGCGGCGCGGAAATTCGCGATGTCGGTCTCCAGCGGCGCACGGTTCTCGACCCGGATCTCGCCGGTACACACCGGGCGCGCGATCGGCGGCGCCTCGCCGGTCAGCTTCTGCCGCTCCATGAACGCGGGGAAGCGCGCAAGGTCGGCCGGCGGGCGGCGCGGGCTGTCGCCACTAAAGCCGCTGCAGCGATCCTTGATGTAGGTGGAGTAGCCGATCTTGCCCATCTCGCCGTCGCTGACGACGTCGATGCCGATACCGACCTGGCGGCGCACGACGTCGTGCACCGCCTGCCGCACCATGGCCGTGAAGGCCATCTCGTCGACCGCCGCGCCGGACTCGCGTGCGACCAGCAGATCGGCCAGTGCATCGGGACGCGGCAGGCTGCCGACGTGGGTGGTCAGAATACGATCGGTGCTCAGCTTCATGGTCTCGTTCTCCCCGGATGGCGCGACGGCGGCGCCGCCATTCTGACATAAGCCCGCGGGCCCGCCTGCCGTGGCGACTCGGGCGTCTGACGGTTAAGAAGTGTGAAACGGCTCACCAGTGCGCGGCGCGCGAGCGGAACTTTTCGCGACCCTGTTCGCGATCAGGGCTGCCGAGGATCCTGGCTGTCATGGTTAGCGCTTAACGTGCTGCGCGCGAGCTGCATCGAAACGTCTCGAACGGGGCGATCGCGGAGCGGTCGGCACGCACGTCACGAACCTGTAACGGAGAAGAGCTACTTGAACGAGAACGACAAGACTCCTGACACCGGCGACGAGCGTACCGGTGCACTCAGCCGACGCGGCTTCCTGTCCACGGTCGCGGCCGGCGGCGCACTGGCCTCGGGCGCCGCGGTGATCGGCAGCCCGGCGGCCGGGGCACAGAGCTTCGACCCCGAGCGCGCTCCCGCTGGCCGCGGCGGCTACGCCCGTCGCGCGAACGAAGCGTTTCGCCGGCGGCGCGACGCGGCGGCCGCCGACCTGCGCGGCCAGCCCGGCCCGGCACCGTCGACCAACGGCGACGAGCAGCGCTACGGCGATCTGCGCGCCGCCTTCTTCAAGACCCTGCCGCAGAACGAGTACGGCGAGGTCGACCCCGACGCGTACCGCGCCATGCGCCGGGCGCTCACGCGCGGCAGCTTCGAGGCGATGGAGAACGTGCCGCTGTCGCCGCTCGCCGATCGCCGCCTGGCCAACCCGCTGGCGGCCTGGGCCTTCGAGATGATCGGCCCGGATGCCTGGGCGCCGCGCATGGCGCCCGCACCGGCCTTCGCGAGCCAGGTGCAGGCGGCCGAGATGGGCGAAGTCTACTGGCAGGCGCTGACCCGTGACGTGCCCTTCACCGACTACGCCAGCGACCCCGCGATCGCCGCCGCCAGCGCTGACCTCAACGCCTTCAGCCACCGTCTCGGCGGCGGCGATCCGATCACGCCGGCGACCCTGTTCCGCGGCGAAACACCCGGCGATCTCGTCGGCCCCTACCTCAGCCAGTTCCTGTGGCTGCCGGCGAACTGGGGCGTGGCCCGGCTGGACCAGCGCTTCGCCCTGCCCCTCGCCGGCCAGGACTTCGGCCTCGCGCGCGCCGAATGGCTGAACCTGCAGCGCGGCGCGGCGCCGCTGGCGGCGACGGTGTTCGGCAGCGCGCCGCGCCACATCGCCAACGGCCGCGACCTCGCCGAGTACGTCCACGGCGACGTCGTCTACCAGGCCTACCTGACCGCGGCGCTGATCATGCTCGGCATGGGCAGCGCGGCACTGGACCCGCAGAACCCCTACCTCGACGCGGTCGCCCAGGGCCCCTTCGTCACCTTCGGCACCGCCGAGGTAGTCGACCTGGTGGCGAAGGCGGCGAATGCCGCGCTCAAGGTGGCGTGGTTCCAGAAGTGGCTGGTACACCGCCGCCTGCGCCCCGAGGTCCTCGCCGCCCGCGCCGAGTTCCAGTACACGGGCGAGCGCGCTTACGATCTGGACCGCGAGCTGCTGGACAGCGCAGCAGCCAGCGAGCTGCTCGCACGCAACGGCAACCTGCTGCTGCCGCTGGCCTACCCGGAAGGCTCGCCGACCCACCCCGCCTACCCCGCCGGCCACGCGGTTGTCGCCGGTGCCTGCACCACGGTGCTCAAGGCGCTGTTCGACGAGCACTACGCGATCCCCGACCCGGTCGAGGCGAGCGCCGACGGCTTCAGCCTGCACGCGTGGACGGGGGCACCGCTGACGCTCGGCGGCGAGCTCAACAAGCTCGCCAGCAACATCGCGCTGGGCCGTGACACCGCCGGGGTGCACTATCGCTCGGACGGCATCGACGGCGTGGTTCTCGGCGAGGCCGTCGCGCTCGGCATCCTCGCTGACTACGCCGGCACCCACGCCGAGCGTTTTGCCGGCTTCGAGCTGACCCGCTTCGACGGCAGCACGGCGCACGTTGGTGGCGATGGCGTGACACCGCGCCGGCGACGTCCGCAGGTGTCGCGGCGACGTTATCGCTTCAACCGCGAGTACTGACGGCGCGCACGCCCTGCGATGCGGCGCGCCCCGTCACCCGCGGCGGGGCGCGCCGTGCCCGTTTCAGGGCGCCTCCGGCCACACCTCGCGCGCCACGTCCAGCACCAGGCCGAGCTTGGCCCACTGCTCGTCCTCGCTGAGCTCGTTGCCTTCCTCGGTGGAGGCGAAGCCGCACTGCGGGCTCAGGCAGCATTGTGCGAGATCGACGAACCGGGCGGCCTCCTCCAGCCGCGCGTGCAGGGTCTCGCGCGCCTCCAGCGCGCCGCGCTTGCTCGTGACCAGGCCCAGCACCACGCGCTGGTCGCCGCGCGGCAGGAAGCGCAGCGGCTCGAAGCCGCCGGCGCGATCGCTGTCGTACTCGAGGAAGAAGCCGTCGTAGGCGGTCTCACCGAGCAGGATTTCGGCGACCGGCTCGTAGCCGCCCTCGGAGATCCACCGCGAGCGGAAATTACCGCGGCACACGTGGGTGGTCACCGTCATGTCGGCGGGCTTGTCGGCCAGGGCGTGGTTGATCATGTCGCGGTAGATGCCGGGCAGGGGCTCTGGATCGTCGCCGCGTTCGCGCGCGCGTTCGCGCTCCACGTCTGAGCACAAATAGGCCCACACCGTGTCGTCGAACTGCAGGTAGCGGCAGCCGGCGTCGTAGAAGGCGCGCAGCGCCTGCCGCCAGGCTTCCGCGGTGTCCTGGTAGAAGGCGTCCAGATCGGGGTAGACCGCGCGGCTGATCGCCGATCGGCCGCCACGAAAGTGCAGCACCGAGGGCGCCGGAATGGTCATCTTGGGCACCGCGGTGGTCGTGGTCGCGGCCAGGAAGCGGAAGTGGTCGAGCATGAAATGGCCGCCGAAGCGCACCGGGCCGGTCACCGCGACGCTCTCGTGCTTGGTCTCCACGCCCTGGAACGGGATGCTCTCGCCGGTCGCAATCAACTCGACGCCGTCGAGCCCGGCGAGAAAGTCGAAATGCCACCACGCACGGCGAAACTCACCGTCGGTGACGGCGGCGAGACCCAGCGCCTCCTGGCGCCGCACCGCCGCGCGGATCGCGGTGTCCTCCGCCGCGCGCAGGCCGGTCGCGTCGAGCGTCCCGGCGGCATGCGCGGCGCGCGCCTGATGCAGTGCCGCCGGCCGCAGCAGGCTGCCGACCTGGTCGGCACGGAAAGGGGGACGACGCTGGGCCATGGGCAGCCTCCGTTCTCACGCAGGGGACATTGTAGGTCGTCCGCCGCGCGGGTCCGTCAACCCGCTGGTCCGCCGCGCATCAGGCCATAGCCGGCCACCCATTCGGGGATGGCGCGGTAATAGAGGCGTTCGAGCCGCGCGATGCCGGCCGCCGCCGCGGCGGCGGCAACCGCGACCCAGGCGCGGATCTCGTGCCCGCCGCAGCCGGCGTCGCGGGTGATGGACGCGTCGTCCTGCGCGCCGATGGCCGCGTAGTCGCCGGCCACGAGGCGTTCCAGGAAGGCCTCGTCCCAGGCCGGGTTGAGCGGCGTACGCGGACTCTCGCCGCTGACCTGTCCGATCGCGTCGTCGAGCACCCGTTGCTGACGCGCCGCGCGTGCCTCGGCGTCGAGACGGCCGCCTTCGACGAGCCGGCGGCGCACCGCCTCGGGCGCATCGGCGAGCCGCGGGATCGGTGGATCGTGCGACAGGCCGCCGGAAGCGATCAGCAGGGTGCGCGCCGGATTGGCGGCCACGCAGCCCCCCAGCACGCGGCCGAGCGCGACCACGCGCTCGATCGGCGGCAGCGGCGGCGCGGCGCAGTTGACGAACACCGGCACCAGCGGCGGCACGGCCTCCCACGCGAAGAGCTGGGTCAGGATCTGGGTCACGCCGTGGTCGACGTCCATCTGCCAGGAGAGCGCGAGATCGACGCCGTCGGCGTGTGCGCGCGCCGCGCAG
Organism: Gammaproteobacteria bacterium; assembly: GCA_041984235.1. Taxonomy (GTDB): domain Bacteria; phylum Pseudomonadota; class Gammaproteobacteria; genus JBHIYN01. Next base: position 95,206 of record JBHIYN010000007.1, read on the forward strand.
TGTTCCGCGAACGCGCTCTCCACCGGCAAGGCACCCGCCGGGGTGTTCCAGTCCCCCACCGACTGCGCCGCCGCGCCGACGCAGAAGCTCGGCATGAGGCGATAGAAGAAGCCGTTGAAGTGATCCGGCCCGACCACCACCACGCGCTCCGGCGCATAGTCGGCGACCCACGCGCGCAGCTCGGCGAGGTGGCGATCGACCTCGCTCACGATCGCGGGATCCGGCGCCGCGTAGTCCTTGAGCGGGGTGTGCGAAGCGAGCAGCGCGGCGACCGGCATGATGGCGTCAGTCCCGGCCGAGCAGGAAGTCGAGGTGGATGCGGTTGAAGGTCTCGGGATCCTCGAACTGCGGCCAGTGCCCGCAGTCCTGCATCAGGGCGTAACGCGCGTTCGGTATCAGCGACGCGATGCGCCGCCCGACCGCGTCGTCGGCAGTCGGGTCGTGCGAGGTCCACAGCACCAGGGTCTGCTGCCGAATCGCCGACCACTCGTCGTCGCTGAGGTTGTTGCGCCGGCGGATGTCCGGGTCCTGCAGCACCAGGATGTGCTCCAGCGCCGCGGCAAATCCGGGCTGTTCGTAGATCGCCTTGCGGCAGGCGATGAGATCGTCGGTGACCATCGCCTTGTCCGCCATCAGCCATTCCAGGCGCGCCCTGACGGTGTCCCAGGTCGGGCTCTGCACCGCGGCCCGGGTCGCCGTCTTGATCTTCTCCATGACGGCCGGGATCAGGGTCGCGCCGCCGGTGGTGTTGAGCACCAGGCGTTCGACGCGCCCGGGGTAGCGCAACGCGAAACGCGCCGCCACCCAGCCGCCCAGCGATTCGCCCGAGAGGTGGGCGCGCTCGAAACCGAGCGCGTCGAACACGTCCTTCAGGTGCTCGACGTAGGCGTCGATCTCGTAGTCGCGATCGGGCTTGTCGGTCCAGCCGTGGCCGATCATGTCGATCGCCCAGGTGTCGAAGTGCTCGCCGTGCGCACCGAGGTTGCGCGAGTAGCACTCGGCATGCCCGCCGGTGCCGTGCAGCATGATCAACGGCGGCAACGCGGCAGCGCCGGCATGCAGGTAGCGCGTGCGCAGGCCGCCGGCGTCGAGGTAGCCCTGCGCGAAACAGGTTCCGCGCAGGTCGCCCCAGATGCTGCGGTACTCGCCGTCAATCGTGCTCATAGTGCCTCCAGGAAAGCATCGAGGTGGTCCAGCCAGGCCTGCTTGCGCCCGTACTCACGCTGTACGCCGGCCAGCAGCGCACTGCGCTCGCCGGCATAGTTCTTCTCGTAGAGCTCGTGGCGCGCGCCGAAGTCACTGCCGCACACGTCCCAGGCCAGCTTGAGCAGCTGGGTCCTGGCGCGGCCGTCGATGCCGGCGCCGCGCAGCGCCTTCTCGATATCGGCGCCTACCGCCGAATCGAACTCGTCCATCGATACCGGGATCTGCACCAGGGCACCGCCCCCCATGCGCCGGACCATGTCGACCAGCTCGGGATAGTACACGGGGCCGAGCGCACGGCCCGCCTGCAGCGCGAACAGATCCGGGTAGCAGACGCCGTTCTCTGGATCGGTTTCGGCCTGCGCCTCGGCCGAGCGCGTGGTCGAGCGAATCACCTCCACGCGCACCGCGGCCTCGCCCAGCATCTCCATGATCTCCGGCCGGCCGGCGAGTCCCTGCGCCTCGGCCATGCGGTTGACCAGGGCGTAGACGAAGCCGAGCTTGACCTCCAGGCGCGCGTTGGTCTGGTGGGCGGTCAGCTCGCGCATGCGGCTGTCGCGGTACATACGGTTCAGCAGCGGGATGTTGCGGTCCACGAACACGCGCTCCCACGGCACCAGCACGTCCTCGAACACCACTGTCGCGTCCATCTCGTCGAACCGCGACGACAGCGGGTGGTCGCGCACGGCGCCGTGATGGGTGAACGACGGCCGGCAGATGGTCTTCAGGCCCGGCGTCGCCATCGGTACCGCGAACACGTTGGCGTAGTCTTCCTCGCCCGGCTGGAAGGTCGGCGGGAACGGCCACACCAGGATCTCGTCGGCATAGGGGGCGGCGGTCGCGATACGCTTGATGCCGTTGAGGATGATGCCGTCGGCGTTCTCGCCGGTCACGCGCAGGCAGATCCCGGGATCGGACTGCTGGTGCCGCAGCCTGCCCTTGTCCAGCTGCGGATCGAGCAGCGCGTGGGTCAGGAAGAGATCATTAAGGGCGATATGGCGATAGTAGTTCACCACCGCGTCGGCCCGCGCCTCGCCGCCCTCGGCGAAGAACGAGCGCTTGGCCGCGAGCGCGGCGACCATCACGTTGAGAAAGTCCGGGCTGCGCCCGAGCATGCCGCAGTTGGCACCGGCCCACAGCGCGTAGGCCTCGCGCTTCAGCTCGAGTTGCTCGCGCGACCGCGGGATCTCGAACGCACGGCCAATCGGCTCGTCGAACTCCGGCGTCTCGGCGGCCAGCACCGCCCGGTGCGCGTCCTCGTGCTGCATGTCGTAGAGGCGGGCGATGGAGGCGATCGAGGTCGCGAACTCGGGAAAGGTGGTCACGTCGCTGACGCGCTCGCCGTGATACCAGACCTCGCGGCCGTCACGCAGCCCCTCGATGAATTGCCTGCCGGTACGTAGTGCCATATTTCAGTCCTGGTCGTGGTCACGCCAGCCGCGGCCGCCGAAGCTCGCGCGCAGCGTGGGTTGATAACGGGTGAGCTCGACGCCGATCTTCGGCAGCACCTTCTCCACCAGCAGCTCGTTGGATTTGAGCAGGCCGTCGATGGGTGCCGGGCCGGCCGCGATCCAGGGTACGATGAGATCGGTGTTGAGGGACGTGATCATGGCTTCGAGCTGGCGCGCGACGCTGTCAACCGAGCCGCACAGCGAGTAGCCGCGCTCGCGCACCGATTCGGCGGTGTTCGGGATGGTGCCCTGCTCGCCGGGCCGGCGAAGCGCTTCGTTGAAGCCGAACCAGTCGTGCCAGCGGGTCCACACGTAGCCCAGCCCGCGCTCCATGATGGCGTAGGCCTCGGCATCGGTATCGGCGACCACGATCTCGCGGAAATGGCCCAGCCCGCGGCCCCACTCGAGGTCACGTCCGGCCGCGCTCGCGGCCTGCTGGTAACGGTCGATCGAAGCTTTCGCATGGGCCTCGATGGGCGTGAAGATGACCGGGGTGATGCCCTCGGCGGCGGACCACTCGATGGTCTCGGGGCTCATGGTGAAGGGTATGAAGATCTCGATCGACGCCGGCTCCTGCAGCGTCATTGGCGCGATGCCGACCTGCGCCAGCCGGCCGTCGTCATCGACCATGCCGGGCGCCATGTGTTGCGTGGCCGGATGATCCCACTTGATGCCGTCCGGCGGCAGGCTCCAGTGCGCGCCGCGGTGGCGGAACAGGGGCTCTGCCCAGGCCTTGCGGATGATCGCGTAGTGCTCGTTGAACAGCTCGCGGTTGATGCGATCGTGCTCGGCGAAATCCGGGTCGTTGGCCGAGGTCCAGGCCGCGTTCATCTTCTGCCCGATGGTCATCACGTGGCGCGCCTGGTAGCCGCGCGCGAATCCGGCGCACATGCGTCCCTGCGAGAAATGGTCGAGCATGGCGAGGTCTTCAGCGAGCAGCAGCGGGTTGCGCGCCGGCAGCACGTTGCCCATCTGCCCGATGCGTAGCCGCGAGGTCTGCATCGCCGCCCAGGTGCCGAGCATGACCGGGTTGTTCGACACTTCCAGGCCCTCGAGATGGAAGTGGTGCTCGGAGAACGCGGCGAAGTCGAAACCGAGATCCTCGACCTGGCGCAGCAAGCGGGCGCAATCGGCCAGCCCGCGCTGGTAATAGTTTGGATCCTGGCCGGCGAAGCCGCGCTCGAACTGTGCCGGCGTGGCCCCCGCGCTCGGCAGCATGAATGCGCCCAGACGAATCTTCATGTGTGTTTTCCCCCCTGGTCCCGGCAGCCGCACGGCGAACGGCGCCGCGCCCTGCCAAGACTAATATATTAGTATGCTAAGCTTCCCATTACCCAAGGGCAAGCATTGCCGCACACACGGGAAACCGCATGTCTGCATCACTCATCGGGTCCGCCGCCGCACGACGTTCGCCGGCACCACGCGTCGAACTGGCCTACGAATACCTGCGCGAACTGCTGCTGGAAGGCAATCTCGGTCCCGGCGATCCGCTTTCAGTGGTGACCCTGAGCGCGGAGCTGGGCTGCAGCCGGGTGCCGGTCATGGAAGCGCTGAAACGGTTGGAGCGCGACGGCTTCGTCGAGATCACGCCACAGGTCGGCTGCCGGGTGGCGACACCCCGGCTGGACGACGTGCGCGACTTCTTCACGCTGTTCGCCGCGGTCGAGGGCACCACCACCGCCTTCGCCGCGGCCCGCCGCACGGCCGCCGACCTCGACGACTTCGCCACCGTGTGGGCGCACTACGAAGCGGCCGCGGCCGACGCCGGCGGGCCGCACGCCGGCGACCCGGCCTACCGCCGCGTGAATGCGGCATTCCACGCCGCCATCCATCGCATGGCGCACTCACCGGTGACCACCGGGATCGCCGCCGGCCTGTGGGATCGCAGCGACTTCTACATCAAGCTCGCGTTCGGCTCGTTGTACTTCTCACAGTCCGTGCGGCGCGCGCACCGTGCGATCCGGCGCGCCATCATCGCCGGCGACGCCGCGGCCGCGCGCACCGCGGTCGCGTCCCACCTCGAGTCCGTCGGCGAGCGCGTCGCCCGCCGCCTGGCACGCGGCGGCGAGGCGAGCTGAGCGGGGCCTGCACGTTGCGGCCACCGCAGGCACGTGTCGCCGCGCGGCGGTATGCAGGCTACCATCGGGTGCGGAAGCAGTGGACTGCGCGCCGCATACGGGCGGGCAGCTTGTGCCGCCGACCGCGGTAACCAGGGGAGATCAACGCGTGAGTATGACCTCAGCAGCGCTGCTCGAGCGCGTCAATGCGGTACTGCCGGCAATCGCGGCGCGCGCCGCGGAGAGCGAGGTGCTGCGCCGCCCGCACGACGACTCCATCCGCGACATCGTCGACTGTGACGTCATCCGCGCACTGGTCCCGAAACGCTTCGGCGGCCACGAGCTCGGCCTCGACACCCTCGCCGCCGTCGCGCGTGCGGTGAGCTCGGCGTGCATGTCCACCGGCTGGGTCACCGCGTTCTACCTCGGCCATAACTGGATGCTGACCAAGTTTCCCGAGCGCGCCCAGGAAGAGTTCTTCGCCGCGCGCTCGTTCACCATGGCGCCGATCCAGCCGTCACCAGATCTCGTCATCGAACCGGTCACCGGCGGCTACGAAGTCAGCGGCCGCTCCAGCTTCAGCTCGGGCATCATGCACGCCGACTGGGTCATCCTGGCCAAGGCCGGCGGCCCCGACGCGCGTGCATTCGCCGTGCCGCGTGACGAAGTCACGGTGGAAGACGTGTGGCACATGGCGGGCATGGCCGGCACCGGCAGCAACGACGTCATCGTCGAGAAGCTGTTCGTGCCCGGGCACCGCACGCTGGACGCCGACACCCTGTTCAACGGCACCGACTCCATACACGACAATCCGCTCTACGCGATTCCGCTGCTGCCCTTCATCTACTGCGAGGTGATGGGCGTCTATACCGGCGGGCTGGAAGGCGCGACGGCAGCGTACGAGTCACACGTGCGCAGCAAGGTCCGCACCTGGGGGGGTGACGCGCTCGCCGGCAAGCAGGCGGTGCATATCAACCTCGGCGAGGCGCATGCCCGCGCCAGTGCCGCCGGCGCGCTGCTCGAGCGCCTCGTCGCCGATACGCGCGCGCTGGCGGATGCGCGCAACTTCACCCTCGATGCCCGCCTCGACCTCAAGCTGCGCGCCGGCTATATCAGCGAGCTGTGCCGCCACAGCGTCAACGACATGATGGCGCGCTCGGGCACCAAGAGCTTCCGGCTGGATGCACCCATACAGCGCTACTTCCGCGATCTGAACACGCTCGCCACGCATGCCTTCATCGACCGCGAGGTGGCCTACGAGCTCTATGGCCGGCATCGCCTCGGGCTGGCGCCGAACAGCCCGCTGATCTGATCCCGCCGGCGACCGCCAGCCGGTACCCGCCTAGCCGGCCAGCGGCGGGTGCGGCCAGGCCGGCGCGACCCGGGTCGCCAGCCAGTGGACCAGCGCGTTGCTGACGTCGAGGGGCTTCTCCTGCGCCATCCAGTGGCCGGACTCGACGGTGCGCTCGGTAAGGTCGCGGCAATAGGCGCGCATCGGCTCGGGCAGCCGCGAATCGACACATTCACACACGAAGTCGTAGGCCGCGGTCAGGAACAGTACCGGCATGTCGAGGTAGCCGTCGTTGACGGCATGCGCCGCGTAGGCGGTGTTGGCCCCGTGGTTCATGTAGAACGAGCTGGTGCCGGCAAACCCGGTGCGCGACAGCGCGGCGACGTAGGTCGCGAGATCGTCGGCGGAGATGACGTCGTCGTCGCGCGGCGTGTCCGGCGCGGCGTCGGCGCCGCCGAACCAGCCGCCGTCGCGGCGAATGGTCGCGGTAATGGCCGGCGTCCCGCGTGCCTCCGGCGGCCATTTGCGAAACAGCGCCTTCAGGGTTTTCTCCACGTCCGCCTCGAACACCTCGACCGCGCGGGCGAAGTTCTCCTGGTAGAAGTACTGGTAGTCCCACTGCCCGGCCGGGTACTCCTGCTCGGGATACACGCTGCGATCGACCAGCGCGACGGCGCCTTCGAGGCCGTTGTCGAGCGCGCGGTAGGGCACGCACAGGTTGGCGACCGCGTGGCAGCGTTCGGGGTGGTGGCTGGCGATGCTCCAGATCACGGGCGCGCCCCAGTCGTGGCCGACCCATACCGCCCGCTCCTGGCCGAGATGGTCGAGCAGCGCGAGCAGGTCACCGACGTGCTTCTCCATGCTGTAGTCGGCGTGGCTGTCGTACACCGTGGAGCCGCCATGGCCACGCAGATCGGGCGCGATGGCATGGAAGCCCAGCCCACCGAGCACCGGCAACTGGTGGCGCCAGCTGTGGCCGAGCTCGGGCCAGCCGTGCGCGAAGATGACCGGCGGACCGTGCTCAGGCCCGGCGCTGAGACAGGCCATTTCGTGGCCCGCCAGACTGACGGTCGCGGCGCGGACCTCGGCGGCGTGTTTCGGCATGACGGTCTCCTGCATGAATCCCCGCCCATCCTACCCGTGAGTGCGGGCGGCACGCCACGCAACGCCCGCCGCGGCGCCTGAAACACTTCTGAAACAAAACCGCGCGGCGGCGATACACGGGCGTTACGCGGGCCCCCTAGACTGGCTGGCAACGTCACCGGGCGCGGGACCGCGACCTCGGCGCGACATGGGTGCGACATGGGCGCGGTCGGCCGCGGCGCCCCCGGGCAAGCCATCAGCGGAGTTATAATCGTGAACGCAGCATCATCGGCACGGCTCGTCTGCCCGGAGGGTCTCGGGGCAATGGAAGAAGCGATCAGGATCATGGTGGTGGACGACGACGACGGCGTCCGCGAGTTGCTCAGCGACTACCTCGGTGACAGCGGCTTCGAGGTCATGCTGGCTGCCAGCGGACAGGAGCTGCGCAGCCAGCTCGCCGCCGACGTGCCGCAGGTCGTGCTGCTCGACGTCAGCCTGCCGGGCGAGGACGGCCTCAGCCTGGCGCGCTACCTGCGCGAGCAGTTCGACATCGGCGTCATCATGGTGTCCGGCGCCGGAGAGACCGTCGATCGCATCGTCGGGCTGGAGGTCGGCGCCGACGATTACCTGTCCAAGCCGTTCGACCTGCGCGAGCTGCGCGCGCGTATTCGCAGCGTGCTGCGCCGCTACCCGCGCGATGCTGCCGACGCCGCGCCCGAAGCCGCGCACCGCGTACCGTTCGGCGCCGCCCAGCTCGACCTCGACGGTGCGCGCCTGTTCGGTGCGGACGGCGGTGAGATCCCGATCACCGCCTCGGAATTCGACCTGCTCAAGGTGTTCATCGAGCGTCCCAACCGGCCGTTGTCGCGCGACCAGCTCATGAGCCTGACCCGCAACCGTGACTGGGATCCCTACGACCGCTCGATCGACATCCGCATCGCGCGGCTGCGCAAGAAGGTCGAGCGCGACCCGGAGAATCCGCAGACCATCCGCACCCGCCGCGGACTCGGCTACATGTACGTACCGGAGCCCCGCGCCGACTGACACGGCGCGCCAGGGCGACCGCATGGACAACGACGACGGCGACCTGCTGCTACACGCGGCTCGCCAGCTCTCGGCGCTGCGCCTGGACTCCGCGTTCGCCGACCTGACGCGCGCGGTCACCGAGCTGCTCGGCTGCCAGGTCGGCCTGCTCGGCCGCTACGTCGAGGTCGACGGCGTACCCTCGGTCGAAACGCTGGCCTGCTACGCCGACGGCGCCTTCGTTCCCAACACCACCTACCCCCTGCACGGCACGCCGTGCGAAACGGTGGTCGGCAACGAGTTCCAGTTCTACCCGCGCGACGTCGGCATGCTGTTTCCCGAGGTTCTCGATGCGGATGCGCGCATCGAGAGCTATGCCGCCTACCCGCTGTTCGACCGCAACCGGGCGCCGCTCGGCATCCTCACCGTGATGAGCTTCGCCCCGCTGGGTGCGCGCGCCCGCGTAGAGACCCTGCTCAGGATGTTCGCCGAGCGCGCGGTGGCGGAGCTCGAGCGCGACGCCGCCGCGGTCGCGCTGCGCAGGAGCGAGGAGCAGTATCGCGCCATCTTCAACGCTTCGCTCGACGGCCTGGTGCTGCTGCGTACCGACGGCACCATTGTCGACGTCAACCGCGCGGTCGAACACCAGAGCGGGTTCTCTCGCGACGAGCTGTGCGGGCACAACGTGCTCGACGTCCTCGCCGGCAACCGGCGCGAGGCCGGCGAGGCCTTCCTGCGCACGGTGCTGGAGAACGGCTACGCGCAGACCACCGATCGCCTGCAACGCAAGGACGGCAGCTCTTACCTGATGGAGCCGCGCGCGGTACTGATGGATTACCGCGGCGAGACCCACATCCTGACCACGGTGCGCGACATCTCCGAGGACGTGGCACGCGATCACGCATTGCAGGACAGCGAGAGCCTGCTGCGGGCAACGGTCGAAGCGGGCCTCGACTGCATCATCGTGATGGACAGCCAGGGCCTGGTGATGGAGTTCAACCCGGCCGCGGAGCGCACCTTCGGCTATTCGCGCAACGACGTCATCGGCCGACGCCTCAGCGAGCTGGTCATCCCCGATCGCTTCCGCGCCGCCCACGACAGCGGCCTGCAGCGCTTCCTGGAGACCGGATCAGGTCCGTTTCTCGACCGCCGCGTGGAGGTCACCGCCATGCGCGCCGATGGCCAGGAGCTGCCAGTCGAGCTCACCATCGGCGTTGCGCGCAGCCGTTCGGGCACGCTGTTCATCGGGTACCTGCGCGACATCACGCAACGCCGCGATGCCGAACGCCAGCGCCAGGCACTGGAGGCGCAGCTGCGCCAGGCGCAGAAGATGGAGGCCCTGGGCCATCTCACCGGCGGCGTGGCGCACGACTTCAACAACATCCTGACCAGTGTGCTCGGCTACGTCGAGATGGCGACCGACATGGTCGCCGACAGCGACGACGACAGGCTTTCGCGTTACCTGATGCGCGCGCGCCTGTCCGGCGAGCGGGCACGCGACCTGGTGCAGCAGATGCTGACCTTCAGCCGCGGGCAGAAGGGCGAGCCGCGCCCGGTGCGGCTGCCGCGGGTGGTCGAGGAAGGCATGTACCTGCTGGAGGCGACGATGCCGGCGACGCTGGAGCTGAAGACTGCGTTCGAGTCCGATCTGCCGCCGGTCGAGCTCGACCCGGTACACGCCGAGCAGGTGCTGGTGAATCTCTGCATCAATGCCCGCGATGCCATGCGTGGCGCGGGATCGCTGGAGGTCCGCGTGCGCCACGCCACCCACGACGACCAGCGGTGTTCCTCCTGCCACCAGTCGTTCGGCGGTGAGTTCGTCGCGCTCAGCGTGCGTGACGACGGGCCCGGCCTGGATGCCCTGCTCATCGAGCGCATCTTCGAGCCGTTCTTCTCGACCAAGGAGGCCGGCAAGGGCAGTGGCATGGGCTTGTCCTCGGTCCACGGCATCGTGCACGAGTACGGGGGGCACATCGTGGTCGACAGCACGCCCGGCCAGGGGGCGACGTTTCACGTCCTGTTCCCGGCCCGGCGACGCGATGCCGCAGACGAGGCGGCCGTACGCGGCGGCCGCAACGAAACCGCCGGCGGCCGCCTGCAGGGTCGCGTGCTGGTGGTCGACGACAACCTCGTCGTGGCGGAATTCCTCGACGAGCTGCTGAGCGGCTGGGGATTGCACGTGGTGCCCTTCGCCAACGGCAATGCCGCATTGCAGAACTTCCGCACCGCGCCGCACGACTACGACCTCGTCATCACCGACCAGACCATGCCGCACATCACCGGGCTGGAGCTCGCCCGCGAAATGCTCGCCCTGCGCGCGGACCTGCCCGTCGTGCTGTTCACCGGCTACAGCGAAACGGTCAACGAGCACATCGCGCGCGAAGCCGGGATCCGCGCCCTGCTCGGCAAACCGCTGGACATCCCGGCCTTCAGGTCGCTACTCGGGGATTTGCTGGCGCCCGCCACCTGAGGACACCGCCGCGCGGTCAGTACTTTAGCTGCACAGGGGTGCGAGATGGGCGATCAGCTCGGACGCGCTCTGGTAGCGATCGTCGGGATCCTTGGCAATGGTCTTGGCTATGATGCGCTGGTAGCGCGCGAGCGGATCCGGCAGCAGGGGGACGTCGGCATGCAGGTGCTGGTAGACCAGGGCGCCGGGCGAGGTCGCGCGGAAGGCCTTCTCGCCGGTCAGCATTTCGAACAGCACGATGCCGAGTGCGTAGATGTCGGTGCGATGATCGATCGGGCGCCCCAGGCCCTGCTCCGGGCTGAGGTAGCTGAGCGTGCCGACCACCGCGCCGGTCTTGGTCAGGCCCCAGGAATCGTCGAGGTGCTTGGAGATACCGAAATCGGCCAGCGCGATGCTGTCGTCGGAGCGGAACATGATGTTGCCGGGCTTGAGATCGCGGTGCACGATGCCGCGTTCGTGGATCGCTTCCAGGCCGTAGGCGATGTTCAACGCGTAGAGCAGCGCGTCCGCGGATTCTATGCCGTTCTGGATGCGCTGCTTCAGGTCGCCACGGGTGAAGAACTCGACCGCGATGTAACCGTAGCTCGGCGTGAACCCGTGGTCGAAGAAGCGAATCACGTAGGGACTCTCGATCCCGGCGATGAGCTCGGCCTCGCGCTGGAAGCGCGCGATCACCGACTCGTCCTCGATGTTGTCGAGATCGAGCACCTTGAGCACCAGGGTCTGCTGGTCGAGCAGGCGCTCGGCGAGGTAGACGCGTGACTGCGAGCCCTGGCCAATCAGGCGCACGAACTTGTATCCGCCGCTGGTGTCGTCGCTGAGACCACCGGCCAGGCGGCGCACGATCTCGCTGTCGTGCCGGAACTTGACGCTGGCAAGGCTGCGCGCGGTCGAGTGAGGGGTCAGCGTCACGTCGAGGCTGTCCAGCAGATCGCGCAGCCGCGCTTCGTCGAGCGCATCGCGCAGCACGTACTCGGTGCGCGACATCTCGGCGACCTTGCCGGCGACGAAGTCGTCGGCCTGCGCCGCGACCAGGATGGTGGCCGGCAGGCGCGCCCCGATGGAGAACACGGCAAGCCACGCCAGCCCGCTCTCCGAACCGGCGAGCAGGTCCTCGATGATCAGCAGGTCGTAGGCCGACCAGTCGAAATCCGCACCCGGACGCCCGCTCTGGTCCGGATCGTACTCGCTCACTTCGACGTCGGACACCAGGTTCGCCAGCATGCGACGGACGCTGGCCATGTAGTCACGGGAGTCGCTGATGATGATGACGCGCATGGGTCGGGGTAACGGCTCAGGATGGACGGGGCCGGCGGCGGCACCGGCTTGCTTGTACCACGACAAAAGCGCGATTTCGACCTCCGGCGACAACGCTTGACCGCGGCTGTGACGCCCTTCTAAGGTTGGAGCGCGCGCACCGGGGGCTCCGCCGCGCGCCGAGGAGGCTCGACATGGAACATTCCACAGCCCGAGATCAGGCCGCCCGGTTGCACTGGCCGGACGCCGACGGTGGCCACGTGCCCTACGCGGTCTTTACCGACCCGGCCATTTTCGAGCGCGAGCAGGCGCGCATATTCCGCGGCCCTACCTGGCATTTTCTCGCACTCGCCGACGAGCTGCGGGAGCCCGGCGATTTCAAGTCCACCTTCATCGGCACCACGCCGGTGGTGGTCACGCACTCGCGCGACGGCGACATCGTCGGCTGGATCAACCGCTGCGCGCACCGCGGCGCGATGGTTTGCCGCGAGCTGCGCGGCAATACGCGCATCCATCGCTGCGTCTATCACCAGTGGACCTACGACGACCGCGGCCGCCTGCGCGGCGTGCCCTTCCAGAAAGGGCTGAACGACAAGGTCGGCATGCCGGAGGACTTCGACACCGCCGCGCACAGCCTCACACCGGTTCGGGTCGAAACCTATCGCGGCCTGGTTTTCGGCACGCTATCTGACAGCGTCGAGAGCCTCACCGACTACATCGGGCCGGAGATGCTGCCGTGGGTGGACCGCATCTTCCACAAGCCGGTGGTCTACCTCGGCTGCACCCGCCAGTACGCGAAGTCGAACTGGAAGCTGTACTACGAGAACGTCAAGGACCCCTACCACGCGAGCCTGCTGCACCTGTTCCACACCACGTTCAACATCTACCGTTCCAACATGCAGGGACGCACCATCACCGACTCGCGCCACGGCCTGCACTCGATCATCACCACCACGCCGCTGGATGACGCCGAGACGGCTAAGGAATACAGGAAGCAGGACATCTCGACCCTGCGCGACCAGATCAAGCTGCACGACATGAGCCTGCTCGCCACGCGGCGGGAATACGAGGAGCAGACCAGTAACAACATTCACACCCTGTTCCCGAGCACCGTCATCCAGCAGATTCACAACACGCTGGCAGTGCGCCAGGTGCTGCCCAAGAGCGCCGGCGAGTTCGAGCTTATCTTCCATTTCTTCGGCTACGAGGACGACGACGAGGAGCTGCGCGCGCTGCGTCTCAAGCAGGCCAACCTGGCCGGTCCGGCCGGTTACATCTCGATGGAGGACACCGAGGCGACCGAGCTCGTGCAGCGCGCGGTGGGCTCGTGCGAATCGGGCGACACCTCGTACATCGCGATGGGCGACGAGAGCCGCGACCAGGCGTCCAGCCTCATCACCGAGCACATGATCCGCAGCTTCTGGCGCGGCTACCGCGGGCTGATGGGCTGGGCCTGAGCGATGGACGAGCGCGCGCTCTACTTCCGCATCGAACGGCTGTTTGCCGACTACTGCGCGTGCATCGACGAAGGCGAGCTGGAGCGCTGGCCGGCGCTTTTCACCGAGGACGGCTGCTACCGCATGATCGCGCGCGAGAACCATGCCCACGGTTATCCGATACCGCTGGTCCTGCTCGACAGCCGCGGCATGATGCACGATCGCGTGTTCTCGCTCAGGAACGCCAACATCTACCAGGCGCACCAGTACCGGCACGCCCAGTCGGGGATCCGCATCACCGGTCGCGACGGCGGCGAGCTGCAGGTGTCGTCGTCCTACATCGTGGTGCAGACGCTGAACGACGGGGTCAGCGAAATCTACCAGGCCGGCAGCTACTACGACCGCCTGGTCGAGGACGGCGGTGAGCTGCGCTTCCGCGAGCGCCTGGTGGTCTACGACACCTCGCGCGTGAAGACCCTGCTGGCAACCCCGGTCTGATCTGGCGCGGCCGGCAATACCGGCACCCGGCCCCGCTCAGCCGCCGGCGATCCCGACCAGGAAGGTGATCGTCTCGCCGTCGGCCAGGGTGTCGTCGATCGAGATGCGCCGCCCTTTGGTGTCGACGAACATCGTGCCGCGCTCGTTCAGATCCCGGGTCTCCGGGTCGATCAGCATGGCCTGCATCTTGGGTCCGTACTTCTCGCTGATGCGCTCGGCCAGCTCGGACACCAGTCCCTGCTCGAGCTCGAAGGAGTCGCGGTCGGTCGCCGCCAGCTCGCGGAAGTGGCTGTGGAACTGGGTGTGCACGGTGATCACGGGTCGCCCTCTCAGACCACGGCGCCGTCTTGCGCCAGCACCTCGGCGACGTCGTCCAGTCCCAACTCGCTGAGCTTGCCACGCGTCTGCAGGCCCGACTCGCGATCCCAGCCGCGCCACTCGTAGTACTCGTCGAGCACGGTGTTGAACATGTCGGCGGCGACTGCACCCGGGTACATGCCCTCGGGATTGGGCTCCCACATCCAGCGTTCGCACACGGTGTCGTGCTCGCGCCGCATGCCGAGACGTGAGTTGAAGGCCTTCTCGAGGTTGCAGATACGTTCGCCGTCGCGCATCAGCTCCTCCGGCGTACGGTCAATACCGGTGACCGCCGCGTACGCCTTGCCGTAGTAGTCCTGCGGCGTGTAACCAGCCGGGTCCAGCATCCAGTGGAACAGGCACACGCCGTAGGAATTCAGCAACGCAACCTGGTTCTCGACCACCGCGGTGCAGGCACCCTTCAGCTCCGGCGTGGACAGGTCGGCGGCCTCGGTGCGGCCGTCGAAGTAGACGCGCGAGAGGTCCTTGCGCTGGAACTTCTCGATGAGGCCGATCCCTTTCAGGTGATCGGCGCCGCGCGAGGCCACCGCCATGTTGTTCATCCACGTCGGGAAGGGCCGCATCTCCTCGGTAAAGGCCGCGCCGCCCTTGCCGTAGGTGGCATACTTCATGAAGTTCTCGCCCTTCATCTCCGAGTAGCGCAGCGCACCGTGGTAGGGGCCGTCCTGGAACAGCTTGCCGAACAGGTTCTTCTGGAACACGATGCTGTCGACGCAGGCCTCGATGTCGTCCATGTTGCCCCAGCGCAGCGGCTGCTCATGGTCGAACAGCTCGGCGACGTCACGCTCGGAAATGAGGTCGCGTTCCCTGAGCTCCATCAGGAACGAGATCGAGCATGACAGGTCCTGGTTGTCGATACCGAGGTCGTTGGTCAGCTTGCCCCAGTGCGCGACCTCGGCCCAGTCGCGCACGTCGAGCGCGCCGGCTGCCGAGCCGGTGGTCAGGTACTCGGGTCGGCGGAAGCTCTCGCCGACGTACTTCTTCGCGGCCTCGGATTCGCTGCCGTCGATCTTGTACTTGGCATCACAGGCGATGTAGCAGTCCGACGAGCAGACCTCCGAGTACTTGTGGTACTTCTTGACCCAGTTGTCCGAGCGAATCTCGTCACCGCGGAACATGTTGCCCTGGTTGTTGCGCCAGAAGTGGCTGCCGATGTGCTGGTACATCTCAACCGCGCCCAGGGTGCCGCGGCGCTTGAAACCGTAGACCGCCTCGTTGGCATCGATCTTCTGGCGGAAATCGTCCGACCATTCGAGCATGTCGGCCGGCCGGGTGACCTTGAGACCGCCGTTGCCCTGCACCGCGATGGCCTTGAGGTTCTTCGAGCCGAGCACCGCGCCGCCGCCGCCGCGGGCGTGGATGCGCAGGGCGTCGGAGACCACGCCGGCGATACCGACCTGGTTCTCGCCGGCCTGGCTGATGGTCAGGGTGTGCACCTTCGAAGGCCAGTCGCCGAGCTCGGCCTGCAGCAGGGCATGGGTCTCGGCGGTGTCCTTGCCCCACAGGTGGGCGGCGTCGACCAGGCGCACCTCGTCGTTGCAGATGTGCAGGTAGACCGGACGCGGCGCACGGCCGGTGATGGCGATGTACTCGTAGCCGGTGAAGCGCACCATGTAGGGAAACTTGCCGCCGCCGGCGGAGTCTCCGAACATGTTGTAACAGGGACTCTTGAAGGTGATGCGGCCCTTGATGCCGGACCCCGCGCCGCTGCCCGCCAGCGGGCCGACGCCGAACACGAAGATGTTGTCCGGACCGCGCGGATCGCAGTGGATGTCGTGGGTCAGGAAGTGCTCCCACATGATCCAGTTGTTGATGCCCGAGCCGCCGATGAAGCGCTCGAAAATGTGGTGCGGAATGACCTCGCCGCGCAGCTCGCCGGTGGTGAGGTTGACGCGTAACAGTCGGCTTTCCATGGTTCCTGTCTCCCTAAGCCTCGCTCGCCCCCGAGAAATGGCCTCAGAAATCGTCAGGGCCGCTCAGGCACGGCACGAGCCCGTCGAGGAGCGCAGTTTGCACGAGCAAATGGGCACCGGAGACAGGTTCGCATCGCAGCATGAGTGGTTCTGAGGAATTCTGAGGTCATTTGCTAGGCGGAGCTGGATATCTCGCCGCGTTCGAGCATGGCCTGCATCATGCCGACCTCGTCCTGCATGACCGGCTTCTGCTTCGACTTGGCGTTGAAGTCGGCCTGCTCCTCGTAGAACAACACCGGCAGGCGCACGTACTGCTTGCCCTCGTTGAGCATCTCGGGGCGCGTCGCGCAGGCCTTGACGCAGACCGGGTCGCCGCCGCACAGATCGCATTTGAGCAATTCGCCGTGCGGCGCGACGAAGACCACGTCGAACGGGCAGCCGGGCACGCACTCCATGCACTGGATGCAGTTGTCCTGCTCGATCACGGCAGCCTGCGTCTGCGGGTCGTAGTAGAAGGCGTCGGTCGGGCAGACCTCGGCGCACGGCGGCGGGTTGCCGCAGTGGTGGCAGATCTCCGCGACGAAGCCGATGCCGAGCGGATTGACCCGCGACGGCTTGTGCGGCGCGTGGTCGATGCGCAGGCGCGCATACTGTGGGTTGATGGTGCCGTCCGGCGAGTGGGCCAACGCGCAGGCCACCTCGCACACGTTGCACTCGGTGCACTGGTTGCGCAGCGCGAAGAGCTTCTGCGCCACGTTCGGCACCTCCTCACCCGGCGCGTAACGCACCTGGCCGGTGACGAGTTCTTTCTGGGGCGTGCCCGACATGCTCGCGAACCTCGGTAGGCCTCACGCGTCTTGCGCAGTACATTAGGCACTGCAGCCGGCGTGCTGCTCTGGGACAATGATAGGCAAATCACGCGCTTCAATCACACCATGACGGATATCCCCGGCTGCTGGCTCGAACACCCCGAGCACGGCGAACTGCCCGCGCGGCGGCTGATCGATTGTGTTTTCGCACTTGCGCCGAACGGGCGCATCCTGCATTTCCATACCGAGCAAATGGAAATGACGCAGCGCGACGACGAGACCCGCTACCGCCTGACCGACGCCGCGCCGCGCGCCGAGCGCGCGCACTGCCAGATCATTCCGCCCTACGTGACGGCGTTCCCGCGCCGCGGGGCAGCACGATGAGTGCCGCGCCGCTCGCCGCCGGCGCCGCGGCCGCGCTGATCGGGGACGACGGCGAGGCCGTCTACGTCGACGTGCGCACGGTCGCCGAGTTCGTGCAGGGCCACCCGCGCGGGCGCGTGATCAACCTGCCGCTGGTATTCCACCACCCGCGCAGCGGGGAAGAACACCCCAACGAAGCCTTCGCGCTGGTCGCCCGCCATGCCCTGCCCCCGACCACGCCACTGGTGGTCGGCGCCGCCGACGACGACCGCGCCACCCGTGCCGCGGCCGCGTTGGCCGCCGCCGGCTTCGCCGACGTGCGCGTGCTCGCCGGCGGGCACGCTGCCTGGCGCGCGGCCGGCCTGCCGGTGACCGGCGATAATCGCGACGGGGTCAGCTACGTCTCGCTGCTGACCCCAGCGCGCCGTGCCGCGGGCAAGCGCGGCGCGAAAGCCTGAATCCTGGCGGCCTAGAACTTGCCGGTGCGCAGGGGCGCGGCCATCGGGCCGTGCCGCAGCTGCTTGGAATTCTCGCCGTGTATGGCGTTCTTCTTCGATACCGTGTTGCCGAGGTTGTTCACCGTGCCGCCGCCGATGAGACGCTTCACGGGTGCGTCCGCCGGGGTCTCCCCGGTCTCTATGCCGGCGTGCTGACACAGCTCTCCCCAGGTCTCGAAGCGCTCCGACATACGGTGGACGACTTCGATCACGCGGTCGTTGTCGGGGCAGTGATACTCGTACAGGGGCATGCGCGCTTCCTCGTCGAAAGGGGTCGGGCTGGCAAACCATTATAAGCCCGTGCCGACGGCGGCCCGAAAGCCGCACCGCGGCACCAGGGTGAGTGACCCGCCGCCAGCGTCCGGTTCGGTCCGCTCGCGGGCACCCGCGAAATCGGCCACCGATACGGGCTAGACTGTCGCCGCCGCGGCCCGTGTGCCGCCTTGCAGCGAGGGGAGGCAAGCACCATGAACACCACGTCCGACGCCGCAGCGGCGACCACCGGCGGCTGGCAGCGCCGCTACACCATCGTCGGGCTGTGCGTGCTGGCGGTGTTCGTCTGCTACATCGACCGCGTCAACATCTCGGTCGCGGTCATCGCCATGCAGGAGGACTTCGGCTGGTCGGAAACCACCAAGGGACTGGTGCTGTCTTCCTTCTTCATCGGCTACATGCTGTTCATGGCGCCGAGCGGCTGGCTCGCCAACCGGCTCGGCGGCAAGCTCATTCTCGGCACGGCGGTACTGTGGTGGTCGGTGTTCACCATGCTCACGCCGGCCGCCGCCATGGTCGGCCTGCCGCTGCTGATCGTGGCGCGCATCGCCATGGGCCTGGGCGAGGCGGCGATGTTCCCTTCCGCCTACAACCTCTACGGCCGCTGGGTGCCGCCTGACGAGCGTTCGCGCGCGGTATCGCTGCTGATCGGCGGCATTCCCATGGGCACGCTGTTCGCGCTGCTGGTTACCGGCTGGCTGGTGGAACACTTCGGCTGGCACAGCGTGTTCTACATCTTCGGCGCGGTGGGCGTGGTGTGGTACGTGTTCTGGGTCCTGAACGCGCACGACGACCCGGCCTCGGATCCGCGCTGCGGTGCGGCCGAGCGTGACATGCTGCGCTCGCATGCACCGCCGCCGAAGGAATCGCAGGACGTGCCGTGGAAGCAGATCTTCACCACCCCGGCGATCTGGGCGCTGCTGGTCAACCACTTCTGCAGCAACTGGGTGCTGTACATGCTGCTGGCCTGGCTGCCGAGCTACTTCCGCTCCACGCTCGATCTCTCGATCATGAAATCGGGCGTGTTCTCGGCCGCGCCGTGGCTGACCATGTTCATCGTCGGCAATCTCGGCGGGGTGGTCGCCGATCGCATGGTCGCCGGCGGCATGTCTCTGACCAGCGTGCGCAAGCTCATGCAGGTCAGCGGCCTGGTCGGCTCGGCCGCCTGCCTGCTCGCCGCGCAGGGCGTCACCGCGCCCTACGAGGCACTGGCGCTGATGTGCGGCGCGCTCGGCTTCGCTGCCCTGACCTGGTCCGGCTTCGTGCCCAACCACCTCGATATCGCGCCGCGCTATGCCGACGTGCTGATGGGCATCACCAACACCGCCGGCACCGTGCCCGGCATCATCGGGGTGGCCATCACCGGCTGGCTGGTCGACCTCACCGGCGACTACGGCTCGGCCTTCGTATTGTGCGCCGCGGTCAACATCACCGGCGCCATCGTGTGGCTGTTCTTCGCCACCGCGGAGCGGGTCATCGACTGACCGGCGGGCCCGGCCGGCGCGGCGGCCGGGCGGTACCGAAGTGGCCCGGGACGCCCGTTTCTTGCTACATTTCGCCGCCTGAGCGGGCACCCGTCCGCGCCCCGCTCGCCGGATTTTCCCGACCCCAGACTTTATCGCGAGGAGTAGCCCAGTGGCAGAAGCCTACATCATCGACGCCGCGCGCAGCCCCACGGGCAAGCGCCGCGGCACCCTCCAGGACGTGCATCCCGCCGATCTCGGCGCGCACGTGATCAAGGCCATCGTCGAGCGCCAGCCGATCCCGGACGACGAGTACGACGACGTCATCTTCGGCACCATCGACGCGGTCGGCCCGCTCGCCGGCGACGTCGCGCGCACCTGCTGGCTGACTGCCGGCTACAGCGAAGGCGTGCCCGGTGTGACCATTGACCGCCAGTGCGGATCGTCCCAGCAGTCGGTGCACTTCGCCGCCCAGGCGGTGATGTCCGGCACCATGGACGTGGTGCTCGCCGGCGGCGTGCAGATCATGTCCAAGATCCCGATCGGCTCCTCGGCCCAGGCCGCCGGCGCCTTCGGCTTCACCGATCCCTTCACCGATTCGCCCGGCTGGGTCGAGCGCTACGGCAAGGTCGCGCCGTCGCAGTTCACCGGCGCGCAGATGATGGCCGACAAGTGGAATTTCTCGCGCGAGGAGCTCGAGGTCTACTCGCTGGAATCGCACAAGCGCGCTGCGCGCGCGATCGAGGAAGGCCGCTTCGACCGCGAGGTCGTGCCGCTGGCCGGCCTCGACATGGACGAGACCGTGCGCGCGAACACCACGCTCGAGCAGATGCAGGGTCTGGACCCGATCTTCGGCCTGAAGAAGATCACCGCCGCGGTCGCCAGCCAGACCTGTGACGGCTCGTCGGCCGTGTTGATCGCCTCTGAGGACGCGGTCAAGCGTTACGGCCTCAAGCCGCGTGCGCGCGTGCACCACATGAGCGTACGCGCCGAGGACCCGGTGATGATGCTGGCCGCGCCCATCCTCACCACCCGGCTCGCGTTCGAGCGTTCGGGCATGAAGCTCGAGGACATCGACCTGGTCGAGATCAACGAGGCCTTCGCGCCGGTGCCAATGGCCTGGCTGAAGGAGATTGGGTACCCCTACGAGAAGACCAACGTCAACGGCGGCGCGATCGCCCTCGGTCACCCGATCGGCGCGACCGGCACCAAACTGATGACGACCCTGCTCCACGAGCTCGAGCGCAGCGGCGGCCGCTACGGCCTGCAGACGATGTGCGAGGGCGGCGGTCAGGCCAACGTCACCATCATCGAACGCCTCTAGGAAATCGCGCCAGGGACGGCTGCGCCGGCCGCGGGCGGCGTTGCGCGGCCGGCTGCGCTGCTCGCCAGCCCGCGCGCCTTGCCCACGGCCATGCTCGCTCGCCCCTGGCGCGATTTCCACGCGCCAGGGGACCCTCCCCCAACCGCGGGCGGCGTTGCGCGGCCGGGCCCGTGAAAAAGGGGACATGCCACTTTTTCTTCCGCAGCCGACCGGAATTGGCGAGACGACGATGAAAAAGTGGCATGTCCCCTTTTACGCTTCATGCTCGCTCGCCCCCGGCGCAATTTCCGCGCGTCAGGGGGACTCTCTCCCCCGACTGCGGGCGACCTTGTGCGGCCGGGCCGTGAAAAAGGGGACATGCCACTTTTTCTTCCGCAGTCGACCGGAATTGGCGAGGAGACAATGAAAAAGTGGCATGTCCCCTTTTTCTCTTCGGGTGCGGGAAATTGAATCTATACTTTGAACCGCGCGGCCTGCCTGCGGCGCCGCCGCACCTGCACATCCCGGGGAGGTTTCCACCATGGCCCGACTCAACGGCGTACACCATCTCGCTATCATGACTGCCGACATGAAAGCGCAGATCGAGTTCTTCACCGACGTGCTCGGCATGAAGCTGAAAGCGCTGTACTGGATGCACAATGTCGATGGCTACTTCCACGCCTTCATGGAGCTGAACGCGAACAGTTCGGTGGCCTTCGTCTTCGCCCCCGCGGTGAAGGACATCCCGACCGAGTTCGGCGTTTCACACGCCGGCAACCCGGTGCAGCCGTGCGCCGCCGGCGCCACCCAGCACATCGCCTTCGCGGTCGACACCCTCGACGAGCTGCTCGAGATGCGCGACCGCATCCGCTCGCGTGGCGTACGCGTGATGGGCCCGCTGGACCACGGCTTCTGCCAGTCGATCTACTTCGGCGGCCCGGAGAACCTCGTACTCGAAGTCTCCTTCTCCGAGCGAGCAATCGACGCCGAGGCCTGGATCGATCCGGAAGTGGTCGCGCTGAACGGAATCTCCGCCGAAGAGCTCGCGCGCTACAAGAACCCGGCGGACTACGTCAACGACACCGGCGCACCGATTGCGCAGCCGCCGGCCGGCACCGGTAAGCCCGAGTACACGCAGATGGAGCCGACCTTCGCCGCCGCCTTCGACCTGCCGGACGAGGTGGTCACGCGCGAGCTGAGCGAGAACACGCCGCCGGTGAAGGTCGCTTCGGCCGGATGACGCTGCCACACGGCTGATCGCGAGGAACGCGGCGCGCGCTTTGCCCGCAGCGGGGCTTCCTCTAACATTGGACGGTCTTAACGGGGAGACCGCCATGTATTTTCGCGCCCTCACGATCGCCGCCGCGCTGGCGGCCGTGATCACCACCGGGTCGCACGCCGCGACCACGGTCGACGACGCCACCCTCACCGCGCCCGCGCCGGGCGACTGGCCCGGTTACGGCCGCGACTACTCCGAGCGCCGTTACAGCCCGCTGGACCAGATCGATGCGGACAACGTCGGCGGCCTCGGCATCGAGTGGTTCATGGACCTGCCGCGCGACCGTTCGCTGACCGGCACCCCGCTGGCTGTCGACGGCGTGCTTTATTTCAACGGCAGCTACAACGTGGTGCGCGCGGTCGAGGCGAAGAGCGGCAAGCTGCTGTGGGAGTTCGATCCGGAAGTCACCGAGCACAGCGGCGACCGCCTGCGCATGATGTGGGACTGGAACCGCGGTATCGCCTACTGGAAGGGCAAGGTCTTCAACGCCACCATCGACGGTCGCCTCATCGCCATCGACGCCAAGACCGGCAAGGCGGTATGGACGGTACAGACCTTCGATCCGAAGGAGGCGCTGATCATCACCGGCGCGCCCAAGGTTTTCCGCGACAAGGTCATCATCGGTAACGGCGGCACCGAGTGGGGCCCGGCACGCGGCTTCGTCACCGCCTACGACACCGAGACCGGCGAGCAGGCGTGGAAGTTCTACACCGTGCCCGGCAACCCGGCCGACGGCTTCGAGAACAAGGCCATGGAGATGGCCGCCAAGACCTGGACCGGCGAGTGGTGGGAGCACGGCGGCGGCGGCACGGTGTGGCACGGCATCACCTACGACCCCGAGTTCAACCAGGTCTACCTCGGCACGGGCAACGGCTCGCCGTGGAATCCCAAGATCCGCAGCCCGGAAGGCGGCGACAACCTCTTCCTGTGCGCGATCGTCGCGCTGGACGCCGACACCGGCGCCTACAAGTGGCATTACCAGACCACGCCCGGCGAGGCCTGGGACTACAACTCCAACATGGACATCGTGCTCACCGACATCGAGGTGCCGAGTCCCGACGGCGCGCGGTCGCGCACCGCCAAGGTCATCCTGCACGCGCCCAAGAACGGCTTCTTCTACATCATCAATCGCGCCAACGGCAAGCTGCTCTCGGCCGAGCCCTACGCCAAGGTCGACTGGGCGACCCACATCGACATGAAGACCGGCAAGCCGGTCGAGCGTGCCGGCGCACGCTACGAGGACGGCGAGGAAGTGGTCTGGCCGAGCCCGTTCGGCGCGCACAACTGGCACGCCATGTCGTTCAGCCCGGATACCGGGCTCGCGTACTTCGCCGCCATCGAGATGCCGGGACTGTTCACCGACAAGCACGTCGACGTGCAGGCCTGGGAGTCGCCCTACTTCAAGTTCGATCCGGCCATCGCCTTTGGCGCCGACTACGTGCCGGACGACGCCGGCACCGGCGCCCTGCGCGCCTGGGACCCGCTGCGCCAGCAATTGGTGTGGGAGGTGCCGCTGCCGGGGGTGTGGAACCCGGGCACGCTCGCGACCGCCGGTAACCTGGTCTTCCAGGGCCGCGCCGACGGCACCTTCTGGGCCTACCGCGCGGACACCGGCGAGGCGCTGTGGCACACCGATCTCGGCGTCGGCATCTCGGCCCCGCCGATCACCTACAGCGTCGACGGCAGGCAGTACGTTTCGCTGCTGACCGGCTGGGGCGGCGCCGGCTCGGCGACGCCGGGCTTCGTCGGCGCCCAGCACGGCTGGGCCTACGGCGCCCACATGCGCCGCCTGGTGACCTTCGCGCTGGGCGGCACGGCGAGCCTGCCGGAAGCGCGCGGGCCGGTCCATCCGCAGCCGCTGCAGGTCGCCGACTTCGTCGTCGACGACGCGCTCGCCGACACCGGCGCGACGCTCTACACCGAGGTCTGCATGATGTGCCACGGCGCCGGTGCCGGCGCCGCGGGCTATGCCCCGGACCTGCGCGCCTCGCCGGTGATGCTGTCGCTGGAGGCGATGCGCGAGGTCGTCATCGGCGGCACCCGGCGGCCGCTGGGCATGCCCAATTTCCCCGAGTACGGCGATGCCGAGCTTACCGCCATCCAGCACTACGTGCGCCGCCAGGCGAACACCCCGGCGCCGTGCAAGGCGTGCCAGGCGGCGCGTGACTGAGGAGCCGGCGCCGCACGCGGCGCGACGCTGAGCTTGCCCGCGCGCCCCGTCATCACCGCGGACAGCCTCAACGCCGTCGAGCTGTTCCGCGATCTGCCCTACGAGGAGCGCGCGGCCGTTGCCGCGTCCCTGCGCGCGCGGCGCTGCGGCGCGGGCTGCATCGCCGTCACCCAGGACGACGAGCGCAACGACGTCTTCTTCATCATCAGCGGCACGGTGCGCGTCAGCTTCCACGCGGAGAGCGGCAAGGACGTGCAGTTCCGCGATCTGCATGCGGGCGAGATGTTCGGCGAGCTGTCCGCCATCGACGGCCGCCCGCGCTCGGCCGAGGTGGTGGCGGTCGACGAGGTGTTCCTCGCCAGCGCCAGCGCCGAGGTCTTTCTCGACCTCGTGAGCACGCGCCCGGCACTGGCACGGCGGCTGCTGGTACGCCTGGCCGCGCTGGTCCGCTCGCTGAGCGACCGCGTGGTCGAGTTCTCCACCCTGGGCGTGGTCAACCGCATCCACGGTGAGCTCCTGCGACTCGCGCGCGAGCACGGTGTCGCCGGCAACGGCGCACGCATCGTGCCGGCACCGACGCATGCGGACATCGCCGCGCGCGTCAGCACGCGGCGCGAAGCGGTCAGTCGCGAGCTCGCGGCGCTGGCCCGGCGCGGCATCGTACGCCGCCGCCGCGGCGAGCTGGAGATCGCCGACGTCGCCCGCCTGGAGGCGCTGGTCTCGCGCGTCGCCGAGGACTGAGAAACCCGCGATCGGGTCGAGTGTGCGAATTCGCACAACGGCCCCGGCGCGCCGCGCCTATGCTGTCTCCAACGATTACGAGGAGACACCGCCATGAACACCGCCACCGACTACTTCACTGCTTTCGGCGTTGCCGTGACGGCCTTCGCGATGACGCTCGCGCTTGCGCACGAAGTCGCGACCGGCCTGGTGCCGCCGGTGCTCTGATCCCCCTCCCGCTTCCCGCCAACCCCTATTCGCCGGGCCTCCCCTGCCCGGCATTTTTTTGCGTACAGGGTGCTGCGCCGCAGCAACCCGCACGCTGCCCGGCGCGGCTTTGCATGCCCGTGGGCGCGCGCCATAATCGGACGACCTCCCGCACGACGACCTCCGAGGTACGTACCCGATGAAGATCGCCTGTTTCCATCTGATGCCCTACCGCGACCTGCCCGCCGACTTCGAGAAGAAGTACAAGTCGGCCTGGTTCTCGCTGCCGTTCAGCGCGGTCGGAGACCGGCACAAGGTCTCGCAGTACTACAACTGGACGCTGGACGAGCTGACCTTCGCGGCGCAGTCGGGCTTCGACGGCGTGTGCACCAACGAGCATCACCAGAACGCCTACGGCTTCATGGTCAACCCCAACATGATGGGCTCGGTACTCGCCCGCGCCACGCGCGGCAGCGACGTCGCCATCGTGCAGATGGGCGAGACCGCGGTGTTCCTCAACCCGCCGATCCGGGTTGCCGAGGAATACGCCATGCTCGACGCGATCTCCGAGGGTCGCCTGGTGGCGGGCTTCCCGGTCGGCCTCGGCGGCGATTTCTCCTACAGCTACGGCATGGCGCCGATGGAGCAGCGCGGGCGCTATTACGAGGCCCATGACCTGATCAAGAAAGCCTGGACCGCGACCGAGGGCTTCGCCTGGAACGGCAAGTACTACCAGCTGCCGATGGTCAACATCTGGCCGCAGCCGGTGCAGCAGCCGCACCCGCCGGTGTGGGTACCGGGCAATGCCAGCCCCAGCACCTGGGACTTCGTGCTCGAGAACGACTACTCCTACTGCTACCTGACCTACTTCGGCGCCAAGGGCGCGGTGCACATGGTCAATGGCTTCTGGGAGCGCGCCGAGCAGCTCGGCCGCGACCGCAATCCCTACCGCCTCGGCTTCCTGATCCCGGTCGGCGTGTCCGAGACCGACGCCGAGGCCGAGGCGACCTATGGCGGCGCCGCCGAGTACTTCTATCACAAGGGCCTGCACCTGCCGGAGCAGCTGCTGCTGCCGCCCGGGCACATGACCCACTCGAGCCTCAGCCACGTCATCACCAAGCGGCCCTTCCCGCCCTACGACGACCTCAAGAAGATGGGTTACAAGGAGTTCAACGATCGCGACTTCGTCGTCTGCGGCAGCGCCAAGACGGTCACCGACCGCCTGCTCGAGATCATCAAGACGCTCAACGTCGGCCACCTCATGATCCTGCCGCAGTTCGGCTCGCTGTCGCACGAGAAGACGATGGAGAACATCGAACGCATTTCGAAGAGCGTGCTGCCGCACCTGCGCGGCGTGTGGGACGGCCAGGGCTGGGAAGACCACTGGTGGCCGAAGGCCTGCGAGAAACAACAGCGGGCGGCAGCCTGAGCCAGCCCCGGGGAGGAGAACGACGACATGGCGAAACCACGCAGGCGCACCGTATCGGTACTCGGCGGTGCACTGGAAATGACGGTCAACGTGGCCGGCAAGGGCAAACCGCTGGTATTCCTGCACTCGGCGGGTGGCTTCTACTGGGATGATTTCCTCGACGGCCTGTCCGAGCATTACAAGGTCTACGCGCCGCACTTCCCGGGCACCGCACCCGGCAAGCCGAACGAGATCGAGAAGGTCGACAACCTGTGGGACACGGTCATCGCTTACGAAGACCTGCTCGACGCGCTCAAGATCCGCAAGTGCCGGCTGATGGGTCATTCCTTCGGCGGTCTGCTCGCCGCCGAGCTCGCCGCGCAGCGGCCCAAGGCAATCGAGAAGCTGGTCCTGATCGCGCCGATCGGGCTGTGGAGCGAGGACGCCCCCTACTCAGTGTGGAACTGGTGCGCACCGAGCTTCGACGAGATCCAGGACGTGCTGTTCTACGACCGCAACCACCCGGACGTGGTCAGACGCATGACGCCGCCGACCAGCCGCCGCGCTGCCGACCAGTGGACCATCGACTTCATCTGGACGCTCGGCTGCACCAGCAAGGTGGTGTGGCCGATCCCGGACAAGGGCCTGAAGAAACGCATCCACCGCGTGGCCGCACCCAGCCTGGTGGTGTGGGGTGAGAACGACAAGCTGATCCCGCCCTACTACGCGCAGAAGTTCGGCGAGGCGCTGCCCGAGGCCGAGGTCTTCATGCTGCCGCAGTGCGGCCACGAGCCGCCGCTGGAGCAGCGCGAGAAGCTGCACGACAAGGTCACCACCTTCCTCGCCGCCTGAGGGCGCGCCCGGTGCCGCGGCACAGCGCGACCGTCGCGTGGCAGGCGGCGCCGGGCGGCTTCGAACGCGGGCGCTTCTCGCGCGCCCATCGCTGGCGCTTCGACGGCGGCCTGGAAGTACCGGCCTCGGCGTCGCCGGCCGTGATCCCGGCGCCGTGGTCGGATGCCTCCGGCATCGATCCCGAGGAGGCCTTCGTGGCCGCGCTGGCGAGCTGCCACATGATGAGTTTTCTGTACCTCGCCAACCGCGACGGCATCGAGGTCAGGGCCTACGAAGACGAGGCCACAGGTGAACTCGGGCGCCGCGAAGACGGGCGCCGTGCGATGACGCAGGTGACGCTGCGGCCGCGGGTGGTCTACGGCGAGGGCGCCGCACCGGATGCGGCCAGCGAACGCGCGCTGCACGAGGCCGCGCACGAGATTTGCTACATCGCCAATTCGGTGACCACGACGATCGTGATCGAGCCGCAGACCACGCCGTAAGCCGTCGGCACCGGTAATCCGGCCGCCGAATCCCTATACTGAACGACCCTCCCGCTAGGAGCATCTCCATGAGCCCACGCCTCGGCTTCGGCATCTTCCTCGCCCCGTTCCATCGCGCAGGCGAGAATCCCACGCTCGCCTTCCAGCGCGATCTGGAGCTCATCCAGCATCTCGACACCCTCGGCTACGACGAGGCCTGGATCGGCGAGCATCACTCGGCCGGTAGCGAGATCATCGCGAGCCCCGAGATCTTCATCGCCGCGGCCGCGGAGCGCACGCGCCACATCCGCCTCGGCACCGGCGTGATCAGCGTCGGCTACCACAATCCCCTGTGGGTGGCGCAGCGCCTGGTGCTGCTCGATCACCTCACCCACGGGCGCATGATGTTCGGCGCCGGGCCCGGCTCGCTGCCGACCGACGCGCACATGATCGGCATCGAGCAGAAGGACACCCGCGACCTGCTCGAGCAGGGCTTCGACATCATCATGCAGCTCCTCACCAGCGAGGAGCCGATCAACTTCCGCAACGAGCGCTGGGACCTGCGCGAGGCGCAACTCCATCTCAGGCCTTACTCCAACCCGCTGTTCGATTGCGCGGTGGCGGCGGTGGCCTCGCCGTCGGGTCCGCGCCTGGCCGGCAAGCACGGCGTCGGCCTGCTCTCGCTGGGCGCCACCCACGCCGCCGGCTTCGACGCCCTCGCCCTGCACTGGGACGTGATGGAGCAGCGCGCGGCGCAGTTCGGCACCGTCGCGGATCGCGCCAAGTGGCGCCTGGTCGGCGTGCTGCATTGCGCGGAGACGCGCGACCAGGCGCGCCGCGACGTCGCCTATGGCATCGAGTCGTGGTTCCGCTATTTCCAGTCGGTGGCCGGCCTGCCGCACATGAATCCCGAGGGCGACGTGGTCGACGAGATGATCGATTACGTGATGGAGTCCGGCCTCGGCGCGATCGGCACGCCGGAGGACTGCAAGGCGCAGATCGACAGCCTGATGTCGCAGTCCAACGGCGGCTTCGGCACCTACCTGATGCTCGCCCATGAATGGGCCAACACCCAGGCCACCCGGCGCAGCTACGAGCTCATCGCCAAGTACGTCATGCCCGAGTTCCAGGGCCAGGCGCATGCCACGCACAACGCGGTGGCGCGTGCGCGCGGACTGCGCGACAAGCTGCGCTCGGAGCAGCAGGCCGCGCTCGACGCCATGCGCGAGAAGCACGACGCGGAGACCGCGGCGCAGGACAAGGCCGCCGGCGGCTGAACGCCCCCCTAATTTTCGAGACCAGGAGAACGCCCGTGGACCTGATGAAAATGGCGACGCAGTTGTTCCTCAGCAAGATCGGCAGCAGTGGCCTCGACCCGGCGCTGGTCCAGCAGGCGCTCGGCAGCCTGCTCGGCGGCGCCGACGGCAAGCTCGACATCGCCGACCTGGTGCAGAAGTTCAGCAACGGCGGCCTCGCCGCGATGGCCCAGTCCTGGCTCGGCGACGGCGCCAATGCGGCGATCTCGCCGCAGCAGGTGATGGAAGTGCTCGGCCGCCAGTCGGTCGACAGCTTCGCGGGACAGATCGGGGTCGAACGCGAACAGGCCGCCGACGGTCTCGCCGGCATGCTGCCGGAACTGATCGACAAGGCCTCCAGCGGCGGCAGCCTGCTCGACTCGGTAGGCGGCGCCAGCGGCCTGCTGGGGGCCGCCTCGAAGCTGTTCAAGTAATGCGCGCGCTGCGCACCGCGCTCGCCGCGCTGACCCTGCTCCCGGCGGCCGGCATCGCCGCGGACGAGCACGCTCACTGGAGCTATCACGGCAGCGACGGGCCGACCGTGTGGGGCACGCTCAGCCCCGAGTACGCCGAGTGCGGCCGCGGCACCCGCCAGTCGCCCATCGACCTGCCGGTCGCGGTCGGCGTGGAGGCCCCCTCCGAGGCGCCGGCGGCACTGCGGGCGGCCCACCACGAGCACGTCATCGACGTCATCAACGACGGCCACACGGTGAAGGTGGTCTACGACGACGGCGACGACCTGATGCTGGGCGACAAGACCTATTCGCTGGTGCAGTACCACTTCCACGCGCCCAGCGAGCACACCGTGGGCGGTGCGCACTTTCCGCTCGAGCTGCACCTGGTCCACCGGGCGCAGGACGGGGCGCTGGCCGTGCTCGCGGTGCTGCTGGAGAAAGGCCCGCACAACGACAACTTCGACCCGGTGCTGACCCACCTGCCGCAGGTCACGGGCGGCGCCGAGCACGTCGAGCATGTCGCCATCGACGTCGACCAGATGCTGCCGCACACGCGCAGCGTGTTCAGCTACACCGGCTCGCTGACCACGCCGCCCTGCACCGAGGGGGTGCGCTGGCTGGTGATGCGCGTGCCGGTGTCGCTGGATGCCGGG
This sequence comes from Gammaproteobacteria bacterium, assembly GCA_041984235.1. Lineage (GTDB taxonomy): Bacteria > Pseudomonadota > Gammaproteobacteria > JBHIYN01. The sequence continues at coordinate 125,474 of JBHIYN010000007.1, forward strand.
CAGATCAACCGGCTGGCGGACCTGCTCCACGACAACGCGCGCCCGGTGCAGCCGCTCGGCGAACGCCGGGTGTCCGCGTCCAGCCTCAACGACGGATCGCCCTGATCAACCACCGGTTCGCGGCCGCACCACCCGCGGCGGACCGTCCCGTTCCCGGAGAAAAGAACGATGGAATTCGGCGTAGCCTTCACTTCCCGCATCGGCGACTACGACCTGGTCGCGCTGGCCGAGTCGCTCGGCTTCGACCAGGCCTGGTTTTTCGACTCGCAGATGATCTACTCGGACGTCTACGCGACCATGGCGCTGGCCGCGCGCGAAACCCGTCGCATCCGCCTCGCGACCGGGGTCGCGGTGCCGACCACGCGCATGGCGCCGGTCATCGCACACTCGATTGCGAGCATCGCCCAGATTGCACCCGGCCGGGTCGAGCTGGGGGTCGGCAACGGCAATACCGCACGCCTCACCATGGGCCTGCGCCCGGTACCGCTGGGGCGCATGAAGAAGGAGATCCGCGTCATCCAGGCGCTGCTGCGCGGTGAAGAGGTGCTGCACGAGTGCGAAGGCGAGTCGCACCTGATCCGCCTGCTGCACCGCGAGCACGGCTTCGTCAATCTCGATCACCCGATCCCGCTGACGCTGTCGGCGTTCGGGCCGAAGACGCTGGAATTCTGCGGCGCCGAGTGCGACGCGCACCTGTCCTGGAACCTGACCCCGGAGGCACTCGCTGCAAATCGCGAGGTCATCGAACGCGCGGCGTCGGCCGCCGGCCGTGACGCGGCGTCCATTCCGACCAAGGGCATCTTCCCGCTCGCCATCCTGCGCCCCGGAGAAACCTCCGCCAGCCCGCGCGTGCTGGCGAGCCTGGGACCTTTCATCACCAACCTGCTGCACGTGCTGTGCGAATGGGACGACAAGCTGCTGCCGGGCGATCCGCGCATCGCCGAACACGTGAAAAGCTATCGCGCCTACGAGCAGAGCCTGCCCGCCGCGCGTCGCCACCTCACGCTGCACGAGGGGCACCTGGTCTACACGCGCCCCGAGGAGCGCGATTACCTGGTCCCGGAGATCGCCGAGATCGCGGCCATGGTCGGCGACCCCGACCAGGTCATCGCGCGCATCCGCGCGCTGGAGGCGGCCGGTCTCACCCATTTCGCGTTCCAGGTCACCGACGACCCCGTCGGCCAGATGCGCACCTTCGCCGAGACCGTGATCAACCGTTACTGAGGCCGCGGGCGGGCGCCTGCGGGGCCTACACCGGCGCCGCGACCAGCACGCCGCGCCCGGCATAGTCCGCGAGCGTCGCGGCATCCAGGCCGAGCAGGCCGCCGAGCACCTCCGCGTTGTGCTCCCCGAGCAGGGGGGCGGCGAGATCAGGTTGCTTCGGCTGCGCCGAGAACTTGAACGGAAAGCCCGGGATCTCGACCCGGCCGAGGATCGCGTCGTCGACCTCGCGCACCATGCCGCGCTCGCGGAAATAGGGGTGATCGAGCGTCTCCAGCGGATTCAGCACCGGCGCCGCCGGGACCCGGTGGCGCTCCAGCTCGGCGAGCAGGGCGTCGGTGTCGGCAAAGCCCAGGGTCCAGGATTCGATCAGCGCGATCAGCTCGGCGCGGTGTCGCGCGCGCGTGCCGGCATCGACGAAACGCGGATCGTGCTCGAGATCGGGCCGCCCCAGCGCCGCGCACATCGACTTCCACTGCAGCTGCAGCACCGCGATGACGACATAGCCCTGCGGCGCGCGGAACACGCCGAAGGGCGCGATGAGCTCGTGATGCGAGCCCATGCGCGCGGGCCTGAAGGCATCGCCGGCGACCGAGCGCCCGTGCACGTTGTACTCGTGCATGTGGTAGAGCGCGTCGACCATCGACAGATCGAGATACTGCCCCTCGCCGGTGCGGAAACGGTGCAGCAGGGCGTAGCCGATGGCGGCGAAGGCGTGCATGCCGGCGTTGGAGTCGGCAATGCCGATGCCGACCGGGTGCGGCGTGCCGTCGACGGGACCGGTCATGTCCATGACGCCGCTGAAGGCCTGCGCGATCCAGTCGTAGCCGGTCTTGTGCGCGAGCGGACTGACGCGGCCGAAGGCCGACACCGAGGCCATCACCAGGCGCGGATTGAGCGCCCTGAAAGCGTCCCAGGTGAAGCCGCGCTTCTCCATCACGCCGGGACCGAAGTTCTCGATCACGACATCGACCTCGCTGACCAGGCCGCGCACCAGGTCCTGCGCCTCGGCGCTCCTGAGGTCGAGGCAGACACTCTTCTTGCCGCGGTTCTGCTGCACGAAGAAACCGCTGCGGCCGTCGCGCAGAACCGGCAGCAGGCGTCCCGGATCGCCGCCCGGCGCCGGCTCGATCTTGATGATCTCGGCACCCATCTCGGCCATCAGCCGGGTCGCCGAGGGTCCGGCAAGGTACTGGGTGAAATCGAGCACCCGTATGCCGTCCAGCATCATGCGCGTCTCCCCTCGCGGCACGCGCCGCCTGCCCGTCACAGGGCGATTCTGGCATCATGCCGTGCGTTTCGCATCCAGCCATGACCCAGGGGAGAGACCGCTCATGCCAGCTCACCGTATCCTGCTCACCGGTGCCTCCTCGGGCATCGGCGCCGCCACCGCCCGCCTGTTCGCCGACGCCGGCGACGAGGTCGTCTCGCTCGACATCAAGGACGCACCCGCCGGCGTCGCCGCCCATCACCACTGCGACATGTCCGACCCGGCCTCGATCGACGCCGCGCTGGCGGCAGTAGACGGCCGTTTCGACGCCGTGCTCAACGTCGCCGGCGTGCCCGGCACGGTCGACCCGGATCTGATCATGCGCGTCAACACCCTCGGCCTGCGCCACCTGAGCGAGGCCGTCATCGATCGCATCAACGACAACGGCGCCATCGTCAACGTCGCCTCGATCGCCGGCTTCAACTGGGCCCGGCACCTGAAGGACATCACCGAGCTGCTCGCCATCGCCGATTTCGACGCCGCACTCGCGTGGTGCCGCGCGCGCGGCATGGACGGTAACACCGCCTATCACTTCAGCAAGGAATGCGTGGTGGTCTACACCAAGCAGCTCGCCGGCCGCGCGCTGGCGCGCGGGGTGCGTGCGAACAGCGTCAGCCCGGGCCCGGTGGCCACCCCGCTGCTGCCCGACTTCCGCGAGCAGGCCGGCGCCGGCCAGCTCGACTGGGTCATCGGCGAAGTCGGGCGCGCCGCCGAGCCGGTCGACATCGCCAACGTCATCGCCTGGCTCGCGACCGGGCCCTCGGAGTACGTCAACGGCGAGGACATCGTCGCCGACCGCGGCTTCTCCGCCGGGCTCGCGATGGGCTGGATCGACAAGAACGCCTCACCGTTGCTGAAGGCACGCGCGGCCGCGCGTTCGTGAGCTGGGAGGAGGAAATCGCCGGTATCCTCGAGCGCCGGCGACTGGCCGCCGCGCAGGGCGGCGAGGACGCGATAGCGAAACACCACGCGCGCGGCAAGCTGACCGTGCGCGAGCGCATCGACGCGCTGCTCGATGCCGGCAGCTTCCGCGAGCACGGCCGTACCGCCGGCGGCGCATTGCTCGACGACGAAGGCGCCATCGAGCAGTTCACCCCGGCCAACTACGTGGTCGGCTTCGGCGCCATCGCCGGCCGCCGGGTGGTCGTCGGCGGCGAGGACTTCACCCTCAAGGGCGGCTCACCGAACGCCGCCGGGCTGCGCAAGAGCGTCTACGCCGAGCACCTCGCGGTGACCTACCGTACCCCGCTGGTGCGCCTGCTCGAAGGCGGCGGTGGCAGTGTCGGTTCCGGCGACGACGATCCGCGCAAGCCGCGCACCGTCGGCGAGCCGGTCTACAGCCCGCCGCGATTCGCCGTCATCGCCGACGCGCTGGGCAAGGTGCCGGTGGCGTCCGCCGCGCTCGGCGCGGTCGCCGGCTTCCCGGCCGGGCGTCTGGTCGCCTCGCATTTCTCGGTCATGGTGCGCGACACCGCGCAGGTCATGATCGGGGGCCCGGCCCTGGTCAGGCGCGCGCTGGGGCGCGATCTCACCAAGGAAGAGCTCGGCGGAGCCGCCGTGCATGCACGCTCGGGCGTGGTCGACAACCTGGCCGACAGCGAGGCCGACGCCTTCGATCAGATCCGCCGCTTTCTCGGCTACCTGCCCCAGCACGTGTGGCAGCGCGCGCCGCGCCTGCCCTGCGCCGATCCGGCCGACCGTTGCGAGGACGCCCTGTCGTCGATCGTGCCGCGCAACCGCCGCCACGCCTTCGACATGCGTGCGCTGCTCGCCCACGTCGTCGACCGCGACTCGCTGTTCGAGATGGGCGCCGCCTACGGCCCCGGAATCATCGTCGGCCTGGCCCGGCTCGGCGGTCAGCCGGTCGGCATCACGGCCAACGACTGCCGCCATTACGCCGGTGCGATGACCGCCGAGGCGGCGCAGAAGATGCGCCGCATGATCGAGTTCTGCGACACCTTCCACCTGCCGCTGGTCAACTTCGTCGACGAGCCGGGCTTCATGATCGGCCCCGACGCCGAGCGCGCCGCGACCATCCGTTACGGCATGGCCGCGGTCGCGGCCGCGGCGCAGGCGCGCGTGCCGTGGGCCTCGGTGCGCGTGCGCAAATCGTTCGGGGTCGCCGGCGCCGCCCATTACGGCCCGGATGCCTACCTGCTCGACTGGCCCTCGGCCGAATCGGGCGCCCTGCCGCTGGAAGGCGGCGTCGCGGTCGCCTTCCACCGCCAGATCGCCGAGGCCGAGGATCCGGAGGCGATGCGCGCCGAGCTGGAGGCGAAGTTCGCGCGCGCACGCTCGCCGTACCGGCCGGCGGAATCGTTCGCGGTACACGATCTCATCGATCCGCGCGAGACACGGCCGCTGCTGTGCGAGTGGATCGAATGCTGCCAGCCGCGGCTGGACGCGCTGCTCGGCGAGACCCGCTTTCCCCTGCGGCCCTGACGGCCGCCGCACGCCCTCAGTCGATGCCCAGCGCCGCGCCCAGGGTGTCGCCGATGCCGGCGTGGATGACGAGGTCGGCCGCCGCGTCCTGCTCGGTCGGCTCGCGGTTGACGATCACCAGTCGTGCGCCGTTCTCTTTCGCCAGCAGCGGAAAGCCGGCCGCCGGGTAGACCACCAGCGAGGAGCCGAGCACGATGAACAGGTCGCAGGCCAGGGTCTCGCGCTCGGCGCGATCCATCTCGGCCTGCGGCATCGCCTGGCCGAAGGAGATGGTCGCGGCCTTGACCAGCCCGCCGCAGGCCGTGCATTGCGGCAGGGTACCGTCACGCTCGAACGCGGCGACGATCGGATCCAGCTCGTAGCGCGTGGCGCAGGTCAGGCAGCGCGCGTAGGTGGTGTTGCCGTGCAGCTCGATGATGCGTTCGTCGTCGACCCCGGAAGCCTGGTGCAGACCGTCGACGTTCTGCGTGATGATCGCCGACAGGCGGCCGCGCGCAAGCAGCTCGGCCAGCGCACGGTGGCCGCGGTTAGGGCGTGCTGCGCGGAAGTCGCGATCCATCGCGATCTTGCGCCGCCAGGCCTCGCGCCGCATGGCCTCGGAGCTGACGAAGTCGTCGAACATGATCGGCTGCATACGCGACCAGATCCCGCCCGGGCTGCGAAAGTCGGGGATCCCCGATTCGGTGCTGATACCCGCCCCGGTGAAGGCGACCACGCGCGTGCTCGCTTCGATCAGAGCGCGCAGTGCCGCAGGCGCCTCGTCCATCGTCGTCCTCCCGTGTTGGCCGTTCGGGGCCATGCGCCGCACCATCGGCGGCGGCGGATACTGATACCATGATCACCCGTCACGGCAAGGTGGCGGGCGGCCGCCGGGCTGTCAAGAATCCGGCCGCGCAGCGCCCCGCTACGCCGCTTCGGCCGGCGCGCCGCCACGTGCGATCAAACGGACCCAGGCATGAGTGACGAGCAGGACAACCGCATCCCTCCCGAGCTGCAGCCGCGGCCGCAGGACGTGGACTACGATCTGGAAGCGGCGCTGGCGTCGGTAGTCTCCCTGCGCGCGCAGATCCCGGAAGACGCCTTCACTGCCTCGGTGCTCGGCACCGAGCGCGCCGGCCACGGCGTCGTCATCGGCGACACCGGGCTGGTCGTCACCATCGGCTACCTGGTGACCGAGGCCGACTCGATCTGGATCGTGACGGCGTCCGGGCTCGCGGTCGCCGGGCACCTGGTCGGCTACGACTACGAAACCGGCTTTGGTCTCGTGCAGGCGCTGGGCCGTCTCGACTGCCCGGTGATGGCGCTCGGCGAGTCGGGCGCGCTGGCGGTCGGCGACGAGCTCGTGGTGGCCGGCTTCGGCGGCGCCAGTGAATCGCTGAAGGCGCATCTGGCAGCGCGGCGCGAGTTCGCCGGCTACTGGGAGTACGTCCTGGACGACGCCCTGTTCACCGCGCCGCCGCATCCCAACTGGGGTGGCGCGGCGCTGATCGGCCCCGATGGCCGACTGTGCGGAATCGGCTCGCTGTACGTCGATCACGTGGTGCCCGAGATGCCCGACATCGACGGCAACCTGCACGTACCGGTAGACCTGCTGAAGCCGATCCTCGACGAGCTGCTGCGCTACGGGCGCACGCTGAAGACGCCGCGCCCGTGGCTCGGCATGTTCGTCTCGCAGGTCGACGACCGCTTCATGGTCGCCGGCGTCTACAAGGACGCACCGGCCGAGCAGGCCGGCGTGCGCGCCGGCGACGTGGTGCTCGATATCGGCGGGCGCACCGCGGACGACCTCGCCGGCCTGTTTCGCGGCATGTGGTCGGTGGGTGCGGCCGGCTGCGCCATCCCGCTACGCCTCGAGCGCGACGGCGAGACCATCGAGCTGGTCGTGCCCTCGGTCGACCGCCGCGAGTTCTGGAAAGCCCCGGACCTGCACTGACGCCGGACCGCGGCCGCTACCGGCGGCCGCACGGGTGGGTTATGTTGCGGCGACCACGCCACCACCCCCGGGGAGGGAACCATGTCCGATCAGCCCAGCGTGCCGGCACCGACGCCGGCCGAGCTCGCCGCCGCCGCCAGCCAGCTCAATTTCCGCATGGACAAGGACGAGCTCGCGCTCTACGGCGAGTTCATGGGCGGCCTGGTCGCAGACCTCAACCTGATCGACTCGCTCGCCGCGCCGACCTTGCCGGTGAAGTACCCGCGCGGCGAGCTGGTACGGCCCCCGGCTGACGACAACCCCTACAACGCCTGGACCTGGCAGTGCACGATCGCCGGCGCCGCCAGCGGCCCGCTGGCTGGCAAGCGCGTGGTGATCAAAGACAACGTGTGCGTCGCCGGCGTGCCGATGATGAACGGCTCCGACGTCTACGCCGACTTCGTTCCCGGCGAGGACGCCACCGTGGTCACGCGCGTGCTCGATGCCGGCGGCACCATCCTCGGCAAGGCAGTGTGCGAGAACTTCTGCTTCTCCGGCGGCAGCCATACCTCGGCGACCGGGCCGGTACGCAACCCGCACAATCCCGCCTTCATGACCGGCGGCTCCTCGAGTGGCTGCGCCGCACTGCTGGTCGCCGGCGAGTGCGACCTGGCCATCGGCAGTGACCAGGGCGGCTCGGTGCGCATGCCGGCCTCCTTCTCCGGCTGCTGCGGGATCAAGCCGACCTACGGACTGGTGCCCTACACCGGCGCCGCACCCATCGAGCAGAGTGTCGACCACCTGGGGCCGATGGCCATGAGCAGCGCCGACTGCGCGCTGTTGCTGGAAGTCATCGCCGGCTACGACGACGGGCTGGACCCGCGTCAGAGCGCCGCGCTGGCACCCAAACCCTACCTCGCCGGGCTGGAGCGCGGCGTCGCGGGCCTGACCATCGGCGTGGTCGAGGAAGGTTTCGGCACCCCGGGCGCCGAGGCCGACGTCGACGAGCTGGTGCGCGCGGCCGCACAGGAGCTCACGGCGGCCGGCGCCAGGGTGGTCGGGGTCTCGATCCCCGAGCACCGCCACGGCGCCAGCGTGATGCTGGCGAGCATCCTCGACGGCACCCTCTCGACCTTCACCGATCTCGGCCCCAACGGCCCCAATCCCAAGGGCCACGCGCTGCTCGAAGCGATCCGCTTTTACTACGACGCGCAGCGCCAGCGGGCCGACGACATGCCGGTCACGGTCAAGACCGTGCTGCTCTGCGCGCGCATCATGCGCAACCGTTACGGCAATTATTATTCGGCCAAGGCGCAGAACCTGGTGCGCAGCCTGCGCGCCGCTTACGACACCGCGCTCACGCGCTGCGACCTGCTGCTGATGCCGACCACGCCGATGAAGGCGCACCGCATCCCGCCGCCCGACGCCGGGCTGCCGGAGATCATCGGCTGCGCGCTGGACATGGTCGGCAACACCGCGCCGTTCGACGCCACCGGGCACCCCTCGATGAGCGTGCCGGCCGGCATGTCCGACGGTCTGCCGGTCGGCCTGATGCTGACCGGACGGCACGGCGAGGACGACGTAGTGCTGCGTGGCGGGCATGCCTGCGAGCGCCTCTGAGGCACTACCCGGCGCGGTGGCCGGCGTCGCGCGCGGCACCGCGCACGGGCTCCCCGCGGCGGGCGATCACGCGGCCTGCTATGACGCGCTCGCGGCGCGCGATGCACGCCTCGACGGCCTGCTCTACGCCTGTGTCCGCTCGACCGGGATCTACTGCCGCCCGGTGTGTGGAGCACGCCTGCCCCGCGCCGCCAACGTCGAGTTCCGAACCTCGGCCGCAGCCGCCGAGCAGGCCGGCTACCGGCCGTGCCTGCTGTGCTGCCCGGAGCGCGCACCGGGCCCCGGCTTTCTCGCCACGCCGTCCGCCGACGCCGCCTCGCGCAACACCAGCCGAGCGCTCTTCGCGCGCCAGCTGTTGCGCGAAACGGCGTTGTCCGAGCGCGACGTCGCGCGCGCTGCCGGCTTCGGCGGTGTCGCCGCACTGCGCCGCGCCGTCACCGCGAGCAGCGGCGAGGACCCGGCGGCACTGCGCCAGCGCCGGCGGCGCCGGACCGTGGCGGGACAGATCACCCTGCGCCTCGATTACCGGCCGCCCTTCGACTGGGCCGCGCTGCTCGAGTTCCACCGCGCGCGCGCCATCCCAGGGGTCGAGGCGGTACGCGGGCGGCGCTACCTGCGGGTGCTCGACTGCGGCGGGCAGCCGGTCCTGCTGACGCTCGCCGCGGGTGCCGGCAACACGCTAGAGCTGACCCTGCGCGATGCCCCGGCAACGGCGCTCGACGGCATCGTCACGCGCGTGCGCGAGGCCTTCGATCTCGACGCCCACCCGGCGCTGGTGGCCGCGGCCTTCGCACGCGACCGCGATCTTGCGCCGCTGGTGCGGGCACGTCCCGGCCTGCGCGTCGCCGGCAGTGTCGACCGTTTCGAGCAGGCCGTGCGCGCCATCCTCGGCCAGCAGATCAGCGTCACCGCGGCACGCCGGCTGGCCGCGCGCCTGTGCCAGCGCTGGGGAACGCCCGTAGCATTCGCGGACGCGCCCGAGCTCGCGTTCAGCTTTCCGTCTCCCGCGGTGCTGGCGCAGGCGGACGTCGCCGCGCTCGGCATGCCGGGCGCACGGGGACGCGCGGTCAGCGCGCTGGCGCGCGCCGTGCTCGACGATCCCGCACTGCTCGCGCGCGGCGTGTCGCTGGACGCCTCGCTCGCCCGGCTGCAGGCCCTGCCCGGGATCGGCGCCTGGACCGCGCAGTACATCGCGCTGCGCGCGCTGCGCGAGCCGGACGCCTTCCCGGCCGGCGACATCGGCCTGCAGCGCGCACTGGCCGACCGCCGCGGGCAGCGGCCCTCGGCACGCGAGCTGGCGCGGCGCGCGCAGGCCTGGTCGCCGCTGGGCGCCTATGCCGCCCAGTACCTGTGGACCCACGACGCGAACGCACCGTGAGCACGCTGCTGACCCTGGCCGAGATCCCGGGCCCGCTCGGCGACATGCTGGTGGTGCAGGATGCACAGGGTCGCCTGCACGCGCTCGACTGGAGCGATTACCGTGAGCGGCTGCAAACGCTGCTGGCGCGTTATCACCGCGACGCCGTGCCGGATGTGCGCCAGGGCCGCGCGAGCCGCGCCGTTCGCGAGGCGCTGACGCGCTATTTCGACGGCGATCTGAGCGCGCCGGACGCGCTTGCCGTGGCGCCGCTGGGCAGCCCGTTCCAACGCTCGGTGTGGCAGGCGCTGCGCGCCATTCCGCCCGGGACCACGACCAGCTACGGCGCACTCGCGATTCGCCTCGGCCGCGCCGGCGCCGCGCGCGCGGTGGGCCTCGCCAACGGCGCCAACCCGGTCGGCATCGTGGTGCCCTGCCACCGCGTGATCGGCGCCGACGGCAGCCTCACCGGCTACGGCGGCGGTATCGAACGCAAGCGCTGGCTGCTGCGCCACGAAGGCGTGACCCTGGCCGATGACGCGCAGCCGCGCCTGCTGTGACGCTCAGTAGCTGACGCGCACCCCGAGCAGGCCGCTGCGCCCGGGCAGCGGCGCGAGATCCTTGACGAAGGAGGTATGCCGGCGCGCGGTCTCGTTGGCGAGGTTGCTGCCGCGCGCGAACACGGTAACCTCGGTACCGGCACCCGGTGTCAGGGTGTAACCGACCTGCAGGCCGACCAGGGTGTAACCGTCGGTCGCACTCTCGAGCAGGCCGGGGTCGTCCTGGTCGGTGACGCGTTCAACGCTGAAGCGTGCGTACAGCGGCCCGCGCGCGTAGTCGACATCGGTGCCGAAGCGCAGCGGCGGCAGGCGTGGCACGGCCGAGCCGTCGTCCAGCTCGCCGTGCACGTAGTCGCTCCACACGCGCCAGTCGAGCTGCCCGCGGGTGTCGTCGAACAGGGCCAGCTCCGCGGCCAGCTCGAAGCCGTAGAACTCGGCGTCCTGCTGGCGCTGGTTGACCAGCAGCAGGGCATCGTCCTCGTCGACGACCAGGCCGGTATCCAGGAAATCGTCCTCGACCCGATCGGCGACGCCGTCGGCGTTGCGATCGTTGGCCGCCAGGTAGACGAAGTCATCGATGGCGTTATAGAACAGCGTGGCGTCGAGGCGCACGCGACCGATGCGACCACGCCAGAAGAGGTCGACGTTGGTCGAGGTCTCCTCGCCGAGCCCGGCATCACCGATCTCGAAGGTGTTGGTCGCGAGATGCGGACCGGCCGCGAACAGCTCCTCGATGGTCGGTGCGCGCTCGGCGCGCGAGACGGCGATACCGAGGTCCTGCTCCGGCCGCCAGGCGAACACAGCGCCGGCGGAGAAGCTCAGCAGGGCGTGGTCCGCACTCACGGCAGGCACGCTCGCGTCCGCATCCTGCCACTCGTGGCGCAGGCCGAAATCGACGTGCAGGCGCCCGAACTCGGCTTTCTCGAAGGCGAACACGGCGATGCTATCGCGCGTCGCCGGCGGCACGAAGGCCTCCTCGCCGACGGCGGCAAAATCCTTGTCGTGGAGTTGCACACCGAGCGCCGTGTCGAACGGCCCCAGCGGCTCCAGCACCGCCTCGATACGCGCCTCCCACTCGCGGTTGGTGAAACGCGTCGCAACCTCGCCGTTGGCCTCGACCTCGTCGTGCTCGTAGTCGTTGTAGCCCCAGCGCGCGGACAGGCGATGGATCCCCGCTGCCTCGACCCGCCAGGCGGCATCGAGATCCCAGCGCGTCTGCGCCAGGTCGATGCGCGTGCCGTCATGTTCGTCGGTATGCACCTCCTCGTCATGATCGTCGTCGTCATGGTCCTCTTCTTCCTCGTGGCCGTGACCGCCGGGTACGCCATAGTCACTGGCCAGCGTCGCCACGCTGAGGCCCAGGTGGCCGCGGCTACCCACCAGCGAGACGCCGAAAGCGAGGTTGTCGCTGACCGCGTCGCTATTGGCCAGCGTGCCGCGCCGTTCATCGGCGTCGGGCGTGGTCGTGGCGTAGCCCGGGATGTCGAGATCGCCACTGTCGCGCGCGAGCCCGTCGAGATGCAGTGCGAGGTGACTGCCGGCCGCGGCGTCGACCTCGAATGCGCCCTGCCAGCCATCGGATGCCGTGTCGTAATGGCCGTAGAGCCCGGCTTCGACGCCATCGGGCAACGTGTGGTTGATGCGCCGGTTGACGACGTTGACCAGCCCGCCGCTGGCACCGCTGCCGTAGAGCAGCGTGGCCGGCCCGCGCAGGATCTCGACCTGCTCGGCGAACACCGACTCGATCGCAACCGGGTGATCGGCACTCACCGTCGACAGGTCGAAGGTGCCGAGGCCGTTCTCGAGCACGCGCACGCGGCCACCGCCGAGCCCGCGGATCACCGGGCGGCCGACGCTGGCACCGAAGTCGCTGGACGTCACCCCGGGCTGGCGGGCGACCGTTTCACCAATCGAGCGCGTCGATTCGAAGCGCAGCGCGTCGCGGTCGAGCACCGTCGTCGGCGCTGCGAAATGGGCGTCGATGCGGCTCAGCGGATCGGCGGTGACGATGATTTCCGGGATCGCGTGCTGATGGGAGGGGTCGTGCGCGTGGCCGGATTGTGCCAGGCACGGCGGCGCTGCCAGGGCAGCAAGAACGACAGAGATACGGACCATGATCGGCCTCCTGAACGGGAACGGGACAAGCGCCGGAAAGCCCGGCGCGCGGTTCAGGCGCGGATCAGTGGCGGGGCGCGCGGGCGCACGCTGCGGAGCGTGCGCAGATGGGAAAGGGGCACCGTCGGGCGCGCATCAGCGGTGCACTCGCGGGGGATGACGACGGCCGGAAGCGCCACGGCCGGCGCGGCGGACGCGCTGCCCGCGAAGAGCAGGCACTCGCCGCAGTCGAACGCGTGCAGGTGCGGCGCCAGCTCGGCGTGGTGGAACGCGGCCAGGGACTGCGTCACGACCAGGGCCACTATCGCCGCCAACAGCGCTCCCCGTCGGCGCGCCGCGAAACCGGACGCGTGCTGCCCGTACTCAGCCATCGGCGTGCATCAGCAGGTTGAAGCCGAGGCCGATCCCGATCAGCAACACCTGCAGCGCGGTCTCGCGCATGCCGATGCGGCGATTCAGGGCAGGCATGAGATCGGACACGGCGACGTAGATGAAGCTCGCCGCGGTGAAGGTCAGCAGGTAGGGGACGAGGTGCTGGATACGCGACAGCGCGAACCACGCCAGCGTGGCGCCGATCAGCATCGAGAGCGAGGTCAGCAGGTTGAACGCGAAGGCGCGTGTTCGCGAGTAACCGCTGCGCAGGAGGATGGCGAAGTCACCCAGCTCCTGCGGGATCTCATGCGCGATCACCGCGGTGGCAGTCGCGATGCCGATCGCGGGCTCGGCAAGAAAGGCGGCGGCAATCAGCACACCGTCGAGAAAGTTGTGAAACGAATCGCCGATCAGGATGAGCGTGCCGGCGGGCGCCTCGTGCGCGTGCGATTCGCCCGCACCGTGGTAATGGTGGTGGCGCCAGATCAGCCCCTTCTCCAGCACGAAGAAGACCAGGATCGCGACCAGCGCGGTCGCCATCAGCCCATGGGTACTCTCGCGCGCCTGCTCCAGGGCTTCCGGCATGAGATGCAGGAAACCTGCACCCAGCAGCATGCCGATGGCAAAGGCCAGCAGGTAGTCCAGCGACTTCTCGCGGACCCGCTCCGGCAACAACAGGTAGACGCCCGCAGCGGCTACACTGAGCACGCTGCCAAGCAGGGTGAAGCCCATTACCCACGCGAATGAACTGGACACGGCATGCCGTTCCGGGAAAGACGATATGTTATATTATCACATCATGAACGCAGCACCGGCCAGCGCGCGCAACCGCCGCCGATGAGCCGCTCGATCATCCAGGATTTCATCGCCGACGAGCACGACCACGCCACCTGCGTGGACGACGCGCTCGAACGCGCAGCCGCGGTGTGCGGCGCGCGCGGCGAGCGCCTGACGCCGCTCAGGCGGCGCGTGCTGGCACTGGTGTGGGAGAGCCACCTGCCGGTCAAGGCCTACGACCTGCTCGAGATGCTCTCGCGCGAACGCAAGCGGGCGGCGCCGCAGACCGTGTACCGCGCCCTCGACTTCCTGCGCGAGGCCGGGCTGGTGCACCGCCTGGAATCGCTCAACGCCTACATCGGCTGCGCCCGCCCGGACCGGCGCCACTCGGCGCAGTTCCTGATCTGTACCGGCTGCGGCGCGGTCGCCGAGATGGACGATGGCGAGCTCACCGCCCGCATCGACGCCAACGCACGGCGGCTGGGCTTCGACGTCGCCGACGAGAAGATCGAAGTCAGCGGGCGCTGCCGCACCTGCCGCCGACAACCCGGGGAAACCACCTGACATGACCGACCAGCCCCTGCCGCAGCATGCCCGCGCCGTGATCGTCGGCGGCGGCGTTATCGGCTGCTCCATCGCCTACCATCTCGCCCGCCTGGGCTGGCAGGACGTGGTCCTGCTCGAACGCCAGCAGATCTCCAGCGGCACTACCTGGCACGCCGCCGGGCTCATCACCACGCTGCGCGATTCGGAGTCGCAGACCCGCCTGGCGAGCTACTCGCTCCAGCTCTACCAGGCGCTGGAGGCAGAGACCGGGCAGGCCACGGGCTTCATCCGCTGCGGCTCCGTACAGCTCGCGATGGACGAGGCCAAGCGCGAGGAGATGCGCCGTGGCTGCGCCATGGCGCGCACCTACGGCGTCGAGAACCAGGAAGTGACGCCGGCCGAGATCAAGAGCCTGTTCCCGCTTGCCCACGTCGACGACCTGGTCGGGGGCTTCTGGTTCCCGGACGACGGCCGCGTGAACCCGGCCGACGTCTGCCAGGCGCTGGCGCGCGGCGCACGCCAGCGCGGCGTCGCGATCCACGAGCACACCGCGGTCACCGGTGTCATCCGCGAGCACGGACGCGCGGTCGGCGTGACCACCGCCGCCGGCGACGTGCGTGCCGAGGTGGTGGTGTTGTGTCCCGGCATGTGGGGCCGCGAACTCGGGCTCGCCACCGGCATCGACCTGCCGCTGCAGGCGGCCGAGCACTATTACCTCATCTCCGAGCCCATCGAGGGCGTGCACAACAAGCTGCCGATCCTGCGCGATCCCGGGCGCGCCGCCTACGCCCGCGAAGAGGCCGGCAAGATCATGCTCGGCTTCTTCGAGCCGAGCGCCGCACCGTGGGCGGTGAACGGCATTCCGGAGAACTTCTGCTTCGACGAGATCCAGCCCGACTGGGAACGCATGGAGCCGCATATCGAGCGCGCCATGCAGCGCCTGCCGGTGCTGTTCGACACCGGCATCCGCCAGTTCTTCTGCGGGCCGGAGTCGTTCACCCCGGACCACAATTACCTCATGGGCAAGGCGCCGTTCGTCGACAAGCTGTTCGTCGCCTGCGGCTTCAACTCGCTCGGTATCCTCTCCGGTGGCGGCGCCGGCCAGGTCATGGCGCAGTGGATTGCCGACGGCGTACCGCCGATGGACGTGTGGGACGTCGACGTGCGGCGCATGCAGCCGACGCACAACAACAAGCGCTTCGTCGTCGACCGCACGGTCGAATCGCTGGGTATCGCCTACCAGATGCACTGGCCGCATCGCCAGTGGGAAACCGCGCGCGACGTCAAGCGCTCGGTGCTGCACGAGCGCGTCGCCGCCGCCGGCGCATGCTTCGGTGAATCGGCCGGCTGGGAGCGGCCCAACTGGTACGCGCGGCCGGGCCAGAAAGCCGCCTACGAGTACGACTTCGGCCGCCAGAACTGGTTCGAGAACAATGCCGCCGAGCACCGCGCGGTGCGCGAGGCCGTGGGCCTGTTCGAGCAATCGTCCTTCGCCAAGCTGCTGGTGCAGGGGCGCGACGCGGCCGCGGTGCTGAACCGGCTCGCGACCGCCGACCTGGACCTGCCGCCGGGCCGGCTCGCCTATACCCAGTTCCTCAACGCGCGCGGCGGGGTCGAGGCCGATCTCACCGTCACCCGGCTGGACGAGGACCGCTTCCTGGTCGTGACCCCGGCCTTCACCTGCACCCACGTGCACGCCTGGATCGCCGAGCACATGCCGCGCGACGCGGCCTGCGTGGTGACCGACGTCAGCGGCTCGTGGGCCATGCTCAACCTGCAGGGTCCGAACTCGCGCGCCCTGCTCGCCGCGGTCAGCGACGACGATTTCGACAACGCGGCTTTTCCCTTCGGCAGCGCGCGCAGCGTCGAGATCGGCTACCAGTCGGCACTCGCCATGCGCGTGTCCTACACCGGCGAGCTCGGCTGGGAGCTCTACGTGCCAGTCGAAATGGCCGTTCAGATCTACGACCGCCTGCTCGCCGCCGGCGGCGAGCACGGCCTCGTGCACTGTGGCTACCACACCCTCAACTCCCTGCGCATCGAGAAGGCCTACCGCGAATGGGCGCACGACATGGGTGCCTGCGACACGCTGCTGGAGGCCGGGCTGGCGTTCACCTGCGCGTGGGACAAGCCGGGCGGCTTCATCGGCCGCGAAGCGTTACTGGCGCAGCGCGAGGCGGGTCCCCTGACGCGGCGCCTGGCGCTGTTCGTGCTCGACGACCCGGAGCCGGTGCTGGTCCATGCGGAGCCCCTGCTGCGCAACGGCGAGCGCGTCGGCGACACCACCTCGGCGGCCTACGCGCACACCCTGGGCGCGAGCGCCGCACTCGGCTACGTGCGCTGCGCCGACGGCGTGACCGACGACTACCTGACTTCCGGCGAGTACGTCATCGAACAGGCCAACCGCAGCCACGGCGCGAAGCTGTGGCTGAAACCACCCTACGACCCGGCGAGCAAACGCGCACGCGGCTGAGCGCGCTCAGCCGCCCTTGCGGGTCGCCGCCTCCGCCGCCATCCGGCGCTGGCGCTGGGCATCGAAGGTGGCCGCCTCGACCGAGGCCTGCACCACCGGCACCTCGTCGGCGGCGAGCGGCTGCATGCGCTGCTTGCGCGCCAGCGCGGCCTCGATGAACGGCGCCAGCTCGTCGGCCTTGGCCTGCTCGCGCGCCGCAACCTCGGCCGCGAACTCCGGCATCACGCTGTCGGCGAACAGTTCCAGCGAGTCGCAGATGTTGCGGTGGCTGTTGCGTCCGGCCTGCTGCAGGAAGATGACCTGGTCGACCCCGGCCTCCTGCATGCCGCGCAGGTGGCGGCGCATGTCCTCGGGCGTGCCGATGCCGGCGCCGTCGTACTCGGCGCGCGACAGGGCCGCCTGGATCAGGCGATCGGAGGCGTCGCCGCGCTTGGCCATGAACTCTTCCCACATGTTGCTGTGGCCGGGCACGAAGTCCTCCGCCACCAGCTTCTGCTGCGAGTAGCGGAAGAACTCGAAATTGTCCTGGCCACGGCGGATGGCCTCGGCGCGATCCTCGTGCATGGAGAACGCCGACACCATGGCGAGGTTGGCGTTGACCGACCAGCCGAGCGGCACGCACTCCTCGCTGCGGATGATGTCGTAGTAGACCTGCGACCAGTTGCGCGCCTCATCCGGGTCGAGGAAGGAGAAGGCCAGCGCGCCGACCCCGTGGCGGGCGGCGACCTTGATGGTCTCGCGGTTGGAGCACGCCATCCACAGCGGCGGGTGCGGCTTCTGCAACGGTTTCGGCAGCACGTTGCGGCAGGGCATGGAGAAGGCCTCGCCCTCGTAACCGGGATAGGGCGTCAGCACCATCATGTTGCAGATCTGCTCGACCGACTCCAGCGCCAGCGCGCGCTTCTGCCGCGCCGGAATGCCGAAGCCGCGCAGCTCCAGGCGCGTCGCGCCTTCACCGAAGCCGAACTCGACCCGGCCGTCGGAAAGCAGGTCCAGCGTCGCCAGCGCCTCCGCGGTGCGCGCCGGGTGGTTGTACTGCGGAATGACCTGGCGGATGCCGTGGCCGAGGCGGATGCGCGAGGTGCGCGCGGCAGCGGCGCCGAGGAAGACCTCCGGCGCGGAGGAATGCGAGTACTCGTCGAGGAAATGATGCTCCACGTCCCACGCGTAGTCGAAGCCGAGGCGGTCGGCGAGCACGACCTGCTCCAGCGCCTCGCCGAACAGCCGGTGCTCGTCGTCCTCGGCCCACGGACGCGGCAGCTGCAGCTCGTAGAACACTCCGAATCGCATGACCCGATCTCCCCGCAATCAATCGCCTGATAGTAACCTGCCGCGGGAGACGGACGAAAATGGTGCCCGATCGCGGCTGCCCGCGGCGTTGCGACGGCGATTGATCTCGCTGGTGTTTCGCGGCACTCTTTGCCGCCCTGTGCCGAACCCGAATGCCCATGCGACTGCACTCCGGGCGGCGCCTGCGACGGCTGGCCGGCGCGCCGCTCATCATCATTGCCTGCCTCGCCGGCGCGGCGCCCGCGGCAGCCGGCCCACGCACGCTCGGCTGGCTGGAATGGGCGTGGCTGGAACCCGGCCACGTGCGGATCAAGGCCAAGCTCGACACCGGTGCGCGCACCAGTTCGATCGACGCCGCGGATATCGAACCCTTCGAGCGCGACGGCGAGCCCTGGGTGCGGTTCCGCGTGCCACTGGCGTCCCGTCCCGACGACTCGGATCATGGTGAGGACCTGGTCTACGAGCGTCGCGTGCTGCGCGAAGTACGGGTCAAGGATCACCTGCACGCGAGCCACGTGCGCTACGTGGTCCGCCTGCGCCTGTGCGTCGGCGGACTGGCTTTCTTCACGCCTGTGACACTCGCCGATCGCAGTCGTTTCAACTATCCGCTGCTGCTCGGCCGCCTGGCGCTGCAAGGGCGCTACACGGTCGACGCGGCGCGCAAGTTCACCGCCGATCACAGTTGCCGGGCGAGTTCCCCGGACACGGCGGCCGGAGCCGATCAATGAGGAAATTACAGACACTGCTGCTGGTTGCGGCCCTGGTCAGCGTGGCGCTGGTAGTGATGTATGCCAAGGTCACACGCCTCGGCCTGCCGCTGCTGCCGGGCCAGCTCGAACCGGTATGGGCGGTCGAGGCGCGGATTTCCTTCGACGGCCGCGGACGCGCCACGGTCGTCAATTTCGACATTCCCGACCAGCTCGGCGACTTCGTGCGGCTGGAGGAATACTTCGTCTCGCGCAGCTACGGTCTCAACCTGGAAGCGGAGAAACGCGATCGCCGCGCCGAATGGTCGACGCGCCGCGCGCGTGGCCCGCAGCGCCTCTACTACCGCATGGAGCTGGCGCCGCGCAGCGGCGACGACGCCGACACCACGGCCCCATCACGCGTACCGCGCGCGCCGGAACGGCCGGCCTACGAGGAGCCACTGGCGTCCGCGGTCGACGACGTGCTCGGCGAAGTGCGCGCCGAGTCGGCCAACGTGTTCACCTTCGTCAGCCAGCTCCTGGTCAAGCTCAACGCGCCCAATGCCGATGGCAACGTCATGACCATCCGCGCCAATACCGAGCGCGGCTCGGAGGCCTGGGTCGAGCGCCTGATGTACGTCCTTGCCGGCGCCCGCATCACCAGCCGCATGGTGCGGGGCATCGTGCTCGAGGACGGCGTCTCCAACCAGGCCCTCACCCCGTGGCTGGAGGTGCACAACGGCCGCGAGTGGCAGGGCTTCGATCCCCTCTCCGGCGACAAGGGCTACCCCGAGAACTTCGTGCGCTGGACGGTCGGCAGCGACCCGCTGCTGAGCGTGGACAACGGCCGCAATGCCACGGTCTCGTTCGCCATCTCGCGCTACACGCGTTCGCTGACGCACGTCGCGCGCGAGCGTGCCGAGGCGAGCGACGAGTGGCTTTCCAACCTGCTGCTGTTCAATCTCCCGGTCAACACCCAGAACGTCTATCGCATCCTCCTGATGGTGCCCCTGGGCGCGCTGATCGTCGCCTTCATGCGCACTATCGTCGGCATTCCCACGCTCGGCACCTTCATGCCCATCCTGATCGCGATCGCCTTCCGCGAGACCGATTTGGCATGGGGCCTGGCGCTGTTCGTGATCATCACCGGCGCCGGGCTGTCACTGCGCTTCTACCTCGAACGCCTGCAACTGCTGCTGGTACCGCGGCTGTGCTCGGTGCTGGTGCTGGTAGTGCTGCTAATGCTGGTGATCAGCCTGGTCAGTGCCAGGCTGGGCCTGGATCGCGGTTTCTCGATCGCGCTGTTCCCAATCGTGATCCTGACCATGGTCATCGAGCACATGTCGGTGGTGTGGGAGGAATCCGGACCGATGTCGGCCTTCAAGGAAGGCCTGGGCAGCCTGTTCGTCGCGGTGCTCGGCTTCCTGGTCATGAGCAACGACTATCTGACGCACATCGTCTTCCTGTTCCCCGAAGTGCTCGTCATCCTGCTCGCGGTGTTCATCCTGATGGGACGTTACACCGGCTACCGGGTGACCGAGATCATGCGCTTCCGCGACATCGTCGAACCGCCGCGCTGACGTGTTCGAACGCATCCGCAAGCTGCGCGCTGCCGGCGTGGTCGGCATCAACAACCGGAACCGCGGTTACATCATGCCGCGCAACCCGCGGCGTCTCTACGCGCTGGTCGACGACAAGGTCAGGACCAAGCAGCTCGCCGTGGCCGCCGGCATCGCCGTCCCCGAGCTCTACGGCCTGATCCATTCGGTACACGACGCGCACGAGTTCGCGCGGCACGTGGAGGGCCGCCAGGACTTCGTCGTCAAGCCGGCCCGCGGCAGCGGCGGCAAGGGTATCCTGGTGGTCGCCGACCGCCGTCGCGATATGTACGTCAAGGGCGACGGCTCGGTGCTCGGGCAGGCCGAGATCGAGCACCACATCCAGAACGTGCTGGGCGGGGTCTACAGCCTCGGCGGGCAGCCCGACCAGGCCATCATCGAGTATCGCGTGCGCTTCGACCCGGTGTTCGAGGCGGTCAGCTACCGCGGCGTGCCGGACATCCGCGTGCTGGTCTACCGCGGCATCCCGGCCATGGCCATGCTGCGCCTGCCGACCCGCGCCTCCGACGGCCGCGCCAACCTGCACCAGGGCGCGGTCGGCGTCGGCATCGATCTGGCGAGCGGACAGACCACGCTGGCGGTGTGCCGGGATCGCCGCATCGTGGAGCACCCGGACTTCGGCACCGCCCTGGGTGGACTGACCATTCCCGGCTGGGAAACGCTGCTGCTGCTGGCCGCGCGCTGTCAGAATCTCGCGCCGCTTGGCTATCTCGGCGTCGACATGGTGCTCGATGCCGCGCTGGGCCCGCTGGTGCTGGAGCTCAATGCCCGCCCCGGTCTCGCCATCCAGATTGCCAATGGCCGCGGCCTGCGACCGACCCTGGATGCCATTGATGCGCGCGCGCCCGAAGGACTGCCGGCCGAAGAGCGCGCTGCACTGGCGTGCGAGATCGCACGCGACGCCGGCGTGCGACACTGAACCAACCGTGCATCGACGCGCCCGCCGCTGCCTCGCCCCGCTGCTGGTCGCGCTCGCCGCGACCGGCGGCGCTACGGCCCAGGCACCGGCGGCGGGGGAGCGCAGCGAGGCCGCGGCACTACCCGATGCCGAACAACGCGCCGATGCCGCGGTAAGCAGCACCGAGTCCGCAGGCACCGCAGCCGACCGCCCGCCCACCGGCAGCACCGGCGAGGCGGTCGCGGAAACCCCGTCGCCGGTCACGCCGGAACGCGAGGGCGCGTCCGCCACCTGGGGCGCCCTGGAGATCCTCGGCGCCACGGTCACGCCCGGCACGCGCGCCGATCTGCACTGGTCCGCGGGACAGTCTTTCGCCGGCAGCGCAGTCGAGACCCCGGTAGTGGTCCTGCGCGGACACCAGCGCGGCCCCACCCTGTGCCTGACCGCGGCCGTGCACGGCGACGAGATCAACGGCGTGGAGATCGTGCGCCGCGTGCTCGCCGCCATCGACCCGGCCGAGCTGCGTGGCACCGTCATCGGTGCACCCATCGTCAACCTGCTCGGATTCTCGCGCGGCAGTCGCTACCTCCCGGATCGCCGCGACCTCAACCGCTATTTTCCGGGTCACCCCAAGGGCAGCTCGGCCTCGCGCATTGCCCACGTATTCTTCAACGGCGTCATGCGCCACTGCGATCGCCTGGTCGACTTTCACACCGGCTCGTTCAAGCGCAGCAACCTGCCGCAACTGCGCGCCAACCTGCAGAACGAGCAGGTGCGCGAGTTCGTCGAACGCTTCGGCGCCACCGCGGTGCTGCACAAGCGTGGCGCTCGCGGCACCCTGCGTGGCGCCGCGGTGGCCGCGGGGATCCCCGCGGTGACCTTCGAGCTCGGCGAGCCCGGCACGCTGCAGCTCGACCACGTACGTCTGGGCGTCAAGGCGCTGGACACCCTGCTCGACAAGCTCGACATGGTCGACCGCTTTCGCCTGTGGGCGGAGCCGCAGCCGGTGTTCTATCGCTCGCGCTGGCTGCGCGCCTACCGCGGCGGCATCCTCACTTCCAGCGTCCGTCTCGGCGCGCGGGTCACGCGCGGGGAGGTGCTCGGTGTCGTGACCAACCCGCTGACCAACGAGCGCTCGGAGATCCTGTCACCGTATGACGGGCGCCTGCTCGGCCGCGCACTCAACCAGTTCGTGCTGCCCGGCTTCGCCACGTTCCACATTGGTATCGAGACCAGCGACGTGGCGGCGCCCGCACCGGATCTGCCGCCCGAAGATCCCGGTTACGGCGACGACGATGTCACCGACGACGCCGGCGCCGACGACGGTCCGGCGGTGCGCTCGGTGGTCGACGACCTGATCGAGGACATCGTCGACGAAGAGATGCACTGAGCGCGCTCGGGACGGCTCAATCCTGTAGCGCGGCAAGTGCGTCTTCGACGGACTTGAGCAGCGTCCCGGACGCCGTGCTGCGCGCCGGCATGCCCTCGTCGTCGGCGGTCGACTGCTCGCGGCAGTCGAGCGCCCAGGCCTCGAGGATCTCGCGCTTCTGGCGGCGGCTCAGTCGACCGTCATCGACCACTGCGGACGGCGTATCGAACACTGCCGCGGGCTTCATCCGCATTTCAGAAACGGTGTCTTCGGGTAATGCAACCATGGGCTTGCTCCTCTGCGCTGTGAATCACGCACGCGCTCAGCGGCGTGCCCAGATTTACGATGCAGATTTCGTGCCGATCGGGCATCGCTGCCACGGACGGCCGGCCGGACTACTGCCGCAGGCGCACCGTCAGCACGTCGCACTCGGCGAGGTGCACGACAGCGCTTGCGGTCGAGCCGAGCACGCGTCGGATGCCGCTGCGGCCGTGACTGCCGAGCACGATGACGTCGGCGCCGAACTCGCCGGCGCAGTCGAGCACCACGTCGACCACCGAGCCGATGGTGACCAGGGTCTCGATCCCGAGATCGTCAAAACGAGCGACCGCGCCCGCAAGGCGCTCACGCGCCGCGGCCAGGCGCTGCTCGTCATACTCCGGCGTCGTGCCGGGCAGGGCCACGCCACCGGCTGCCGCGGCCGCCACGACCTCGGCCGGCACCGGGTCGAGTACGTAGAGCAGCTTCGCCGCTGCGCCGGTATCGCGCACGAGCTGGGCGAAGCGCTCGATCACGGTATTGTCCTCGACCGTTAGGTCGACGGCGCCGAGGATGCGCCGGTAGGCAATGTCGGACATGTCGAATCTCCTAATGAGCGTCAGGGATCGGGTCGGCTGCACAGCGTTGCACGGAGCGCCGCTCATTTGCGCCCCTTTGTTGCAGCATGCGCGACCCGGGCGCACCGGGCAAACCACGCTGGCGGCGGACGTGGCGGGATCTCATGCGGAACCTCAATCGTCGTGTTCGCGCGAGAGGGTCGCACGCAGGACCACCGGTACTGCGATGGAGGTAACGATGGCCATAATGACGACCGCCGAGAACAAGTGCTCGATGACCGCAGGTGTCGGCACCGGCCGGTCGAACAGCCCGGCGCGCGCGGCGACGCTGGCGACGATCAGCTCGACCACGCCGCGCGCACTCATACTCACGCCGATGTTCCACGCCGATCGTGGCGCGAAGCCGGTCGCGAGGGCAGCACCGCCGGCACCGACGATCTTGCCAAGAAAGGCGACCGTGATGAGCAGGGCGACAAACCCCGGGATCGCGACCAGCGCGCTCGGGTCCAGGTAGAGCCCGATGGAGACGAAGAACAGCGGCCCGAGGAAGCCCGCGGCAAGCGCGTCGACCTTGCCCTTGACTGCCTCGTAGTGTTGCTTCGGCACCTCCCTGCGCGAAAACAGCAGGCCGGCCGCGAAAGCCCCGATGATGAAATGCAGGCCGAGCAACTCGGCCAGCACGGCCAGCAGCAGTCCGGTCAGCAGCAGCGCTACGAATCCGCTTTGCTCCACTTCCAGCGCCGCCACCGCGCGCTGCACGCGCGGCGAGTTGTAGCGAAACAGCAGGCCAACGAACGCGGCGAACATCCCGGCCTTGACCACGATGAGGACGATATCGCCGGCGCCGGGCGCCTCGCCGCCATGCATGAGACCGGTCAGCAGGGCGAGCAGGAACAGGCTCAGGATGTCGTCGGCCACCGCGGCGGCGACGATGCTGCGCCCAAGTGGACTGTCGAGCTGTCCCAGGTCCATCAGGACCTTGATCGCGACGGGCACCGCGGTGATCGCGAGCGCGGTGCCCAGGAACAGCGCCTGCGTGGTGCGGTAGTCAGAAGCCGGCAACACCATGTAACCGAGCGCCAGGCCCGCGCCGAAGGGAACCAGCATACCCGCGATCGCGATCGCCATGCTGCGCCGCGACGCTTCCAGCATATCGCGTCCGTCGAGTTCGATACCGGCAGCCAGCAGCAGGCAGAACGCACCCAGCTCGGTCAGGCCCTCAAACAGATCATCGTGCGTGAGCCCGGCGATCGGGCCCAGCGCCTCACCGCCCAGGTGAACCAGCACTCCGATGGCGACGCCGGCGAGGATCTCCCCGACGACCGCCGGCTGACCGATGCGCAGGCACACCTCGGCGCCGAGCTTGGCGGCGAGCAGGATGACGAACAGTGAGACGAACAGGTCCATCGGTCAACCAGCGCCACCGCTCGTCGCACGCAGATCGCCGCCGCGCCGCAGGTGCACCTGACGCGCACCGAGACCCGCGGCAGGTGCCGCGCCGCCGGCGGTCAGGCGCTTGCGTCCTCCGCGACCAGACGCACGATGTCCAGACTGGAAACCACGCCAACCAGGCGGCCGTCGTCGATCACCGGCAGGCGGTGCAGCGCCCGCTCGCTCATGACCGCTGCGGCCTGCCGTATCGTGGTGCCGGACTCCACGCTGATGATTTCGCGTGACATCACGTCGCTGGCACGCAGATGGTCCATGCGTGCCCCGACACGCTGCGCGATGTCTTCGAAGGTCTCGCCTTCGGGCGTACGCAGGCCGATTCCGGATATATCCGTGTAGTAGTCGCAGATTGCTTCCGCCAGGGTGTGTTCGGTGCACAGTCGGCGCACGATGTCGGATCGGCTCAGAACCCCACAGACCCGCCCGCTCTCGTCGATGACGGGGCAGCCGCTGACCCGGGACTCGATCAGCAGGCGTTCGATCTCGGGCATGCGCGCGTTGGCCGGAACATCGACCACGCGGCGGCTCATGATGCTTGCGACCGTCTTCGTCATGGGGCGCTCCTGTCACGACAAGTCGGGCCGCCGGCGCACCCCGCGCCGCAGCCCGACCACAATGTTCGCAGAAGTCAGGCATCACTGCATGCGCGGGCGCAGGCCCTCCCAGATCGGGTGCTGCGGCACTTCCGCCAGGGCCGTCTCGCGGAACAACTCAGCGTTCGGCGAGGTGTCGTAGCGCACGCTGCGTACGAGCAGCTCGGAGCTCGTACGCGTTTGCAGATCGTCCATCACGATGCTGGTGATGGTCGGGCGGCCGTCGATGAGCACGGCCTGGTAGCGCGCCAGCTTCCACAGACGCCCGGCGCGGTCGTAGTACTGCCGGCGCAGGGGCAGCCAGGTCTCGGCCGATACCCAGGTCACCACGCGCGAGAACCACGTCGAGTCGACCGCCTGCGCCTCGAGCTTGTAGGCCGGCTCGTGCCCCACGCGCTCACGTCCGAGCACGCTGTGGGTGTAAGGCGCATCCGGCACCAGGCCGAGATCGGCACGGGTGAAGTCGGTGCGCAGGAGCTTGTCCTCGGGACGTACCGGTACCACCGTGCGGACGCGGCCGGTTGCCGGCAGGAAGATGGCTTCCGCCGGCTGCGCGTCGTGCTGAATGCCCCACAGCATCACGATGTCCTCGAAACCCGGCTCGCCACCGGTGAAGACAGCCGTCGTCCGGGTGCCGTCGTCAAAGGCGCGGCGAGCGACGTGCGCATCGTAGATCAATACGCCGTCCTCGCCGGTGTCGGTGGCGAGACGCACCTCGGCAATCATGGTCGCGGATGGCGTCAGCGCCTCGTTCATACGCCGAACGACGTCGGCGGCCGACGGCAGGACCGCGTCGTCGGCGGCCGGCGCAGATGCCGTTCCGGCGGCGAGCGCGAGGAGCAGGACCCGGCCCAGGCTGCTCGCCGCTCGCGGAGCATTTGGTGTGCGGACACGTGAGAAGCTTGCTTGCATCATCGTCCTCCTGTTGTCCGGTGCGCATGCCTGCGTCGCTCGTGAGCGGCGCCGCCCGCAACCGGCGTGAACCTGTTGGATGTTTCGCAAGATGCATGCCACCTGCCGGCGGCGGACTCACTCGCCGCGATCGATCTCGGGCAGGTACACGCGCCATGCGGACGCTGCGCCATCGCCGAACTCGAGCTCCCCGCCGTCGGCATTGATCACGTGGACGGCGGTGACCAGCGCTGCTCCCAGTCCCTGGGGGACCTGGCCCGCTGGCCGCGCGCCGGGATCGCCGCGCCGCAGTTCGCCCGCCAGCTCGGCGCGCCCGGAATGCGCCCGGGCCTGCACGCGCAGCGCGTCGCCCGGCGCGGCGCCGGCGGCGCTGGCCAGGATCAATGCCAGCAAGGCCAGGCGCATCCGGGATTCGGACACACTGATCTGCACCGGCGGGCCGCAATCGGTTCGCAGGAGATCGACATTGCGACCGCGCAGCGCGGGGGCGGCGAAGCGCCGCACCTCGTCGAGCAGCCACGCCGTGCTGGTCACGGCCCTGCCGCTGACGCCGGCATCGAAGAACTCCACCAGCGCAGAGACCGCCGCACCGAGCCGCTCCGTCTCCGTCGCGATCGCATCCAGGTAGCGCGACTCGCGCCGCTCGCGGCCTTCGGGACGCGTCGCGGCATCACGCGAGTAGCGTAGCATCTCCGCGTTCATGGCCAGCGAATTCAGCGGCGACCTGAGGTCGTGAACAATGCCTTCGTAAAGGCCGTGCAGCACCGTCCAGCGTGCCGCGGCCAGCGACGGGCGCGCCTGCCAGCCCTCCCCCGCATGCAGCAGCACACAGGCCTGCCCGCCATAACGCACCGGCTCACCGTGGAACTCCAGGCCACCGGCGTGAAAGACGATCGTTGGCTCGCCACCCTGGGCGGCCGCGGCCAGGGCGTCCAGCCTCTGCGCATCAGCGGCAGCATTGAGCAGGCCGCGCTCGCTCAGCCGGCGCCGGGTATCTCGGTCAACGCCCAGCAAAACGCCGTCGGCTGCGCACAGCAGAAGATCGGGCACGAAATTCATCACGCCCCATGAAAGCAGAATGCATACCAGTTTCAAAGTCACCGCGCCCGCCGGCACCGGCGTGCCGTCACGCGGCAGTTTTGACAATCGTTTGTAACTCCTGCACCCGGCCAGCGCGGCCGGCGGCCAGCGGCAGCCGTGACAGCGCGACCGGCAACGGTTGGCATTGCACGTGCAAGGCAGCGGACATGAAGACCACGTTCAGCAGACGCATGCAGGGCAAGCGGCGTGACATCCTGCGGCAGCTACCGGAGGCGCTCGGCGGACGACCCTACCGCGAATCGGAGGCGGGCGCGATCGAGGTGCGGGAGGGACCGGAGCGTCGTATCCGGCTGAATATCGTGCCCCTGGGCAACCGCGAGCTGGGCGCACTGACTCTGCCGATGCAGCGCGTCGAATTCACCTTCGAAGGTTACCCCGTCGACGAGGTCAACCGCTTCATGGCACGCTTCGACACCTGCACGATGCGCGTCGGCGGCGGCCCCTGAAGCACAACCGCAGCCGCGTCAGCTGAGTGCTTCGCGCAGTTGCTCGAGACTGACCGGCTTGACCATGTAGCGATCAAACCCGGCCGCGGTGGCCTGCTCGGCGACCTGGGCGGAACCGTACCCGGTGACGGCAATCAGGGTGCAGCGTCGATCCGGCCAGCGCGCACGGACCTCGCGCGCGACTTCGAAACCATCGCGCCCCGGCAGGCCGATGTCCAGCACGAGCACGTCCGGCCAGGCCGTTTCCAGCGCCTGCAGCACACCTTCCCCGTCGATGGCCTGGGTCACGTTGAAGCCGTTGAGCTCGAGGTAGTCGGTCAGCGCCTGCAGTGCGGCAACGTTGTCATCGGCAACCATGACGTGACGCGCGGCGCCGCCGGCATCTTCCTGTACCTGCGTGTCAACGGCCGCGCCAGGCACGGTGCCGTCGTAGCACGGCAGGGTGACGCGCACACGCGTCCCCCTGCCGGCGACGCCTTCGCTCTCGGCGGTGATGGCGCCATCGTGCAGGTCGACGATACGCCGGCAGATTGCGAGGCCCAGGCCCATGCCGCCGCTCTGCCGCGAGATGTGTTGTTCGGCCTGGGCGAAATCCTCGAACACGTGCGGCAGCAGGTCGGGCGCGATGCCGATACCCTCGTCGGCGACGACGATCTCCACGCGGTCGTCGTCCGCTTCCGTGGTAATCGTCACGGTACCTTCGGACTCCGTGAACTTGGCCGCGTTGTCGAGCAGGTTGTGCATCACCTGGGCCAGGCGGAACTTGTCCGCGTAGACCATGCAACCGTGCTCGATCGGTCCCAGCGCAACCGTGACACCGCTCTCGCCGAGGTGCTCGGCCATCGAATCCACCGCCATCGACACGATCTCCTCGACTGCGACGGGTGCGCGCTTGAGCTCGAACTCGCCGCGGTCGACGCGCGCCAGGTCGAGCATGTCGTCGACCTGGCGGCGCATGGTGGTGACCTGGTTGTCGATGATCTCCAGCGCGCGCTCGCCACGGTCGGTATGCGCCCCGGCCAGGCGCAGGACGCCGGCCGCGTTGCTGATCGCGCCCAGCGGGTTGCGCAGCTCGTGGCCCAGCATGGAGATGAAGTCGTCGCGCTGCCGCGCCTGGCGTTCGAGCTCGGCGGAGAGCGTGCGGTAACGTTCCTCGCTCTCGGACAGCGCGGCCTGGGCACGCATCTCCAGCGTCACATCGCGCACGCTGGCCGAAACGCCGATCAGCGTCCGGGAGCTGTCGTGCACGGGGGAGAGCGTGATCGCGACCGTGAGCACCTCGCCCGCATGCGTCAGGTGTCGGTCGTGGAACGTTTCCTCGATGCCGCCGTCGCGCAGATTGCGCACTGCGTCGAGCAGGGTGGTATCGCCCGCGCCCAGCAGCTCGTCGGCCCGCCGCCCGATGGCCTGCGCCGCGGAGTAACCGTACAGCGCCTCGCTGCGCGCATTCCATTCACGCACGGTGCCGTCCAGCGCCATGGCGACGATTGCATCGCGCGATCCGGACGCCACCGCCGCCCACTCGCGCCGCCTGCGTTCGCGGCGAAACTCGCTCAGTCGCAACGCCGCCACGGCCCACAGCGCGAGCAGCACGATGGCGCGGGCATACCAGTCCGCGCCGGCAACCGGCGCGGCGGCGATGACAGCCGCGACCGCCAGCACGCTGCAGGTTGCGGTCAGCGCCAGCAGGGCCCCGCCATGCAAGGTACGGCTCGCGAGCAATACGGGCAGTACGTACAATACGGCTGCGCCGCTGGCGGCTGGTAGCGCGAAATCGAGCACTGCGATGACCAGCACCAGCACGCCGGCACCGCGTAGCGCGCTGCCGCCGAAGCCGCCGGCATCGTACCGGGCACGTTCTCCGTCATGGCCCATCGCGATCTTCACCTACCGCGCTTTCCGAGCACAGCATGCCTACAGCACTTCTGGTCGACGACGATACCACCTTTCGCATGGCGGTCGCCGACTTCCTGCAGGACCAGGGTTTCACCGTGGTCAGCGCCGAGGATCGCGCCGGCGCAGTCGCCGCGTTGAAGGACGCCGCGCCCGATTTGCTGGTCATCGACCTCATGCTGCCGGACGGCAGCGGTCTGGACGCCGTCGACGCGCTGCCGGACGACGCCACCACCCGCGTCCTGCTGGTTACCGGGCACCCCTCGGTGGAGACCGCGATCGGCGCGGTGCGCAAACGGGTCGACGAGTATCTCGTCAAACCGGTCGGCCTCAAGGATCTGCAGCGGGCGCTGGATGGCTTCTCACCCGCGGCAAGCGAGAGCAGTGCAGCCACGGGGGCAGGCGAGACGCCCGCGCGCGGCGCCGCGACCTCCGCTGCCACCGCGCCACTGGTCGGTGATTCGGCGCCCATGCGCGAACTCACGGCCGCCATCGGCCGCGTCGCACCGATGGATGCCACCGTGCTGATCCAGGGCGAGAGCGGCACCGGCAAAGAACTCGTGGCGCGTGCCGTGCACGCCGCCAGCGGCCGCCAGGGCGACCTGGTCGCGATCAACTGCGGCGCGATAGCCGAGTCGCTGATCGCCGCGGAGCTGTTCGGTCACGAGAAGGGTGCGTTTACCGGCGCCGACCGCCAGCGCCCCGGGATCTTCGAGCGCGCCGACGGCGGCACCGTGTTCCTCGACGAGATCACCGAGATGCCAGCCGACCTGCAGGTCAACCTGCTGCGCGTGCTCGAAACGGCCTCGGTCACGCGCGTCGGCGGCACCAGCGAGATCCCGATCGACGTGCGCGTGCTGGCCGCGACCAACCGCGATCCGGAAGCGGCCGTGGCCGACGGCATACTGCGCGAGGATCTCTACTATCGACTGATGGTCTACCCGCTGCGCATTCCACCGCTGCGCGAGCGCGGCGACGACATCATCCTGCTCGCCG
Organism: Gammaproteobacteria bacterium; assembly: GCA_041984235.1. Taxonomy (GTDB): domain Bacteria; phylum Pseudomonadota; class Gammaproteobacteria; genus JBHIYN01. The sequence goes on from JBHIYN010000007.1 coordinate 156,227, forward strand.
AACACTTCCTGGCCGAGCAGAACGACGCCTACGGCACGCACAAGTCGCTGACCGAGGCTGCGCGCGAGCGCCTGCTGGCGCATGGCTGGCCGGGCAACGTGCGCGAGCTGAAGCACACCATGCAACGCATGTACATCAACAGCGACGGCGACCTCGACCTCGACTCGATACCGGAGGAGTTCGATCGCCCGCCGCCGTGGAGCCGCAACTCACTCAACCTCAGTGTGGGCACGCCCATCGCCGAAGCCGAGCGCCGCCTGGTGCTGGCGACGCTGGAGCACTTCGACGGCGACAAGAAGCTCGCCGCGCGCACCCTCGGCGTGAGCCTGAAGACGATTTACAACCGGCTCAACAGCTACGCCGAGGATGGCAGCTATACGGGTGACGGCAGCGGCGAAGCGCCGCCTGACTAGGTGCCGCTCCGCGTCGCTGCAGGACGCGGCACTCAGACCGGCGGCGCGCGGCCGCGCAGCGCCTGCGCCAGCAACGCCAGTACGAAGAGGATGATGAAAGCGTAGAAGAGCAGCTCGGCGATACCCGCGGCCGCGCCGGCAATACCGCCGAAGCCGAGTACGCCGGCGATGATGGCGATGATGAAGAAGGTGAGGGCCCATGAAAGCATGGTCGGTCTCCTGGTGATTCGCAGGGCAGGCCGGCCACCCCGGGGTGGCCGACTTTACGGGACCGCTGCGATTTCCGTGCCAGACGGATTCACGCAGCGCAAAGCCGCGCCACGGCACTGCCTTTGCCACCGGCATCGCGTTGTGGCGCGCGGCCCCTGGTGCAGTATTTACACGCTGCTGTAAGACGCGCCCTGCGCGCGATGCCGGCAAATTTGAGGATCCCCGCGCGCACGCGAGCCAGTACGGGTTCCGCTACTGGCACGAAGCTTGCGAACTCTCCGGGCAATCGTTTTCACATCGCCCCGGAGACCTCGCATGACCGAACAGTCCGCCTACGCCCGCAAGCTGGAGGCGCAGCTCGCCGAGTGGCGCGCCGACATCGACAAGCTCGAAGCCAGGCTGGCCGGGGCCAGTGCCGAACGGCGCCTGGAGATCCGGCGCGCGCTCGACGACCTCGAACGGCAGCGCCGCGAGGCAGCGCGCAAGGTGGAGGAGATCAAGGTTGCCGGCGAACACGCCGTCGCCGATCTCAGGATCGGACTCGAACGCCTGCGCGACGACATCCGCGCGCGCCTCGACGACACCGCTGCGCGTCTCGGCTGACGTCGGCGCAGCCCCTGCCCCGGCAGACGGCCCCTGGTCCCTAAGCATTTCCCTACCCGGAGGTACAACACCATGAAACATTCGCTCAAACTGACCCTCAGTGCCCTCGCCCTGACCACCTGCATGGGCAGCGCCGGCGGCGCCGCACTGGTCTCTGACCATACGGTCGCCAGTCATGCGGCGCTGTCCGGCGCCAGCATCAAGGACGGCCGCATCGCCGCGGTGATCAACAACCAGGGTGATGCGACCATCGCCGCAGTCAAGGTGCTCGTGCGTTACGACTGGCTGTGGAAAGACGAACTCAACCCGGGCCCGAACAGCCCCGGCTGGAGTGAGATCGTGACCATTCGCGAGACCATCGCACCCGGGGCGGCGGCACCGTTCGTGTACATCCCCGGCGCGCCCCTGCCGGCGCGTGACGACGGCTGGTTTGCACCCAGTGCGGAGATCGTCGGCGTGACCCTGTTCGAGGCGTCCTGAGTTTCCGGTGGGCCGGGATCCCCACCCCCGGTCCGGCGCCCACCCCGCCCGGACACCGTCCCGGTTCACCGCCTGGCCCGGCCCGCTCGATCCCCCGATGGCCGGGCCCTTCTTACTGCACGCCACCTTACTGCGCGCCACGGCATGACACCCCCGCTGGCGCGCGGTACGTCCCCGCCGAGGTCCGATCCATGCCGCTGACTTCCGTCAATCCGCATACCGGTGAACCCATCACCGAAACCGCGACGCTCGATACGTCCACCCTCGAATCCGCACTCGCCGCTGCCAGCGCGGCAGGTCCGGCCTGGCGCGCGCAGACCGTGGCGGCGCGCGCGACCCTGCTCGACGACCTGGCGATGCTGATGGACGCGCGCCGCGAACGCCTCGCGCGCCTGGTTTCCAGCGAGATGGGCAAATTGAACCGGGAAGCCCTCGCCGAGGTCGACAAGTGCGCCCTGCTGTGCCGCTACTACGCACAACACGCGGAAACGTTCCTGGCCGAGGAGCCAGTTGTCAGCGAGGCGCACAAGAGCTGCGTTGTCTACCAGCCGCTCGGCACCGTGCTCGCGGTGATGCCGTGGAACTTTCCCCTGTGGCAGGTCATGCGCTGCGCGGTTCCGGCATTGACCGCCGGCAACACGGTACTGCTCAAGCATGCCGCCAACGTGTCGCTGTGCGCGCTGGCCATCCACGAGCTGTTTGCCGATGCCGGCTACGCCGCGGGCGTCTTCCAGACCCTGCTGCTCGGCAGTGAGCACGTGGCGGCAGTGGTCGAAGACGCGCGGGTGCACGCTGTATCCCTGACCGGCAGCGGCGCCGCGGGGCGCGCAGTGGCGCGCACCGCGGGCGCCGCGCTCAAGAAGGTCGTGCTGGAGCTCGGTGGTTCGGACCCCTTCATCGTGCTCGAGGATGCTGATCTGGACGCGGCGGCAGACACCGCGGTCCGCGCACGTTTCCAGAATGCCGGCCAGAGCTGCATCGCCGCCAAGCGCTTCATCGTGCACGAGGATGTCGCCGACGCGTTCGTCGCCGCCTTCGTTGACCGCGCCGCCGAGCTCATCCCCGGCGATCCGCTCGACCCGGATACCGGACTCGCTCCCATGGCGCGCCCCGACCTGAGGCAGCGCCTGCACGAGCAGGTCAGCGATGCCATCGGGCGCGGCGCCGCGCTGCGGCTCGGCGGAGAGCCCGAGAACGGGCCGGGGTTCCATTACCCGGCGACCGTTGTCGATCACGTCGTGCCGGGCATGCGGCTGTGGCACGAGGAGACGTTCGGCCCGGCTGCAGCGATCATTCGCGCCGCGCACGAAAGCGACGCGCTCGAAATCGCGAACGCGAGTGACTTCGGACTCGGTGCGAGCGTGTGGAGCCGCGATGCGAAGCGCGCGGAAGCACTGGCTCGCGAACTCGAGTGCGGCGCGGCCTTCGTCAACGCCATGGTGCGCAGTGATCCACGCTTGCCGTTTGGCGGAGTCAAGGCATCCGGTCACGGCCGTGAGCTCGCACGGCACGGCCTGCACGAATTCGTCAATGCCAAGACGATGTGGGTCGCCGGCCAGTAAACCTTGCAATCGGTCGTAAGGTTTTCAGCCGATGCGGGGCGCTTACGCCGAGCGCGGCCCCTACGGCGCCCGCCTTCGCCGGCATGACCATTGCAACATCCCGGCTATAGCCAACCGAAGGAGCATATCGTGAACAGACACACCGCTACCGGCTCGCTCACCCTGGCCATCGTCATCGGTGGCGCCTGCGTCCTGCCGGCCGCCGCCGCACAATTGCCGGCCAGCCCGCACCAGGCAAACGCGATCGAGGACGTAACGCCCAAGGCCGCGCCGCCGGCGTCCGTGACCTCCGGCCTGAGTGCCAGTGAGCATCAGGAGCTCGCGCTGCGACAGTTCGAGGCGGCGGACACCAACCAGGACGGCATGCTCAGCAAGGACGAGTACAGCCGTTACATGACTGCACGCGCCGCGCAGATGTACGCGCACGACCTGCATGCACCGGAACGCCACGGTGCGGACGCCAGGGGCCCGCGCGACCGCACTGCCAGCGACGCGGACGCCGCACCCGTCGCCGCCACCGATCCCAGCGTGGCGGACTGAGCCCCTGCGCCGGCCGGGCGATGACGTCCGTCCGGCGCGCTATCCGGCCGCAGCGCTGGCAATGGGCCGCGCTCCGGCTGCGCAGCCATCGACTTACGAGGAGAACCCCATGACCACACCGAAACAGACACCCCGCAACCAGGGCGAAGGCAACCGTGAGGCCGCGGAGCGCTACAACGAGGCGCAGCGCCGCTTCGTCGATGACGGCAAGGTCGGGCGCGCGGCATCGGAAACCACCACCCTTACCCGCGAGGAACGCGAACGCGACCGGCAGGCCGAGGAGACCGGGCGTGCGCGGGCGCGCGAGAAGGACCCTGCCGTGGTCCGCGACCACCACGAAAGCACGTCCTGATCCGTGCTGCTGTCCCTCGCCGACCGGGTTGGACGCCTGCGAGCGGCGGCCCTGGATGACAGCGCCGCCCCGCGCATCGCCGGCGGCGCTGCTCTTGCGTCCGGCGAGGCACGGTGAAAGCATGACCGTCATGAGCCAGCCACGTCCCATCAGCGAGACCCAGCTCGCCCTGTTCAAGCCCTTCATGCGCTGCTTTACGCGGCTCAACGTGCTCGCCTACAAGTGCTCCGGCGGGCTCGTCATGGGGCATTTCATGGGGCGGCCCATCTGCCTGGTGCGCATGACCGGCGCGAAGTCGGGTCTCAGCCGCGAGATCCCGCTGATGTACGTGCCCTACGAGGACGGCGTCATCCTGGTCGCGTCGATGGGCGGTGCACCGCGGCACCCCACCTGGTACTACAACCTCCTCGCGCATCCGCGCATCGAGGTCACCGTCGGCAGCAAACGCATGGCGCTGGTCGCGCACCTCGCGAGCGCGGAAGAGAAAGCCCGGGTGTGGCCGCTGTGCGTCGAGCACTACCCCGACTATGCGCTCTACCAGCAGCGTACCGAGCGCGACATCCCGGTGTTCATCTGCCGGCCCGAGGACTGATGCGCTAGTCGGTCTGCACGCCGGCGCGCACCAGCCGGCCCATGGCCTCGTTGAAGGTCGAGCTCATGTCGATGTCGTCGCCGCCGCCATCGGCGCCGTCAGGGCCGCGTGACCAGAGTCTGAAAGCGAGGCCGCCCGCATTGGGGCTGCCCGACCAGAGACCGCCATCGATATCGTTCAGCAGCAGCGTTGCCGGGAGTCCCTGCGGGTCGTACCTGATCGGTCTGCCCCAGGCATCCTGCACCTCCGCCTGGGACAGGTCGAAATCCAGCCAGGGCACGGTGCCGTCGCCAGTTGAGTCCTCGAGTCCATCCGCATTGGTGTCCGAGCCGAGAACGCGTCGACTGAAATTTCGCGTCATCCACGACGTCGCATCGATGGCGACAAAACCGTAGATCACATCCTCGATCCGCTGCAGCCGCTCCAGGGTCAGCGCGCGCTTGGTCTGCACCTCGTCCATGGCCGCCAGCGGCAGCAGCAGGTCGTCCTCGGTGTAGACGCGAACGATGTCGTCGAACGGCGTCGCGGCGTCCTCCGAGTACTCGCGCGCGGCGAGGAAGATGTCGGCGTCCTGGTTGTCGTTCTCGGCCAGCGCGGTGGCAACCGGCAGCGGCAGGCGCGCGCCGTCCAGGGTGTAGGCGCCGCTGCCGTTGGGGCCGGCCGAGATCAGGGCGGCCACGCCCTGGTTCACGATCCGGCTGCGCGCCGGCAGGCTGGCGTCGTCATCGGCCTTGTCCCACAGCTCAATCTCGTTGCTGCCGTCGTCGAGCGACCACACGCCGTTGGTCAGCGAGCCGGTCAGCGCCGCGCTGCCGACCACCACGAAGTAGAGCTGGTTGTCCCAGCCGTCGCTGATCGCGCGCGGCTGCGCGCCCAGGTCCAGCGCCGGCAGGGTGCCCCAGAACAGGCCGGTGCCGGCGATGGCCTGGCCCGCGTCGCAGCCGCCGCCCGGCCCGCCCGCGCTCGCTTCGCGGGCGTAGCCGGTGTCGTCGGCAGCCAGCGTCGGGTCCGCCGGGCACGGCAGGCGCCCGTTGCGCGCGACGAAAGCCTGCAGCAACAGCTCGGCCGAGGCCAGGTTGCGGTTGGTCTCCTTGATCTTGGTGTTGATGCGCAGGGCGCCGAAGCTGGCCACGGCGCCCGCTACCAGCAGGCCGATGATGGCGGTGACGATGGCCAGTTCGACCAGGGTGAAGCCGCGCACGCGCGCGGCGCCGGCCCGGCGGCGGGAAGATCGGTAACGCGCGCGGCTGCTCATCGCGCGGACTATACCCGCTGGCCGGTGGAAAATCGCGGCACCGGCACGCGCTTTCGACCCGCACACGCGGTGCGGCCTATACTGGACACACTCCGCAGCCGGCGGGTCCCGCACCATGGATCACGACACCCAGCTCCGTATCCTCGACGAGTTGCTCGCCATGCTCCGGCAGGGCACCACCTGCGATGCCGGCGCGGTGGCGGTCAACCCGGCGAGCGCCTACACCGAACCCGGGCTGGCGGCGCGCGAGTGGCAGACCCTGTTCCGCGAACACCCGCAGCTCGTCGGCCTGTCCGGTGACCTGCCGGCGCCCGGCAGCTGGCTCGCGCTCGACGATTTTGGCGTGCCGGTGCTCGCCACGCGCGGCGAGGACGGCCGCTTTCGGGCGTTCGTCAACGCCTGCCGGCACCGCGCGACGCGCCTCGCCGAGTGCGGACGTGGCCGCGCCAAACGCTTCGTGTGCCCCTTCCACGGCTGGACCTACGCCGCCGACGGCACGCTCGCAGGGGTGCCCGAGGCGCAGCAGTTCGGCGCCCTCGATCGCGACCGCCACGGCCTCGTCGAGCTGCCCGCAGCCGAGCGCCACGGCCTGCTGTGGGTGCATCCGCAGCCGGGCGGCGCGCTCGACGTCGATGAGCTGCTCGGCGCGCTGGGTCCCGAGCTCGCCGGCTGGCACGCCGGCGACCGCGTGCAGCGCGCGGACAAGACCCTGTCGATGGCGATGAACTGGAAGCTCGCCAATGACACCTTCGGCGAGACCTACCATTTCGCCCGCCTGCACCGCGACACCCTGGGACGGCTGTTCCATGGCGACGCGCTCGCCTACGAGACGTTCGGGCGCCACCATCGCGCGGTGTTCCCGGCGCGCTCGATCGCGCGCCTGCGCGGCAAGCCTCGCGCCGACTGGCGCATCGACCATGTCACCACCGTGCTCTATTACCTGTTCCCCAACGTGCAGATCACGATGTCGGAACGCCAGATCACGCTGTTCCGCATCTACCCCGTACCGGGCCGGCCCGGGCGCTCGCGCACCCGGGTCAGTCATTACTTCAGCGCCGCGGCGCTGGAGCAGGTGGCCAGCGGCAGCAAGACCGTGATCGACGCCAGCAACGTCTACGATCTCTCGGCGCGCGACGGCAACGCCATCGTCGCCGTCGAGGCCGCGATGGAGATCCTCGACTCGACCGTCGAGCACGAGGACTTCCACATGGCCGAGCTGACCCAGGCCGGGGTCGCCAGCGGCGCCGTGGAGCAGCTCGTGTTCGGCCGTAACGAGGCGCCGCTGCAGCATTTCCACGACACCTTCCGCGCTGCCCTGGGCCAGCCGCCGCTGCCGCGGCTGGCGAGCTGAAAGGCCTCTCCCGGGGCCGACAGGCGCTTGACCCGGGTCAGGCGGCAGCGGCGCGGCGTGCTGCTAGAATGGCGCGCGCCCGAACCGAACAACCGCATTGCCGAGGACAACCGTGAGCCATTTCGAACAGCAACTCGAGAAATTCCGCACCGCCGACGGCTTCATCGCCGCACTCGACCAGAGTGGCGGCAGTACGCCCAAGGCCCTCAAGCTCTACGGCATCGGCGAGGACGCCTGGTCGAACGACGACGAGATGTTCGCCATCGTTCACCAGATGCGTGCGCGCATCATCACCAGCCCCGCCTTCGGCGGCGACCGCATCCTCGCCGCGATCCTGTTCGAGAACACCATGGACCGCGACATCGAGGGCAAACCGACCGCGGAGTACCTGTGGACGCAGAAGCAGGTCGTGCCGATCCTGAAGGTCGACAAGGGCCTCGCCGAGGAGGCCGATGGCGTGCAGCTCATGAAGCCGATGCCGGATCTCGACGCGCTGCTCGCGCGCGCCAGGGACAAGGGCATCTTCGGCACCAAGATGCGCTCGGTCATCAAGCAGGCCAACGCCGGCGGCATCGAGGCCGTGGTCGCCCAGCAGTTCGAGATCGGACGTCGCATCGTGGCGGCCGGCCTGGTTCCCATCATCGAGCCCGAGGTCGACATCCACTGCCCCGACAAGGCCGAAGCCGAGAAGCTGCTCAAGGCCGCCATCCTCGCCGAGCTCGACAAGCTCGGCGCCGATCAGCTCGTGATGCTGAAGCTGACCCTGCCCGAGGTCGACAACTTCTACGCCGACTGCGTGAAACACCCCAACGTGCTCAAGGTCGTCGCGCTCTCCGGCGGCTACTCGCGCGAGGAAGCCAACGCGCGCCTGGCGAAGCAGAACGGGGTCGTCGCGAGTTTCTCACGGGCGCTCACCGAAGGCCTCTCGGCGCAGCAGACCGATGCCGAGTTCAATGCCATGCTCGACGCGGCCATCGGCGCGATCTTCGACGCGTCGAAGACCTAACGAAAAGGGGACATCCCACATTTCTAAGTTGCTGATTTCCGGCTGCGCCGGAAATCAGCAACTTAGAAATGTGGGATGTCCCCTATTCCGCGAGGTAGATGGTGCAGCTCGCCGGCTGCCCGGTATAGGGATTGTCGAAGCGCACGATCTCGGCGCTGACGGTGCCGAACACCGCTTCGAGCTCGGTGCGGAAGGCCGCGTCCGGCGGATCGTTCGACCACATCGCGAACACGCCGCCCGGCGCCAGGTGCCGGGCCAGGCGCGACAGCCCGGTGCGGGTGTAGAAGTCGTCACCGTCCGCACCCAGCCGGTGGCGCGGCGAGTGATCGATGTCGAGCAGCACGGCGTCGAAGCAGCGCCCCGGCTGCTCGTGATCGAAGCCCTCGGCCGATAAGCCCAGGGCGAAGAAATCACCGCATACCAGGCGGCAGCGCGGATCCGCGCACAGCCCCTCGCCGAGCGGCACCAGCCCGCGCCGGTGCCAGTCGATGACGGGCGCCAACGCCTCGATCACCACGAGCTCGGCGACTGACGGGCCCGCCAGCGCCGCGTGCGCGGTGTAACCCAGGCCGAGGCCCCCGACCACCACCGCCGGTTGCGCCGCGCCGACGCGCGCCAGCGCCAGCGTTGCCAGCGCGCGTTCACCGACCGTGAACAGGCTCGACATGAGGAACTCGTCACCGAGCACGACCTCGTAGACCAGGGCGTCGTCCAGGCGCGGCTCGCGGCGGCGGCGCAGGCTGAGCTCGCCGAGCGCGGTATTGCGATAGTCGAGCTCCTGGAAGCGGGGCGCGCTCATGACGGGGTCTCCGATGCAGGGTCGGCGTGGCGGCGCAGCAGCGCCGGGAAGTAGGCGTACAGTGTCGCCGCTCGCGCCACGTAGTGTACGCTGAGCGCGGCCCACAGGCCGTGGTTGCCGAACGGCCGCAGCAGCCACCAGGCAGCGATGAAGATGGCCAGCGAGGCGAGCATGGCGCGGCGCATCTCGGCGGTGTGGGTGGCGCCGATGAAGATCCCGTCGAGCTGGAAGGCCGCCACGCCGAGCAGCGGCGCCGCTGCTGCCCACGGCAGGTACTGCGCCGCGCTCAGGCGGGTCTCCGCGTCGACCGTCATCCAGGCGATGAAGGTCTCGCCGCCGAGCGCGAGCACGACCCCGACCAGCGCCGCGCAGGCCGCCGCCCAGCCGCTGGTGATGCGCACCGCCTCGCGCAGGCCGCGGTGCTCGCGCGCCCCGACCGCGCGCCCGACCAGGGCCTCCGCGGCGTGCGCCAGGCCGTCGAGAAAATACGCACCCGCGGAGACGAAATGCATGAGGATGGCATTGGCCGCCAGGATCACCGCCCCGGCTCGCGCACCTTCGGCCATGAACCAGGCAAAGACCAGGATCAGGGCCAGCGAGCGCACCATGATGTCGCGATTGACCGCGAGCGTGCGGCGGATGCGAGCGGCGTCGAAGATGCGCGCCCGTGCCGGCCGTGCCCCGCGCCTGAGCAGCAGGCGGACGGCGAGGACGATGCCGGTCACGGCGGCAAGATACTCGGCCAGCAGGGTGCCGCCCGCCACCCCGCGCACCCCCCATTCGAAGACCAGCACGAACACGGCATCGAAGGCGATGTTCGATCCGTTCAGCAGCAGCTGCAGGGCGAGCGCGGTGGTCGCACGACCGAGGCCGACGAACCAGCCGAGCAGCGCATAGTTGGCGAGCGCGGCCGGCGCCGCCCAGATGCGCAGGTCGAAATAGCCCTGCGCGAGGTGCTCGACCCGGGCCGGCGCTTCGAGCAGCGAGAAGGCCAGCGTCCGCAGGGGCCACTGCGCTGCAATCAGCAGCACGCCGATGGCCGCCGCCAGCATCACGGCGCGCGCCAGGTCGGCGGCGATGCCGTCGTCGTCAGCCGCGCCCAGCGCCTGCGCGGTCAGTCCGGTGGTGCCCATGCGCAGGAAACCGAAGGCCCAGAACAGGAAAGTGAAGATCAGTGCACCGAGGGCGATCGCCCCGATGTAAGCGGGATCGGGCAGGCGGCCGATGACAGCGGTGTCGACGATCCCGATCAGCGGTGTGGAGAGGTTGGCCAGCATCACCGGCACGGCGAGTGCGAGCGTGCGGCGGTGAGTCACCGACATGGTGGTCCTGCACGGTGGACGAAGCGGGTGCTTGCTATAGTAGGCGAGGCGCGGAACGGCACCTACCATGCCGCCCGCGGCAACACCGACAACACCAGGAGGCTCGCATCATGTCACTGCCCGCTACCGGCAGCCCCGCCCCCGGATTCAGCCTGCCCAACCACGACGGTGCGACCGTGTCGCTCGACGACTTCGCCGGCCGCTACGTCCTGCTGTGGTGGTATCCCAAGGCCGACACCCCGGGCTGAACCATCGAAGGCAAAGGGTTCCGTGATCGAATCCAGGATTTCTCAGGCAAGAACGTGACGGTGCTCGGTGTCAGCGCCGATCCGGCCGCGGCCAACAAGGCCTTTCGCGACAAGTTCGACTTCCCCTACGACCTGCTGAGCGACACCGACCTGACGATGTCGGTCGCCTACGGCGCGGCGACGCCCGGCGGCAAGACGCCCTCGCGGGTTTCGGTGCTGATCGGCCCGGACGGGCGGGTGGCGGCGACCTACGCCAGGGTCAGCCCGGCCGAGCATCCGGCCGAGGTGCTTGCCGAAATCGCGCGCCTCGGTGCGTGACGCCGGGTGCGCCCCGCGTGAGGCGAGCACCTGCCGTTATAATCGGAAGGCCGCGCGGCGCCGCTGCCGACGGCGCCCCGGCCCCGCGCCCCAACCCCGAAACGAGTGGACCTGCCGATGAGCGATGACGAAGACGACATGGAGAAGACCCAGATCTTCCTGCCCGGCGCCCAGAAGAAGGCCGCCGAGCAGGCTGCCGCGAAGGACAAGGAAGACGACACCGGGGTTCATCTGCGCCCGCAGAAGGTCGGCGCGGATGCCACCACGCGCACGCAGACCGACACCACCACGCCGCGTCCCGCCGCACGTCCTGCCGCGGCCGCCGGCGCCGCGACCGGATCGTCGTCCGGCAGCACCATGATGGTGGTGGTCGTACTCGCGGTGATCGCGGCGCTGGGCTTCTTCCTGCTGCGCTGAGCGCGCTCAGCCGAGGCCGTCGAGAAACGCGCCGACCTCGGCGTCGAAGACCTCGGGCCGCTCGAAGAACGGCCAGTGGCCACAGTCGTCGAGGATCGACAGGCTGCAGCGCGGCAGGTGCTCACGCAGGTAGAGGTGGTACTTGAGCGGCGTCAGCACGTCCTCGCGGCCGCACAGCGCCAGCGCCGGCCGGTCGATGTCCTTCAGCCGGTGCATGAAATCGCAGGTGTCATCGGCAATCCAGTCACGCATCACGACGTCCGGGTCGCAGTCGGCAGTCAGCTCGCGCACCGCTTCGACCACGCTGTCCGGTGTGCTGTCGGCAAAGCCCAGCCGCGGGTTGCCGGTGGCGCGTCGCCCGGCCGCCGCGGCGGCGCGCGCGGCGCGGATGATCTGCGGCGCGACACGCAGCCTTGCACCGGTGTCGACCAGCAGCAGCGCGCGGACCAGCGCCGCGTCGTAGAGCGCGACGGCAAGCGCGACGCCACCGCCCAGCGAGTGGCCCGCGACGACGCAGTCGGACCAGCCCAGCGCCTCGATCAACCCCGCGCAGAAGGCGCCGTAATCGGCCACCCCGCGGAATCCCCGCCCGCCCGAGCGGCCGTGCCCGGGCAGGTCGATGGCGGCGACCTCGTGGCGCGCGCCGATCACCGCGAGGTGGCGCTCGAACACGCGCGCGTCGCAGCCGGTGCCGTGCACGTACAGGACGCGCTGGCCGCCCGGCGTGGACGGCTGCCGGTGCAGGTAGTGAATCTCGACGTCGTCGATGGTCGTCAGCGGCATGTACTCCTCCTGCGCGCCCGGGCGGCTTAGAATACCCGGCCGCCAACCCGACCCACCCACGGAGATCCCGCATGAAGTGCCGCGCGGCCGTCCTGCACGAAATGGGCGCATCCCAACCCTACGCCAAATCACGCCCTATCCGCATCGAGGAGATCGAGCTCGACGACCCCGGTCCCGGCGAGGTGCGCGTACGCATCGCCGCCGCGGGCCTGTGCCACTCCGACCTCTCGGTGGTCAACGGCTCGCGACCGCGACCACTGCCGATGGTCATCGGGCACGAGGCCGCCGGCGTGGTCGATGCGGTCGGCGCCGGCGTGACCGGTCTCGAGGCCGGCGACCACGTGGTATTCGTGTTCGTGCCGAGCTGCGGCACCTGCCTGCCGTGCAGCGAGGGCCGCCCGGCCCTGTGCGAGCCGGGCGCGGCGGCCAACGTCGCCGGCACCCTGCTCGGCGGCGCGCGCCGCATCCGCCTCAACGGCGAGTACGTGACCCATCACGTTGGCGTGTCCTGCTTCGCCGAGTACGCGGTGGTCTCGCAGTGCTCACTGGTCAAAATCCATCGCCAGCTGCCGCTCGACCAGGCCGCCTTGTTCGGCTGTGCGGTCATCACCGGGGTCGGTGCAGTGGTCAACACCGCACGCATGCCGATGGGCGCGACCGCCGCCGTCGTCGGCCTCGGCGGCACCGGCCTCGCCGCACTGCTCGGCGCGGTCGCCGCGGGGGCGCGCAAGACCGTCGGCATCGACCTGCTCGAGAGCAAGCTCGAGCTCGCCAGCGCGCTCGGCTGCGACGCGGTGTTCCGCGCCGACGACCCGGAGGTGGTGGACAAGGTCAAGGCCGCCACCGGTGGCGGCGCCGAGTTCGCCTTCGAGTGCGTCGGTTCGGAGAAGGCCATGGAGCTGGCCTACCTGGTGACGAAGCGCGGCGGGACCACGGTGTCCAGCGGCCTCTCCCACCCCGAGCGGCGTTTCTCCATCCAGCACGTCAACCTGGTCGCCGAAGAGCGCACCATCAAGGGCAGCTACCTCGGCAGCTGCGTGCCCCGGCGCGACATTCCCGAGTACATCGATCTGTTCGAGGCCGGCACGCTGCCGGTCGACAAGCTGATGAGCGAGAAGATCACGCTGGACCAGGTCAACGAGGGCTTCGACCGCCTCAGCGAGGGCGAAACCGTACGTCAGCTGATCGTCTTCGATTGAGGCCGGCGCCGCGGCGATCCCGTTGCCGGGGCGGCACGTAACAGCACCATGACCCGGTTACGTCACGTCCTGTGCTGCGCGCTGCTGGCGATCGCGGGCGTCCTGCCGGTCGCCGCCGCCGAGCCGCAGGACGAGACCGAGCGCTGCCTCGAGCTGGCCGGACTGGTCGCCGAGTACTGCCCCGGCAGCTGCATGCGCAACCACTGCTCGCAGCGCTGCGTGCCGCCGTTCACGGAGGACGGGCGCTGCCTGCACTGCTCGGAGAACTGCACGCGCATCTGCGAGTCGCAGGCCGCCCTGCGCGCCGCGCGCTGTTCGCCCGGCGCGGCCGACGGCGCCGCTCAGCGCTGAGCCGGGCACGGCCAGGTATCGAACAACGCGTTCTGCACCAGCGCCCCGCCCGGCATGTGCAGCTTGCCGGGGTGCGCGCCCAGCCACTCGACCAGCACGCGGCGCACCGCGCCGTCGTCCGCAGCGTCCGGCAGGCAGAAGTGCGGACTGCTGAAGCCCCAGTCGATCCAGCCCTGGCAGGCGAATCGATCGGCATCGCCGCGCGGCGCACTGCACGCGCGCAGCAGGTCGCGGCCGGTGTAGACCTCGGCGGCGGCGGGCTGGGCCGCCGCGGCGCAGAGCACGACAAGGACAGTAAGGGCGGGGTGCATGGGCGAATCCGGCGGGCACGTCGACGTCCCAGCCTAGCCGAAGCCGGCGGCGCGCGGCGAGTGCCGCGTCACGCGGCGACGACGATGCACGCGCCGCGCCTGACCCCGGTCATGCCGGGCCGCGGCGGCGCGCGCCATCATGCAGGCCAGGCGCGCGCCTGCGCGCTACCCTGATCCCATGCTCGACCTGCTATTGCTCGTCATCGCTGCCAACAGCGCGCCGGTGCTCGCACGCCACCTGCTCGGCGTGCGTGCTGCGCAGCCGATCGACGGCGGCCTCGTGCTGCGCGACGGCCACGCGCTGTTCGGCAGCTCCAAGACCTGGCGCGGGCTGGCAGCCGCCTGTCTCGCCTGCGCCGCACTGGCGGTGGTGCTCGGGCGTGACTGGACGCTGGGCGCAGCCGCCGGCGCGCTCGCCATGGCCGGCGACCTGCTCGCCAGCTTCCTCAAGCGGCGTCGCGGCATCCGGCCCAGCGGCCGCGCGCCGTTGCTCGACAGCGTACCCGAGGCGCTGCTGCCCGCGCTGGTGCTGCGCGGCCCGCTGCAGCTCCAGTGGCTGGAGATCGCCGCCCTGGTCGTGCTCTTCGCGCTCATCGTGCGCGTCAGCTCGCCACTGCTCTACCGCCTGCACATCCGCCGCCATCCCTGGTGAATCACCTCCCATGTCCGACCACGAACTGAGCATTCTCACCTACAACATGCACAAGGGCTTCAGCGGCGACGGCCGCCGCCTGTTCGTGCTCGAGCGCATGCGCGAAGCGATCGCGCAGACCGGCGTCGACATCGTCTTCCTGCAGGAGGCGCAGGGCGAGCACCGCCTGCGCGCGCGCCAGATCGCGAGCTGGCCCGAGGCCGCGCAGTTCGAGGTCATCGCCGATACCCTGTGGCCGCATTACGCCTACGGCAAGAACGCGATCCACGACCACGGCCATCACGGTAACGCCATCCTCAGCCGTTACCCGCTGGACGCGTGGGAGAACATCGACGTCTCGCCGTACCCGTTCGCCGCCAGCCGCAGCCTGCTGCACGGGCGCATCCGGCTGTCACCCGGCAACGCGATCGTGCACCTGGTGTGCATCCACTTCGGCTTTCTCGGCATCGAGCGGCGCAGCCAGATCCGGCGCCTGGGCGAACACATCGAGGCGCACGTGCCACACGGCGAGCCGCTGGTGGTGGCGGGCGACTTCAACGACTGGTCCGGCCGTGCCGAGCGCGAGTTCAACGCGACGCTCGGCCTGACCGAAGTCTTCCGCGCCCTGCACGGGCGCCGCGCGCTGACCTGGCCGGCGTGGGCGCCGGTGCTGCCCATGGACCGCGTCTACTGCCGCGGCATGACCCCGCTCGCCGCCAGCCGCCTCGGCCACGCACCGTGGCCGGTCCTGTCCGACCACACGCCGATCCAGGTCAGCTTCCGGCTGTGAACGCCAACCACCGCCCCGGGCGCCTGAACGCGGCCAACCTGCTCAGCGGCTTCCGCCTGGTGGTTGCCGCCCCGCTGATGCTGCTGTGCGCCGCGCTGGGCGCGCGCGAGCCTTTCGTATGGATCCTCAGCGCCGCGTTCCTGAGCGACGCCATCGACGGCACGGTGGCCCGCCTCACCGGAAACCTGACGCGCTTCGGCGCGTTGCTCGATTCGTGGGCCGACTTCGCTGCCTACGTCGCAATTGCCGTCGGGGTCGGCGTGCTGTGGCCGGACAAGGTGCGCGCGGAGTTGGCGGCCTTCGTCGCCATCGTCACCAGCTTCACCGTGCCGAGCGCACTCGGTCTGCTCAAGTTCCGGCGCTTTACCAGCTACCACACGCTGCTGGTCAAGCTCGCCGTGGCCGCGACCGCGGCCGGCCTGCTCGCGCTGCTGTGGAACGGCCCGGCCTGGCCGTTCCGCCTCGCCGCCGTGATCGCGGTCGCTGCCGCGCTGGAGGAGATCGCCATCACCGCGGTGCTCGACGCGCCGCGGGCCAACGTGAAGGGATTCTTTGCCGTGCTGCGCGCCCGGCGTCATCGTTGAGCTCAACTCTGCAGCGGCAGCACCGTTTCCGCCAGCCACTCGAGATCGCCGCGCCACGGCTGTCCCGGCGCGAGCGCGTTCAGGGGCCTCACCACGAACTTGCTCAGACCCGCGTCGACGTGCGCCGCGACCAGGGTGCGCAGGGCTTCGGTACCGGTGACGACGATGTCCTCGAGACTGCCGTCCGCGCGCCGTGCGCGTAGCGCAGCGAGCGCGTCCGCATCCGCCGCATCCCGGCAGTACGGCAGGCTGATGCCGAAATGCTCGGCGTCCACGCGGCGACCGGCGGCGGCCGCGGCCCGTTCGATGGCGCGCCGGCCGGCGCCGGCCTCGGCCGGCGTTACCGCCGAGGTCAGCCAGCCGTCGGCGAGGCGCGCCACGCGCGACAGCGCCGCCGGCGCCTTGCCGCCGAGCCAGATCTCCAGCGGCTGCTGCAGCGGACGCGGCGTCACGGCGAGATCCTCGAAGCGGTTGTCGCCGAACGCCGCGCTGACCGCCTCGCCCGCCCACCAGCGCCGCAGCAGGTCGATCATGACTTCCATGGTGCGCCCGCGATCGGTACCGTCGAGGCCGAGCGCCGCCTTCTCCGCCGGCGCCCCCAGGCCGGGCACGAACGACAGCAGCACGCGGCCGCCGCTCAGCCGATCGAGCTGGGCGAGCTGCTTCGCCAGCCACAGCGGGTGACGTCCCAGTGGCACCAGGTTGGCGCCGAGCTTGAGGCGCGTGGTGCACGCGGCCGCATAGCTCAGGCTGACCAGGGGGTCGCCGAGCGGGCCCAGCGGCACGTCGGACAGCCACAGGGTGTCGAAACCCAGGCCTTCGACCGTGGCCAGGTAATCGGCGAAAACCCGCTCGTCGAGCGCGGCGAGTGGCGGCGTCACGGCGAAGCGAATCTTCATCCGCGCATCATAACGTGCGCCGCAACGGCACCGTTCTCGCTGCACTGCGACAGCGACGCACCCGGCGCAAAACCCTTGCGGGGCAGCGGGCCGCTCCTATAATCGAATCGCAACAATCATAAATCGCGCCGGAACCCGCCCGATGTCCCGAGGTTCCGGCGGAAACAGCCGGCGGTGCGGAGGTGCCGACCGGCGGCGCGGAAGCGGTCGCCCGCATCCCGCAACGCCGGCAGGCATGATGACCACCACGGCGCCGCGAGCAAATCTCGCGGCTTCCGCAGCGTGACACCTCGGGACCTCTCCGTGCGGCACGGGTTGCGGCCGGGGAGGTCGTCTCATGCCCGCTTACTCGACTGAAGACATCCGCAACGTCGCGCTCGTCGGCGGTGCGGGCAACGGCAAGACCATGCTGGTGGAGTCGCTGCTCGCGGCCGCCGGCACCATCAGGCACAAGGGCGAGATCGCGCGCGGCAATACCGTCAGCGATTACCTGCCGCAGGAGCAGGCGCTGGCGCACTCGCTGGATTCGACCGTGATCAGCTTCAATCACGGCGGGCGCCACATCAATCTCATCGACACCCCGGGAGCGCCGGATTTCCTCGGCCGCGCGATGTCGGTACTGCCGGCGGTGGAAACCGTGGCGGTGGTGGTCGACGCGCGCACCGGACCGGGCGTCGTCGAGCGCCGCATGATGGACTGGGCGCGCCGCCGCGGTCTCGATCACGTCGTCATCATCAATCACATCGACGCCGCGGCGGATGGGCTGGAAGCCTGCCTGGCGAGCGTACAGGAGGCTTTCGGCGCCGAGTGCCTGCCGCTCAACCTGCCCGCCGGCCACGCAGAAAAGGTGGTCGACTGCTTCTTCCGGCCGAACGGCGCCGGCACCGATTTCTCCTCGGTGGCCGAAGCGCATACCCGCCTGGTCGACCAGGTGGTCGAGGTCGACGACCGTCTCATGGAGCTCTATCTCGAGCAGGGCGAGGAGCTCTCGCCGGAGCAGCTGCACGACCCGTTCGAGAAAGCGCTGCGCGAGGATCACCTGATCCCGGTGTGCTTCACTTCGGCCGCGAGCGATGCCGGCATCGCCGAGCTGCTGGAGGTGATGTGCCGGCTGCTGCCGAACCCGACCGAGGGCAACCCACCCGATTTTTTCCGCGGCGAGGGTGACAACGGCAACCCGATCCATTTCGAGCCCGACCCGCAGGGCCACGTGCTGGCGCACACGTTCAAGGTCAACATCGATCCCTTCGTCGGCCGCCTGGGGATCTTCCGCGTGCACCAGGGTACGGTCGCGAAAGACAGCCAGCTCGTGATCGGCGACGCACGCCGGCCGTTCCGCGTCGGCCACCTGCTCAGCCTGGCCGGCAGCCAGACCAGCGAGATCGATGCCGGCGTACCCGGGGACATCTGCGCCATCGCCAAGATCGAGGAGCTCGAAGTCGATGCCGTGCTGCACGACTCCCACGACGAGGACCACATCCACCTGCGCCGCGTCGACCTGCCGCCACCGATGCAGGGCGTGGCGGTCAGCGCGCGCAGCCGTGGTCACGAACAGAAGCTGTCCGACGCGCTGCACAAGCTCGCGGCGGAGGATCCCAGCATTGCCATCGAGCACAGCGCGCAGGCCAACCAGACCATCATTCGGGCCATGGGCGAGCTGCACCTGCGCGTATTGCTGGAGGCGCTGGAGGAGCGCTTCCACGTCGAGGTCGACACCAGTCCGCCCAAGATCGCCTACCGCGAAACCATCCAGGCGCCCGCCGAAGGGCATTACCGGCACAAGAAGCAGACCGGCGGCGCCGGCCAGTTCGGCGAGGTCTGGCTGCGGGTCAGGCCGCTGGCGCGCGGCGAAGGTTTTCGCTTCGTCGACGAGGTCGTCGGTGGCGCGATCCCGCGCGCGCTGATCCCGGCGGTGGAGAAAGGCGTGCGCCAGGCGATGGCCGAAGGCATCGTCGCCGGCTACCCGGTGCAGGATGTCGAGGTCACGGTGCACGACGGCAAGTACCACGCGGTCGATTCCAAGGAAGTGGCCTTCGTCACCGCCGGCCGCCGCGCCTTCATCGACGCGGTCGGCAAGGCACGCCCGGTCGTGCTCGAACCCCTGGTCAACATCGACATCACCGCACCGGGCGAGGCGGTCGGCAGCATTACCGGCGATCTCTCCGCGCGCCGCGGCCGCATCAACGAGACCACCGCGCACGCCGACGGCAGCAGCGGCATCAGCGCGCTGGTGCCGCTCGCCGAGCTCGACGACTACCCCTCGCGCCTGCGCGCGATGACCGCCGGCGCGGGCAGCTATGGCCTCGGGTTCAGTCATTACGACCCGGTGCCGGCGCGCATCCAGAAAAGCCTGGCCGAGGCGTTCCGACCGCGCGAGGACGACTAGCGCGCGCTGCCTGGCACGGCCCGGGAGTGCAGCGCCCCGGGCGTCGCCGTGCCGGCCGTGAACGCATGCTAACGTGCGCGGTCGAAGCGAGGCGGCCCTCGCGCCGTCCCCACTGCCATGATCCCGCTGCGCGACGACAACCCCCATTTCCTGACCCCCTGGGTAACCTATGCCATCGTCGCCCTGAATGCGCTCGCCTGGCTGGCCGTACAGGGCCTCGGCAGCGAGCCGGCGCTGGCGAGATCGGTATGCACGCTGGGCCTGGTCCCGGGCGAGCTGCTGGGCACGGTGCCGGCCGGCACCGCGTTCCCGGTCGGGCGCAACATGCTGTGCATGATCACCGCCGAGCCCAATGTGCTGTCGCTGGTCTCGCACATGTTCCTGCACGGCAGCTGGATGCACATCATCGGCAACCTGTGGTTCATGTGGATCTTCGGCAACAACGTCGAAGACGCCATGGGGCACCTGCGTTTCGCCCTGTTCTACCTGTTGTGCGGCCTGGCGGCGGCCGCCCTGCAAATCGTCGCCAGCCCGGCCTCGGCGATTCCCATGGTCGGGGCCTCCGGCGCGATCGGCGGGGTGATGGGCGCCTACGTGGTGCTCTACCCGCGGGTCAACGTGCACATGCTGTTCTGGTTCGGCTTCTACGTCACGACCTTCGCGATCCCGGCGGCCTGGATGCTCGGCTACTGGTTCGCGCTGCAGATGCTGGGCGGTCTCGGCTCGCTCGGCGGTGAGGGCGGCGGCGTCGCGTTCTGGGCGCACGTCGGCGGCTTCGCCGCCGGTGCCGGTCTGATCTTCGTGTTCCGTGATCCGCGCCTGCTGGCGCGTCACCCCTATCATGGCTGGCGCCGGCGTTCCTCGCGGCCCTACCGGCGGCTGTGATCGAACTGCGCCAGCTCGCCCTGCTGCTCGCGGCCCTGCTGCCGGGCGCGCCGCTCGCTGCCAGTGCCTGCGGTACCACCGGCGTCGCGGTCCAGGTGCTGGGATCCGGAGGACCGGAGCTGACCGGCAGCCGCGCGTCCAGCGCCTACCTCGTATGGATCGACGGCGCGGCACGCGTGCTGGTCGACTTCGGCGGCGGCGCGGCGCTCCGCTTCGGCCAGTCCGGCGCGCGCATCGAGGACCTGGACGCCATCGCGCTCAGCCACCTGCACGCCGATCACAGTGCCGACCTGCCGGCGCTGCTGAAGGCGGCCTGGTTCTCCGAGCGCACGCGCGACCTGTCACTGTTCGGGCCGTCCGGCGACGGCGCCTTCCCGGGTCTGCGCGCGTTCCTGAACGCGCTGTTCGACGACACCCGCGGTGCCTGGCGCTATCTTGGCGACCACCTTGCCCCCGGCGGTGGGCGCCCGCGGCTCGAACCGATCGAGATCGCCGCACCGGGCCACGACAGCGCATTGCGCTTGGGCCCCGATCTGACACTGCGTGCACGCAGCGTCGCGCACGGCCCGGTTCCTGCGCTGGCCTGGCGCATCGGCGCGGGACGCCACATCATCGTCTTCAGCGGTGACACCAGCGCGCGGGGTCCGGGGCTGGCGCAGCTCGCCGCCGGCGCCGACCTGCTGGTCGCGCACAACGCGGTGCCCGAAGGGGCGAGCGGCGTCGCACGCCGCCTGCACATGCCACCCTCGCTCATCGGTGAGTCCGCCGCGCAGGCCGGGGTCGGCCGGGTCATCCTCTCACATCGCATGCGGCGTACCCTCGGGCGCGAGGCGGAGACCCGCGCACGCATCGCCGAACGTTACGCCGGTCCGGTCGATTTTGCCGACGACCTCGACTGCTTCGCGCTGGACTGAACCACGATCAGGCCGCGCTCATACGCCCCGAGTAATCCCACGCCGTCATCCAGCGCGGCCGGATCCGCAGCACGACCTCGGTGTCGATGCGTGAGCGCAACCAGTCACCGAGCTCGGCGTTACCGGCGTCGAGATACCGCGCGATGAGACGCTCCAGCACCGCCTCGCGCCCGTCGCTCTCGATCGCGACTTCGCCACGGCCACGCACGCCCCGGTAGGGCGGGTCGTCGCCACCCACCTCGAAGCCGCAGCGCGGATCGTCGGCGAAGCGCCGCGCGACGAAGGCATCCTGCTGCACGCAAGCGAGCAACTCCTGCCCGTCCGGCACGAACCACAGCGAGGAAACGAACGGCCAGCCGGCGTCGGTCAGGCAGGCCAGCCGCAGCGGTATGGCGGTGTCCGCGAGGTAGGCCGTGATCCTGTCCGTGCTCCAGTCGCTGTCGTTGGCGATGACGTGGTCTTGCATGCTGTTCGGTCCGGTGTGTTGGTACTGTCTACGCGGCCGCAGGCGCGACGGTTCACAGGCGCGCGGTCCAGCGCACGTAGGCGTCGATGTCGAACTTGCGTTCCAGGCCGGCGGCGTTCATGTAGCGCACCTTGCCGAACACCGGGCGTTCCTGCCAGGGGCGGTCGTGCAGGCCGAAGATCCAGCCGACGTTGGCGTAGGAGTTTGCATCGCGACCATCGAGAAAGTACTTGTTGTTGAGGTAGAGCAGCGTGGCGTGGGCGTACTCCGGCGTGTTGCACCACTCGAGCACTTTCTTGCCCCAGTACATGCGCATGTAGTTGTGCATGTAGCCGGTTCTGCGCATTTCTGTCATGGCCGCGTTCCAGTAGCGATCCGCGGTATCGGCGCGTTCGAGCTCGGCACGCGTGTAGCGTGCCGGCCGCTCGTCACCGGCATGCTCGGCAAGCGTCCGCCGCGCCCACGCCGGCAGGCCGGCGAAGCCGTCGTACTCCGGCTCGTGAACGACGAAGTTGATCGCCAGCTCGCGGCGCACGATCAGCTCTTCGAGGAAGGCCGCACGGTCGCCCGCAACGCCACCCTTCGCCGCGCTCACCTTGCGCGCCACCTCGATCGGCGAGATCTGACCGAAATGCAGGTACGGACTCAGGTTGGAGGCACACGGAGCGGACGGATCGTTGCGTGCTTCGGCGTAGCCGTTCAGGTCGGCCCGCAGGAAACGCCGCAGATGCTCGCGGGCGCGCGCCGTGCCACCACGGAAGCGCTCGCTGCGCGCAACCTTGCGGTCGATGTCGAGGTCGGCGAGCAGCTTTTCGTGCTCGCGCACGTCAGCGTCGCCGGTGACCGCCAGCGGCAATGACGAAACCTTCAACGCGGTTTCGCCCAGGCCACCCAGCAGGTCGGGCCACTGGCGCTGCAGCCGGGGCCGCAGCGTGCGCGCGGCGAACTCGGCCTTGTCCGAGGCCAGTGCCACCGGCACCACCACGTCGCCCTCGACTTCGACCACCTGGCGCCCGGCGCGGTCGGCGAGGCGACATCGCCAGGCGCGCTGGTGACGCAGGTAACCCCGGTCGCAGACCACTAGCGAAGCATCGGCGGCGAGCGCCAGCGCTACCGCGTCCGGCTGCCCGCGGCGCAGCACGAACTTGATGCCGCGCTGATGCAGGCGCGCCGCGGTCTCGGCCAGTCCTTCGAGCATGAAGGCGAAGTGACGCTCGTTGGCTTCCGGGTAGTCTTCGTACAGGCCGAAGCCTGTCACCAGGGACTGGCCGAGCTCGTTCGCGCGCCGCGCCGCGTACTCCAGCGCGTGGTTGAAGCGGGCGCGCTGGGCCTGCTGCATCCAGTACAGCACGTATTGCCCGTCACCATCGACCGGGGCGTCGTTCAGCAGGCGTACGCGGCGCGCATCCACCATCTCAGGAGTAGGCGGCCCGCAGCGCATCGGCGTCGCGGCGGATGGCACGGCGCTCGCCGTCATCGCGGCGGTCGAGGTTGCGATACTGGAAACCCATACGGTGATTGTGCTGCAGCCGGCGGCGGTTGCGAGAGAGAAAATCCCAGTACAGCGTGTTGAACGGGCAGGCGTCCGGGCCGCTGGTCTGGCGACGGTCGAAACGGCATTCCCGGCAGTAGTTGCCCATCTTGTCGATGTAGTTGGCCGAGGCTGCATACGGCTTACTGCCGACGATGCCACCGTCCGCGTACTGGCTCATGCCGAGCACGTTCGGCAGCGAGACCCAGTCGATGGCGTCCGCGTACATAGACAGGTGCCACTCGTGCACGGCTCACGGACGCACGCCGAGCAGCATGGCGAACAGGCCCAGCACCATCAGGCGCTGGATGTGATGCGCATAGGCATGGCGTACCAGGCTCTGCAGCGCGTCCCGTACGCAGGCCATGTCGGTCTCGCCGGTCCACATGAACGCCGGCATCGGCAACTGCGCGTCGAGTGCGTTGAGCTCGGCATACCCCGGCATCTTCAGCCAGTAGACGCCACGTATGTACTCGCGCCAGCCGAGCACCTGGCGCACGAAACCTTCGACCGCGTTCGGCGGTGCCGCGCCGTCCTCGCCGGCAGCAACCGCCGCGGCAATCACCTCGCGCGGGTCGAGCAGGTGCAGGTTCAGGGCCGCGGACAGGCGCGAATGGTAGAGCCACGGCTGTCCGCATGCCATGGCGTCCTGGAAATCGCCGAAGCGGGACAGGCGCTGCCCGATGAAATCGGCCAGCGCCTCGCGCGCTTGCTCGCGCGTCACCGGGTAATCGAAGCCATCAGCAAACCCCGGCGCATCCGGAAAGCGTTCCTCGACCAGGCGCATCACTTCCCGGGTGATCGCATCGGGTACAAAGGCCCGTGGCGGTTCGATCGATCCTGCGCCCCCGGCAGCGAAGCTGCCGCGGTTGTCGGCATCGTAGTTCCAGCGGCCACCGCGCGGCGCGTCGCCGTCCATCAGCACCCCGTGGGAACGCCGCATGTGCCGATAGAAGGTCTCCATCAGCAGGCGCTTGCGGCCTTCGGCGAAGTGCGCGAATTCGGCCGGCGTCGCGAGGAAATGGCGGTCGTCGCGCACCTCCAGCGTGACGCCCTCGGCCCGCGCCGTTGCGCGCAGCGCCTGCTCCACGCGGTAGTCGCCCGGCTTGCTCATGATCACCCGCTCGGGGCGCGCCTTGTGGATCCAGCGCGCCAGCTCCGCGGCCAGGCTGCCGCGGTTGTTGTCGTCGTCGAGCTCGACGTAGTGAACGGTGAGGCCGTCAGCACGCAGACTCTCGCGGAAGTGGCGCATGGCACTGAAAAACAGCACCAGCCGCAGCCGATGCTGGGCGACATAGCTGGCCTCTTCGGCGACCTCCAGCATGAGCACCGCATCGTCTTCACGCGAGACGCCGTCGAAGACGGCGGACTCGCGGTCGAGCTGGTCGCCCAGGACCAGGATCAGCGCGCGGCGCTTGTCGACGTAGGCATCGGCCATGAGCTTGCAGAACGGCCGGCTTGGCGGCAGTCTTTGCGGTCGGAAACAGTATATACGCCGGGCGCCGCCGGCCGGATTGCCCGTCCGTCTCGCGCCGGTGCCGCGCAAGCTCACATCCGCACAGGAGATCTCCCATGGGTGCTTCCAGCGACAGTCTTCACGCCCCCCGCGAACGCCTCTCCAAGGAAACCATTCACCTGCACCAGGCCATCGTTTCGCTGATGGAGGAACTCGAAGCCGTCGACTGGTATCGCCAGCGCGCCGACGACTGCGACGATGACGCGCTCAAGGCCGTCCTGCTGCACAACATGCGCGAGGAGATGGAGCACGCCTCGATGGTGCTGGAATGGATCCGGCGCAACAACGCCGACTTCGAAGGCTACCTGCGAGAGTTCCTCTTCACCGACGACGATCTCGCCGACCACTGAGCGGGCTGCTGAGCGCAGCCACGCTCAGCGCACGTACTCGTCGACGTAGTCCTCGATCGCGGCGTTGACCACGGTCAGCGCATGCTCGCGGCCGTAAGGCTCGTCGATGCGAACCGCGTTCTCCTCGCCGGGCAGCAGCTTGTAGGTCATGAAGTAATGACGCAGGCGACTGAGCACGGACTCGGGCAGATCCCCGGCATCCTCGACCCCGCCCCAGATCGGGTCGTTCTCGAGGATGGCGATGAGCTTGTCGTCGGCCTCGCCGTGATCGAGCATGGGCAAGCCGCCGATCACGCGCGCGCTGACGATGACCTCGGGCTGGTTGATCGGACGTTCGCTCATCACGCAGATGTCGAGCGGATCGTGGTCACCGCGCTCGGCGCCCGGCATCAGCGCAGCGGTACGTGGACCGCAGTAGGTGCGCGGGATGAAGCCGTACAGGGTCGGCGGCAGTGACGAGGTGCGCTGCGGACGGTCGACGACGAGATAGCCGGTGGACTTGTCGATCTCGTACTTGACCAGGTCGAACGGCGTGATCTCGATGTAGGCGTGCACCAGTCCGGGCGGTGCCTTGCCGACGGCGAGGCCGTGCCACGGATGCGGACGGGACATGTGGATGGAGTTCTTCATGCAGCGGCACCTGGGCGCGAGAGGCGGGGCGCGATTATCACACAGCGTGCCGCGCAACCGGACGCGGCCTCGCTCACTGCGCCCGCGCCCGCGTTCGGCGGCCAGGCAGGTAGACCAGGAAGCTGAGCGCCGACAACCATAGCGGCGCCGCGATCAGCGTATAGGCCAGCCAGCGCGTGGAACGTTCGCCGCTGAGGCCGAACAGGATCCCCAGGATGACGCCCGGCACGGCCAGGGCAATCAGCGCCAGGGCCAGCACCAGGCGCCGCCCGCGACCCGGTCGCTTGCCGCGCGCGTAGAGCAGCCCGTGGACCAGTACCACGGCCAGCACGACCAGCAGTTCGATGTCCACCTCGCGGCAGCCGGCTAACGGCTGCGGGCCGGGCGCAGGCGCCAGGGCGCCGTTTGCGCCGGAGCGGTGCACCCCGCCATAGCCGCAGCGACGAGCCGGGGCCAATCGTCATCAGCCTGCTTCTCGCGTGTCATGCCAGCGTTCCCCCTTGGCAGTCGATTCTGCACAGCGCAGTGTAGCAATGCGCGCAAGCGGGCCGGGCGGCACGCGCCCGCAACGAGCAGCCCCGCGGACCGGCGTGTGGCGACCGGCCCGCGGTGCGCTCGCTCAGTGCGTGATCAGCGGATCGGTTTCCTTGGCGCTGTCGATCCAGCTCTGCACGACTGCGGCGCTGGGACAGGCGTTGGCCAGGTTCTTGGCCTGGTTGACCTCGTCCATCTTGCTCGCCAGGTTCTCCGCGTTGCGCGTGCGCAGCTCCTTGATGGTATCGACGCCGGCCGCGTGCAGCAGCTCCGCGTACTGGCCGCCGATCCCCTTGATGCGCATGAGATCGGCCATGTTGGTCCAGCTCAGCACGAGCTTCTCGCTGATCCCGGTCTTGCTCGCGACCGCCGCCCGGCCCTTGGCCTCACGGCAGATCTTCAGCAGGTCGTCAGTGGTCCTGATATCAGCCGCGGCCAGCTTCTCCGCATAGCTCGGGCCGATGCCTTCGATTTCGTCGATCTTGTAGCTCATGGTCGAGGGTCCTTGTTGTTGAGTTCGAGCCCCGCGCAGGTCCGGGGCGACGTCGGGCGGCATCGTAGGCGCAACACCGGTCGCGGTATAGCGGGCAGGGGCGCATGGCGCATGCGCCAATGGCGCACCGGGCCGAAGCGCCGGACCGCTCGCGACGGGCGGCAGCGGCTGTTGCGATGGCGCGACAGCATGTTGTTTCGCGGTCAGGAATCACCGGCTCGGGCCGATGCATCAGACGACCCGGCGCGAGACCGGCGTTCCCCGCGCACACAGATCCCGACGATCGCCAGGGGATGGTCGATCACCTGGACATCCTTGCCGACGTCATTGCCACCAACCCGACCGCCGCCGTCGTCGATCACTCGTTCCTGCCGGGACCGGCAGAGGGACCTCATGATCATCCGATCGAACCGGGTCGGCGCCGGTTGATCCGGCGTTGCCGGCGCCCGGCAAACCGGTCGCCTTGCCGGCCGGGCTGACACCCGGCGGCACGCCGGCCCTGGGATCGCCGCACGGACGCGGATCTCAGCGAAAGCACCACACCAGCGCGGCGCACAGCGCCAGCGTGAGCAGGGTGCCGCCGAGTACCGCGGGCGGCATCCGGCAGGCCTGAGCCGGGCTTGCCGGCGCTGCCGGCGTGGCCGCCGGCGGCAGCACGGCCGACCAGGTGTGGATGGCCAGCAGGGTTGCGACAAAGAGGACGCCGGCAAGGATGGTGAAATGCACGTCCAACCACCCGGCCGTGGCCGCGACGAAAGCGAGCACGGCCAGGAGGTGCCCGCTGAGCGTACCGGCAAGCGCCGCGGCGGGCGCCGGCCGACGCCGCATCAGCGCCACCGCGAACAACGCGACCAGCGGTGAGGTGACGTAGGCGAAGGCCTGCTGCAGGTAGGCAAACAGGCCACGGAACTCACCGATCGCCGGCGCCCACAGCACCGCCAGCAGCATCATGAGCAGGGTCGTGATGCGCCCCAGGCGCGCGGTCTCGCGCGCGTCGATGGCCGGACGGCGCGGGCGTACGAAATCGACGATGACCAGAGTCGAGGCCGAATTGAGCGCCGAATCCACGCTCGACATGATGGCCGCGACGAGTCCGGCGAGCATCAGTCCGGCCAGTCCGACCGGGGCGTATTCGGCGATCAGCACGGGAAACACGCTGTCGGCCCGCTCGAGATCGGGCAGCAGCGCGAAAGCCATCGCACCCGGCAGCACCATCACGAACAGCGGGGCCAGCTTGAGCAGCGCGGCCAGCACCGCGCCACGGCCGGCGCTGGCCGCGTCGCGCGCGCCGAGCAGCCGCTGCGCGACGTACTGGTTCATGGTCCAGTAGTAGAATCCCATGATCGGCAGCCCGACCAGCGTGCCCAGCCAGGGCAGGTCGGGGTCGTCCAGCGGCCGGATCAGCGACAGATGCGCAGGCGGAACGCTGGCAGTGAAACGACTCCAGCTATAGTCGAACTCACCGAACACGATGACCGTCAGCGTGATCGAGCCGAGCAGCAGCACGATGCTCTGCAGCACGTCGGTGTAGACCACCGCGCGCAGACCCCCGGCAGCGGTATAGAGCCCGGCAACGATGGCCAGCAGGGCGCAGGTCACCGGCAGCGGCAGCCCGGGTACGAACACCGCGATGACCAGCGCCCCCGCGTACAGCGAACCCGCGGTATCGACGACCACGCTCAGGAACAGCGAGGTGGCGGAGAGATAGCGCCGCGCACGCGCGTCGAAGCGCCGCTCGAGAAACTCGGGCACCGTCGTTACGCGCGCGGCGAGCAGGTGCGGCACCACGTACCAGGCACTGAACAGCAGCACCAGCGCCGCCACCCACTCGTAGTTGGCGACCGCGATACCCGATTGCCAGGCTGCGCCGGGCAGGCCGATCAGGGTGGTCGAGGAGATGTTGGAGGCGAACAGGCTGAGCCCGATCACACCGGGTCCGAGACTGCGCCCGGCGAGAAACAGCTCATCCGCACGGGGTGCGCGTTGGTAAACGCGCGCACACACGGCCAGCAGAACGCCGCCGTAGAGGCCGAGAACGACGTAGTCGGCGGTGGCCAGCGCCGCCATCGCGGCCGGCTCAGTCCATGCCGACCGCGGCGTCGAACGGAATGGCCTCGCGCATTTCAGGCTCGGGCCCGGCGGCCGCCTCCATGAACTCCTGGGCCCAGCTATCGACGTCGTTGTACTCGATGATGTTGTACAGCGTGGTCATGCGATGGCGGGCTTCGCGCACATCCATGTTGATGGCGCTGAGCACCGCGTCCACCAGGTTGCGCCGGTCATGCGGGTTGGTAAGGATGGCGCCGTGCAGCTCGGCGGCGGCGCCGGTGAACTCGGACAATACCAGGATGCCCTTGTCGTCGACCTTGTAACGCGAGGCGACGTACTCCTTGGCGACCAGGTTGAGCCCGTCGCGCAGCGGCGTGATCCACATGACGTCGGCGATCGCGTACAGCGCAACCAGCTCGTCGAAGGGCTGTGCCTGGAACAGGAACTGTACCGGTACGTAGCCGATACGGCCGAAGCACCCGTTAATGCGTCCGACGCACTCGTCGATCTGGCGCGCCAGCTCGTCGTAGATGCGCATCTCGCGCGCTGCCGGCACGCATACGTCGATCAGCGTGATATGCCCGACCAGGTCCGGGTTCTCCTCCAGCAACAGCTCGAAGGCCTGCAACTTCTCCAGCACGCCCTTGGTGAAATCGAGACGTTCGACCGACAGGATCACCTGCATGCCCGCGTTGAGCTCGCGCAGGGCCTCGATGCGCGCGCCGGTCCCGGGCTTCGCCAGCGCGGCGTCGACACGGTGGATGTCGAGACCGACCGGGTGCGCGCCGAGGCTGAGCTCGCGCCCGTGTACACGGATTCGGGTCGCCATGTCCTCGATACCGACCGCACAGCCGTAGGTAAGGAAGCGCGGCGCACAGCCGTTACGCTCGACGACCTCGACCGGCATCACCCCGCGCACCACGTCGAGAAAGTTCTCGAGCTGACGCGGAATATGGAACCCGATGTGGTCACACTGCATCAGGCTGCCGATGATTTCCCTACGCCAGGGCAACACGTTGAACACGTCAGCGGACGGAAAGTAGGTGTGGTGGAAGAAGGCGATGCGCAGATCGGGGCGCAGCTCGCGCAGGAAGCCCGGCACCATCCACAGGTTGTAATCGTGGATCCAGACCAGCGCACCCGGCGCCGCCTCCGCCGCTGCATGCTGCGCGAACTTGCGGTTGATGTCGACGAACACCGCCCAGTGCTCCTCGTTGAACTCGGCGCGTTCCCAGAACGTGTGCAACAGGGGCCAGAAGGCTTCCTTCGAGAAGCGCTTGTAGAAGATATCGACCTCGTCCTTGCTCAGGGGCACGCGTGAGCACACCAGGTTGGGATAGGTCTCCGGGTCGACGGTGGTGCGGGTCTCGAATTCTTCTTCGGGCCCCTCGTGCACCGACCACGCGACCCACGAGCCGGCGATGTGGTCGCCCTTGAAGAAGCCGAGCAGGGTCGGCAGGATGCCGTTCGGCGAGCGATGCGGGATACGCTGCACCTCACCATCCTGTTCGACCTCCTCGTACGGCAGTCGGTGATAGAGCATGACCAGCTCCGACTCGCCGGCAGCGGCAGGGCGCTTGTCCCGGCCCAGCGTCGCGGCGTCGGCGAAGCCGAAGTGCTCCAGCGCTTCGAGAATCCCGCCGCAGCCCGGGCGCCGCGCGTGCAGGACCTCGCCACGCTCGCGCGTTTCATAGAGCAGCTCCGGCTCGGAGCGGCCGACGCACACGCCGCGCGCGCCGATGCGGAACATGCTCAGGTCGTTGAGCGTGTCGCCGGCGACCAGCACCCGATCGAGTTCGACGTCGAGCAGCCCGGACAGGCGCCGCACCGAGGAGCCCTTGTTGATGCCGCGTGGCAGGAAATCGAGGTACCAGCTCGCCGAGTAGACCAGGTCACAGTTGCAATCCTCGGCGATGCGTTTGACCTCGGGCATGACCCGCGCGAGCTCGTCCGGATCGCAGTAATACGAGCAGCGCCGCTGCTGCGGTACGTCCTGGCGGATGAGCTGCGGATGCGCGGCCATTGCCGCGGCGATGGCCTGCTCGCCCGGCCACAGCTCGTCGATCTCGGCCTGCAGCGGCAGCACCGGGGTCAGCGTGCGGCCGTCGACCACGGTCGCACCGACGTCGCAGATGATGTAGTCGGGCTGTGCCACGGAAGGGTCCGACAGCAAAGGCCGTACGTGCTCCAGGCCGCGCCCGGTCACGTAAACCAGGGTGACTTCTTCGCAGGAATCGATGAAACGGTAAAGGCGGCCGCGATCGGCGCGCGATCCGCCGAGGAATGTACCGTCCAGGTCGGTGGCAAGTAGCATGGCGTTCACCTGTTGCAGGTCAGTATGAAGCGGAGTGCGTCAGCAGCGCATCGAGAGCTGACGGCGGGTCTCCAGGTCGAAATAGGTGATGGTGGCGCGCTTGTACATCAGGTCGACGAACAGCTCGCAGCGGCTGTCGCCATCGCGCCAGGCGACGACCAGCGACGAATCGTTCGAGTAATGCAGCTCGAACTCGCCGTTGAAGGCCGGATACTGGTTGCGAAAGCTCATCAGGCGCAACAGGCGCTTCACCGTGGGCGAGGCGAGGCGCTCCTCGACCTCCGGCAGGGTGAAGAAATGCCGGTTGATGTCACGCAGCTCGCCGGTCCTCTCGCACAGCGCCTCGTCGTTGGTCGCGCACAGCAGGCCAACGTAGTAGACCTGTGGAATTCCCGGCGTGAAGAACTGGATTGCACGGGCGCAGATGTAGGCGTCGTCATTGCGCTTGAGCGCATCGTAGAACGTGCAGGTGAGCTGGTAGATTGCTCCCACGCTGTGCACACTGGCGGCCGAGCCGCGCATGATCGGGTCGGCGCTGCGCCGGAGGACGTTGTCGACCATGTCCTGCACCCGTTCGGCGGGCAACAGGTCTTCGACGTCAGGGATACAGATGCCGTCGTGCGTGTCGAGCACGGTCACCTGGTTGTGCGGACAGGTGCGCAGCCAGTTCTTGAGATAGCGGCTGTTGGCGTCGAGCAGCGAGTAGAGCACCAGTGGCGGCAGCGCGAAGGCATACGGGCGCATGTCGCGCCGGCTGATCGCGGTCTGGTAGCTGGGGTGATCATGGACCTCGGGCAGGACCTCGGCGCCGTTGGCCCTGGCGACGCCGTTGACCCAGTCGAGGATCTGGTAGACGTCCGGCTCGACCAGGAAGCAACTGGTGCCGACACGCTTGGTCGTGTAGCCGAAGGCATCGAGGCGAAACAGGCGCACGCCGCGCGCGGCGAGGAAGGCCACGATGTCGCCGACGAAACGGTACGTGTAATCGCTCGTGTAGTCGAGATCGATCTGGCGCTCGGTGAACGTGCACCAGACGCGGTCAACGGTGCCGTCGCCGAACTGGATCTCGCGGAACGGGACCTTCTCCTTGCGGATATGGATCTTGGCGAGATCGTCCGGGGTGATCTCGTCGAGCTCGCTCAGGCGCACGAACAGGCCCGCGTACTCGGAGTCGCGCCCATTGGCCAGAAAGTCGCGGAACTCGGGCGACTCGTCGGAGATGTGGTTGAGCGTGATGTCCAGGCACAGGTCGTAGTCGCGGGCGATGGCTTCCAGGTCGTCCCAACTGCCGTAGGCGGGATCGATCTCCTTGTGCGAGATTGGCGAGAAGCCGCCGTCCGCGTTGGACGGGAACGGCGGCAGCACGTGCACACCACCGATGGCAGACGCGAAGTAGTTGTCGAGAGCGAAGCGCAGGTCTTTCAGCCCGTCGCCAATCCGGTTCGGGTAGGCGATGAGCTGGATGGTGTTTTTCAGCACGGGAACGACGGGTTACCGGGACAGGATGGTGCAATCACCAGCTACCCCAGCGAATTTCGTGCCATACCCGCCGCACGCGTGCGCCCGGCAGGCGCTTTGCGCCCGTGCTGGCGCGTCAAACCGGCCCGACCGAGGCCGCACGCCGCGGGCCGTGATTGCCGCGAAATGTTCCAGGACCGTGCACGCGCGCGCCCTTATGGTGCGGCGCGCACCTGCGCGGCCCGGTGCGCGGCGCTTTGGTGACGGCCGCGTTCTGTTCTAGCATGCCGGCTCTGAACGGGCGCGCTGGGCCGCGCCCGGCCGATCGGCCTGCTCCCGGAAACCACCTCGCATGACACCCTGCGTACCCAACCTGCGCCCGGCGCAGACCTGCGCCCCTGCGGCCCGGTTCGCCGTCGCACCGAGCTGCACGGACGCGGCCGCATGAGCGCGGATGACGCTGAAATGGTGCCGGACAGCCCGCTGCCGACAGTCAGCGTCGTCATCCGCAACTACAATCGCGCCGAAACCGTCGGGCGCGCGATCGACAGCGCGCTGGCGCAGACCTGGCAGGATTTCGAGATCGTGGTCGTCGACGATGCCTCCACCGACCGCTCGGTAGAGACCATCACGCGACGCTACGGCACCTGCGAGAAGCTGCGCCTGGTGGAGCTGCTGACCAACCGTGGCGCCGCCGCCGCTGCCAACACTGGTGTCGACCTCGCGCGCGGCCGCTACGTCGCCTTCCTCGACAGCGACGACGAATGGCTGCCGGACTTCCTGCGTTACCACGTCGAGGCGCTGGAGGAGCATCCCCGCGCGGTGATGACCTACTGCGCGATGTTCCAGGTGTGGGCACACTTCGGCCTCGAGCGCCTGGTGCGTCCGCGGCACTCGAACAACCAGCGCGTTGACATGCTGTTCGGCGGTTTCGTGCACTCGCAGTCGATGACGGTAGCGCGACGCGAGGCCCTGATCGACTGTGGCGGCTTCGACGAGGCCTTCAAGGTCAGCCACGACTTCGACCTGTGGCTGCGCTTCGCGCTCGAGCACGAACGACCGTTCGTGTTCATCGATCGTCCCCTGCTCCGTTACCACATGTCGGCCGACGCCCTGACCACCGATTACCGCACCTGGAGCGACGAGTATCGCGCCGTGCTCGATGCCGGGTACGCGCATGCCGCGGCCAGGCCCTACCGCAAGCACAAGGACAAGGCCAAGGAGCGGGTCAGGGGTATGGTCATGGTGCGCCGGGAAATCGAACGCTGGCTGCGCGCCACCAGCGAGAAAACCGTTTCCGTGATCGTGCGCACGCACAATCGTCTCGACAGCCTGCGGCGCGCCATCGAGAGCATCGACGCCCAGGACTACCGCAACTTCGAGATCATCGTCATCAACGACGGCTCGACCGACGCTACCGCGGCGTGGCTGAACGCGCAGCAGCGGGAGGATTTCAAACCGGTCAACTTCGATCACAGCCGGGGCCGCGCCGCGGCACTCAACTACGGCGCCCTGATCGCCGACGGTGAGCTGCTGACCTTCCTCGACGACGACGACGAATGGCTGCCCGGCTATCTCTCGGCGCAGGTCCGCGCCCATTCGTTCGTCGCCAACACACCGGTGTTCTCCTATACCGATTACTACCTGCGCACCAGCGACCGCCCGACGCCGGCGCGGCGCAGCCATCCGCAGCCCGCGGGCATCAGCGATCTCTTCGCCCACCACCTGTTCAACACCTGCCCGCACAGCCTGTCCATGTTCGCCGTGATGCGCGATGCCTTCCGCGCGATCGACGGTGCGGACGAAACGCTGCCCATCGGTGAGGACACCGACCTCTACCTGCGGCTGCTGGCGGCGTCGTGCAATCCGCTCGGCGAGCGCCCGGCGGAGCACGCGCCTGCCCACGTGCGCCTGCCGCTGGTGGTGTGGCGGCGCGAGGACGACGGCCAGCGCGCCGCCATGAAGGCGCTCTACCTGGAGTCGGCCGAGCGCATCCACGAGGGCTTCTTCGCGACCGGCGTGGGGCGCCATTACCGCCACCTGCGCGGCGAGCTCGCGAGTCACTTCCGCGACACCATGAGTCGCGCCTACCGCTATCACTTCGGACTGTGAGCGGAAACGGCGACAGCGCGGTCGACGTGCGCGGACGGCGCGCGATCCTGATCTACGGGATCGCGCCGCGCAGCGGCACCAACTATCTCTACGACCTGTTCCTGGTGCATCCGCAGGTCGGTGCCTGCGCTCCGGTATGGGAGGATTACCTGACCTTCCACGCCGACGCCCTGGCCGCGTATGCGGGCGACGTGGCGACGCACTGGCACCGTTTTCGGCGCATCTGGGACGGCCAGTTGCCGGCCGACCCGGAGTCCTGCCTGCTCGAATCGCTGGGCGACGGTTTGCTGCGCTTCCTCGGCGACCGCTGCGAGCGGCCGGTGATGCTGACCAAGACGCCCTCGCCGCGCAATCTCGACCTCGCTCCACGCCTGTTCCCGCGCGCGGCTATCGTCATCCTGCAGCGCGATGGCCGCGCGGTGGTCGAATCCGCCGTGCGCTCGGGCCTGGGTCCGGAGCACGGCAACCGTTACGACGTGTTCATGCGCCAGTGGGCCACGGCCGCGCAGACCATCATCAATTTTCGTGCGACCTTTGCCGACTACGGCGAACGTTTCCGCATCGTCCGCTACGAGGACCTGATCGCGGATCTCGCCGGCACGCTGCCGGCGCTGCTCGACTTCTGCGCTCTGCCGCGCGGCGACTACGACATGGACCGCGCCGGCGCCTTACCGGTGCGCGGCTCGTCGACCTTCGGGCGCCGGGCCGGAGACGGCCGCACAGCACAGCTCGACTGGGCGCCGAAGCCGCGTACCGCCGGTTTCGATCCGCTGTCGCGCTTCGCCGACTGGCCGGCGGAACGCCACGCGCTGTTCAACCGCATCGCCGGAGACCAGATGCGCGCGCTCGGCTACGAGTTGGTCGACCCGGCGGACGCCGAATCGGGCTGAACGGCGCGCGATCAGCCGCCGGAGCCGCCGGCACTCAGTCCGAGTTGCTCGACGACCTCCTGCACGGCGTCGAAGTTGGCGCCGGACTCGTTGTCGAGATCTTCGAGGCGCTGCTCGAGCGCGCTGATCTCGGACTCGGTCACCTCCATCATCTCGGGGGTGGCGTCGTTGATGGTCAGGGTGCGGGCGGGCGCGGCGCCACCGCCGTCGGGAGACTCCAGGGTCTTCTGCACGTTGTCGAGCTCTTCCTGCGAAGCCTCGACCACCGAGACGTTGCCGGAGGCGTCGACGTGCAGCTTGTAACCGGGCTTGCTGATCTGCTCACTGTCGCCGCTGTTCGATTGGAAGCTCGCCTCGTCGCCGTAGAGGAAATAGACGTCGATGCTGCCGTCGTCGTTCATCGCGATCAGCACCACCGCGCCGCGGATCCCGATAGTGCCGTAGCTGGTACGGATCTGAACCGGGTGGCGCTTGCTGACCAGGCCGCCGACGAAGCGGAACAGGCCCTTGGCGGCCTCGATCGTCATCGAGCCCAGGCCTTCCTCGCGATCGAACTCGAAGCTCTCGATGGTGATCTCGGAATTGGGCCCGATCAGCAGTGCCGAGCGGTCGATCATGTTGATCTTCGCGCGCCCGCGCGGGCCGGTGCGAATGACCTGGTTGGCGAACACCGCGTCGCCGATGTTGATCGGAGTCAGCTTGCCACCGGGCATCCGCGCATCGACCCCGGCGAGCTTGACCGCGACCACGCCGCTCTTGTTCTGCGCCGCGGCTTCCTGTGCCGCGAGCACAGCCGCCAGCGCGGTCGCCGCTATCCAGACTTCGCGTGTTCCACCCATGGCCCGTACTCCGCAACTAGAACCAGTATGACATGCTCACGGTGGTGGAGATGTTATCCCGTTCGAAGTTCGGCAAATTCGAGTCCACGAACTGCCCGGAGACCTCGATCAGCGCCTGCAGGCGCCCGCTCAGCGGAATCGCGTTGCCGACGTTGAAGCGCCATTCACGGTCGTCCCGCACGCGCAGCGGGTCGATGGCCGGATTGGCTGCGTCGTAGTCGGTATCGCGATAGGCGCCGCCGGCAAAGAAGCGCCAGCGGCCGGGTAGAACGGCGAGCGGCGACGCGTAGGTCAGGTCGCCGCGCACGCGCAGTCCGAGCTCCAGGGTGTCGTTGAAATCCGCCTTTGCCGCGCGGTCGATGACGTCGAAGCCGCCCAGCACGCTGAAGTTGTCGCGCAGCAGGTAGCGGCCGTTGAGGCGAAAGATGTGCTCGTGCCCGTCACGCTGCTGCTCGATGCGCGGGCGTGCGGCGGTGTTGTTGTAACGACGCTGGCGATGCTGGAACAGGCTCGAGATACGCAACCGGCGATCGTCGAAGTAATTGACGTCGATGCCGGCGCCGTAGACGTTGGAGAGCAGGTCGTCGTCGCGGAACACGCCGTTGACGACGAAGTGGGGGCGCACGTCGAAGCCTTTCCAGGCCACCGGGCGGGGCTTGAAGCGCGCGCCCGTGGTGCCCTCCAGGGTGACGTTGTTGACCTGGTCGAGGTCGAACTGGCGATTGCCGTAGAGGAAGGCCGTGCTTTCCAGCGCCAGGTCGTTCTGGCGCTTGAGGTCATAGACGTGCCGGACATTGGCCGAGATGAAGCCGTCGCCGTCGCCGTCCTCCTGGAACTCGTCGTCGAGGATGACATCGAAACCGCGCGCCAGCACGCGCGACGAATCGGTGCCGGAATTGGCATTGGTGCGATAACGCAGGCCGGCGGTGATACGCCCGCTGATGAAGTGCCGCCCGGTGGAGTCGTCGACGCGGACCAGGAAGTTCTGCGCGCGCACGTTCTGGGCCCGCGTCAGCCCGCCGTCCGCGAGCGCCCGGTTGAGGTGGTAACGCGCGGCGGCGAAGGATTCCAGGCGGTAGTAGAGGATGCCGAGGTCGACGCGCACCGCGGCCAGGTCCGGCGACATCATCAGCACGCCTTCAAGTGCGCCGATGGCCGCCTCGTAGTCCGCGGCCTCGATCGCCACCCGCGCGTAGCTCAGCGTCAGGTCGACGTTGCCGGGATCGGCGAACATCGCCTCGAAAGCGGATTGCAGGTCGGCCTCGGTGGCCGCCTCGACGGCCGGCGCCGCGAGCGCGACGCTGAGCGCAATCGCCAGCCAGGCATCGCGCCGTGTCCAGATCAGGGCCATGACAGCCTCCCACGTTGATGGCAGCCGCGCAGGCCGCAGGAATTCTCAAAGACTAGATCAAATAAAGCTTGTTGGCCATTGATATTGTTAATTATTTCCTGTTATTCGCGTTTGCGCACCGGCCGCGCAGCAGCGGCGGTTCCGTGGCCGCCAGGAATCTCCGCGAATCGTACGCCGGCCGCAGCGTCGTGCGCGCCGCCCGCGGCTGGCCGCTGACGACATGAAAAGCAGGCGCCGTGACCGTACCATGACGCCGTGCACGCCGCCTCCGACAGCGAAGCGCCGCCCGCCGGCGCAGCCCTGCCCTGCCCGCTGTTCGTGCTCGGGACCAAGGGGCGCTCCGGTACCGGTTACCTCAGCGAGCTGCTGCGCCTGCATCCGGATTGCGGGCGCCCGCTGGCGCCGCTGGAACGCGAGGACTGGCTGCTGGACTACGCGCATCACCTGGTGCGCTACGCCTCCTCGGTCGCCGGACGGATCGGTAATGGCCGCTTCGAACCGCTGGACGTCACCGGGCTCGACGACGCCCTGCTCGAGTCCATCGGCCGCGGCATCCTGGCCCTGGCCGCGAGCCCCTGCCCCGGGGCCACGCACGTTGCGTTCAAGACGCCGACGCTGAACGGCATCGAGCATGCGTGGCGCCTGTTTCCGCGCGCCCGCGTCATCGTCATCGTGCGTAACGGCCGCGACTCGGTGGAATCCTCGCTGCGCTCGTGGCCGACCGAGCGCAACGGCGATCCGATCCCCGCCGAGGAGTTCACGCGGCGCTGGACGGGCGGCGTGCGCGCGCTGTTCGAGCTGATGGAGAGCCACCCGGGGCGTTTCCTGTCCGTGCGCTACGAGGACCTGGTACTCGATCTCGATCGCCGCATGGCGCAGATTCTGCGCTACGCCGGCCTCGATCCGGCGCGCTACGATTTCGCTGCTGCGGCCGACCTGCCGGTGTACGGCTCGTCGAGCTTCGGCCGCCACAACGGTGCCGTGACCTGGCAGCCGCAAGCGAAGACCGCCGCGTTCCGGCCACTCGATCGGGCTCAGGGCTGGAACGCGGACCAGCATCGCGCCTTCAACGCGATCGCCGGCCGCATGATGCGTGCGCTGGGCTATCCGCTGGTGGAGACGGACTGAACCGCGCCCGCCGCGGTCGCCACCAGGTCGCGTGCGCCAAGGCGCTCCAGGATCGCGAGGATCTCGCGCTCGAGAATGACACCGCGCTCGGGGAACTCGGCGATCGCGTCATCGAACAGCTCGCGCAGCGCAACCGGCGACGCGCAGCGCTGCCATACCCACGCTTCCAGGCGCGAGAGGAGCAGCACGTGCCGCGGACCGGCGACGAGGCAGGCCGGGTAACGCCGGCCTTCGGCGGACACCATGCTGCACTCGGCGCTGCGCTGCACGACGCGCCCGAGCATGTCCTGCGTCATCGACGGCGGTTGAGCCATGGCGTCTCCTCGAGCAGCCTCCCGTTTGCCGGCGCCGGTCCCGGGCAGGGAAAAATAGCGCTGCAGACCGGGGGGTACAAGCGGCCAGGCGCGGGCATCCATGGCCGAGGGCGGACGCGCGCGAAAGTCGGAATGATTCTCCCCGGTGCCCAGTTGCTTGACCGCCGCGCGCCCGGGAAACGGGGCGAGTGCGGCGCCGCGCTCCGCGCACCAGCTCTTGCGGAACAGATGCGAGCCAAGGGTGCGCTTGACGTAGTCCTCGCCGAGCGCGGCCAGGATGCTCGCCTGGCTGCTGTGCCGGTCGAGACCCGCGGCAAGCAGTGGCGCGGCTATCACCCCGGTGCGCACGATATGGCCGGTGCCGCAGCGTTCGTCGAACTTCGACAACGGCGCCAGGCGTCCATGCTTGAGCCGGTAGCCGGCATCGATCGTCCAGCCTGCTTCGTCCGCGTGGCGATTGACGTGCGCGGCAATGTCGTTGCCGACGAAATCGTCGGCGTCGCAGAACATGACGTGGTCGGCGCCGATGGCCAGCGCCTCCAGTAGCGCGACCACGAGCTTGGTGCCGCGATCGTGGCGGATGGCGTCGATCTCCGAGGCGTCGTCCGTCGGCGGCGGCGGGGGTTCGAAGTCGACCGTGCGGACGAGCAGGTGGCTGCGCGCCCGCGGCAGGTGGTCAAGACGGCCACCAACCTCGTTGCACACCACCACAACGCGAAACGCGGGGTCGGTCTGCGCCAGCAGTGAACGCAGCGTGCTCTCGAGCAGCGACCAGACCCGACCATAGTCGTTGCTGTTCGCCGGGTGTCGAACGGTGGTGAGGAAGGCGAGCATGCGCGGGACCGGTTGCAGCGTGTCAGGTCGTCCTCGCCGCACGGTAGTCGCGTGGCGCCAGTCCGTACTGGCGTTTGAACGCACGGCTGAAGTGCGCCGGGTCGGTAAAGCCGCAGCGATAAGCTATCTCGGCGATGGCGAGGTGCCGCTGTGCGGGGCTGCCGAGTGCCCTGCGCGCCCGTTCGAGCCGGCACATCCACACGTAGCGCATCAGGGAATGGTCCTCGCTGCGGAACAGCTCGTTGACGTAGCGTGGGGAGAAGCCGGTGGCCTGCGAGATCCGCCGCGTGTCCAGCGCCGGGTCGTCGAGGCATGCCTCGACATGGCGCTTGACCGCGTCGAGTGCCGCGCGGCGCGGCCGCGAAAGCTGGTGCCGGCCGGGCCGGTTGGCGTTGAGCGCGAGCACCAGCAGGTCCAGGACCTGCTCCTCCAGCGCCGCGCGCTGCGGTCGGTCGAGCCGCGCAAGATGGCACGCGGTCTCGCGCAGCATGGCCGAGAGGACCGCACCGAGACCGCAGTGTCCACGCACCGGCAGCGCGGCGTAACGCTCGACAGCGGGCAGCCAGGCGCGAAACCGCCGCCCCGGCACCGCGATCACGATCTTCGAGAACGGCTGCGGGCAGGTGATTGCATGCGGCTGGCGGAGGTCGTAGAGCGTGACATCGCCGGCCGCCAACGTCGTCTCGCTGTCGCCCTGGCGCAGGGTATAGGCGCCTTCCAGCAGCATCACGACGAACACCGCGTCGGTCGCCGCCCGTGCGGCGGCGCCGGCCGGACGCCGCAGGCTGATCGGCCCCGATCGCACCGTCGACAGGCGGCTGTCGCCCCATGCATGGATGTGCATCTCGTTGAACAGCGCGCAGCCGTTCATGGCGTCGACGTCGACCGCGGCGTAATGACGGCCAATGACGTCGCCCAGCCAGGCGCGGCGCTCCGGCGGCGGAACCGCCTCGGTGGACAGGACGAGCGGCCCGGTGGCGATGTCGTCACCGGCCGCGGCCAGCCGGCCGCATGACCGGGTCGACATGGCGGAGCGCTCCGTTCAATCGGAGCAGCGATGTTAGAACGCCGGCATCAGCCTGTAAACGCGCGCAGCGCCGCTGGAATCAAGCGCACGCGCCGTTGCGGTCATTCATCTCGCCGGCGCCACATCAGAGGCTTAGGCAGTGCCTGCCGGCAACCGGCAGCTGGTCCCTGACGGAGGACGAGACATGACCGAATCCACCGCTGCCGCGCCCAATCGCGTGTTGCTGGGCGGCGCCTGCGCCTGGCTGCTGGTAACCCTGTTGCTGGCGTGGTGCCTGGTCGGCCTCGGCTACGAAGTGGCGGCCGTGCAGGCGCTGTTCCCGGGCAAGTTCTCGCGCCTGTTACAGGCGCACATCGACTTCCTGCTGATGAGCGCACTGCTGCTCGGCTTCTACGCCGCCCGCGTCCCGCTGCCGCGCGTTGCCAGCCTGGCGATGGTCATCGGCGCCTTCACCAACTCCAGCCTGTTCCTGCTGATGGCGATGTTTCCGGTGCTCGACTTCACCACCCGGCCGCCCCCGCATCCGGCCCAGGGCGTGTACGAGGTCTACCTGTTCGCGAGCCTCTCGCTGACCACCTTCGGTTTCGCCACCGCGGCCATCACGGTGTTGCGCTGCCTGCTGCGGCATCAGCATACGCGCCCCGCGGCAACGGACTGATGCGGCGCCTCGCGCCTACGCCTGCACCCGCTGGATCTGTGCGAAGCCGAACCAGTAGCTGCACAGGGTACGCATGGCCCGGCACAGATCCTCGAACGACTCAGGCTTGGAGATGTAGCTGTTGGCACCGGCACGATAGGCATTACGGATGTCGCGGCCGGCCGAGGACGTCGAGAACACCACTACCGTCAGGTCGCAGAAGGTCTCGTCGCTGCGCATCGCCTGCAGCACCTCGACGCCGTTGGTCTTCGGCATGTTGAGGTCCAGCAGCACCAGGTCAGGGCGCGGCGCGCTGGACGGGTCACTGAACGCCCCCTGGTGGCGCAGGTAATCCATCAGCTCGGCGGCACTCTCCACCGTGCGCAGTTCACAGGTGCTGTTGATGCTGCGCATCGCCTCGCTCGCCAGCAACAGGTCTTCGGGATCGTCATCGACCATCAGGATGACGCGCCCGGCGGCGTCGTCATGCGGCTTCGCGGATTTGTTCACTCTCGACTCCTGGTAGTTCGACCTTGAATATGGCGCCTTCGCCCGGCGCGCTGCGCGCGGTGAGCTTGCCGCCGTGGCGTTTGACAATATGGTTCACGATGGCCAGCCCAATACCGCTGCCGGGATACTCCGCGCGGCCATGCAGGCGCTGGAACGGCTCGACGATGCGCTCGAAGTAGTGCTCGTCGAAACCGATGCCGTTATCACTGACTTCGACGAGGAAATGCGTGTCGTGGCTACGCGCGTCGGGGTGGCAGGTGCAGGGTACCGGGCGCGAGGAAATGTCCACCACCGGTGTCTTGCCCGCGTCGCGGTACTTGATGGCATTCGAGATCAGGTTCTGGAAGACCTGCCGCATCTGGCTGGGATCGGCGGTCAGCTCGGGCAGCTCGCCGATACTGACCCGCGCCCCGCTCTCCTCGATGGAAAGCCGCAGATCGTCCACCACCTCGTTCACGATCGTTTCCAGCTCGACGCGCTCGAAGGGCGTCTCGTTACGCCGCGTGCGCGAGAAGGCCAGCAGGTCCTCGATCAGTCCGCGCATGCGCGAGATGGCACCCACGGTCCGCTGCATCATGTCCTTCGCGCGCGGCGCGTCACCATCGTCCAGGCTCTTGCCGAGGATATCGATGAAGGCCTGGATCTTGCGCAGCGGCTCCTGCAGATCGTGCGAGGCGACATAGGCGAAGCGCTCGAGCTCGGCGTTCGACTCGGCGAGCTGGCCGGACTGCTGGTCGAGTCGATCAGCCAGGTCCTTGAACGCCTGCGCCGCGGCGGCCATGTCGCCGACTTCGTCGCGGCGATCACGGCCCGGGATGTTGCGGATCGAGGCACCCTCGGCGAGCCGGCTCAGAGTCTCGGCGATGGCGTTGACCGGCCGCGCGATATTGGTCGCGACCAGCACCGCCGATCCGAAGGCGAGCACGAATATACCGATGCAGGCGAGCAGGAAGCGGTTGCGCAGGCTGGAGAAGGTGTCGTGGATGTCACCGCGCTTCTCCGCCATGCGCCGCAGGTGTTCGTCGCGCAGGGTCGCCGAGGCACGGCCGATTTCCGCGCTGCGCCCGGCCATGACCACGTTCAGCAGGTACATCTGGTTGCGCTTGAGCTGGACGATTTCGCTGAACAGCGCCTCCACCCGTCGCGCCGGGACCGGCGGATCCGCGGGTACCGCAGACAGCGGATCGCCGCGCAGGCGCAAGGTCAGACCCTTGATGCGCTGGGTCAGGGCGTTTGCATTGTCGATGACGGCGCGCGCAGTGCCGGTATCCGGTGCCTCGAGATAGAGTCGGGAGTGCACGTGGATGCTCTCCAGCGCACTCAGCGCCGCCCCGATCACGCGCGCCGTGCCGGCCTGTCCGGCTTGCCGTGCGGCCTGGCCGGCGTCCTCCAGCCACGTTCTCAACTCGGGAATCGTCCGCGACTCGTACTCCCCGCGCAGTTGCCGGATGCGCTCGTTGCTGGTCACGATCTCCTCGAAGTCGCGCACCACTTCGCCGTAGTAGCGACGCAGGCGCGCGACCGTTTCCTGGTCTG
Source organism: Gammaproteobacteria bacterium (assembly GCA_041984235.1). Lineage (GTDB taxonomy): Bacteria > Pseudomonadota > Gammaproteobacteria > JBHIYN01. Next base: position 199,947 of record JBHIYN010000007.1, read on the forward strand.
GCTCGGAGCCCGCACCCACGGTGCCGAACTTGGATTGCAGCAGCTTGTCGAGGCGCCCCTGCTCCTCGCGGATCTTGGTCAGCACGCCGCGGTAGCCGACCACGGTGTAGAGCAGGGTACTGCGCTGGAGGTCGCCCCACAGGGCGTCGAACTCGCTCGCGAGCAGGGCGTTGTGGGTCTCGCCCTCGAGAATCTCGAAGTCGTCGAGGAGCTGCATGTAGCTCGTGAACATGAACACGCCGAGCACCACGACCAACGCGATCACCGGCACGAAGCCGATGAAGATCTGGTCCTTGAGCGGAAACCGGGACAGTACGCGCGACAGCATGGTCAGTGACTCAGGCCAGAATCAGCTCGTGCCACAGGGGCAGCGAGTACTCGTATACGTCCATCACCGAATTCCACACGGCAATGTTGCTGAAGCGGTTGGTATACGAGCCACCGTTGCGGATCTCTCCGGCCTGTACCGAGACGCGGCCATCGGTGCCACGCAGCACGTCCGCCGCCGGCTGACCGTCGTACCAGTAATCCCACTCCTGCGGACGCAGGAACTCGCGGGAGCGTTCCGCGTTGGAGATGTAATAGCCCTGTCGCGCGATGAACGCGCCGGGCCAGCCCGACAGCCACCAGTTCATGTAGCGGTAGGCGGCGTCCCTGGCGTGGCCTTCGGTGCGCGACGACAGGCACATGACGCCGTGCCAGGCACGGTACCCTTCGCGTGGCGCGGCGTAGACCACGGGTACGCCGACGCCATTGAGGCTGGAGACCGCGGGCGAGAACATGCTCGAGATCACGGTACGCCCGCTGCGCATGAACTCGATTGACTCGGGGACCGAGTTCCACAGCCCGGCGAAATGGCCGCGGTGCTTGTACTCGACCAGGATCGCGAACAGCCGGTCGACCTCGTCGCGCGTCAGGCGGCCGATATCGCCGAAGCTCATCAGACCCTGCGCCTGCACCGCGAGCGCGGCGTCGAAGATTCCGATGGTCGGCGCATTGACCAGGGCCACGCGCCCGGCCCACTCCGGCTCCAGCAACATGCCCCACGACTCGGTGCGATAGGCTTCGCGGCGCGCGATGTGCGCGGTGTTGTAACCGAACGAGTCGGTGTTGTGGACGTACGGCAGGAAGCTGATCTTCGGACCCGGATCCGGTCCCAGGCCGCCACCGGGCTGCACGTAGAGCAGCTTGTAGGGCGCATCGCCCGCGCCCAGCGGGGCGTCCGCGCTGATGCGCCCGGTCTTGGTCAGGTCATTGATCTCGCCCCAGTACTGCAGGCGCTCGATCTCAATGCCCTGGATCGCGTGGGCTCGCCACAGCACCTGCAGGCTGTCCGACCACTGCTCGTAGAGGTCGAACGATTCGGGCTTGCTCGCCGCGCGCTGCAGCACCTCGGCGCTGCCGCCCGGCTCGAACTCGATGTCGATGTCGAGGTCGGCCATCGCGCGGCGACGCAGGCTTTCCTGCAACGTGACGTGGGTGCCGAGCACGCGCAGGCGCGGGCGCGGGCGCGCCATGACGTAGGGCGCGGCCACCAGCGCACCGGCGGCTGCGCCGCCGCGCTTGAGGAAGGTGCGTCTGGTTTGCTGCGACATGCCGCCTGCGGGCCCCGGGAGTACTCACCCGGAATAGCGGCCGCTCCGGGCCGGGCTTGAACCGGCCCGGTCAGGCTGCACCGTGCCCTCGCCGGCGGCCCGCACCCGGCCAGTGGCCACGAGCCGCCGGGACGGGCCGGCGCCGCGAGCCCGTCCCGGCGCAAACGCGCCTCACAGCGTCTTCAGGTACTCGAGCAGGGCCTTCTTCTCCGCCGCCGACAGCGTCGTGCCGTACTCGTGACCGCAGCGGCTGTTACCGGAGTTGCGCGCGCCGCAGTCGCTGGTAACAAGGGTGTAGCCGGAGCCGGGCTGGGCCGCGGCCAGGCCGACCGCCTCGATGTCGTAAGCCGGGCCGACCGCGAAGCTGGCCTGGCGCCGGGCGGCCGGCTCCAGCAGGTCGGCGAGCGTCGCGACGCTGCCGTTGTGCAGGTAGGGAGCCGCCGCCCAGATCCCCTGCAGCACGCGGGACTCGTAGCGGCAGCCGCCGTCGTCCGTCGGTTGGGGATCGGCCATCTGCTCCACTTTCTTCAGACCCTCGTCGACGATGCCGGTGAGGGACTGGAGTTCGGGGTGGGCATGGACCTGTCCTTCTTCCAGCGCGCGTACGCGCTCCGCCGCGCTGCGCAGGCTGAGCGCGTGCTGCGCGATGGTTCCGCTGACGGCGACGTCGAGAATGTTGGCCGCGGCGTCTTCCGCCGCGAGGCGAGGCTTGGTCGGCAATACCCGCTTGCCTTCGAGCACGCCCGATTTCGCCGTGCGGGTCAGCAACTGGCACTCGCGCGTATCGGTACCGACGTCGAGCACCGGGGTCGCCCAGGTCGGGTGATCAAACGAGCGGAACGCGCCGGTCCGGATCCCGTGGCATTGCACGCAGCCACCGTTCGCGGTGTCACGATCGAAGACTTCCTTGCCTTTGGACGCCAGCACATCGTCCACTGGCCACGGCCACTGCGGCGGGCCAATCAGCCAGATCAGGTCTTCGACCGCGTCCAGGCCTTCGAAGTTGGCCGAGTTGTACGCGAGGTAGTCGATGCCCAGCAGGCTGTCGTCCTTCTGCGGCCGGAAATCGGCGAACACGCCGTAAACCTCGCCGAGGTTGCGCCCCAGTGCCAGCAGGCTGTTGCCGTTCTCGGCGAAGCCCGGCCACTGGGTGCGATCCTGACGCGCAGCGTTCCACAGAAAGGGGTAACGCACCGGTGCATCCGCGGTCCGGATGTTATCGGCGATGAGGTAGCTCGGCGGCGGGCCGATGTCGAGCCCGGTCAGACGGTTGAAGATCATCGCCACGGCGTCCAGCCGTCCCGGGCCCCATGACGTCTGCGGCAACGAGCGCACCACGAGCTCGTGGTACGGACCGTACCAGGTCTCGACGTTCACCCGCAGTTGCGCTTTGGCGCTGGCGTCGCCGCCGCTGCCGAGCACCGCTTTCGCGAAGGCGTCGAAGGCCGTGTCGTCGGCCAGCACCCGCCCGACCGCGCCGTCGAGCTCGGCGAGGAAGGCCTGGAAGTCGGCGAAAGCGGGGCCGCCGTCGACGCGATAGGCGGTGCCGTCGACCTCGATCTGCCGGGTGTGGCAGGCCGAGCAGGTCATGCCCACGAAGGCGCCGTCGCCGGCCGGTGCAAGGGTGAAGCCGATCGGCAACTGCGCGGACGGCCCGTTGGGATTCGGCAGGTAGCCGAAGCGCGCGAGCGCGTCGTGCGTGAAGCCGGCTCCGCCAGCGGTGCGCAGGGCCTGCATCCACTTCCACGGCATGATGCGCGAACCCTGGTCCTGGCTGTAATAGCTGTCGCGCGCCGTATCGGTCCATGCCGCGCCCTGGTCCAGCCTGACCACCGGGCCGGCGCGACTGGCGGCCATGCACACCAGCAGCAGGGCCGGGAGCAGCACGCGGCCAGCGCGGACCGGTATCCGTTCACGGGGGTGTCCTTGCGTCTCGACGGGGTTCATCGCGCTATCCTCCTGCACCGGTGGGCGGGTCCGCGGAATACGGCTCGTGTGCCGTCCCGGCATCGTCCTGCGCACGTTTATAGGCCGTTGCGCTGGCGGACACCTGTGACATAAAGCACCGCGAGCGCGCGCAGCGCCGGCGCGCCCCGCCCACGGTGGCGCGCAATCGCACCACCAGCCTACGCCGTCGCCGCCAGCGAAGGCATCGCCGGCCCGCGGCCTCACCCAAATGCGCGAGAACGCGCGGCCGGCGCCTCAGCTCAGCATGCGGTGGGTCGGCGCGCAGGCCGCCGCGATCGGAATGCCGTGCGTGCAGGCGTCACGGCAGGGTGCGCCCGAGCACGACAGGCAGGCCGCGGCATTGGTGTCGATGCGGGCATACTCCTCGCGCGCGAAGGGGATGTCACCGTAGTCGGTGGCGTACATGCGTGTACGCAGCACGTCGGCAATCTGCACACCGTAGGGGCAGGCTCCGCTGCAGTCATCGCAGGCATGGCGGCAATAGGTCGCGCCGTTGAGCGCGGCGTAGCGCACCAGCAGGTCGAGGTCGCCGGCGGCAAGCTCGCGCGCACCGGAGGCGCCGAGGTATTCGTCGATGTCGGCCGTGCTGGTCATGGAGATGATCAGCGCGTCGACGTCGTCGTTCGACAGCACCCAGCGGAACGCCGCCTGGGCAAAGGTCGCGCCGCCCGTCTCGAACGGGCGCAGGTCGTTCAGCCGGGCGCCCATCAGGGTTTTCATCGCCACCACGCCGACCTTGCGCGCCTTGGCCCTGGCCAGCACGCGCGGCAGGTCGGGCTGGTTGGCGACGAAGTTGAACGACTTCGTGAAGCGCTCGTAGAAGGCCGGGTCCTGGCCGAAGTTGTAGGCGCACAGGATGACGTCGACGAGATCTTCGTCGAGCGCGTAGTCGAGGCAGGGAATGAGCCGGCCGGCATGCCCGGACATGCCGACGAAACGGATCTTGCCGGCACGCCGGGCGTCGTCGACGAAGGCCTGCCATTCCGGGCTGCGCATGCGCTCGACGTCGTTGACCGCGTGGTTCATGTAGATGTCGATGTAGTCGGTGCGCAGGCGGCGCAGCGATTCGTCGAGCTGGGCCATGAACTCGGCCTTGCGCCACGATGCCGTGCCCTCGACCTTGGATACCAGCACGACCTGCTGGCGCATGCCCGCCAGCACCCGGCCGAGCACCGTCTCCGAGGCGCCGCCGGTATAGCCGTGCGCGGAGTCGAAGTAGTTGATGCCGCGGTCCAGCGCATGGCGCACCAGTTCGTCCTCGCCTTCGCGCAGGCGGCTGCTGCCGAAGGAGATATCGGAGATCTTGAGGCCGGTGCGGCCAAGCTCACGGTAGGCGCGCACGCGCGGGCCGTAGCGGCCCTCGCGCGCCAGCCCCGTACCCGGCAGGCCCGCGCCCGCGGCGACGGTGAGCTTGAGAAAACGGCGCCGGCTGGCTCCTGCGCTGTCGCCCATCATGGATCTCCCGCAAGGTGTCTGATGTCCTGAGTATAGAGCGTCCCCGGCACGCACAGGTGGCGGTGTCCCCGGCAACCGGTAGACGCGGCTTGCCGGCCGCTCCCGTGACCGCGCCACCGGTGCGAAATGTCACTGCTCACAGCCACCCGCTACGGGATGCTGGGGCAACATCCGCACCTGCCGACGAGCGGCCGGCGCGGCGCTTGTGCCGCACGCCACCGGCGCGCACCCTACCAGGGTACCCGCGATCGCAGGAGGAACACCGACATGCCCAGGATCTCCGACCTCTTCATCGAAGGCATAGAGCGCGCCGAGCGCCGCTTCCAGGGGCGTCGCGCGCAGCGCGAGCGCAACCTCGAGAGCCTGCACGCCCACGGCGACTGGCGCGAGTTCGAAAGCCCGCAACGCGTGCATCACCGGCTGTGCTCGCTCAACCTGCAGCCCATTGCGGCCGAGTTGATGGGCTCGCCGGACCCGGTACGGGTCGAATCGGCGCGGCGCAGGAATACCGAGGTCAGCCTGCTCGAACGCATTCTCGAGGAGAGCGATCTGATCGCCTCGCGCTACCTGCACGCCGGCAGCGCGGCGGCCGGCTGTGTCGGGCGCGTGCTGATCAGGAACGGTCACCAGATCACCGGTTACGGCACCGGCTTCATGGTCTCACCCGAGCTCATGCTGACCAATAACCACGTGCTGAAGAGCGCGCGGCGCGCCGCCGACAGTACCTTCCAGCTCGACTACTACGAGCGGCGTGACGGCCAGCTGGGGCCGAGCCACGTCCTGCATCTCGACCCGGAACGCTTCTTTCTCACCGACCGCGACCTCGACTTCACGCTGGTGGCGGTACGCGATCCGCTCGGCGTGCTCGCCGGCCGGCGACCGATCCGCCTGATCGCCGAGTCCGGCAAGGCCCTTATCGGCGAACCGGTCAACATCATCCAGCATCCCGCCGGCCGCCCGCAGGAAGTCGCACTGACCAATAACCGGGTGGTCGACATCGTCGACGCCTTCCTGCATTACACCACCGATACCGAGCCCGGCTCGTCCGGATCGCCGGTGCTCAACGGCCAGTGGGAGCTCGCCGCCCTGCACCACAGCGGCGTGCCGCAGCGCGATGGGCAGGATCGCATCCTGCTGCGTGACGGCAGCGTGTGGGACGGCGGCATGGCGACCGCCGGGCTGATCAACTGGGTCGCCAACGAGGGCGTCCGCATCAGCGCCATCGTGCGCTTCGTGCGCGAGGCGCTGGCCGACGCGCCGGAGTGGCTCGCGCTGTTCGAGCAGGCCACCAGCGGCGATGGCGTGATCGCGGCGGGCAGCCCGCCGCCGGCCGCGAGCGGCCGCATCACCGCCCCCGCGGGCGGCGGCGTGGGCCTGAGCACCGCCGCGCCGGAAGCCGACGATGCCGCGCTGGATCGCCTCACGCCTACCGAAATCGAGGCGCTGCACGCCGAGCTCGAACGCGACGAAGCCGATCTCACGGCCGAGTCGGCCGGCGGCGTGGCGCTCGTGGCCGAAGGCGATTCCTGGTTCGATTACCGGCCGGCGGGGCTCGACATCATCTACTACCTGCGCAGCCATTTCGGGCACCGCATCCGCACCGTGGCCGATGCCGGCGACACCCTCGACAACATGGCCTGGGGCACGGAGTACAACCGCCGCTGGAAGCCCGACAAGCCGCCGCTGCAGCGTACGCTGGAAGCGGTGCGTGAACACCAGCCGCGTGTCGTGCTGCTCTCCGGCGGCGGCAACGACGTCGCCGGCGACGAGTTGTTCCAGTTACTGAACCACCGCGACTCGGGGCTGCCGCCGCTGCGCGAGGACTTCGCGCGGTACCTGATCGGGACCTATTACCGCGCGGCGTTCACCGAGATCATGCGCAGGATCTGGGAGGTCGATGCGAACATCCAGTTCATCACCCACGGCTACGGTCACCCGGTGCCGGACGGGCGCGCGGTGATCAACGTGCTCGGCTTCCGCTTCGGCGGTCCCTGGTTGCGCCCGGCGCTGACCGCCAAGGGCTATACCGACGCCACCGAAAGACGCGAGATCGTGGAGGACCTGGTCAACCGCCTGAACGACATGCTCGCCGGTCTCGCCGCCGGCGACGCGCGCGTACACTACCTCGACCTGCGTCCCGTCATCGGCTACGCCGACTGGGTCAACGAGCTGCACCTGCGCAATACCGCCTACAAACGCGTCGCGGCGGTGTTCGACCGGCGCATTCGCGACATCGTGGCCTGAGCGCGGGCCCGGCCGCACGGTGCCCGCAACCTAGAGGGACCCCGGCCCCGCGCGCGGCGGGAGCCGGGGCACCATGAACGAACCCTCGCGATCAGGCCGCCTGCGCGACCCCGATCGGCTGCGGATTGAGTGCCTGCAGGGCCGGCAGCACCTCGCGCGCAAACAGGCGCATGCTCTTCTCGGCCACGTCCTGGGCCATGCTGCCGTAGCGGAAGATGAACATGATCTCGTCGGTGCCGAAAGTCTCGGCGAGCTCGCTGGCGCGCTTGATGGTCTGCTCCGGCGTGCCCCACGGGTGGGAGTCGACGAAGCCGCGCAGGAAGGGCGTCGGATCGGCGCGCAGGGCCTTCTGCATCTCGCCGTAGGACTCGTAGCCCTTGATCGCGCCGAGGTGGTCACCGAGCAGCTCGTAATGGCGCAGGGCCGATTCCGCGTACTCCACCATGTATTGCTCCGCGCCGGCCCTGGCTTCGGCCTCGGTCTCGGCGACGTAGGTCCACAGGGCAAGCTTGCACATGTTGGGTGCGTGACCGGCGGCCTGGTGCAGCTCGGCGTACTTGCGCGCGGTCTCCAGCGACAGCCCGAGGCTGGTGGTCGGAATGACCAGCGGGCGCACGTTGTGCTTGGCGATGATCTCGACCGTCTCGCTGGTACCGCCGGCACACCACAGGTTGGCCGACAGATCGCGGTCCGGCTGCGGCCGCAGGCGCAGGCCGTGGATGTTGTAGTGCTCGCCGTCGAACTCGCACTGGCCGGTGGCCAGCAATTGCTGCAGCACCTGCAACGACTCGTCGAAGCGCACCCGCGCCTCACCCTGGTCGATGTTGAGGCCCTCGTACTCGCGCCGTCCCAGGCCGCGGCCGACGCCGCAGATGATCTCGCGATCGGGCCCGAGGAAGGCGTCGAGCATGTTGACGTCCTCGGCCACGCGCACCGGGTTGTGCCACGGCAGCACCGTGACCATGGTGCCGAGATCGACGCGTTCGGTGATGCCGGCGATGTAGGTCAGGTACTGCAGCGGATTGGTGACCATGGTGTACGGCGTGAAGTGATGCTCGATGGTCCACAGCGCGTCGAAGCCGGTCTCGTCGGCGATGCGCGCGATGTTGATCTCCTCGTTGAAGATCTCGCGATCCGACTTCGCCGGCCGCGCCGCGACCTGCTCACCGCGCTCCTCGGCCTCGTAGCGATCCCAGTCGCCATAGTTCTGGTTGAATATCGTTGCCCCTACTCTCATGTTGACCTCCTGTTGCCGCTCCTGATCAGGCGGCGGTGGTGTGTGACTCGGAAGAAGATTCGGGCGCCGCGCCGGGCGCGGCGAGTTGACGTGGCAGACGTTCGGCCGCGGCCTCTAGGCGCGCGACGAGCTGCGGCCTGGCGGCGTCGGCGACGCAGGCCTGCACCAGCAGCGTGGAGCCGTACAGGCTCTGCGCGACGAAGCCGGCGTCGTCCAGCTCGCCGTGGATCCAGAGCTCGACCGTGCCGATGAAGGTGATCAGCAGCTGGCGCGCGAGAATGTCGACGTCGACCCCCGGCGCCAGCAGGCCGGCGTCGCTGGCGGCCTCGACGTTGCGCGTCCAGCGTTCCAGGCTGCGTGCCATCAGGCGCGGGCGGTGCTCGGGATCGGGCACGCCGAGCAGGTGCTGCAGTAGCGGCCGGAAGAAGTGCGCGTCACCGGTGTAGTCACGCGCCGCGATGCCGGCGAGGCTGAAGACGTCCTCGCTGGCGCCGTCCGCGGACTCGCTATCGTCGGCGCGGCCGAGGCGTTCCAGCGAGTCGTCGAGCAACGCGTAGAGGATGCCGCTCTTGGAGCCGAACAGGTTGTACGGCGTGACCAGGCTGACCTCGGCGTCCTCGGCGAGCTGGCGCATGGAGAAATCGGTGCTGCCGTTGCTGCGCACCAGCGCCCGCGCGGCATCGAGAATCTGCCGGCGTCGGCGTGATTTCTGTTTCTCGCGCAGGCCCATGCGCTCCCCCTGGCCCGTCGGCGCGTTTTAAACGCCGTAAAAATATATAACGCATTATGATTTGTGCGCAGGGCCAATGCAAGGCATCGCCACGACCGGCCGAATGCTGCGCCTAGACGCGGCTGGAGCGCAGCACGATGGGACCGGCCGGATCCGCCTCGCGCGCCTGCGAGACGAGGCACTGCTGGCACTTCACCACCCGGAACCAGCCGCCTTCGGACAGCACCGGGTAGGCGGCGAGCGCGGCCGCACCGCAGGCGGTGCAGGCGCCGGCCACGGCCTCACGACGCACGGCGACGGGCGCGGCATCGGCGACGGCCGGGTCCGGCGGCGTGGCCTGGCGGGCGGCACGCGGCGCGGTGCGCAGCCGCGCGGTCTGCGCCTCGTCGACCGCCAGGCCCTCGGGATCCGTGGCCGGGTCGCCGACGATGACGACGCCGTAGTCACGCCGCGCGCCGGCCACGCTGACGTACTCGTCGCGCACGTCGCGCAGCACCGCCTGCGGGTCGCGCGCATACGGATCGCCCCAGCCGCCACCGCCATTGGTGCGCCAGCGCAGCACCGCGCCGCGCGGCATGCGCCATACCGGCTCGCGGCCGAAAAAGGCGAACTCGCCCTCACCATCGGGGCGACCGCTGGCCGCATCGACGCGGCCGGCGACGGCGACGACGTCGTCGAAATCGTCCGCCGGAGGCACCGGCCCCGTGCCGGCCGCGTCCGCCTGCTCGTGCGCGCACAGCCACCATGCGCCGCCGGCCGCACCGTCGCCGCCGCCGCACACACCGCTGCCGCTCGGCGTGCGGAAATGCAGGGGCACCAGATGATGATTGCCGGGGCTCAGGAACAGCGACTGCTTGACCAGCCCGGCACCGCCGCGGTGGCGGCCCGGGCCAGCCGTGTCGGCGAGGTACTCGCGATCGGTGACCAGTGCCGGCACGCGCGGCTCGATCTCCTCCACCGACGGCATGATCATGTTGAGCATCGCCAGCCCGCAGTGGTTGTTGCCGTCGCCGGCATCGGTCGCGCCCCAGGCGCCGTACTGCGCCTCGAGCTCGGCGGCGCTGAACCAGGACGAGCCGTCGGCGTTGCGCCCTTCCCCGGTATGCAGGTTGGTCGAGCCGTAGGCGCCGCCGATGGCGCGCGCGCCGAGCGGGATCGCCAGCGCGCGCAGCATGGCGTTGACCAGCGCGGACTGCACCTCGAAGTAGAACATCACCGCGGCGTCGGGCTCGGCGCTGGTGATGCTGCCCGGCGGAATGACGACGTCGATGTCGCGGTACAGGCCCGAGGTGAAGGGCGTGTGCGGATCCAGCACCAGCTTGACCGCCAGTGCGACCGCGGTCTGGGCATCGAGCGCGGTGGCATTGAGCGCGGTGCCGGCCTGCACCGAGCTGCCGCCGAGGTCGACCTCGAGATGCGCGCCCTGCTTGCGCACCGTCACCTGCAGCTTGTAGGCGGTGTCGGCCGAGCGGCCGTCGCTGTCGACCCGGTCCTCGCCCTCCCAGCAGCCGTCCGGCAGGGTGCGGATGGCGTTGCGCATGGCGGCGGCCGCGGCGTCGACGGTGTAGCGCATCGCGCCCGACCAGGCCGCCATGCCGTAGCGTTCGATGCTCTCGACCAGCAGCCGCTCGCCGAGCGCGCAGCAGGCGCGGATGGTGTGGAAGTCCGGCAGCAGGGTGTCCCCGAAGCGGGTGTTGTCGACGATCGTGCGCATCACCTCCCGCACCGGTTCGTCACGGTGGAAGAGGCGCTGCGGGCTCATCACCAGGCCGTTCTCGTAGACGTTCGATTTCAGCAGGGCGAAGCCGCCCGGCACCGTGCCGCCCATGTCGAGCTGGTGCGCGCGGATGACGACGAAGCCGGCCACGGTGGCGCCATGGAACACCGGCCGGATGAAGCACATGTCGTTGACGTGGTTGCCGACCCGGAACGGGTCGTTGCAGATCAGCAGGTCGCCGGGCTCGAGGCGTTCGAGGCCGAATTCCAGCACCGTGGTGCGCACGCCGGTCGACAGCGAGCCGAGGAAGATCACGTTGCCCTTGTTGACCGCGGTCAGCGGGAAACCCTGCTCCGGCGCGCCGAGCACGGCGCCGACGAAATCCTGCGAGAAGGTGATGATGGGCGAGAAAGCGCGCTGCAGCAGCGCGGTGCAGATGTGCTCCGCGACGTAACGCGCGCGGTTCGCGAGCACCTCGCAGGTGAAGCGCCCGGCGCCGTAGCGGGCCGCGAAGTCGTCCTCGGACAGGTCGCGCAGGTCGGGCCCGGCGGATTCGCGCTCGCCCATCTCAGGCCACCACCGTGATCACGAGCTCGCCGTAGGCGCCGACTTCGAGCCGCTGGCCGCGCGGCAGCCAGGTCGTCGACAGCGGCTCGCGCACCACCGCCGGCCCGCTGATGACATCGCCGGCACACAGCGCACCACGCTCGTACTCCGCCGCTGCGCACGCGCCACCCTCGAGGTGCGCGAGGTCGATGTTGCGCACGGCGGCTGGCGCAGCGCCCTGCCGGGCCGCCAGCGGCGTGTAGGCCGCACGCTCGACCGCGACCGTCGCCTGCACCCGGAACGTGACGCCCTGCACCGGGGTCTGATCGAAACGGTTGCCCGAGCGCCGTTCGTAGGTGTCGTGGAAGCGCGCAACCATGGCCGCCACGGCGGCCGCGTCCACCGGCCCGCCGGGTGCGTCGATGAACGGCGTCTCGTAGGCCTGCCCGACCATGCGCGCGTCGAAGCTGCGCTGCACGATGGCGCCCGGCTCGTCGCCGAGCTGCGCGCGCACTGCCGCTTCGAGCTCGGCGTAGAGCGCGTCGATGGCGGGCGCCGAGTCCGGCGCCAGCGGCAGGTAGCGGCTGCGGCTCTCCATGAACACGCGGTCGGCACTGAGCAGGCCGAGCGCGGAGAACAGGCCCGGGTGCGGCGGCACGATCGCGGCGCGCGCCTGCACCTGCGGCAGCAATGCCGGCAGCAGCATGGGCCCGGCAGCGCCGTAACACATGAGCACGTAGTCGCGCGGGTCGATGCCGTTGCGGATGACGATGTCGAGGATCCCCTCGGCAATGTTGGCGAGCCCGGTATCGAACGCGCCGCGCACCCGTTGCGAGAGATCGAGCGGCGTATCGAGCGCGGCAAACGCGGCCTCGGCGCGCGCCCGGCTGAGCGCTCTTCGGCCGCCCATGAAACGCTGCGGGTCGAGGATGCCGATCATGAGGCAGGCATCGGTCATGGTCGGCCGGCTGCCGCCGGCGTCGTAGCAGGCCGGGCCGGGCTCGGCGCCGGCGCTCGCCGGCCCGACCCGGATCTCGCCGGCGCTGCCGACCGCGACGATGCTGCCGCCGCCGGCGCCGACGCTGGTGATCTCGTTGGACAGGGTGCTGACCGGCAGGTCGTGCTCGAGCTCGACGTGGGTGTTGACCACCGGCGCGCCGTCGACCACCACGCTGACGTCGGTCGAGGTGCCGCCGACATCCGCGCAGATCAGGCGCGACTCGCCGATGAGCGCACCGAAGTGCGCCGATGCCGCGGTGCCGGCGGCCGGGCCGGAAAAGATGATGCGCGAGGGCCGCGCCATCGCCGTCGCCACCGGCGCCAGCATCGCGGCGCAGTCGGCGTAATGCCAGCGGCCGTCGAAGCCGAGCGTCGCCAGGCCGCGCCCGAGGCGCGCGGTGTAGTCGCCGTAGATGATGCGCATCATGACGTCGAGCACGGTCGTCACCGTGCGCGGGTACTCGCCGGCGAGCGGTGACACCTCGCTCGAGATCGCGCACGGCACCTCGCCCAGCGCTTCTCGCACCAGCTCGCGCAGACGGCGTTCGTGATCGGGCGCGCGGTAGGCGTGCAGCAGGGTGATGGCGACGCCCTCGACCGCACAGCGCCGCAGCACGGCGAGCTGCGCGCGGGCGTCGTCCTCGTCGAGATCGACGAAGGGCGTGCCGTCCGGCAGCAGCCGCTCGCGCACGCCGCGTCGCAGGTAACGCGGCACCAGCGGCCGCGCGATGTCGCTGAACGAGCGCTGCCAGCGTGGATCGGACACCGCCTCGGCGGGGCGCCAGTTGCGCCCGATGTCGAGGATGTCACGGTGGCCGGCGGTGCACAGCAGCGCGACCTTGGGCAGGCGCCGCGTGAGCACGGCATTGAGCCCGGCGGTGCTGGCGTGGTTGAACACGCCGGCGTCGGCGACGCCGACCTCGGCCAGGCCGGCGAGCACGCCGCGCGCGCTGTCGGCGAGATCGGTCGGCACCTTGACCGTCTCGATGCGCCCGTCGCGCACCGCGACGACGTCGGTGAAGGTGCCGCCGACATCGACGGCGACCTGGCAGCCCGTGCTCATGCGGAACGCGCGGGGACGGTGATCAGGCGGCCGGGTCGAGCAGCACTTTGCACGCCGCCTTGTCGGTCTTCAGTGATTCGAAGGCAGCGCTGAAGGTGTCGAAATCGACCGTGCGCGTGATCATCGGCGTCGGGTCGATGCGTTCCCGGTTCATCAGGTCGATGGTCAGCTCGAATTCCTGGCGGCGGTACATGTAGGCGTAGTTGATCTGCAGCTCCTTGGTGATCGCCTTCACCGGCTGCACCCGGTCGGGGGCCATGCACACGCCCAGCACCACGATGCGCCCGCCCATGGGCGCGTAGTCCATCGCCAGTTGCTGCGTGCCGGGCACGCCGACACATTCGACGATCACGTCCGGCCGCTGGCCGGCATGGTGCTTGTAAACGCCGACGACACTTTCCCTGCCGGCGTCGATCACGGCCGTCGCGCCCAGCCGCTCGGCCATGGCGAGGCGTGCGGGCTCGAAGTCGGACACGATCACGTCGCGCGCACCGAAGTGGCGCGCCCACACCGCGCAGGCGAGCCCGATCGGTCCGGCACCCATGATCAGCACGCGCTCGCCGGGCGCCAGTCGCGCCGCGTTGATGCCGTGCAGGCCGACCGCGAAGGGTTCGACCAGGGCGCCGAGACGGTCGTCCACGCCGTCGGGCAGTGGCAGGGTCTCGGCCGCACCGACGCGCATGTACTCGGCGTAGCCGCCGCGTTCCTCGCCGAGCGCCGAGTAGCAGGCCTTCGCGCAACGGTAGCCCATGCCGGTGAGGCAGGCCGCGCAGGTGCCACAGGCGATGAAGGGCATGGCCGTGACCCGGTCGCCGGCACGGAACCCGCTCACCCCGCGGCCGACCTCGACCACCTCGCCGGCGAACTCGTGGCCCATCACGGTACCGGGCGGCAGCGGCGCCATGCCGGTGTCCGCGCCGTGCATGTCGGCCATGTGCAGGTCCGAGCCGCAGATCCCGCAGCGGCGCACCGCGATGACGAGATCGCCGGAAGAGACCTGTGGATCCGGCACCTGTTCGATGGTCAGCGGCGAACCCGCCTGGTGGTATACGGCTGCGCGCATTACGAGACGTCCCTCCCCTCGATGGACGACGTGATGTTAGCGTATTTCGAACACCGGTCGCGGATGGTCGCCGCCATAACGTCTGGTCGCTGCGCAACGCCACATCGCGTGGCGCGTGTTCGCGCCGCTCAGCGGCACGCCCCGCTGCCTTGCACGGCGCCGCGACCGCGATCTGTCACTGGGTCGCTTGTGCGACCGGCGCGACTCTCTGCAAGTGACCGTCCGGCGTATCGAGATGCGCTTCGACCAGTTCGAGCAGCAGCTCCCGCACGGCATTCACCGCCCGGCCCGCCTGCGCCTGGCCGGCGCGAATCAGGTGGATCTCGCGGACCAGGTCGGGGTCTACGACGCGACGCGCAACGAGCTGACCGGCGGCTACCGCCGGGCGCACGGTAAACAGCGGCAGCAATGCCGCACCGAAGTCGCGCTCGATGAGCTCGCGCACCGCGGCCACCGAGCGCAGCTCGGTTTCGATGTGCAGTTCGATGGCCTGCGCGGTGGCCAGGTCATGCAGGCGGCGGCGCAGCCCGTACGGCCGCCGGGCGTCGCCGGATCCCAGCAGCAGCAGCGGATGGCGTGCGAGCTCGCGAAAGGCGATCGGCTGCGGATCGTGACCCAGGCGTTGGGGTACGCCGACCAGGTAGAGATGCTCGCGCGCCACGCGTTCGTGCGCGGCGCGGCTCAGGACGCCGAGGTCGAAACCACTGACCAGCGCGAGGTCGAGCGGCTCGGTCCCCCGCTCCGCGCGCTCGATCAGCACCCCGCTGAGCTCTTCGACGATATTGATCGAGGTGCCCGGGAGGACCTGCCGCGCGCGCTCGATGAGATCGGCGGAGAACATTTCGTTCAGGCCCGGACTGATCCCCAGCGTCACCGTGCCACGCACCGTGCCGGCGGCGTCACGCACGATGCGGCGCGTGTCGCGCGCATAGCCGAGCAGGTGCTCGGCGCGTTCGCGCAGCACCATGGCGGCTGGCGTCGGCGTGATGCCGCGTGAGTGGCGCACGAACAGCGCCACGTCGAGCTCTTCTTCGAGGTTGCGCATGTGCTCGCCGAGGGTCGGCTGGGACACGTGCAGCGCGGCCGCCGCGCGCGTAAGGTTGCCGTGATCGATCACGGCGATGAAGTACTTCAGTTGCCGCAGGTCCACGCGGTCCCCCTGCTCCCGGCGTCCACCTTGGGCTGGCCAAGGTATTTCGTATTGGTCACCCGCCCCGGGGAGCTTCTACGATTATGTCATGCGCTTTGCAGCCAAGCTCCCTCGGTGCACGACGCGGCGCCGTGGCCGTGAAGGTGCCGGCGCCCGGGTCGCCGGCGCCCGCGCAGGCCGCGCCGAAACGCCAGCCAAACCCGCCTGCGCGCATCGCCGGCAGCGGGGCACCATGCCCAGGCGGATAAGCTGACATGCGTTCGGCCCTGTTCGTGCCCGGCAGCGATCCGGCAACGCTCGGCAAGGCGCGCGGCACGATCGCGATCCGGCCGCTGGCGATGGAGCTCGCGGCATCGGCGTTCGACGCCGGCGGCTACCGCGGCGCGTCGCCCCGCCTGTGTGGACTGACGCAGGGCGTCGAGGATCTGGCGGTGGACCTCGGCTCGGAGGTCAGTGACACGAACCTGCCGTTCCTGCCCGCCGTCGAACTCGGCCGCTCGCTCTGCCTGTACGCCGCCGCGGCGGCGCAGGTGCCGGCGGTCGACGCCGTGTACGCGGCCTTTCCCGCTCTGCGGGGCCTTGCAGCGGCGGCGGCGCGCGCGGCGCGCCGGCTTCTCGTGCAAGGTGGCGATTCACCCGGCGCAGGTCGCGACCATCAACCAGGCCTTCACCCCGACAGCCGACACCATCGACCGCGCCGCGCGCGTGGTCGAGGCGGTCGGTGCGGCGCCGGGGGCGGCCTGGCGACCGTGCAGCTGAGCGCGGTCAGGCACGACGACGACACCGTGATGCAGGCCGAGTTCACCCTGCGCGTGCGCGACGAGCGACTCGCCGCCGCGGAGACCGCCTCGTGAGCGGCTCGCGCGCGCCGGCGTCGACCGCACTGGCGCGGTTTCGCGTCGTCGACCTGTCGCGCGTGCGTGCCGGGCCGACCTGTGCGCGGCAGCTCGCGGACTGGGGCGCGGATGTCATCACGGTGGAGATGCCGCCCGCGGTCGACGCGGCCGATCCGCATGTCGGCCCGCGTCACGGGCCGGACTTCACCAACCTCAACCGCAACAAGCGCAGCGTGACGGTCAACCTCAAGGCCCCCGAGGGCCGCGACGTCGTCAAGCGCCTGGTCGCGGGCGCGGACGTCCTGCTCGAGAATTTCCGGCCACGGGTCAAAACGCGTCTGGGCCTCGATTACGCGACCCTGTCGGCACTCAATCCGCGCCTCGTGTACGCCAGCATCTCGGGATTCGGCCAGGACGGCCCCTACCGCGACCGGCCCGGCTTCGACCAGATCGCGCAGGCCATGGGCGGCGTGATGTCGGTCACCGGCGAGCCCGGACGCGGGCCGATGCGCACCGGCATTCCGATCGCCGACCTGTGCTCGGGCCTGTTCTGTGCGTACGGCATCCTGGTCGCGCTGCTCGAGCGCGAGACCTCGGGCCAGGGACAGTGGGTGCAGACCTCGCTGCTGCAGGCACAGGCCTTCATGCTCGACTTTCAGGCCGCACGCTGGCTGATGGGCGGCGAGGTCCCGGCGCAGGATGGCAACTTCCACGCCACCATCGCCCCCTGCGGACGTTTTCGCGCAGCCGACGGACACCTCAGCCTGGCCGTGGTCGGCGACGACATGTGGCGGCGGCTGTGCCGTGCGCTGGAGCGCGACGACTGGCTCGCGCACACGGCGTGGTCGCACAACGCCGGGCGCCTGGCGCAGCGCGACACGCTGCACGCGGCGCTGCAGGCGGTGCTCGCCGGCCGCACCCGTGACCAATGGATGGAGCGGTTCGCCACGGCCGGCGTTCCCTGTGGCCCGATCAACGGCGTCGACGAGGTGTTCGAGGATCCGCAGGTGCGCCACCTCGGGCTGGTGCAGCCGCTGGCCCGCGATGACGGCAGCACGGTCGACTACCTCGGCCAGCCGCTGACGCTCTCGCGCACCCCCAGCCGGGTGGCGACGCACACACCGGCGCTCGGGGAGCACACCGACGCCGTGCTCGATGAGTTGGGTTACACGCCCCGGGAAACGGCCGCACTGCGCAAGCGCGGCATTATTTGAAGCAGTTGACCAACGGCCGCACTGACGCGGCCCGACAGGAGAACGAAGTCATGCCCCACGTTACCTGTGACAACCTGACGCAGACCGTCATCGACGCCATGGCCGCCGACACCGCGCCGCGCACCCGCGAGATCATGACGAGCCTGGTCAGGCACCTGCACGCTTTCGTTAAGGAGACCCGGCCCGATATCGACGAGTTCGTGCGCGCCTGCAGATTCCTGGTCCGTGCCGGACAGATCTCTGACGACCGCCGCGACGAGTTCATCCTGATCGCGAACGTGCTCGGCGTCGAAGTCCTGATCGACATGCTGGCCCACGACGGCGACACGCAGACCTGCGTGCTCGGCCCGATGTACCGCGACGGCGTCCCCGAGTACGCCAACGGCGATTCGATCGTGCTCGCCATGCCGGACGACGGCGAGCTGACGCTGCTCGAGGGCACGGTGCGCGATCGCGACGGCAAGCCGCTCGCCGGCGCGGTCGTCGACGTGTGGGAGCCGAGCACCAACGGCCTCTACGAGAACCAGGATCCGGCGCAGCCGGACATGAACCTGCGCGGGCGATTCCACACCGACCAGGCTGGCCGCTACGCCATTCGCTGTCTGCGGCCGCACGGCTACCCGATACCGCACGACGGCCCCGGCGGCGATCTGCTGAAGCTGCTCGGCCGCCACCCCATGCGCCCCGCGCACATCCACTTCCGCATCGCCGCGCCGGGTTTCCAGCCGATCATCAGCCAGCTCTACGACGCCACCGATCCGAAGCTCGACGATGACGCCATCTTCGCGGTGAAAGACGCGCTGGTCGCCCGCTTCGAGCCGGCGCCGTCGGGCGCGGACACGGCACTGCACGTGCGCCAGGACTGGACCCTGAGTCCGGCCCGGGCGAGCGCGGCAGCCTGAGGTTGGGCACGCTTACGCTGGCGTCGGCCAACGCCGTGTGCAGCGCCGCGCTGCAGGCCGCACGCGAGGGCGGCCGGGCGCCGCTGTGCGTGGTCGTGCTCGACGCCGGCGGACACCCGCTCGCACTGCAACGCGAACACCGTGCCGGCAACGGCCGCGCCGCGATCGCGATCGCCAAGGCGGCCGGCGGCCTCGGCATGGGCTTTGGCGGACGCGAGCTCGAACGCCGCGCGGCGGCGCGGCGGGGCTGACAGCCGATACGGACGCATGAAGCGCGCGCGGAACGTTCCGCCCACCTGAACCGGGCCGGGATCCGGCGGCCCGGCTCGCGGCGCACAAGAGCGCACCGGTTGATATCCGTCGTGGCCCCACGCTGTCGCGCACGCCGCGGGACCCGATCTCGCGCATTGTCACCGCTGCGCGCGGCATGACGCCTCGGCTGGCAATCGAATCGCCGAGAGAATCGCGCTCCCGGAGAGGAACCCCGCCTTTGAAGGACAGGTGGTGCTGCCAGGGGCGTCACACGACAGCCGGGTGCTTGCCACGAAGCTCGTTGTCTTCTCCGTGTGCAACCTCGACGCCGCCCGCGGCGAGAACCAGGTTCCCCGTTCCTGAACGGTCAGAACCCGCGGCTACGGATCGCCCCTCGCGACGGCCGGCGTGTGGCCGAGCAGCAGCGTGGTACCGAGGCCGGCATACAGGTAACGATCGCCGAAGGTGCTTTGCAGGATCTCGAAGGCGGGCTCACCGGTGCAATGATCGGGTGCGATCCATTGCACCTTCCAGGTATCACGCAGCGCTTCGCTGACGCGCCGCGCTTCCTCGTCCGTCGCCGGCAACAGGTGCAGTCCGCCGACCACCAGGTGTATCGGCCGGCCGGTTGCCGCGGCGGCCGACTCGACGATCTTCTCGATGGTGGGATGACTGCAGCCGACGATCAGCACGATGCCATCGGGCGTGTCGATCGCGAGGGAGAGCTCCATGACGTCGAGATCGACGCCCCACGAGCCCTTCAGCGCGACCAGGTGGAAACCAGGGGCAATCTCGGTCGCCTCGCTGACCCAGGTGAACCGGCCCTGCGGCCAGGGCGTGCCGAAGTGCAGGGTCGCGGGCGGCTTGCCGTTGAAGTAACGCATGTCCTGCGGCAGGGCTTCGTTGCGCCGGTAGAACGTCCCGGGGAACGTTGCGCCGTAGACCCCGAAATTCTCCTTAGGCGAATAGACGGTGACGTCCGGATTGACGCTCAGCAGGTGGTTGAGTCCGCCCATGTGGTCGCCATGACGGTGGGACATGACGACGAAATCGAGATCGGACAGGTCGATACCCTTCGCTTTCACGTTGTGGGCGAAGATTTCCGCGTCGTTGCCGGTGTCGAACAGGATCCGTTTTCCGCCGCTCTCGATCAGGGCCGAGAAGCCCCAGTCCTGCTTCAGCGCCGGATCGCGTCCGAAGGCGTCATAGAGCACGGTGATGCGGTTTGCCTTCCCGTCCGGCGGGGCGTCCGCGGCCTGCGCGGCCCCGGGCCACCCGGCAGACAGGAGCCCGGCCCAGCAGGTGACGAGGACGCACCCGAGCCAGCGGGTCGACGCCTGCCGCACATGCCGGACCCCTGGCGCGCGGTACCGGGGCACGGTTGCGGCGCCGATGCCCGGTGCGTTCCCGGTACCAGGTGTCGCGCTGTTCTCGCCGCGAGCTGTCATCAGGCGGATACCCTCGTCGTGGTCCACGATGCTGTCCCCGGAATGGAGCCCGCCACCGGCGCGCGCCGCTTCGGTCGCCTCGTGATGCCGATAGTAACCCCGGAACGTCGACGGGGATTACTACAGGGGCCCATCAGGCTCCCGGGCATTGCTCCCAGTCCGGCGGCACGACGATGGGCATGTCGAGCAGCATCTGCGCGTAGGCTTTGCCCTGCGGGTCGTGGCGCAGCGAGGCGGTGCCGCCGCCCCCCAGCGCGCGCTCGAGCACGAAGTTGAAGCCGTCGAGGCCGGGCCACTCGTAACGCGTGGTCGGGCCCTCGGCGCGGTGCGCGAACCATGCCTGCACGCGCTCGGCGGTGAGCTGGGCACGCAGCAGCGGCAGGTACGCCGCGTCCCGTGCGAGCACGCCGATGTTGGCACTGTCGCCCTTGTCCCCGGAGCGTGCACGGGCAAGGCGGACCAGTGGCACGGTCGGGCCGTCGGCCGGCGCGGTTGCCGCCTGCGTGCTTGCCGCCGATGGCGGCGCCGGCCGCCCGGTGATCGGGATGTCGACGGGCCGGCGTTCGCCGTCGACGATGCACGCGACGGCGACCTGCTGCTTGGGCACGAGGCAGGAGAACACCCTGAACACCGGTTGTACCGGCGGGCGGCCGCCGGCGAAACCGGTCAGCCCCTGGGCCATGGCGGTCGCCGCCGGGATGATCTCGCGGCTGAAGAGTTCGACCGCGGCGCGTTCCGGGTGCCGCACGGCGAGCTTCAGGATCACTTCGCGGACGTTGGCGACCCGCGCGTGCGGCCCGTAGGTGCTCTCGTTGCCGAGCACCTCGACCAGGGTCTCCGCGTAGTCGGCGAAGCCGGCCGCCGCGTTGAGGCGCCGCGTGCGCGCCAGGATCGCGTCGCCGACGCGCTCGGCTTTGCGTGCGGCATCGATGCCGCCGATCATCATCGTCGTCGCGGCGCGGTAGCCGTCCTGCCAGGTCGCGCACACCTTGTAGTCGGGCCCCGGCGCGCGGCCGCGCGCACCGGTCACGCGCACGCGATCCAGACCGTCCTGCGCGAGCTTCACCATGGAGAAGTCGCAGCACACGTCGGGCAGCAGGTAGGCGGCCGGATCGCCGATCTCGTAGACGATCTGCTCACCCACCGTCGCCACGTCGACGCGCCCGCCGGTGCCGGGCGGCTTGGTGATGACGACGTCGCCGTCTGCGCCGCAGTCGGCGACGGGGAAGCCCATGTCGTCCCAGCCCGGCACGGCCTCCCAGTCGGTGAACAGGCCGCCCGTGGCCTGCGCGCCGCACTCGATGATGTGCCCGGCCAGCGAGCCTGCCGCGAGGCGATCGTAGTCGTCCGCGCGCCACGCGAACTCGTGCATCAGCGGACCCAGGGCGAGCGCGCTGTCCACGCAGCGGCCGGTGATGACGATGTCGGCGCCGGCGTCCAGCGCCTGCCGGATCGGCAGCGCACCGAGATAGGCGTTGATGCTGGCCGGCCGTGCCGGAAACGCGGCCCCGGTTCCCATTTCACGGATATCCGCGGCGCGCAGCTCGTCGGCGATACCGCCGAGATCGTCGCCGACGACGACCGCGATGCGCGGTGTCAGGCCGGCCTGCGCCGCGCGCTCCGCGAGCGCCTCGGCACAGGCTTGCGGGTTGATGCCGCCGGCGTTGGTGACGACGCGGATCCCGCGTGCCAGCAAGTCCTCCAGCAGCGGCGGCATGACCTCGTCGACGAAGTCAGTGGCATAGCCGGCGTCCGCCCGCCGCGCCTTCATGCGGGCCAGGATGGCCATGGTGATCTCGGCCAGGTAGTCCATGACCAGGTAATCGATGTCGCCGCGGTCGACCAGCTGCCGCGCACCGAACGCGGTGTCACCCCAGAACCCGGCGCCGCAGCCGATTCGCACTCGCTTGCTCATGGCCGGTCTATTTCCCCGTCCACTGCGGCGCGCGCTTCTCGTTGAAGGCACGCATGCCCTCGCGCGCATCCTCGGTCATGGCCATCATCGGCAGCATGAGCTGGGTGTACTCGAACGCCTTGTCGAGCGGCATGTCCTCGATGGCGCGGAAGGCCTGCTTGCCGAGACGAATGCCGGTCGGGGTCTTGTCGACGATGCGCCCGATCAGCCAGTCGAGGCGTTCGTCGAGCTTCGCCGCCGGCTCGACGTAGTTGAGGATGCCGAACCCCAGCGCGTCCTCGGCGCTGAAGCTCTCGCCGGTGATGCACATCTCGAACAGCTTGCGGCGCGGAATGATGCGCTGCATGTAGGAGAGGATCATCATCGGGAACAGGCCGACGCGCGACTCGGGTACGCCGAAGGTCGCGTTGTCGACGCCAACCGCCATGTCGCAGGCACAGACCAGGCCGAGCCCCCCGGCCAGCGCGTGGCCGTTGACCCGCGCGATGGTCGGCAGCCCGCAGGCCTCGAGCCGGCGAAACAGGGCGATGACGTAGTGGCGCGGATGCGCGGGATCGATCGTGAACGGCGTGCCGTCGGCGCCGGGTTTCAGATCGCCGCCGGCGCAGAACGCGCGCTCGCCGGCGCCCGTGATCACGATCAACCGCACCTCCGCGGTGGCCTCTGCGCGGTCGACGCCAGCCGCCAGCGCGGCGCAGACGTCCTCGTTGAGGGCGTTGCGCCGCTCTTCGCGGTTGATGGTGAGGCGCATGACGGCCCCGTCCTGTTCTACGCGCACGATCTCGCTCATGTCTGGTTCTCCCACAAGGATTGACGGGGTGCTTCCGCCCCGGGGTCGCGGCGGCAATGGGTCACGGTGTCGGCAGCCTGGTCAGGCGTCGGTGCGTGAGGTTGCTCGTCGATGCCGAAACGGGTGTCGGGCATGAATGCGGGCTTCATGGGCGGGCCTCGGCGCAGGAATGATTCGGGATTTGCGCAATCGATACGGTCACGCGGGCGGCTGCGCATTCAGGTCGTGCCGCCGTCGTCCCACAGGCGCGTGGCCGCGGCGTAGTACTCCGGTTTCCCGGTGGTCCAGATCTCACCCCAGTGCTGGCCGCCGCCGTCGACGATCAGGGTCTCGCCGTTGATGAAGCGCCCGCCGGGGCCGCCCATGAAGACGATCGCCTCGGCGATCTCCCACGGGCTGCCGGAACGCATGGTGGGGTTGGTGCGCGGGTAGCGCGAGCGCGCCTGCTCGGAGTAGACCGCCCAGCCCTCGGTCTCGATCGAGCCCGGGCCGATGCAGTTGACGCGGATGCCGAGCGGCGCCCATTCGACGGACGCCTTCTCGGAGAAGGCGATCACGCCGGCGCGCGCGGCCGAGGTATGGGCGACGCCGAACAGGCCCGGGTTGACCACCACGACGTTGACGATGCTGCCGCCGCGTTGCTGCTCGCGCCAGGTCAGCGCCGCCGCCTGCATCATGTGCCAGGTGCCGTTGAGGTTGGTGTTGATGACCGTCTGCCAGCCTTTCTCGCTGTAGTCGATGGCGGCCTGCGGGAACTGTCCGCCGGCGCTGTTGACCAGCAGGTCGATGGCGCCGACCTCGTCCACGATCTGCGCGAACGCGGCGTCGACCGCCTCGCGCTCGCGGATGTCGAGGGTCTGTGCGCTCGCGCGTTCCTCACCGAGATGCGCGTTGATCGCCTCGACCACGCCGGCGAGCTTGTCGGCCTTGCGCCCGCCGATGACGACGCGCGCGCCGAGCCGGGCGGCGAGCCACGCGGTGGCGCGACCAATGCCGCTGCCGCCGCCGGAGACGAACACGACCTGGCCGTCGAGCAGTCCGGGCGCGAACACGGTCGGCTGCCGGGCGAGATCCTCGTTGGACTTGGGAATGAACGGGGCTTCGTGCATGGCGGCCTACTTCAGTAGTTCCTGGGCGATGATCATCTTGCGCACCTCGGTCGTGCCGGCGCCGATCTCGAGCAGCTTGGTGCCGCGGAACAGGCGGTTGACCTCCGACTCCCAGATGTAGCCGACGCCGCCGTGCACCTGCACCGCCGCGTCGAGCACGCGGTTCAGCATGTTGGCGCAGTACATCACCGAGGCGGCCGTGTTGGCGTGCACCAGGCCGCGCCCGCCGCCGCCGACCTCGAGCTCGTTGACCTCGGCCAGCACCTTGAAGTTGAGTGCCTTCATCGCCTCGATCCAGGTGTACATGTCGGCCAGGTGCGACTGCACCATCTGGAACGAGGCGATCGGCTTGCCGAACTGCTCGCGGGTCCTGGCGTACTCGATGGAGAGCTCCAGCGCGCGCTCGGCCATGCCGACACAGAGCGGCGAGATCACCGCGCGCTCGAGATCGAGCCCGCTCATGACCACCGCGACCCCGGCGTTCTCCTCGCCGACCCGGTTCTCCACCGGCACCTCGCAGTCGTCGAACACGAGCTCGCCGGTCTGGCTGCCGCGGAAGCCCATCTTGGTCAGCTTCTGCGCGACGCTGAAGCCGGCGAAGTCCTTCTCGACGATGAACGCCGAGATACCCTTGGGGCCCTGGTCCGGCGCGGTCTTGGCGTAGACCAGCAGCACGTCGGCGACCGGGCCGTTGGTGATGTAGAGCTTGCGGCCGTTGAGCACGTAGACGTCACCCTCGCGGCGCGCGGTGGTGCGCATGGAGCCGAGCGCGTCGGAGCCGGCGCCGGGCTCGGTCAGTCCCAGGGCGCCGATCTTGCTGCCGTTGCACAGCCCGGGCAGGTAGCGCGCGCGCTGCTCGTCGCTGGCGTTGCGGTAGATGTTGTTCAGGCACAGGTTCTCGTGCGCGATCCAGGACAGCGCCAGCGCGTAGTTCCAGCGCGCGAAGGCCTGGCCGACGAGGCCCGAGGTGAAGAGATCGAGCCCCTGGCCGCCGAACTGTTCCGGCACGGTCAGGCCGAAGAAGCCGGCCTCGCCCATGTGCGCGAAGATGTGCTCCGGCCACCACTCCTCGTCGTCCATGCGCTGAGCGAGCGGGTAGAGCTCGTTCCTGGCGTAGCGATCGGCCTCGTCGAGCATCGCCTGCTGGTCGGCGTCGAGCATGAAGGCGTGGCCGCCGGCGGCGGCTGCGGTGTCGGTCATCTATCGTTCTCCTCGTTAGCCCGGCGGTGCTCGGGTGCGAGCACCTCGGGCTTGGTCACGTTCACCTTCTCGATGACGTGGGTCATGAGTGCCGTGCGCAGGCCATCGAGGTCGTCGTCGAAGCGGCCCGCGCGGATCGCGCGGCTGAGATCGGCGACCACCGTCCCGATCGGCTGCGCGGCCGGCGTGTCTGCCAGCCCGCGCAGCACCGCGTCGCCCGCGGTCTCACCGTGGGTCCACTCGCCGAGCTCGCGCAGGGCGACGTCGAGGAGCTGCTGCACGCACAGCCCATGGTAGCGGTCGAGCCCGTCGAGGCGCGGGCCGATGTCGGCGACGAACTCGCGCACGGTGCGCAGGATCTCGGGCAGGTCGGGCTGGTCGTGTGCCATCGCGCAATCCTCAGAGGTAGCGGCCGTCGAGCGTCATGAGCAGGTCGTACTCCATGAAGCAGGCGTTGCGGCCGCAGGCGGCATAGGCCGGCGAGCGGCGGCGACCGGTGACGTGGCCGTAGATCTGCATGAGGTTGTAGAGCGCCCAGCGCGTGAGGCTGAACACCTCCCACCAGCGCACGGCGTCGCGATCGAGCGTGTGCCCGCCGGCGGCTTCGTAGGCGCGAAACACCGCCTCGCGCGAGCCGATCCCGGCCGCCGGGTGGTCGACGCGGCCGAAGCGCCACGAGCGGCAGCACAGCCAGCCGAAGTCCTCCATCGGATCGCCGACGTGGGAGCACTCCCAGTCGAGCAGCGCGCGGATCCCTTCCGCGCCGACGAGCATGTTGCCGAGACGGAAGTCGCCGTGCAGCAGGGTGCGCGCGGTCGCCCTGGGCCGGTTGCGCTCCAGCCAGCGGAAGGCGAGGTCGATGACCGGGTGCGGCTCCTCCCACAGGTCGTAGTAGCCGATCCAGGCGTCGAGCAGGTCCTGGCTCTCGGGTATGGCCTCGAGCTCGGGCAGCAGCGCCGGGTCGATGGCGTGGATGCGCGCGAGCTGCGCGCCGGCCTGGTCCAGGAAACGCTCGCGCGCGGTCGCGAACGCCGGATCGTTCAGCAGGCGCTTGGGCAGCGTCTCGCCCTCGACCGCGGCCATCACGAAGCCGCGACCGAGGTCGTCCGCCGCCTCGAGCTCGAACACCGGCTCCGGCACGAGCACGCCGTGCCCGTAGACCACCTGCAGGATGCGATACTGAAGATCGGCGGACAGGAACGGCGTGAAGTCCGGCGGCACGGTCTCCTGGCGCAGCACCAGCCGGCGTGACCCGTCGACGTCGAACAGCAGCGTGCGGTTCGAGCCGCCGAGCGTGGCCACGGTGAAGTTGTCGACCCGCGTGCCCGCGCCGAAGCGCCTTTGCACCGCCGCGCAAAGGCGTTCGATGACGTCCTGCGTCTCGGCGTCGAAGCTCGCGGCGTCAGCCACGGGGCTGGCTCGCGCCGCGGTCGATCACAGCGGCCACCCGACCGGCTGGCCGTCTTCGAGCAGCTCGATGTACTCGGTCACGCCCATGCCGTCGCGGCCGTCCCAGTGCCACAGCGTGAGACCCTCGGCGATGCGCGACTGCAGGTAGGCGTCGCCGACCTTGCGCCGGTTGCGCAGTGGCGCCAGGGTCAGCACCTCGCCCTCCATCACCACCGCGCGCTTGTCGGTACGCACGCCGAGGCGCATGGCGCGCGGGTCCTTGTCCGGCGTCCACTCGGTCCACAGATCCATGTCCGTGATCTCCTCGTAGTCGCCGTCGAACTGCAGCACGCCCTGGCGCCGCGTGACCCCGTCACGGCCGGTGATCTTGAGCAGCATCATGGCGCGGTCGGGGCCGAAGTTCGCGATCAGGAGACGGTAGAAGTAGATGTTGGTCCAGTAGCGCGGACCCCAGGAATGGTCGCGCCAGCCGAGGCCGTCGAACTCCCAGGCCTGGTCGCCGACCTCGATGCGCGAGCGCGTCTTCATGTGCTGGTTGAAGTGCCCGAGCGAGAAGTCGCGACCGTACATCGTCTCCTGGTCGTCGCGGGTCGGCTCACCGCCGTGCATGGGCGAGACCGCCTCCAGCTCGTAGTCGACGCGCGCGGCGGCGCGCGGCGCGGTGTCGAACAGCCGGCGCGGGTCGCGCAGCAGGCCGGGATCGTCGAGCACCATCAGCTCGCCCTCGTAGCGCATGGCGATGCGCCTGAACGGCTCGATCACCTGGTAGTCCAGCCCGCCGGCGGAGAAGCCCTGGTTGTGCCGGATGTCCGGCCGCTGGAACTGGCAGGCAACGCGCCCGTCCGGCAGGTAGAGGCACACCTGGGTCTCCGCATGCCCCTCGTTGACGCGGTTGCCGAGCCGCATCCAGCCGCCGAAGCGCCGTTCGAGCTCGAAGGCGTTGACGTACACGCTCTCGTTGAAGTTCGGCTCTTCGCCCGGTACGTGGTTGTACTCGTCGCGTTCGTCGAGGCGGAATGCGGACATGGTGGAGATCCCCGTGTGAGTTCGCGCTAGAAACGGAACACGCCGTAGCCCTGCTGGTCGAGCGGGGCATTCAGCGCGGCGCTGATGGCGATGCCGAGCGCATTGCGGGTGTCGGTCGGGTCGAGGATGCCGTCGTCCCACAGCTCGGAGGTCGAGTAGTAGGCCGAGAGCTGGTGCTGGTAAGCCTCCAAGGTGTCGTGGTAGACGCGGTCCAGCGCCGCCTGGTCGGCGACCTTGCCCTGGCGCTCGAGCTGCCTCAGCTTGACCTCGGCCAGCGTCCTGGCCGCCTGCTCGCCACCCATCACCCCGATCTGGTGATTCGGCCACGAGAACAGCAGGCGTCCGTCGTAGGCGCGCCCGCACATGCCGTAGTTGCCGGCGCCGAAGGAGCCGTGGCACATGACGGTGAACTTGGGCACGTGCGAGCCGACCTGCGACATGATCATCTTGGCGCCGTCCTTGGAGATCCCGCGCGCTTCGTACTCGCGCCCGACCATGTAGCCGGTGATGTTCTGCAGGAACAGCAGCGGCGTGTCGTTCTGGTTGCAGAGCTCGATGAAGTGCGCGCCCTTGAGGGCACTGTCGTTGAACAGCACCCCGTTGTTGGCGAGGATGCCGATCTTGTAGCCCCACAGGTTGGCGTAGCCGCACACCAGCGTGGTGCCGTAGGCGGGCTGGTACTCGTGGAAGCGGCTGCCGTCGACGATGCGCGCAATGACCTCGCGCATCTCGAAGCTGCGCTTGATGTCATCGGGGATGATGCCGTAGAGCTCGTCGGGGTCGTAGTAGGGCTCCTCGACCGCGTCACGCTGCGCGTCCCACTTCTTCGGCCGATCCCACTGCGCCACGATCTCGCGGCCGATCGCGATCGCCTCTTCCTCGGTGGCCGCCGGGTAATCGCAGGTGCCGCTGACCTGGGTATGCAGGTCGCAGCCGCCGAGCTCGTCGGCCGTCACCACCTCGCCGGTCGCCGCCTTGACCAGCGGCGGGCCGCCGAGGAACACCGCGCCGGTACCGCGCACGATGACCGAGTAGTCCGACAGCGCCGGGATGTAGGCGCCGCCGGCGGTGCAGTGACCGAAGACCAGCGAGAGCTGCTTCACGTTCATCTTCGACAGCACGCACTGGTTGCGGAACATGCGCCCGGCCATGTACTTGTCCGGGAACAGCTCGGACTGCATCGGCAGGAAGCCGCCGGCGCTGTCGCACAGGTGGATGACCGGCAGGCGGTTCTCGATCGCGATGTCGAGACAGCGCACGATCTTCTTCACCGTCAGCGGATACCAGGCGCCGCCCTTGATGGAGGAGTCGTCGGACTTGATGATGCACTCGCGGCCCTGGACCATGCCGATGCCGGTGATGCAGCTCGCGCCCGGCGACTCACCGCCGTAGGCCTCGCCGGCGGCGAGCGTGGAGAGCTCGAGGAAGGGCGTACCCGGGTCGAGCAGCTTCTCGATCCGCTCGCGCGGCATCATCTTGCCGTGGCCGGCGAGGCGATCGATGTCCTTCTGCGGGCGCACGTGGCGCGCCGCGTGCTGCTTCTCGCGCAATTCGGCGGCGAGCCGCCGGTTGTGCGCGTAGAAACGCTGGAAGTCAGGCGAGGCCGTCTGGACGGAAGAGTGCAGGCGCGGCATTCAGCGATCTCCTGGCCCACGGGCAAGCGCGTCGCGCGGGAAGGGCATCGCGGGGCAGTGGCTTGCCGACATGCCCGGCCTGCTCCGTCCCCTCGTCACGACGGGTGCGTAACCCGGCCGGGCAGCACGTGTGGCTCGACGTGAATTCATTGGCCTTCCTCGTGCAGCTTGACCAGCTCGGCGCCCTTGTCGAAGGTCTCGCCCGCGGTCACGTGAACGGCCTCGACGGTGCCGTCGCGCGGTGCGACGACGTTGATCTGCATCTTCATCGACTCGGTCACCACCAGCACGTCGCCGGCGGCCACGTGCTGGCCGGGCGCGCAGCCGATCGACACCACCACGCCCGGCATGTCGGCGCGCAGCACGTCCTCGCCACCGGCCTGCTGGTGCGCAGCCGTGATCGGATCGGCGTAGCCGACGCTGAAGCTGCGGCCGTTCATGCGCAGGTGCAGCTCGTCGCCTTCGTGGGCGCGCCACACCTCGATGTCGCGGCCGTCGATGGTAAGGCGCACGCAGTCGGCGTCCTGCGTCGTCGATTCGCTGACGACGTGCCGACGGCCGTCGACCGTGACGACAAGCTCGGGGCGGCGCGCCGCGATCGAGAGCGCGTGCGGCTCGCCGTCGAGGATGAATGCCAGGCTCATGCTTTCGCTCGTATGTTCGCTCACGCTCAGTTCCTCCAGCCGCCGATCGAAGCCCACGGCTCGGGCGTGTCGTAGGCGAGCGCGCGGAACTCCTCGACCGCGAGCGCGGCGGCGATGAGCAGCGCGCTGCGGTCGGCGTCGGCCAGCGGCGGCGCGGCCAGGTCAGCGGCGTGCTCTTCGATGAAGCCGGTGTGCAGGCGGCCGGCGCGGAAGGCGGCGTGATCGAGCACCCGGCCGAGGTAGTCGACGTTGTTGCCGACCCCCAGCAACACGGTCTCGGCCAGCGCCTCGATCGCGCGTGCGATGGCGGCGTCGCGGTCGGCGCCGTGACAGACCAGCTTGCCGACCATGGAGTCGAACGCGGCGGTGATCGCCTGGCCCTGCCGGAGGCCGCCGTCGAAGCGCACGCCGTCGCGTGCGGGGATGCGCAGCACGCGCGCGCTGCCGGTGGCCGGCCGGAAGTCGTGCTCGGGCTCCTCGCAGCAAATCCGGCACTCGATGGCGTGACCGGACTGGGCGATCTGCGACTGCGCCCACGGCAAATCGCCGCCGGCCGCGATGGCGAGCTGCGCCTCGACCAGGTCGACGCCGCACACCAGCTCGGTCACCGGGTGCTCGACCTGCAGCCGGGTGTTCATTTCCAGGAAATAGAATTCGCCGTCCGGCGCGAGGATGAACTCGACCGTGCCGGCGTTGCGGTAGCTCGCGCTCGCCGCGAGATCGACCGCCGCGCGGCAGATGCGGTCGCGCAGCTCGCGATCCAGTGACGGCGCCGGGGACTCCTCGACGATCTTCTGGAAGCGCCGCTGCACCGAGCACTCGCGCTCGTAGAGGTGCACCACGTTGCCGCGGCCGTCGCCGAGCACCTGCACCTCGATATGGCGCGGTCGCTCGACGTAGCGCTCGGCGTAGACGCGCCCGTCGGCGAAGTAGCGCTCGGCCTCGGCGGTCGCGGTGCGCGCCTTCGCGGCGAGCTCGGCCAGGTCGCGCACGATGCTCATGCCCTTGCCGCCGCCGCCCGCGGCGGCCTTGATCAGCAGCGGCAGCCCGATGCCCTCGGCCTGCCTGACGAAATCTTCCAGCGCGCCGTCCTGGGTCACGCTCGGCGCCACCGGCACGCCGGCCTTCACGGCGAACTCGCGCGAATGGATCTTGTCCCCCATGAGCCGGATGACGTCCGGCTGCGGACCGACGAAGGCCATGCCGGCATCCTCGACCGCGGCGGCGAAGGCGGCGTTCTCCGACAGGAAGCCGTAGCCCGGATGGATGCAGTCGGCGCCCTGCTCGCGCGCCGCGGCGACGATCTGCGCAATGTCCAGGTAGGCCGCGGTCGGGGTGTCGGCGCTGAGCGCAACGGCGACGTCGGCCATCGCCACGTGCGGCGCAGCGCGATCGGCGTGGTGGTAGACGGCGATAGTGCGCAGGCCGAGACGGGCGGCGGTGCGCATCACGCGGCAGGCGATCTCACCGCGGTTGGCAACGAGAAGGGTGCGGAGCGCGCGTGGCGCAGCCATCTCAGGCCTGCGCCTCGATGCGCGCGGTGACCGCTTCGAGTCGCGTGACGAGTACGTCCAGCGCGCGTTCACCGCCCGCCTCCGCCGCGGTCTCGACGGTGATGCCGCGCACGACGAAACGCCAGAAGAGATCCGTCGCGCGCCCGACATCGAGATCGTCGCGCCCGGCCAGGAAGCGCCAGGTGTAATGCTCGAGTCCGCCGAAGATGACGTCGCGTACCAGGCCCGCCGGCATGTCGGCGCGGAACAGGCCGCTCGCCACACCCTCTTCGATGACGTTGACGGTGAAGGCGGTGTAGGTGCGATTGAGCTCGTACATCGACGACCCGCGGTAACCGTCGTAAGCGCGAATCTCGCGGAAGAAGACCCGGCACAGCGCCGGGTCGGCACTGATGATGCTGAGGTGGTGCCAGATCAGGAAACGCAGCTTCTGAGCGGGGTCGTCGAGACTCGAGAGCTGATGCTCCAGATCGGCGATGAAGGCGCCGTACCAGTCCGCGATGACGGCGTGGAGCAGGTCG
Source organism: Gammaproteobacteria bacterium (assembly GCA_041984235.1). Lineage (GTDB taxonomy): Bacteria > Pseudomonadota > Gammaproteobacteria > JBHIYN01. The sequence continues at coordinate 232,129 of JBHIYN010000007.1, forward strand.
CGTTTCGAATCAAACAGCTTGTAGATAGTGCCCTCGACGACCCCCGCAGCGGCGGCGATGTCGGCCATCACGGCACCCTCGTAGCCGTGCTCGGCAAAGGCGGCGCGTGCCGCCTGGCAGATCTCCGCGCTGCGCTCGGTGCGCGGGCGACGGGTAAATTTTCTGCGATCCCGCAACGGTGTGCTCCCCTCTCCCCGCGGGGCGCGGCAAGTGGCAGGCCCCAAGGACGATGGGGTGAGTTTAGTGAGGCTGACTCACCAATACAAGGCCCTATGACGCCGCGCCGCTCATCAAGATCCGGGCATTGAATCGGATCTAACGCCCTGTATCTTAGTCAATTAATAGGAATCAGGCCCAGAATAACAGGATGCTGGGCCACAACCGTAGATGCTCCAGCCACGCAAGGTGCCGGTTTCTGACCCTTAACTGAGTGATACTCACTTATGCGACGAGGATGCACCGTACAAACCCGGCAGAGGTACTACGGTAATCCCCCCTCTTTTGGTGCTCCTGAGAGGTGGAAGTTTGGCGGCCGTCGCTAGCTTCTGCTTCCGTTGACGTTGGCCCCGTTCTGAGACCGATCATTACTGGACCTTGGCGGCTTCCGAGGTCCGTTTCCTGTCATGCCGCTCGCGGTACTCGACGGGTGTCAGATGTCCCAGCGAGCCGTGCGACCGTTGATGATTGTAGTCCGTGCGCCAGGGGTCGATGGGCGCCCGCGCATGCTCGAGTGACGTGATTTGCTCTCAAGAGATTCTTAACGAACCAAGCACGCTTTAGAGAGCGCTTCTATCTTGACATAAGGCGTCATCGTAATATGCTCTCAAGGGCGTATTAGTACCTCTGAAAGGCTCTTGAAAGCAGATGGCTGCCCGAAATCCGCTTCTGTCCGCACCGCCCTACCCGGTCGAGCAGGCCCTCAAGGCGCTCGGCGCCAACCTGCGCACCGCGCGGCTGCGCCGCAACCTCACCATTCGCGAAGCCGGCGAGAAGATAGGCACCGGGCCGCGTGCCGTCGCCGATGCGGAAAAGGGCAAACCGTCAACCGGGATCGCGGTCTACACCGCGCTGCTGTGGGCCTACGGGCTCCTCGAGCCTTTCGATGCCCTGGCCGACCCGCTCACCGACGACGAGGGCCTCGCGCTGGCGCGCTCCGGCGAGCGTACCCGGGCGCGCCCGAGCGACGAGCTGGACGATGACTTTTAAGCCCGGCCAGCGCGAGTGCTTCGTCTACATCGCCCTGCCCGGGCAGACCGAGCTCGTTACCGCGGGACGCCTGCGGCTCGACCCGGACCGCGCGGGCGGCGCCATCGGCCGCTTCCGCTACGGCCGGCGCTACCTGGCCCGTGCCGACCGCGTGCCGCTCGACCCGGTCGAGCTGACGCTCGCACCACGCACCTACACCACCGTTCGCATGAACGGGGTGTTCGGCGCCCTGCGTGACGCCGGCCCGGACTACTGGGGCCGCCGCGTGATTGAGCGCCACGCCCGGACCACCGCGCTGAGCGAGATCGACTACCTGCTCTACGCACCCGACGACCGCGCGGGTGCGCTCGCCTTCGGGCTCGGCACGGAACCGCCCGCGCCACGCAGGGCGTTCAACAAGACCCTGGAGCTCGCGCGGCTGCAGCAGATCGCCGATGCCATCATCAACGACGAAGCGATCCCGCAGGGCACTTCGGCAGACCAGGTCGATGCGCTCCTGCTCGCCGGCACCTCGATGGGCGGGGCGCGCCCGAAGGCCGCCATCGAGCATGACGGGGCGCTCTGGATCGCGAAGTTCAACCACCCCGAGGACCGCTGGAACGTCGCCCGCGTCGAGCACGCCATGCTCATGCTCGGCCGCGAGTGCGGCCTGTCCACGGCGACCAGCCGGGTCATCGACGTCGCCGGGCGCGACGTGCTGCTGGTGCGCCGCTTCGACCGCGAGAAGACCGCTGCCGGCTACACCCGTGCCCGCATGGTGAGCGGGCTTACCCTGCTCCGCGCCGACGACACGCCAGCGAGCCGCGAACGCTGGTCCTACCCGCTGCTCGCCGAGGAGCTGCGCCGCGTATCGGCCGCGGCAAAGGACGATGCGCAGGAGCTCTTCCGGCGCATGTGCTTCAACGCCATGATCTCGAATACTGACGACCATCCGCGCAATCACGCGGTCATCGCCAAGGACCGCGACTGGCGCCTGTCGCCCGCGTTCGACCTGACCCCGGCGACCCCGGTCAGCACCGGGCATCGCGATCTCGCGATGGCCTGCGGTGACGCAGGGCGCCATGCCAACGCCACCAACCTGCTGTCGCAGGCCGCGCGGTTCCTGCTGAAAGCCGAAGACGCGGGCGCGCTGCTCGCGGCGATGCGCGAATGCGTGCGCTCGCGGTGGTATCCGACCGCCCGAGGGTGCGGGGTGTCCGAGGCGGACTGCGAGAAGATCAGGACCGCCTTTCTCTACGAAGGATTTTCTTACGAAAGCACGGTGACGGCAGGGACGATCTAACGCCCTGCTTGCGCTTCGTTTTGAGCCGCGAGCACTACCGGCGCAACTTCGCCTAATTGAGGCGGCACGGGTATCCAAGGAGGGCTTGTCGACGTGAACACCCCCATCACGGCATCAATGCTCTACGACCTGGTGCACTGTCCGCACCGGCCGACGATGGACCTCTACGGCGATCCCACGCAACGTGACGAGGCAAACGCCTTCGTCCAGCTTCTCTGGGAGCGCGGCTCGGTCTACGAGAAAGAGGTCATGGCCGGCCTCGACATGCCTTTCACCGATCTGTCGGCCTGTGGTGCCGAGGAACGGGAACGCAGAACCGCCGAAGCGATGGGCCGGGGTGATCCGCTCATCTATGCCGGGCGCATCTCCGCCGACAATCTTCTGGGCGACCCCGACCTTCTCCGCAGGGCAGATACCGGGTACATCGCCGGCGACATCAAATCCGGTAGCGGTGAGGAAGGCCCCGAAGACGATGCCAAGCCCAAGAAGCACTACGCGGTCCAGCTCGGCCTCTACACGGATATCCTCGAACGAAAGGGCTCATCCGGAGGCCGCCGCGCCTTTATCTGGGACGTTCATGGACAGGAAGTCATCTACGATTTCACAGAGCTTATCGGTAAAAGAGACCCGCATACGCTTTGGGACGACTACCAGAAGGCTCTCGCCGCAGCGGCAGCGATCGTCGAGAAAACGCAGAAAACGGATCCGGCGTACGCGGCGGCCTGCAAAATGTGTCACTGGTATTCGGCGTGCTTGAAGCGCCTCATTGCCAGCGATGATTTGACGCTGATCCCGGACCTTGGCCGGTCGAAGCGCGACACGCTGCGCACCGAAATCGGCACCATCCAGGAACTCGCGGAGATCAACCTCGAGGCCTTCATAAAAGGCAAGAAGACCGTCTTCCCCGGCATTGGCCCCGCGGTATTTGAGAATCTTCAGGCCCGCGCAAAGCTCCTTGCTGCAGGAAAGGATGGAAAGCCCTACTTACGCGAGCCGGTCACACTGCCGCATAGCGAAACGGAGCTGTTTTTTGACATCGAAGTCGACCCGATGCGCGATACCTGCTACCTGCACGGCTTTATCGAGCGATTGCATGGAAGCAACGAGCCAGAGCGCTTCGTCTACTTCTTTGCCGATACCGCGACCGAATCCGAAGAGTGCAAGGTCTTTGCCGAAGCGATCGATTACATCCGCACGATGCACGATGCGGTCCTCTACTACTATTCGAAATATGAGCGCACCATTTACCGAAAGCTCCAGGAAAAATATCCAGATGTCTGCACGCCGGACGAAATCGAAGCCATCTTCGACCCCTCCCGCTCTGTAGACCTGCTCTACGATGTCGTTAAGAAAGCTACGGAATGGCCTACGCGCGACCATTCCATCAAGACACTTGCCAAGTATCTCGGCTTTTCCTGGCGCGATACCCATCCTTCCGGCGCCGCCTCCATCGAGTGGTTCCACCGCTACACCGAAACAGGCGACCCCGAGATCAAAAAACGCATCCTTGATTACAATGAGGATGATTGTCGCGCGACGCGGGTGTTACTCGATGGCATACGCGCATTGGGATAAGTAAATAGACGCGCCTAATCAGGCTAGATAACCCCAACCCCGCCATCTCGTCGTAGAAAGCGGGTCGGGCCATTACGACGGCCGGTATCGTCCGTGACGTAGAGCAAATATCTTTGTGCACGCGTGACGCCTACGTAGAAAAGGCGCTTTGCCTCTTCAAGTTGCTCGTCGGTTCTAAGGGAAGAATGCGGGATTTTGCCCTCGTGCAGGTCTATCATCGCTACGCCTTGGAACTCGCGCCCCTTCGCATTGTGAAGACTCGATAATTTCAGTGCGCCCCGCGGACTCGCATAGATCCCAAGCGCATCAATCGATAGTGTGGCAAGGTCAACCTTGTTATTGCGCATATCAGCCTTCATCTCCTCTACAGAAGCAGGGAGGATTCGCGCCTCACTTGCGGCCAGGAGTTCTTCACTTGTTAGTATTTCGGTGAACGCTAGAGCTGCATTTTCGAGCCAAGCGACGCCATCGGCGTGTTCGTCACACAATGCCTTAGCCCCGCCCAGAAGGCGAAAGACTATTCGCCTACCACCGTATGAAAATATCCCAAAATTGGCTCGCCCTGTAGCATTCAGCAGCGTGTTGAATAAGGAGCGCTCGATCGCCGGTATAGCGTCCGGATTCGGTTCCATCAGATAGCCGCAGATTTGCTCAGCCAACGGCGCAAAATCCCTGTTCCTCCGGTATGGTCTGGCGCCGGGCCCAACGATCGGGACACCGTGCTCGCGTAGCCGGCGTCCGAGAGGGAACAGCGAGTACCACGTCGGCGCAAGAATCGCCGCCTCACCGATTGGTATCCCCAGCTCCTTAAGGGATGGCAAGAACCGTTCGACGATAACTGCAAATGCGCTAGTGCCGTGCACGCAAGCGGGAACGTCCGGGCAGTCCTTCCAAGGCCCTTGCGGCGTCATCACGGGGTCTCTCGGAAACAGGGCGTTTGCTTGCTCAATAATTGGGCGGCTTGATCGGAAATTTCCAGTTAGCTGGAAGTCCGTTCTTGCGCCGACCTGTTCCGCAAAATCATCGGCTAAGTCAGGTCGGGCGCCGGCGAACCCGAATATTGACTGGAAGGGATCACCCACCAGGAAGAAGCGCGTTCTGTCACGTCTCGCTAGGAGAAGAAGAATCTCAACCTGTAGATCGCTTGTATCCTGAAACTCGTCAACTAACACCCACGCAAATCGCGAGGAAACGTAATCGAGAATCTCCGGGCGCTCCGTTAACAGTAAATACGCCCGGTAAATAATATTTGCGAAATCTATCAGACCTCGGTGCTGGACAGCGTCCCAGTAGTCCCGCGCCACCTCTTCCGTCAACGCTCCAAATTCGAGCGGACCGCCGACTGGTTCGCCGTTTGCACCAACGCGTAACTGAGAGAATTCGTCATACTCTTTGAATCCTAAATCGTATCGCCCATGCGTTGCCCATACGGCATCAATTATTTCTTCAAACTCTTCACTATCCGGGGTCAGGATCTTGAATCCGCTCTCATATCCTTCAACGAGATGACAAAAGGGCCGGAAGATATGATTAAGGCAGAACGAATGAATAGTGCAGATATCGTAATACTGCTCATCACCTGGTTGAATTTGGTGCCTGAGGCGCGCTTCGATCTCGAAGACGGCCGCATTGGTGTACGTGATGCAGGCTACCCTGCGCGGTGTATCGCGAACGTCGCGTAGGACCCTCATCAGCTTGGAGACGATTGCCCTTGTCTTGCCACTCCCGGGACACGCTGTGAGCATCAGATTGTTTTCGTACTCCACGGCGCGGCGCTGTTCCGGAGTAAGCCTCATTCTTCAAGTAGCCACGCTGCCGCATCTGAGATGTATTTGGGCACGTAGGTCGCCGACTCCACATACCGGGCTGCTATCTGTGCGAATCGTGCCTTACCAAAGCGCTTCGCCGTGTTCAATACTTTGTCTCGTAGTTCTCGCAAGAGGGCTTTTCTCTCCTCGTCTTCTAGTTCGCCGGATTCCAGCGCAATGCGTCCATGCCTTAGTTGCTGCGCAATCCGCGGCGCGCCTATGTCATCAGCGGCATTCGCAAACATCTCCAAGGTGCCTGTTACGGTTACGGCCCGCTCGAACGTGGTCTTACACTGGAATACGCTAATGTGATCATTCTCTAGCGCTGTCAGATTCACGACTTCCGGCAGCTCATCCTCTCCTCCAAGATCGAAATTCGCGTCGCTGGGCGTGAGATCACCATCTGAAACTATGGCGCACTTCTTCGGAAGAGCACGTTCATCGAACAGCTTTGCGTAAGCATCAAAGTGGACGCCGTATATCGGAATAATGGAGACACCCTCCCGCTCAATGTCGATATTGGAGACGGACTTGAGCAACGCTGGAATGAGGAATAGTTCGGCCGGCCCCTCAACCAACATGACTTTTCTGGCGAAAAGCAAATTCGACTTCGTGGCGTCCAGATATCGCTCCAGATCTTCAATCTCTTCAGGAGAAAGCGCATTCGCACTGGTCGGCGCTGTTGAGGCTATTTGGCCTTTGTCTGTCTGGGTTAGCACGACATACGAATTGAGTGGCGCATCGGCAGTGATATGCGTGCTGTGCGTAGTCAAGATCGATTGAAAGGGGAGTGCGCTGAGTGCTTGAAAAAGGGTCAGCTGAAGCTGTGGATGCAAATGCGCCTCGGGCTCCTCAAATAGAATTATCTGGCCTGCGGATTTCTGCTGCTCTATCCGTTTCCGGAAGTACTCGAACAGGATCGAAACGTACAAGACGTTGTTCAACCCTAGTCCGTTCGCGGATGGTTCGAATCCAGACAGGGCGAAGTTTGCGAGGAGAATTCGCAAAGAGCGCACGATCGACTGAAAGGTTGGCTCGGCAAGACCAAGGTCAACATCCATCTGGAATGCGGGGCCGGATACTTCCGCAAACGAATTGTCTATCGATTCCGCGATCTCTTTGATGGTTGTGGCATTCGCGATATCGCTGTTTGCTGTCCGAAGGGCATCCAATAGCTCCTCCTGCTCGGCCTCGGGAACGTCAGTGGCATCGATAAGCCGCCCTAACGGAGAATTTCGGTAGCTCCGCAGCTCGTTCTCGACATCCCGAAGCGCCGGGAGAAACACCACGAGAAAGGACTGCAAGTCCCCAAACCTTATAGACGAACCGATGTCCTCATCCCAGTCGATTTGAGCTGGGTCCAATGCGGGATCGCCGCCCCCAGTCATTTCCCAGTGATAGTCGTCTCGATTCAAGTCTCCGGGCTCAAGTTCTCCAACCTCAAGATCCTCCCTCACGGCGAGCCTAGGACGGTACCGATATACAAGGCGCGCCCGATCCGGCTCAGTCTGCCAGGCCCCGACCAGAGCTTCTTCGTTGACCTTACCGGCGAAATCCGTGAGCTCAACCGCAATCAATACCTGGAGAGGACGCGATAGGTCTGCTTCTCCGTGGATATCGCGGGGCAACAGGGCCCGATAAGCAGACGACAGATTTGCGTCGATGCATAGGCGGATCGCGTGTAGAAGGTTGGATTTTCCGGTGTTGTTCTCGCCGATGATGCACGTAGTGCTCGGACCGATCGGCACGTCCAAATGCGCGAACGATCTGAAATTTCGTATGACGACACGGCTTAAGTGCATTGGCTCCCTCTATGCTTTAGTTGTCAGCCCACTTAGCACCTCACGAAAGCTATTCAGCCCCGCTTCCAAGTTCTCGATGATTTCCTCGGCCAGCTCGTCAGGCTCGGGCAGGTTATCGAGGTCCGTAAGGCTTTTGTCCTTCAGCCAAAACACATCGAGGCTGGTCTTGTCACGCGCGACGAGCTCCTCGTAGGTGTAGCGCCGCCATCGGCCCTCGGGATTCTTCTCCGGATCCCACGTTTTGTTGCGCTCGTGCCGGTTTTCCGTGTTGTAGCATGCGATGAAGTCGGCCAGGTCTTCGTAGCGCATCGTCTTCTTCTTCAGGGTGTGATGGACATTGGTCCGGTAGTCGTAATACCACACCTCCTTCGTCCACGGGTCGGGGCTTGCTTCGCGGTTATCGAAGAACAGCACGTTCGCCTTCACGCCGTGGGCGTAGAAGATGCCCGTGGGCAAACGGAGGATCGTGTGGAGATCGGTATTCTCCAGAAGCTTCCTGCGGATCGTTTCGCCAGCCCCGCCTTCGAAGAGCACGTTGTCCGGGACAACGACTGCCGCCTTACCGGTGGTCTTGAGCATCGTCCTGATGTGCTGGACGAAATTGAGTTGCTTGTTTGCGGTCGTTGCCCAGAAATCCTGGCGGTTGTAGGTAAGGTCGTCGGTCTCCTGCTCGCCCTCCTCGTTTGTAAAGCTCATGGAGCTCTTCTTGCCGAAGGGTGGATTGGCAAGCACGTATTCGTAGGTATCCGGGCTGGCCGCGACGAGGGCGTCGTTCGGCGAAATCAGCGCGTCGCCATCGATTTCGCCGATGTTGTGCAGAAACATGTTCATGAGACAGAGCCGACGCGTGTTGGCGACGATCTCGTTGCCGTGGAACGTTCTATGCTTGAGGAAATCCTTCTGCCGCTTGTCGAGCTGGTAGTTATCGGGATTGGTTATGAAGTCGTAGGCGGCGAGAAAGAAGCCGCCTGTCCCGCACGCGGGGTCCGCGATCGTCTTGCCGGGCTCGGGGCGCACACATTCGACCATCGCGCGGATGAGGGCGCGGGGCGTGAAATACTGGCCCGCTCCTGATTTCGTATCCTCGGCGTTCTTCTCCAGCAGGCCCTCGTAGATGTCGCCCTTGATGTCCGCGCCCATGGTCGCCCACTGGGTGCTGTCCACCATGTCTATCAAGCGGTAGAGCTTGGCCGGGTCCTGAATCTTGTTTTGCGCCTTGGTGAATATCTGACCGAGTATCCCCTTCCTCTGGCCGAGCTCCCGTAACAGCTCGATGTAGTGGCCCTCGAGGTCAGCACCGCGTTTGCTGTTCAGGCTGTGCCAGTTGTACTCAGGCGGGATACCTACATCGCGGTTGTAGGGTGGTTTGGCGTACTCGTCCGCCATCTTCAGGAACATTAGGTAGGTGAGCTGTTCGAGGTAATCACCATAGCTGACTCCGTCGTCCTTGAGGACCGTACAGAAGCTCCAGACCTTGGAGATTATTGGCGCGGTATTCATGCGGCGTTCTTCCTTTTAGATTTCTTCTTTCCTCTTTCCTCATTCTCGGCCTTGATTCGCTTCAGCAAAGCAGATGCAGACTCATCGGTCGGATCTTGCGCAACGAGCTTCCCGGAAAAGGCCTTCTTCAGAATGGATTGCCGCAGAGCTTCCGATCGAGCTAATTGCACCTCGATTTCATTTAATACGCTATCAACCTTGGATAGCCTCTCCGCTATTTGCCCGAGAGCTGCTTCTTCTTCTGCGCGTGGAGCGACGGGTACGATTAAGTTCGACACCTTGGATATGCTCAAGGTATGCAGACCTGATGTCGAGCTCGCTTCCCTAACGATTAGATCACGTCCTAACGGAGACAGGAGAAAGTTGAGAAGAAATCGCGGCTCAGAGCTTGTTCCGAGCCGCACTCGTATCAGATGGTTTTGATGGCCACAGTTGGGGACCTCGTCGGCCCAAACAGCGACACGGCCAATCTGCTCGATGCTGCCGTTCCCCTCGACTACAAGAAGATCGCCGGATTGGAGCTTTATCTTGCTGGCTTCTTCCTCTGTAACGCCGATCTCATAGATCTCGTCGGTTAGGAGCCGATCAGCATAAACGTTTGCCACGCGGAGATATTTCATCCTGCAAGTGAGATCATTCCGCTTCTGATTCTTTGTAATCCCACCTGAAACTTCGGCGATATACCCAAGACGAAGCCATGCCCAGCCATCCGGCAGTTGTGGTAGTTTCGCCTTCATTTCGTTCGCGATCGGGGTGATGGTGGGCGGGGGCTTTGGCTTCGCCGGCTTCTTGCCCGGCTTGCCATCCACTTCCCATTGCTTTACCGCGGCTTTCCATTCTTCGACCTGATTCTCGTAGCGGGCTTCGCGTTCGTGCTTGATGCGGGCTAGCAGCTCGTCGGGGCTTTCGAGCTTGTCCTGGTTCTGCTCGCGCCACTGTGCGGTCAGCTTGCCTTCGAAGGCGTGCTTGAGCACAGCTTGACGATAGACCTTCAGTTGCTCCCGTGCAGTTTTTAGGTTCTCGATTCCTTTATCGAGATCCGAAAACAGCTCTTCAAGCTTCGCGACGATACGGATCTGCTCGGCTATGGGCGGCAACCCTATTGAGATGGTATCCACCAAAGCAGGTTTTACCCGCATTAACGAACCTCCTACGCCAGACGCATTGTGCGAGAGATAGTCGCGCACCCTAGCGTAAGTCAAAACGAACCGGAGCAACCTCGGATCAACGTTCTCGCTTTTTGAGAAAACGATCCATTCTGTCGATGCGATTTTCGGATATTCAGAGAAATCGCCGACGACCCATGCGCGATTGAGGCGAGGGTTTATCTTCGAAAGAAGTACGTCGCCGGGCGACACGTACTGTTTGTTTGAGCCTATTTCGCTAGCGTTGATGATTTCGGGCCGTCCAGTTTCATGGCTCGGGACACTGTACAGTTCAAATACACCGGCGGATTCATCTGTCGGATTGAAGGTTGTAGATCGGTCTCGACGCAAGAGCTTTAGTCCAAGCTCCGCCCAACCTAGCGGCAACACCGCAGTAGCTACAAGACTTAACCCTTCGCTCATGCGACCAATGCTTCGTTTAGTTCCTCAATCACTTCATCCATACGATCGCCGAAAAGCTGATACATCCTCCCCATACCGCCTCTCGCATCGAACGGTGCCATCTCCAAGTCGTCCCGTTCGATGTGGAATGAGCTGATCATGTGGTCGCGGATCATGCGTAGCCATTCCATCTGCTCGTCGTTGAACTTCTCTCCCGACCCACTGTGGCGCTTCAAGATCCATTCCTGAAAGTTCTTCCTGACGGTCTCTGCATATGGCGAGAGCGCTGGGTCGATGCCGCAGACGCGGCGGACCAGGGCGACCAGCGCCGTCAGCTCGGAAACGGGCTCCTGGCCCTGGTAGTCGTCGAGATGGGCGTAAGCTCGCCAGACGCGCAGGGGCGCGAGCCGCGGGCGGTCACTGCGGAGCCTGTCCATGAGCGCCCTGACCATGGCGTAGGTCATTTCGCTGCGCCGATGCGGCTGGCTATAGAAGATGGTCAGCGCCTCGATCTCGTCCCGGTGCTCATCCAGATACGCGTGGAAATCCCTTACCATTCCCTGCGCATTCGCTTCGGCGTCGCCTTCCCATTCGGCCCGGGTGAGGGTATCGAGATTCTCGTGGTCGATGGTCTGCTCTTTGTCACGTCGAATGCTGTCGATGAGCTCTATCAGCTCGCCGTTGAAGACATTGGCGGCTTCGCCGACGAGCGCATCGCGGGCCTTTGCACGGGCATCGTCACCGGGATCGGAATCGACTGGTGTCTTGTCGATTTCGCGCGCGCGGACCTCGACGTTGTCCGGGTCGATCGCCGAGAGCAGGCGGGCGACGATCTCTCCGAGCCCCGTCCCGTTCGCTTTGTCACGGATACGCGCCTGCTCGTCATGGTCGAGCTGCTTATTCAGGCGCGCGAGGCGTCCGGCAAGCGAGCTGACCGTATCCTCGTCCCGCGCGCCCATCATGACGCCCATCGCAAGGTCTTTCAGGGGCACCGAGGGCTTGGTAATCAACGGCTGACTGGCCGTCTTGAGCGACTTGGTAACGCCGATGGCGTCGACGATCACATAGTGAGTCTTGGCGCTCGCGGCCGAGGGGGTGACTTTCCTGAGGGCGTCATGGTCGAGCGTGCGCGTGCCGCGACCTTTCATCTGCTCGAAGTAGTTGCGGCTCTTCACGTCCCGCATGAAGAGGAGGCATTCGAGCGGTTTGACGTCCGTGCCGGTCGCGATCATGTCGACCGTCACGGCAATACGCGGGTTGTAGTCGTTGCGAAACTGGGCAAGAACGGATTTCGGGTCTTCCTTGGCGTTGTAGGTGACCTTCTTGCAGAACTCGTTGCCCTGGCCGAACTCTTCGCGCACGGTTTGGATGATGTCGTCGGCGTGGCTGTCGGTCTTGGCGAAGATCAGGGTCTTGGGGACTTCCCGTCGGCCCGGGAAGATCTCGGGGAGCCGGTCGCGGAAGGTGCGGATGACCGTCCTGATCTGGTCGGGATTAACGATGTCGCGGTCGAGCTGTTTGGCGGAGTAGCTCTCGTCATCGTCCTGCCGTTCCCAGCGCTTGCTGCGGGTCAGCTTCTCGCGGCGCTCGACGAGCTGGTTCGCTCTCAGGGTACCGCCGCGCCGGGTGCGCTCGGTCTCGATGACGTAGATCTCGTTGCCGACGTTGACGCCGTCGGCGACCGCCTCTTCGTGGCCGTACTCGCTGACGACGTTCTTGCGGAAGAAGCCGTAGGTGCGGTTGTCGGGGGTCGCGGTGAGGCCGATGAGATACGCGTCGAAGTATTCGATCACCTGGCGCCACAGGTTGTAGATGGAGCGGTGGCACTCGTCGATGATGACGAAATCGAAGAACTCGGGCGGGATCTTCGGGTTGTAGTCGACCGGTACCGGGGTCCTGGGCCGCACCATCGATTCGGCGGGATTGATCTCTTCGGCGGCCTCGTCGAGCTCTTCGCCCTTCAGCAGCGAGTACATGCGCTGGATGGTGCTGATGCAGACCTGGCTGTCTTTTGCGACGAAGGAGGATTTGAGGCGCTGCACGTTGTAGAGCTCAGTGAACTTGCGGTTGTCGTCGGACGGCAGGTAGGCCATGAACTCCTGCTCGGCCTGCTCGCCGAGATTCCTGGTGTCCACCAGGAAGAGGACGCGCTTCGCATCCGCGTGCTTCAGGAGCCGATAGATGGCGGTGATGGCCGTGTAGGTCTTGCCGGAGCCGGTGGCCATCTGGATCAGGGCGCGCGGGCGATTCTCCTTGAAGGAGACCTCGAGATTCTCAATCGCCGTAATCTGGCAGGCACGTAAGCCCAGATGGGGCAATGCGGGCAAGTCCTGCAGCCTGGCGCGCAGCGATGCCGGCTTGGCCAGCCACTCCTGCATCGTGGTCGGCTGGAGAAAGCTGAAGACTTCCCGGGACCGGGGATACGGGTCGCGGCCATTCGTGAAGCGGGTTACGGTGCCGGTGCTCTCGTAGACGAATGGGAGCGGCTCGTGATTACTGACCCATTTCAGCTTGGCTTTGGCGTATCCGCCGGACTGGTCCTCGACCGTGGTTATCTTCTGGCCCCATTCCTCGGGCTTTGCCTCGATGACGCCTACGGCTTTCTTATCGACGAACAAGACGTAGTCGGCCGGCCCCACGTCCGTGTCGTACTCGCGCACCGCGATGCCGAGGCCGGCACCGAAATCGATCTTCTTCTTGTCCTGCACCTGCCAGCCGGCGCGTTCCAGCATGCCGTCGATGATGTCGCGGGCCTTCTGCTCGGGCGTCTGATTCCGTTCCGCCATGTGCTGCGTCCTCCCGTGCGCGCCCGCCGGCCGGTCGTTGCGCGCCTGAACGCCCACCTTTTTAGGAAACCTGGCCCAACTAATCAAGAACGGCAGAGTAATCGGGATACCGCGGCCAGGCGCGAATGAAGGCCTGTGATTCGCACTGCACCCGAACCACGGAGGCGTAAACACCGGCTTAGTAAATGGTGGCTATGGGTGGACTTGACCGATTCGCCCTAAGCGAATCGGGACGCGCGACAGCGCGCCCGAAGGGCCACGGCCGCCTTCGAGCGGCCGTGGTCTACCCCGACCGTAGGTCGGTGGTTCGCACTCCGGTTTAACCTCGGCGATGGAAACACCGCTCTGGGAATATGGTGGCTATGGGTGGACTTGACCGATTCGCGAACAGCGAATCGGGACGCGCTTCAGCGCGCCCGAAGGGCCACGGCCGCCTTCGAGCGGCCGTGGTCTACCCCGACCGTAGGTCGGTGGTTCGCACTCCGGTTTAACCTCGGCGATGGAAACACCGCTCTGGGAATGTGGTGGCTATGGGTGGACTTGAACCACCGACCTCAGCATTATGAGTGCCGCGCTCTAACCAACTGAGCTACATAGCCTTGGCAGGGATGGGCGCCGCTCGCGCCGCAGGCGCGGGATGCCGTCCGGGGCCCGCCGCCGGGACGCGCGATCATGGTGGCTGGGCTGACCGCTGTCAAGGCAGCCGCCGACTGCCGCAGCCCCTTCAACCCCGTATTTGTGCAGGATTTTCCCACCCTCCATGACCACCGCCACCATCCCCGAGCAGGGCATCGTCGTCACTTACGTCACCGTGCAGCCGGAGTGGCTGGACTACAACGAGCACATGAACGTGGCCTACTACCTGGTCGCGTTCGAGACCGGCATCGACGCCTATAAGGCGGTGGTCGGCATGGACCTCGCCTACATCGAGAACCAGAAGCGCTCCACGGTGTCGCTGGAGGCGCACGTGACCTTCCAGCGCGAGGCGCACCTCGGTGAGGAGCTCAGGGTGGAGACGCGCATCATCGGTTTCGACGGCAAGCGTGCGCACATCTACCAGGAACTCTTCCGCGGCGACGAGCTGCTGGCGACGCAGGAGACGCTGTCGATCAGCTTCGATACCGCGGCGCGCCGGACCTGCCCTTTCGCCGAGGACATCGCGGTCAACTACCAGGGCATGGTCGCGGCGCAGGCGGAGCTGCCGCGCCCGGACTGGGTGGGGCGTTCGATCGGGATCGGCAAGGGGCGGCCGGGCAAATGATCCCGGCGCGCGTCGGGTCGCGCGCTACCTGACGCCGAAGACCACGATGGTCTTGCCGCTGACGCTGATCAGGTGCTGTTCCTCCAGCGTCTTAAGCACGCGGCCGACCATCTCGCGCGAGCAGCCGACGATGCGCCCCAGCTCCTGGCGGGTGACGCGGATCTGCATGCCGTCGGGATGGGTCATGGCGTCCGGCTCCTTGCACAGGTCGAGCAGCGCGCGCGCGACGCGGCCGGAGACGTCCATGAACGCGAGGTCGCCAATCTTGCGGTTCATCTTGCGCAGGCGGTTGGCGAGCTGCGAGGAGATCGCGAAGAGCAGGTCGGGGAACACCGTCGACATGCTCTTCAGGCGTTCGTAGCTGATGGTCGCGATCTCGCACGCGGTCTTGGCGCGCACCAGCGCGCTGCGATTGACGTGCTCGTTGAACAGGCCGATCTCGCCGAGGAAGTCACCCGGGTTGAGGTAGGCCAGCACCAGCTCGCGGCCCTCGTCGTCCTCGAGCATGACGGTGACCGAGCCCTTGACGATGTAGAACAGCTCGTGGGACGGATCGCCCTGGCGGATGATGGTGCTCTTGGCCGCGTACTGCTTGCGGTGACAGTGCTCCAGGAACTTCTGGATATAGTCGTCGTCTTTGGCCTTGACCGGCTGCACCACACTCATGATGACGTCCTCCTGTTCGACCGCGGCGTCCTGCGGCCCGTCCTGTCGGGGGAGTTCGCGCCCCCGCGAAAGTGTGAAATAGTATGAAAGTTATTCACAAAATCCCATTCATAGGCGGGCTAAATGCCGAATTTTCCCGTATTTGACCTGCGCTGACGCGCCCGGAGCCGCAACATGAAAGCAACCATCAGCTGGCTTTCCGGGGCGATGTTCGTCGGCGAGAGCGGCAGCGGGCACGCGGTCGTCATCGACGGCCCGCCGGAGGCGGGCGGCCGCAACGCCGGGCTGCGGCCGATGGAGCTGGTGCTGACCGGGCTCGGTGCCTGCTCGGCCTTCGACGTGGTCTCGATCCTGCGCAAGTCGCGCCAGGCGGTGCTCGACTGCCGGGTCGAACTCGAGGCCGACCGCGCCGAGACGGTGCCGAAGGTGTTCACCCGCATCCACCTGCACTTCGTCGTCGCCGGTAACGATCTGAAGCCCGCCGCGGTGGAGCGCGCCATCCGCCTGTCGTCGGAGAAGTACTGCTCGGCGACCATCATGCTGCGCGAGGCGGTGGAGATCAGCCACGACTTCGAGATCGTGGAGGGTCCGCTGGCGCGCTGAGGCCGGCGAACGCGTTCAGGCGTTCTCGCGTGCCAGCGGTGCGGCGGCGCTGACGCTCGCGGCGAGCGCGCGCGCGACCAGTTGTTCCGCCGATTCGCCGCGCCGCCAGGTGGCGCAGCCGACCGCGAGTCGCGCGCCTTCCGCCGCGCCGACCTCGGCCAGCGAATCACGCAGCTTGTCGACCAGCACGGCAACGGCGGCCTCGTCGGTCTCGGGCAGGACCACCAGCAGCACGTCGTCGGTCCACTGGCCGAGCTGGTCGACCCAGCGCAGCTGGCCCTTGAGCGCGCGCGCGACCGCGCCGACCGCGGCGGCGCCGGAGTCGGCCGCCGTCACGCCGATGCAGGACAGCGGGTTGGCGTAACGCCGGCTGCGCGAGACCTCGGCCTCCAGCCGGTGGGTCACCGCACTGCGCGAGAGCAGCCCGGAGGCGGCGACCGTGGCCGGCACGCCGCTGGAGAGCGCGTTCAGGAACCACACCAGGGCGTGACCGCGTTCGAGAATCATCAGGATCGCGCCGCGGCCGGCCGGGTGGTCGTAGCGCTGGGAGATGCCGATCATGGCGCCGTCGAGCTGCACCTGGGTACCGTCACCCGGCGCGGCATAGGGTACGTGCAGCTCCTCGACCGGCTGCCCGACCAGGCTCGCCGCTTCGGCGCCGAGCAATTCGGCGGCATGGTCGTTGATCCAGGTGACGCGCTCTTCGCCGTCGATCAGGATCAGTCCGAGCGCGATCTCGCCGAGCACGGCCCGCGCGTGCTCCGGATGGATGTCTATCATGGTGTGTGGCTCCGCCCAGTAGTCCGGCACGCGGCCGCGCCACGCCTTCGTGGCACTCGGACCCAATGGCACCGGTGTAGTGACTAGCGGCTGTCGGCGGGCTTTCTTTACGCCGGCCGCCGCGCTCACGCCGCTGCGGCGGTGAGATCGAGGAAGGCGGCCTCCAGCGACGTCGCGCCGCGCGCCGCGACCAGTGCCGCCGGCGTGCCGCACCAGGCGATGCGGCCGCCGTGCAGCACGGCGATGCGATCGCACAGCGACTCGACGTCGACCAGCAGGTGGGTACTGAAGAACAGGGTCGTGCCTGACGCGCGCAATGCGGCCAGGCGGCGCTTGATCAGCACGCGTGCGCGCGGGTCCAGACCGCTCATGGGCTCGTCCAGCACCAGCAGCGGGGCGCCGCTCAGGATGCTCGCGACCAGGCCGAGCTTCTGCGCCATGCCCTTGGAGTAGGTGCGCGCCGGGCGTTCGAGTGCGGCCTCGTCGAGATCGAGTGTGGCGGCCTCGGTGCGCGCGGCAGCGGCATCGAACGGCGCGCCACTGAGCGCGGCGAGGTGGCGCAGCAGCTCGTAGCCGGTGGCGAACCAGGGCGGCTCGAAGCGTTCGGCGAGGTAGCTGAGGCCGCGCCGTGCCGCGGTCTCGGTATGCGGGACGCCGTCGATGGTGATGCGCCCGTCATCGATGCGGCCGAGGTCCAGCAGCCCGCGGATGAGGGTGGTCTTGCCGGCGCCGTTGACCCCGACCAGGCCGAGCGCCTCGCCGCGCGCGACCGTCAGCGAGACCCCGTCGAGCACCGGCCTGTTGCCGAAGCGCCGCGCGACGCGGTCGAACTCGAGCATCGCGCTCATGGCCGCTGCGTGACGAAAAAGCCCGCGCGAGGCGGGCTTTGCCGGTTCATGCCAGGCCTGCTCCTCAGTACAGGTAGACCGCGTTGCAGAGCTGCTGGTTGGTTTCGATGTCCCAGATCGGCACCGTGCCGGTGGCATCGACGCAGTCGGCCGAGGACTGCGAGATGGTACCGAAGGTGCCGCTGGCGGTAACGGCGTGTCGCAGCACGCCGGTCTGCGGCAGGCCGTCGTCGATCTTGCGATCCAGCTCGGCCAGCACGTTGACCGGGATGCCGGCGCCGAGCACCAGGTTGAGCTGCTCGGTGGGGCTGGCCGCGGTGTCGTAGTAGTCGGAGCTGCGATAGAGCATGAGGAAGCCGTTGAACGCGTTGCGCGGCGCCTTGTCGGTGTCGTCCTGGTCGGGCTGGGCGTTGCCGCCGACGTAGTTGCCCTGGATGAAGCGCGCCTTGGACAGGTGCTCCCACAGCGCGAGCGCCTCGACCCAGTCGCCGCCGCCGCCGTCGTCGAGGCGGCCGTTGGCGTTGCCGCCGGTGGTAACACCTGGGATCGCCTGCTGAGCGTTCGTGGCGCTCCAGTCCCCCGGCACCTGGCGGTAACGGTCGATGAAGCCGTAGTAGGCGGCCTGCACGCCGCTGTTCTGATCGGCGATGTTGCGCACACGGGCGCTGGTGATGAGCTCCTGACCCTTGAGGATGCCGCCCAGCAGCAATCCGATGATGACCAGTACGATGGCCATCTCGACCAGGGTGAAGCCGCGCTGGCGGCGTAATTGGTGCATGATTCGCTCCTTACAGGCGAGATCGGGTTGCGGTGAACGCAGCAGTTTCCGTGCCAGAACCATTAAGCCCAACCATATCAGCAAGTTATGAAAAAAAGCCCGCCCCGGGCACGGCCCGTAATTGACCTGATCGTCAGAAACTCAACAGCAGGGTGTTGAATTGTCGTCACTTTCTGACCGCCCGCGCGGCCTGAGCGCAGGCGCCGTGCAGGCCATGGCCGGACGTTTCGGCCGATGAATCCGCGTGTACCGCGCGGCGCCTACCGCGTGCAGGCCGCGCTGATCCTGGCGGTCTTCGCGGTCTTCGTCGCCAACGCGCTCGGTGTGGCCGACTTCAGCCAGGTGCTGTACGGACGCGTGGCGCTGAACGGCCACGTGCTCGCCGCGCTGCTCGGCGGCGAGCTCGCGCGGCCGCTGCTGGGTCCGGATTTCCTCGCCCTGCTCGGCGTCGGCGCCGTGCTCGCCACGGTGCTGCCGCTGCTGCCGCCGATCGGCGCCTCGCTGCTCACCCTGGGCGCGATGGCGCCACCGTTCTGGGTCGCCTGGAGCTACCCGGCGCCGCCGCCGCTGGTGCCGCTGGAATACACCCTGCTGGCGATCCTGGTGCTGTTCTCGAGCAACGTGCTGATGAGCTATTTCGCCGAGACCCACCGCCGGCGACAGATCGTCGCCGCTTTCGGGCAGTACGTGCCGCCAGCCCTGGTCGACACCCTGAGCCGCGACCCGCAGGCGCTGTCCATGGCCGGCGAATCACGCGAGCTGTCGGTGCTGTTCTGCGACATCAAGCGCTTCTCGAGTATCTCCGAGGACCTCGATCCACTGACCCTGGCCAACATGCTGAACCACTACCTGAGCGCCATGACCGAGGTTCTGCATGCGCATGGCGCGACCATCGACAAGTACATCGGCGATGCCGTGATGGCGTTCTGGGGCGCCCCGGTAAGGCAGGACGATCACGCCGCACGCGCGGTCAGCGCGGCGCTCGCCATGCAACGGCGCATGCACGCGCTGCGCCGCACCTGCGCCGATCGCGGCTGGCCGGCGCTGGAGATCGGGATCGGCGTGGCCAGCGGCACGGTCAGCGTCGGCAACATGGGCTCGCGCTACCGCGTGGCGTATACCGTGCTCGGCGATGCGGTCAACCTGGCCGCGCGGCTGGAGGCCCTGACGCGGCTCTACGGCGTGGACATCCTGGTCAGCGACGCAACCCGCGCCGGCGCGCCGGGCGTGCGCTTCCGCGAGATCGACCACGTGCGCGTCAAGGGCAAGGGCCAGGCCACGCGCATCTTCCAGCCGCTCGACGGCACGATCCCGGATGGCGACATCCTGGCGCGTGAGCACGCCGCGCTCGCCGCCTACTATACCGGCGACTGGGAACGCGCCCGCGCGGCCTTCGAAGCGCTGCGCGGCAGTGCGGCGGACGCGCGCTGGTACGAGGTCATGCTGCAACGCATGGACGCTCATCCCCGCCCGCAGGGGTGGGATGGCGTGGTCGCCTTCGGCGGCGCCAGCGAGGTCACGTTCACCCCGCCGCATACCAACTAGCGCGCCGGATTCAAGGCTCCGCCGCGCGCTGCTCGAGCTCGTGCAGGCGCTGCGAGAGAAAACGGCGCTCGTGCGGATCGCTGATCTCGCCGCTCTCGAGCAGGCCGCCGAGCAGGATCCGCGCGCTCTCGAGCTCGCCCATGTCCTCCAACACGAAGATGTGCATCTGCCGCGCCCAGCTCGGGATCCCGGAGTCGGCGGGCACTGCGGCCAGCTCGCGCGCCAGCGCCAGTGCCAGCTCGGGATCGTGCAGGCGATGCCGGGCGAGGTACACGGCGTGCGCCATCCACGGCCAGCGGCGCACCGGATCGGCAGCGAACTCGCGGCGCACGAAGTCCAGCATCAGGCGCTGTCGCGCCGGGTCGTCAACCTCGCCGTAGAGTCGTGCCGCCGCCAGCAGCGGGTACTGGAAGCCCGGGTCGAGCGCGAGCATGCGCTCCAGCCAGGCGACGACGCGCGCGTAGTCGAGATCGGCAAAGGCCAGGCTGACGCCGGGCTGGTAGTCGAACGCCTGCAGCCACAGCATGAGCACGCGCGCGAGCACGCGCGGCTCGCCGAACGCCGCGACCTGCAGCAGCGCGGCCGGCGGCGGTGGCGGCAGGGCCTGCACCTCGACCGCCGGCGCACGCCGCGTGGCGCTCCAGCCGATATGGGCGGCGAGCGCCGCCAGCAGCGCGAGGCGCACCGGCCACGGTACGGCGGAGACCGGCCGCGCGGCGCTCATGCGCGCTCAGTCGTCCAGGCGATGGACATCGAACAGGCCAACGGTCGCGAGCAGCGCGACGTACAGCACGGCCTCGAGCAGTACGCCGCCGAGGCCGTGCGGCCACGACGCCTGCGCCAGCCAGGCGCTGGCGGTGAACCGATCCAGGGCCGGCAGCAGCAGCGCCAGCAGCTCGACCGCGCGCGCGATCAGCGCCGCGCTGAGCGAGCCGGGGTCGACGGTCGGTCCGCGGCTCATCAGCACGATGGCGTCGATCGCGCGCGCCAGCAGGTAGAAGGCCAGCGTGACGGTGACCGCGGCGGTCAGCTGGCGCAGGGTCACCGCGCAGGCCAGCGCGGCGGCTGCCACCACGCAGAGCTCGGCGGCCAGCGATACGCCCCACGCCGCGACCGCCGGCGGCGGCGCAACGAGGGTCAGCGGCAGCGCCGCCATCAGCGCCAGCATCGCGGCCAGCGCGGCGAAGCCGAGCAGGCGTCCCAGGTACCAGCTCGAGCGTGACACCGCCCGCGACAGGGTCAGGTCGAGCATGCGATCGGCGAGCTCACGGGTCACCCCGGCACACACCATCAGGGTCAGCAGCAGCACCATCGCCAGGCGCACGCACGCGGCATACAGCTCGCTGCGGTAGGATTGCGTGTCGGTGATGGCCAGCGCCGCGGCGAAGCCGGCCACCGCGGCCGCACCCACGACCAGCGCCAGCGCCGCGCGCAGCAGCCTGCTGCGCCGGCCTTCGAGCAGTGTGAATCGGGCAATGCTGATGAGCGCGTCGGGCATGTCTGCGGGCGGCGGGTGGCGGACTCTCGCGGCCGGTCCGCCGATACTATAGCCGCCCGGCGCAGGGGGTTCAGGACGCAACATGGCGAGGCTCGCGTACAGCATCATCGATCGCCGCCACGAGCACTGGATCCTGGCGTCCATGCTGCTCGTGCTGCACGCTGCGCTGGACGCCGATCTCGACTCGGCCTTCTCCGCCGCGCTGATGACCGCCCACCTCGGCCTGTTCTTCCTGTGGCAGCCGATCTGGCAGAAGGACCAGCGCCTGCAGCTGCGCGCGGTGGCGATCGTGGTGCTGTTCGTCGGCGTGATGCTGGCGACGCTGTCGTGGTGGAGCGTGTTCGCCTGGCTGATCGTGCTCATCGGCATCGTCGCCGGGCGCTCGTTCTCGACCCGCCGCGAACGCTACGTCTACCTCATCTCGCTCGCCTGCCTTATCTCGGAGCTGCTCGTCCACTGCACCGCCATGCTGTTTCTCGATCGCCACCTGAGCGCCGGTATCGACCAGACCTTCCGCATCGGACTCTACCTGCTGCCGGTGCTGCTGTTCGCCATTCCGCCGGTGGCCGGCACGCCGCGCGACCCCTTCCCGGTCGACTTCTTCCGCGGCATCACCTTCGCGCTGATGACCGCGCTGATCGCGGTGCTTAGCGTGCTCGCCAACCTGCGCTACGCCATCGACTACCCGCTGGCGCTGGTCGCGAGCCTGATGGTGCTGGGCGCGCTGCTGTTCTTCCTGAGCTGGATCACGGCGCCGGGAACCGACAACGCCGGCCTGCTCTCGGTGTGGGAGAAGTCGGTGCTCAACATCGGCACGCCTTTCGAGACCTGGCTCGGCAACATCGCCAACCTCGCCGCCCAGCGCGGCCAGGCCGACGACTTCCTCGAAGCCGCCATCGGCGAGCTCTACGAGATCCCGTGGATCGCAGGGGTCGAGTGGCGGGCCGGGGCGGCGAGCGGCATCGAGGGGCACCGCTCGCGTCACCACCTCACCGTCGACGTCGACGCCCTGCGGGTGACGCTGTTCACCGAGCGCAGCTTCAGCGCGGCACTGCTCATGCACTGCCACCTGCTGGTCCAGGTGCTCGGCCATTTCTACGTTGCCAAGCAACGCGAGAACAAGGAAGCCAACGAGGCGCACCTGCGCGCCATCTACGAGACCGGCGCGCGCGTCACCCACGACATCAAGAACCTGTTGCAGGCGCTCAACACCATGGCCGGCACGCTGCAGGCGAGCAGCTCCGCGGAGCAGGACCAGCGCGGACTGGCCCTGCTCAAGACCCGCCTGCCGGATATCGCGCGCCGCCTGCAGCGTGCGCTGGACAAGCTGCAGCGCCCGCAGACGCCGGCCGCCGAGCGCGTCGCGGCAAGCACCTGGTGGGAACATGCACACACCCGCTGCGCCGGCGCGGCGGTCGCCGCCGAGCTCGCCGACGCATCGTTCGAGTTGCCGGCCGAGTGCTTCGACAGCGTGCTCGACAACCTGGTCGACAACGCGCGCCAGAAAATCGAGGCCGGCGCGGCGCGCACCCTGGAGGTGCGCCTGGCCATCGACGACGGCGGCGCCACGCTCAGCGTGAGCGACGACGGCGAGGCGATCCCGGCGGCGCTGGCGGGGCTGCTCTTCGCGGCACCGGTCGCCTCGCGCACCGGGCTCGGCATCGGCCTCTACCAGGCCGCGCGACAGGCCGAGCTCGCGGGCTGCGCGCTGGCGCTGGCCGAGAACCGCGACGGCGCCGTGCGCTTCACCCTGCACTGCCCGGCCGCGGCGGCCGACACCTGAGCGCACCGCCGGCTCACGGCAGGCGCCCGGCGCTGACCAGGCGGTTGCCGAGCACCGTCGGCGACAGCCAGCGCACCAGGTCGTCGAAGGCGCACAGCGGCGTGCTCTCGCCGCCGTCGTCCCGGCAGCCCGGCTGCATCACCGCGTAGACGCGCGCCCGGAAGCTTGTGTCGCCGTCCTGGTTTTCGCGCTCGTCGCCGCCGCGGATCCCTGGATCGGCGCCCAGCGAGACGATCAGCGCCGGCACGCCGTCGGCGAGGCGGCGGTCATGCTTGGCCTCCAGCGCGGTGCTCGCCGGGTCGTCGCCGCGGCTGCGAATTTCGAGCAGGCCCCGCGTGCAGAGGTCGAGATCGCCGTCGGCGGCCGCACAGCGTCCGTCGTCGACCGCGGTAAAACCGGCGCCGCTGGCATTGCCCGCGACACGCGTCGTGACCCGGTAGCGCAGCCGCCGGCCCCACGCATCGATGCCACGCACGGCGAGGTCGACGTAGGGCAGATCCCCCTCGGCCGCGACGCAGGCGTCTGTCCCGGCGCGGTCCTCACGCCCGTCGCCGCTGGTCGCGACGTCGGGGCACGGCAGGCGGCCGTGCAGGATGGCATAGCCGTACAGGGCTTCGATCGCATGCTCCATGTCGGCCGCCGTCTGCCGCCGCGCACGCGCCTCGCGCTGCGTTGCCAGCGGGGTCAGCGCCGCGCCCAGCACGGCCGCGGTGACGAACAGCACCACGGCCAGCTCGATCAGGGTGAAGCCCGCCGGCCGCGCGCTCACGGTGCGCCGCCCACGATGCGCAGGCGATCGTTGAATTGCCGGTCCGCCGGCGCGCTGACGAACGGCGTGGCAGCGCCGGCCTGGCGGCGGTTGTCATCCTCGTACCAGGCGCCGATGGCAGCGCCGGCAGCGCGCGGCGCGGCGCCGGGCAGCGGCGCGCCGGCGAGTACCAGCAGCGCGCGCACGTCCTCGCGCAGCCAGCTCGCCGACGTGGCGGCACGCCGGCCGCGCACCGCGAGGCAGGCGGCGTGGGCGCGGCAGTCGGCCGCCGCCCACGCCGCGTAGATCTGGTCCCGCCAGCCGTTCTCGACCAGCCACGCCGGCAGCTCGCCGGCATTGACGTCGAGCGCGTAGCGCAGCCCGGCGACGGCGAAGCGGCCACGGCTGCCGGCGCTGGCCTCGAGCACGACCCCGTCCTCGCGGCCATCGTCCGCACCGACGCGCAGAGCGATGCGCAGGCGTGCCGCGGGCCAGCGCATCAGCGCCGCGACGTCACTGACGCTGACCCGGCGCGTGCGCAGTGCATCGCGCGAGGGTCCGCGCGGCTCGATGTCGCCGTCGTCGTCGAGCACGCTGAAGTCGGCGCGGTAGTGAAAGGTCCGGGTGCCGCGACTGACGACGCGCTCGAAGCGGCAGCGCGCCACCTCGCGCGGCGCGTGCCCGGCGTGCGGGGTCCACCAGGTGCAGTGCGCCGGACCGGCGACCGGCAACGGCGTACCGTCGACCGTACAGGGCGCGACCCGCAGGCACGCCGGTGGCAGCAGGCCGTCGTCGGTGTCGAGCGCCACCACGGCATCGTCCAGTTCCCAGCTCAGCGCGATGTCCGCGGCATACGTTGGCGCCGCCGTTACCGCGCTGCCGGCACGCACGTGGTGCAGGGCGAGCCGCCCTTCACGCCGGCCGACCAGGGCGCCGGCGGTGCCCGGCGCGCCCCAGGGCGCCAGCCACGGCAGTCGATCGGCGTGCGCGCCGGCGTAATCGCGCAGGCGTCGTGCAACCTCGCCGAGCACGCGCGTCTCCACCGCTGCGCGCCACTCGGCGAGCGTGATGGTCACCACGCGGTCGTTGTAAGTCGCGCTACCGCCAGCACCCAGCCGCGGCAGTCCGCCGACGGCATTCAGGCCCTCGAGGAACTGCGCCGGATCGTGCGGCCGCGTGCGCCGTGCACGCTGCCCCGCGAGCGCCGGTCCGGGCGCGATGACCGCCGCCACCACCCGCTCGCCGTCGACCTCCATGGCCGCATCCAGCGTGTTGTTCAGCGGCAGCGTCTTGGGATTGTTGCGGTAGGCCTCGTGCAGCACGTACCACAGGCTCTCGCCGGCGCCGTCACGCAGATCGTTGGTGCGCAGGGTGTGCCACGGAAAGCGCCCGCGGGTGGTCCCGCTGTGCGCGGCACAAGCCGGGCCGGCAATGCCGCGCGCGTCGCGCGCCGGACACGGCAGGTAGCCGGGGCCGAAACGGGCGTTGACGCGATCCGGGTAGGACGCGGCATAGCCGAGCAGCGCCAGCCGCGCCTCGGCGAGCACGCGCGCGGTGGTCGCCGGCGGTGCCGCGCGGGCCGCCGCGAGATGGCTCACCGCGCGCTCCACCGCCAGGCCCGTCAACGCGACCACGATCACCACGAGCAACGCGTAACCGCGCTGCCGCCCGCATCCCTGCTTGTCGTACACGGCTCCACTCCCTTGTCGCCGGGGCGCACCGGGGTGCGCCGTTGCAGTCGTGCCCTACTCGATCGCCGGCGCCTCCGGCGGCCGTTCGTAGGCGTCGGAGACGGTCTCCGAGTAGGGGTCGAAGGTCTGGCCCGGCTTGAGCAGCACGCCGGCTTCGGCGTCACCGACCGGCAGCCGCACGCGCGCGCGCTCCAGGCGCACGCGCGCCGCGTCGATGCCGAGCGCGCCGAAATTGCCCTGGTAGCTGTCGGTGCCGTTGATCCAGACCGTTGGCGGGCCACCGGATCGCGAGACGTAACCGTCGACCCGCAGGGGATCGGCGGCCGGCAGCGGTGCGTCGTCCGGCGCCAGCAGCGGCTGCTCTGCCAGCGCGGCAGGCGGCTCCGGGCTCGCCGTGCTGGCCTCGGCGTGGCGCATGCGCTCCAGCGCCTCGCGCTGCTGCGGCGAGAGGAACAGGCGTCCGAGCTCGGCGGCCGGCGCGGCCGTCACGACGAGTGCGCCCAGCAGCGCCGCGAGTGGCACCTGCCGCCACCTCACAGGACCAGGTCCTCGTCGCCGCCGAGGTCGATGGTGAGCCAGTCGAGCGCGCATTCGGCGCGTACGTTGGCGTGTTCCGGGTCGGGCTCCGGTGCGCCTTCGACACGGCTGAACGCGCAACTGCGCACGGTGTACTGGCCGAGGGCATCCCGATCGAGATGCTGGAACAGGCGCAGCAGGTCGCCTTCGTGCAGCAGTCCCAGGCTGAGGCGCATCGGGCTCGCGTAGAGATCGTAGCGCCCCAGGTCGAGCTCGAAGCCGGGCTCACTCACACGCTGGGCCTCGAGCTTGTAGTTGAGCTCCGGCACGCGGATCGCGCCGCCCGCCTCGCGCAGGGTTTCCAGCCAGCTCAGGCGGCGCTCCTGGCCGAGCAGCCCGCCGTGATAGAGGCGCACGAACTCGGGGTAGAACTCCTCGATGATGCGTTCCTCTTCATCGACCGCGAGGTACTGGCGGCTGGCACTCAGGAAGCGGTTGTGGTTGAGCTGGTACTCGCGCGCCATGCGTTGTTTGAAGTACGAGCTCGCGGTCAGCATGCCGGCCGCCGCCAGCACGCACACCACGAAGCCGACCAGGGTGCCGCGCAGGACTGAGAAATCAGCTCTTCTGGCTGCCACCGGGCACTCCCATCACCACGCGCATCCTGAAGGCCGCCTCCGGCGCGTCGTCGTCGGCGGTCGCCGACCCGCTCAGGCTGGCCTCGGAGCGTACGTCCAGCGGGTACTGCATCACCTCGACCGCGGCCACGTCGTCGCGCGCGCGCAGCGTGTCGGCAAGGCGGTCGACGATCTCGATGGCGCCGCGGAAGTCGCCGGCGAACGGCGCCAGGTGCGCCGAGACCTCGGCGATGCCGTAATAAGCGTAGTCATCGTCCATCGCCGGCAGGTCGGGTACGGCCGCGCGCGGGTTGGCCGCCGACGGCGGCGCGGCCGTGGCGCTCGCCTGCCAGTCGAGCGCGTCGAGCTGCACCTCGGGCAGCGTGTCGAGGACACCGCCGAGCAGCCGCAGCAGCGGCTCCGGAGAGCCCTTGTGGCTGCGCAGCGCGGCCACCGCGTCCACCGCCGTCTTGATCTCGCGCGGCTCGACCGGCGTCGCCGGCAGCTTGCGCCGCGCCATCTCGAAACGCTGCTGGTAGAACTCGGCCTTCTGCGCCGCGTCCAGCGCCTGCTCCTTGAGCATCACGCCCTCGATGAAATTGAAGCCGCTCCAGCCGGCGCTCGCCAGCAGCAGCATCACGCCGGCCAGCGCCAGCGACACGCGCAGGCGGTGCATGGAGTAGAACTGGGTTTCCTCCGGGCGCGCATAGTGGTTGAGCGGCCCGCTACCGACCAGCAGGCGCGCGAACAGCAGATCCGAGTAATGCGACTCGCCGGTCTGCTTCAGGCCCAGGCGATGCGCGACGTCCTCGACGTCGAGCAGGTAGAAGCGCTCCTGCTCGCTGTCGCGGCAATGCTGCTCGAGCTCGCCGAGCAGCTGGCCGTGGCTCAGGATGTAGATGCTGAGCGGGCTGTCGCGCGACACCAGCGCGAGGCTGTTGAGATAGCGGCGCAGCTTCTCGACCTCGCCGATGAGGTGCGCCGCGAACGGCACCGAGCCGAGGCGTGGCATGTGCGCGAGGCGGCTGATCTTGAGGTGTCCGTCGCGGAAGAAGGTCTGGCGCAGACCGCTGGCCTTCTGCAGGCTGATCAGGAGCACGTTGGGGCCGGTCGCCCCGATGCGTTTGAGCAGGCGCTCGCTGAGGATGGGCAGCGAGCAGATCCCGGATACCGCGACCTTGTGGCGATCGAGCAGCTCCAGCCAGGGGGTCAGCACCTCGGGCCGGGTGATGGCGGTGAGCAGCACGCGATCGTCGCGCCGCTCGGTCGTCTCACGGCCCTGGCGCAGCGCGTAGTGGTAGGGCGTGCCGCGGAACAGGCGCGCATACTTGCGCTCCAGCACGGCGCGCCGATCGCTGCCGCCGACGTGCGGGATGGTGTCCGGCCGGTACTCCTCCTCGACCATGTCGACCAGCACGCCCAGCGTCGCCGGCTCGATCTCGGCGAGGCAGCGGTCGAAGGCCTCGCGCCCCGCCTCGTCGGCGCCGAAGATGAACGCGCGGCTCATCTCCCCGCCCGCGAACAGGTAGAGGATGGCGCGGTCGGCGGCGACCAGCAGGACGCGCTTCTCGCTGCTGCTAAAAGTCGATTTGAGTAAAGAGATCATAAATCGGGCCCAGCACCGAGGCCATGATCCAGAAGAGTACCGCGCCGAGCACGATGGTGATCGCCGGCGTAATCAGCGCCTGCAGGCGGGCGACGGACTCGGCCACGTCGCGGGCGTAGAAATACGACACGTTGTCCAGCGCTTCCTCCAGCGCCCCGGTATTCTCGCCCACCCGCAGCATGCGCACCACGAGGGGCGGAAACAGGCCGGTGGCGGCAAAGCTGGTCGAGATGCCGCCGCCATCGGCTATCTTGCGCCCGGCGTCGCGCATGGCGGTCGCCACGGCGCGGTTACCGGCGACACTCTCGGCGGTGCGGATGCATTCGAGCACCGTGATCCCGGACGAGTACATGATCGAGAACACGTTACACACACGGGTCACGATCAGCTTGCGCACCACCGGGCCCAGCAGCGGCACGTGCAGCAGGAGATCGTCGACGCGCTCGGCGAACTTTGGATTGGTATTGAACGCGACGATGGCGGCGGTGATGACGATGATCGGCGTGAACAGCACCACGTACCAGTAGTCGCCGAGGAACTCCGAGGTCGCAATCAGCACCCGGGTCTGCAGCGGCAGCTCCTGGCCCATGGTGGCGAGAAAACCGATCAGCTGCGGCACCACGTAGAGCATGAGGAAGAACATCACCGCGATGACGATGACCGTCACGATGGCCGGGTAGAGCATCAGCTTCTTGGTGTAGGACGCCTGCTCGTCCTGCCACTTCAGGTTCTCGATGATCTTCTCCAGCACGCGGTTGAGCTGGCCGCTCTGCTCGCCGGCGCGGATCAGACTGACGAACACCGGCGGAAATACGAACGGGAAATCGGCCATCGCCTGCGACAGGTTCTTGCCGCCTTCGATCGATTCGATCAGCGCCGCGGTGACCTCGCGCAGATGCTTGTTGTCGATGGTGTCGCGCAGGTCCGAGAGCCCCTCGAGGATCGGCACCCCGGCGCGCACCAGGTGCTCGAGGTGGAAACAGAAGGTGATCAGGTCGACGCGCCGGATGCCGCGACCGGTGATGTTGCGCGTGCGCTTGGGCAGCTCGCGGTAGTTGACCAGGTCCAGCCCCATGCGGCTGAGGCGCACTTCGAGATCGGCCGGGTTGACCGCGTCCACCCGGCCCTGCAGCACGCGCCCGCTGGCGTTGATGGCCTTGTAGCGGTACGCCTCCATGGCCGTCTCAGCCGAGGCGCTCGGTGAGGTCGACCACGCGCGAGACCTCGTCCAGCGAGGTCACCCCGGACAGCACCAGGCGTACGGCGACGTCGGCCAGGGTCTGGAAGCCCTTCTTGCGCGCGGCCAGGGTGAGCTCGTTGAAGGTCGCGCCCTGGGCGATGAGATCGTCGAGCTCGCGATCGAAACGCAGCACCTCGAGCAGCGCCGTACGCCCCTCGTAGCCCTGGTGCGGCGCGTGGCGGTGCTCGCCGGCGACGCGGTAGATGGGGTGGCTGCCGGCGTCGCCGTCCAGGCCCAGGATGCGCTGCTCGAGCTCACTCGGCGCGTAGGGTTCGCGGCAGTCCGTGCGCAGCTGGCGCGCCAGGCGCTGGGCGAGGATGCCGATGATGTTGCCGGCCATGATGTCCGGCTTGATGCCCATGTCGGAGAGGCGCGGGATCGCCGCCAGCGAGGAGTTGGTATGCAGGGTGGAGAACACCTGGTGGCCGGTCATGGCGGCGCGGAAGGCCATCGAGGCGGTGTCCTCGTCGCGGATCTCGCCGACCAGGATGATGTCCGGGTCCTGGCGCAGCAGCGAGCGCACGCCGCTGGCGAAGTCGATGCGCGCCGACTCGTTGATCGAGGTCTGGCGGATCATGCCCATCGGGTACTCGACCGGGTCCTCCAGGGTCATGATGTTGACCGTCTCGTCGTTGAGGTGGTTCAGCAGGCTGTACAGGGTGGTGGTCTTGCCGCTGCCGGTCGGGCCGGTCACCAGCAGCAGACCCTCGGGCCGCGCCACCATCAGCTTGAGCGTGTTGAGGGTCTCCTCCTCCGGGCAGATGGTCTCGATCGGCACGATGCCCTTCTGCCGGTCGAGCACGCGCAGCACGATGTTCTCGCCGTGCACGGTGGGGATGGTCGACACGCGAAAGTCGATCTGGCGTCCGGACAGGGTCAGCGTGATACGGCCGTCCTGCGGTGCACGGGTCTCGGCGATGTCCATGCCGGACATGACCTTGAGGCGCACCGCGAGCGCCGACCAGTAGTTCTTGTGCAGACTGCGGATCTGGCGCAGCACGCCGTCGATGCGGTAGCGGAAGCGCAGGAAGCCTTCCTCGGGCTCGAAGTGGATGTCCGAGGCGCCGCGCTTGACCGCGTCGGAGAGCAGCGCGTTGACCAGGCGCACTACCGGCTGGCTGTACTCGGCGTTCTCGCTGTCGAGACTCTCGTAGTCGATCTCGCCGGTCTCGATCTCGCTCAGGATGCCGTCGACCGACAGCTCGAAGCCGTAGAACTGGTCGATGGCCTTCTCGATCTCGGCCTCGCCGGCGAGCATCGGCTGGATCTCGATGTCACCGCCGAGCAGCGCCGAGATCTGGTCCAGGGCGACGACGTTGAAGGTGTCGGCCATGGCCAGCGTGAGGCGGTTGGAGTTGGCGTCGTAGGTCAGCGGCAGGATGCGGAAGCGGCGCGCGAGATCCTTGGGGATCAGGCGGATGGCCTCGGAGTCGACCACGACCTGCGCGAGCTGCGCTTTCTGCTGACCGAGCGCGCCGCCGAGTACGTCGAGGATGATCGCCTCGGTAGCGAAGCCCAGGCGCACCAGGATCTTGCCGAGGTGGTCACGGTTCTTGCGCTGCTCGGTCAGCGCGATGCGGATCTGGTCGGGGCTGACGACACCCTTCTGCACCAGCAGCTCGCCGATGCGCAGCGACCGTTTGGGAGCGTTCATGACGGTTGCGGCCGTGCCCGCCTACTCGGCGCGGGCGGCGCCGAGCGCGTTGATGCGATCGAGGGCCACCGCCGGGTTGAAGGACGCGCCGTGCTCGTCGGCCAGCGCCAGGCTCTTCTGGTAGTAGTCGAGCGCGGCCGCACCCTGCCCCAGGTGTTCGAGGCTGACGGCGAGGTTGTAGGCGTAGTCGGGATTGTCCGGCGCCAGCCGTACGGCGTCGAAGTACGCCTGCTGGGCGTCGGGCCAGCGACCCTGGCGGGCATAGTGATTGGCCAGCGCGAAGTGCATCCACGGCGCGTCGGCGTGCGCGTCTAGCAGCAGCCGCAGGCGCGCCGCCGAGGCCGGCCCGCGCCCGCCGGTGAGACTGAACAGCGCGGTGCTGGCCACGGCGTCGTCAGGGTGCGCCTGCAGGACCGCGGCGTAATGGCGGTAGGCAGCGTCCAGGTCGCCGCGGGCACGCGCCAGCGCACCGAGTCCGAGGCGCGCATCGCGGTTGGCCGGTTGCTCGGCCAGCACCGCCTGGTAATCGGTCTCGGCGCGCGCGAAGTCTCCGGCCTGGTAGGCGGCATAGGCCGACGCCACGCGCGCGTCGACACGGGCGGCGGGCCGGGCGCGCGCGATCCGGACCTGGCCGGCGCCGACACCGGTTTCGGCGCCACTGGCCGCACGGGGCGGCGGGGACGGTGCGGCCGGCAGCGGCGCCTGCGCAGCGACCCGTGCGGGCGCGGGCGCGGCGGGTGGCGCGGCAGGTGCCGGCGGCACGGCTTCGGCAGCCGGCGCCGAAGGGACAGCAGCGCGCGGCGCGGTGGGCTCGACGCGTTCGACGGGCGCAGTGGCGGCAACCGCCTCGGCGGCGGACGGCGCGGCGGCCGTAGCGGCAGGCACGGTAACGGGGTCGCGATGCGGAGCTTCGCCGCGGCGGGCGACCGCGGCGGGCACGGTCTCCAGGCGTGGCGGCGACGTCGGCAGCGCGCGCGGGGCGCTGCTCTCCAGCGCCACCACCGGCAGCTCCAGCCGATCGCCGCGCTCGACCCCGTCAGCGACCGACGGCGGCGGCACGAAGCGCGGCCCCGTGCTCTGCTGCGCGTAGAACACGCCAACCGCCCCGATCGCGACCACCAGCACCACCGCCAGGACCGCGACGGCGACCAGCAGCGGACGCGAGCGCGGCCGCTCACCGGCCGCGAACACGGTCTGCGCACCGACCACGGTGTGCGCCGCAACGTCTTCCAGCGTGAGATCGGCACTGGCCGGCGAGCGCGGCACCTCCATCGACTGCGAACGTTCGAAGTACGCCTCGAGATCCTTCTCCACCGCCCGCGAGGACGGCATGGTCGCGGTCTGCTCGCTGCGCTCCTGCGCGCCCAGCGCGGTGGTGCCGCCGGTCAGCTCGGCCAGTGACGGCCCGCCCTCCGAGTGGGTGTCCTCGCTGCCGAGCGCGTCGGCGTCGGTCTCCAGCGGCTCCAGGGAGAGCTCGGCCGAGGTCTCGTCGGCCTCCAGCTCCAGCGCCTGCGGAAAGGTCATCGAACGATCGGCCAGCGCTTCGAGATCGAGGGCACGACTGTCGTCCGCGTCGTCCGCTTCCGCGTCAGGCGGCTCGGCTGCGGGCGTGTTTTCGCTTGCGCTGAGCTGCTCGCTGCCGAGCTGCACGGTGGCGTCCTCGCTGCCGACCAAAGGGCCCGGCTCGGCCTGCGGCTCTGCGGGCGACTCGCCGGCCGCCGCGCCCTGCTCGCGCGCCTGCTTCTCGCGCTCGGCACGGCGCAGCGCGTCCATCAACAAGCTCATACGCTTAGCCCTCGCCGCACGTCGTTCACGGCGCCGGCGCGGTGGTCGCCCCCGTCGCACCGCCGAGGAAGCGGCGATAGCCGTTCAGATCGGTGTCGATGCTCGGATCGCGCACCACCACCGGACGCAGGAAGATAACCAGCTCGGACTTGCTGCTGACCGCCTCGTCGGTGTTGAAGAACAGGTCGCCGATCAGCGGCACCTGCGCCAGCCCCGGCACCTCGCGGTTACCCTGACGCACCTCGTCCTGCATGAGGCCGCCGAGCACACCGATCTGGCCGTCGATCAGCTTGAGCACGGACTCCATCTCGCGCACGCGGATGATCGGCACCGTGTTGGTGATGTTGGCGGCGGTGGTGTCGATGAACTGCAACGCGATCTGCGGGCCGGGATCGACCGCATCGCCAATCTTCTGCGAGATGGTCGGCCGCACGGTGAGCGTGATCTCGTTGTTCGCCGAGATCTGCGGCGTCACCGCCATCACCAGCCCGACCGGTACGGAGTTCACCTCCGACTCGACGACGATGCGTCCCTGCTGGTTGTTGGTGGCGTCGCGATCGGTCACCTCGATGGTGAAATAGACCAGCTCCTCGACCACCTTGAGAATGGCGGTCTGGTTGTTCAGCACCATCAGGCGCGGACTGGACAGCACCTTGGCGTCACCGAACTCGCGCAGCAGGCGCACGCTGGCGGCAACCGCGTTGTTGCCCACGTCCGGCTGGAAATAACCGAGCGTGAACGACGACACGGCGTTGTCGATGGCGCCGTCGGTGATTTGGCCGAGCAGGTTCTGGTCGACGGTGAAGCCGGACTCACCCTGTTGCAGGAAGACCGTCCAGTCGACGCCGGCCTGGTACTGGTCGTTGAGCGAGACCTCGACGATGGTGGCCTCGATCATGACCTGGCGGCGCACGTTGACCAGCACGCGGTCGATGAAGTCCTCGATCTGCTGGTGCTGGCCGGCGGTTGCCCGGACCGAGACCATGCCCGCCTCGGCGTTGATGATGACCGAGTCCGAGCCGCGCGTGCTGCGCCGCTCGACCTGGCCCAGGATGGCGAGGATGTTCGACTCCAGCGTTTCCCAGAAGCGGTTGTAGGAGCGTGACTCCAGGCGCGTCGAGGAGGTGTTGTCGCCGCCGCCGCGTCCGCCGCCGGAACCGCCGCCGGTATCGTCGACGCTGCCGCCGCCGGTGGTGGCGACGCGGGTGGCGACGTTGACCGTGGTGTCGACGTCACGCGAGAGGTTGACGTAGCCGACGTCGTAGGTGCGCAGGTAGGGCTCGTCGGGGCCGATGACGACGGTGTCGCCGGTGAACTCGTAGCGCAGCGCGACCTGGCGCGCGATGCGCTCCAGGATCTGGGGCAGGGTCTGGTCGATGGCGTTGAGCGTGACGCGGCCGCTGACGGCGCTGTCGATGTCGATGTTGAGCTCGGCGTCGCGCGCCAGCGCGAACAGCAACTCGCGTACCGGCACGTCGTTGACGACCACGGTATAACGCTCGCTCTCGGGCACCGGCTCGGGCGGCGGCACGTAGGGCGCGGCCTCGACCAGCGGCGGGATGGTGGCGGTCGCGGCCGGCGCCTCGCCGGCGTCCAGGTGGCCGCTGCGGCCCGGGGTCATCTCGGGACGCATCTGGGTGCAGGCGGCAACGGTAGCGATCGCGACGACGGCGGCCGCCAGCCTCGGAAGCTTCAGCTCAAGCATGCGGTGTAGTCCCAGGACGGTTTCCGGCGCGCGCCGAAGGCGACGATATCAGATAACAACGGCATTGCAACTGCTTAATCTGCAAAGAAAACTTATTCCTGCTGCGGATCGTCCGGCGGCTCACCGGGGGCCTCGCCGGCAGCCGGCGGCGGGACCAGCACCGGCTGCAGGTGATCGAGGCTGACCAGCCCGGTCGCCGCTGACACCACCGGTATGCGCACCTGATTATCGACGAATTCCCCCGCCGTGCCAGACACGGCGCCCGAAACTGCGTCGGACGCCCGGCTTTGTGCCGCGTCCGGTGCCGTCAGCATAGGTGCCGGCGCGGCCGGCGGGGCCGGGCCCGCGGCCACCCCGGCCATCGCGGGGAGCTTTTCCTGCTCCGCGGTGCGCATCCAGAGCACGGCCAGCAGGGCAATGCCGGCGACGAGCGCCGCCGCCCCCCACCCCCAGGCGGCACGCGCGGTGCGCCGCGCACCGAACTCGCTGTCGCGCGCGGCGCGCCGCACGTGGCTGGCGTCGACGCGCGCCTCGCCGGCGGCGAACGCCGCCAGCAGAGCCTTGTCGGCGAGCACGTTGATGCGCCGCAGCAGGCCCTGCGAGTGTCGCTCGAGCTCGGCGATGGCGCGCGCGGCGAACAGCTCCTGGCCGCGGTAACCACTCTGGCGCAGACGCGCGTTGACGTAATCGCGCACCTCGACGCGGTCGAACGGCGCTAGCTCGAAGCTGTGGGTGATACGTTCGCGCAGCTGGCGGATGGCGTGATCGTCGAGCTTGTCGTCGAGCTCGGGCTGACCGAACAGCACGATCTGCAGCAGCTTGTCCTGGCTGGTCTCGAGGTTGGAGAGCATGCGGATCTCCTCGAGCGAATCGAGCGGCACGCCCTGGGCCTCCTCGACGAACACGATCACGCGCCGGTTCGCGGCGTGCCGTTCGAGCAGGAACTCGTGCAGCGCGTGCAGCACCGCCAGGCGCGGGGCATCGGCGCCGACCTCGAGCTTCAGCTCGAAGGCGATGGCGTGCAGGATCTCGGCCGGGCTCAGGCGCGGGTTGGCGAGGTAGACAATCTCGCAGGCGTCCGGCAGCTCGCGTTCGAGCATGCGACAGAGCATGGTCTTGCCGCTGCCGACCTCGCCGACGACCTTGACGATGCCCTCGCCGCGCGCGACCGCGTAGACCAGCGCTTCGAGCACCGCACCGCGATTGCCGCCGGGAAAGAAAAACTCCGGGTCCGGCGTGATGCGGAAGGCCGGGCGGGTCAGGCCGAAGTGCTGTTCGTACATGCCGCCGCCGTTCAGGCGTCGCCCGACGGCGGCGCCAGGCCGAGCCGTGCGAGGCGTCCGTAGAGCGTGGTGCGATTGATGCCGAGCAGGCGCGCGGCCTTGCTCAGGTTGCCGTCACCGAGCTCGAGCGCGGTCTCGACGAAGGCCCGCTCCAGCGCTTCGAGCTCGCGGTCGAGACGGAAGCCGGGCTCGCGCAGGCGTGCGGCGAGGTCACCCGGCGCCAGCGCCGGCGCCGCGGCCGGCGCCTCGTAGTCGAGCTCGAGCTCGCCGTGCAGCGCGTCCGCCTCGATGGTCTGCCCCGGGTACTTCGCGCCCAGCCGGATGACGATGTTGCGCAGCTCGCGCACGTTGCCGGGAAAGCCGTAGTCGGCGAGCAGGGCGGCCGCTGAGTCGCCGAGCACGAACGGCTTGATGGTGCCGGCGTACTGGCGCTGGAAACGATCGAGCAGCAAGCGCCAGTCGTCGCCGCGGCTGCGCAGCGGCGGCACGCTGAGGGTGAGCACGCTCAGGCGGTGAAACAGGTCGGGACGGAAGCTGCCGGCGCGCACGCCTTCGCGCAGGTCGCGATTGGTCGCGGCGACGATGCGGGCATCGGAGTGCCGCCGCTCGGTCTCGCCCAGGCGATAGAACTCGCCGTTCTCGAGCACGCGCAGGAAACGGGCCTGCAAATCCAGCGGCATCTCGCCGACTTCGTCGAGAAACAGGGTGCCGCCGGCGGCCTCCTCGAAGAAGCCGGCGCGCGCCTTGTCGGCGCCGGTATAGGCGCCGCGCGCATGGCCGAACAACTGCGCCTCGAGCAGCTCGGGGCTGAAGGCGGCGCAGTTGAGGGTCAGCATGGGCCGCTCGCGGCGCGCGCTGGCGCGGTGCAGGCATTCGGCGACGAGCTCCTTGCCGCTGCCCGACTCGCCTTCGACCAGGACCGGGAAGGGGGTGTCGGCGAACTGCGCGATGAGGCCGCGCAGGGCGACCATCGCGCTGCTCTCGCCGGCCAGGATCTCTTCCGGCGTGGCGGCATCGCGCGCCGCCGGCAGCTCCGCCTCGAGCAGCATCAACTGGTGGCGCAGGCGGCTCAGCAGCAGGTTCGCGTCACACGGCTTGGGCACGAAGTCGACCGCGCCCAGGGTCAGCGCGTGCTGCACGTTGCCCGCCGCACTCTGGCCGGAGAGCACCAGCACCTTCATGCGCGGATTGAACGCGAACAGCTCGCGGATCAGGCGGAAGCCCTCGTCCGGCTGGTGCGGCGCCGGCGGCAGCCCGAGATCGACCAGCGCCAGCGGCGGCACGCGGCCGGCGCGCAGGGCGGTCAGCGCGGCCGGGCGGCTGGCCGCGGCGACGATGTCGAATTCCGGCTCGAGTGCGAAACGCAGCGACTCGACGATGAGCTCGTCATCGTCTACCAGCAGCAGCAGCGGACGCGGGCCGCCGTCATCCACCGCCGCCACCGCCGCACGTCATGCCGCGGCCGCGAGATCGAGATTGGCGCACACCGCGACCGCGGCCTCGAACTGGTTCATGGTGTAGAAGTGCAGGCCCGGCGCACCCTCGCTGACCAGCCGCTCGCACAGCCGCGTCGTGATGTCGATGCCGAAGGCCTGGATCGAGGCGCGATCGTCGCCGAAATCCTGCAGGCGCTTCAGGATCCAGCGCGGGATCTCCGCACCGCACATGTCCGAGAAGCGCTTCAGGTTGGAATAATTGGTGACCGGCATCACGCCCGGCACGATGGGCACGCGCACGCCCGCGGCCTCGGCCGCCTCGACGAAGCGGAAATACGCGTCCGCGTTGTAGAAATACTGCGTGATGGCGCCGTCCGCACCGGCCTCGACCTTGCGCCTGAAGTTGTCGAGATCGGCACCGGCGCCGGGCGCCTGCGGGTGCACCTCGGGATAGGCTGCGACCTCGATGCGAAAGGTGTCGCCGAACTCGGCGCGGATGAAGGCGACCAGCTCGTTGGCGTAGCGCAGCTCGCCGAAGCCGGTGGTGCCCGACGGCATGTCGCCGCGCAGTGCCACCAGGCGGCGGATGCCGGCCTC
The DNA here is from genome assembly GCA_041984235.1 of Gammaproteobacteria bacterium. GTDB lineage: Bacteria > Pseudomonadota > Gammaproteobacteria > JBHIYN01. The sequence goes on from JBHIYN010000007.1 coordinate 270,275, forward strand.
GCGGTAGCGCTCCAGCACGGCGCGGATCTCGGCCAGCGGAAAGCCGATGCAGGAGATGTGCGGCGCGCTCTCGACACCGGTCGCCTCGCGCAGCTCGAGCACCGTCTCCAGGGTCTGCGAACGCGTGCTGCCGCCGGCGCCGAAGGTCACCGAGAAGAACTCCGGGCCGAGCGCGGCGAGCTTGCTGCGGGTGGTCACGAGGCGCGCCACCGCCTCCGGCGAGCGCGGCGGGAAGAACTCGAAACTCAGGTGCAGGGCGGCGGAATCGGAATGCGGCATGACGATGGCGGTCGGGTGGAATCGGGCTGACGGCGCGGCGCGCGCAGCGCGGCGCCTGCACCAGTCGGTCAATTATCTCCGAGCCGCCGGAAAACGCCTAACCGCGGGCGGCGATCGAGTTTTTGTCGCGGACGGCGAGGCGGTAGAATGGCGCCGCCTGCACGGTCGGTACCCCCACGTGGGCGCCGGTGGCGGCGGGCATTTCCGGCAACCCCTGAACATCCGCCCGCCCGTGCGCGCGGCCTGACCCATCCGCGGACGACCCGGCAGCAGCGGGCGGCACCCGCCGCATCGCCCTCGCCGTGGCCGCAGTACAGTCAGTGCCAGGACGCGAGGGCGGCCGCAGCGACGCCCTACCGCACGCGGCGGGCCGGCGCCGCTCCACGCATCGAGGACACGCACACATGAGCGACCCGCAAGCCGCGCGGCACCCGACCGGCGCCACCCCGGCGCGACGAGAACTGGCCAACGCCATCCGCGCGCTCGCCATGGATGCCGTGCAGGCGGCCAATTCGGGCCATCCCGGCGCGCCCATGGGCATGGCCGACATTGCGGAGGTGCTGTGGCGCGACGTGCTGCGCCACAACCCGGCCAACCCGCACTGGTTCGACCGCGACCGCTTCGTGCTCTCCAACGGCCACGGCTCGATGCTGATCTACGCCCTGCTGCACCTGACCGGCTACGACCTGTCGCTGGACGAGCTGCGTAACTTCCGCCAGTTCGGCTCGAAGACCCCGGGACACCCCGAGTACCACGACACCCCGGGAGTCGAGACCACCACCGGCCCGCTCGGCCAGGGCCTCGCCAATGCCGTCGGCATGGCGCTGGCCGAGGCGCACCTCGCCGCGCGCTTCAATCGTGACGGCCATACCCTGGTCGATCACCATACCTACGTGTTCGCCGGGGACGGCTGCCTGATGGAAGGCATTTCGCACGAAGCCTGCTCGCTCGCCGGCACGCTGGGCCTCGGTAAGCTGATCGTGGTCTACGACGACAACGGCATCTCCATCGACGGCGAGGTCGAAGGCTGGTTCAGCGACGACACCCCGGCACGCTTCGAAGCCTACGGCTGGCAGGTGATCCCGGCCATCGACGGTCACGATGCCGAGGCGGTGCGCCAGGCGCTGGACACCGCGCGCGCCAACACCACGCAGCCGACCCTGATCTGCTGCGAGACGGTGATCGGCTGGGGCTCGCCGAACAAGGCCGGCACCAGCGGCGTGCACGGCGCCGCGCTCGGCGAGGACGAGGTCGCGGCGACGCGCGCGGCGATCGGCTGGACACACGCGCCGTTCGAGATCCCGCAAGCCATCTATGCCGCGTGGGACGCGCGCGAGGCCGGCGCCAGCGCCGAGGCCGCGTGGCGCGAGCGGCTCGACGCCTACCGCAGCGATCACCCGGACGCGGCGGCCGAATTCGAGCGCCTGGTCGCCGGCGAGCTGCCGCAGGACTGGGCCGCCGTTGCGAACGAGTGCGTGGCGGCGATGCAGGCAGCGGGCGGCAAGGACGCCACGCGCAAGTCCTCGCAGAACGTGCTCGACCGCCTGGCCCCGGCGCTGCCCGAGCTGATCGGCGGATCGGCCGACCTGACCGGCTCGAACAATACCCGGCACGCCGCCAGCACGCTGCTGTCGGCGGCGAGCCCTGCCGGCAACTACCTGCACTACGGCGTGCGCGAGTTCGGCATGAGCGCGATCATGAACGGCCTCGCCCTGCACGGTGGCACCATTCCCTACGGCGGCACTTTCCTCGTCTTCTCCGACTACGCGCGCAACGCCGTGCGCATGGCGGCGCTGATGGGGGTGGGCTCGATCTTCGTCTACAGCCACGACTCCATCGGCCTCGGTGAGGACGGCCCCACCCACCAGCCGATCGAGCACGCCGCGGCGCTGCGCCTGATCCCCAACCTCGACGTGTGGCGCCCGGCCGACGCGACCGAGACCGCGGTCGCCTGGCGCGCCGCCATCGAGCGCCGCACGGCGCCGACCTGCCTGCTGCTGACCCGCCAGGGCCTGCCCGCACAGGCGCGCGACGACGCCCAGGTCGAAGCCGTCGCGCGCGGCGGCTACGTGCTGGTCGAGCCGGATCGGCTGCCGGAAGCGATCCTCATCGCGACCGGCTCCGAGGTCGAGCTGGCGCGCGCGACCGCGCAGGTTCTTAACGAAGATGGCCGCGCGGTGCGCGTGGTCTCCATGCCCTGCGTCGAGGCCTTCGCGCGCCAGGACAGCGCCTGGCGCGAGGCGGTGTTGCCGCGCAGCGTGAACCGGCGCATCGCCATCGAGGCCGGCAGTCCGGACCTGTGGTACCGCTACGTCGGCAGCGACGGGCTCGTCGTCGGCATCGATCGCTTCGGCGCCTCGGCGCCGGCCGCCGAGCTCTTCACCCACTTCGGCCTCGACGTCGGTCAATGCGTCGCGCGCATCCGCGAATACCTCGCCTGACCCGGCACCCGGACACACCTCAATCAACCACCTCAGGAGATCCCCACCATGACCATTCGAGTCGGCATCAATGGCTACGGCCGCATCGGGCGCAACGTACTGCGCGCCCTGTTCGAATCCGGCCGCGACAACGAGATCGAGATCGTTGCCGTCAACGATCTCGGCGATGCCGGGACCAACGCCCATTTGACTCGCTACGACAGCGCCCACGGCAAGTTCCCGGGCACGGTCGAGGTCAGCGGCGACGCCATGAAGGTCAACGGCAAGACCATCAAGGTGTTCGCCGAGCGCGACCCGGCGAAGCTGCCGTGGGGCGACCTCGGGGTCGACGTGGTGCACGAGTGCACCGGCCTGTTCGCCAACAAGAGCAAGGCTTCCGCGCATCTGCAGGGCGGCGCGAAGAAAGTGCTGATCTCGGCCCCGGCGGGTACCGACGTCGACGCCACCGTGGTCTACGGCGTCAACCACGGCGTGCTCAAGGCCAGTGACACGGTGGTCTCCAACGCGTCGTGCACGACCAACTGCCTGGCGCCGCTGGTCAAGCCGCTGCACGAGAAGATCGGTCTGGAGAGCGGCATCATGACCACCATCCACGCCTACACCAACGACCAGGTGCTGACCGACGTCTTCCATTCGGACCTGCGCCGCGCGCGCTCGGCCACGCAGTCGATGATCCCGACCAAGACCGGCGCCGCCGCGGCGGTCGGCCTGGTCCTGCCCGAGCTGAACGGCAAGCTCGACGGCTACGCGGTGCGCGTGCCGACGATCAACGTCTCGCTGGTCGACCTCACCTTCAAGGCCAGCCGCGACACCTCGATCGAGGAGATCTGCGACATCATCCGCGCCGCCTCCGAAGGCGAGCTCGCCGGCGTGCTCGGCTACAACGACGAGCCGCTGGTGTCGATCGACTTCAACCACGATCCGCGCTCCTCGATCTTCGAGGCCTCGCAGACCAAGGTCATCGAGGGCAGCATGGTCAAGGTGCTGTCGTGGTACGACAACGAGTGGGGTTTCTCCAACCGCATGCTCGACACCACCGTGGCGATGATGAAGGCAGGGAGCTGACGCCATGCTCGACATGCGCGAAGTCGATCTCGCGGGTAAGCGCGTGCTCATCCGCGAGGACTTCAACGTCCCGCTGAAGGACGGCCGCATCAGCGACGACACGCGTCTGCGCGCAGCGCTGCCGACCATCCGCGCGGCGCAGGCAGCCGGCGCCACCGTGCTGCTGGTCTCGCACCTCGGGCGGCCTGCCGAAGGCGAGCCCGACGCGGCCAGCTCGCTGGCGCCGGTGGCGGCCGCGCTCAGCGCGCTGCTCGACACCGAGGTGCGCTTCGCGCGCGAGTGGATCGACGGCGTGGAGACCCCGCCCGGATCGATCACGCTGTGCGAGAACGTGCGCTTCCTGAAAGGCGAGAAGAAGAACGACGAGGCGCTGGCGAAGCGCATGGCGGCGCTGTGCGACGTGTTCGTCAACGACGCCTTCGCCACCGCGCACCGCGCGCAGGCCTCGACCCATGGCATCGCGCAGTTTGCGCCGGTGGCCTGCGCCGGGCCCCTGCTGAGTGCCGAGATCGAAGCGCTCGACAAGGCGCTCGGCAATCCGGCGCGTCCGCTGGTCGCGATCGTCGGCGGCGCCAAGGTCTCGACCAAGCTCGACGTGCTCGAAGCGCTGGTCGCCAAGGTCGACCAGCTGGTGGTCGGCGGCGGCATCGCCAACACTTTCCTGCTCGCCGCCGGGCAGCCGATCGGGAATTCGCTGGCCGAGCCCGACATGCGCGACATCGCCGCGCGCCTGATCGCGTCCGATGCCGACATCCCGGTGCCGGTGGACGTGGTCACCGGCAAGCGCTTCGACGAGGCCGAGCCGGGTACGGTCAAGGACGTCGCCGACGTCGAGGCCGACGATCTCATCATGGATCTCGGCCCGCGCTCGGTGGAGGCCATCACGCGCATCATCGCCGAGGCCGGCACGGTGGTCTGGAACGGTCCGCTGGGTGTGTTCGAGTTCGCCGGCTTCGCCGCCGGCACGCGTGCACTGGCCGAGGCTATCGCCAACGCCGGGGCCTTCTCCATCGCCGGCGGCGGCGACACGCTGGCCGCGATCTCGGCCTTCGGCGTGGCCGATCGGATCTCCTACATTTCGACCGGTGGCGGCGCCTTCCTCGAGTTTCTCGAGGGCAAGACGCTGCCCGCGGTCGCCATCCTGGAGGAGCGCGCGGCCGCGGCGAAGCCATGAGGCGGACCAAGATCGTCGCCACCCTGGGGCCGGCCACCGACCGGCCGGGGATGCTCGCGCGGCTGGTCGCCGCCGGCCTCGACGCGGCGCGCCTCAACTACTCGCACGGTGATGCCGCCGACCATGCGCGGCGCGCGCGCGAGGTGCGTGAAGCGGCGGCCGCGGCCGGGCGCGAAATCGGTCTCATCGCCGACCTGCAGGGCCCCAAGATCCGGCTCGAGTGTTTCCGCGACGGCCCGGTTGAGCTGGCCGAGGGCGCACGCTTCCGCATCGACGCCGCCTGCGGCGAGCACGACGGTGACGGCGGCCGCGTCGGCATCACCTACAAGGCCCTGCCGGGCGACGTGCACCCCGGCGACACCCTGCTGGTCGACGACGGCCGCATCGTGCTGGGAGTGGAGGCGGTCGACGGCACGGTCATCGAGACCACCGTGATCACCGGCGGTCCGCTGTCCGACCACAAGGGCGTCAACCGCCAGGGCGGCGGCCTGTCGGCCCCCGCGCTGACCGACAAGGACCGCGAGGATCTCGCGCACGCGCTCGCGCTGGGCGTCGACTACGTGGCGGTGTCGTTTCCGCGCAATGCCGAGGACATGAACAACGCACGCGCGCTGATCCGCGACGGCGGCGGACGCGCCGGCATCATTGCCAAGATCGAGCGCGCCGAGGCGCTGGACAACGCCGACGAGATCATCGCCGCCTCCGACTGCATCATGATCGCGCGCGGCGATCTCGGCGTCGAGATCGGCGATGCGCGCCTGCCGCCGGCGCAGAAGATGCTGGTCGCCCGCGCCCGCGCGCAGCATCGCGCCGTGATCACCGCGACGCAGATGATGGATTCCATGATCGAGCACCCCATGCCGACCCGCGCCGAGGTCTTCGACGTCGCCAACGCGGTACTCGACGGCACCGACGCGGTGATGCTCTCGGGCGAGACCAGCGTCGGCGCCTATCCCGACCGCGCGGTCGCGGCGATGTCCCGCATCTGCGTCGGCGCCGAGAGCGAATGGGAAGACCCGGCCGGGTCCACGCTGCCCGATCGCGGCTTCGACCGGGTCGACCAGGCGATCGCGATGTCGGCCATCTACTGCGGCAACCGCATCGGCGTGAAGGCCATCGCCGCGCTCACCGAATCGGGCACGACGCCGCTGTGGATGTCGCGGGTGAATACCGCCATCCCGATCTTCGCCCTCGCCCGGCATGCCGAGACCCTGCGCAAGGTGACCCTGTACCGCGACGTCTACCCGATGGAGTTCGACATCAACGCCGTGCCTTACAGCGAGGTCACGCGCGCGGTGCTCACCCTGCTCAAGGATCGCGGTGCGGTCGGCGACGGCGATCGCGTGATGATCACCAAGGGCGATCTGCACGGCCACTCGGGCGGCACCAACGGCATGAAGATCGTCACCGTCGGCGATTTCGTCGAGCACGTCGGCTAGGCACCCGCTGCGTCCGCCACGGGACGCAGACCGGCTACCGCGGGTTTCGCGTAACCCCTGCGGGCAAGTACCCTGTCGCTTCCACGAACCGGGGCAGGAGACAGGGCATGAGCGCAGGCATAGAGAGCAAGGTCGTCGTCATTACCGGCGCCAGCAGCGGCCTCGGCGCAGCGGCCGCGCGGCGGCTGGCGGGTGACGGCGCACGGCTGGTGCTGGGCGCGCGCCGCGTCGAACGCCTGCAGGCTCTCGCCGCGGAGCTCGGTCTCGGCGCGGACGCGGTGATGCAGACCGACGTCACGCGCGCCGAAGAGGTGCAGCGCCTGGTCGACCACGCGGTGGCCGTGCACGGACGGCTCGACGTCATCGTCAACAACGCCGGCCTCATGCCGCACTCGCCGCTCGAACGCGGCCGCGTCGAGGACTGGGATCGCATGATCGACGTCAACCTCAAGGGTGTGCTGTACGGCATCGCCGCCGCCCTGCCGCACATGAAGGCGCAGCAGGGCGGCCATATCATCAACGTCTCCTCGGTGGCGGGGCACAAGGTGCGGCCGGGCAGCGCCGTGTATGCCGCGACCAAGACCGCGGTGCGCGTGATCTCCGAGGGCCTGCGCCAGGAGGTCAAGCCGTACAATATCCGCAGCACCGTCATCTCGCCCGGCGCGGTCGCTACCGAGCTGCCCGACAGCGTGACCGAGCCCGACGTCGCGAAGAACGTGCGCGACCTCTACGACAAGCTCGCCATCCCCGCCGAAAGCTTCGCCGACATGGTCGCGTTCGCCATGAGCCAGCCGGACAACGTCGACGTCAACGAGATCCTCTACCGGCCGACCGCGCAGGAAATCTGAACCGCGGCGCGAGCACCGCTGCCACCGGCGTTCGAACGACGCGGCTCAGCCCGCGAGCCGGCGCAGCGCCTCGCGGTACTTCTCGGCGGTACGGGCCAGGATCTCGGGCGGCAGTCTGGGTCCCGGCGCGCGCTTGTCCCAGTCCAGGGTCTCCAGGTAGTCGCGCACGAACTGCTTGTCGAAGCTCGGCGGGCTGGTCCCGGTACGCCACTCGGCGGCCGGCCAGAAGCGCGAGGAATCAGGGGTCAGCACCTCGTCGATGAGGACCAGCTCGCCGTCCCGGTCGAGGCCGAACTCGAACTTGGTGTCGGCGATGATGATGCCGCGTTCGGCGGCATAGGCGGCCGCCTCGGTGTAGATGCGCAACGTCACGTCGCGCACCTGCGCGGCGCGCTCGCGGCCGACCAGGTCGCACATGGTGGCGAAGTCGATGTTCTCGTCGTGGTCGCCGACCGCGGCCTTGGTCGCGGGGGTGAACAGCGCTTCGGGCAGCCGCGCGGCCTGTTCGAGTCCTGCCGGCAACGCGATACCGCAGACGCCGCCGCTGGCCTGGTAGTCCTTCCAGCCGGAGCCGATCAGGTAGCCGCGCGCAACGGCCTCCACCGGCAGCGGCTGCAGGCGGCGCACGACCACCGCGCGGCCCTCGACCTCGGCGCGCTCGTCGGCATCGGGCAGGACCTCGGCCAGCCCGATCGGGACCAGATGATTGGCGATGACGCCTTCCAGGCGCGCGAACCAGAAGTTCGACAACGCGGTCAGGATCGCGCCCTTGCCGGGCACCGGGTCGGGCAGGATGACGTCGAATGCCGACAGGCGATCGGTGGTGACGATGAGCAGGTGCTCGTCGTCGACGGCGTAGATGTCGCGCACCTTGCCGCGCTGGAGCAACGGCAGCGAACGCAGCCGGGTCTCGAAAACGGTCTCTTTCATCGCTCGTCGTTTGCCTCGTACTCAGGGCCGGCCGCGCGCCAGCCGCGGCAGGTCGCCGCGCTCACCCATGGCGCGGGCGGCCAGCCAGGTCTTGATCGGCGCCACGCTGTCGGTCAGGCGCATGCCCAGACCGCGCAGGCCGCGCCACGGTAACGCGTCGTGCGCGAACACGCGCTTCAGCGCATCGGTCATGGCAAGCAGCTCCTGTGCCTCGCTCTTGCGCCAACGCTCGTAACGGCGCAGCGCCGCGGGCGCGGGCCATTGCCGCTCGCTGCCCGGCGCACCAACGCACTCGACCAGTGCGGCGACGTCCATCAGGCCGAGATTGAGGCCCTGGCCGGCGAGCGGATGCACGACGTGGGCCGCATCCCCGAGCAGCACGCAATTGCCGTGCGTCCACTCGGTCGCCTGCGCGCGTTCCAGTGCGAAGGCCAGGCGCGGGGAGGTGTCGCGGATGTCGCCCAGGCGCCGGTCGAAGGCCTCGGCGAGCCGCTGCATGAATGCCGCGTCGTCCGCCGCCTCGATTTCCGCGGCAAGCTCCGGCGTGCACGACCACACGATCGAGCAGGCGCGCGCGTCCGGCAGGGGCAGGAAGGCCAGCGGCCCGCTGGCGAGAAAGCGCTGTCGCGCGATGCGCCCGTGCGGGACACTGGTGACGACGTTGGCGACGATGGCGCGATGATCGTAAGGCGTACGTTCGAAGCCCAGGCCCACCGCTTGGCGCACGAAGGACTCGCGGCCGTCGGCACCGATCACCAGGCGTGCACTGAGGGTGCCGCCGTCGGCGAGGCGCAGCGTGGACGGTTGCCCGATCTCCAGGCCCGCAAGGGACTGCTCCATGATCGTGACCCCGGCGCCGCGGGCGGCGCCGGCCAGCGCCGTGACCAGGTTGCGGTGCTCCACGATCCAGCCCATCGGTCCCTCGTGCGCCGCCGGCGGCGCGAAGCTGACGGCGCCGGACGAGCCGGCATCCCACACCTCGATGGCATCGAAGGCACCGAGCCGCTCGCCGGCCAGCATGTCCCAGGCACCGGCCGCCTGCAGCACGCGGCGCGAGGCCGGGGTGATGGCGTAGTTGCGCAGCTCGAACGGTCCCGCCGGCGGTGCCGCCCCGAGCTCCGGAGTGAGCACACACACACGCGCCTGGCTGCGGGCCAGCAGGGCGGCCGCGGCCAGGCCGGCAACCCCGCCGCCGACCACGACGGCATCGAATGCCTGCGTCGGGCTCACGCCGCCGGTGCGATGCGCGCCAGCGCGGCCAGGCCGCTCGCCTCGCGCAACAGGTGGCGGCGCAAGGGCGTGGCCGTCGCGGCCAGCGCGAGCGCGGCGCGGCGCGCGCAGGCGATGCCGGGCAGGCCCGAGGTAAAGCCCTGCGCGAGGGCGTGGGTGAAGGCGCCCACGGCGCGCTGATCGCCGCGGCGCGACGCGCCATAGGCCGCGAGTACGGACTCGGCGCCCGCATCGGCGGCACCGTCGAGGGCCGCGGCGAGCGCGGCCACGTCGCGCAGGCCGAGATTGAGGCCCTGCGCACCGTTGGGATGCACGGTATTCGCGGCATTGCCGATCAGCACCGTGCGTGGCGCGACCAGCGAGCGGGCGCGCTGTCGCACCAGCGCGTGCGCGCGCCGCGGCCCGGGCGCGGAGAAACGGCCGACCCGGCCGCCGCTGCGCCGCTCCAGCATCGCGCAGTAGTCTGCGTCGTCGAGCGCGAGCGCGGCGCCGGCAGCGGCTTCGTCCAGGCACTGCACCGAGACGTAGCGGGCGCCGCCCACCGGCAGCAGGGCGAGCGGCCCGCGCCGGGTGAAATGCTCGAACGCGGTGTACTCGCGCGGCCGTTCGACCGTGACCGCCGCGACCACCGCCTGCTGGCCGTAGCTCAGGCGATCCAGGCCGATGCCGGCTGCGCCACGCACCGTCGAGTCCGCGCCATCGGCGCCCACCACCAGGCGCGCCGTGATCCCGGTGACGCTGCCATCACCGTCGAGCGCGACGTCCGCCGCGGCCGCCGCGGCGGTCAGCGCCGAGACCCGCCGGCCCCAGTGCACGGTAATGCCGCGGTGCTCTTCCACGGCGGCATTGAAGGCGGCCAGCAAGGCGTCCGCGGCACAGGTCCAGCCCAGCGCCGGCACGCCGATGTCGTCGGCGCTCAGGGTCACGCGGCTGAACGCGCCGCGCTCACTGACGCGGATCTCGCGCACCGCCGTGGCCTGCGCGGCGAGGCGCGGCCATACCCCGAGGTCCTCGAGGATGCGCACCGAGGCCGCGGACAGCACCAGCGCGCGAACGTCCGCCCCGCTGACCTGCGCCGGTGCGCCGCGTCGCTCGGCGACCGCGACGCGCAGCCCGCGCCCGGCCAGGGTCAGCGCGGCGATGCTGCCGACCAGCCCGGCGCCGACGACCAGGCAGTCGCAGTCAGGCCGCACGCCGGCGCTGCATCGCCGCTTCGACGTCCTCGACGCTCTTCGGCGCCTCGATCGTGAGCACCTCGTGCCCGGTCTCGGTCACCAGCACGTCGTCTTCGATGCGTACGCCGATGTTCCACCACTGCTTGCCGAGATCCTTGAGCCCGGCCGCCAGGTACAGGCCCGGCTCTATGGTCGTCACCATGCCGGGCTCGAAGGTACGCCACTCGTCGCCGAGCTTGTAATCGCCGACGTCGTGCACGTCCATGCCCAGCCAGTGCCCGGTCTTGTGCATGTAGTAAGGCCGGTAGGCCTCGGCGTCGATGAGCTTGCGCAGGCGTCCCTTCAGAATGCCGAGATCGATGAGACCGCGCGTGATGGTCTCGATGGCCGCCTCGTGCGGCTCGTTCCAGCTGTTGCCCGGGCGCACCTCGGCGATGGCCGCGGCCTGCGCCTCCAGCACCACTTCGTAGACCAGGCGCTGGGTCTCGCTGAACTCGCCGTTGACCGGAAAGGTGCGGGTGACGTCGCTGGCGTAGCTGTCGTACTCGGCGCCGGCGTCGATCAGGAGCACGTCGCCGTCCTTCATCGCTTCGCTGTTCTCGGTGTAGTGCAGGATGCAACTGTTGGCGCCGCTGCCGACGATCGAAGGATAGGCCGGGGCGCGCGCGCCGTGGTGCATGAAGCAGCGCAGCAGCTCGGCCTCGACCTGGTACTCGCGCATGCCGGGGCGGGTGACTTCCATCGCCGCGCGGTGCGCCTCGGCCGCGATCGTCGCCGCGCGGCGCATCGCCTTGAGCTCCTGGCTGCTCTTGAACAGGCGCATCTCGTGCACGATGTGGCCGAGCGAGACGAACTGGTCGGGGGCGTGCACGCCGGCGCGACCCTTGCTCGTGACCCGGTTGATCCAGGTCATCAGGCGCTGATCGAACTCCGCGTAGCGGCCCATCGTGTAATAGATGCGCTCCTTGTTCTCGAGCAGCCCGGGCAGGATGTCGTCGAGATCGGTGATCGGGAAGGCGTCGTCGGCGCCGTATTCCTCGCACGCGCCTTCGAGTCCGGCACGTCGGCCGTGCCAGGTCTCGGCTTCCTCGTCCTTCTCGCGGCAGAACAGGAGGAACTCGCCCTGCGGCCGGTCCGGCACCAGCACCAGCAGCGACTCGGGCTCCGGGAAGCCGCTCAGGTAGTAGAAATCACTGTCGGCGCGAAACGGGTAGTAGACGTCGCGGTTACGGATGCGCTCGGGCGCGTTGGGCTGGATGATGATGGCACCGGAGTCGACCATGTCCATGAGCCGCTTGCGGCGCCGCGCGAATTCTCTTTTCTCCATACGATTCGGACTCGTTAGTGTAGGGTTCCCGCTTGGGGTGACTGCGGCGGCAACGCGAGTGCATCGGAGCGCACCACCATCACCCCCATGCGGGTGAACTCGGTCAGCTCGTACAGGGCGCGCTCGTCGGCCTCGTCACCGGCGGCGTGCTCGTCGATCGCGGCCAGGCGCTCGACATCGCGCACGAAGCTCTGCGCATCTTCGCCCAGCATCGCGAGGTCGGCAATGCCCGACAGCCCCAGCCCCGAGAGGTAGCCACGGCACCAGGCGCCGAACGCCGCCGCGCGCTCACCCAGCGGCGCACCATCGGGGGGCAGCAACAGGTCGAAGGCGAAATCGTCGCGCTCCAGCGCCGCGCGCGTGGCACTGGCGAGGTCGTAGAGGGCCGCGGTCGCGGTCGCCGGCAGATCGGGCACGTCTTCGGCATCGCCGGTCACGTGCGCCAGCCAGGTGCGTTCATCGAATGCCCCCGGGCCGCACAGCATGCCGCTCAGCATGCCGTGACACTCGGCCGCGCCGACGTCGCATTGGAGCGCCGCCAGTGCCTGTTCGACGGCGTCGTGCAGGTCGGCGCTCACCGGTCTAAGCGGGTATGTGACGACATGTTTCCCATTATCCCACGACATCGCGACAAGCTGCAGTAAATGCCGGATTTGCGGGAAAATCCACGGGTTCGCCGGTTGACCGTCCGCAGCCTCGCACTCTATATTGGCGCGACTCAATGGTGTTCCGCGAGCGACCCTTTTCGTCATGACTGCAGGCAGCAAAGACCGCTTGGAACTGGCCGCGCTGGAGTCCCGCGTCGACGAACTGATCAAAACCGTGGAAAGCCTGGCCAGCGAGAACGAGGCGCTGCGCAATCAACAGGCGTCCCTGACCGCGGAACGCGCCACGCTGATCGAGAAGACCGAGCAGGCGCGCAGTCGCGTGGAGGCGATGATCGCGCGCCTGAAAGCGATGGAGACCCGTTCATGAGCGACGACGTCAAACCGATCACGGTGACGATCTTCGACAAGGACTACGTCGTCGGCTGCAAGGAGGACGAGCGCGAGGCCCTGTTCGCCTCGGTGCAGTTCCTCAACAAGAAAATGGTCGAGCAGCGCGACAACGGCAAGGTCATCGGCAGCGAACGCATCGCCGTCATGGCCGCCCTGAACATCGCCCACGAGTACCTCGAGTTCCGGCGCAGCAACGAGTCCATGGCCTCGGACATCGGTGAGGGCATCGCGCGCATGCAGACCAAGATCGCCGAGGCGCTGACCCGCGGGTCGAGCTTCGAACTCACCACCTCGCCGGAACACTGACGCCCCACCACCGTAACAATTCGTTACGGGTACCCGCCGCGCACGCCCCGCCGGGGGTTTCCTAAAGTTTGCCGGAAAGCGTACGATCACCTCCAAGGTGTTCTCTGCTTTGTGCGTCCACTGACCCGACAATCTTTGAGCCTATAATACCTAGCCTCGGAACCGATCATCCGGCGATGTTGTGCAGGTCCGCATTCGCAGCGGAAAGCCTGATTCGCCCCGAGACGTTCCATTCTTGAACCCCTGGTTCAAGATTACGGTCAGCAACGGCATCGTGGAGGACACCGCTTTCCCGAGCGGTTCCAGGCCCCGGACCGTTCGGGAAAGCGGTACCCGAGCCGGCATCGGACTTCGCCGCAGGCCGTAGCGAGGACGGACGGCTGCAAGGCGCGGCGGTTTGCGAGGAGCGCAGCGTACATCAGTACGTGAGCACCGCAGAAACCGACGCAACACCGCAGACGCCCACCGCAGTAGCCCCCGCGTCACCAGCCTCGCGGCAGGGCGCAGCAGGCCGTAGCGAGGACGGACGGCTGCAAGGCGCGGCGGTTTGCGAGGAGCGCAGCGTACATCAGTACGTGAGCACCGCAGAAACCGCCGCAACGCCGCAGACGGCCGCCGCAGTAGGCCTGCTGCGTCCTGCTAGACGTTGAAGCGGAAATGGACCACGTCCCCGTCGTCCAGCACGTAGTCCTTGCCCTCGACGCGCAGCTTGCCGCTCTCGCGCGCCTTCGCCTCGCCGCCGCAGGCGATGAAGTCGTCGTAGGCGATGACCTCGGCGCGAATGAAGCCGCGCTCGAAGTCGGTGTGAATGACGCCGGCTGCCTGCGGCGCGGTGGCGCCTCGGCGCACGGTCCAGGCGCGGCACTCCTTGGGTCCGGCGGTGAAAAAGCTGTGCAGCCCGAGCAGACGGTAGCCGGCGCGGATGACGCGGTCGAGGCCGGATTCCTCGAGGCCGAGATCGGCCAGGAACTCGGCGCGCTCGTCGGCAGCCAGGGTCGCGATCTCTGCTTCGATCGCCGCGCACAGCACCACGCACTCGGCGCCGGCCTCCTTTGCGTAGGCCTCGACCGCGGCGCTGTGCGCATTGCCACCAAGCTCGCCTTCGCTGACGTTGGCGATGAACAGCACCGGCTTGGCCGTGAGTAACGCGATCTCGCGCACCAGGGCAGCAGCGTTGTCGTCCAGCTCGAGCGCCCGCACCGGCGTGCCGGCCTCCAGCGCGTCGAGCAGGGTGCGGTAGGCAGCAGCGCGTGCGCGCTGCTCCTTGTCGCCCGACTTGGCCTGCTTCTCGGCGCGTTCCAGGCCGCGCGTACAGGTTTCCAGATCGGCCAGCGCGAGCTCGGTCTCGATGATCTCGATATCCGACACCGGGTCGACGCGCCCGGAGACGTGGGTGACGTTGTCGTTCTCGAAGCAACGCACGACGTGCGCGATGGCCTGGGTCTCGCGGATGTGGGCGAGAAACTTGTTGCCCAACCCCTCGCCTTTCGAGGCGCCCTCGACCAGCCCGGCAATGTCGACGAACTCCATCGCCGACGGCACCACCTTGGCCGGCTCCACGATCGCCGCGATCCGCTGCAGACGCGGATCGGGTACGGCGACGATGCCGACGTTGGGCTCGATGGTGCAGAAAGGGTAGTTCTCCGCCGCGATTTCGGCGCTGGTCAGCGCGTTGAACAGCGACGACTTGCCGACGTTGGGCAGGCCGACGATGCCGCATTTGAATCCCATCAGGATGTGTCCTTGTTGCTTTTCTGGCGCCGGTTGAGCGCGTTCATTGCGCGCTCGAAGCGGCCGCCGGCGAGGTTGTCGAAGACCCCGATGACGTTGTCGATCGCCGTCACTATGGCCTCGCGTTCGGCGGCCGGGGGCGTCGACAGCACCCAGCCGCTGACGTCCGCCCCGGCTCCGGGATGGCCGATGCCGAGGCGTACCCGCAGGTAGTCGCTGCTGCCGAGATGCTGATCGATGCTGCGCAGGCCGTTGTGGCCGCCGTGGCCGCCGCCGCGCTTGAGCCGCACCGTGCCGGCGGCGAGGTCGAGCTCGTCGTGCACGACCACGATTGCCGCCGGCGGGATACGGAAGTAATGCGCGCAGGCTGCGACCGCCTCGCCGCTCAGGTTCATGTAGGTGAGTGGCTTGAGCAGGCGTATGCCGTCCGCATCGCGGCCGAGCTCGCCCTTGAAGCGCGATTCGTCGCGCAGCGCCACGCCGCGCTCGGCGGCCAGCGCATCGACGAACCAGAAGCCGGCGTTATGACGGTCCTCGCGGTGGCCCGGGCCCGGATTACCGAGCCCGACCACCAGCTGCACGCCTGCGTCATCGGCCATCAGCGCTGCTCCGCGGCGCGCCCGGGGGACACGCCGGCGAGTGTCGATTCGCGACTAGTCCTCGCCTT
The DNA here is from genome assembly GCA_041984235.1 of Gammaproteobacteria bacterium. GTDB lineage: Bacteria > Pseudomonadota > Gammaproteobacteria > JBHIYN01. The sequence continues at coordinate 285,885 of JBHIYN010000007.1, forward strand.
CCGGAGCCGGCGCTTCGCCGCCTTCGGCCGGAGCCTCGTCGCCCTCGGCTTCCTCGCCTTCCTCGTCCTCGCTGACCGCGCGCGGCACCTGCACCGAGACCACCGGCAGCGCTTCGTCGCCGCCCTGGGCGAGGAGCGTAAGCTGCACGCCCTCGGGCATGGTCAGATCGGACAGGTGCACGGTGTCACCGACGTCGAGCGCGGCGACGTCGACCTCGATGTACTCCGGCAGGTTGCGCGGCAGGCACGAGATCTCGAGGTCGGACATGAGGTGGGCGATGACACCGCCGCTCTGCTTGACGCCGACACAGCGCTCTTCGTTGACGAAGTGGATCGGCACGCGCATGGTCAACTCTTCGGACTCGTCCACACGCAGGAAGTCCATGTGCATGATGAACGGCTTGAACGGGTGCCGCTGCATGTCCTTGAGCACGACCTTCTCCGGTGTACCGTCGACCTTGAGGTCGAGAATGTGGGAGTAGAACGCCTCGTGCTCGGTGTGCAGCAGCATGTCGTTGTGGACGAGCTGGATCGCCACGGCATCCTTGTGTGCGCCGTAAACGACGCCGGGGATCTTGCCGGCGCGACGCAGGCGGCGGCTCGCACCCTTACCCCTGTCGTTGCGCGATTCGGCCTCGATTTCGAACTGGTTCATGTTCGTTGGTCTCCAATCACGGTTGTTTGCCAAAACGCCGTTCCGGGCCCGCGACCAGGCGCCGGGCGGCGCTTACCTGGCAGCCACGGAGGGCTGCCACGGAAGTTCTCGTCTCCTTGCTAGTCGACGAACATCGAGCTCAGGGACTGCCCCGAGCAGATACGGTTGATACTCTCGCCGAGCAGGCCGGCGACCGAGAGCTGCCTGATCTTGCCGCAGGCCTGCGCCGATTCCGACAGCGGAATGGTGTCGGTGACGACCAGCTCGTCGAGCGTCGAATTCTCCAGGTTGTCGATGGCGCTGCCCGACAGCACCGGGTGGGTGCAGTAGGCCACGACCTTGCGCGCGCCGTGGTCCTTGAGGGCCTCGGCGGCGCGGCACAGGGTGCCGGCGGTGTCGACCATGTCGTCGACCATGACGCAGGTGCGATCGGCGACGTCGCCGATGATGTTCATGACGCGCGACTCGTTGGCGCGCGGGCGGCGCTTGTCGATGATCGCGAGATCGGCGTCGTCGAGACGGCGCGCGATGGCGCGCGCGCGGACCACGCCGCCGACGTCCGGCGAGACCACCATGAGGTCCTCGTACTCGTGCTTCCAGATATCGCCGAGCAACACCGGCGAGGCGTAGACGTTGTCCATCGGGATGTCGAAGAAGCCCTGGATCTGCTCGGCGTGCAGGTCGACGGTGAGCACCCGGGTGGTGCCGACGCTGGTGATCATGTTGGCGACGACCTTGGCCGTGATCGGCACGCGTGCCGAGCGCGGCCGGCGATCCTGGCGCGCGTAGCCGAGGTAGGGAATGACCGCGGTGATGCTCTGGGCCGAGGCGCGGCGCAGGGCGTCGATCAGCACCATCAGCTCCATGAAGTTGTCGTTGGTCGGCGCGCAGGTCGGCTGGATGACGATCGCGTCCCGGCCGCGCACGTTCTCGGCGATCTCGACCATGATCTCGCCGTCGCTGAAGCGGCCGACCGAAACCTTGCCGAGCGGAATGTTCAGATGCCGCGCAACCGCCCGCGCCAGCGCACGGTTGGCGTTGCCGGTACACAGCATCATCGATTCTTCAATCATCGTTCGGCCAACCTCGCGCCTGGTCCTGTCCGCACGCCGGGTTTCCGCCGGGGTGCCGGCGCTCGCTCTGTCTGGCTGGGGTGCCAGGATTCGAACCTGGGAATGCGGGGATCAAAACCCCGTGCCTTACCGCTTGGCGACACCCCAAAATCGGGGAACCACTGAATTCCTGACCGCCTTCAGCGTCCGTTCCGGTGTGCCTCGAGCCGGGTCATCAGCGGCGAGCGGTTCACCCGGCGGCCGGCGAACGCGCTCCATTCCCGCGGAACCCTGGCAGCGACCGCCGCGGCCGCGTCGCCGTCGTCGAAAAAGGCGAACACGCTGGCGCCCGTGCCGCTCATTCTTACCGGCGCGAACCGGGCCAGCCATTCGAAAGCCGCGGCGACCTCGGGGTACAGCCGGCGGGTGACGGGCTCGCAGTCGTTGCGGGTACGCTCGAGCGAAAGGGCGTGCATTTTGATTGGCGGGGTATCGCGTGTCAAATCAGGGTCGCCGAACACGCGCGCGGTGGAGACCGCGACCGCCGGAGTGACCACCACGATCGGCGATTCCGGCGGCGACATCGGTACCAGGACCTCGCCCACGCCCTCGGCCCAGGCCGCCTGCCCGCGCACGAACACCGGCACGTCGGCGCCCAGCGCGAGCCCCAGCGCGGCGAGCTCGTCGATCGGCAGGTGCAGCGACCACAGGGCATTCAGCGCGACCAGCGTGGTGGCCGCGTCCGAGCTGCCGCCGCCCAGGCCGCCGCCCAGCGGCAGGCGTTTGCGCACGGTAATCGCGGCACCGCCGCGGTAGCCGGTATGGTCCTTGAGCAGGCGTGCGGCGCGCACCACCAGGTCGTCCGCGGCGGCGACCCCGGGCAGCGCCGTGGTACGGATCACGCGATCGGCGTCGCTCAGCTCGAAATCGAGCTCGTCGCAGACGTCGACGAACTGGAACAGGGTCTGCAGCAGGTGGTATCCGTCGTCACGGCGGCCGGTGACGTGCAGGAACAGGTTGATCTTGGCCGGCGCCGGCCACGCCAGGGAGCGCGTCATTCAGAGGGCCTCCCAGCGCCTGACCACCACCCGCACCTTGAGCGCATCGCGGGCCAGGAACAGCTTGCGCGGCAGCACCGGCTCACCGTCCTCGCGGTAGTCGAGGATGCTGATGCGCCAGCCAGCCTGCGCGAAATCGCTCCAGCGCCCGAGCGGATCGCGCCGCTCGTGCTCGACGCTGAGTCCCGGCTCGGGCATGCCGCGCACCCACCAGCGCGCACCACTGACCGGGATCACCCAGCCCAGGTGGCGGGCCATCAGGCTCTCGGCATCGGCGGCGCTGTACTGCTCGCCGCGCGGCGTCAGCAGGGTCACGCGTGTGTCGTCACCGGCGAGGGCGAAGGTGCCGCCGTTCAGTGGTGCGGCGATGCGCAGATCGAAGGCGTTACCACGCTGGCGCCAGTCGAGATCGGCACTGAAGCCCTGGTCCTCGCGCTGGACGGCGATGCGGCCGGTGAGCTGCCAGTCATTGAAGGCGCGCAGTCCCTGCACGTGGCGTTGTGCGCGCTCGGCGGCAGCGCCGTCGCCGGGCGCCGCGGTCTCCTCCGTCGCGAAGTAGGCGCAGCCGCTCACCAGCATCAACGTGCCGCACAGGATGGTTCGCGCGTGACTCACGGCGCGAGGCGTTCGATGACGTCCAGCAGCTTCCTGTCGTTCGGCGTGTCCCTGAGCGCGGACTCCCACACCGTGCGCGCGGCGTCGCGATCGCCGAGCACCCACAGTACTTCGCCGAGGTGCGCGGCGACTTCCGGATCGTTGCGCAGCTCGCGCGCCTTCTCCAGGTAGTCGACCGCTTCCTCCAGGCGCCCCAGCCGGTAGAGCACCCAGCCCATGCTGTCGAGGATGTAGAAATCCTCAGGGCTGAGCTCGAGCGCGCGCTCGATCAGCGCATGCGCCTCCTCGTATCGCTCGGTGCGGTCGGCCAGCGTGTAGCCGAGCGCGTTGAGCGCCTGGGCGTTGTCCGGCTCGGCTTCGATGATGGTGCGCAGATCGCGCTCGAGCTGGTCGATGCGGCCCATCTTCTCCGCCAGCATGGCGCGCGCGTAGATCAGCTCGGTGTCATAGGCGCCGTCAGTCAGCGCCGCGTCGAAGGTCGCCATCGCTTCCTCGTAGCGATCGTGCTCGATCAGGATCTCGCCCTTGGCGCGCGCGAGATCGAAACGCTGCTTGTCGTCCTCGACGCTGACCTGGTCGAGGAAGGCGCTGGCCTCGTCGACGCGGCCCATCAGCGACAGCACCAGGGCCTTGCGCATCTGCGCCGCGAAATAGTTGCCGCCGCCCTCGATCGCCTGGTAGTGCTCGATGGCGCGCTCGGGCTGCTCGCGCGCCTCGGCGATCTGGCCGAGGTAGAAATGGGCCTCGTCCTGGCGCGTTTCCAGCTCCAGCAGGCGATTGAAATTCGTCGCCGCGTCGTCGATGCGGTTGGCCTGCAGGTTGAGCAGACCAAGGGCAAAGACGATGTCGGTATTGTCCGGCGATTCGTCGACCAGCACGCTGAACTGCACGCGTGCCTCCTCGAAGCGGTTGGCATCGGCCAGCAGTCGCGCGTAGACCAGGCGCAGACCGAACTGGTCGGGGTTGATGCCGAGGATGTGGTCCAGCCAGTCTAGCGCCTCGGGCAGGCGATCCTGCTTCTGCAACACCGCGAGGTAGGCCATGGCGACGTTGGAGCTGACCTTGCCGTGCTCGGCGATGCGGTTCATGGCATCGCGCGCCTCGTTCAGCTTCTCGGCGCGAATGGCGAGCAGCGCGTAGGCGAGCAGCGCGTCGGTGTCGTCCTCGAAGCGCGCCAGCAGCCGGCCCATCACGGCGAGCGCGGTTTCCCGGTCCTCCTCGCTGCCGAGCAGGTTGGCGATCATGCGCAGGCGGTTGCCCGGCTCCTCGTGGTCGTGCGCAAGCACGAACTCGAGGTGGGAGAACGCGCTGTCGGCGTCGCCGTGGCGGATGTAGAGCGCGGCGATGATCTGGCGCGCCTCCATGTCGAGCGGCGCCAGCTCGACCCACACGCGCGCCGCGGCCAGCGCGGCATCGTCGTCGCGCGCGAACACCGCGATGCGCGTGGCGCGCTGCGCGAGGCCGACATCGCGCAGGCTCTCGGCCAGGGCGACGTAGTTGTCGACCGCGAGTTCGAGCTGGCCGCGCTGGCCGGCGAACTCGGCAATCAGCAGGCGGTAGACCGGGTCCTGCTCGTACTCGAACGGCACGGGCTCGGGTTCGGGCGGCGCGGTCGCCACGTTCACCGGTGCCGGTGCCTGCGAGCGTGGCGGCGGCGCCGCACAGCCGGCCAGCAGCGCCGCGAGCAACACGCTGCCGGCGAAGGCGGCGATCGGAAAGCGGATGTGGATCACGGCGGCGGGCCTCGCGGGCGGTAGCGGGTGGCCGTACCCCGTGCCGCCATTAGTCCTTTGAAAATTCTCTGATTAAACTATATCGCAGTTCAGGGCCGGGCTTAACGACGATGCCCCCGGCCGCGCGCCGCGTGCGGCGGCCCGCTCCATCCCCTTATCGCCCGTTTCGGTGACAAGTTAACCAGTGCGCCCATGGGCCTGTTCATACTCGGACTCAGTCACAGAACCGCGCCGCTGGAGGTGCGCGAGAAGGTCGCTTTCGACAGCGAGCAGTTGCCGCGCGCGCTCGACGCGCTGAAGGCGAGTGGCGGCGTCAGCGAATCGATCATCCTCTCGACCTGCAATCGCACCGAGCTCTACCTCGATCTGGCCGAGCCGTCGCAGGCCGAGCCGCTGGGCTGGCTGGCGCGCTACCGTGACCTGGGACTGCCCGAGATCGAGCCCCACGTCTATCGCCTGAGCGACGCGCACGCGGTGCGCCACGTGCTGCGCGTGGCCAGCGGGCTCGACTCGCTGGTGCTGGGCGAGCCGCAGATCCTCGGGCAGCTCAAGGACGCCTACCGCGCCGCGCTGGGTGCGGGTACGGTCGGCAAGCTGCTCAACCGCCTCATGCAGTTCTCGTTTTCGACCGCGAAGCTGATCCGTTCGGAGACCGAGATTGGCGCCAGCCCGGTGTCGGTGGCGTTCGCGGCAGTCAAGCTCGCGCAGCAGATTCACGGCGATCTCGGCGCGCGCCGCGCGTTGCTGGTCGGCGCCGGTGAGACGATCTCGCTGGTTGCCAATCACCTGGCCGGCGCCGGCATCGGGCATCTCGTCATCGCCAACCGCTCGCACGAGCGTGCGGTGGACCTGGCCGCGCGCTATGGCGGCGAGGCCATCGCGATCACCGAGCTGCGCGAGCACCTGCCGCGCGCCGACATCGTGGTTTGCTCTACCGCCAGCCGTCTTCCGATCGTGACCCGGGATTTCGTCGAGCTGGCGCTGAAGAAGCGCGGCCATGATCCGATGTTCCTGGTCGATCTCGCCGTCCCGCGCGACGTCGAGCCGGCGGTAGGCGAGCTCGACGACGCCTACCTCTATACCGTCGACGACCTCGAAAGCGTGGTCGCCGCCAACCTGCGCGGACGCAGCGACGCCGCGGCGGAGGCCGAGGAAATGGTGCACCTGCGGGTGCAGGACTACATGGACTGGCTGCAGGTGCAGTCGAGCAGCGCCACCATCACCGCGTTCCGGGCGCGCGGGGAAGCGATACGCAACGCGGCCCTGTCGCGCGCCCTGGCGCGCATCGACAACGGCGAGGAGCCGCGCGCCGTGCTCGAACATCTCGCGCACACGCTGACCAACAAGCTGCTGCATCATCCCACCACCAGCCTGCGCGCTGCCGGCGGGCGCGAGGACTACCTCGCCGTGGCGCGCGAGCTGCTGGGCCTGGGAGACGACGACTCGCAACGATGAAAGCGACCCTGCTCGACAAGCTCCAGAGCCTGGCCGACCGGCGCCACGAGATCGAGGCCCTGCTGGCGGCGCCGGAAGTCATCGCCGACCAGGCGAAGTTCCGCGCGCTGTCGCGTGAGCACGCCGAGATCCTGCCGGTGGTGGAGTGTTTTGCCCGCTACCGCAGCACCGAGACGTCGCTGCGCGACGCCGAGGCCCTCAGCGGCGAGGACGACCCCGAGCTGCGCGCGCTGGCGGCCGACGAGGCGGCGGCGGCGCGCAGCGAGCTCGCGCGGCTGGAGCTCGACCTGCAGCGCCTGCTGATCCCGCGCGATCCCGACGACGACGCCGACGTCTTCCTCGAGATCCGCGCCGGCACCGGCGGCGACGAGGCGGCGCTGTTTGCCGGCGACCTGCTGCGCATGTACCTGCGCTATGCCGAGCGCCGCGGCTGGCGCACCGCGATCGTCAGCGCGAGCGAGGCGGAGGTGGGTGGCTACAAGGAAGTCATCGTGCGCATCAGCGGCACCGACGTCTACGCCCGGCTCAAGTTCGAATCCGGCGCGCACCGCGTGCAGCGCGTGCCGGAAACCGAGTCCCAGGGCCGGATTCACACCTCGGCCTGCACGGTCGCGGTGATGCCGGAGGTCGACGACGTCGAGGACATCGCGATCAATCCGGGCGATCTGCGCATCGACACCTATCGCGCCTCCGGCGCAGGCGGCCAGCACGTCAACAAGACCGACTCCGCGATCCGCATCACCCACCTGCCGAGCGGCGTGGTGGTCGAATGCCAGGACGAGCGCTCGCAGCACAAGAACCGCGCCCGCGCGATGTCACTGCTCAGGGCGCGGCTGCTGAGCGCCGAGCGCGAGCGCGTGGCGGCCGAGCAGGCGACCACGCGCCGCAGCCTGGTCGGCAGCGGCGACCGCTCCGAGCGCATTCGCACGTACAATTTTCCACAGGGCCGGCTGACCGATCACCGCATCAGCCTGACGCTCTACAAGCTCGACGAGATCCTCCAGGGCAATCTCGACGAGGTGATCGAGCCGCTGGTGACCGAGCACCACGCCGACCTCATGGCGCAGCTCGCCGAGGCCTGAGGTGGCCGCCATGGCGCCGGCCCGCGTCGGCGAGCTGCTCGCGCGGGGCGCGCACCTGCTGGCCCCCGAGCCGGCGGCCCGGCTCGAAGCGGAAGTGCTTCTGGCGTACGTGCTGCAGGCGCCGCGGACGCGCCTCTACGCGGCCCCCGAAGCGGTGCTGGACGCGGCTGACAGTGAGCGCTTCCTTACCCTGGTGGACGCGCGGCGCCGGGGAGAACCCCTCGCCTACCTGACCGGCGAGGCCGAGTTCTGGTCGCTGGCGCTGGGCGTGACGCGCGACGTGCTGGTACCGCGCGCGGACACCGAGCGGCTGGTCGAGGCCGGCCTCGAGGTGATTGCCGCCGGGTGCGCGGCGACGGTCGCCGATCTCGGCACCGGCAGCGGCGCCGTGGCGCTCGCCGTCGCCGTTGAACGGCCGCGCGCGCGGGTGCTGGCGAGTGACCGCTCGGCCGCGGCGCTGGCGGTGGCGGCCGCGAACGCCGCGCGTCACGGGCTCGGCAACGTGAGCTTCCTGGCCAGTGACTGGCTGGCCGCGTTCGGGCCGCATACGCTCGACGTGCTGCTGTCCAATCCGCCCTACATCGGCGCCGCGGAGCGCGACGGGCTGGATCCCGAGCTCGGCTTCGAGCCGCCGTCGGCACTGTTTGCCGGCAACGCCGGCCTGGCCGACCTCGAGATCCTCGTCCGCGACGCGCCGGGCTGCCTGCGCAGCGGCGGTTACCTGGTCCTCGAACACGGCGCCCGGCAGGGCGAGGCGGTGCGGGCCTGCTGCCTGGCGCACGGCTTCACCGCGGTCGAGACGCTGCGGGACCTGGCCGGCCACGAGCGTGTCACCCGCGCGCGGCGGGGCGGCGCCGCATGACGTGACAGTGCGCCGGGGCGACGGCACACTGGGCGCCCGGCGCGGCGGAGCACAACGATGGACGACGACCTGTTACTGCGTTACAGCCGGCAGATCCTGCTGCCGGAGGTGGATATCGACGGGCAGAACCGCCTGGTCGAGGCGCGCGTGCTGGTCATCGGGCTCGGCGGGCTCGGGTCCCCGGTGGCGATGTACCTGGCCGCCGCCGGGGTCGGCAACCTGGTGCTGGTCGACCACGACCAGGTCGAGCTGTCCAACCTGCAACGCCAGATCATTCACACCACGGCCGATCTCGGCCGTCCCAAGGTGGTCTCGGCGCGCGAGCGGATTGCCGCGCTGAATCCGCACTGCGCGGTGGAAACGGTCGATCACCGGCTCGACGACGCCGGCTTCGAAGCGCTGGTGCCAGGGGTCGACGCGGTCGTCGACGCCACCGACAATTTCACCACCCGCTTCGCCATCAACCGTCACTGCGTGGCCCACCGCAAGCCGCTGATCTCCGGCGCGGCGATTCGCTTCGAAGGCCAGGTCACCGTGTTCCACGCCGGGTCCGCCGACAGCCCGTGCTACCGCTGCCTCTACAGCAACGAGGCGGCGGTCGCGGAAACCTGCTCGCAGACCGGCGTCATCGCGCCGCTGCTCGGCATCATCGGCAGCGTGCAGGCGATGGAGACGCTGAAGGTGCTGATGGGCGTCGGCCACGACCTCGCCGGGCGGCTGCTGCTGCTCGACGCCCTCTCGATGGAGTGGCAGACCATGCGCTTCAACAAGAATCCGCGCTGCCCGGAATGCGGGGAGTCGGCGCAGCGCGCTTCGGCCTGATCCGCGCCGCTGTCGCGGCGCGGCGCGCGCTCAGGTCGCGAGGTGCAGGGCCGGCTCGGCGTCGACGGTCGGCAGCATGACCGTGGACAGGGCGCTGCGCAGGCATTCGTCGGCGTGACCGGCGCACTGGCCGCAGCAGGTGGAGACGGCGAGCTGGTCGGCCAGGCAGTCCATCGTGCGTGCGCCACCGCGAACGGCGTCTTCGATGTCGCGCTCGGTCACGTTGTTGCAGATGCAGACGTACAAGGCTCGCTCTCCTGAAGGTCTAAGCGAAACTTAGTACAAATGAGAACCATTTGCAACAGTAAGAAAGACGGGTGTCCGCCGGCGATTGCTGCGCTGCAGCAACGGCCTACATGAAGGACTGCTGGTAGTTCTCCAGTCCGACCCGCTCGATCAGCTCGAGCTGGGTCTCCAGCCAGTCGACGTGCTCTTCCTCGCTCTCGAGGATCTCGACGAACAGGGCGCGCGTGACGTAGTCGCCGCTCTGCTCGCAATACGCTATCGCGTCGCGCAGATCGGGAATGGCGTCATGTTCCAGCGCGAGGTCGGCGCTCAGCACCTCGGCGGTGTTCTCGCCGATGCGCAGCCGCCCCAGGTCCTGCAGGTTGGGCAGGCCCTCGAGGAACAGGATGCGCTCGATGATGCGGTCGGCGTGCTTCATCTCGTCGACCGATTCCTCGTATTCCTTTTCGTCCAGCCTGGTCAGCCCCCAGTTGCGAAACATGCGCGCGTGCAGGAAGTACTGGTTGATCGCGGTCAGTTCGTTCTTGAGCACCTTGTTCAGGAACTCGATGACCTTGGCATCGCCTTTCATCGGTATCTCTCCGTGGGTCACAGCGGCCGGCCCGCAACGCGAGCCGCGAAGGCCGGCTCAAGTGTTGCGGCGCCGACGCCGAATACCCGGTCATAATACACGCATCGGTCGCTGCAAAACGCGGGGTGGCAGCATGGATATCAGCAGTATCGTCCTTCTCGTCGTCGCAGTCATGGTGCTCGGTTACGGCATCACCATGTACAACGGCCTGGTGACGCTCAAGCACAACGTGTCCAAGGCCTGGTCCAACATCGACGTGCTGCTCAAGCAGCGACACGACGAGTTGCCCAAGCTGGTTGCCATCTGCAAGGAGTACATGGCCTACGAGAAGGACACCCTGGAGCGCGTCATCCAGGCGCGCTCGGCCGTGTCGAACGCGCGTGAGGCCGGCGACGTACGCCAGCTCGGTGCCGCCGAGACCCAGCTCCGGCGCGGCCTCGGCAACCTGTTCGCGGTAGCGGAGGCCTACCCCGAGCTCAAGGCGGACAACAACTTCCGCCATCTGCGCGAACGCATCAGCGCGCTGGAGAACACCATCGCCGACCGCCGCGAGTACTACAACGAATCGGTGAATCGCAACAACGTGCGCATCGAGCAGTTTCCTGACGTCGTCATTGCGCGCTGGTTCGGGTTCGGCGAGCGCGAGCTGCTGGAGTTCTCCGAGGCGGAAAAGGCCGACGTCGATCTGAAGGCGCTGTTCAGCTGAGCGGCGTCGGAGAGCGGCCATGAGCCCGGCCGAGTTCATGCAGCTGGTGCAGCGGGCACAGGCGCCCGAGTTCTGGTTCGTCACCGTCATTGCGCTGCTGCTGGCCACTGCCGCGGGCTGGGGCGCCCTGCGCTTCCTGGCGCGCAAGCGCGTCATCGAGGACATGCCGACCGCGCTCATCCGCTCGGCACCGCAGGGCTACATCGAGCTGCAGGGCATGGCCGACCTGATGGACGGCGACGAGATCTTCGCACCACTGTCCACCCGCCGCTGCGTATGGTTCAGCTACAAGGTGGAGAAGCGCGAGGAGCGCAGCCGCGGCAACGGGCGCGGCGGCAACAGCTGGAGCACCATCGAGCAGGGCCGGAGCGAGGACCTGTTCTATCTCGTCGACACCACCGGACGCTGCGCGGTCGATCCGGAAGGCGCCGCGGTCACCGCCGGGCACAACAACGTGTGGTACGGCACCAGCCGCATCCCGGGCCGTTACCACGAGTCCGACGGCGTGTGGTGGGCGCGCGCGATGGGCGCGGTGGGTAAGCCCTATCGCTATACCGAACGCCGAATCGAACCCGGTGACGCGCTCTATGCCATCGGCAACTTCACCACGCACGGCGGCGCCGCGGCACGCTTCGACGTCGACGGCGCGGTCGGCGACAAGCTGCGCGAATGGAAGCGCGACAGCGCCTTCATGCTGCGCCATTTCGATGCCGACGGTGACGGCCAGATCGACCTCGACGAATGGCAGGCCGCGCGCGACAAGGCCACCGCAGAGATCATGGCCGAGCAGGAACACGCCGTCGCCCCACCTCCGGTCGACGTGCTGGCGCGCACCGGCGACAGGCGCCGGCCGTTCGTCATCCATGCCGGTACCGAGGACGAGATCATCCGCCGCTGCACGCGCTACGCCGCGGGCCTGGCCATGGTCAGCGTGCCGCTGTTCGTGCTCGCCCTGTGGGCGCTGGTGCTGCGCTTCGGAAGCTGAGGTCGCGGCGCGCTTTTGAGCCACCCGGTGCGCCGGCATAATGCGCGCCATGAAAATGACCGCCGACGCCCGCTCCACGCTCGACCGCCTGCCGCGCTTCGGCAGCTTCGAGGCCAGCACCATCACCGCCGCGCTGCAGGCCCTGATCGACGATCAGCGCCGACGTATCGACGCGCTCACCGCTGACCCGTCACGGGCCACTTTCGAGAATGTCGTGGAGCCGATGCAGGGCATGGCCGACGAGCTGCAGCGTCTCTATTCACCGCTCTCGCACCTGCACGGGGTAGCCGACTCCGAGGCCCTGCGCGAACCCTACGATGCCTGTGTCGCGCTGATGTCGGCGTTTGCCAGCGAGCTCGGTCAGCATGCCGGGCTGCATGCCTGTTTTCGCACCATCCGCGACGCGCCCGGCTTCGACGCGCTCGACGAGGCCCGGCGCGCGCTGGTCGAGCATGCCTTGCGCGACTTCCACCTCGGCGGCGTCGACCTGCCGCCGGAGCAACAGGCCGCGGTACGCACCTGCAACACCGAGCTGGCACGGCTGGCAACGCGCTTCGAGCAGAACCTGCTCGATTCGACCGAGGCCTGGGGTCTGGCGGTGGACGACGAGGCAGCACTCGCCGGCCTGCCGGAGTCGGTGCGCGCACTCGCCCGCTACAACGCCGAGCGCGCCGGCGAGCCGGGCTGGCGGCTGAGCCTGGACCTACCCTGCTACCTGCCGTGCATGATGCACCTCGAGTCACGCGAGCTGCGCCGCACGCTCTACGAAGCCTACGTCACGCGCGCCTCCGAGCGCGGTCCGCACGACCCGCGGCACGACAACAGCGCCGTCATGCACGACATCCTGGCGCACCGCCGCCGGCTGGCCGGCCTGCTCGGCTTCGGCAGCTACGCCGAGCTGTCGCTGGCGACCAAGATGGCGCCCTCGACCGAGGCCGTCATCGACTTCCTGCACGAGCTCGCCGACAAGGCGCGCCCGGCGGCCGAGCGCGAGCTGGCCGAGCTCGGTATCTTCGCGCGCGAGACGCTGGACCTGGACCCGCTCGAAGCCTGGGACCAGGCCTGGGCCGCGGAGAAGTACCGCGAGCATTGCTTCGAGTTCCGGCGCGAGGATCTCAAGCCCTACTTCCCGGTCGCACGCGTCGTGCCCGGCCTGTTCGCGGTCGCCGAGCGCCTGTTCGCCGTGCAGTTCGAAACCCTGACCGGGGTCGAGACCTGGCACGAGGACGTCACCGTGCATGCCGTGGTCGGGGCCGACGGCGAGCCGCTGGGCTTCTTCTACCTCGATCTCTACGCGCGCCCCGGCAAGCGCTCCGGCGCGTGGATGGACGAGTGCCTGGTGCGCTGGGTACATCCCGGCGGCACGCAGCTACCGGTCGCCTACCTGACCTGCAACTTCACCCCGCCGGTCGCGGGCCAGCCGACCCTGCTCACCCACGACGAGGTCAACACGCTGTTCCACGAGTTCGGTCACGGCCTGCACCACCTGCTCACGCGGGTCGACGTGCGCGGCGTGGCCGGCATCAACGGGGTGCCGTGGGACGCGGTCGAGCTGCCCAGCCAGATGCTCGAGAACTGGTGCTGGGAACGCGAGGCGCTGGACCTGTTCGCCGCCCACCACGACAGCGGCGCGCCGATTCCCGACGATCTCTACCAGCGGCTGCGCGCCTCGCAGCGCTTCCAGGCGGCGATGCAGATGCTGCGCCAGATCGAATTCGCCCTGTTCGACTTCCGCCTGCACCTGGAGTACCGACCCGGCCTCGACATCCAGGGCCTGCTCGACCAGGTGCGGGCACGCGTGGCCGTGGTGCGGCCGCCGGAATTCAATCGCTTCCAGAACGGCTTCGCGCACATCTTCGCCGGCGGCTATGCCGCCGGCTATTACAGTTACAAGTGGGCCGAAGTGCTGGCCGCGGATGCCTTCGCGCGCTTCGAGGACGAAGGCATCTTCAACCGCGACACCGGCCTCGCCTTCCGCGAGACGATCCTCGCCCACGGCGGCGCGGCGGACGCCATGGCACTGTTCCGCCGCTTCCGCGGGCGTGAGCCTCGGGTCGACGCGCTACTGCGTCAGGCTGGACTCGCCGCGTGAAGTGCCCGGATAATCGCCGCATCATGCACCCCCGCCCTGCTTCCGCCACCGTGCTCGCGCTGCTGCTGTGGCTGCCCGCAGCGCAGGCCGAGACCCATTACGTGATCGATCGCCTGCTGGTCGGCGTGCACGCGGAGAAGAATCTCGACAGCGCCATCGTCAAGGTGCTGCCGACCGGGACCGCGGTCGAGGTCGTCGAGCGCGACGGCGAGCTGGCGCTGATCGAGGACGGCGAGAACACCCGCGGCTGGGTCGATGGCGCCTACCTGACCACCGATCGCCCGGCCCTGCTGCGCCTGGCCGAGCTGGAGAAGGCGCGCGACGCACTCGCCGCGCAGCTCGCCGCCGCGCGGGGTGAGGCAGCGGGCGCGGGTGCCGCGGATGCCGGCAGCGCGGCACAGGTCGACGCGCTGACCAAGGAGAACACCGAGCTCAAGGGCAAGCTCTCCGAGGAGCGTCTGCGCGCCGGCAAGCTGCAGGCCGAGGCGGCCGCGCTGCGCGCGCGGGTCGAATCCAGCAGCGCGCCGCCGGACGCGCGTATCGTGGAGCTGGAGCGCGACCGCGAGCAATTGCGCGGCGAGCTCGAACGCGCCGGGGAGAAGATCACCGAGCTGACCGCGCGCGCCTCGCGCACGGCGACCCCGGCCCTGCTGCCGCTGGTCCTGCGCGAGTACGCCATGCCCCTGCTCATCGCCGGCCTCATCGTCGTGATCGCCGCGTTCGCCTGCGGCGCCTGGGCCATCGACGCCGTGCAGCGGCGTCGCCACGGCGGCTTCCGCGTCTGAGCCGGGCGGCGGCGCCGATGGCGCGCTTCGCGACCTGGAACGTCAACTCGATCCGGGCCCGCCTGGAACACGTCACCCGCTGGCTCGGCGAGAACGCGGTCGACGTCCTCGCGGTGCAGGAGACCAAGGTCCGCGACGAGGCGTTTCCGGCCGCCGAGTTCGAGGCCCTGGGCTACGACTGCGTGTACGCCGGGGAGAAGTCGTACAACGGCGTCGCGGTGATCTCGCGGCTGCCCGTCAGCACGGTGGCCGAGGCCATCCCGGGCCTGCACGACGAGCAGCGCCGGGTGCTGGCGGTCGAAGCCGGCGGCGTGCTGCTGCTCGACCTCTACGTGCCCAACGGTGCCGCGGTCGGCAGCGACAAGTACGCCTACAAGCTCGGCTGGCTGGACGCGCTGCAACGCTGGGTCACCGGCCTGCTGGAGCGGCACCCGGCGCTGCTGGTGGTCGGCGACTTCAACATCGCCCCAACCGACGCCGACGTGCACGACCCGGAAGCCTGGCGCGGCAAGGTGCTGTGCAGTGAGCCCGAGCGCGAGCGCCTGCAGCGCCTGCTCGAACTCGGCCTGAGCGACACCTTCCGCCAGTTCGAGCAGCCGCCGCAGACCTATTCCTGGTGGGACTACCGCGCCGCCGGCTTCCGCCGCAACCGCGGCCTGCGCATCGACCTCATCCTGGCCGCGCCGGCGCTCGCCGGGCAGGTGCGCGCGTGCCACATCGACGCCACGCCGCGCGGCTGGGAGAAGCCCTCCGACCACGCCCCGGTGGTCGCCGATATCGCGCTGTGAGGGTCGCTTGCATCGCCGCGCCGCGCGCCCTAGAATCGCCGGCCCGATTGGGACCCAGCCCGAAACCGCAGCCATGAAAGCCGAAATCCACCCGAATTACCGCGACATCGCCGTCACCTGCAGCTGCGGCAATACCTTCCAGACGCGCTCGACGCTGTCTGACGAGCAGCTCCACATCGATGTCTGCTCCGCCTGCCATCCGTTCTACACCGGTCAGCAGAAAATTGTCGACACCGCCGGCCGCGTCGACAAGTTCCGCCGCAAGTACGGCATGTCCTGAGCGCCGCGCGGCCCGCGCCGCCGCGCTGCCGATGAGACGCGCCGGGCTGCTGCCGGCGGCCGTGTTCGCCACGGCCGTCCTGCTCGGTGCCTGCGCCACCAACCCGGTCACGGGCCGGCCGGACCTGGTTCTGATGTCCGAGGGCCAGGAGCTCGCGCTCGGCCAGCAGGCGCATCAGCAGACCCTGCAGCAATACGCCGTCTACGACGACCCGGCCCTGCAGCAGTACGTCGACGCCGTCGGCCAGCGCCTGGCCGCGGTCAGTCACCGCCCCGAACTCAGCTATACCTTCACCGTTCTCGACAGCACCGAGATCAACGCGTTCGCGCTGCCGGGCGGTTACATCTACATGACCCGCGGCCTGCTCGCCTACATGAACTCCGAGGCCGAGCTGGCCGCCGTGCTGGGCCACGAAATCGGCCATGTCACCGCGCGCCACGGCGTGCGCCAGGCGTCCTCCGCGCAGGCCACCAGCCTCGGCGCGGGCGTGCTGTCGGTGCTCTTCCCGACCCTGCGCCAAACCGGCCTGGACCAGGCCGTCGGCATGCTCGGCACGGCCCTGCTGCGCGGCTACGGCCGCGAGCACGAGCTCGAGGCCGATCGCCTGGGCGCCGAGTACCTCGCCGCTACCGGCTACGACCCGCAGGCGATGTTCGACGTCATCCGCACGCTGAAGAACCAGGAGCTGTTCGACCAGAAGCTCGCCGCGCTCGAGGGCCGCGAGGCACGCGCCTACCACGGGGTGTTCTCCACCCACCCCGACAACGACACGCGGCTGAAGGAGATCATCGCCCACGCGCGCACGCTGAAGGCCGGTGGCGTACGCGAGCGCGACCGCTTCCTGAACCAGGTCGACGACCTCGTGTTCGGGCCCAACCCGGCCCAGGGCATCATCGCCAACGGCAGCTTCGTGCACCCCGATCTCGGCATCGCGTTCGGTATACCGCAGGGCTGGCTGAGCCAGAACCAGGCCTCCGAGGTGCTGCTGGCCGACCCCTCGCAGCAGGCGCTGATGGTCGTGCGCATGCGCTCGGCCGGCGCCGGGGCCGGACCCGAGGCGCTGCTCGGCAAGTTCGGCATCGGCTCACTGGCGCGCGCCGAGAGCCTCGACGCGGACGGGCTGCAGGGGATCACGGGCCTCGCCACGGTCAGGCTCGGCGACGCCACCCGCCCGGCGCGGGTCGCGGCGATCATCGCCGGGCGCTATGGCTACGTGTTCACCGGGATCACGCGCGACCCGGACGCCCTCGGCCGCTTCGACGGCACCTTCCGCGCCGTCGCCGCGAGCATGCGCCGGCCGACCGGCGACGACCTGGCCGCCGCCCGCGCGCGGCGCCTGGCGGTGACCCGCCTGAGCGGCCCGGTGAGCTGGTCGGCACTGGCCCAGGCCTCGCCGCTGGAGCGCCTGGCCGAGGACCAGCTGCGCCTGCTGAATGCCGCCGAAGGCAGCGGCGCGGCCGCCGGCGAACGCATCAAGGTCGTCGAGTAAATCACCGCCCGCCAGGCGGGCAGCAACGGAACTTCGCCCTGCGCGCGGGGTCTCAACGGTACGTTCGCCAGAACGAGCCCACCACCCCCCTCCCTTGGTGGGCGCCGCCCGCCCTCCCCAAGCGGGCAACATTGTGGCCCCGGTCCTGTAAATCCCCCTACATGAGTACCGGGGCCCTCTTTAATCCTCTCCGTCCGCCGCCTGCGCGCCGTCGCCGTCTTCCCCCAGCCACTCGCCCAGCACCGTCCAGGCCTGCTCGAGGCCATCGCGCCGCAGCGCGGAAAAGACCTGCACGGTGGCGGTCGCGCCGTCACCGGCGAGCGTCCGTTCGACCCGTGCCAGGGTGCCCAGGGCGGCACCACGGCTGAGCTTGTCGGCCTTGTTCAGCAGGATGTGCAGCGGCACCCCGGCCTGCGCGCACCAGCTCACCAGGATCTGCTCCTCGTGCTTGAGCGGGTGGCGCACGTCCATCAGCAATATCAGCCCCGCGAGCGAGCGGCGGCGCTCGAGGTATTCGGGCAACGCGCGCTCCCAGTGCGCGCGCATGGCCTTGGAAACCTTGGCGTAGCCGAAGCCCGGCAGGTCGATCAGACGCCGCCCGGGGTCGAGCTCGAAGACCACGATATGCTGGGTGCGCCCGGGCGTGCGGCTGGTGCGCGCGAGGTTGCGCTGCGTGCACAGCACGTTGATGGCGCTCGATTTGCCGCTGTTCGAGCGCCCCGCGAAGGCAACCTCGCGGCCGCGATCGGCCGGCAGCTGCCGCGGTTCGGGCACGCTCACGCTGAACTGCGCCCGCTGCAGCAGCCGGGCGGTCGCCTGCGCGGCCGTGATCACGGGCCGGCTGCCGCTCCGCCGCCGTGCTCACCGGCGTGCGGCCATACGGTTATAATCGCGACCCATTCGCGACCATCGAGAGACAGATAATGCATCAGTGGAAGGTGTTCCCGCTCACGGTCCTCTTCGCCCTCGCCTCGATCAGCGGTGCGAGCGCGGCGGACGGACCGCCGGCCAAGGCCGCCACCTGCACCGCGTGCCACGGCGCGGACGGTAACAGCATCAACCCGATCTGGCCCAACCTGGCCGGTCAGGGCGCGCCCTACATCGTAGCGCAGTTGCAGGCCTTCAAGGCCAACGAGCGCGTCAACGCGAGCATGAACGGCATGGCCGCACCGCTCAGTGAAGACGACATGCACGAGATAGCCGCCTACTACGCGGGGCAGGCGCCCAGGGTCGGCGCGCTGGGTGACGCGGACGTCGGTGGCGCCGAGGTGCTCTACCGCGGCGGTGACGCCGGGCGCGGGATCCCCGCCTGCATGGCCTGCCACGGACCCTCCGGCGCCGGCAACCAGCCCGCCGGCTACCCGGCGCTGCGCGGCCAGCATGCCGAGTACACCGCGCTGCAGCTCAAGGCCTACCGCGACGGCAGCCGGCCGGGCGGCCCGCAGAACATGATGGGCACGATCGCCGCCAAGCTCAGCGACGCCGACATCGAGGTCCTCTCACGCTACCTCTCGGCGCTGCACTGAGGCCGTCGCGTCCGTCGCGGGAACCCGCGGCCCGTGCGGGCACCTAAGCACCACCACAGTCCAGAACACAGGATGCCGCCCATGCTCCGCTCCCTGCTCGCCGCCTGCCTGATGGCCGGCGCTGCCGCCGCTTTCGCCCAGGATGCCTTCCAGCCCGGCAAGCACTACGAGGGCGTATCGCCCGCGGTCGCCACCCACGTCGAGGAGGGCAAGGTCGAGGTGCTGGAGCTGTTCTGGTACGGCTGCCCGCATTGCTACGCGTTCGAGCCCGAGCTCAGCAAGTGGCTGGAATCCAAGGCCGATTACATCGAGTTCGTGCGCGTGCCGGCGGTCTTCGCGCGCAACTGGGAAATCCATGCGCGGGCCTACTACGCCGCCGAGCAGCTCGGCGTGCTGGAACAAACCCATCCCGCGCTGTTCGAGGCCCTGCACCGCGAGCGGCGTCGCGTGTTCAGCGTCGACGAGCTGGCCGGCTTCTTCGCCGAGCACGGCGTCGACGAGAGCGCCTTCCGCGCCGCCTACGACTCGTTCGACGTGGATACCAAGACCCGCCGCGCGGTCAAGCTGACCCGCGAATACGGCATCACCGGCGTTCCCGCGGTCATCATCGACGGCCGCTACCGCACCAGCACGCAGAAAACCGGCGATTTCGAGACCCTGCTAAAGGTCGTCGACGCGCTGGCCGCTAAACAAGCTGACCGGTAACCACGGCGGGTTTCGGCATATCGGCGGGGCCTTGGCCCGGCCCGGACCCGACCCGCTCGCGGCGGCCGGCAGCGCCGCCCGCGGCAGACCCATCGCCGGCGTCGCTGACTTTTCCAACACCCGGCGTGGTCAGCATGACAGCGAAAAGCACTGTGATTACCCCCGGCGACCCCGCGCCGCGCAAGCGTGACGCGTCGGCGGAGCGCCCGCAGGGGGAAACCATCGCCCGGCTGCAACGCGGCATCCTGCGCCTGGCGCTCGCTTACCACGGCCAGAATCAGGAACTCGACAACAAACTCAAGGAGTTCGGCACGCTGATCCGCAGCGGCCGCCGACACCCCGATCGCCAGCAGCTCATCGACGAGATCGTCGACACCATCGTCTCGCTCGACCTCAAGAAGCCGGGTACTGCCGATGACGCCCCGGCCGGCGCCTCCGAGCGGCTCAACGAGTTCCTCGAACTGCTCGACGTTCCGGACACCATGCAGCCGGAGATCGAACGCGCCCGGCGCGCGCTGACCGCCGCCCGTGATCGCGCGGACGCGCTGGAGCAGATGCGCGCGACCGCCGCGATGCTGTCGCAGAATCTGCTGCGCTCGCCGGATTCCTGCCGGGACGCGGCGGCCATCCGCATGCTGCTCGTCGAGCTGCTGGAACGCGTTCCGGTGTCACCGGTAACGGTGCGCATGGTCAGTCCGATCCGGCACGCGATCGAAAAGGCGGACAGCGTCCCGACCTTCATCGAATGTATCGACCGGATCGCCGAGCTGGTTGGCGAAGTCCGCGCCGAGGTGCAGGCCGAGGTCGACGAGCTGTCGCGCTTCCTGGAAAGCGTGGCCCAACGTCTGACCGATTTCGACGCCTTTCTCTATCGCTCGCGCGACGCGCAGTCGGCGTGCTCCGCGGACACCCTGCAGCTCAGCGAAAGCGTTACCGGTGAAATGCAGGGCATGCGTGACGATGCCCTTGCCGCCGAGAATCTCGCCAGCCTGCGCGCCCTCATCGATACCCGTATCGACAACATCGGCGCCGGGCTACGCACCTTCGTCGATGCCCAGAGCATACGCATGGCCGAGGCTGACCAGGCCGTGCAGCGCGTCACCGAGCAGCTCAAGAGCTTGGAGACGCAGACCGAGACCCTGCGCGAGGATCTCGAGCAGCAGCATGCCCGTATCCTGATCGACCCCCTCACCGGCGTGCTCAACCGCACCGGCTACAACGAGACCGGCGCCAAGCAGTTCGCGCGCTGGAAGCGCTACGGCGGCGCACTCAGCCTCGCCGTCATCGATCTCGACCTGTTCAAGCATGTCAACGATCTCTACGGGCATTCGGCCGGCGATCGCGTGCTCTCGACGGTTGCCCAGCAGCTCCGCGACCTGGTTCGCGAGAGCGACATCCTGTGCCGTTACGGCGGCGAGGAGTTCGTGCTGCTGCTGCCCGAGACCAACGCGCGGCAGGGCCACCAGCTGCTCGAGAAACTGCGCGCGCACATCGAGACCTGTCCGTTCCGGCACAAGGACACGCCGGTGCGCATCACGCTGTCGTGCGGCATCGCACAGTTCCGTGACAGCGATACCCTGAGTGACGTGTTCGAACGCGCCGACAAGGCCATGTACCTGGCCAAGGCCGGCGGCCGCAATCGCGTGTGCTCGGAGGCCGACAACGTGACCATCGCGATGCGCGACTCCGCCTGAGCGGACAGCCCGCGGTCAGCTTTGTGGCGGCAGGAAATTGATGACGACGTCGCCCGGCTCCGGCTTGTAACGTTCGAAGTCGAAGACCAGCCCGCCGCTGCTGCGCACGATGAGCGCGGCGAACAGCCCGTCGTCGATGTTGGCGCGGTATTTCTCGAAGTCGAACTCCTCGGTGAGACGCGTCTTCTGGAAGCGCCAGCCCTCGAAGTAGCGCTGCAGCAGCGTTTCGTACAGCGCGTCGCCGCTGAACACGCGCTGGCCGCGCAGGGTCATCGCCAGCCCCTTCTTCTCGTCGGCCTCGGCGCGTGGCATGGGTAGCTGGAACACCGCGCTGCGGTTGAACTCGTTGGAGAAATGCGTGCACACCAGCGCGTTGTAGGCATCGTTGTCGGTTGCCGCGAACACGTAGCCGCTGGCCGAGAAATCGAACTGCTCGTCGGCCGATTCCGACACCACCTGGCCGAAATGGATGTTGATGCCGGCCAGGCGCGCCGGTCGCAGGCGATGCCAGGACGCATCGACCACCACCACCGGAACCTCGAGCTCGTGCAGCTTGCCGGCGAGGTCGATCGACCACGGCGAAGCGCCCACCACGATGAGTCCGTCGGAGCGTTTCGAGGCGAGCTCCAGGCGGCGGGCTACCCAGCCGATGGAAAAGCCGTGCAGCACCACCGTGGCAACGATGAGGGCGAACACCAGCGGCAGGATCTTCTGCGCTTCCGGGTATCCGGCTTCGACCATGCGCACCGAGAAGGCGCCCGCGACGGCGGCCGCGACGATGCCGCGCGGTGCGATCCAGCCGACCAGCACACGCTCCTGCCAGCTCATCTGCGAGCCGATGGTGCCGATGAAGACGGCCAGTGGTCGCACCACGAAGATGACCGTGGCGAGGAGCGCGATGCCGTGCCAGTCGAGCTGGCGCAACAGGGCCGGGTCGAGGTCCGCGGTCAGTACGATGAACAACGCCGAGACCAGCGCAATCGTGATCGCCTCCTTGAAGCGCCTGAGCTCGTGGATGCTCGGCAGGTTGGCATTGCCGAGAGCAACCCCGAACGCGGTCACCGTCAGCAGCCCGGCCTCGTCCAGCATCATGTTGCCGAGGGCATAGGTCGCAAGCACGGCGGACAGCATGGCGGGCCCCTTGAGGAACTCCGGGACCAGGCCGTTGCGGTAGGCATGGCCCAGCCAGCGCCCGGCGAACCAGCCCAGCGCGCCGGCCGCGCTCAGGGTGATCAGCACTGAGGCGGCGAGCTCGAAGCCGCGACGGTCGCCGTCGACCAGGGCGAAATACTGGAACACCACGACCGCCAGCACCGCGCCCAGCGGGTCGTTGACGATGCCTTCCCATTTCAGCAGCGACGCCGGCTTGACCCGCAGGCGTGCCTGGCGCAGCAGCGGCAGGATCACCGTCGGCCCGGTGACGACGATGATGGCACCGAACTCGATGGCGACCGGCCACGGCAGGCGGCCGACGTAATGCGCGGCCAGCGCGCCGGCCACGAAGCTCAGCGGCAGTCCCAGCGTGACCAGCCGCCGCACGCCGCTGCCGGCGCGGCTGAGCTCGTGGAAGCGTAGGTTGAGTCCCCCCTCGAAGAGGATGATCGCGACCGCGAGCTGCACGAACGGCTCGAGCAGGCTGCCGAAGGCGTCGTGCGGCACCACCAGCCCGGTCGCAGGGCCGACCACGAAACCGGCGACCGTCAGCAGCACGATGGCCGGGATGCGAAAGCGCCAGGCGGCCCACTGCACGACGATGCCGACGGCGGCGATCAGGGCGACGACATTGGCCAGGTGTGCATGCATGACGGTAGCCGCGGGATGAGAAACGACGACGGTGCGCGAAGCCGCCCGCGCATCATACGCGAAGCCGGGTGCCCGCCCCTCGGGGGTTGTCACGAAACCGTTATGTCCCTGCAACATAATGCGGCGCGAGCCGCCACCCGCGGTCGGTTCGCCAACCCTACAAGGAGTCAACACCGATGAAACGAAGCCTGTACGCCCTCGCGCTGGCCGCCCTGCTGGGTGCGGGCGCGGCGCCCGCCCTCGACGTCGACAGCGGCATTCCCGCCTACGAGAAGACCAGCGGCGTGTCCGGCAATCTCAATTCCGTCGGCTCCGACACCCTCGCCAACCTCATGACCCTGTGGGCCGAGGCCTTCAAGCGCTTCTATCCCAACGTCAACATCCAGATCCAGGCTGCCGGCTCCTCCACCGCCCCGCCCGCGCTCACCGAGGGCACCTC
>JBHIYN010000008.1:0-296460 GCA_041984235.1 Gammaproteobacteria bacterium
GCTGGACCGTGCCTTCACGGCCGACGGCGCCGGCACGCTGCTCGACCTGTCGAGCCTGACCACGGTGGAGCGCAGCGGTGGCAGCACCAACTCGGACCTGAACATCAGTGCGAGCGACGGTGGTCAGGTCGATCTCAGCGGGATCAGCGGCTTCACGGACAACGCCTCGGGCACCAACGGCGTGGTGCGGATCACGGCCTCCGGTGCCGGCAGCACGATCGACCTGTCCGCCGTCACGGCACTGGACCGCGCCGACGTCACCATTGACGACACCGCGTCGGTCGATCTCGGCCAGCTCGCCAGCTTCGACAGGGGCACCATCGCGCTCGACTCGAGTGACGCGGCGGCACCGGATCTGCACCTGGGTGACAGCCTGGCGCTGGGCGCCGCCGGCGTGGTCGACGTTGCCGGCAGCAGCGCCGCGGTGGTGGTCGGGCCGGGTACGCCAGCCGGCGCCGCGGACGGCACGCTCAGCGTCGCGTTCGGCGGCATGTTGAGCGGCACGGGCACCGTCATCGGCACGCTGGTCAACGGCGGCGTGCTCGGCCCCGGCAACTCGCCTGGTACGTTCTCCGTCGACGGTGACTTCGAGCAGGCGGCTGCCGCCATCCTCGCGATCGAGATCGGCGGCCTGTCACAGGGCTCGCTGTTCGACCTGCTCGACGTGTCCGGCGGTGCGACCCTGGCCGGCGACGTCGAGGTCTCGCTGTTCGGCGGCTACGTGCCGCCGGGTGGCGAGAGCTTCGTGTTCCTCGAAGCCGACGGCGGCATCAGCGGCCAGTTCGACAACGTGTTCTGCACCAACTGCAGCGGCATCGCGTTCGAGCTCGTGCATGGCACGCACTCGGTGTCCCTCAACGCGGTGGCCGCCCCGGTGCCGCTGCCGCCGGCGGCGTGGCTGCTCGGCGCCGGGGTCGCGGGCCTCGCGCTCACGCGCCGGCGCAGCGGCAGCGTGACGCGCTGAGGCCCGGGTTGCTCAGACGTCCTCCACGCGCAGCATCAGCTTGCCGGTATTGGAGCCGTCGTAGAGCTTGCGCAGGGTGGTGAGCGCGTTCTCGAGCCCGTCGACCACCTCCTGGCGAACCTTGATGCGGCCTTCGGCCATCCAGCCGGACAGTGCCTGGATCGCCTCCGGCCAGCGTGCGGCAAAGTCGGAGACGATGAAGCCCTGCACCCTGAGACGCTGCATCAGGATCATCGGGTAGTTGGAAGGGCCGGGAACCTCTCCGGTGGCGTTGTACTGCGAGATCAGGCCGCAGGTCGGGATGCGCCCGTTGAGGTTCATCTGCTTCAGGCAAGCATTGAGAATGTCGCCGCCGACGTTGTCGAAGTAGACGTCGATACCGTCCGGGCAGGCCTTTTTCAGGGCCGCGGGCACGTCCTCGGTCTTGTAGTTGATGGCCGCGTCGAAGCCGAGCTCGTCGACGATCCAGCGACACTTCTCGTCCGAGCCGGCGAGCCCGACGGCGCGGCAGCCCTTGATCTTCGCGATCTGCCCGGCAATCGAGCCGACGGCGCCGGCAGCCGCCGAGACCACCACCGTCTCGCCCGGTTGCGGATCGCCGAGGTCGAGCAGGCCGAAGTAGGCGGTGGGGCCGACGACCGCGAACGTGCCGAAAGCGTCGATGACCGCGACCGGACCGGTATCGCCGAGCTTGCTGACTGTCTCCGGCGTGCCGATCTGGTAGTCCGCCCACACGCCGATTCCGCTGACCACGTCGCCCGCGGCGAAGGCCGGCGTGTTGCTGCTTACCACGGTGCCGCAGACCACCCCGCGCATCGGGTCGCCCAGTGCGACCGGCGGCATGTACTGGTCCATGTCGCTCATCCAGATGCGGTTGGTGGGGTCGAGCGAGAGGTAATTGAGCCGGAACAGGCATTGCCCGTCACCCGGCTCCGGAATGGCTTCTTCCTCGAAACTCAGGACATCGTCGGCGATGTCACCGACGGGACGCTTGCGCAGGCGCCAGACGCGATTGATCTCGGACATGGGTGCTCCCTGGATAACGGATGACGGGTCGCCCACGGGCGGCCGCGGCGCTGCAGGGTAACCGATCCGCGTGCCGGGCTCAGCCCGCGGCCGCGGTCACGCGCTGCAGAAAGGGTACCAGCGCGGCGGCGACGGCCTCGGGGTTGTCCATGAACGGCCAGTGGCCGCTGTCCTCGAGGTAGACGATCTCCGCGCGGGGGAAGGCCTCGCGCTGCGCCTCGGCGTAGCGCCACGGCAGGTAGATGTCGCGCTTGCCCCAGATCACCAGGCAGTCGAGATCGCGCGGTCTGAGCGCTGCCACCGCGAGATCCGCCGCGGCGCCGATATCGCTGGTGGCGCGGTACAGCCTGAGCACGGCGCGCCGGGTCCCGGCGTCGAAGTTCTCGTACATGTCGTCGATGAAGGCGTCCGGCAGTCCGCGCGGATTGCCGATCGCGAGCAGCTTGCGGAAGCCGAAGCGCGTGGTGGTCGCCATGAACAGCTCGCCCACCAGCGGCAGCCGCCACAGCACCGCGAGGTAGTGCCAGCGATAGTCGCGCATGATGCCGACGTTGATCAGCGTGATACTGGCTACGCGCTCGGGGTGTGCGGTGGCCCAGGCCAGCCCCCACGGACCGCCGAAGTCGTGCACCACCAGGTGTGCGCGATCGACCCCGCGCTCGCCGAGCAGGGCGTCGAGATGGGCGGCATAGCCGGCCACCGTGTAGTCGAAGTCGTCCGGCTTGTCGGCCTTGCCGAAGCCGGGCATATCCGGCGCCAGCACCCGCGCAAAGGCCGCCACCCGCGTGCCCAGCTCGCGCCAGTCGGCGCCGCTGCCGGGATTGCCGTGCACGAACACCACCGCTTCGCGCGCGTCGCCGCCGCTGTCCAGGCACGGGGTCCTCACGCCGTTGATGATCGGTTGCTCGACGTTCATTTGATCTGCCTCGCGCGCGGCGCCCGTCCGTGCAGGCAGAATACCACCGCCGTGCGGCACGTAACGCCGGCGGGCGCAGGAGTTGCCGCCATGCAGCAAATGACGATCGTGCTTCACGGCCTGGGCGGCCTGGGTCTGTTCCTGCTCGGCATGATCGTCATGACCGAGGGGCTGCGCGCGCTGGCCGGAGATGCCCTGCGTGCCGCGTTGATGCGCTTCACCCGCACGCCGCTGTCCGGCGCGGTGACCGGTGCTGCCTGCACCGCGCTGCTGCAGTCCTCCAGCGCGACCACGGTGGCCGCGGTCGGCTTCGTCGGTGCCGGCCTGATGAGCTTCTCCAACGCACTCGGTATCGTCTTCGGCGCCAACATCGGCACCACCATGACCGGCTGGCTGGTGGCGCTGATCGGTTTCAAGCTGAAGCTGCAGGTGCTGGCCCTGCCGCTGGTCTTCGCCGGTGCCGTGCTGCGCCTGTTCGGCCGCGGTCGAACGGCGCACGGCGGCCTCGCCCTGGCCGGCTTCGCGCTGATCTTCATTGGCATCGACGTGCTGCAGGACGGCATGCGATCGCTGCAGGCGCTGCTGCACCTCGATGCCGTCGGCGGCGGGGGCTGGCCGGCGCGCTTCAGTCTGCTCGGCCTCGGCATCGTGTTCACCGTGGTCACGCAGTCCTCCAGCGCTGCCGTCGCCGCCAGCCTGAGCGCGCTCAACGCCGGCCTGGTCGGTCTGCCCGAGGCGGCCTGCTTCGTCATCGGCGCCGACATCGGCACCACCGCGACGGCCGTGCTGGCCGCCGTCGGCGCATCGACCGAAGCACGCCGCACCGCGCTCTCGCACGTCGTCTACAACCTCTACACCGGGTGCGTGGCACTGCTCCTGCTGAGCCCCTATCTCGCGCTGGCCCGCCGTCTTCTGCCCGCCGTGACGACGCACGATCCGGAGTTCGTGCTGGTCGCTTTCCACACCGGTTTCAATGTCCTGTGCGTGTGCCTCGTGCTGCCTTTCGCGGTGCCGTTCGCGCGCCTGGTGCGGCACCTGGTGCCGCACCGCGGCGAGGTGTTCGTGGGTCTGGACGAGGCGCTGCTGGAGCAGCCGGCACTGGCCCTCGCTGCCCTGCACCGCGCGGTGGAACAGGTTTTCGTCACGCTCGTCGAGGAGACCAGCCGACACCTCGGTGCCGCGGCGACGCCTGCCGATCTGCAACGGCTGCAGGCACGTCTCGACGAGCTGCAGGACTATGCCGCGCGCATCGACCTGCGCGATACGCGGGGCGGCGAGTGGGATCGTCTGCTCGCCCTGATCCACGTGCTCGACCACCTGCAGCGCCTGCACGAGCGGCTCGACGAAGAGCCGTTACGTGCGCAGACCGTGCGCGCGGTCGACGACCTGCGCGCGGAGCGCGACGCCTTCATCGCCGCCAACGGCGAGCTCACCGCGCAGCTGGCCGCCGGGCGCCCGGACCAGGCCCAGGCCACCAGCGCCGCGGTCAGCACGCTCATTCACGAGCGCGTGGCACCGTTCCGTGACCTGACCGCGGCGGCCATGGCGGCCCGTACCCTGGGGGTGGAGGAAGGCACCGGGCGGCTGGAGGCGGTGCGCTGGCTGCGGCGCGTGGGGCGTCACGTGGCGCGCGCCGCACAGCATCTCGCCACCGCCGCGCAGGCTGCTGGCCGCTGAGACCTGCGCCGAGCGGCGGTCGTGATGACCCGCATTTCGCGATCGAATACCATGGCCGGCCCGAAGTATCCGTGCCCCGAGGGGGGGATCCCGCCATGACCGAAGCAGTTATCGTCTCCACCGCGCGCACCCCGCTGTGCAAGAGCTGGCGCGGCTCGTTCAACATGACCCATGGCGCCACGCTGGGCGGTCACGCGGTCTCCGCCGCGCTGTCGCGTGCCGGTCTCGCGCCCGAGGAAGTCGACGACGTGATCATGGGCTGCGCCAATCCGGAGGGCGCGACCGGTCACAACATCGCGCGCCAGATTGCGCTGCGCGCCGGCATGCCGGTCACGGTCTCCGGCATGACCGTCAACCGCTTCTGCTCGTCCGGCCTGCAGACCGTCGCGCTGGCCTCGCAGCGAGTGCTGGCCGGAGAGGCGGACATCTTCGTCGCCGGCGGCGTCGAGTCCATCTCCTGCGTGCAGAACGAGATGAACTCGCACTTCGTGCACGATCCCTGGCTCAGCGAGCACAAGCCCGAGATCTACTGGAGCATGCTGCAGACCGCCGAGCAGGTCGCCAGCCGTTACAAGATCTCACGCGAGGACCAGGATCGCTACGGCGTCAACAGCCAGCAGCGCGCGGCCGCCGCACGCGAGGCCGGCAAGTTCGACGACGAGATCGTGCCCGTGACCACGACCATGAAGATCGTCGACAAGGAAACCGGGCAGGAGTCGACGCGCGAGGTCACCGTCGCGCAGGACGAGGGCATCCGGCCGGACACCACCTACGAAGGGGTGTCACAGATCCGCCCGGCCATCGAGGGCGGCGTGATCGCCGCCGGCAACGCCAGCCAGTTCTCCGACGGCGCCTCGGCGCAGGTGGTCATGAGCGACACGCTGGCGGCACAGAAGGGGCTGACGCCGCTGGGCGTCTTTCGCGGCTTCGCCGTCGCCGGCTGCGAGCCGGACGAGATGGGCATAGGGCCGGTGTTCGCGATCCCCAAGCTGCTCGAGAAGACCGGCATGAAGCTCGACGACATCGACCTGTGGGAGCTGAACGAAGCGTTCGCCGTGCAGGTCATCTACTGCCGCGACAAGCTCGGCATCGACGATGACAAGCTCAACGTCAACGGCGGCTCGATCGCGGTCGGTCATCCCTACGGCGTCACCGGCAGCCGACTCATCGGCCACGCGCTGATCGAGGGCAAGCGCCGCGGCGCGAAGCACGTGGTCGTGACCATGTGCATCGGCGGCGGCATGGGCGCGGCGGGCCTGTTCGAAGTCTGCTGAGGGCGGCGGCGCGATGTGACGGCAGACCTGCCGTCACATCGCGCGCTCCCACTTCGTCCTGATCGATGCGGCTGCGCCCGCTGGTTCCGGCGCAGCTCACCGCTCGTCCCAATTCAGGAGAACATTGCCATGCCGTCGTTGCGCTTTCTGCTCGCCGTAATACTCCCCGCGAGCCTGCTGATTGCCCCGGCACAGGCCGCGGGCGTCACTCTGGAACAGGTTCTGCAGTGGCTGCAGGACCACGCGGAAGCGCCGACTGACGGGCTTGCCGCTGGGGTGTATGGCCACGATGCGCTGGCCGATCTCGCCGCTTACCTGCCACCCGGTTACCACGGCGAGTTCGATTTCGATGCGCTCAGCCTGGAGATCATGCCGACGCAGGACTACCAGCCACACCCGGTCTATGCCGCCGCCACGGAGCGCTTTGCCGGGCAGGCTTCGGTCGCGGCCGACGGCAATCTCGTCGGCTACACCGCGGGGCGGCCGTTCTCCACCGAAGCGATACTCGCCGCACCGGCGGAGGCCGCGGGCTACATGGTGGCGTGGAACCAGATCCATCGCTGGCAGCATCACGGCTACCGCAACGAGTCGGTGGTCAGCTTCATCCAGCCGACGGCCGACGGCCGCGCCGGCACGCTGCTCGACGGTATGCTGGGCGGCGGTCACGTCGACCGCCATGTCTCGATGTTCTATCACCGCGTCTACCTGTCGGGGCTCGCGGCCAATGCCGACAACGACTACCGCATGGACGTCGACGGCAGTGACGAGCTGCTGTTCAAGGAATACATCGAGATGCTGTCGCCGTTCGACATCGCCGGCCTCAAGCTGGTGGTCGAGCGCCCGCTCGACCAGAGCCGCGGCGACCAGGTCAATTCCTACCTGCCGACGGAGCGCCGCGTACGCCGGCTGTCGGCCAAGGAGCGCGCCGACAGCTGGATCGGCACCAACTGGACGCTGGACGATTTCGAAGGTTTCTCGGGCCTGGTGATGGACAACACCTGGCGCCTGCTGGGGCGCAAGGTGGTGCTGCACGTGGCGAGTTCGAAGCAGCCGGAGGCGCAGTTCCACGGGCCGATGAGCACCATCCCGCTGGACCGCTGGCAGCTGCGGCCCTGCTTCGTGGTCGAGGCGGTGCCGCGCTGGGACGGCCATCCCTATGGCCGGCGCGTGATCTTCGTCGACGAGCAGACCGGCTCCATTGCCATGACCCTGGTCTTCGACCGCGCCGACAATCTGCTCAAGGTCATGACCACGATGTACGAGTACAGCGAGGACTTGGCTGCGCCTGAGCCGGCGCAGTCGACGCCGCGCTGGCGCGGCTCCATCGTGATCAACCTGCAGGACCGCAGCGCCAACATTGCTACCGGCGTCGATACCGAGTTCGTCTCGCTCAAGCCGTCGCAGGTGCGCAAGCTGTTCAGCATCTCGAACCTGAACAGCGGGCGCTGAGCGCGGCAGGGCCGGGCACCAGCGGCCGCGTTACTGATTTTCATCAAGGGAGAATTTCATGAACGTTGCCGTCATCTCCGGCGTCGGCCCCGCACAGGGTATGGGTGCCCGCCTCGCGCACCGCTTTGCCGGCCACGGCCTGCACGTGGTCGTCGCCGGTCGCACGCAGGACAAGCTGGATGCGGTTGCCGCGGACATTGCCGCGGCCGGCGGCAAGGCCACCGCGGTGGTCGCCGATGCCACCGACGAGTCCGCCACCACGGCACTGTACACGCGTGCTGCCGAGCTGGGGCCGGTCGAGCTCGCCATCTACAACACCGGCAACAACACGCCGGGCGAGCTGGCGGACATGACGGCCGACTATTTCCGCGCGTCGTGGGAGGTGTGCTGCCTGGGCGGATTCCTGTTCGCGCGCGAGGCGCTGCGCCACATGCCGGACGGCGGCACGATCCTGTTCACCGGCGCCAGTGCGTCGCTGCGCGGGCGCGCCGGTTTCGGGGCTTTCAATGCGTCCAAGGCCGCGTTACGGACCTTCGCCCAGGCGCTCGCCAAGGAGCAGGGACCGCGTGGTGTGCACGTCGGCCACGTCGTCATCGACGGCGCCATCGACGGCGAGAAGATCCACCAGCGCTTTCCCGACTACGCACAAAAGCTCGGCGCAGAAGGGCTGGTCGACATCGAGGCCATCGTCGATGCCTACGAGTTCCTGTGGCGCCAGCCGCGCCGCGGCTGGTCCTTCGAGGTCGACGTCCGGACCGCCGTGGAATCGTGGTAGTCTCGGGGTCCGATGCGGTCCGCGACGGGGAGAACGGTGATGCGTGAACTGCGAGCGACGTTAGCGGCGCTGTGCGTGTGCGTGCTCGCCGGATGCTCCGGCGGCGAACCCGAGGAGAATGTCTTCAAGGCCCAGACCGACGCCATCGGCAAGGCCGAGGACGTCAACAAGCTGATCGAGGACGCCGCCGACAAGCAGCGTCAGGCGATCGACGCCACCGGCGACTGAGCGGCCACGCCCGCCGGCCCACCCAGCGCAAGGAGAACGACCATGGCCCTGCCCCAGGATATCTCACCGATCAACTCCGAACTCATGGACACGCTGGTCGAAGCGAGCAAGCAGGAATGGATCCCGCAGCCCTTCGACCCCGAGCGTGCTTTCATCAAGATCCTCTGGACCGGCTCCGAGACCGGCGGCTGGGCGGTGCTGTTCCGCTGGCTGAAGGGCTTCACGGCCCCGCAGCACAAGCATCTCTCGGCCTCGCACACCTTCATCCTGTCCGGCAAGCTGCAGGTCCGCGATGGCGTCCTCAACGCCGGCGATTACGTCTACGAGCCGAACGGCATGCTGCACGGTGCGACCACTGCGCTGGAAGACACCGAGTACCTGTTCATCTGCAACGGTCCGGTGCTGTTCTACGACGAGGAGGGATTCACCTCCTACCTCGGCTGGGAAGAGCTGCTGCGTCTGAAGGCTCAGCACGAGGCCGGCAGGAAGAGCGCCGCCGCCTGAATCGCGCTGCCGGGTGAAGCTGTACTGGTTCCAGGTCGCGCCGAATCCGACCAAGGTCAGGCTCTACATCGCGGAGAAGAATGCCGCCGGCGCCGGTATCGCGCTGGAGTCGGTGGTCGTCAAGCTGCCGAAGGGCGAGCAGAACGCGCCCGCGTTCCTCGCCCTGAATCCGTTCGGCGCGCTACCGGTGCTGGAGCTGGACGACGGCTCGACCCTCACCGAGTCGTTGCCGATCATCGACTATCTCGAGGAGCTGTTCCCGCGGCCGGCGCTGTGGGGAGAGACGCCGCGCGCGCGGGCGCGGGCGCGCGAGCTGGAGCGCATCGCCGACACGCGGCTGATGATGCCGGTCGCGCGCTACATCCACGCCACCGAGTCACCGGTCGGACTGCCGCCCAATCCCGGCGTGGCCGAGCAGGCGCGCGGCGCGTGGCCGAAGGCACTGGCCTACTTCGACGCGCTGCTCGCCGACGGGCGCGCTTTCGTCGCCGGTGCAGCGCCCTGCGTTGCGGACTGCACGCTGGCCGCGGCGCTGCAGTTCGCGCGTTTCGCCCGCCTGGACCTGGAGCTGCAGGGCCGTTACCCGAACGTCGGCCGCTGGGATGCGGCCTACCGCGAGCGCGAGGTGGCGCGCGAAGTGCTCACCCTGTAGGCGCGGGTTCGCCGCGGTGAGCGCGCCTGCCATGCCGTGTTCCGCCGAGGCCGCATTGCCACGCGGCGTCCGGAGCCGGACTCGCGACAAGCCTGCTAGGGTGCGGATGTCGCCTGGCGCCGGCGGGCGTCCGACGGCCCGTTGCACGCGCGTCGGCGCCGGGCTCCTGTTGCTGCTGCTGCTGGCCGGCGGGCGCGCGTTTGCCGGTGAGGTGCGGATCGCGGTGGCGGCGAATTTTTCCGCCGCGGCACGCGTGCTGGCGGACACCTTCGCCAGCGACGCTCAGCATCGCGTGCGCCTGAGCATCGGCGCCACCGGTCAGCTCTACGCACAGATCGCACAGGGCGCGCCGTTCGATGTCTTTCTCGCCGCCGACCGGGCGCGGCCGCGCCAGGCGCTGGCGGCCGGGCTGGCCGTTGCCGGCAGCGGCTTCACCTATGCCGTCGGGCGGCTGGCACTGTACAGCGCCAGCCCGGACCTGGTGCGCGACGCGGCGGTGCTGCGCGGCGACGCCTTCACCCGGCTCGCCATCGCCAACCCGGCGACCGCGCCCTACGGCGCGGCTGCACTCGAGGTCCTGGCCCGGCTCGGACTGGCCGCGTCGCTCGGCCCGCGGCTGGTGCGCGGCAACAGCGTCGCCCAGGTCTACCAGTTCGTCGCGACCGGGAATGCCGAGCTCGGTTTCGTTGCCCACGCGCAAATTGCCGCGCATGCGCACGGCTCGCGCTGGCTGGTGCCGGCGGCGCTGCACGCGCCGATCGCACAGGACGCGGTGCTGCTGACGGCGGCGCGGGACAGCGACGCGGCGCACGCCTTCCTGGAATTTCTGCGCGGTGACGAGGCCCGCCGCGTGATCGTGGCACACGGCTACGCGGTGCCGGCCGAGGAGGCCGGGCCGCAGTGAACGCGCTGGCCGAGCTGTGGGTCCCGGTCGCCCTGACCTGCAGGCTGGCCGCCGCCAGTACGCTGCTGCTGCTGGTGCTGGGGACGCCGATCGCCTGGTGGCTGGCGCGCACGCGCGCGCCGTGGAAAGACGTCGTCGCCGCGGTCGTCGCGCTGCCTCTGGTCCTGCCGCCGACCGTGCTCGGTTTCTACCTGTTGCTGGTGCTCGGTCCCGGCGGACCGGGTGGCTGGCTGGCCGGACTGGCCGGCGCGCGTTCGCTGGCTTTCACTTTCGAGGGCCTGGTCATAGGCTCCGTGGTCTACTCGCTGCCGTTCGTGGTGCAGCCGATCCGGATCGCCTTCGAGGCCTTCGGCAACCGCCCGCTGGAAGTTGCCGCGACCCTGCGGGCGAGCCCGTGGGACGCCTTCTGGAGCGTCGCGGTGCCGCTTGCGCGGCCGGGCTTCGTGACCGCCGCGGTGCTCGGCTTCGCGCACACCGTCGGCGAGTTCGGCGTGGTGCTCATGATCGGCGGCAACATTCCCGGCGAGACCCAGGTCATCTCCGTCGCCATCTACGAGTACGTCGAGACCCTGCAGTGGGGCAGGGCGCATGCCCTCGCGGGCGGGCTGATCGCCTTCGCCTTCGTCGTCATCCTCGCCATGCTGTGGTTCGAGAAGCGCGTCGGCAGGTCCGCACCGTGAGTGCGGCGCGCGGCATCGAGGCGGCGTTCTCGGGACGCCTCGGCGCGTTCACGCTGGACGCGGCGTTCGACGCGCCGCTGTCCGGAATCACTGCGCTGTTCGGTCCGTCGGGCAGCGGCAAGACCAGCGTACTGCGCTGCGTCGCCGGGCTGACCCGTCTCGGCGGCTGCCTCAGGGTCGGCGACCAGGTCTGGCAGGACGATGCCAGCGGCGTGTTCCTGCCGCCGCACCGGCGCCGCGTCGGCTACGTGTTCCAGGAGGCGAGCCTGTTCGCCCACCTCGACGTGCGCCGCAACCTGCTCTACGGCGCGCGCCGTGCGCGCGGCGACGTTACGCGGCTCGACTTCGACCAGGTGGTCGAGCTGCTCGGCGTCGGTGCATTGCTGGACCGCGCGCCGCAGGCGCTGTCCGGGGGAGAGCGGCAGCGCGTTGCGATCGGTCGCGCGCTGTTGTCGCAACCGCGCCTGCTGCTGATGGACGAGCCCCTGCATGCGCTCGATCGCGCGGCGCGCGAGGAGCTGCTGCCCTACCTGCGGCGGCTGCACGAGACGCTGGGCCTGCCGGTGCTCTACGTCTCGCATGACGTCGCCGAAGTCGCCCAGCTTGCCGACCGTATCGTGGTGCTGGCGGAGGGGCGCGCGACGGCCGCCGGCGCGGTGGCGAGCATTCTCGAACGGCTCGACCTGCAGCCGGCCACCGGCCGCTTCGAAGCCGGCGTGGTGCTGACCGCGCGGGTTACCGGGCAGGATGAGCGCTTTCGGCTGACCCGGCTCGATCACCATGGCCAGGCTTTCTCCATCCCGCTGGTCGATGCCGCACCCGGCGAACAGGTGCGGCTGCGCATCCGGGCGCGCGACGTGGCGCTCGCGCGCGAGCGGCCGCAGGGGATCAGCATCCGCAACATCCTCTCCGGCACCGTGGCCGAGATCGTCGAGGAAGCCGACACCGCCTACGCCGAGACCCTGGTCGACATCGGCGGCGGCCGCCTGCGCGCGCGCGTCACGCGAGAGGCGATCGCCGATCTCGACCTCGCCGTCGGTACGCCGGTGTTCGCGCTGGTCAAGAGCATCTCCTTCGACCGCCGCGCCATCGCCGGCCAGCCGGCGGCGCAGCACGGCGGCCAGGAGCTGCCGCTCTAGCGCGCGGCGCACATTTCCCCACCCGTTGCCGGGTTTCTTGCCTGAGCGGGTCAATCCCTTACACTGGCGCGCCACCTTCCGCCCAGCAGGAACCTCGATGTCTCTCAGCGACGAAACCCGCCAACGCATAGAATCCGCCATCGCCACGCACGAGGTCGTGCTGTTCATGAAGGGCTCGCGCGGCCAGCCCCAGTGCGGCTTCTCGGCGACCGTGGTCGGCATCCTCGACAACCTGGTGCCCGACTACCACACCGTCGACGTGCTCTCCGACCCCGAGATCCGCGAAGGCATCAAGCTCTACTCGGAATGGCCGACCATTCCGCAGCTCTACATCGGCCGCGAGTTCGTCGGCGGCTGTGACCTGGTGCAGCAGATGTATGCGGCCGGCGACCTGCACCGGGCGCTGGGCCGCGAGCCGGTCGCGGCGACCGTGCCCGAGCTCATCATCAGCGATGCCGCCGCCGCCGCCATCCGCGAAGTCGGCGCCCAGCATCCCGAGCTCTCGGTACATCTCGCCATCGATGCCGGGTTCAACCACCAGTTCAGCCTCGCGCCGGCCGCCGCGCACGAGATCAGCGTTACTGCCAACGGCATCACGGTGTCGTTTGACCGCGACTCCGCTGCGCGCGCGAACGGCCTGGAAATCGACATGGCTGAAACGCCGCAGGGTCCCGGCTTCAGCATTCGCAACCCGAACGCGCCGGCGCCGGTGCCGCAGATGTCGGTCGAGGAGCTCAAGCGCCGGCTCGATGCCGGCGAGGACGTGCACCTGATCGACGTGCGCGAGCCGGCCGAGCGTGAGATCGCGCACATCGAGGGATCGCGCCTGCTCGACGAGGACGCGGTGCGCGAGATCGATGCCCTGCCGCGCGACGCGCTGCTGGTCTTCCAGTGCCACTCCGGGATGCGCAGCCAGTCCGCCGCGCAGTATTTCCGCGACCAGGGTTTCAGCAACGTGCACAACCTGGAAGGCGGCATCGACGCGTGGTCACAGCGCATCGATCCGCAGGTGCCGCGTTACTGAGCGTTTATCGGAGAAGCCGCATGACGTCGAGACCTGCCGTGAGCCGCGCGCTGTGCGCAAGCGGACTCTTGACCGCCGCCGTGGCGCTGTGCGCCTGCGCACCCGAGGTCGGCAGTGACCGCTGGTGCAAGGCGATGGAGGACAAGCCCAAGGGCGAATGGAGCGCCAACGAGGCGGGCGACTACGCCAAGCACTGCGTGCTGGGTCTGAAGCCGGAGTAAGCCCGCCCGCTGCGGCGGCAGCTCAGGCGGCGCGCTCGAACACCGCGGCCAGGCCCTGGCCGCCACCGATGCACATGGTCTCCAGGCCGTAGCGGCCCTTGCGCCGCGCCAGCTCGTGCACCAGCGTGGTCATGATGCGCATGCCGGTCGCGCCGATCGGGTGCCCCAGCGAGATGCCGCCGCCGTTGACGTTGAGGCGCTCGGCGTCATGCCAGTCCCAGCCCGCAAGGACCGCCAGCACCTGCATGGCGAAGGCCTCGTTGAGCTCGACCAGGTCGAAGTCGTCGAAGCCGAGGCCGCTGCGTTCGAACAGCTTGCGCACCGCCGGTACCGGACCGATGCCCATGGTCGCGGGGTGGCAGCCGGCCGAGGCCCAGCCGTGGAACCAGGCCAGCGGCTCCAGTCCGAGCGCGTCCAGCCGGTCCTCGGCGACCACCAGGCAGGCCGCCGCCGCGTCGTTCTGCTGGCTGGCGTTGCCGGCGGTGACGGTGCCGTCCTTGAGCACCGGGCGCAGGCGGGCCAGGGTCTCGGCGGTGGTGTCGGGGCGAATGCCTTCGTCGCGCGCGAAGATCTGCGGCTCGCCTTTGCGCTGCGGGACCGCGATCGGGATCACCTCGTCGTCGAAGCGCCCGGCATCCCAGGCCGCGGCGGCGCGTGCGTGGCTGCGCACCGCGAAAGCGTCGGCTTCCTCGCGCGTGATGCCGTACTCGCGGCCGAGGTTCTCGGCGGTCTCCGGCATGCCCGAGATGAAGCCGAAACGATCCTCGGGCTGCGAGCGTTCGCGGCCGCGCTGCAGGCGGTCGTGGAAGGTGACCGAGCCGGCGCGCGAGCCCCAGCGCATGTCGGTGGTGTAGTACTCGATGTTGCTCATCGACTCGACGCCGGCGGTGAGCACGACGTCCGCGTTGCCGGTCTGCACCATCATCGCCGCGTCGATCACCGCCTGCAGTCCCGAGCCGCAGCGGCGGTCCAGGGTATAGCCCGCGACCTCGATCGGCAGGTCGGCGGCGAGGGCGGCATAGCGCGCGATGCAGGGCGCCTCGCTGGACGCGTAGGACTGCGCGACGACGACCTCGTCGATGCGCGCGGGATCCAGCCCCGTGCGTTCGAGCACGGCGCGGAAGACACTCGCGGCCAGCGCGTCGGCCGGCACGCTGCGCAGGGAGCCACCGAAGCCGCCGACGGCGGTCCGCAGGGGCGAGACGATGGCGGCGCGTCGCAGGGTCATGATCAGTTCCTCGGGGTTACTGTCGCGCCCGGTACGGGCATCGACGGGGTGAGACGGGCAGACGCGGAGGCCGGGCAAGCGTCGTTCGGGCAGGTTTCCCGGAACCGGCCGCGGCACAGTTTAACGCGCGTGACGGCCAGTGGCGCCTGGCGGACGGGCGCGGTAAACAAATAGGTCATTGACTTAAATTCGGTCGCGGGCACAATGCCAGGCAGTGGTGCCGCGCCGCGGCCGCGGCCGGATACCTTGCGAGGCGGAGCAAGCATGCAGCGATGAGACGGACGCTTTCCACGTTACCCGACCTGGCGGCCGTAGCCGGCACAGTACAGGGACCGGCATGACGACACCGGCGCGCAGCTTCTGGCTCGACGAGGCCCTGGCGGCCGACAGCGGTCCCGCTACGCCCGCGCTCGAAGGCGATGCCCGGGCCGACGTGTGTATCGTCGGCGGAGGCTATGCCGGGCTGTGGACGGCGCTCGAGCTCAAGGCACGTGATCCTGGTCTCGACGTCCTGCTCCTCGAGCGCGACGTTTGCGGATCCGGAGCGAGCGGGCGCAATGCCGGCTACCTGCTGTCGTGGTGGGCCAAGTTCGGCTCCCTGGTCAAGCTCTGTGGTGAAACGGAGGCGCTGCGCCTGGCTCAGGCCAGCGACGACATCGTCGGCGAGATGATGGCCTTTTGTGCCGAGCACGGTATCGATGCCGACCTGCGCCGCGACGGCTGGCTGTGGGTGGCGGCGAACCAGGCCCAGCTCGGTCTGTGGCGCGAAACAATGGCGGCAATCGGTGCGCACGGACTTGCACCCATCGTCGAGTGGCAGGCGGAAACCGTGCGTGAACGCTCGATCTCGCCACTGCACTGCGGCGCCGCATTCGAACCGAACGCGGTACGCCTGCAGCCGGCCGCCCTTGCGCGCGGGCTGCGTCGTGTCGCCCTGCAGCGCGGCGTGCGCATCTTCGAGCACAGTCCGCTGGTATCGTTGGCGACGACCGATCCGGCCGTCGTGCACACGCCGCGCGGCCGGGTTCTCGCCGACCGCGTGGTGCTGGCCATGAACGCCTGGGCCGCACGCTGGGCACAGGTGCGTAAAGCCATCGTCGTGGTCAGCGGCGACATGATGGTGACGCCGCCGATCCCCGAGGCGCTCGATGAACTGGGCTGGCGCGACGGGCTGTCCATGTCCGATGGGCGCACCCTGGTGCACTACTATCGCACCACGCGCGATGGACGACTGGCGTTCGGCAAGGGCGGTATGTCGGGACGGTTCAGCTACGGTGGCCGTATCGGCGCCGAGGTCGACGGGCGCTCGGAACTCGAGTCCTGGCTGTGCGCGGCCATGCACCACACCTTCCCGGCGCTGGCGCAGGTCGGTGTGGCACAGAGCTGGCGTGGGCCAGTCGACCGCTCACTTTCGGGCCTGCCGTTCTTCTGGCATCTCGGTAATGCCCGGCACGTGTTCTATGCCGCCGGGTTCTCCGGCAACGGGATCGGGCCGACGCGCCTGGCCGGGCGTATCCTCGCCAGTCTCGTGCTCGAGCAACGCGACGAGTGGTCGGGTTGCCCGCTGGTGCGCGCGCCGTCACGTGACTTCCCGCCCGAGCCGGTTCGCTACCTGGGCTCACGTCTCATTCGACGCGCGCTGCTGGCCAAGGACGACGCGGACGATGCCGGCCGGGCGCCGCCGCTGGCGGCACGCCTGGCCATGCGTTTCGCGCCGGCCGGGCTGTCGCCGTTCGAGAGCCGTGAGCCAGGTCCGGGGGACACGGCCGCGGCCGCGCCGGAAGCACGCTGAAGGTTCAGGGGCGTGCTGCTGCGCACGCCACGCGCAAGTGGCCGGGGCCGCCGGCGCGCCGCATCTCAACCGCGTTCGGTGTCTTGCACCGGTCCGTCGTCACAGCGCGGCTGGCACCAGCTCGTCTACCGTCTCGCGGATCGCGCCGACGATGGTGTCGATGTCGTCCTGCTCGATGACGTAGGGCGGACACATGGCAATCCCGGAGACGCCCACGGCACGCGCTATGACACCCTTCTCGAGCAGGCGGCGGAAGATGCGCAGCGGCATCTTGAGTTCCGGGTCGAATGTGGCGCGCGTTTCGCGGTCTGCGACCACCTCGATGGCCGCGATCAGGCCCAGGCCGCGAACCTCGCCGACGAACGGGTGATCGCTGAACTCCGCGCGCAGCCGCTGGTGCAGGTAGCCGCCCATGTCGGCGGCCCGTTCGAACAGCGCCTCGCGCTCCATGATATCGAGATTGACGTGCGCGGCCGCGGTGCTGAGCGGATGTCCGCTGTAGGTCTGACCATGGTTGAACTGCGGGATTTCGGCTTCGTGCTCCGCGATGACCGACCAGATGCGTTCGGAGATCAGCGCGGCCGACAGCGGCGCGTAACCGCTGGTCAGGCCCTTCGCAATGGTGATGAGGTCGGGCTCTATGCCAAGCGCCAGGGAGCCCCAGGGTTCGCCGAGACGACCGAAACCGCAGATCACCTCGTCGGCAATGAAGAGGATGTCGTGCTCCCGCAGCACGGCCTGCATGGCAGGGAAATAGCCCGGGGGTGGCACGATCACGCCACCCGCACCCATCACCGGCTCGGCGACGAAGGCCGCTATGGTGTCGGCGCCCTCGCGCTCGATGGTTGCCTCGAGTTCGGCCACGAGCCCGGCAAGGAAGTCGGCCTCACCGGTTGCGGGGTCTTCGGCGCGGTAGTGGTGCGGCGTGGCAAGGTGCAGGAATCCCGGCAACGGCAGGTTCATGCAGGCATGCACGCTGGGCAGACCGGTCATGCTGGATGCGCCCAGGGTAATGCCGTGGTAACCCATCTTACGCCCGATGATCTTGGTCTTGTGCGGTTTGCCGCGCAACTGGTTGTAGAGCCAAACGAGCTTGACCTGGGTGTCGTTCGCGTCCGAGCCGGAGAGGCCGAAGAAGACCCGTGCCACCGGCCAGGGCATCATGCGCTTGAGGCGATCGGCCAGGCGTATGGTCGGCTCGGTCGCCATGCCGAAAAAGGAATGGAAGAACGCCAGCCGGTGCGCCTGTTCCGCGATGGCCTCGGCAATCTCGGTGCGCCCGTAGCCGACGTCGCAGCACCACAGGCCGGCCATGGCATCGATGTACTCGCGTCCATCGACGTCACGCACGCGCACGCCTTCACCGGAGTTCATGATGGTCGCGCCGTGCTGCGCCAGATCGGCGAAGTTGGTGTAGGGGTGCAGGTGAGAGGCGAGGTCCATGCCCTGGAGATCAGAACGCATGAGGTTTCTCCTGTCGCGAGAGAGCGCGCCGAGGGCGCTTACAGCGCGATGGTAATGAGGGAGCTGCCGTCGGCCTGCACGGTGAGGCGATCGCCCGGGTTGACGACTACGGTGGTGGTGGCGAACTCGACGATCGCCGGGCCGTCGATACAATCACCGGCGCTCAGTGTTTCACCTGTGAACACCTGGCTGTCGCAGATCGCGTTGTCCGCAGCCATGTAGGCCGGGCGTACTGCATTGGGTGTCGGCGGCCCGGCGGATGCGTTTTCCAGGCGGCCGGCCGGGGCGGTGCGGCTACCGGTCGCGGCGAGCCGCCAGTGCAGGCATTCGACCGGCTGATCGCGCATGGCGTAGGTGAAGCGGCGCTCGTGCTCGTCGTGGAACAGGGACTCGATACGCGCCAGCAGGGCGTCGTCGATCGGCCCGTCGGGCAGCGGCAGGGTGAGGTTGTGCACCTGGCCCGGGTAGCGCCCCTCGAGGTGACGCACGCAGCGGATTTCGTCATCCCGGAATCCATCCGCGGTGAGCTGCGCGCGTCCTGCAGCAATCAATTCGTCGAACAGGCGCGCGACCGGTTGCGCGGCGCCCGCCTGGTCGGTGCGGCAATGATGCAGACGTACGTAGTCGTGCCGTACCGGGGTCACGGCCATGCCAAACGCACACAGGCCGCCGGCCGAGCGCGGTACCAGCACCTCGCGAATGCGTAGCTCGCGCGCGAGCTCGGCCGCGTGCAGCCCGCCCGCACCACCGCCGGCGACCATCACGTAGTCGCGCGGGTCGATGCCGCGTTCTATCGACACGGCGCGAATCGCGGAGGCCATGTTGGCATTGACGATGGTGATGATGCCGGCCGCGGCCCCCTGCACGTCGAGCCCGAGGGGGCCGGCGACGTGCCCGGCGATGGCTTGTTCCGCGAGATCGCGATCCAGGCTGCGCCTGCCGCCGAGGAATGCGCCGGCAGCCATGCGCCCGGCGACCAGGTTGGCGTCGGTCACGGTGGGTTGCGTGCCGCCGCGGCCGTAACAGCTCGGTCCGGGTTGTGAGCCGGCGCTGCGCGGACCCACGCGCAGTACGTTGCCGCTGTCGATCCAGGCAATCGATCCGCCGCCGGCGCCTACCGACAGCACTTCCACGCCGTTCACGCCGATGGGCTGATCGGCGACCTTGATGTCGGTCGACATCACGGGCTCCCCGTCACGCAGCAGGCACACGTCGAAGCTGGTGCCGCCCATGTCGACGATGATGAGGCGGTCGGGGGAGTGCGTGTGTGAGGCGTAGTGGGCGCCGGCTGCGGGACCCGCGGCCGGTCCGGAGGCAACCGCGTTGACGGGCCGTGCAAGCAGCTCGGGTACGGCCGCGCAGCCGCCGTTGACCTGCATGATCAGGGGACGGTGCGGCAGTCCACTGGCCTGCATCGTCTGCTCGAAGGCACGCAGGTAGTCACTGATGATGGGTGCGATGTAGGCCGAGAGCACCGTGGCGGAGGTACGTTCCCACTCGCGGATCTCGGGCAGCACGTCGCTCGAGCACAGGACGTCGACGCCCGGCAGCTCCTCGCGCACGATTTCGGCGCTGCGCTGCTCGTCGCGGGGATCGACGATCGACCACAGGTAGGCGATCGCCACTGCAGCAACGCCGTGCTCGCCGAGTTGGCGTGCCGCCGCGCGCACCGCGTGCTCGTCCAGCGGTGTGACCGTGGAGCCATCGGCAGCGGTGCGCTGCGGGATTCCCAGGCGCAGATAGCGCGGAATGAAATCCTCCGGCTTCTGCAGGTGAATGTTGAAGCGCTCGGGCTTGCCGCCGCGACCCACGTAGAGAATGTCGCGCAGCCCCTCGGTGCACAGCAGTCCGATGGCCGGTCCGTTGCGCTCGATCAGCGCGTTGGTCGCCATGGTTTGTCCGTGGACCAGAAACTCCGTGTCGCGCAGCAGATCGGCCGGGTCGAGCCCGGCATCCCGGGCGATACCCGCCAGGCCACGCTCGATCGCGGCGAGCGGCTGGTCCGGGGTGGAATCTTCCTTGTAGACGCGGAAAGCGCCGTCGTCGCGCAGCAGCACCAGATCGGTGAAGGTCCCGCCGATGTCGATACCAAGACGGTGTCC
This sequence comes from Gammaproteobacteria bacterium, assembly GCA_041984235.1. Taxonomy (GTDB): domain Bacteria; phylum Pseudomonadota; class Gammaproteobacteria; genus JBHIYN01. The sequence goes on from JBHIYN010000008.1 coordinate 20,020, forward strand.
CATGGTCAGCCCTCGTCACGCACGGTGGCGAAATCCCGTGCGATGGTCGGCGCTTCGAGATAGCGATCACCCTCACGCATGTTCCGCGCCGTCCAGGTTCCGGCAGCGGGCACGCTCGGCTCGATCAGCGGGCGCGGCACCTTGCGCAGCTCGCTGCGCCGGGCATCGGTCGCGATGGTGTCCAGCGTACGTTCGAGATCGTCGTTCAGCACCACCCCGAACACGTCGCGCGCGGAGGCCTCGCTGATCCAGCCGTCGCGCAGATTGCGCCGGACCTGTTCCGGGTCGCGGTCGAGCGGACTGCCCCAGCCACCGCCGCCAGCGGAGACGCCGTTCCACGTCTCGCCTTCGCGGATCAGCAACTGGCACGCTGACGAAGTGAAGGTACGCGCCCCGCTGCCGTGCTCGATGTAGATGCCTCCGCCCGGGCTCATGGTGCCGCCGTTGACGCCATGCGGTGGATTCTTCAGACCTTCGCCGAAACCTACGCACTCCATGTCTCCGGCGATCGGCCGGTAGCGGGTGCGCAGACCCGGCCCGCCAATACATTGGCCCATGCCCATGGCATCGGTCTCGATCTCGTTGACTTCTACGCGTATCGGGTAGAGCAGCTCGATATGTTCGATCGAGGCCGAGGTGAGTCCCCCCATGCCCGCGATCGTGCACTGCACCGGCCAGCCGTCGGCATCCTTCGCCGCACCCGAACCGCCTCCGCTGTTGAACAGCATGCAGCCCCACTCCTGACCGTTGCGCGAATCGACACCGTTGAAATTGGGCAGGTGTGCGGTGTGCGCGCCGCCGGCGGGGACACGGTCGGGGATCGCCTGGGCCATTGCGATGTTGATCACGTCGTGCATCGGATCGGCCGGATTCTGTGTCGCACCGCCGACCGCGGCCGGCCACTTGGCGAGACAGATGGTGCCCTCGTCGGCGCTGGCGGTGATGTGCTGAAGCACGCCGTGGTTGTGGGGTATGTCCGAATCGATGTAGTAGAGAAACGGGATCGATGAGGTCGCCATCATCACCGCGTAGGTGCCGTTGAACGATCCGGTTGATGGCGGGCCGCCGCTGTAGTGAACGTGAACGTCGGCACCCTGCTTGGTGACCTTCACGCGGATAGGGATGTCGGTGGCACCGTTACCGTCGGTATCGGTCCAGGTTTCCGCTTCGTAGACGCCGTCAGGGATGGCCCGCAGCTCCTCCGAGGCGCGGTGATCGGCGTAGTCCATGAGGCCGTCGCTGTAACGCAGGACTTCGTCGCGGCCATACTGCCGGCATAGCTCGATCAGACCCTTGCGCGCGACCCCGCAGGCACCGAGCTGCGCGCGCAGGTCGCCGTGCAGCCAGTCGCGGTAGCGCACGTTGGCGAGATACAGCTCGGTGACGTCGCGGCGTTCCACGCCACGGTCGACGAGCTTGAGCGGCGGGATGACGATGCCTTCCTGGAAGATCGATCGTGCGGCCGGGACGATGCTGGACGCCTCGATCGCGCCGGTGTCGAGTTGGTGGCCGCGCGCCACCGTCCAGAACACGTGCTTACCGTCGACGAATACCGGCTGCGCGGTAACGAGGTCGGGAACGTGGGTGTTGCCGCGATAGGGGTCGTTGCACATGTACACGTCGCCGTCGTTGATATCGCCCTCGAAGGCCTTGACGATCTCGATCAGCAGCGCGCGTATGCTGTTGCAGTGAATGGGCAGGCAGTCCGCCATCGTCACCTGTCGCGGGCCGCTATCGTGCGCATCGTAAATCATGCACGAGTAGTCCCTGGCGAGCGCGATGACCGAGGTCCACGCCGTGCGTTCCATCGCCAGCGTCATCTCCTGGCCAATCGCTTCGAAGCGGTTGCGCACGACGCTGAAGGTAATGGGGTCGAAGTCCTGGGCGGCGGCGTCCTCGATCACACTGGCCATGGCGGGATTTCCTCCGGGAGAGTTCGACATCATTCTGCGCCCCCTTGATTTTTTATGTCAATGACCTATTTTGTTCGTGGACGAAGGAGCACACATGACCCGGACCGCATCACCGCGCGGCGCTGCAACCCGCGCCCGCATCCTCGAGATCGCGACCACGATGCTGGCCGAAGAAGGCCTGGAGCATTTCGTACTACGGGAGATCGCCAAGCGTGCGCAGCTGCGCCTCGGCAACCTGCAGTATTACTTCCCGACCCGCGACGACCTGCTGGAAGCCGTCATCCGGGCCGAGTTCGAGCACAATCTTGCGACCATGCGCGCACTGCGCGACAAGCGCAGCAGTCTCGCCCATTACATGCGCGGGCTGGCGCAGATGATGATCGAGGAGTACACGGGGATTGGCGGGCGCATCTGGCCGGTGCTGACGGTAATGCACCTGCACAGCCGCCGTTTTCGGCAATTGTCACGGCTGGTCTACCAGCAGCACTTCGAGACCATTGTGACGGCCATGCGCAGCTTCGGCGTCGCCGGCACCGATGCCGCGTTGCTCGAGCGCGCGCGGCTGATCACCGCGCTCATCGATGGCGCCGCGCTGCAGGCGCATGCCGGTCCACACGACCGCGCCAGTCGTAGCTGGCGCTCGCTCTGTCGCCGGACCGGGGAGATGGCGGCTGCCATCGCCGCGGGTAACGGCCCCGCGCTGCAACCCACCGCCTGAGGAGATTGCCCCATGTCCCGCGAACCCGATCCCGGCCGTCTCAAAGTCGGCTTGCTGTTGCCGCAGACCGAGGGAATGCGCGGCCCCGGCGTGCGCGGCTGGCGTGCGGTCAGTGACATGGCCCGCGCCGCCGAAGACGTCGGCTTTGATTCCCTGTGGATCGTCGACCACCTGCTCTACAAGCTGGAGGGCGAGTCGGAGGGACGCGGCTGCTGGGAAGCCTGGTCGTTGCTGTCAGCGCTCGCTGCCGTCACCGAGCGCGTCGAGCTTGGCACGCTGGTGCTGGCGATGGGGTGGCGAAATCCCGCCTTGCTCGCCAAGATGGCCGACACCGTCGAGGAGATCAGCGGCGGTCGCCTGATCCTGGGCCTGGGATCGGGCTATCACCGTTTCGAGTACGATGCTTTCGGGTTCCCGTTCGACTACAAGGTGAGCCGTTTCGAGGAAGCCATCCAGATCGTGCACGGCCTGCTGCGCACCGGGCGCGTCGACTTCGAGGGCAAGTATCACGTTGCCCGCGAATGCGAACTACGGCCCCGCGGCCCGCGCCCGCATGGCCCGCCAATCCTGATGGGGACGGTCAAGCCGCGCATGCTCGCGTGCGCGGCGCGCTTCGCCGATCTGTGGAATGCCTACTACGACGATACTCACAACAAGGTCGATGGCATCCGGCGCCTGAGGCCCGTGATTGACGAGGCCTGTCGCCAGCAGGGCCGCGACCCGACGACGCTGGAGCGCACGGTAACGGCGCTGGTCGCCGATTCCAGCGCGGACCCGTGGTGGGACAAGCTGCCGACCGACAACTGGGTGGAAGACGGGCCGCTCAAGCCGCTGTCAGGGGCGCCTGAGCAGATTGCCGAGGCGCTGCTCGAGTATCACGCCGAAGGTATAACGCATCTGCAGATTTGCCTCGAGCCGACCACCCGCGAAACGATCGAGGCTTTTGCCCCCGTTCTCGAGGCGATTGCCGGAGGTGGCCGATGAGCGCGTCGGAGATCATGATTGTGCAGGCCACCGGGTCCCTGACCGAGCGTTATGCGGAGCAGTTCATCGAGCTCATGTACGCCACCGGGCCGAGCACCTACACCTACCAGTTCGGCGAACGTACGCTGTTCGACCGCATGGTCGCGGCGTCCTGGCCGACGGCGGGCACGCTGTTCGGGTGGGACGGCACGCGACTCGCACTCGACGGTGACGAGCTCGTGGGTATCGAGGTCGGTTTTCCCGGGTCAGAGTTCGTGACGCGCAAAAAGGCGCTGGCGCCGCTATGGTCACCGTTGCTTGAAGCAGGCACGGTCTCGCGGGAGACCCTCGCCGGCATCGCGCGGCGCACTTACCTGTGCAGCTACCTCAACGTCGCGATTCCGAACCGGGTGCATTACATCCATGCGCTGGCCGTGCACGAGTCGCTGCGCGGACGTGGCATTGGCGCACGGTTGCTGGCAAACGCGATGGAGTCGGCCCGGATAGCCGGCCTCCGCGGCCTGCATCTCGACGTGCTGTCGGACAACCCGGCGGTCGATTTCTACCGCGCCCATGGCCTGAGCTGCCTGGCCGAAACCACGGCGCCCGAACCCGCGCGCCACGGCGTGCCGATGGAGATGCGCATGGCGCTCGACTTCGCGGCGTGATCCGCACGCCACCAGCGCGCGGACCGCTCAGGTTCGGGTCGGCGAGTCCCGCGGGCCGGCCGCCGCGCGCGGAAGGGTCGCGCCACACCGCGTTCGCGCCGAACGCGGTGATTCGATTCGACGGTCGTCTCTAGAGGGTCTGCAGGTAGGCGGCGACGTTCTCGACCGCACGCTCGTCGAGCAGCGCCGGGAACAGCCTGGGCATCTTCTCCGACGGGTTCTTGATCCACTCGACGATACGCGCTCGCTCCATGCGCGCACCGATTCCGGCGAGCTTCGGCCCAGTGCCGCCTTCGCCGTGGCTGCCGTGGCAGCCGGCGCAGATCGTACTGTACGACGCGCGGCCGGCGCTGATGTCGGCGACGGGTTCGCCGCCCGCGGAGGCGGCGGCCGGAACGGTCGTACCTGCTGCGGCAGACCCCAGCGCATAGACATGCAGCGTCGGGCTGCCGGCGTTGCCGAAGGTCAGGCGTGACACGTTACCGGAGACGAAGGCGACGTACTGGCGGCCGTCGCGCATGTAGGTGATGACGCCGCCGGCGAGGCCGCCGCCGGCCTGGCTCTGGTGCAGCACCGCGCCGCTGGCACTGTCGAGGACGAGGAAGTTTCCGGCCAGGTCGCCGGTGAACACCACGCCGCCCGCGGTGGGGGTGATGCCGGCGACGTGCGGGCCGGCCGTTTCGCGTTTCCAGCGGACCTCGCCGGTATCGGCGTCGAGTGCGTAGATCCAGCCGCGCGCCTCGCCGATGAACTCGAACGTGCCGCCGAGGTTGAACTCGCCGGGGCGGTAGGCGTAGCCCTCCTCGGCCTTGAGCTTCGCACACCAGTCGACCGCGCCGACGATCAGGGCCCGGTTGGGCCGGTCGAAAGCGGGGCCGTTCCACTCGACGCCGCCGAGCGGTCCGGGGCAGACGTCGATGCCCGCGACGGTCGGCACCACGCCGGCGTTCTTGATGCGCGTCACCTGCGTCCTGAAGACGCGCTTGCGGGTCTCGCGGTTGATGCCGTAGACGTAACCGTCCTTGCTCCCGAATGCGACCATGCGATCGCCCTTGTCGTTGAAGTAGAGCACCGGCGCGGCGCCGAGGTCGAGATCCTGGCCATCGTTGGAGAGCAGCTGGTGGTACCACTTCAGCTTGCCGGTATTGGCATCCAGCACGACCAGCGAGTTGGTGTAGAGGTTCTCGCCGGGACGGGTATCGGGCAGCAGGTCGGGGGCCGGGTTGCCGACCGGTACGAACAGCTCACCGCTGGCGAGGTCGAGGGTGTAGGTGGTCCAGGTACCACCGCCGCCGAAGCGTGCCGAGCCGGCGTTCTTCCACGAGTCCGCGCCCGGCTCGTCGCCGCGAGGGATGGTCCAGAAGCGCCACGCTTCACGGCCGGTGACCGCGTCGTAGGCCATCACCCGCCCGCGTATGCCCCAGTCACCGCCGGCAGCACCGATGATGACCAGGCCCTGGTAGATCTGCGGCGCCGCGCTGAAGAACTCGCCGGCGGCGGGATCGCCGACCTGGTGCTTCCACAGCAGCGCGCCGCTGGCGGCGTCGAGGGCGATGAGCTGGGCATCGACGGTGCCGCGATAGAGCCGGCCATTGGCATAGGCGAGGCCGCGATTGACGCGCAGCGTGGACAGCTCGAAGGCCTCCTCGACGTGATGATGACGCCACACGATGCGGCAGCTCGCCGAGTCGAGCGCGACGGTGTCGGTGGCGGTGGTCAGGTAGAGCAGGCCGTCGATGTGCAGGATGCCGGTATGGAACGCGCCGACGTCCTCGATGCGGCGCTGGCACACCGGCCCGATGGCACCGGCATTGTCTTTGGTGATGGCGTCCAGCGGCACGTAGCGCTGGCCGTTGACGTGGTGGTTGTAGCTGGTCCAGTTGGTGTTCGGCGGGATGGCGGTGTCGGCGGCCGCGGACGTGGCGCACACGAGCGCCGCGAGCAATGCGCCAGAGCGCGGTGAAATCATGCGAGAACTCCCCATGCAACAGGTGCCGGGGCGGCTCGCAACAGGCGACCGCGGGGCCGGCGACCGCGCCATTCTAATGGAATCGCGGCGCCGGCCCAGGCTGCGGCTCAGGGCACGATGACGAAATCCGGGTTGGCGATCTCGAACACCGCGTCACGATCCGGCGCCGGGGGATAGATCCACTTGGTATTGATCTCGCGCTTGGTCGCCTTCGCCTCTTCGCGCTGCATCAGCACCTGGCGCTGCCAGCCCTCGGTGAAGATGGCGCCCCAGGCGCCGAGGTCGAGGCAGGTCACGTACTTGGGCTGGCTGTAGGCATGCAACGGCAGCCCGACCAGCTCGGCCGCGGCGTTGTAGCCGGCCACGCGCCCCAGGCTGAGCGCGTGCTGGCAGGACATCAGCGCGACGTTGCCGGCATCGTCCACGGCGGCATGCGCGACGTCACCGGTGACAAACACGTCCGCGACACCGATCGCGTGCAGGTAGCGATCGGCGTGTACGCGTCCGTAGCGATCGTGCTCACCGGGGATCTGTGCGGCCAGCGGGTGGGCACGGGCGCCGGCGGTCCAGACCACGGTCCCGGCCTCGACGCGGGTGCCGTCGGCGAGTGTGGCGCCGCCGGCATCGATCGCGGTCACTGCCGCCGAGGTCATGACCTCGACCCCGCATTCGGCCAGTGCCTGCTCGATCAGCGGGCGTGGCACGGGACCGAGGTCGGGGCCGACGGCGTCGGCCTGCTCGAGCAGAACGACCCGCACCGGTGCGTCATCGCCGAACACTGCGCGCAGGCGCTGCGGCATCTCGGTCGCGGTCTCGATGCCGGTAAAGCCGCCGCCGGCGACGATCACCGTATTGCGCGCGGTACTCGCAGGTCGCTTCGGCAGGGCGCGCAGGTGCGCGTCCAGGGCGAGTGCAGTGTCGAGCTGGTCGACGTTGAAGGCGTGCTCGGCAAGGCCCGGGATGTCCGGCATGAACAGGCGGCTGCCGGTCGCCAGTACGAAACGGTCATAGCCCAGGTCTGCGCGGCTGCCGTTGGCAGTGGCGATCTCCAGCCCATGACCGGTGACGTCGATGCGCTCGACGGTGCCGGCCTGGTAACGCACGCCGACCGCGTCCAGCAGCGGCGCGATGTCCGGGGCCATGCCCTCCAGCTCGGCCTCGTACAGGCGCGGGCGGATGTGCAGGTGCGGCGTGGGTGCGACCAGGGTAACGGAGACGTCGCTTTCCTTTCCGGCGAGTGCGACGGCGCGGGCCGCGGCGAGTGCGGCCCAGGTGCCGGCGAAGCCGGAACCTGCGATGGCGAGATGCTGGGTCATGGGTGGTGGTCCTCGTGTCGGGCAGACGAACCCCCGCCGGCGCCGTGACTATGACAGCGCCGGGCGGTGGGGAAAAAAACCGGGGCGGCTAGCGCGCGCGCTTGCCGCGGCGCGCGCCGGCGCGTGCCTGGTGACGTTGCTGTAACCACTGACGCACGTCACCGGGGAACGACGCCGGCATCTTGCGCGCGAAGCTGGCGCCGACGTCGGCCAGCGAACAGGCGGCGAGGGAATCGCGCATGGCCCGTTCCGCGCGCAGCATGGCGGCGTGGATCGCGCACACGCCGGCGCTTGCCCAGCGCGGCGGCGTCGCACCGAACAGCGCGCAGCGGCCGCGCACTTCCTGGCAGTCGAACAGCGGCTTGTCGCCCTCGACCGCGTCGACGACGTCGAGGAAGCTGATCGCACTCGCTGCGCGCGCAAGGACGTAGCCGCCGCGTACGCCTTCGCTCGCGCGCACGATGCCGGCCTTCTCCAGGCGCGGGAAGATCTTGGCGACGAAGCTGGGCGAAATGCCCTGCAGCTCGGCCAGGTCGCGGCTGCTGAGCGGGGTGTCATCGGCGTCGACCAGCCACAGCAGGCAGTGCAGGGCGTATTCGACGCTGACGGTGAGATGTGCCATAACGCGGACTATATAAGTCTGCGTTTAAGCCGGCAAGGAAAATCGGATAAAAATAGTCTGCGTTAAATTGGCGGGGTGCCGGCCGCTCTCTGCCGGGGCCGGCAGTGCGGGTCGTCACGGGTCAGCAGTGCCAGCCAGAAGCCGAGCGCGCCGCCCACGGCGAGCACGAACACCGCCCAGTGCATCGCCGCGGGATCGGCGCCATGTGACCACAGGGTGGCGGTGGCCAGCGGCGCCAGTGCGGCGGCGAACATCATCGGGGCCCCGAGCACGCCCATGGTCCGGCCGTAGGCCTCGCGCCCCAGCCATTCCGCCGGGGCAGCGCCACGCAGAATGGTGGTGACGCCGTTGGCGCTGCCGAACAGCGCCGCGAACAGGACCAGCCACGCGGCGTCGGGCGGCGCGAGGATCAGGATCAGCACGGCCAGCGGCATCGCGGTGGTGGTGAAGGCGCCGGCGACGGCGATCCCTGCGCGTTCACCGGCCAGCATCAGCAGGACGCGGCCGGCGACCTGCATCGGCCCGACCAGCGCGACGGTGAGCAGGATCGTCGCCTGCGGCACCGCCACCGACTTCAGCCACGGCACGAGCTGAAACATGAGGCCGCTGGCCGTGCCGCCCCACGCGGTGAACCACAGGGCGAGACCCCAGAATGCCGGCTGGCGCAGGCGTCGCCGCAGCACGCCGCGTGTCTCCGCCATGGCCGGGGCGTGGTGGGGGGCATCCGCGGCCGGACCGTGCCGCGGTACCAGCAGCGCGTGCACCGGCACGGTCAGGATCGCGACCAGCGCGGCCATCACCAGCAGCACGCTGCGCCACGGCAGGCTCGCCAGCAGGACTTCGATCAGCGGCATGAAGACCGTGCTCGCGAACCCGGCGATCAGGGTCAGGTGGGTGATGGCCTGCCGGGCACGGTCGCCAAAATGATGGGTCAGCACCACGAACACCGGCTCGTAGAGGACCGCCGCCATGCACACGCCGAGCCCCAGCCATACCGCATAGAAGCCGGTAACGCTGTCGACCGTGCTCCAGGCCGCCAGCAGCAGGGCGGCGCACAGCGATCCCAGGGTCATCACCGCCCGTCCGCCATGGCGGTCGATGAACCCGCCGATGGGGTAGGCGCACAGCCCGGCGACCAGCAGCCCGGCGGTGAGCGCGCCGTTGAGGGTGGTCAGCGACCAGCCCAGGTCCTCGCGCATCGGCGTGACGAACAGCGAGAAACCATAGTAGAGCGCACCCCAGGACACGATCTGGGCCAGGCCCAGGGCCGCAATCAGGCGCGGTGACGACCATGCGCGGGACATGTCAGCGAACGCCCCGCCGGCGGCGGAGAAGATGGCGGCGCTGAGATGTCACCGGCAAGCGCATCGGACCTGCAACCGATGGTTCGCGCTCAGCCGGTATTGCGCAGCCCGCTGGCGATCCCGGCCATGGTGACCTTGAGCGCCTGGCGCACGGCCTCGCCCGGACCCGCCGGTTCATGCTCGCCTTCCAGCGTCCTGCCGCGCGCGCGGCCGAGCAATTCGGCCTGCAGCAGGTGCAGCGGGTCGAGGTAGGTCGCACGCACCGCGAGGTTCTGGCGCAGGGCGGGATTGTCGTCGAGCAGGGCATCCTCGTGGCGCAGTTCGAGGAAGGCGCGGACCAGGCGCTCACGGCGTTCGAGCAGGCTCTCGGCCAGCGCGCGTTCACCGGCGTCGTCGAGCAGGCGACGGATGTAGAGCGCGGCGATGTCGCGATCGGATTTCGCCAGCACCATCTCCAGCATGTCCATCTGCATGGCGAAGAACGGCCAGTCGGTCATCATCTGCCCGAGCGCGGCGCGATCGACGGCATCGGCCGCGCCCAGTGCCTCGTCGGTGCCGAGCCAGGCCGGCAGCATCAGCCGAATCTGGGTCCAGGCGAAGACCCACGGAATGGCGCGCAGGTCGGCAATCCCCGCGGTTGCCTTGCGCCGCGCGGGACGGCTGGCGAGCGCCAGCTCGCCGAGCTCCGCTTCGGGCGTCAGGTGGGTGAACAGCGGCACGAACGCGGGCGTGTCGCGGACCACCTTGCGGTAGGCGGCGGTGGAGCGAGCCGCCAGCCGGTCCATGCACGCGCGCCACGCGTCCAGTGGCGTCGGCGGCGGCAGTACGGTCGCTTCCAGCACCGCGCTGAAGTAGGTCTCCAGCGTGCCGATGGCGGTATGCTTCTGGCCCAGCTTCCAGCGGATCATCTCGCCCTGCTCGGTGATCCTGAAGCGTCCCTGCAGCGTCCCCGGCGGTTGCGACAGGATCGCTTCGCGCGCCGGGGCGCCGCCGCGGCCGACCGCCCCGCCGCGGCCGTGGAACAGCGTCAGCGCCACGCCGTGGCGTGCGGCCACGGCGCGCAACTGCTCCTGCGCGCGGTACTGCGCCCAGGCCGCGGCGAGTTGGCCGGCGTCCTTGGCCGAATCGGAGTAGCCGATCATGACCTGCTGCGTATCGCCGCACCATTGCCGGTACCAGGGCAGGTCGAGCAGGCAATCGAGCACCGCGCCGGCATTGTCCAGATCGGACAGCGTTTCGAACAGGGGCACGATGCCGACCCGGCGCTGCACGCCGCTGGCCTTCAGCAGCACCGCCACCGCGAGCACGTCCGAAGCCTGCGCGGCCATCGAGATCACGTAGTGACGGATACCGCTGGCAGCCGGTGCGGCGAGCAGGGCGCAGGTGTCGAGAACCTCGCGGGTCTCGGCGCTGCAGTCCCAGTCGGCCGGGATCAGCGGGCGCCGTCCGCCGAGCTCGCTGAGCAGCCAGTCGCGGCGCTCGTCCTCGTTCCAGGCCGCGTAGGCGCGACCGGGCTCGCCGATCCCCAGCCACGCCGTGATCTCGTCGAGCGCGGCGCTATGGCGCTCGGCGCTCTGCCGAATGTCCAGCGCCGAGAGCTCGAGGCCGAAGGCGCGTACCCGGCGCAGCGTGTCGAGCAGCGGGCCGCGCGCGATGACGTCCATGCCGCATTCGCGCAGCGAGTCGTGGCACAGCTGCAGGCGGCGATACAGCCATTCGTTGTCGAGCAGGATCTCCTCCGGGTGCGAGCGTGCGTAATCCCACGCCTCGGCGCCCGGCTGCGCGGCCCATGCCCGCGTGGCCTCCAGGCGTAAGCGCAGATCTTTCAGCAGCGCGCGGTAGGGCTCGCGTTCGCCGGGTACCAGTGCCTGCAGGGCAGCGCTCGCGCGATGCATGGAGAGGCCGTCGATCAGGTCCTCCAGGTCGCGCAGCAGCAGCTCGGCTGCCTCCCAGCGTGCGAGCATCACGACCTCGCGCGTGACCGCCGCGGTGACGTTGGGGTTGCCGTCCCGATCGCCGCCCATCCACGAGGCGAAACGTACCGGTGCAGCATCCGGTGGCAGCTCGACGCCGAGCGCTTCTTCCAGCTTGCGCATGAACTCGGGCAGCGCCTGCCACAAGGAGGACTCGATCACGGCGAAGCCCCAGCGCGCTTCGTCCTGCGGGGTGGGCCGTTCACGCCGAATCTCGTCGGTGTGCCAGGCCGAGGCGATCAGGCGATGCAGGTGATGGCAGACCGCCTCGCGCGACGCCGGGTCGGAATCGATTTCCTCGAGGCGCTCGGCGATGGCGTCGTACTTCATGATCAGGGTGCGCCGCATGATCTCGGTGGGGTGCGCGGTGAGCACCAGCTCGATGTCGAGTTCCGCGATGACCCCGAGCAGCGCCTCGCCGCTGCAGCCGTGTCCGGCCAGCGTCTCCAGGCTGCGGCGCAGCTGCACGCCGCTGGACTCGGCCTCGCGCAGGGCATGGTGCTGCTCGGCGATGTTGGCCAGGTTGAGGAACTGGTGGAAGGCGCGCGTCAGCTCGACCACCTCCTCGTCGTCGAGCGCGCGTACCAGGTCGCGCATCTCGCGTACCGCGTCGGGATCGGAAGCGCGGCCGCGCTTGGCCAGGGCACGAATGCGTTCGATGACGTCGAACAGCCGCTGGCCGCGATCGTCGAGGATCACGCGCCCCAGCAGCTCGCCCAGCAGGCGCACGTCGTCGCGCAGGCGTCGGTCGAGGTGCGTGGTTTCGGTCATGTGCGGTTCGTCCTTTGCCGGCATGGGCGTTTCGTGTGCCCGCCATGATAGCGGCTGTCACGGCCGACGCCGCGCTGGCTCCTGACGATGAGGCATACTATGCCCGACGCCGGCGGGCGACGGTGCGGGGAGGCGGCATGGCCGCGTGCACCGGCGCGATGCCCGGCCCGTACACCCTGGTCCGGCGGAGTCACCGTCCATGATCGATGTCGATCCCGCGCTCCGCCTGTGGGGCTGGTTCTTTCTCGTACTCTACATCGTTGCGATGCTCGGCTTCGGTGTGCTCGGCATGCGCCGGGTCAGAAGCAGCGACGACTTCGCCACCGCGCGCGGCGCCTACGGGCCGCTGTTCCTGGCGTTCGCGCTGACCGCGACCACCGCTTCGGGCGGTACCTTCCTCGGTATCCCGGCCCTCGGCTACAGCGCCGGGTTCTCGGCCCTGTGGTACGCGGTGGCTTATCCGCTCGGCACCTACCTCGGGCTCATCGTCTGTCTGCGCGGGATCCGCCGTGCAGGTGCGGCGTTCGGCACGCGCTCGATGCCGGAATATCTCGGTGACCGCTTCGATTCCGAGGCCATGCGCATCCTCGCCGCGCTGTTCTCCATGCTGCTGCTGTTCTACCTCGCCGGCCAGCTGCTCGGTGGCGCGGTGATGTTCAACAAGATGATGGGGGTGGAGCTGCTGCCGGCGCTGATCGCGACCGCGATCATCATCATGGTCTACATCGTCATCGGCGGGGCTCATGCCGACATCCTCACCGACGGCGTGCAGGGCGCACTGATGCTGGCGCTCTCGATCGCGGTCGTGGTGATGTTCGTGGTCGGTTTCGGACTCGACGGCGGTGCCGGTTCGCTGGTCGCGAACCTGGAGGCGCAGGATCCGGCGCTGACCATGGCTTTTCATCCCACTCACCCGGTACTCAATTCGCGCTGGGACGTGTTCGCCCTGTTCATCCTCCACGTGCCGCTCGGACTGTTGCCGCACATCGGCAACAAGCTGTGGGCGCTGAAGAGCGACCGCGACCAGAATCGCTTCATTGCCTACGCCTTCACCTTCGGCATGATCCTGCCGCTGATTACGCTGGGCGGGATCCTGGCGCGCGCCATCCTGGGTGATTCCCTGCTGGTCGAAGGCGCGAGCCCCAACGATGCCATCCCGATGCTCTTCATCGCGACGCTGCCGGCGTGGCTGGCGGCGCTGATCGGGGCCGGCGTGCTGTCCGCCATCATGTCGACCGCGGACGGCCTGGTGGTGTCGACCTCGCAGATCTTCGCCAACGACATCTACCGTCGCTCGATCGTGCCGCGCCTGGCTTCGCCGCCGGACGACGCCACCATCGACCGCGTCTCGCTGCTGATCAGCCGGGTCGCGACGGTGGTCGTGGTGTCGGGCTCGATCTGGCTGGCCTGGGTGTCGCAGACGATGAACGTGGCGCTGCTGATTGCCGCTGGCGTCGGCGGCATGGTCGCCGCCATCGCCGGACCGATCTTCGCCGGTATCGTGTGGCGCGGCGCGACCCGCGCCGGCGCGCTGACCGGCTTCGTCGCCGGTGGCGCGGTCTTCGTCGTGCTCAAGTCCGGCTGGCTGCGCCCGGACATTTTCGCCGACGGGCCGCTGGAGACCGCGGGCGTGTGGCTCGCCAGCCAGGCGCCCAACCCGTTCTCCTGCGGTACGCTGGGCGCGCTGGTCTCGGTGTTTTGCGTGGTGGCGGTGTCGCTGGTCACCACACCGCCGCCGGAGGCGCACCTGCGGCGGGTGTTCGGGACCTGAGGCACGTCGGGCTGCAGGGCCCGTGCCGCGCGTCCGTGCCCGCTGCCCTGGCGACCCCGTGACGGGTTCCGCCCCGGCTGGGCAGGGCGCCGGGGCTGTACTAACCTGCACGTCAGCGAAATCACCGGAGGTCCGGACATGGCAGTCAATCGAAGGCAGTTCCTCGGCGGCGGCGTGGCCGTCGCCGCCGCCGTTCTCGGCGCTGCGCGCAGCGTCCGCGCGGATGTCTCGCCGGCAGTGGCCGCGCTCGATCGCTCCGGGCTGATCTACCTCACCCCGGTGGTCTCCGGCGGGCGCGAGAGTGCCTGTCACGGCGAGGTCTGGTTCGTGCATCACCAGGGCGAGATCTTCGTCGTCACCAAATCCGACGCCTGGCGCACCGAGGCGCTGCGCCGTGGCTTCACCCGCGCCAAGATCTGGATCGGGGAGTTCGGCGTGTGGACGCGTGCCGATGGCGCCTACCGCTCCGCGCCCTATCTCGAGATCGAGGGCCGTATCGAGAACGACCGCGCCGTGCACGCCGAGCTGCTGCCGGTTTTCGGGCGCAAGTACGCCGCGGAGTGGGACACCTGGGGACCGCGTTTCCGCGACGGCCTCGCCGAAGGATCGCGCGTCCTGCTGCGCTACACCGTCGCGTCCTGAGCCGGGCGCTCGCCGACGCAGCGCCGCAGCATCTCGTCCAGCGGCGTCAGCGTGATCCCCAGCGTCTGCGCGGCCGCGGCGGGGTCGATGGCATCGTCGTGGTCGAGCACCCGCAGCATGTCACGCGTGATCGGCGGCCGCGCCTGCGTCAGCTCCATCAGGCCCGCCATGAGCATGCCCAGGGCCAGCGGCAGTGACAGCATGGCCGGCCGCGCGCCGGTCAGCGCCGCGGCCCGCGCGACCAGTTCGCGACGCGACAGCGATTCGGGCCCGGCGAGCTCGAGCAGGCGGTCGCGCGGCGGCGTCTCGCCGAGTGCCGCGGTGAGGGCAGCGATCACGTCACCGGCGTAGATCGGTTGCTCGAGACTGGCGCCGCGGAACAGCACCACGCGCCTGGCCGCCGCACGCCGCGCCAGGGCGCCGCTGGCGCGATCGCCTTCACCCAGCACCATCGGCACGCGGAGCAGCGTGGCCGGCACCGGCGCTGCGGCGAGCAGGGCTTCGACCTCGGCGCGTGCGCGCAAACAGTGGCAGACGCTGTGCGGGTCGGCGCCGAGAATGCTGACGTAGACGATCTGCTGCAGACCGGCCGTGGCGGCGGCCTCGACGAGTGCGCGCGCGGGCCGCTGGTGCGACGCCTGGTACGGGTTGTCGCGTGATTCCCGGATGGTGCCGATGAGGTGCGCCGCGCGCGAGCAGCGCGCCGCCAGCGGCGCCAGGGCGCTGGCGTCGGCGGGATCGGTTACCGTCACGGCCAGGCCCGGCCGCGTTCCGCAGTGCCGCTCGATGAGTCGGCGTGCGCGCTCGCTGCGCACCACCGCCTCGATCGGCGTGTCCGGCGGCAGCGACCGGATCAGGCGCCGGCCGAGATGACCGTTGGCGCCGGTGACGAGGAGCGCGCTCATGCCGGTGCACGCGGCGCGCTGCACGGCGTGCGCGCGACAGGCGCTACACTGCCGTCCACGCCATCGCCTGTGAGCGTGGGCATGAGCCTGCTGAACCTGCCGAACTGCCTGAGCCTGTCACGCATCGTCGCCATTGCGCCGCTGGCGTGGGCCATGCTGGACGGCATGGCGTTGCTCAGCGTCGCGCTGTTCGCGCTGGTCGTGGTGTCTGACGTGCTCGACGGCCGTATCGCGCGCCGCCGCGGGCAGGGCTCGCGTTTCGGCACCCTGCTCGACCATGGTGCCGACGCCGTGTTCGTCAGCACCATGACGGCGCTCGCGGCGTACCTCGCGCTGCTGCCTGCGGCCCTGCCGGTCGCAATCGCCGCTGCCTTCATGCAATACCTGCTCGATTCCGGCGTCGCGCGCGGCGCAGCCCTGCGCGCTTCGCGTCTCGGGCGCATGAACGGCGTCGCCTATTTCGTGCTCGTCGCGCTCGCGATCGCGGTTCATCACTTCGACCGCGAGCGGCTGCTGGCGCCGGCGCTGCGCGGCCTGGGCTGGCTGGTGGTGGCGACGACATTGCTGTCGATGGCCGAGCGAGCCGCATTGGTACTGCGCGGGCGCGGCTGATCACGAGGTGCGCGCCGCAGCGTCCGGGCCGAACAATTCGCGGTTGGCGAGCGGCAGGAAGGCCAGTCCGATGGCGGCATTGAAGAGCAGGAAGAACGAGTGCATGACGAGGCTGAAGGCGCCGACCTCGGGGTAATCCGGGAACAGCACCGTCCACAGCAGCAGGGCGCCGGCGTGGAACGGCAGCGGCAGAGCGGCGGCGAGGAAGATGACCGGCAGGAAGGCGAGCATCTTGCCGAACGCGACGTCCACGTTGAACAGCTCCAGCGCGAAGGTGTACACGAATACCGCGCCGACCAGGTTGGGCGCCTTGAACAGGACGATCAGCGCGTAGTGACGCAGCCGGGCCAGCCGGAAGGCGCGCAGGATCTGGCGCTCGCGCAGGCGACTCGCCGGCAGCAGCCGGCCACTGAAGTAAGCGAGGTGCAGCGGGAAATAAATGGCCGCGCCGATGAACACGATGACCAGGATGCGGGCCAGCGGGAGGCGGGTCGAAGCCTGCACCACGAGATCGAAGTAGAGCGCGGTGCCCAGCGCCGAGAAGATCAGCAGCTGGTAGATCTCCATCATGCCCAGCAGCACCATGCTCGACAGCGCCTGCCAGCCGGGCACGGCATGCCGGCGCCACAGGTAGAGGGTGATGGCGCCCTTGCCGACCTGTTCGTTGACCAGCGACAGGATGTAGGCGCTGGCGCGGATCGGCAGCATGCGCGCGAAGCGAAAGTCGGGCGCATTGAACCAGCGCACCACGCGCCAGGTGACGTGCGCATCGACGAGAAAGAAGAAGCACGAGTAAGGCACCATCAGTGCGATCCAGGTACGCCAGTCGGCGTCGGCGAAGAAGCGCGCAAGGTAGGCCATTGCGCTGATGCCCTCGCGCGCCGCGGCCGCTTCGATCTTGGCGAACACGGCGTAGAAGCAGGCTGCGGCGACGGCCCAGGTGAGCACGCGCTGCACGCGTGTGCGCCACGGGGAGCGGGTGGTGACGGCGCTGTCACGGGGCGCGTCCGGCGTGGTGGTGCGGTCCTGGTTTACGCTCACGCGGCCTGCTCCCGGCTGTGGTCCCTGCCCATACGCTGGCGCGTGCCCGGAGGATCGCCGCGCCCCGCCGCCATCATACCGGCTTCGACGGCGCGCGCCGGCCACGGCGCCAGCCTCAGCCCAGCGGCAGTTTACGCAATCTTTTCCCGGAAGCGGCGAACACCGCGTTGGCGACGGCCGGGGCGAGCGGCGGCACGCCGGGCTCGCCGACGCCGGTCGGCGCTGCATCGGAGGGCACGATGTGCACGTCCACCCGAGGCATCTGCGACAGGCGCAGGACCGGGCAGGTGTCGAAGTTGTCCTCCTGTACGATGCCGTCTTTGAGGGTGATGGCATTGCCGTACACGGCAGACAGCGCGTAGCCGACGCCGCCCTCCATCTGCGCGCGTACGACGTCGGGGTTGACGGCGAGGCCGCAGTCGACCGCGACGGTGACGCGATCGACACGAAAGCCGCCGTCGTCGAGCATCGTGACTTCGGCGACCTCGGCGACCCAGGTCTTGAACGAGTAGTGCACGGCGATGCCGCGACCGCGCCCGGGTGGCAGGGGCGCGCCCCAGTCACCGCGGGCGGCGGCGAGCTCGAGGACCGCGCGCCGGCGCGGGTCGTCCGCCAGCAGTTCCAGGCGCAATGCCAGCGGGTCGCGCCCGGCAGCGTGCGCGAGCTCGTCGAGGAAGGTCTCGGTCGAGAAGGCGGTATGCGTGTGGCCGACCGAGCGCCACCACAACACCGGCACGCCGAGCCTGGGCTGGTGCGACTCCACGCGCAGGTTGGGGATGGCGTAGGGCAGATCGGAGGCGCCCTCGACCGAGGTGTGGTCGACCGCGCCGTCCGGCGGCGCGAACGGCGTGCCGGCGAGAATCGACTGGCCGACGATGCGCTGCTCCCAGCCGACGATACGGCCGGCGCCGTCGAGTGCGCCGCGCACGCGGTGCAGGTTGAGTGGCCGGTAGTAGCCGGCCCGGGTGTCGTCCTCGCGCGTCCACACCAGCTTGACCGGCGTGCCGGGCAGCGCTTTCGCGATCAGTGCTGCCTCGACCGCGTAATCGGAGTCGCCGCTGGTGCGGCGCCCGAACGAGCCGCCGGCGTAGAGCATGTTCAGGGTCAGGTTCTCGCGCGGGATCCCTAGCGCGCGGCTGACGTTGCCGAGATCCATGCTCTGGCCCTGCACCCCGTACCACATCTCGCAGCGGTCGCCGTCGACGCGCGCGACGCAGTTCATCGGCTCCATCGCGGCATGCACGAGGTAGGGAAACTCGAACTCGGCTTCCAGCACGCGGTCCGCGCCCGCGATGGCGGCGGCCGCGTCGCCCTTGTCGGTTGCCACCAGTCCCGGCTTGCGCGCGAGATCGCGGAACCGTTGCACGATCTCCTCGCTGCCGAGACGGAAGGCGTCGCTTTCGTCCCATTCGACTTCGAGCGCGTCGCGGCCTTTCTTCGCGGCCCAGAAGTTCCGTGCCACCACGGCGACACCGCGCGGCAGCGTCACCACCCGCTCGACGCCGCTTACGGCGAGGGCGGCAGCATCGCTGACGGCGGCCGGGCGTGCGCCGTAGCGCGGTGGATGAGCGACCAGCGCGGTCAGCATGCCGGGCAGGCGAAAGTCTTGGGTATAGACCGCGCTGCCGTCGGTCTTGGCCGGGCCGTCGGTGCGTGGCACGTCGCGCCCGATGTAGACGAAACGATCCGGTGACTTGAGCGCGACGTTCTTGGGCAGCAGCAGCTTCGCCGCGGCCGCGGCGAAGGCGCCGAAGCCGGCCTCGCGGCCGCTCGGCGGATGCCGGATGACGCCGGCCTCGACGGTGAGCTCGCCGGGCCGGGTCTGCCACGCGGCCGCGGCTGCCGCAACCAGCAGGGCGCGCGCGGTGGCCCCGGCACGACGCATCTGCATGAAGGCATTATTCATCGAGGAGCTGCCGCCCGTGCCCTGCGAGCCGCCCCAGTTGAGATTGGCATAGCGCGACGGATCGGCGGGCGCGCCCTCGACCCGGACCTGCGCGAAATCGGCATCGAGCTCGTCGGCAACCAGTGTCGGCAAGCCGGTGAAGGTGCCCTGCCCGAACTCGATGTGCTTGACGATCACGGTTACCGTGTCGTCGATGCCGACGCGCACGAAGGCGTTGGGTGCGAGCGCCGCATCGGCCGTGTCCCCGGCGATCCCCGGCATGCCCTGGGCCGCGCGCACGGCGGCCGGGGTCAGGGTCACGCCGAGCGTGAAGCCGGCGCCGGCAGCCAGGCCGTGGCGCAGAAACGCGCGGCGCGAGAGGCGGACCACGCTCATGCGAGCATCTCCGCGGCGCGGCGCACGGCCTTGCGGATGCGCACGTAGGTCGCGCAGCGGCAGATGTTCCCGTCCATTGCCTGCTCGATGTCGGCATCACCCGGCGCCGGGTTGGCCGCGAGCAGGGCGCTCGCGCTCATGATCTGGCCGGACTGGCAGTAACCGCACTGCGCGACCTCGAGCTCGCGCCAGGCGGCCTGCACGGCGCGGCCGGCGGCGGAGTCCAGGCCCTCGATGGTGGTCACCGCCTGCTCGCCGACCGCCGCGAGCGGGGTCACGCAGGCGCGCGCCGGGCGGCCGTCGATAAACACCGTGCAGGCGCCGCACAGCGCCTTGCCACAGCCGTACTTGGTGCCGGTCAGGCCGAGCTCGTCGCGCAGCACCCACAGCAGCGGGGTATCGGAATCGGCGTCGACATCGCGCTCGGCACCGTTGACGGCAAGGCGTATCGTACTCGGCATGGTTCTGCTCCGGCGGGTTGCTGCGGCGATTTGCCGCACTGCAACAGTGTAACCCCCGGCGGGCTGGACGCGGAACAGCCGGCCGGCGGCTCAGAGCAGGATGTGACGGATGTCGCTCAGCACCGTGGCCAGGTAGCGGGTGAACTGGGCGGCGGCGACGCCGTCGATCACGCGGTGATCGTAGGACAGCGTGAACGGCAGCATCAGGCGCGGCTCGAAGGCGTCGCCCTGCCACACCGGCTGCATGCTCGCCGGCGAGACGCCGAGGATGGCGACCTCGGGCATGTTGATGATCGGCGTGAACGCGGTGCCGCCGACTCCGCCCAGGCTGGAGATGGTGAAGCACGCGCCCTGCAGCTCGGCCGGGGTGATCTTGCGTGCGCGCGCCTTGCCGGCCAGCTCGCGGGCTTCCAGCGCCAGCTCGTAGAGGCCTTTCTTGTCGACGTCGCGCATCACCGGCACCACCAGGCCGTGCTCGGTATTGGTCGCCATGCCGATGTGGTAGTACTTCTTGTGGATCAGCGCTTCACCGTCCGGTGACAGCGAGGCGTTGAAGTCCGGGAACTTCTTCAGCGCGACCACGCAGGCCTTGAGCAGGAAGGCGAGCAGGGTCAGCTTGGCGCCTTTCTGCTCTGCTTCGTCGGCCTTGGACTTGCGGAATTCCTCGAGCCCGGTGATGTCGGCGTGGTCCATCTGGAACACGTGCGGCACCGAGACCCAGCTGCGATGCAGGTTCTGCCCGGTGAGGCGGCGGATCTTGTTCAGCGGCGTGGTTTCGATCTCGCCGAACTTGCTGAAGTCGATCTCGGGCGCGGCGGGCAGCGCGAACGGTCCGCCGCCGACCTGGCCGCGGGTGCCGTGCATGACGTCCTTGACGTAGCCCTGCACGTCCTCCTTGAGGATGCGTCCCTTGCGTCCGCTGCCGCTGACGAGCGTGATGTCGACGCCGAGCTCGCGCGCGAACTTGCGCACCGACGGACTGGCGTGGGCCTTGCCCGGTGCGGCCGCAGCTGGTGCCGGTGCCGCGGCGGCGGGCGATTCGGCCGCCGGCTGCGCCGCAGGCGCCGTTGCCGCAGGCGGCGCGGACGTGTCCTGCTTCGCCGCCGGCGCGGACGCCGTCGCCGTCGCCGTCGCCTTCAGGATTGCGATGAGGTCGCCCTCGGACACCTTGTCGCCGACCGCGACGGCGATCGAATCGACCGCGCCGGCAGCCGGTGCGGGGATGTCCATGGTCGCCTTGTCGCTCTCCAGCGTGACCAGCGGATCTTCGGCCGCGACGCTGTCACCGGCATTGGCGATGATCTCGATGACGTCGACGTTCTCGAAGTCGCCGATGTCGGGGACGCGCACCTCGATCGTCTGTGCGCCGCCGGCGTCGGGTGCGGCCGCGGGGACCTCTTGCGCAGCCGGTTGGGGTGCGTCGGCGGCAGCAGGCGGGGTGCTGTCAGCGGTCGCTTCTTCGCCGACTGCCGCCGGGGCAGGCGCGGGCGCCTCCCCGCTGTCCGCGTCCTCGGCTGCCAGGGTCACGATCAGCGCGCCCTCGCCGACCTGGTCGCCGATGGCGACGTGCACCGCGGCGACCGTGCCGGCCTCGGGCGCGGGGATGTCCATGGTCGCCTTGTCGCTCTCGAGCGTGATCAGCGGGTCTTCGACCGCCACGCTGTCGCCCGGCGCGACCAGGATCTCGATCACGTCGACGGCGTCGAAATCGCCGATGTCCGGTACCCTGACCTCGATCTCCGCCATGTCGTCTGCTTCCCGCCCTACTGGTTCATGGGGTTGGGTTTTTCGGGGTCGATGCCGTACTTCGCAATCGCGTCGGCGACCACCTGGCGCTCGATGTCGCCGTCATCGGCGAGCGCGGTGAGGGCGGCGACGGCGACGTAGTAGCGATTGACCTCGAAGTACTCGCGCAGCTTGCGGCGCGAATCCGAGCGCCCGAAGCCGTCGGTGCCGAGCACCCGGTAGCGGTGCGGTACGTACTCGCGGATCTGCCCGGCGTAGGCGCGGATGTAGTCGGTGGCGGCGACACAGGGGCCGTTCTCGGCGGCGAGACGCTGCGTCAGGTAGGGCACGCGCGGCTCTTCCAGCGGATGCAGCATGTTCCAGCGAGAGCACTCCAGGCCGTCGCGCCTGAGCTCGTTGAAGCTGGTCACGCTCCACACGTTGGCGGCAACGCCGAAGTCCTCGGCGAGCAGGTCGGCGGCGGCGATGACCTCGCGCAGGATGGTGCCCGAGCCCATCAGCTGCACCTGCGCACCGTCGGCGGCGCGGAACAGGTACATGCCCTCGACGATGTCGCGCTCGACGCCTTCCGGCATGGGCGGATGCGCATAGTTCTCGTTCATCACCGTGAGGTAATAGAAGACGTTCTCCTGGCGCTCGAACATGCGCTTCATCCCCTCGTGGATGATTACCGCGAGCTCGTAGCCGAAGGCCGGGTCGTAGCTGACGCAGTTGGGGATGGTGGCGGCGAGGATGTGGCTGTGGCCGTCCTGGTGCTGCAGACCCTCGCCGGCGAGGGTGGTGCGCCCGGCGGTGCCGCCGAGCAGGAAGCCGCGTGCCTGCATGTCGCCCGCGGCCCAGGCCAGGTCGCCGACGCGCTGGAAGCCGAACATCGAGTAGAAGATGTAAAACGGGATCATCTGCAGGTCGTGGTTGGAGTAGGCCGTCGCCGCTGCGATCCACGAGCACATGGCGCCGGCCTCGTTGATGCCCTCTTCGAGGATCTGGCCCTTGAGATCCTCTCGGTAGTACATCAGCTCGTCGTGGTCGACCGGCTCGTAGAGCTGGCCGACCGCGGAGTAGATGCCGAGCTGGCGGAACATGCCTTCCATGCCAAAGGTGCGCGCCTCGTCCGGTACGATCGGCACCACGCGCGGGCCGATGGTCTTGTCGCGGGTGAGCGCGGTGAGCAGGCGCACGAAGGCCATGGTGGTCGACATCTCGCGATCGCCGGAGCCCTTGATGACCGCGTCGAACATCTCCAGCGAGGGGATCGCCAGCGGCGCCGACTGCTGGCGGCGCTGCGGCAGGAATCCGCCCATCGCCGCGGTGCGTTCGCGCAGGTACTTCATCTCCTCGCTGTCTTCGGCCGGCTTGTAATAAGGTGCCTCCGCGATGTCGGCGTCGGAGACGGGAATGTTGAAGCGATCGCGGAACGCCTTCAGCGCTTCCTCGCCCATCTTCTTCTGCTGGTGGGTGATGTTCTTGCCTTCGCCGGCCTCGCCCATGCCGTAGCCCTTGACCGTCTTGCACAGGATCACGGTCGGCTGGCCGGTGTGCTCGACGGCGGCGGCGTAAGCGGCGAACACCTTGTGCGGGTCGTGGCCGCCACGGTTGAGGCGCCAGATGTCCTCATCGCTCATGTTGGCGACCATCGCCTTGAGCTCGGGATACTTGCCGAAGAAGTGCTCGCGTACGAAGGCGCCGTTGAACGCCTTGTAGGCCTGGTACTCGCCGTCGACCGCCTCTTCCATTCGCTGCAGCAACAGGCCCTTGGTGTCTTTCGCCAGCAGTGGATCCCAGCCCGATCCCCAGATCACCTTGATCACGTTCCAGCCGGCGCCACGGAAGTCCGATTCCAGCTCCTGAATAATCTTGCCGTTGCCGCGCACGGGGCCGTCCAGGCGCTGCAGATTGCAGTTGATGACGAAGACCAGGTTGTCCAGTTTTTCGCGCGAGGCCAGGGCGGCGGCGCCGAAGGCCTCGGGCTCGTCCATCTCGCCATCGCCCATGAACGCCCACACCTTGCGGCCCTGCGAGGCGACCATCCCGCGGTTCTCGAGGTAGCGCAGGAAACGCGCCTGGTAGATGGCCATGATCGGACCGAGGCCCATCGAGACCGTTGGGAACTGCCAGAACCCCGGCATCAGCCACGGGTGCGGGTAGGACGCGAGGCCGTTACCGTCGACCTCCTGGCGGAAGTTGTCGAGCTGGTCTTCGCTGAGCAGGCCGAGCAGGTAGGCACGTGCGTAGATGCCTGGCGCCGAATGGCCCTGGAAGAACACCAGGTCGCCGCCGTGCGCCTCGCTCGGTGCGTGCCAGAAGTGGTTGTAGCCGATCTCGTAGAGGGTTGCCGCGCTGGCATAGCTCGCGATGTGACCGCCGAGCTCGGCGTTCTTGCGGTTGGCCTTGACCACCATCGCCATCGCGTTCCAGCGATTGATCGAGCGAATGCGCCATTCCAGCGCCGGGTCACCCGGGGTGTAGGCCTCGCGTTGCGGCGGGATGCTGTTGATGTAGGCGGTGCGCGCCGAGTACGGCAGGTTGACGCCGGAACGGCGCGCGCGGTCGATCAGGCGTTCGAGCAGGTAGTGGCTGCGTTCGACGCCCTCGACGCCGATGACGCCGTCGAGCGCATCCAGCCACTCCTGTGTTTCCTGCGGGTCGTCGTCGGGAAGTGCGGCCATGTCAGTCTCGTCGCCGGGCGGTGATGGAGATTATGTCGGCCCGTGGCGGTGACTCCTGAGTGCGGCCGCCTGGCCGGGCGCAGCGCGCACGAGGACGTGCCGCCGCGGCGCCTAGCTTAACGTGGAGCGCCGCTCAGGGACACGGTTCGGCGCGCTCGCAGCGCACGCCGTTGTCGTACAGGAACTGGATGAACTCCGAGCCGGGCACGAAGCGCTCGCCCAGCGAAGCGGCGCGCGTGCCGCGGTCGATCTCGGTGAGGAAGCACTCGCGGCCGTCCTCGGCGTCGGCGCACACGAACTCGATTGGGCGCACCACCTCGGAATTGGTCAGCAGCCGGTAGCCGTTCGGCGTCTTCTCCCAGGCGCGCACGAAACGGGTCGTCGCGCAGTCGCAGGCGAGGTAGCGATCGGCGAACTCGATCAGCTTGCCGACCGTCATGCCGGGGGTGTTCGGATCGGCGCGCGGGTTGACCAGGCGCGCCGTGAGCAGGTCGCGCGGTGTGGCGGTGAGGTCGGCCGGCTCGTCGCCACCGAGGTCGGGCAGCCTGGGCATGGACATCTTCGGCATCGGCACCCGCGAGCAGGCGCCGACGAGCAGCGCGCCGGCCGCGAGCAGCGCGACGAGCAGGAGGCGAACGGGAAGCGGGCGCTGGGTCATGATTTCCTTCGCATGTCGGTGAGAAACGCGTGACGTTCGCGTTCGAAGCTGATGCGCGCGATGATCAGGTCGAGGATCTTGTGCACGCGCTGTTCCAGCCGGCGCCCGGGACGGTAGTCGGCCGGCGCGTAGAAGTCGATACGGTTGGCGTCGACCAGCTCGCGGCACACCGCGACGGATTCGCGGTTGCGCGGCTTGTGCACCGCGAGCGCGAAGCCGCCGTAATTCTTGACCACGGTCATACAGGGTACGTCGGTGAGCCCGTCGCCGATGTAGAGCATGTGCTGGAATGGCACCGGCCGCTCGCCTTCCGGCATGTACTCGTTGATCGTCTGCAGCGCCTCTTCGCGGCCCTTGTTGATGCGGAACAGGTACTGGGTCTTGGCAGTGTCGTTGATGACGATGGTCGGGAAGCGTGCCGCCTCGTGGTGGTCGAAGTAATACTGCGAGGCGTAGATGCGGCTGAAGTGATGCTTGATGCTGACGCCCTCGAGGATCTCCGAAAGGCCGGCCGAGATGATGTAGTGCCGGGTCTCGACGGTGCCGCCGCTGGCCTCGTCGACATAGGCGTTGACGCGGTCGAACCAGTCCTCGACCCCGGGGTAGTACTCGATGCCGGCGGCGAGCTGGCGCAGCGCTTCGCGGCTGAGATGGGCCTTGTTGGCCTCGATCTGTTCGACCAGCAGGCGCATGTAGGTGAGGATGGCGTCACCGCCGGTGCGCCTGACCTCGGCGTTGACCGAAGCCCAGAACTCGCCGGCGGAGATGCCGAGCTCGGGCAGCACGGTGTACTCCTGCATCGGCTGCGGGGTGAGCGTGCCGTCGAAGTCGTAGACGACGGCGAGCGTGCTGCGGTGATAGCGATCGGTTTTGGCCATGCGGCGCGGGCTCAGGCCAGCAGGGCGCGGTAGTGTTCGAGCATGGCGGCATCGAAGCAGGCGAAGACGACCGATTCTAGCCCATCGTGCCGCGCCAGCCCGGCCTCGACCTCGGCCACGGCGATCGCTGCCGCGGCCGCGTGCGGGTAACCGTAAACGCCGCAGCTGATGGCGGGGAAGGCGATGCTGGCCAGGCCGTGCGCGGCGGCCAGCGCGAGGCTGGCGCGGTAGCAGGCGGCGAGCAGTGCCGGCTCCCCGGCCTGTCCGCCGTGCCACACCGGCCCCACGGTGTGGATCACGTGGCGCGCGGGCAGGCGGTAGCCGGCGGTGATGCGCGCCTCGCCGGTCGGGCAGCCGCCCAGGGTGCGGCACTCCTCGAGCAGGCCGGGGCCGGCGGCGCGATGGATGGCGCCATCGACGCCACCACCACCGAGCAGCGATTCGTTGGCCGCGTTGACGATGGCGTCGCAGGCGAGCGTGGTGATGTCGACCACGCGCGCACTGACGCGGGCGCTGCTCACGTCCCGCGCCCGCTGTCGAACAGCGCCAGCACGACTTCGGCCGCACGTGCGGTCGAGGGCAGCACGTAATGTGCGAGCGCGGCGACCTCGGGTGTCGGTACGTGCAGGTCCGGCACCATGATGGTCAGCATGCGCGCACCGCTGGCGGCCTGCACGCCGACCGCCGAGTCTTCGAGGGCGACACAGGACTCGGGCGCGGCGCCGATTCGCTCGGCGGCGCGCAGGAAGATCTCCGGCGCGGGCTTGCCCTCGCTGACCTCGTCGCCGCACACCATGATGTCGAAATGGTGGGCGAGTCCGGCCAGCGCCAGCGAGCGCTCGGCCTGCACGCGCCGGGTCGAGGTGGCGACACCGAACGGGATGCCACGCTGGGCGAGCGCGGCGAGCAGGGCGTCGATGCCCGGCTGGGCGGGTACCCCGTGGGTGTCGGTGTGGGTGTTCCAGATCTCGAGATAGTGCTCACGGAACGTCTCGAACGGAAAGTCCGGCCCCATGCTGTCGACGATCGCGGCTTCGACCGCGCGCGGCGGCAGCCCCATCCACATCGCGTAGGTTTCGTCGGCGAGCGTGTGCCCCAGCGCCTCGGCCGCACCCTTGGCAGCCATGCGCATGAGCGGCTCGGAGTCGATCAGGATGCCGTCCATGTCGAACACGACGGCGGCCGGCGTGCCGCGCACGCCGGTCATGGCGACGGCTGCGCGGTGAGGGCGTCGAGCAGCAGGCCGGGACTGGTTTCGACCACGAGGTGCGCGGTCTCCTCGGCGCGCAGGAAGCCGGCGCGCGTGGTGTGCGCCAGCAGTTCGACGAAAGGATCGAAATAGCCGCCGACGTTGAGCAGGCCGATCGGCTGACGCAGCTGGCGCAGCTGGCGCCAGGCGATGACCTCCAGGATCTCGTCGTAGGTGCCGATCCCGCCGGGCAGGGCGACAAAGGCATCGGCACGCTCGATCATGAGCGCCTTGCGCTCGAACAGGTCGTCGACCGTGAGCAGCTCGTGCAGCCCCTCGTGCACGACCTCGCGCCCGGTGAGAAAATCCGGAATCACACCGACCACCCGCCCGCCGAGCTCGAGCGCGGCATCGGCCAGCGTGCCCATGAGGCCGACCTTGCCACCGCCGTAGACCAGGGTCATCTCGCGCGCCGCGAGCTCGCGGCCGAAGTCGTCGACGGCATCGGCGTAGATGTCGTCCGCGCCCGGGCGCGATCCGCAGAACACGCACACCGCGTAGCTCATGGCGCGCGCCCGCGCCGGATCATTCGGCCATCCATACGAGCGCCGCGTCGAGCACCTGCCAGCCGGTGACGGCATCGAAGACCAGGTGGCTCACGCGCCCGCTGCCACAGTCGGCGCCGCAGTGATGCTCGACGTAGACCAGGGCATGTTCGAAGTCGTCGCTGAAGCCGGCGCGCGACAGGCGCAGCAGGCCCGGTGTACCGGGGTAACGTTCGAAGAAGCGCTGCCAGCCGACCTCCGGAGTTTCGCCATCGAACACGGTGGCGCGCGTGTCATCGTCCAGCATCACGCAGGACACGCCGACGTCGATCGGGTGCTCGATGACGTGTGGCGCCGCGTTGCGCCGCTGCCAGTCGGCGAGAATGCCGGGCGGCGCGCCGAGCTCGGCGATCATCGCCGGGGCATCGGGATGGCCGGCGATCGCGGCCGGATCGCCGGTGGTGCCGGAGGCGACCACCACCAGGGGTGCGGTGCCGTCCAGGCCGTGCGTGATGAGGGCCGCGTAGACGGCCAGCTCGCGCTCGTCGATACCGGCGCCCTGCGCCACGGCCGACGGCGTGGCGAGCGTGAACAGCAGCACGGCGAGAACGTGTTTCATGCGGAGCGGCGGGCGCTGCTCAGCCGGTGCGCGCCGCCGGCGTGGCTGCACCGTGGGTCAGCGCTGCCGCCAGCGCGCGCAGATCGCCGGCCTCGTCCAGCGCGCCGATGTGTTCGGCGACTTCGTTTGCGGCCGAGGCGGTCAGCGTGCGGGTGGCGTTGGCGAGGAACTTGTCCTCGATTTCGGTCGCGCTCATGGGATTCCGATCGGCGCCGCGGTTGTAACGAATGTGATGCTCGAACTCACGCCCGTCGCGCAGGCGGACGACGAGCCCGCCGGAATAATACTGCGGATAGGCCGAGTGCGGGTCGTCCGCGTGCGTGACGCGGCGCGCGAGGCCGACGATGGCGGGGTCGGCGAGGGCATCGTCTTCGAGCTCGGCCAGGGTGAAGCGCCCGCGCACCAGCGCCGCGGCGACCATGAACGGCACGCTGAACTGCGCCTCGTAGGCGTTGCGCGGGTTCTGCTTGGCCGCCAGCGGTTCACACACCACGGCCGCCTGGTGCGGGTGGATGCGCGCGGTGATGGTCTCGATCGCATCCGCATCGATGTGGTGCTCACGACGCAGGGCGAGCGCGCAGTCGGCAAAGGCATGGTTGAAATGACAGGCCGGGTAGGGCTTGAAAGCGACTTCGGGCGTACGCCACTCGCGCCCGAGATCGGCGCCCAGGTCATCGACGTCGACCGCGTCGCCGAGCAGCGTGTGATAGAGGCCGAAACGCCCCTCCAGCGGCGCCCCGGGGCCGACGAAGCCGGCCTCGGCGAGGCCCGCCGCGGTGATCCCGGCGACACCCGCCCAGCCCGGGTGCAGGCGCTTGGTCCAGGCACCGTCGGCGAGGAAGGCCATGCTGCCGGAGGCCATGCTGAGCACGATGCCGAGAGCATGGGCATGGCGCGCCGCGTCCAGGCGATACAGCCAGGCTGCCGCCGCCGCGCAGCCGAAGGCGCCGACCACCCCGGTGGGATGGAAGCCACGGCGCTGCAGGCCGCCTTCGGCGACCTCGCCGATGCGCGCGTCGAGCTCCAGCGCCAGCACGCAGGCGGTCAGCGCGTCGGCGCCGGACGCGCCCAGCGTGCTGCCCAGGGTGAATGCCAGCGGCCAGGCGCTGGCCGTGCCATGGACCACGCTGCCCGGGTGGGTGTCGTCGAAATCGAGTCCGTGTACCAGGGTGCCGTTGACGAGGACGGCGTCGCGCAGCGGCAGGCCGTCGCGCTCACCGATGACCGGAGCGGAACCGCTGCCGCCCAGGCGCCGGCCGGCGGCGAGCACGCTGCGGGCGTAATCGTGGCCGC
Source organism: Gammaproteobacteria bacterium (assembly GCA_041984235.1). Classification (GTDB taxonomy): domain Bacteria; phylum Pseudomonadota; class Gammaproteobacteria; genus JBHIYN01. The sequence continues at coordinate 49,544 of JBHIYN010000008.1, forward strand.
GCGAGGCCAGCGCGATGCCGGTCGCGTCGAGGATGCACAGGCGCGCGTGCGCCAGCACCTCGGGCGGAATCGACGCCGGCGTCAGGGTCGCGGCAAAGCGCGCGAAGCGTGTCGATACGCCGTCGCCCCCGATTTGAGTCGCCGCCCCCATCGCGGGCATGATCGCAGACCGCCGCCGGCGCGATCAACGCGCCGCGCGGGGCCGGGTTCGGGGACGTCACACGCATGAGATCACTGGCAATGCTCGCTGCCGGCTGCCTGCTGAGCGCCGTGCTGCACGCCGACGGCGGCGCGGCGGACGGCTGGGCCGACGTCGTACGCGCAGAGCGTGACGCCGGCCGCCCGCTGCCGCTGCTGTCGCAGTACATGAACGACTTCGACCTGGACCTCGCCTACGCCGTACAGCGCGAGCTGGTCACCACCGACCTGGCGGCGCGCGCCATTGCCGGCTACAAGGCGGGCTTCACCAGTGCCGCCGCCCAGCGGCGCTTCGGACTGACCGCGCCGGTCTCCGGCGTGCTCCCGGCCGGCGGCGCGCGCGACAGCGGTGCGGTGATCGCGCTCGCCGATCATCCCAACCTCATGATCGAGATCGAGATCGGCTTCGTGCTGCGCTCGGCCATCACCCGGCCGATGAAGTCGGTCGCCGACCTGCGCACCTACGTGCGCGAGGCGCGACCGGTGGTCGAGCTGCCGGCGCTCGGCTTCGAGTCGCCGACCGGCTTCACCGCGCAGGACCTGGTGGCGACCAACGTCGGCGCCGCGCTGTGGCTGGCCGGCGCGCCGTTGCCGGTAGCGGCGCTGGACGAAGTCAACGCGCTGGAGGTGACGCTCGCGCAGGGCGCCGAGATCGTCGACAGCGGCCGCGGCAGCAACGCCATGGGCGACCAGCTCGAGGCGCTGCGCTGGCTGGTCAACCACCTGCAGGCGCAGGGCTGGCCGCTGCGCCCGGGACACCTGCTCATCACCGGAACCCTGGGGCGCATCAACCCGGCGCGGCCGGGACGCTGGCAGGCGCGCTACGGCGACCTGGCGCGGCTCGAGTTCGAGATCGTCGAGCGCGCGCGGGCTCAGGCCAGCGCCAGGTAGTCGACCACCCCGAGCAGGAGACTGCCGGCGGCCAGCCCGACCAGCAGGAAATCGAGATTCCAGCGTGCGAAGCGCGTGGCCGGGATTCCGAAACGCCCCTGCATGGCGAGGGTGGTGCCGGAGAACGGCGATACACCGAGCGCGGTGGTCCACGCCATGAGCACGACCACGCCGACCAGGTCGGGCCGTGCCAGCTCGGCCGGGAACAGCCCGGACAGCGTCGCCACGCTGATCACCGGGTGGATGCCGAGCAGGGTGAGGGCGACCAGCGAGACCAGCAGCGTGACCGCCTCGCCGGCGCTGTGCGGGTCGATGACGAGATCCAGCGCGCTGGCGCGTGCCAGCGCGCCGACCCCGGTGGCGAGCACGGCCGCACCCAGGAACAGGGCGAACTCGCCGCTCATGCGCGGCAGCTCCTGCTCGATGTGGTGGGTCAGCAGGCGGCGCCGCTCGGGCGCCGGCCGTGCCCCTGCGAACAGGCTCACGCAGGCCATCGCGGAGACCCCGATCACGGTCAGGATGGGCCATTCCGGGGCGACGTTGTAGCAGGCGATCACGATCACGCTCAGCGTCACCGGCACTACCAGCGCCTCGCGGTGCACGGGATAGCCGACGAAGCCGGCCGCGTCGGCGTCGCGGACCAGGGTCAGCGCGCAGTAGGCGAGCAGCACCAGCGCGAGCATCACGTTGACACGGCTGACGCTGAACATGTCGACCCCCGGCACGTAGTGCAGCACCACCGCCATCGAGGCGAACAGCGGTGACCAGCAGGCCGCGGCGACGAAGGCGCGCGACAGCACGCGCGCCTGCAGCGGGGTCAGCGAGCCGTCGGCGGAAATGCGCTGGCCGATGATGAACATGGCCGAGATGTTGATGATGACGCTGAACACGTGGGTCGCGAGCAGCGTTTGCACGATTGCGATCGGCCCGCGCGGCAGGCGCTCGCCGGGCCGGGCGCCGGTGCGCGTGACCATGCGCAGGAAGGAGACGGTGGCGAGCATGGCGAGCAGGGCCTGGTTGCCGGCCGCCAGCTGCCCGGCCCAGGCGCGGTCGCCGGCGAGCACGGCGGCGGTCAGGCTGAGCAGGCCGGCGCCGCCCATCAGCGCGACCTGCAGGCGCTGGAAGCGTTCGATCGACGGCAGCAGCAGCGCGCCGCAGGTCCACGCCACCAGCCCGGCCGGCCACGCCGGGAAGCTGCCGCCGCTGACGCCATTCAGTAACGACAGCGCGATCAGCACGCAGATCAGTCGGCCGACCAGGCGCGCCCGCCCGTGCGGCAGGCTCACGGCTGCCCCGGGCGCTCGCGCGGGCCTCAATGCAGACCCATGTCGCGCACGATGGTCGAGGCGATCTCCTCGATCGAGACCGTGGTGGTGTCGACGAACTGGATGTTCTCGCTGCGGAACAGGGCTTCTGCCTGGGAGACCTCGGCGCGGCAGCGCGGCAGGGTGGCGTAGTCGCCGTGCGGGCGCCGCTCGCGGCGAATGCGGCTGAGCTGTTCCGGCACGATGGTCAGGCCGTACAGCTTGCCGCGCGCCGGGTGCAGGATCTTGGGCAGCCGGTTGCTGTCGAAATCGTCGTCGGTCAGCGGATAGTTGGCGGCGCGCAGCGAGTAGTGCATGGCGAGGTAGAGGCAGGTCGGCGTCTTGCCGCAACGGGACACGCCGAGCAGCACGATGTCCGCCTCGTCGAGATCGCGCGGGCTGAGGCCGTCGTCATGACCCAGGGTGAAGTTCAGTGCATGCACGCGGCGTTCGTAGACGTGCATGTCACCGATGCCATGCATGCGCCCGGCGGTGTGCGAGGACTCGCACTCCAGCGCTGCCTCCAGCGGCTCGATGAAGGTGCCGAACAGGTCGAACACGAACGGGCTGCTGGTGGCGATGATGCGTTGCGCGGCCGGATCGGTGAGCGTGCTGAACACCAGCGGGGGCGCCGGGTCCGCCGCGCTAGCGTTGCGGATGGTGGTGACCGCGCCCTCGGCAGCGAGCTCGTTGGTCACGAACGGGATGTGGATGCGCTGAAACTCGATACCGGGAAACTGGGTCAGCAGGCTTGCGCCCAGCGTCTCGGCCGTGATCCCGGTGCGGTCGGAGATGAAGAATACTCGGCGTTTCATGCGTTTCGGGTGCGCGCGCGACTCGGTTACAATCCCGCCGCCGGCGGCGGCCCCGGGCGCCCCTACTGCAGGGGCACGGGGCGCACGGCGGAACGGGCGGAAAGCTTGGAATTTCGGCCGGCTGCGCGCCGCGCGGCCATGCCGTCAACGCATCATCGTGCCGGGGAAAGTACGAACAGACATGACCGATTATATCGTCTCTCTGAAGGACGTTGGCATGGCCGATGTCGACAAGGTGGGCGGCAAGAATGCCTCGCTGGGGGAAATGATCCGCCACCTCGATGCCGCCGGCGTGCGCGTGCCGGGCGGCTTTGCCACCACCGCCGCCGCCTTCCGCGAGTTCCTCGCCCACGAAGGACTGGATGACCGCATCCGTGCCCGCCTGGAATCGTTCGACGTCGACGACGTCGGTGAGCTGACCCGCGCCGGCGCCGAGATCCGCGGCTGGATCGCGGACACCCCGTTCCCGGCCGCGCTGGAGCGCGCCATCGACGGCGCCTGGCAGGCGATGAACAACGGCAGTGCCGGTGAGTTCTCGGTCGCCGTGCGTTCTTCGGCCACTGCCGAGGACCTGCCGACCGCCTCGTTCGCCGGCCAGCAGGAAACCTACCTCAACGTTTCCGGCCTCGACGCGGTGACGCGGCGGATCAGGGACGTCTACGCCTCGCTGTTCAACGATCGCGCCATCTCCTACCGCGTGCATCACGGCTTCGATCACCACAAGGTCGCGCTGTCGGCCGGCGTGCAGCGCATGGTACGCAGCGACATCGGCGCCAGTGGCGTGATGTTCACGCTCGACACCGAGTCCGGCTTCCGCGACGTGGTCTTCATCACCTCGAGCTACGGCCTCGGTGAGATGGTGGTGCAGGGCGCGGTCAACCCGGACGAGTTCTACGTCTACAAGCCGGCCCTTGCCGCCTCGCGGCGCGCCATCCTGCGCCGGAACCTGGGCAGCAAGCACCTGCGTATGATCTACGCAGCGGACGGCGACACCCACGAGCACGTTGTCACCCAGGAAGTCGAGGAAGCCGCCCGCCAGCGCTTCAGTATCGACGACGACGACATCGAGCAGCTCGCCCGCATCGCGGTGGAGATCGAAAAGCACTACGGCCGCCCGATGGACATCGAGTGGGCCAAGGACGGTAACGACGGGCAGATCTACGTCGTACAGGCCCGTCCCGAGACGGTGCAGAGCCGCAGCGGGCAGGTCATCGAACGCTACGCGCTCAAGGGCAGCGGCCCGGTGCTGGTCGAGGGTCGCAGCATCGGCCAGAAGATCGGCGCCGGCACGGCGCGGGTCATCACCCGCATCGAGGACATGGACTCCCTCTCGGCGGGCGAGGTGCTGGTTACCGACATGACCGATCCCGACTGGGAGCCGGTCATGAAGCGTGCCGCGGCGATCGTGACCAACCGCGGCGGGCGTACCTGCCACGCCGCGATCATCGCGCGTGAGCTCGGCATCCCGGCCATCGTCGGCTGCGGTGACGCCACCGAGCACGTCAGCGACGGTACACCGGTGACGGTGTCCTGTGCCGACGGCGAGACCGGTTACGTCTACGACGGCGCGCTAGAGTTCGAGCGCAGCGAGATCGCACTCGACGCGATGCCCGAGGTCGCGGTCAAGATCATGATGAACGTGGGCAACCCGGATCGCGCCTTCGCCTTCGCCGGCCTGCCGCACCGCGGGGTCGGCCTGGCGCGGCTGGAGTTCATCATCAACCGCATGATCGGCATACACCCGCGCGCCCTGCTCGAGTACGACCAGCTTCCGGCCGACGTCAAGGCATCGGTCGCACCGCTCATCGCGGCTTACGACAGCCCGCGCGAGTTCTTCGTGCGGCGGCTGGTCGAGGGCATCGCGACCATCGGCGCCGCGTTTGCGCCCGAGCCGGTCATCGTGCGCCTGTCGGACTTCAAGTCGAACGAGTACGCCAACCTCATCGGCGGCACGCTCTACGAGCCGGACGAGGAAAACCCCATGCTCGGCTTCCGCGGTGCTTCGCGCTACGTCGCCGACTCCTTCCGCCCGTGCTTCGAGATGGAGTGCGAGGCGCTGCGCTACGTGCGCAACGAGATGGGCCTGACCAACGTCGAGCTGATGGTGCCGTTCGTGCGCACCCCGGCCGAGGGCCGTGCGGTGGTCGAGCTGCTCGAGGCCAACGGGCTCGCGCGCGGCGACAACGGCCTGCGCGTGATCATGATGTGCGAGCTGCCCTCCAACGCCCTGCTCGCTGAGCAGTTCCTGGAGTACTTCGACGGCTTTTCCATCGGCTCCAACGACCTCACCCAGCTCACGCTGGGGCTGGACCGTGACTCCGGTCTGGTCGCCGAGCTCTTCGACGAGCGTAACGACGCGGTCAAGGCGCTCATGCAGCGCGCCATCAACGCCTGCCGCGAGGCCGGCAAGTACGTCGGCATCTGTGGCCAGGGCCCGTCCGACCACGAGGACCTCGCCGAGTGGCTTCTGGCGCAGGGCATCGAGAGCATCTCGCTCAACCCGGATACCGTGGTCGAGACCTGGCTGGACCTCGCGCGCATGCCCTGAGGGCGGCGCGGCGGCGCCGCTTCAGGCCAGGAAGTCCTCCAGCATCTGCCGCTCGTCCTCCGAGATCTCGGCGTTCTTGAGGCGGTTCTCGACCATCTTGCGGTCGACCTCGCCGCTGTCGAGCAGGAAGCGCTTCTCGTCCGGCAGCAGGTAGTCGGAGAAGAACAGGTTGCTGGCCGGCACCACGCCGGATTCCACGATCATGTTGATCTCGTCGATCATCTGCCGCAGGTCGCCGATCGGCGCCTCGATGCGCTGGTTCACGAACTCGGGCGTGGCGATGCCGCCGCTGTAGATCGAGTGCACTTCCATCTTGTAGCTGATGGTGAGCGCGGGATTGCCGCCCTCGGCAATCTTCTGCTCGATCACGGTCAGGCGCGGCACCAGCAGCTCGCGCAGCGCGGCCAGGATCTCCTCGTCCTCGATGTGCTCGGCGTAGATATCGACTACGTTGTCGATGTCGAGGTGGCGATAGGTGTCGTGGGTGAACAGCTCGTCGCGGCGGTAGCGCAGCAGCTTGTAGGAAGAGAAGCCGACCACCGAGAGGATGTCGGTGAGGTCACGGATGTGCTTGTTGAAGCCGAGCGCACACACCAGCTGGGTATGGTTCAGCCCGAGCTGCTGCGCAGCGCTGTTGATCTTCTTGATGAAGTCGCTGTCGTTGCTCGGTTTGACCTTGTAGAAGGCCTTGACGAGCCCGGCGTCGCCGGCGGTCAGGATGTCACGGAACGACGGCATCTGGCACTCGCTGTTATTGACGTTGGGCGGGGCACCGCTGGGTGGGCTCCGGTTCAGGCATCCAGCAACTTGAGCTGGTCTTCGAGCACGGCACGTTCCTGCTCGGGGATTTTCGCATCCGCCAGGCGCGCTTCGACCAGCTCCCGCGGTATCAGGCCGCGCACGATCAGGCGCCTTTTCTCCTCCGGCAGGATCGACTCACGGAAGAAGATGTCGCCGACCGGTATCAAACGGCTCTCGACGATCAGCGCGACCTCGTTGAGCAGCGCGCGGAACCCGCTGTGCGTCATCGACAGGCGCTTCTCGGCGAAATCGATCTGCGCGACGCCGTCATTGTATATGGCGCGCATCTCCTTCTTGTAGCGTTCGATGAAGACCGAGTTGACGGTCTGCTCAATACGCTCCTCGATCTTTTCCAGGCGCTTTTGCAGCAGGTGCTGGATCAGCTCGAGCATCGGCAGGTCGCGGGCCACGTGCTGGTAGATGGCGAGCACGTCGCGGATGCCGAGCGACTGGTAGATATCATTGATGAAAGCGAGATTGCGCTCGCGCGCGAGGGCGTCGTAGGAGTCGAAGCCGATTACGGCGATGACGTCCGACAGGTCCTGGATATGCGAGTTGAAGCCGACCGCGCAGACCAGTTGCGAGTAGGTCAGGCCCAGATTGCGCGCGACCTGGCGCGCCCGCGCCGTGCCGGATGCCGCGCGCTCCTCCTGTCCCGACGCCGACTTGTAGAGCGTCTTCAGCAGGTCCTCGCTGCGCGCGCTGAGAATCTCCTCGAAGCGGGACATCTGCGTGCACGAAACTCGCTTTACCGGAGGCGCATCTTACCACCTTACTCGCGTGCCGCCGCGGCTTGTGCAACCTCGCCCTGCAGGATCTCGAAACGCCGGATCCACGGCGCGTTCGACTTGAGGCTGGCCGGTAGCCGGGCGAGCGCGGTTTTGGCCGTGGCGTAATCCGGGTAGCTGCCGACGATGGCGCTGTAGGGCTCGCTGGCGCGCGGCCTGTGCATGAACCAGGCGCTGTCGGTGTGCGGCATTTCGCGCGCGAGCATACGCTCCAGCGCGTCCGGCTCGCGTCCGGCGCTGACCTGCAGCGTGTAGTGCGCCGGCGGGCGCGACAGGACCCAGTCGACACCGTGGATGCCGGCCGCGGATGGCGCGGCGGGCGCTGCGGGCTGCGCCGCCGGGGGCGCCGCTGGCTCCTCCGCGGACAACGCTGCGAGCGCCGTGGCAGCGGGTGCGTAGACCGTGCTCGCGTTGCTCAGCCACTGGCGGGCGCCGCCGCTATCGCCGGCGCGCGCCAGCAGCATGGCGAGGTTGAACTGGGCCGGGGCATAGCCGCCGCGCGCGGCGCGCTCGAGGTAGCGGCGCGCCGCCTGCTCACCGGCGGGGTCGTCGGCGAGCAGGGTGCCTAGCGCGAAGCAGGCGGCGAGCTGGCCGGCGTCCGCGGCGCTCTCCAGCCATGCCAGCGCGGCGTCACGATCGGCGCCGTCACGCAGCGCGAGCAGGCCGGCGTTGAAGGCGGCGTCGGCATCGCCCAGCGCCGCCGCGCGCTGCCACCAGGCGCGCGCCGCCGCCACGTCGCGCGACACGCCGCGACCGCTGTAGAGCACGCTGGCCAGCACGCGCATGGCGGCAAGCTCGCCCGCTTCGGCGTGGGCATGGAGGGCGTCGCGCGCCGCGCCCGGGTCGCCGGCTTGCATGCCGGCAAGCACCGCGTGCGCCGCGCTCATGTCCGCGCGTGTCGCCTCGCTCGCGGCCTCGGCGCCGCCGCTCAGCAACGCCGCGCAGAGCACGCTCGTCGCGCTAAGCCGTGTCCACCGGCCGAATGTTGTCCCGCGAGTCATTGGCCGGAGAATTTACCCGTTTGCTCACCGCGTGCAAGGCGAAGGCGTGATCGGCGGCCGGTGCCAGCAGGCGGGCGAGGCTGTCGGCCGGCGTCGCCGGGTCGAGCCAGGCGGCGTAGTCTTCGTGGGCGACGATGACCGGCATGCGGTCGTGCACCGCGGCGAGGGTGTCATTGGCAGCGCAGGTCAGTAGCGCGCAGCTCTGGATCACCGCCCCGTCGCGCTCCCAGTGTTCCCAGATCCCGGCGATGGCGAAGCAGCGCTCGTCCGCACGGTGGATGTAGTAGGGCTGCTTGCCGCCGGCCAGTGCCTTCCACTCGTAGTAGCCGTCGGCCGGCACCAGGCAGCGCCGGCGGCGAAACGCGGCACGGAAGGAGGGCTTCCCGGCGACCGTTTCGGCGCGCGCATTAATCGGGCGCCGCGCGCCGGCCACGGTCTTCGACCACGACGGCAGCAGGCCCCATTCGAACAGCGTGGTGACGCGTTCGTCCGGTAACGCGCCGACCGCCAGCAGCGGCTGCGAGGGCGCGATGTTGTAACGCGGAGCGAGCTGTTCCGGCGGCGCGACGTCGAACTCGGCAGCGAGCGTTTCAGCGTCGCTGGAGAGGGCGAAGCGTCCGCACACGCCGGCTGCTCAGCGGTTCGCGACCATGGTCTTGGCCAGGGCGAAAATCTCGGGCGCGTCGAGCACGATGTCGTTGGACTCGAACAGCTTGGCGATGCAGGCGCGGTGTACCTCGAGCTTGAACGAGCCGAAGCCGATGGCGCCGTAGCACAGCTTGCCGTGACGCTCGGTCGCCCGGTCCATGAGGTCCACGCCTTCGAGGCCGAGCGGCGGGGTGGCATTGGCATCGAGCAGGATCTCGAGATCGGGCAGGTCGCGCCAGGCGCTCTCGTGGACGAGCTGGACACCGGCAGCGCCGGTCGCGATCAGGATGTTGGCGCCGTCGAGGACCTTGCGCAGGGCCGCGGGATCGCCGGAGGCGGCTGGCTGCAGCTTGACGCGAAAGCGCCGCTCCATCGCCTCGCACGCGGTCTCGGCGCGATCGATGCGGCGCGAGGTGATGACGACCTCCGCGCCTTCCTGCGCCAGCATGACGCCGGCGCGCTGTCCTACCGGGCCGGTGCCGGCCAGCACGACCGCACGTTTGCCCTCGAGCGCGAGGTGCTTGCCGATATAGGCCACCGCGGCTGCCGCGGTGGTGTTGGAGCCGTTGCTGTCGAGCATCACCGAGACGCGGAAGTCGGCGAAGAAGTGGTTGCGCGCGGAAGCCAGCACCGCTTCGCCTTCACCCATGTTGCTGCCGGTGATGAACAGCGCGGTGTTCTTCTTCTGCTTCGGTGGACGCGTGAACACCGCGCCGTCGACCATGGTGCCGACGGTGCTCGGCTTGACGTTGCCGCGGCACGAGACGTGGTCGGCGCCGCCGTCGTAGGCGACCACGGTGTCGAAGGTGTTGGGGATGGGATCGGTGTCGAGCTGGAACAGGATCTTCTTCATCGGGGTCTCCGGAGGACGTCGCGCGGACGCTCTCGATTCGGGCCGAGCGGCAGCGGCAGGTCGCGGAGGCTAGCGCGTCCGCGCTGATCGGTGCAAGGCAGGTACGGCGTACGCCGGCGTACGTCCCGGCCGCGCTGCACGCGGCCTCAGGCGTCGATGCGCATGGAGAAATCGACCGCGCGCAGATGCTTGGTCAGGGCGCCGACGGAGACGTAATCGACGCCGGTCGCGGCGAGCCCGGGGAGGCGTTCGATCTCGATACCGCCGGAGACTTCCAGCGGTATGCGGCCGGCGACCCGGGCCACCGCGGCCCGGATCATCTCGAGCGTGAAGTTGTCGAGCAGCACGCGGTCGGCGCCGGCCGCTAGCGCCAGGTCGAGCTCGTCCAGCGACTCCACCTCGACCTCGATCGGGAGCGCCGGATGACCGGCGCGGATGGCGCCGACGGCGGCGGCGATGGAGCCGGCCGCGGCAATGTGGTTCTCCTTGATCAGGACCGCATCGTACAGGCCCATGCGATGGTTCTCGCCGCCGCCCGCGCGCACCGCGTACTTCTGCGCCGCGCGCAGGCCGGGCAGCGTCTTGCGCGTGTCGAGCACGCGCGTGCGACCGCCGCCCAGGGCCTCGGCATAGCGGCGCGTGACGGTGGCGGTGCCGGACAGGGCCTGCAGGAAGTTCAGCGCGGTGCGCTCGCCGGTGACGATGGCGCGCGCCGGCCCGTGCAGGGTGCACACGGTAGCGCCCGCGGCCAGCGCCGCACCCTCGGCGGCCTGCCACTCGATGCGCACGGCATCGTCGAGGACGGCAAAGGTCTGATCGAACCACGGCCGCCCGGCGAGCACCGCCTGCTCACGGCAGACCACGTGGGCGTGCGCCTGCGCCGCGGCGGGGATGAGCTCCGCGGTGACGTCGCCGCTGCCGACATCCTCGGCCAGCGCTGCGCGCACGTTGGCTTCGACCACGCCCGGATCGATGGTGAGCGGGGATGGACTCATGGGGAGAGGGTCTCCTCGGCGGCCGGCCGCCAGTCGCGCGTGAGCCGGAACACGACCGGACTCAGCAGCACCAGCGCGACCAGGTTGGGCAGTGCCATGAGGCCGTTGAAGACGTCGGCGAATGCCCACACCAGCTCCAGCTCGAGCAGTGCGCCGAGCACGATGGCTACGATCCAGAGTACGCGGTATGGGGTAATCACCCGGGCGCCGAACAGGTACTCGGCGCAGCGCTCGCCGTAGTAGCTCCAGCCGATCACGGTGGTGAAGGCGAACACCGCGAGCGCGATCCCGACCAGCTTGGCGCCGTGCGTACCGATGCCGAGGGTGAAGGCCTGCGCGGACAGCGCCGCGCCTTCCTGCGGCCCGGTCCAGGCGCCGGTGACGATGATCACCAGCGCGGTCAGGGTGCACACCACCAGGGTGTCGATGAAGGTGCCGAGCATGGCGATCAGGCCCTGCTCGACCGGACCGCGCGTGTGCGCTGCCGCGTGCGCGATCGCGGCGCTGCCGAGGCCGGCCTCGTTGGAGAAGATGCCGCGCGCGAAGCCCCAGCGCATCGCCACCCAGATCCCCGCGCCGGCCCCGGCCGCGGGCTCGAAGGCCTGTTCCAGGATCAGCGCCAGCGCCGCCGGCACGGCCTCGAACTCGAGCAGCACGATGACGCCCGCCATGCCGACGTAGAGCACGGCCATGGTGGGTACCGTGCGTTCGGCCACCTGCGCGATGCGGCGGATGCCGCCGAGTACGACGCTCGCGGTGAGCGCGGCGGCGGCAAGGCCGGTGGCGAGCGGCGGCACCGAGAACTCGGCGGCGAGGACGTCGGCGACGGAGTTGGCCTGCACCATGTTGCCGATGCCGAACGCGGCCACGGTCGCGAACAGCGCGAAAGCCGCCGCCAGCCAGCGCCAGCGTGCGCTGAGGCCGTTGCGGATGTAGTACATCGGTCCGCCGACACGGTTGCCGAGCGCGTCGGTCTCGCGATAGTTCACCGCCAGCACCGCCTCGGCGTACTTGGTGGCCATGCCGAACAGCGCGATGACCCACATCCAGAACACCGCGCCGGGGCCGCCGAAGTGAATGGCGGTGGCGACGCCGGCGATGTTGCCGGTGCCTATGGTTGCCGACAGTGCCGTCATCAGCGCCTGGAACGGCGAGATCTCGCCGCTGCCGGGTGCCGTCGCCGTGCGCCCGCGCCACAGCCGCGCGAAGGCGCCCAGGGTGTGGCGCCAGGTAAACGCGCGCAGGCCAATCGTGAGGTAGATGCCGACGCCGACGAGCAGGGGAATGAGCAGGTACTCGCTCCACACGAAGCCGCTGACGGCATTGACCATGGCGGTGAGGGATTCGGTCACAGCGGCTCCGGTGCGCGGCGCGAGGTGAGGATCAGCGTATCGCCCTGCTGCGCGAAGTCGAGACGCTTGAGAAAGCTCATGCCGAGCAGGACCTCGATGTCGCCGAGGTTGGGCACGATGCTCGCACGCACGTCGGTCTCGACGATGCCGCCGAGGACGATGCGTTCGATGACGGTGGCGTAAGCCGTGGCGGTGCCGTTGGCGGTGGTCACGCTCATCGGCCGGCCCGCCTCCAGCCCGGCCCGGCGCGCGACCGCGGGAGACACGGCGACGTCGGTCGCGCCGGTATCGAGCATGAACTCGGCCGCCGCGCCGTTGATGCGGCCGTCGACCACGTAATGCCCGTAGCGATTGCGCTTCAGTGCCACGCTGGGCGCGCCGTGCGGGGCGGTGCGGGTGGCAATGTCGCGATTCGGATTGCGGCGCTGCTCGATCTGCTCATAGAACAGCCACGCGAGCAGTGCAATCAGCACTGCAATGGCAATGCCGTACATGGTGGAGCCGAGACGGGCGGTGGACATGCGGGGGCCGGAAATGCGCAGCGTGTCGTGTAACTTGCGGTCGCCGGTGCTAACCTTGCGCTACCGGTCGGGAATGTGGCTCGCCGGTGGCGGTCGACCAGCGCGGCCGAGTATCGCACATGGACCCCACGGTGAATACATTGAGCACGACCACCATCGCCTGCGAGGCGGTTCGACCGACGCGCGCGGTCACCACGCTGTCGGACGACGTCACTGCGGGCCTGTTCGCCGCGCCGCGCACCCTGCCGCCGAAGTATTTCTACGACGAACGCGGATCGCTTCTTTTCGATCGTATCTGCGACGCGCCTGAGTACTACCCGACGCGCACCGAGTCGGCGCTGCTCGAGCGCATCGCCGGCGACGTCATCGCGGCCGAACGGCCGCAGTGCATCGTCGAACTCGGCAGCGGCACCTCGCGCAAGACCCGCCACCTGTTCGACGCTTGCAGCGCGGCGCAGTGCTATCCGCTGTATGCACCGTTCGACGTCTGCGACGAAGTACTGATCTCCAGCGGCGAAGCGCTGCAGGACGAGTACCCCTGGCTGGAGGTGCAGCCCATGGTCGGTGATTACACGGCCGGGCTCGGCAACCTGCCGCGACGCGCCGAGCGCAACCTGGTGGTGTTTCTCGGCGGCACCATCGGCAACTTCGCACCCGACGAGGCGCACGACTTTCTCTCCGAGCTGCGTGCGACCATGACGCCTGGTGATGCGCTGCTGCTCGGCGCCGATCGCGTCAAGCGCCCCGACCTGCTGCACGCGGCCTACAACGACGGCGCCGGCATTACGGCGCGCTTCAATCTCAACCTGCTGGAAGTGATGAACCGCGAGCTCGGCGCGGATTTCGATCCCGCCGGCTTCGAGCACTACGCGCACTTCAACCCGCTGGAGTCGCGCATCGAGATGCATCTCATCTCGATGCGCGATCAGCACGTCACGTTCGGCCGCCTCGCGCGCGGCATCGATTTCGACGAGGGCGACCACATCCTCACCGAGATCAGCCGCAAGTTCACGCGCAGCGAGCTGGAGGCGATGCTGGAGCGCGCCGGCTTCGGCGTCGTGCGCCATTTCGAAGCCGACGAGACCAAGTTCTCGCTGGTGCTTGCACACCCGGTATGAGGCCGTGGGCCGCGAGGCGTTGAGCGGCGCCGCCGACCGCGGCTGGCTGCCCGGCATGCGGCGGATCGAGTCGCCCAACCACGATGCCCGTCCGCCCGGTGCGGCCGTCGAGCTGGTCGTGATCCATGCCATCAGCCTGCCGCCCGGCGAATTCGGCGGCGGCTACATCGAGCAGCTGTTCACCAACTGCCTCGATGCCGGCGCGCACCCTTACTTCGCGGGCATCGCCACGCTGCGCGTGTCGGCGCACTTCCTCATCGACCGCGGCGGGCGGCCGACGCAGTTCGTGGCCCTCGACCAGCGCGCCTGGCATGCCGGTGAGTCATGCTGGCAGGGACGTCACGCGTGCAACGATTTCTCCATCGGCATCGAGCTCGAAGGCTGCGACGAGCTGCCGTTCACGGACGCCCAGTACGCCGCGCTGGACGACCTGCTCGACGCCCTCATGGCGCGCTACCCGCGGCTCGGGCGTGACTGCCTCGCCGGGCACAGCGACATCGCACCCGGACGCAAGACCGACCCGGGCCCGTGTTTCGACTGGGCGCGCGCGGGGCGCGCGCTGCCGGCGTGACCTACCTCGCGATCCTCGTCGCGATCGCGGCCGAGTTCACCGTCGGCGGGGTCCATGCCCTGCGCTCGGCGGCCTGGAGCCTGGGCTGGGGACGCTGGGTCAGCGGTCTGTTCGGCCGCCGTAGCTGGTGGCACGACTGGCTCGCGCTGGCGGTACTGCTGGGTGTGCCGGTGGCCGCGGTGGCCATGGCCATGGCGGCGCTGTACGCGCTGTCGCCCTTTCTCGGTTTCGTCGCCGGGCTCGCCGTGCTGCTGCTCATGATCGGGCCGGAGGATCTCGGCCGCGAGGTCGAGATCTACCGCGGGCAACTCGACGCCTCGGCGCCGGCAGGCGAGTTCGTGCGCGCCGCGCGCGGCACCGATCTCGGGCCGCCGACCGGCGACGGTGAGTACGACGCCGCGCGGGTCGAGCTGGCGGCGCTGGCACTGGCCGCCGAGCGCGCCTGGTTCCAGCCGCTGTTCTGGTTCTTCGTACTCGGCCCGGCCGGCGCCGTGCTCTACCGGCTGTGCGCGAACCTGCGCCGCCTGGAGACGCTGGACAGCGGCATCGCGCGGGCGCTGGCCAGCACGCGCGAGGCGCTGGAATGGCTGCCGGCACGCCTCTCCGCGCTGGCGCTGGGGATCGCCGGCACCCTGGTGCCGGCGTTCGAGACCGCCCGCGAGGCCGGTCTCGGCCAGTGGGGCACGAGTGCGGAGCTGGTCGCGCGCACTGCGCTGGCCGCGGCCGACAACGGCCGCATCCGCGAGGTCATCAGCGGCGACGCGCGCGTCTACCGCATCAACGCCATGTACGCCCTGCTGCAGCGCGCGCTGATCGTGTGGCTGGCGGTACTCGCGATCGGCGCGATCGTCTTCGACTAGCGACCACCGTCCGGGCGGCGGTCGCCCTCAGCGGCGGCCGTCGATGAAGTCGGCCACCCGCATCGCCCGCTGGCCCTGCTCGTCACACACCAGCACGCCATCCTGCTCGTACCAGTCGCCGAGCACGATGCGGCGGCAGGCGCGGCCGTCGACGTCGAAGGCGTGCACGTCGGGGCGGTGGGTATGGCCATGGATGAGCAGGCTGACGTCGTGCGCGGCCATTACGCTGCGCACCGTTGCCGGATCGACGTCCATGATGTGCTCCGCCTTGCGTGCGGCCGAGGCACGCGTGCCGGTCTGCGTGCCGCGCGCGATGCGCTTGCGCCAGGCGAGCGGCGCGGCGAGGAAGGCGTGGCGCACGACGGGGTTGCGTACCACGCGGCGAAAGCGCTGGTACTTGACGTCGCGCGTGCACAGCAGATCGCCGTGGGTGACCAGCGCGCGTGCGCCGGGCAGCTCGACCACCGCCCAGTCGGGCAGCAGCCGGGCACCGGTATCGTCTTCGAAGCGTGCGCCGAACAGGAAGTCGCGGTTGCCGTGGGCGACGTGCAGTGCCACGCCCGCGTCGCTCACGCTGCGCAGCAGCGCGCGGATGCGCGGGTGCGGCGGGGTGTCGTCGTCGTCACCGATCCAGACCTCGAACAGGTCACCGAGGATGTACAGCGCGCTGGCGCGCTCCCGTGCCGCGGCGACGAAGCGTGCGAAGAGCT
The DNA here is from genome assembly GCA_041984235.1 of Gammaproteobacteria bacterium. Lineage (GTDB taxonomy): Bacteria > Pseudomonadota > Gammaproteobacteria > JBHIYN01. Next base: position 65,518 of record JBHIYN010000008.1, read on the forward strand.
CGAGCTGCGCGGGCCGTTCGGCGGCGAGATGCAGGTCGGAGACGAACAGCGTCGTCACGACGGCGCCGCTGCGCTCAGCCGTCGACGACGCTCGCGCTCTTGATCTCGACCGGCTCGGCGGGCACGTCCTGGTGCGGGCCGTGGGACTTGGTCGCGACGCCCTTGATGGCGTCGACCGTGTCCATGCCGTCGATGACCTTGCCGAACACGCAGTAGCCCCAGCCGTCGCGGGTCTCGCTGGTGTGGTCGAGGAAATCGTTGTCCTTGACGTTGATGAAGAACTGCGCCGAGGCCGAGTGCGGGTCCGAGGTACGCGCCATGGCAATCGTGCCGGACTCGTTGCTGAGACCGTTGTTGGCCTCGTTTTTGATCGGCGCGTTGGTCGACTTCTGCTGCATGTCGCGGTCCATGCCGCCGCCCTGGATCATGAAGCCGTTGATGACGCGGTGGAAGATGGTGCCGTCGTAGAAACCGGCCTCGACGTAGTCGACGAAATTCTGCGTTGTCTCCGGCGCGGCCTCGCGGTTGAGTTCGAGGGTGATGTCGCCCATGGAGGTTTCGAGTTTCACGCAGGTCATGGTGTGCTCCGGTGGATGAATGAGGAGTGCGCGGCCGGCGGGCGCCGCGGCGGGCGCCCATGGTGCCGAGGCGTGCCGCCGCGCGCAAGCCGCGCACCGGCCGGCCGCGGCCAAGTACCCGGAATCGCGCCGGTTTCGGAATTGACGCTCGCCGGGACCGTGCGTATCATCGCCGCTCCCGTCGTCTGGGCATGGCGTCGAGCGCGGGGCATAGCGCAGTCTGGTAGCGCACCTGCTTTGGGAGCAGGGGGTCGGGGGTTCGAATCCCTCTGCCCCGACCAAGCCCGCCGCCCGCGGGCCACGGGGACGAGAATTCGGCCGGATACCCTGCCGGTAAGCAGGTCGCTATACTCAGGCGGAAGGCGCCTGTAGCTCATGTGGATAGAGCATCGGCCTTCTAAGCCGAGGGTAGCAGGTTCGAATCCTGCCAGGCGCGCCAGTTCGATGACGAAGCTTCAGGCGAGAGGGCAGCAGCGCTGCACCGCTCCCGCCCTCTCGCCTGAAGCTTCCATGGTGGGCGTAGCTCAGTTGGTAGAGCACAGGATTGTGGCTCCTGATGTCGTGGGTTCGATCCCCATCGTCCACCCCATACATAGAGGTCAGCGCGCCGCCCGGCGCGACTGGCGAAACCACCCGGATGCACCGTCTCCGGGGCAAGCCTGAAACGGGCCATTAGCTCAATTGGTAGAGCAGCTGACTCTTAATCAGTAGGTTCAAGGTTCGAGTCCTTGATGGCCCACCATCTTCTGTCGCGCATCCGACGCTCAGGTTCGCGACGCGCGGCGAGCGCGAGCCCGGCCGCCATTGCCGCGCTATCCCGGGGTCAAGCGGCCTTGACGCCGCTTACCCGCGTCAGGATCCCGGGCACGAACGGGGCTGCCGTCACCGCTTCGAAGCCGGCCGTGCCGAGGTAGCGCTCGCACTGGCTGACCGTGTGCGCCTTGCCGCGGCTGCCGCAGATGGCCTCGTACATGCCCCACATCGCCGGGTCCAGCGGCCCGGCGCCGTCGGCGTCGAGCATCTCGCCGACGAGGTGGAATTCGCCGCCGGGGAGCAGGGCTGCATACGTCTTTGCGACCACCGCCTGGATCGTGTCCTCGGCGTAGATCGGCAGGTTGGAGGCCATCACCGCGACGTCACAGTCATCGGGAAACGGCGTCGCGGTGAAATCCCCGGCCAGCGTATCGACCCGGTCGCTGACCCCGTTGGCCTCGAGGTACTCGCGCGTCACCTCGATCACGGGCGGCAGGTCGAGCACCACCGCGCGCAGCCCGTCGAACTGCTTCACCGCGTTGATGCTGTAGGCGCCCGATCCGCCGCCGAGATCGAGCAGCCGGCGACGCCCTGTCAGGTCGACCGTGCGGCAGAAGCGCTTCCCCGCGCCCATGCCCACGCTGTAGGTCGCGGCGTGGTAGGCACGCGCCGATTCGACCGTCAGATCGGCATACATGCCGAGCAGGGTCGGCGGCGTGGGATCGGCGAGAATCGCGGTGAGATCGAACCACCTGGGCACGTCGCCGCGGGTGAACGTCATCCAGTCACCGGCATAGCCCGGCTCGCCGCGCACCAGGTAGCGCTGCACGTCCGGCGCGTTGACCAGCGTCCCGTCACGCCGCTCCAGCAGGTCCATCGCCAGCAGCACCGTGACCAGGCGCTCCGCGTTGAGTGCCGAGACGCCGGTGGCGCGCGCCACGGCGTCGATGCTGCCTGCGCCGGCGGCGATTGCGCTGAAGACGTCGAGGTCCAGCGCCGCGTAGAGCACTGCGGTCTCAGTGTAGGCACGCGAGATGCGCTGCAGGCGCGTGGTGTCGATTCGCTGCTCGGTCACGGGTTGTCCTCGCGGGGCGTGGTGCAAATCCGGAAACGCCGCGAGCGGGACGCTGACAGCGTTACGGGTGGCCGGGGAGTCCGCACGACGCCGAGATGCGGCGACGCCCCCTTTTGAACGCTCGCGATCGGACCGTTTGCCAACGTGCCCGGTCTTCGAGCGACGTTTCAGGTTCGAATTGGAGTGCGGGGCGGGCCGGGGAGAGCAATCGGGGCGTCTGGGGCCACCCCTTATGCAGCGGCCGGGTTGCGTTCTCGTCTGCGCCGGCGTGCCAGGGAGATGCTACGCAGCGTGGCGGCACGGGCCCTGCCGGCCCGTCGGGGCGCATTCAAGTCAGATGGTCTCTTTGATGAAGCTCACGCGTGCACTTCCGCTTCGTTTTTCCTGATGAGAAGTATATAGCCCTGCCCGGGGAGCAGTAAATCGTCCGGCCCGCCGATCACCCAGCGCTGGAAACCTTCTCCGTCCACCTGGGGTTCCGGGGCCTTGATTTCAATCCCGTCCAGAAGCCCAGTGCGCGAAAAATAGAAGCCGTAATGGTCCGCGCTCCCGTTCGAGTTCGCGATTCTGGCCTTGACGACCAGGCCCCTCGTATAGCGCTTTATCGTGCCAATGAGTTCCGGTGACTTGCGCACGTCCTGTGTGACTTCGTAGGTACGCTCTATCGACAAGGTTCTATCGGTCGATCCGTCGCCCGCTTTAGCGAACTTGCCGAGTTCAAGCTCGAAAACCCAGGACTTCTTGGGCCCTTCAACTTCCCGCAACGGGGCATTGTCGAGATCGATACGTTTACCGTTAATGAACAGGGACAGCAACCGGCAATCGTCGTCCTCCTGGGCCGTGATCTCCTGTGTGAAAACGGGGGACGGGTGGTTGGGCGAAATGACCAGCGTGAACTTCGTCGTATGGATGATCCGGGCGACCTGGGAAGCCTCGTCAACGGTGATGTCGTACTTGGTCTCGTAGCTCGTGAAGTGATACTGAAGCTCAGCGTCAAGGAACTGTTCCATGATGCGGTGGGCCGCGTCCTGGTGTGCGATTGGCAGCACGGACTTCAGGATTGCCTGGGTGATATGGAGCCATTTCTGCCTGAGGTCGTCGACGGCCAGCACGTTGGCCGGGTCATAGAAGACGTCGTAGATATGTTTCTGGAAGAGTCCGGTGAATTGCGCCGATTTCATGATCACCGCGAACACGCCGCCACCGAGTATGGCACCGCCTATACTTGCCAACGGTTTACCGGCCGGCGCGATCCAGCCCAGCCAGGGAATCGCGCTCGCGAGTGGCGCGGTGACGGCACCGACGGTGATGAAGATGAGCCCGGCGACCAACATCGTCAGGGCCAGGTTCCGTTTCGCGGGTGTCCAGAGGACGTCCCTGGCCCAGGCGAGAACACCTGAATCCGTTGTGCCTGGCGTAGTCATACCGCTGCGAGCCGTGCTCACGTCCCCGGTCCTGCGTCCGCACGAGCTTTCGGCACCCGGTGCATGAGGTACAGCTTGTCCTTGTCGTCGACCAGGAAGGGCAACCACTTGCCGGCGACGATCCAGGCGACGCCGAAGGCGCCGAGCGCCATCGCCTCGCCCCAGAAGGTGATCTGCAGGGTGTCGGCAATGTCGTCCGGCAGCGCCAGTTTGGACACCGCGATGGCGGCCATGCAGGCAATCATGGTGATGCCGCATAGCCCGTAAAGGCGGCGCCGGCGCTGCTCCTTGACCGTAGGCGTCGTACCCTCGTCGATCTTTCGAAACGGGCCGAGACAGAACCACGCCAGGATCGAGAACAGTCCGGCGGCTGCGCCATAGTGCACGGCTGCGACCCAGGCCGGCCGGCAGCACGCGGGCGGCGGAGTCAGCGTGCAGTCGCCGCCGCAGGCCGTGGGCCAGGTCGCAACCAGTAGTGCGGCCAGCGCGGCGAGCTTGCTGAGCCGTGCCTGCCACAGGCTGTGGCCGTTGTAGGCCCACAGGAAGGCGGCGACGACGAACAGCAGCCCGACGAACAGATCGCGGGCGTCCGAATGGTAGGCCGCACTGATTGACGGCAGTGACATGCGCGCCTTCAGGCACACGACGAACGGCAGGGCGAATGCGATCAGGCCGACCAGCAGCCTCAGTGCGCGGTAATCGAAGACCTTGTCGAAGGTGCGCGTGGCCATGAGGTCCCCCTGCGGATGGCTGCACCGGGTGTTCGGTGGGGGACATTGTGCCAGCCGGGCCCGGGTGCGGGCCGGTGATAAAAATCACCCCGTCGGGGCGCTGGCCGGCTCCGACTCTACAGCCCCCGTGCCACCCAAAACGCGAACCCGCCCGCGCCGAGGATCAGCAGGCTGAAGCCCCAGGTCGGGACGAAGGTGTCGAAGACGAAGTGGGAGACGTTGCCGGGCTGGAGCAGCAGCGGCACCTGCTCGCCGCGCTCGAACTCCAGCCAGGAGGCGCGGTAGGCAGTGGTCTGCGTATGGCTGCGGCCGGCCGCGTCGTAGCGCAAGGTCGCCTGGTAGGTAACCGTGCGCTGCGGGGTCAGGGTCACGTCGCGCCGTGCGTTCAGCACCGTCGCCGTGACCGGCTCCCAGGTCGCCTTGCGCCACACGGTGTGCGCGGTGAAGGCGATGCCGCCGGCAAGCACGAGCACGGCAACTGCGGTCAGGCGCTTGCGCGTGCCGCTCCACGGCTGCGCCGCGCTGCCGCCGTGCTGCTCGCCGGCCATCCGGTTCACCCGCGTTTACGCGGCCGCTCCGGCCAGCGCGGTGAACCCGAGCAGGCGTGCGGTGGCGGCCGAGTTCTCGGCCTGGACCTTGACCAGGCGCGCGTACTGCGCGGTCAGGCGCGCGGCTTCGTCGATGGCGCAATCGAAGGTGTCGGGGGAGAGTTCGGCAACGCCGGCGACCTTGCTCGCCAGCTCGGCCAGCGCGATGTCGCGGTGCGCCGCTGACTCGTGCTCGGCGACGGCGCGGCTGACCGCGTTGGTGAAACCGCACAGCAGTCGCAGGCGCTGGGTCTCGTCAGCCTCGGCCTCACCCACCGGGCCACGCGGTAGCGGCTTCATGGCGGCGATGATGGGCTGTGCGAACTTCCAGCGCGCGGCGACCGCTGCGCCGAGCTCGTGGAAGGCGACCCCCAGCACGGTGCGCGACTCGGTGACGTCGTCGCTGCGGTTGAGCACGGCGCGCTCGTGGATGGCGGCGTACTCTTCGGCAAAGTAGTGCTGGGTGAGCAGGCGTCCGAGGTCGTGGAACATGCCGGCGGTGAACGCGTCGGCACGGTTGCGCACCTCGAACGCGCCGGCCAGGGCCTTGGCCAGGATGGCGCTGTGGAAGGAGCGCGCAAGCGTTTCGCGCAGCAGCTCCGAGCCGGCCTCGAACTCGCCTTCGAGCAACGCGCTGGTCACGCACATGCGGACCTGGTCGAGCCCCAGCAGCACGATGGCGCGCGGCAGGGCGGTGATCTCGGCCTTGCCGTAGTACGCCGAGTTGGCCATGGTCAGCACGCGCTGACTGAGGGTGACGTCCTTGGCAATGATGTTGACCAGCCGCTCGGCCGGCGCCAGCGAGGCGTCTGAGGTGATCTCCAGCAGCTCGCTCACGTGCTGCGAGAGCGAGGAGAAGCCGCGCTTGTACTCCATGCGGCGCATCAGGAACTCTACCGTGCTGTGCTCTTCCGGATCCGGCGCGTTCTCGCGCGGCAGGCGAAACTCGTCGAGGGCGTTCTTCATCTCGCGCGCGCTGGCAAAGCGCTCGTCGAGCGAGCGCTGCGTGGCGCGTTCCAGCACGTGGGCGATCGCGGGCGGCACCTGCACGCCATGCTCGCTCATGTCCAGCGGACGTCCCCGGAGCAGCGCGCGAATGATCTTCTGTGCGCTGGCCTGCGCGAAGAGCTGTTGGCCGGTCAGCATCTCGAAGAAGATCGTGGCGAGCGTGAAGACATCCGATGCCGGGCCGGGCGGTTCGTGCCGGAACGGTTCCGGCGACATGTAGCGGATGGTGCCGGAGTAGCCTTCCTCGGCCTGGGCCGCCTCGCGCAATACCGAGATACCGAAGTCGGTCACCTTGGGTGCGCCGTCACGGGTCAGCAGGATGTTGGCGGGTTTCAGATCGCGGTGGACGATGCCGTTCTCGTGCAGGTAGGCGACACCGGCCAGGATCTGGCTCATGCAAATCACGCTCTCTGCGAGGTCCATGCGCCCGGCCGCGATGCGTGCATCCAGCGACTGTCCCTCGATGTACTCGAACACCAGGTAGTTGAACTTGCCGTAGATGCCGACGTCGTACAGCGTGACGATGTTCGGATGCTGCAGGCGGCTGACGATGCGCGCCTCGCTGATCAGCTTGCCCTGCTCGGGATTGTGCTCGGTCTTGAGCAGCTTGAGCGCAACCTGGCGGTCGAGCTCCTCGTCGTGCGCGAGCAGCACCGCGCCCTGGCCACCACGGCCGAGCAGCCCCTCTACGCGGTAACGGTCGATGCGCTCAGGCAGGACAGGATCGCCGGGACGCTTGCTCACGTCTTTTTCCAGGCAGTTGGATACGCCAGCTTAGCGGCTGGTGGCGGGCCGCCCTTTAGGCGGCAGGGGCGGCGAACTCAGTGCAGCCGCGTGCCGGGGGCGGGCTGGTCGGGGCTGTCGTCCTGCGTCTGTTCCAGCGCGCCGGGCGCGACGCTGGCATGGTGCAGGATGATGTACCAGCCGTCGCGCAGCCGCTGGTAGACGTTGGTCGCGAGCACCGGCGGTGCGACGAAGCTGGTTCCCGGTACCGAGATGTTCTCCTCCAGCATGTGGATGCGATGGTCGTCCGACCCGATCACCACGCGACCGCGCAGGTCGATGGCGCGCGGCACCCGGTCGGCGAAGATCGCCTCCCAGCTCTTGCGTATCTCGGGGATCCCTTCCAGCCGTGGTCCGGAGGGGTGAATGCAGGCGGCATCGAAGCTGAACGCCCACACCCGCATCATGGCCTCGACGTCGGCGTTGCCGAAGGCCTCGTAGAAGGCGGCCTCGGCCTCGAGCGAGGTGGCGAACACGGCGGCGCCGCGCGCGGTGCTTATTCGGCGGCCGCGGTCGCGTTCCCGGACAGCGGGTAGCCGGCCTGTTCGAGCGCGCCGTCGATGGCGTCACGGCTGTAGCCGGTAAGCACGCGCTCGCCGATCTTGAGGGCCGGCACGGTCAGCCCGCCGGTCGCCGCCTTGAGTTCCTCCTGGCGCTCGGCGTTGTCCTGCACGTCGGTCTCGGTGAACGGTATGCCGCGCCCGGCGAGGGCGTTCCGTACCAGGTCGCAGGCGTCGCAATCGGGCACGCTGTAGAGCGTGATCGGGTTAGCGGCGGCGATTTCCTCCATGCCCGGCTCTTCCGGCGCACGGGTGCCACGCAGGTGTTTCTCGCCTTTCTTGGTCGTGCCCGGCGGGCAGGCGCTGCGGAACGAGGAGTTTCCTTCGGCGTCGACGCATTCGACGACCGTGACCGCCCCTACGTTGGTTGTCAGCAGCCACGCAGCCGCCATGACGACAATTTTCGAAAGTGTCTGCATGCCTCGCATCTCCTTGAAGATTTTCCGCACGTTCCGCGGCTGGCGGCGATTCCGAGTATAGCAGGGCACGGTACCGCACCGGCCGCCCGCGGGACTATGCCGGGCCTGAGGCTGCACCTATAATATGCGGCGTCAGCGATCGCCACCGTGGCCGTCATCCCGGGCCTCGCGGCCTGGCAACCGGTAGCGGCCGGCGGCCGCTGAAATTCACTCGGGCCGACATCGACGCGCGAATGAAACTCATCCGGTCGCGAAAGTGGCGGAATTGGTAGACGCGCTGGTTTTAGGTGCCAGTGGGGCAACCCGTGAGAGTTCGAGTCTCTCCTTTCGCACCAACTCATTGACCGACTTATCTCCACCGGACGGCCCGTTTCCACGGCGCCGCCGACAACCGCACACAGTGTTCTCCCCCCATGCAAATTTCCGTTGAAAAATCGTCGGCGCTGGAGCGCCGGCTCACCGTCGAGGTGCCCGAAGAGCGTATCGCCGACGAGGTCAAATCGCGCCTGGAAGACCTGCGCAAATCGGTCCGCATCGACGGATTCCGCCAGGGCAAGGCACCTTACAACGTGGTGCGCCAGCGCTTCGGCAAGCGGGTCCGTGACGAGATCGTCGGCGAGATCCTGCAGAGCACGTTCAGCGAGGCGATGAGCAAGGAAGCGCTGCGCCCTGCCGGCCAGCCGGTGATCGACCCGGTCGACAGCGCGCCGGGCAGCGGGCTGACCTACACCGCGACCTTCGAGGTCTTCCCCGAGTTCGAGCTCGCGCCGATGGACGCGCTGGAGCTGACCCGCCAGACCTGTGAGATCGGTGAGTCCGACATCGACGAGATGATCGAGAAGCTGCGCCAGCAGAACCGCGAGTGGGTGGCGGTGGAGCGTCCCGCGGCCGATGGCGACCAGCTCCAGATCAGCTTCCAGGGCAGCATCGAGGGCGAGCCCTTCGAGGGTGGCAGCGGCGAGGATTTCGATCTCGAGCTGGGTACCGGCATGATGATCGACGGCTTCGAGGACGGCCTGCGCGGCAAGAGCGCGGGCGAGACGGTGACCCTGGATCTCGCCTTCCCGGACGACTACCGCAATACCGAGCTCGCCGGTAAGCCGGTCCGTTTCGTGATCGAGATCAAGAAAGTGTCCGAATCGGTGCTGCCCGAGATCGACGCCGCCTTCATCGAGAAGTTCGGCGTTGCCGACGGCGACGTCCAGGCCTTTCGCGCCGAGGTGCGCAAGAACATGGAGAACGAGCGCGAGCGCGCGCTGCGCCAGCGTTTCACCAGCGAGGTGCTGGACAAGCTCGCCGCGGCCAACGAGTTCGAGGTTCCCGCGGCACTGGTCGACTCCGAGCTCGACACCCTGCGCCAGCAGGTCGCGCGCGAAATGGTCATGCGCGGCCTCAATCCGGCCGAGGCGCCGCAGGAATTCGAGGATTCCGTGCGCCAGCGCGCGGCCGGGCGGGTAAAGGTCGGGCTGATCATGGCCGAGATCATCAAGCAGGGCGAGCTCAAGGCCGATGCCGACGCGGTGCGCCAGATGATCGAGAAAATGGCCTCCAGCTACGAGGATTCGGCCGCGGTAGTGAAGTGGTATTACGACAACCCCGAGCAGCTGCGCCAGGTCGAGGCGCTGTGCCTGGAGGAGGTCGCCATCAACTGGGTCGCGGAAAAGGCCCGTATATCAACCGAATCCATCTCGTTTGACGCTTTGATGAATCCGGTGCAGACTGCAACTGACGTAGAGGCGAGTACTTGATGTCCCACGATTACTCTGATATTTCAATGGGTTCCGGCCCGCAGGCACTGAACCTGGTGCCCATGGTCGTCGAGCAGTCGGCGCGCGGCGAGCGCGCCTACGACATCTATTCGCGCCTGCTCAAGGAGCGCGTGATCTTCCTCGTCGGCCCGGTCGAGGACTACGTCGCCAACCTGATCGTTGCGCAGCTGCTGTTCCTGGAGTCGGAGAATCCCGACAAGGACATCCATTTCTACATCAACTCGCCGGGCGGCTCGGTCTCGGCGGGCCTCGCGATCTACGACACGATGCAGTTCATCAAGCCGGACGTGAGCACTATGTGCATCGGCCAGGCGGCCAGCATGGGCGCCTTGCTGCTGGCCGGTGGTGCGGCCAAGAAACGCCACTGCCTGCCCCATTCGCGGGTCATGATCCACCAGCCGCTGGGCGGCTTCCAGGGCCAGGCCTCGGACATCGACATCCATGCCAGGGAAATCCTCAAGGCACGCGATCGGCTGAACCAGATCCTTGCGCACCACACCGGCCAGCCGATGGACAAGATCGAGACCGACACCGATCGGGATCGGTTCATGAGCGCCGAGGAGGCCGCGGAGTACGGTATCATCGATGCCGTCCTGGCCAAGCGCGAAAACATCGCCGAGGAAGGCTGAGGAAACGACACCCAGGGTCGCTTAGACCAAGACCTCGAGGACGTAACTAATGAGTGACGGCAAGAACTCCAAGGGCGACGGCGATCGGTTGCTGTACTGCTCCTTCTGCGGCAAGAGCCAGCATGAGGTGCGCAAGCTGATCGCCGGACCGTCGGTGTTCATTTGCGACGAATGTGTCGAGCTGTGCAACGACATCATCCGCGAGGAAATCCAGGAGAAGGCGCCCGGCGGCGTCGGCAGCAAGCTGCCCATCCCGGCCGAGATCAACCAGATCCTGGACGAGTACGTCATCGGCCAGCACCAGGCGAAGAAGATTCTCGCGGTGGCGGTGTACAACCACTACAAGCGGCTCGACACCCGCGTCAAGCAGAACGACGTCGAGCTGGCCAAGAGCAACGTGCTGCTGATCGGCCCGACCGGCAGCGGCAAGACCCTGCTCGCCGAGACCCTCGCGCGCCTGCTGAACGTGCCGTTCACCATCGCCGACGCGACCACGCTGACCGAGGCCGGCTACGTCGGTGAGGACGTCGAGAACATCATTCAGAAGCTGCTGCAGAAGTGCGACTACGATGTCGAGAAGGCGCAGACCGGCATCGTCTACATCGACGAGATCGACAAGATCTCGCGCAAGTCGGACAACCCCTCGATCACGCGCGACGTGTCCGGCGAGGGCGTACAGCAGGCCCTGCTCAAGCTCATCGAGGGCACCGTTGCCTCGGTGCCGCCGCAGGGCGGCCGCAAGCACCCGCAGCAGGAGTTCCTGCAGGTCGATACCGGCAACATCCTCTTCATCTGTGGTGGTGCTTTCGCCGGCCTCGACAAGATCATCCGCGATCGCTCGGAGAAGGGCGGCATCGGCTTCTCCGCCGAGGTCAAGAGCAAGGACGACAAGAAGACCTCCAGCGAGCTGCTGCATTCAGTGGAGCCCGAGGACCTCATCAAGTACGGCCTGATCCCCGAGTTCGTGGGACGCCTGCCGGTACTCGCCGTGCTCGACGAGCTCGACGAGGAACAGCTCATCCAGATCCTGGTCGAACCCAAGAACGCGCTGACCAAGCAGTACGCCAAGCTCTTCGAGATGGAGACCTGCGAGCTCGAGTTCCGCGAGGACGCCCTGCGCGCCGTCGCGCGCAGGGCCGTCGAGCGCAAGACCGGCGCACGCGGCCTGCGATCGATACTTGAACAAAGCCTGCTCGACACCATGTATGAGCTACCGTCCCTGGAAAACGCAGCGAAGGTGGTGGTCGACGAAGGCGCCATCAAGGGTGAGTCGAATCCTCTTGTCATTTACGAAAGCTCGGAAATCTCCAAGGCGGCGCCCGACTGAGCGCGACCGCCTGCCCCGCCACCGTGGCCGCCACCGGGCGCGCGGCCGCGGGCCAACCCGTCTTTTCGATCCAATTCTCACCGCAATGCGTAAGCCATTGCGGCTGCCGCTTTTTTTTCACGGTCAACCGTGCGCTGCCGATACCCGCACGTTGCGACCGCCCCTGGAGAACTGCTCATGAGTGACTCGCTCAACGAACTTGCCGTACTGCCGCTGCGCGACGTGGTGGTCTACCCGCACATGGTGATCCCGCTGTTCGTCGGCCGCGACAAGTCGATCCGCGCGCTCGAGCACGCCATGGAGACCGGCAAGCAGATCCTGCTGGTGGCCCAGAAAAGCGCCGCCGACGACAATCCGCAGCCCGCCGACATCTACACCGTCGGCACGGTGTCCAACATCCTGCAGCTCCTCAAGCTGCCCGACGGCACGATCAAGGTGCTGGTCGAGGGCGTCTATCGCGGTCGCATCGACACTTTCGTCGAGACCGACGACATCTACGTCGCCCAGGTCGAGCAGATCGAGGTCGAAGACGTCACCGGCCGCGAGGCCGAGGTGCTCAGCCGTTCGCTGATGACGCAGTTCGATCAGTACGTGAAGCTGAACAAGAAGGTGCCGCCGGAGATCATCTCCTCGCTGTCGAGCATCGACGACCCCTCGCGCCTCGCCGACACCATCGCCGCCCACATGGCGATCAAGATCCAGAACAAGCAGGAGGTGCTGGAGATCGTGCCGCTGCGCGAGCGCCTGGAGCACCTGATCAGCCTGATGGAGTCGGAGATCGACCTGCTGCAGGTCGAGAAGCGTCTGCGCGGCCGGGTCAAGAAGCAGATGGAGAAGAGCCAGCGCGAGTACTACCTCAACGAGCAGATGAAGGCGATCCAGAACGAGCTCGGCGAGCTCGAGGACGGCGTCAACGAGTTCGAGGAGCTGGCCAACAAGATTGCCAAGTCCGGCATGACCAAGGAGGCGCGCGAGAAGGCCGAGGGCGAGCTCAAGAAGCTGCGCATGATGTCGCCGATGTCGGCCGAGGCCACGGTGGTACGCAACTACATCGACTGGATCCTGTCGGTGCCGTGGAAGAAGCGCTCCAAGATCAAGCGCGACCTCAACCGCGCCGAGGAGATCCTCGAGGCCGATCACTATGGCCTGGAGAAGGTCAAGGAACGCATCCTCGAGTATCTCGCCGTGCAGCAGCGCGTGAAGAAGATGAAAGGTCCGATCCTGTGCCTGGTCGGCCCGCCCGGCGTCGGCAAGACGTCACTCGGGCGTTCGATTGCACGCGCCACCAACCGCAAGTTCGTGCGCATGTCGCTGGGCGGCGTGCGCGACGAGGCCGAGATCCGCGGCCACCGCCGCACCTACGTCGGCTCGCTGCCGGGCAAGATCCTGCAGAACATGGCCAAGGTCGAGACGCGTAACCCGCTGTTCCTGCTCGACGAGGTCGACAAGATGGCGATGGATTTCCGCGGTGACCCGGCTTCGGCCCTGCTCGAGGTGCTGGATCCGGAGCAGAACAACTCGTTCGCCGATCATTACCTCGAGGTCGACTACGATCTCTCCGAGGTCATGTTCGTCACCACCGCCAACAGCCTCAACATTCCTGCGCCACTGCTCGATCGCATGGAGGTGATCCGCATCTCCGGCTACACCGAGGACGAGAAGGTCAACATCGCGCAGAAGTACCTGATCCCCAAGCAGATCGAGAATGCCGGGCTGAAGGACGAGGAGATCAAGATCTCAGAGTCGGCGATCCGCGATCTGATCCGTTACTACACGCGCGAGGCGGGCGTGCGTAATCTCGAGCGCGAGATCGCGACCATTTGCCGCAAGGTGGTCAAGCTCATCCTGCAGAAGCCGACCGACAAGCAGGCCAGCGTGACCGCAAAGACGCTGGAGAAGTATCTCGGCGTGAAGAAGTTCCGCTACGGCCTTGCCGATTCCGAAGACCGCGTCGGCCAGGTCACCGGCCTCGCCTGGACCGAGACCGGCGGCGACCTGCTCACCATCGAAGGCGTGGTCGTGCCCGGCAAGGGCAAGGAGATCTATACCGGCCAGCTCGGCGACGTCATGCAGGAGTCGATCAAGGCGGCCATGACGGTGGTACGCAGCCGTGCCGCCACGCTCGGCATCAAGCCCGACTTCTACAGCGACAACGACGTGCACTTCCACGTGCCCGAAGGCGCGACGCCGAAGGACGGGCCGAGCGCGGGCGTCGGCATGTGCACCTCGCTGGTGTCCGCGCTGACCGGCATTCCGGTCAAGAGTTCGGTGGCCATGACCGGCGAGATCACGCTGCGCGGTGAGGTACTGCCCATCGGTGGCCTCAAGGAGAAGCTGCTCGCGGCGCTGCGCGGCGGTATCAAGGAAGTCGTCATTCCGCAGGAGAACGAACGCGAGCTGAAGGAGATCCCGGCCAACATCAAGCAGGGCCTGGAGATCCGGCCGGTGCGCTGGATCGACGAGGTTTTCGCGATCGCGTTGCAGCGCCTCCCGGAGCCGGTCGCCGGAGATGAAGCAACGGAAGCGGTAGCGAAAGAGAAGTCTGAAAGCAAGGACGACGGCGACCTTCTGCGCCATCACTGAGGCCTGATTCACAGCAGCGCCGGCTGTTACCGGCGCTTGCTTGACGCTCGGATGAGGCCCTTGCTATAACGCAGCGACTCCGCCGGGGACCATCCGTCCCCGTTGCCAAGACCGCCAGGGAACCCGTGAGGAGGTCAGCGCCAGAGCGCGGATGTTGCTCGACTTCACACGCGCGGCGGCGCCTACGCCACCATACGGACACACCGATCGCGCGACGCTGCCGCCGGCCCCGCGTCTGCGGGCGACAGCCGGCCAACACGCTGGACAAGGATTGAGGGGACATCAACATGAACAAAGCAGAACTCATCGACGCCGTCGCCGAAGCAGCGGACCTGCCCAAGGCATCGGCCACGCGCGCCGTGGACGCCCTCCTGGACAACATCACCGGAGCACTCAAGAAGGGTGACCAGGTGACCATCGTCGGCTTCGGCACCTTCGTCGTGCGCAGCCGCGCAGCGCGCAGCGGACGCAATCCGCAAACCGGCGAGACGATCCAGATCGCCGCCTCGCGCGCACCCGCCTTCAAACCTGGCAAAGCCCTGAAGGATGCCGTAAACTAGCGCGCCTCTCCCGGGAGAGGCAGCGGGTGCTTAGCTCAGCTGGGAGAGCGTCGCCCTTACAAGGCGAAGGTCGGGGGTTCGATCCCCTCAGCACCCACCAGCGATAGCCACCGGAGTGGTAGTTCAGTTGGTTAGAATACCGGCCTGTCACGCCGGGGGTCGCGGGTTCGAGTCCCGTCCACTCCGCCATCTATCGTTAATCGAGGCCGACCTGCCGCGCGCGCAGGTTCAGCCACGGCGCCTGGGCGGCTGACAGCCGCCCAACGCCGCCGCCAGTTCGGCTCCGCGAGCGAGGTTGTCAGGGGCCGGCAGCGCAACGCGGCCAGCGCCCTGTCACGACACGTCGCGCGCACCGCGTGATCAACGCGGCGCCGACGCTCAGTTCGGAAGAGCCCCAGCATGCTGCAGACCATCAGAGATCGATCCCAGGGCGTCATCGTCGGGGTCATCGTCTTCCTGATTTCGCTGACTTTCGCCCTGTGGGGTATCCAGAGCTACATCGGCGCAGGCTCGGAGGTGGTCGTCGCCGAGGCCGCCGGCGAGGAGATCCTGCTGACCGAGTTCCAGGACAGCCTGCAGCGCATGCGGCGGCAGGCCCAGGCGGTGCTCGGAGATCGCTACGATGCGTCGATGTGGGATGACCCGGCCACGCGCAGGCGCGCACTCGACGAGTTGATCGACGCGCGTCTGCTCGAACAGCTCACCGATGACGTGCGCATTCGTATCAGCGATGTGCAGGTCGCGCAGCAGATCCAGCAGATCCCGTCCTTCCGCGACGAGGACGGCTTCTCACGCGCGCTCTACCTGCAGCGTGTGCCGCAGCTCGGTTTCACCCAGGCCGGCTTCGAGAAGCGCCTGCGTGACGACATGATGTCGGCGCAGATCCGGGCCGGGATCTCGGCCTCGGAATTCGTTACCCGAGAGGAGGCCGTGCGCGTACAGCGGCTGCGCGAGCAGACGCGGGACATCGGCTACGCGATCATCCCGGCGTCGACCTTCGCCGACGACATCGCGATCACGGACGACGAGCTGCGCGCGTACTTCGATGCCAACAGCGAGGCGTTCCGGGTCGAGGAAGAGGTCAGGCTGGAGTACCTGCAGATCTCGGCGCAGGCGCTTGCTGACGAGGTCCGTGTCACCGAGCAGGCGCTGCGCGATTTCTACGAAGCCAACAAGGCCAACTACACGGTCAGCGAAGAGCGTAACGCCAACCACATCCTGATCAGCGTGCCACAATCCGCCAGCGACGCCGAGCAGGCGGAAGCGCTGGCGCGTCTGGAAGTCGCCCGCACGCGTGCCGCCAGTGGCGAGGATTTCGAGGACATCGCGAAGGAGCTTTCGGACGACGTCGGCACCCGCGCCGACGGCGGTGAAACCGGACTGTTCCCGCGCGGCGTGATGGCGCCGGAGTTCGAAGAGGCGGCGTTCTCGCTCGCGGTCGGCGAGATCAGCAAGCCGGTGCGGACGAAGTTCGGTTATCACCTGATCAAGCTGAAGGAGATCCAGCCGGGCGGCACCAAGAGCTTCGACGAGGTCCGCGGCCAGGTCGAGACTGCTTATCGCGAGAGCGAGGCGCAGAAGCTCTTCTTCGAGCGTGCCGAGCAGTTCTCCAACCTCGTCTACGAACACCCCGATGGTCTCGAAGTCGCTGCCGAGGCGCTGGGGCTGGAGATTCGGCGCACCGATCTCCTGCCGCAGATGATGCTGGTCGGGCTCTTCTCCGAGCGGGTCGCGACAGCCGCCTTCGAGCCCGAGGTGCTGGTCGAGGGACTCAACGCCGAGCCGATCGAGCTGCCGGACGGTCGAGTGGTCGCGATCCGGGTCACCGAGCACGTACCGACGCACATTCCCGCGTTCGAGGACGTGCGCGCCGACGTCGAGAGCGCCCTGCGCCAGGACAAGCTGCGCGAGCGCACGCGAGAGGTGGCCGACGAGATGCTGACAGCGCTGCGCGAGGGCGGCAGCGTGGACGAGGTGGTCAGCGCCCGGGACTTCGGCTGGGAGAGCGTGACCGCTGCCCGGCGCGATTCGGACGACGTCAACCGCGCGGTGTTGCGTGCCGCTTTCAAGGCCGACCTCGAGGGCGAGGGCCCGGTCTTCATCGGTGCACCCATCGGGCAGTCCGATTATGCCGTGGTGCGTATTGCCAACCTGCAGGTTCCCGCGATCGCGGAGGTCGACAAGTCCGACGTGCGCGCCGTGCAGGCGGAGCTCTACAGCCCGCGGGCGCAGACCGTGTGGCGCGACTTCCTGCTCTCACTGCGTGCGGACAGTTCAGTGAGGGTGTTCGAGGAGAACCTCTGAGGCCGGCCTGCGCCCTCAGTCCGGGCCGCGCGGCAGCGCGTGGATGAAGTTGCGGCCGATGACGGCCGTGCCGACGCTGTCTCCCCACACGTTGACCGCGGTGCGAAAACGGTCCAGGAACCAGTCCACCGCGAGCAGCAGGCCGATGCCCTCCAGTGGCAGGTCGACCGCCGTCAGCACCAGGATCATGGTCACGAGACCTGCCTGCGGAATGCCCGCGGCGCCGACTGCGGCAAGCGTCGCGGTGATGAAGATCACGATTTGCTGCGTGATGCTCATGTCGTAGCCGTAAGCCTGCGCGATGAACATCACCGCGGCGGCTTCGTAGAGCGCGGTGCCGTCCATGTTCACCGTCGCGCCCAGCGGCAGCACGAAGCGCACCGCGCGATCGTCGACGCCGGCTTCGCGTGCGCACTCCATGGTCAGGGGCAGCGTCGCCGACGAGCTGGCGGTACCGAAAGCGGTCAGCAGCGCACGCAGCAGTGAGCGCAGGTAGTCCACGCCGCGCCCCGCCAGCACGCGCAGCAGCAAGAACAGGAAGGCGAAGTGCAGGGCGAGGCCGAGCAGAACGGTCAGCACGTACATCCCGACCGCCGAGAGCTCCTGCAGGAAGGCCTCGCCGCCGCCGGCCTTGCCGAGGCGCGCGGCGACCAGTGCGAAGATCCCGATCGGCGCGAAGTACATCAGCCAGATGACGATCTTCATCATGGTCTCGTTGAGCCCGTCGAAGAACGCCAGCAGGGTCTCGCCGCGCGTGCCGATGGTGGTCAGTGCGGCGGCGAACAGCAGTGAGAACACGATGATCGGCAGGAGCTGGGTCTCGGCCGCCGCGGCGACCAGGTTGGGCGTGACCATGAACAGCACGATGTCGGTCAGGCTGGTCGCCTCGCGCGCGGCGACCTCCGCCGGCACCTCGGTCGCCAGTGCGGCTGCGCCCACCCCCGGCTGCAGCAGGTTGACGACGAAGAGCCCTATGGCGACCGCCACCGCCGTGGTCGAGGCGTAGTAGAGCACCGTGAAGCCGCCGACGCGGCCGAGCTTGCGCACGTCGCCGAGCGACGCCACGCCGCTGATCACCGCCGCCACGATGAGCGGGATGATGGTCATCTTGAGTGCGTTCAGGAACAGCGTGCCCAGCCACTCGATGCCGACCATCGCTTCGCCGAACAGCGCACCGCAGGCGAGGCCGGCGACCACGCCGACCACGATCGCCCACAGCAGGTAGCCGGAGTGGTCGGCGTTCACGCCGGCTCCGGGCGTGCGCGGCCGGCGGCGGCCGGGGCGGTCACGTCAGACCCCGGCCAGGCCGAGGATGTTGAAGCCGCAGTCGACGTAGGTGATCTCGCCGGTCACCGCGGAGGCGAGATCCGAGCACAGGAAGGCGCCGACGTTGCCGACCTCGTCGATGGTGACGTTACGGCGCAGTGGCGCGGTGTCCTCGACGTACTTGAGGAACTTGCGCAGGTCCTTCACGCCGGACGCGGCGAGGGTGCGGATCGGCCCGGCCGAGATGGCGTTGACGCGGATCCCCTCGGGACCCAGGCTCTCGGCCATGTAACGCACGTTGGCCTCCAGGCTGGCCTTGGCCAGGCCCATCACGTTGTAGCTCGGCATGGTGCGCACGGCGCCGAGGTAGCTCAACGTCAGCATGGCGCCCTGGCGACCGCGCATCAGCGGTCGCGCACCGTTGGCGAGCGCGGCGAAGCTGTAGGAGCTGATCTCGTGGGCGACGCGGAAGCCGTCGCGCGTGACGCTGTCGAGGTAGCCACCCTGCAGCTCCTCGCGCGGCGCGTAGGCCAGCGAGTGCACCAGGATGTCGAAGTGGTCCCAGTAGTCGTCGAGGTGTTCGAACACGCCCTGGATCTCGGCATCGCTCGCGACGTCGCATTGCAGCGTGATCTCTGAACCGAGCTCGGCGGCGAAGTCCTCCACGCGCGACTGCAGTCGTTCGTTCTGGTAGGTGAAGGCGAGCTCCGCGCCTTCGCGGTGCATCGCGCGGGCGATACCCCAGGCGATCGACTTGTTACTTGCGACGCCGACGATGAGCGCGCGTTTGCCCTCCAGAAACCCCATGGTCAGTTCACCTGTAAGCTGTTGACTGTAATCCAGCGCCACCGTCCGCCTGCAGCGCGCAGAACCGCGATGCGCGCACTGCCCCGGCGCGTCGCGTGGCCCGTAAACCGGTGCCGGAGGGCGGTCGACACAGAGTGTACCGCTTCCTGCCGGAGTTTATAATCCGGACCCGACCGCGCCCAGGCCGCCATTGATCTTGCACCTTTCCGAACGCCGCCCATCACTGCGCCTCGCCCTCGTCCTGCTCTGCCTGGCCGCCGCGGGTTGCGGCAAGACGCCGTGGAACAGCCCCTACCCGGGCGCCGATCGCACGCGCGCGATCTACTACGCATCGTTTGCCGAGCGGCCCAAGCATCTCGACCCGGTCTCCTCCTACAGCGAGAACGAGGCCATGTTCAATGGCCAGATCTACGAGCCGGTCGTGCAGTACCACTACCTCAAGCGCCCCTACGAGCTGGTGCCGCTGACCGCGAGTGCGCTGCCGCAGCCGGTTTACTACGATGCCGACGGCAATCGGCTGGGCGACGACGCGGCGGCCGAACGCGTCGCGCGCGCCGTCTACCGCATCGAGATCAGGCCCGGCATCCTCTTCCAGCCGCACCCCTGCTTCGCGCTGGATGCCGACGATACCTACACCTACCACGACCTCGAGGCGGCCGACATCGAGCAGCGCAAGACGCTCGCCGCGTTTCCCGAGCGCGGAACCCGTGAGCTGGTCGCCGCCGACTACGTCTACCAGATCAAGCGTCTCGTGCACCCGCGCCTGCACTCACCGGTCGCAGGCCTGATGGGCAAGTACATCGCCGGACTGTCCGCGCTCGGCGAGCGCGTGCGCGAGGGAGAGGCCGGCACGCGCGGTTTCGTCGACCTGCGCAAGTACGAATTCGAGGGTGCGCGCGTCGTCGATCGTTACACCTACGAAATCACCATCACCGAGAAGTACCCGCAATTCCTCTACTGGCTCGCGATGTCGTTCTTCGCGCCGGTGCCGTGGGAGGCCGATGCCTTCTACGGCCAGCCCGGCATGAAGGAGCAGAACATCACGCTCGACTGGTACCCGGTCGGCACCGGGCCGTACATGCTGAGCGAGAACAATCCCAACCGGCGCATGGTGCTGGAACGCAATCCCAATTTCCGCGGCGAGCCCTATCCGGACGAGGGCAGCGCCGCCGATCGCGACGCCGGGCTGCTGGCGCACGCCGGCGAGGCGATGCCGTTCATCGACGTTGCTTACTACAGCCTGGAGAAGGAGGCGATCCCCGAGTGGACCAAGTTCCTGCAGGGTTACTACGACTCCTCCAGCATCATCTCCGACAGCTTCGACCAGGCCATCCAGTTCTCGCCGCGTGGTGAGGCCGAGCTGACCGAGACCATGCGCGCCAAGGACATCCGCCTGGTCACCGCCGTCAGCGCGTCGATCTCCTACATGGGCTTCAACATGGCCGACCCGGTGGTCGGCGGCGACGGCGAGCGTGCACGGCTGCTCAGGCGCGCCATCTCGATCGCGGTCGATTACGAGGAGCTGATCTCGATCTTCGCGAATGGCCGCGGGGTCGCAGCGCAGGGTCCGATTCCGCCTGGGATCTTCGGCCAGAAGGACGGCGAGGAGGGTATCAACCCCCACGTTTACACGTGGCGCGACGGGCGACCGGTGCGCCGTTCGATCGACGAGGCGCGCGCGCTGATGGCCGAGGCCGGGTACCCGGACGGCCGCGATGCCGCGACCGGAGAGCCGCTGACCCTGTACTACGAAACGGTCTCTTCCGGCCCCGGCAGCAAGGCCTTCCTCAACTGGTATCGCAAGCAGTTCGCCAAGCTCGGCATCCAGCTCGTGGTACGCGCCACTGACTACAATCGCTTCCAGGAAAAGGTGCGCAAGGGCACCGCCCAGATCTTCAGCTGGGGCTGGAACGCCGATTATCCCGACCCGGAGAACTTCCTGTTCCTGCTCTACGGCCCCAACGCCAAGGTGGTGTCGCACGGCGAGAATGCGGTCAACTACCGCAACCCGCGCTACGACGAGCTGTTCGTGACCATGCGTGCCATGCCCAACGGTCCGGCGCGCCAGGCGGTGATCGACGAGATGGTCGAGATCCTGCGCCGCGACGCGCCGTGGCTGTGGGGCTTCCATCCCACCGGCTACACCCTGTTCCACCAGTGGTACGGTAACGTCAAGCCCAATCTCATGGCGCGCAACACGCTCAAGTACAAGACCATCGATGCCGCGCTGCGCGCCGAGCGGCGACGCGAGTGGAACCGGCCGGTGCTGTGGCCGGTGGGGCTGCTCGTCGCGGCGCTGATCCTGAGCGGCATTCCGGCGTGGCGCACCTATCGTGCACGTCAGCGGGCGGCAGTCCAGTGATCGCCTACGTCATCCGGCGCCTGCTGTACGCCTTACCCATTCTGCTCGGGGTCAACGTCATCACCTTCGTGTTGTTCTTCGTCGTCAACTCGCCCGAGGACATGGCGCGGCTGCACCTAGGCAACAAGCACGTGACCGAGGCGGCGATCGAGAAATGGAAGGCGGAGCGCGGCTACGACAAGCCGCTGCTGTGGAACGCCGCCGCCGCGGGCAGCGAGCGTGTCACCGACACCATCTTCTACCGCAACACGGTGGAGCTGTTCCTGTTCGACTTCGGGCAGTCGGACAGCGGCCGCGACATCGGCTACGACATTTCCCAGCGCATGTGGCCGAGTCTCTACATCACCTTGCCGGTGTTCCTGCTCGGATTGCTGCTGACCATCACCTTCGCACTCACCATCGCGTTCTTCCGCGGCACCTACATCGACACCTGGGCGGTCGTGATCTGCGTCGCGATGATGTCGATCTCGAGCCTGTTCTACATCATCGGCGGCCAGTTCGTGTTCGGCAAGCTGCTGCGCCTGGTGCCGATCTCGGGCTTCGACAGCGGGGTCATGGCGGCCAAGTTCGTCGCCCTGCCGGTGCTGGTCGGCGTGATCGGCGGACTCGGCCACGGTACGCGCTGGTACCGCACCATCTTTCTCGAGGAGATCAACCGCGATTACGTGCGCACCGCGCGCGCCAAGGGGCTGTCCGAGCGCATGGTGCTGTACGGGCACGTGCTGCGTAACGCCATGATCCCGATCCTGACCGGCGTGGTGGTGGTGTTGCCGACGCTGTTCCTCGGCAGCCTGATCACCGAGGCCTTCTTCGGCATCCCGGGGCTCGGCAGCTACACCATCGAGGCGATCCAGGCGCAGGACTTCGCCATCGTGCGCGCGATGGTGTTCCTGGGCTCGGTGCTCTACATCGCCGGCCTCATTCTCACCGACATCTCCTACACGCTGGTCGATCCGCGCGTGCGGCTGAACTGAGACCCCATGTCCCTCGTCCTGCTCAAGACCGACCTGCTGTTCTTCGTGTTGATCGCGCTGGGCGTGGCGTACGCCGGCTACGCGTCGCGCCGCGAACACCTCGCCGCGCCCTGGCGCGAGGTCGCGCGCCATCCACTGGGTATGGCGGCCGCGGTGGTGCTGCTGTTCTTCCTGCTGGTAGCAGTGCTCGATTCGTGCCACTTCAACCCGCGGCTGGACACCGGCGCCGATGGCGAGGTGCGCTACAGTGGGCAGGTCGAGAGCCTGCTCGATGTCATCGTCGCGCCGCTGCGCGATAACGTCGAGAAGACCTATTCGGCCCCGCTCGCGATCACGGCCTATGCGAAGGAGACGATCGAGCTGCCCGACGGCAGCACGCGGCGGGATTACCCGCGCCTGGAGCATGCCGGCGCGCATCTCGCGGATCCGCGCGAACGTAACGCCGATATCACGGCGCGCGCCTTGCGCGGCGCGCTGGCGGCGCTCGCGATATGGACGGTGATCGTGCTGGCCGTGATCGGACGCCTGGCAGTGCGCGAGGGCATGACGGCGGCCGCCGCCGCGCGTGCGCTGGCCGGCGGGCGCACCGCGCTGCCGTGGCGCGCCATGCTGGCGGCGCTGGGCGTGATCGTGCTGCTGGTCGGTTGCTGCGCGGCCGTGGGACCCTGGTATCACATACTGGGCACCGACAAGGTCGGTAACGACGTCCTCTACCAGAGTCTGAAGAGCGTGCGCACTGGCCTGCTCATCGGCACCCTGACCACGTTGGTGATGTTGCCTTTCGCGATCGTGCTCGGCATCGCCGCGGGCTACTTCCGCGGTTGGGTAGACGACGTCATCCAGTACCTCTACACGACGCTATCCTCGATTCCGGGCGTGCTGCTGATCGCGGCCGCTGCCCTGATGCTCGAGGTCTACATGGCGCGCAATGCCGATGCCTACACCAGTCTCGCCGCGCGCGCAGACCTGCGCCTGCTCGCGCTGTGCATGATCCTGGGGGTCACCACCTGGACCGGCCTGTGCCGTTACCTGCGCGGCGAGGCGCTCAAGCTGCGCGAGTTCGACTTCATTGCCGCCGCGCGCGCCTTCGGCGTGCCGCAGTGGGTGATCATCGCGCGCCACGTGGTGCCCAACATCATGCACATCGTCATGATCTCCATCGTGCTCGATTTCAGCGGCCTGGTGCTGGCCGAGGCGGCCCTGACCTACATCGACATCGGCGTCGATCCGAGCATGGAATCGTGGGGCAACATGATTAACAGCGCGCGGTTGGAACTGGCGCGCGAGCCGGTGGTATGGTGGTCGCTGCTGGCCGCTTTCGCCTTCATGTTCACCCTGGTGCTGGCGGCCAACGTGTTTGCGGACGCGGTCCGCGATGCCTTCGACCCGCGCCTGCGTGATGCCCGCTGACAGGGCGCTGGCCGTCGCTGCGGGACCGCCCGGACGCGCGGCGGGTGCGCGACCGGCAGTGCGGTTTATAGGGAAAAGCGGGCAGTGCGAAGGCGAGCGCAACGGCGCAGGCGAGCCCTTCAGTCGCCAGGCATCGTCCCGCTAGTCGAGCTCGGGAGACAGTCCAATGGCCACAGCAACCCGCCGAACGACCCCAGCGCGCCAGGCCGCGCGTGCGGTCTTTATCGTCGATGGGGCGCGCACGCCCTTCCTCAAGGCGCGCACCGGCCCGGGGCCGTTCCGTCCCTCGGATCTCGCGGTGCACGCCGGCCAGGCGCTGCTGGCGCGCCAGCCGTTCGAGCCGGACGCTTTCGACGAGGTCATTCTCGGCTGCATCATGCCGGGCCCGGAAGAGGCGAACATCGCGCGCGTGGTCGCGCTCAGGCTCGGCTGCGGCGACCGCGTGCCGGCCTGGACGGTACAACGCAACTGCGCCACCGGCATGCAGGCGATCGATTCGGCCGCGCGTTCGATTGCGGCGGGACGCGCCGAACTGGTGCTGGCCGGCGGCAGCGAGGCAATGAGCCACGCGCCGGTGCTGTGGAACGCCGAGATGAGCACCTGGCTGGCGCGCCTGTCGGCGGCGCGCAGTGCGGGCGAGCGTCTCAGGGTGCTGGCCTCGCTGAGGCCCGGTCACCTCAAGCCCGTCATCGCCCTGCTGCTCGGCCTCACTGACCCCGTCGTGGGCCTGTCCATGGGGCAGACCGCCGAGGTCATCAGCCGCCGCTACGGCATCGACCGCGAGACCATGGACGCCTATGCCGCGCGCAGCCACCAGCGGCTCGCCGCTGCCCAGGCCGAGGGGCGGCTCGACGAGATCGTCCCGCTGCTCGACGGTGGCGGTCACGTCCATGATCACGACGACGGCGTGCGCCCCGATTCGAGCGTTGCCAAGCTGGCCAGGCTGAAGCCGTTCTTCGATCGCGAGTTCGGCAACGTGACGCCCGGCAACAGCTCGCAGATCACCGACGGCGCGGCGTGGCTGATCCTGGCTTCCGAGCAGGCGGTCAAGGACCACGACCTGCCGGTGCTCGGCCGCCTGGTCGATTCGCAATGGGCCGGCCTGGACCCGCGCCAGATGGGCTTCGGTCCGGTACACGCCGCGGTGCCGCTGCTCAAGCGGCGACGCGTGGCGCTGGACAAGGTCGACTACTGGGAAATCAACGAGGCCTTCGCCGGGCAGGTCCTGGCCTGCCTGCGCGCCTTCGAGGACACGCGTTACTGCCGCGACGAGCTCGGACTACGCAATGCCATGGGCGCCATCGACGAGGCGCAGCTCAACGTCGACGGCGGCGCCATCGCACTCGGACACCCGGTCGGCACCAGCGGCGCGCGCATCGTGCTGCACCTGCTCAAGGTGCTGGAACAAAAACAGGCACGGCGCGGCGTCGCGGCCATCTGCATCGGAGGCGGGCAGGGCGGTGCCATGCTGCTCGAACGCACATGAACGCACCCGACGACACCCGCGCGGCGATCGATCTTGGCGAAGTCCGGCACTGGCGCCTGGAGCGCGATGCCGAGGATCTCGCCTGGCTCTGCTTCGACTGCCACGAGACGGCTACCAACACGCTCTCCGCCGCAGTGCTGGAGGAGCTTGCCCGCGCGCTCGACACGATTGCCGGCGAGCACCCGCGCGGCCTGGTGCTGTGGTCGGCCAAGGCCAACGGCTTCGCCGCCGGCGCCGACATCCGCGAGTTCGACGACATGCTCGACCCGGACGAGACCGCCGAGCGCATAGCGACCGTGCACCGCCTGTTCGAGCGCCTAGAGAACTTCGCCTTTCCCACCGTCGCCCGCGTGCATGGCTTCTGCCTCGGCGGCGGTCTCGAGCTGGCGCTCGCCTGTCGCCACGTGGTCGCCGCGGACGAGCCCTCGACCCGCCTCGGCTTTCCCGAGATCCTGCTCGGCATCCACCCGGGCTTTGGCGGTACGGTGCGCTCGGTGCGCGACTGCGGCGTCCTGGCGGCCATGGATCTCATGCTCACCGGGCGCTCGGTCAACGCACGCCGCGCGCGTGCGCTGGGGCTGGTCGACCGCGCGGTGCCGCTGCGTCACCTGGACGCGGCGGCCGCGCACTTCGCGCGCGCACGCCAGCCGCGGCGCACCCTGGCCTGGCACAAGCGCGCGGCCTCGGCCGCGCCGGCACGGCCGCTGGTGGCGAAGCTGCTGCGCCGCGAAGTGGGCAAGCGCGCGCCGGAGGCACACTACCCGGCGCCGTATGCCCTGATCAACCTGTGGCGCCGGCACGGCGGTGACGAGCGCGCGATGTACCGCGCCGAGGCGCACTCGATCGCCCGCCTGCTGACTTCCTCGGCGAGCCGCAACCTGGTGCGCCTGTTCAAGCTGCAGGAGCGCCTGAAGGGGCTGGGCCGCGCCGAGGACGCCGGCGCGTCGCCGCGGCGCGTGCACGTGGTGGGCGCCGGCACCATGGGTGGCGACATCGCCGCCTGGTGCGCACTGCGTGGCATGCACGTGACCCTGCAGGACCGCGAGCCGCGCTTCATCGCACCGGCCATCGCGCGCGCGGACAAGCTCTTCCGCCGCCGCATGCGCGACCCTTACCAGCGTCTCGCCGCCGGTGATCGCCTGGTACCGGATTTCAGCGGCGACGGCGCGCGCCGCGCCGACGTCATCATCGAGGCCATCATCGAGGACGCCGAGGCCAAGCGTGCGCTGTTCCGCGAGCTCGAGCAGCGTGCGCGCCCGGATGCGCTGCTGGCGACCAATACCTCCAGTATTCCGCTCGCCGACATCGCTTCCGCGCTGGAGGACCCGGCGCGCCTGGTCGGGATCCATTTCTTCAATCCCGTGGCACAGATGCAGCTGGTCGAGATCATCGCCGGCGAGGGCACCGATGCCGGCGCCGCCGCGCGTGCCGCGGCCTTCACCACGGCCATCGATCGGCTGCCGTTGCCGGCGGCGAGCGCGCCCGGCTTCCTCGTCAACCGGGTACTCTCGCCCTACCTGCAGGAGGCCATGGTCATGCTGGAGGAAGGGCTGCCGGCGCGCTTCATCGACGACGTCGCCAAGCGCTTTGGCATGCCGATGGGACCGATCGAGCTCGCCGATACGGTTGGTCTCGACATCTGCCTGCACGTCGGCGAGATCCTGTCCGCGGCGTTCGGCGGCGAGGTGCCGGCGATCCTGAGACGCACGGTTGCCGCGCGCCGGCTCGGGCGCAAGAGCGGCGGCGGCTTCTACGACTACGACAAGGGCAAGCCCACCGGTGGCGGCGACGGGCAGGCCAGCGCGGCCGAGGCCGACGTGCGCGATCGCATGGTGCTGCGGCTGTTGAACGAAGCCGTCGCCTGTGTACGCGAGGGCATCGTTGCCGATACCGACCTGGTCGACGTCGGCATGGTCTTCGGCACCGGCTTTGCCCCGTTCCGCGGCGGACCACTGCGCTACGCGCGCGACCGCGGCCTGGGCGAGGTGGTGGCGCGCCTGGAACAGCTTGCCGCGGAGTACGGGGAGCGGTTCGCGCCGGATGCCGGCTGGCAGCAGTTGCAGGCCAACGGCAATGACTGAGGCCCTGCTCGAAGTGCGCGATCTCGCGGTGCACTTCGGCGCCGTCGAGGACCCGGTGCGCGCCGTCGACGGTGTCAGCTTCGAGGTCGGCGCCGGCGAAACGGTGGTGCTGGTCGGTGAGTCCGGCAGCGGCAAGTCGCTCACCGCGCTCGCCATCGCCCGGCTGCTGCCGCCCGCCGCACGCGTTACGGGCGGTGCCGTGCACCTCGGCGGAGAGAATCTCTTCCGCCTGCCCGAGCACCGCATGCGTGACATCCGCGGCGCAGCGGTGGGCATGATCTTCCAGGAACCGCAGTCGTCGCTGAACCCGGTCATGACCATCGGCGCGCAGATCGGCGAGACCCTGATGCGGCACAAGGGCCTGCGCGGCGCGGCGCTGGAGCGACGCGTGGTGGAGTTGCTCGAAGCGGTCGGTATCGACGAAGCAGAGCGGCGCATGACCGAGTACCCACACCAGTTCTCCGGGGGCATGAAGCAGCGCGTGATGACCGCGATCGCGCTGTCAGGTGACCCCGGCCTGCTGATCGCCGACGAGCCGACGACCGCACTGGACGTCACCATCCAGGCCCAGGTGCTGGACCTGATCCGTGCCATCCAGCGCGAGCGCAACATGGGGATCCTGTTCATTACCCACGACCTCGCCGTCGCCCACCGGGTTGCCGATCGCGTGGTGGTGATGAAGGAAGGTCGTATCGTCGAATCCGGTACCCGCGATGCCTTCTACAGTGCCCCGCAGCACGCGTATTCGAAGCAATTGTTCGCCGCCCTGCCGAGCTGGGAGAAGCGCGTGCAGGAAGGCAACGCACCGGACACGGGCGCCCGCGACACCATCCTCACGGTGCGCGACCTGAAAGTCTGGTTCCCGATCCGGCGCGGCGTGTTCCGGCGCACGGTGGGTTACGTCAAGGCGGTCGACGGCGTCGACCTGGCCGTGGAGCAGGGACGCACGCTGGCCGTGGTCGGTGAGTCCGGTTCGGGCAAGACCACCATGGGCAAGGGCATCCTGCAGCTGCTCGACGAGGCCGACGGTCACGTCGAGTACCAGGGACAGGACCTGGCTGCGCTGGATGCGGCGACCCTGAGACGCTACCGCAGCGACCTGCAGGTCATCTTCCAGGATCCGTATTCCTCGATGAATCCGCGCATGATGGTGGGCGACATTATCAAGGAAGGCATGCTGGCGCAGGGTATTGGTGCTGATCGCGCCGCGCGCGATCGGCGCGTGGCCGAGCTGCTCGACCAGGTCGGCCTCGAGCAGGCGCATGCGCTGCGCTACCCGCACGAGTTCTCGGGTGGCCAGCGCCAGCGCATCTGCATTGCACGCGCGCTCGCGGTCGATCCCCGCCTGATCGTCTGCGACGAGCCGACCAGCGCGCTCGATGTATCGGTGCAGGCGCAAATCCTCGACCTCCTGCGTGACCTGCAGCAGCGGCTCGGGCTGACCTACCTGTTCGTCACCCACAATATCGGCGTGGTCGCCTACCTCGCGCATCGCGTTGCGGTGATGTACCAGGGCCGTATCGTCGAGCACGGCGACGTCGAGCAGGTGCTGCACCGGCCGCAGCACGAGTACACGCGCAGGCTGCTCGCCGCGGTACCCACCATCAGCGACGCCGCCTGAGGGTGGTCCGGCACGCTCGCGCAGGCGCACGCGTCGCCGCGGGGGCTGGCGATCCGGTTTCCGCCCCGCGCGCCACGCCGCGCTTACCACGAACGTGAGCGATTCCGCACCCGCCGGCGAGCGTGCGGCCGCGCGGCGGTGTGGCGGGTGTACGTGGACGGATCGCGCGCTGCTGCGCCACGATCTCGGCGCCATCGGCCGCATTGGACTGCCGCTGATCCTGAACAACGTCTCCAGCATCGGCGTCAACGTTGCCGATACCCTGATGGCCTCCAGCCTCGGCGCGACCCAGCTTGCCGCCGTCGCCATCGGATCCGGGATCTGGATCTCGCTGTTCCTGCTCGGGCTCGGCGTGATCATGGCGCTGGGGCCTACCGTCGCGCAGCACTTCGGTGGCGGGCGTTTCGACGCCATCGGCCACGATACCCGCCAGGGCTTCTGGTTGGCCGGGATCGTCGCTGCCGTGGTCATCGTCGTAATGCGCTCGTGCGAGCCGCTGCTGCGCGCGATGGGTATCGAGCCGGCGGTGTGCATCCTCGCCCAGGGCTACCTCGACGCGCTGTCCTTCGGCGTGCTCGGCGCCTACAGCTACCACGTACTCAAGCAGATGAGTGAAGGCGTGGGGCGCACGGTGCCGATCATGGTGGTGATGGGCGCGACGCTGCCGCTCAACGTCGCGCTCAACTACGTGCTCATGTTCGGCCATTTCGGGGTGCCGCCGCTGGGCGCGGTCGGCTGCGGGCTCGGCAACGGCATCATGCTGTGGCTGATGTTCGTGAGCCTGGCGCTGTACACCACGCGCTCGCGCCACTATGCCCGCTTCGGCCTGCGCCGCGCCTGGGCGCGGCCGGATACCGCGGCGCTGGCGCGGCTCACCGCGCTGGGCGTCCCGATCGGGCTCTCGTTGTTCCTGCAGTCGGGGCTCTTCACCACCGTCGCGCTGATGATGGGGGCGCTGGGCACGGCCGCGGTCGCCGCGCACCAGGTGGTGCTGAACTACTCCGGGCTGGTCTTCATGGCGCCGCTCGGCTTCGGCATGGCGCTGACGGTGTGCGTCGGCCAGGCGGTCGGGCGTGGTGACGCGGCCGCCGCCGCGCGCATCGGCTATACCGGCATCGTGCTATGCGGCACGGTCGCCCTGGTCGCGGCGCTGAGCACGGCCCTGCTCGCGGAGACCATTACCGCCGTATACACCGACGACGCGGCCGTTGCTGCGCTGGCCGTGCGCCTGTTCCTGATCGCCGCGGTACTGCAGCTCGGCGACGGCGTGCAGGTCGCCGCGGCGTTCGCGCTGCGCGGCCTGAAGGACACGCGTGTGCCGCTGCTGATCAACGGCCTCAACTACTGGGGCATCGGCTTCGGGCTCGCCTGGCTGCTCGGCATCGCACTCGGGCAGGGCGCGGCCGGTGTCTGGATCGGGCTCGCCACCGCGCTGTGCAGCGCCGGCGTGCTGCTGGTGTTGCGCTTCCGGGTGGTGACGCGGCGGCTGCAGGCCGCGGCGGGCGTCTGAGCGCGGGGCTCAGGTGTCCACGGTGTGCTCGATGATCTGGACCTTGCGCGCGTCGAAGGCGATGTAGTCCCTGATGGCCGCGGCACGGTCGATGGTGCGATCGTAGGACCACGCCACGTTCTCCACCCGCCCGCCGGCGGTAACGCCGTCGAAGTACTCGGTATCGCCCTTCAGCGGGCAATGGCTGGTCTTCTCGCTGCGCACCAGGTGATCCATGGCGACGTCCTCGCGCGGGAAGTAGATCACCGGGTCGTAGACGTCGTAGGCGACCTCCTTGAGCTTTAGCGCACGCGTGCTGCGTGCGAGCTCGGTGTCGCCGAGCGTGGCGGTGATGGTATGGGTCGGCTCCGCGATCCGCATGAAGTGGCGCGCGTCGGCCGGGTTGTGGATGGCGTTCTTGACCAGGGTAACGGCTTCGGACATGCGTGGCTCCTCGTGCGTGGCGCTGCTGGAGCGAGTGTAACGCGTCCGCGCGGTGCGCGGGCGGCCCTCCCGGGGTTGCTAGAATCGGTAGCCCCGAACGAGCGGAGGCGAAAGTTGAGCACCCTGAACCTGAGCGTCGACGAAGTCCTGACCACCACCCGCGCGGTGCGCAAGCGCCTCGATTTCGACCGCCCGGTGCCCTGGGAGCTGGTGCGCGAGTGCCTGGAGCTCGCGGTGCAGTCGCCGACCGGCTCGGTCGGCCAGTTCTGGCAGTTCGTGCTGGTCGACGATGCCGCCAAGCGTGCCGCGCTGGGTGAGCTCTACCGCCGTGCGTGGCCGGACTACAAGGCTTCCGCGCATTCCATCTACAACCTGCACCAGGGCGACGACAGCATGACCGAGGTCGCCGCGCGCGCCGGCGCCTCGGCCGAGTACCTGGCGGCGAACATGGGCCGCGCGCCGTGGCTCATGGTGGCCCTGGTCGCCGGGCGCTACGATGACCCCAGCCCGGCGGTGCAGGCGGGCATCTACGGCTCCATTCTGCCGGCCGTGTGGAGCTTCATGCTGGCCGCGCGCGAGCGCGCGCTGGGCACCTGCTGGACCACCATTCACCTGCGCTACGAGAAGGAGGCGGCCGGCATCCTCGGCATTCCCTTCGATCAGTTCACGCAGGTTGCGCTGGTGCCGATCGCCTACACGAAGGGCACCACCTTCCGCGCCGCGCCGCGCAAGGACCTCGACCGGTTCATCCACCGCAACGGCTGGTAGGCGCTCAGCCCGCGCGGCGCAGCACGCGCCCCGGCCGCGCCCTGGTGGGGCGGTCGTTGCGTACCACCGCGACGCCGTTGACCCACACGCCGGTGATGCCCCGCGGGTAGCGGTTGGGCTGCTCCCAGGTGCCGCAGTCGATGATCGTGCGCGGATCGAACAGGGTCAGGTCGGCCAGCGCACCTTCGGCGATCACGCCGCGCCCGGTGAGCCCGAACTTGTGCGCGGGGAAGCCGGTCATGCGGTGGATGGCGGTGGCGAGATCGAGCACGCCTAGATCGCGCGCGTAATGACCGAGCACGCGCGCAAAGCTGTTGTAGAGGCGCGGGTGGGGGTGGCCGTCCAGGGTCGGGATGCCGTCCGAGCCGATCATGGTCGAGGCGTGACGCAGCACCTGTTGCACGTCGTCCTCGCTCATCATGTGAAGGATGGCGGTGGCACCCGGCGCGTCGCGTACGACAGCTTCCGCCGCGTCACGCGGCGGCAGGCCGAGCGTGGCGCTGAGCGCCTCGATGCTGCGGCCCTCCCACTCGGCGTGGCCGGGTGCCGCGGCGACGATGACGTCGGCCGGCGTGACCACGCCGATGCCGTGGCCCGCTGCCGCCGCATCGAAGGCGCCGTTGTCGAGCACGGCGGCCAGCATCGTGCTGCCGGCGGTATAGGGATACTGGTCGGCATGCACCGCTTCGCCGCGCGCTTGCGCGGCCTCGATCAGTGCCAGTGAGCGCGCGACCAGGCCCCAGTTGTCACGCCCTGACGCCTTGTGGTGCGAGATCTGTACGGGCACCCCGGCGCGCGCACCGATCTCGATCGCCTCGGCGACTGCTGCCAGAAGACCCGCGGCCTCGTCGCGCAGGTGAGAGGCATAGAGCGCGCCGCTGCCGCGCATCCCGCTGGCAAGCTCGACCAGCTCGTCGGTCGCCGCGTAACGCCCGGGCTCGTAGATGAGACCACTGGAGAGCCCGAGCACACCGGCCTCCAGCGCCTCGCCGAGCAGGTCCTTCATGTGCGACAGCTCGGCTGCCGTCGGCTCCCTTTGAGCACGGTCCATCGCCGCCAGGCGCAGCGTGCCGTGGCCGGCGAGCACGCCGATGTTGACTGCCGGTGGCGCGGCCTCCAACGCCGCCGTGTAACCGGCGTGGCCCGAATAGGGTGCGATGTCCGCGCCCGGCGCCAGGGCGCCGACCATCTCCATCGCCTGTGGGTAGGGCGCCGGGCCGAAGCCGCAGTTGCCGACGATGCAGGTGGTGACGCCGCCGCGTGTTTTGAACGCCATGTCCGGGTGCTGCAGGGCGGCGAAATCGTCGTGGGTATGGACGTCGATGAACCCGGGCGCGAGCGCGAGCCGCGTCGCGGCAATCTCCTCGCGCGCGTCGGCGCCGTCGAGGCTGCCGATGGCGGCAATGCGATCGGCACTGACGCCGACGTCGGCCGCGTACGGCGCGCCGCCACCGCCGTCGTAGATCTCGGCGCCGCGAAAGAGCAGGTCGAAGCGTGGCATCGGCGAGTGGCGGGCGTCCGGTGCCGGCGCGCCCGTGTGCCCTAGTACTGCACGCGGCGGGTGAAGCCGCCGTCGACGACCAGGTTGGCGCCGGTGATGAAGCCGGCGGCCGGGCTGGCAAGAAAGACCACCGCGTTGGCGACCTCTTCGGGGGTACCCATGCGCCCCATCGGGTTCTGCGACAGGGCCATCTCGTAGATCTCCGGCTGCTCGCGCTTGCGCGCGCCCCACACGCCCTCGTCGAAGTAGATGGTGCCGGGCGACACGGTATTGGCGCGGATACGCTTGGGCGCCAGTGCCGTGGCGAGGTTGGACACGTAGTTGATGAGCCCGGCCTTGACCGCGTTGTAAGGCCGCGGTCCGCCAAAGGCCTCCAGCGCCGCGGTTGACGACACCGCGACGATGGCGCCCGCGCCGGAGCGCTCGATCCAGGGCAGCGCCGTCTCCACCGTGCGTACCGTGCCGAGCAGGTCGATCTCCATGCCGAGCCGCCAGGTCTCCTCGTCCGGCGTCGTGCCGAGCGCACTGACATTGGGGATCACGATGTCGAGCCCGCCGAGATCGCGCGCGGTGGCGTCAATCCAGTGCCCCAGCGCGGCGCGGTCGGCGACGTCCGCGGCGCCGCCGCAGATCCGCGCGCCCTCGCCGCCGATCTTCTTCAGCTCCGCCACCGTGTGCGCCACCGCGTCGCCGTTGCGCGCGCAGATACCGACCGCACAGCCCTCACGTACCAGCCGCTCGGCGATCGCCCGCCCGATGCCGCGCGACGCTCCCGTGATGATGGCGCGCTTGCCCCTGAGTTCGAGATCCATGGCCGGGTTCCCCCTCGATGTTGGTTGTGCTGCCGTCGGCTCCGGCGACCGGGTGGGGCCGGTGGTGACGACGGGCAGTATACGGTTGCCGCTCTTTCGGATCATCGCAACCGGGGCCACACCGGGCGGTTGACCGGGCGAGCGGCAACGGTGGCAAGGCGAGCATCGAGCCGGGACCGGGATTGCGTCTTGCCCCGGCACGTCGTCGAGTGCAAGGGGAGCGGACCCGGTAATCGAGCAGGCGTAATATGATGCGGGGAAACCGGCACGTACTTCGGCAGCCAGCCTTCAGGTTGCGCAACAGGCCTGCTTGCGGCGCGTGTTCGCAGGTCAATCCGGCGTGTCGGTTTGCTCCGGTGTGCTCACTGGCGTTTGACAGGCAGGTCAGGGGACTGAAACGGATTCCGGATTGGCAGCATTTCATGGCGATTACCTTCGACAAGCTCGTCATCGGTCAGGCCTACGAACGTCCGTTTCTGGCCGAGCTCTGGGGATACCGTGGTTTCCAGGCGATATCGCGCGGCGTCGTCACGCCGGCCAATACGAAGCTCATCATTCTTTTTGTCACCGAACAGAAACAGGAATCTCTGACGCAGTACAGGGATTATCTCGATGGACCTTTCCTCCACTGGGAAGGCGAGGCGAAACATTCCAGCGACGAGCGGGTCATCAACGCGTCGGCGAACGGGGACGAAATCCACCTGTTTCATCGGAAGGTTCACCACTCGCCATTCGTCTACATGGGACGAGTCGAACTCGAGCAACACAATCGGCTGCGCGAAAGTCCGAGCCAGTTCATCTTCACTCTGGCGGCTCGGTCAGAAGTGCGCGAATCGCGCAGTCCCTACGATGCGACTCTCGGCATCGACCTGTCCGGTGTGCCCGAAACCGAGAAGAATGCAATCGTGAAGAGTCGCATAGGCCAGGGCGTTTTTCGCGACGGGTTACTGAGGTTGTGGGGTGGTTGTGCGGTTACGGGATATACAAGACCCGTGATGCTCCTTGCCTCGCACATCAAGCCCTGGCGAATCTCGACGAATCGCGAACGACTCGACCCGCATAACGGGTTGTTGCTGCAACCCACGATCGATCGGCTGTTCGACCAGGGCCTGGTTTCGTTCGATCGAAGAGGGCGATTGCTCAGGGCTGCGAGTCTCACCAACGATGAACTCGACCAGTTGGGGATCAGGCCGGACGCCAGGCTGCGAAAGCTCGAGGATGAAACGCGACGTTACCTGCAGTATCACCGGGAACATGTGCTTGGTCGAAGCGACGCCTGACGAAAGAATGCCTGCGGGCGCGCTGCCGCGCTCACGCCCTGGCAATCGTTTTCGGACGGGCCGGTAGTCCGACGCCGACCATGTTTCGGGCGACCGCGCCCCCTTCGTTCACCTTCAACCCCGCGCGAGGACAACACCGTGCAAACTGAAATCGACGAGATCGCTGACGATATCTTCCGGCTCTCGACCTTCACGCCCGATCTGCCGCCCAGTGGTTTCACGTTCAACCAGTACCTGATCAGGGCGGAGCAACCGTTTCTCTTCCACTGCGGCGGCCGCGCGCTGTTTCCGCTGGTCTCCGCCGCGGCGCAGAAGATCCTGCCATTGGACACGCTGCGCTGGATCTCTTTCGGGCACGTGGAATCGGACGAGTGCGGTTCCATGAACCAGTGGCTGGCAGCCGCGCCGCAGGCCGAGATCGTGCACGGGGCGGTGGCCTGCATGGTCTCGCTCAACGACCTGGCCGATCGCCCGCCACGCGTACTCGCGGACCGCGAGGTGCTGGACCTGGGCGGCAAGCGGATCAGGTACATCGACACGCCGCACGTGCCGCATGCGTGGGAATCCGGCCTGGTCTACGAGGAAACGACGCGCACCCTGTTTACGGGGGACCTGTTCACGCAGCTGGGAAAGGGGCCCGCGATCACGGACCAGAGCATCGTCAATGCCGCGATCCTCGCGGAGGATGCGTTTCACGCCATGGCCCTGACCCCGCATACAGCCCCGACGATTCGCGGATTGAAATCACTCGACGCTGTGCACCTGGCCGTCATGCATGGCTCGTGCTTCAGGGGCGACTGCGGTGCGGAGCTGGAGGCGCTGGCAGTGTATGCGGCGAATGCCCTGGGCGCGGCGAACGATGCCCCGCGTTGACTAGAGAAGAAGGTCGCTGCGGGCGAGCCGCCCGCAGCCTTGCTGCGTGTTACGTCAGCCCAGGCACCCGTTCTATCGGCGTTTGCCTGCCGCAAGGACCAGTCCCAGGCCTGCCCCCAGGTCGCGGCACGCGGTAGTTCACGAGGTCAACGGACGCGCGATGGAGCACGACTGGGAGTACATCGGTACGACGCGCATCCCGGTCGTTGCCCGCTCGCCCCGGGGCGAGGCGATCTACCACGGCCCCAACGGCCGGGCGACCAGGGACGACTACGCGTTGCGCCTGACCGGGCCACAAGGCCCCGGTCGGGACCACCCTCCGGTTGTTCCAGGGCATCAACGTGGTCGACCTGCAGAACAACCGCGGTACACACGTGCCGTGTCGCGGGGCGGACGCGGAGAACACGGAGCTCGAGCTCGCCAAGCGCGTGCTCGACGTCAACTACCTGACGCAGGGTCTTTGAGCGACACTCGCGCGAACACCGGTACCCACTTTCAGGACCGCTTGTTCGCAGGCGCTTTGTTCTTGCCCGCAGGCCAGGTCGGGGAGCACCGTTGGCACCGCGCCTGGCGGACGATAATCAGGGTGCGATGGCGCGCTCCAGCGCGGCGAGGCCGGTCGGGCCGGCGAGGTGGGCGCGCAAGGCGCCCTGGTCGTCGAAGACGAGATAGCTAGGGGTGCCGGTGAAGACTTCGCCCGTCGCGACTTCGTACATGCGGCTGAAGACCTCGAACTCGCTGAGTACGCGCGGCAAGCGCTGTGCCTGCTTCATGCGATACGCCGATACCCGCTCGGCGGCATCGAGGCCGTCGAGCGAAATGCCGGGCACCACGGCGTCCGTGGCCTGGTGACGGGCGTGGAACTCCGAGGTCATCGGGTACTGCCCCCGGCACACACCGCAATAGGTCGTCCACAGCATGACGACGTTCCACTTGCCGGGCGTCATGTGATCGCCGAGCCCGCGGGCCTCCCCCCGCCCAGGGTCTTCACGGGTATGCCGCTTGCGCCGGTGGCGGCATGCGTCACCAGGCAGGCTGCCAGCAGCCAGCCACGGTGAATGGGGTTACGCCGCCGTAATACACCCGCTCCCGGTGGATGACAAGCGGGCCCAATGCAGGTATTGCGTCGCCTGCCGCGGTACTGCGTTGCGCTTTCCGCTGCACGCGTGCGGACTTCGCCACGGCAGCGGGCGAGCGGGCCTGCACGGCGGCAAGAGCGGGAATGGTGTTTAATCCGCTGACCCCCTGGTTCACTGGCATGAGGAGGTGACAATGAAGGCGGTGGTGATCGTGCGCGGGACCCTGAAGGACCTCCCGGATGCGCAGCTGCGCGAGGCGCACGACCAGCTGCTCGGTGAGCTGCGTGGTCCGGGCGGCGAGCTGGGTAATACCGGCTACCGGGCCTTTCGCAACAGCGCGAACCCGAACGAGCTGATGGTCATCGACACCTGGACGGACGCGGCGGGAGCGGAGGCGTTGATGTCCGATCCGGAATTGCCGTTGCGCCTCGGCAGGTTCTTCGACGGGACGCCCGCAGTGACGATTTGGACGGACTCGGGCTGGGACGGCTATGATCCCTGATTGAAGCCGACTGCGCCGGGCGTACCGGCCGCCGGCTTTGCTGGCAAAGTCCGATTCGCTTCCGGGCTGACCGGTGCGATACGGCCAGGCATCGACGATTCACGGAGTCTATCCCATGCCAGCCATACTCTTCGTCCGCATCGAATCCGAACTCGACGCGGACGAACTCGAGGGCCGGATGCACGAGCGTCGCCCGCGCTTCCTGCAGGTACCCGGCTTGCTGCAGAAACTGTTCGGCCGCGATCCGGCAACGGGAAGTCTCTGCGGTATCTATTTCTTCGAGGATGAGGCCGCCTTGAATGCCTACCGCGAGAGCGCGCTCGCGCAATCGATACCCGCGGCCTACGAGGCAGTGGAGGTGCGCCGAGAGGTCTATGACCTGGTGAGTTCGTTGCGACCCGAACACGGCCCGTTCCGCACGTAGCGCCGCGCTGACACCCTGCCATCATGTACCTGCCGGAGCATTTCAAAGAAGCGGATCCCGGGGCGATGCATCGCCTCATTCGCTCGTCACCCCTGGCGACACTCGTCGTCAGCACGTCGGACGGGTTGGTCGTCGATCACCTCCCGTTCCTGCTGGACACCAGCGAGCGCGACGCCACCAAGCTGCTGGCGCACGTCCCGCGCGCCAATCCCCTGAGTCGGATAGGAGCCGGCGAAAGCGCGTGCGTCGCGGTCTTCCACGGGCCGCAGGGCTACGTCTCGCCATCCTGGTACGCGACCAAGCCGGCGCACGGCAAGGTTGTACCGACCTGGAATTATGCCGTCGTGCATGCGCACGGCGGCCTGACCGTCATCGACGATGCCGCGTGGGTCGGCAGCCAGATTACGCGCCTGACCGAGCAACAGGAAGGCCGGCGCTCGCCCGGCTGGGCGGTGACGGATGCGCCTGCCGATTACATCCGGCGGCTGACCGCAGCACTGGTCGGGGTCGAGATCAGGGTGGCCCGACTCGAGGGCAAAACCAAGGCCAGTCAGAACCAGCCGGCGGAGAACCAGCGCTCACTGCTGGCCGCGCTGGACCGGGAGCAGCCGGGCTCGGCGCTGACCGGACTCATGCGCTCGGTGCTCGCGCAGGAGGACTGACGCGCCGCGGCGGCGTGCCGCGAGGCCGCCGCCCGGATCCCCAACCTCCGCTCCTCGCGGTGTTGCCGGGGAGAGGATGCGCTAGGCTGCACCATTGGTTGTCCTTTTCGTCCCTGGTGGTTGTCGGGGGCTCTTGCAGGGAGCACCGGTCATGAAGCGAATCTTCAGAGGCGCCGCGGCGATGGTCATGCTGGTCGTGTCGTTCTACGCCGGTGTCGTTTACAGCGCGGACGACGTGGAGCGCACCCTGGCGCCGCGGCCGGCGGGAAGTCTCGTGCTCGAACTGGCGTGGCGGGATAGGGATGCGTTGCGCAGCGTTCCCGACGCGTCGCCGGCAGCGCTGGAGCTGGCCGCCGCCGCACCCTTCGCGAACGACGTCGCGAACTACGGTCACATCACGGCGCTGGTCGAAGACGCGGCCAGGGTGCGGGCGGACGCCTCGGCCTGTGCTGCCGAGTTCGGCATCGATGTGCTGGGGCATGCTGCAGCGCCGGGCAGGTAGCCGCGGGCGCCTGCCGGGAACCGGGTGCGTCGGGGCGCGGCAATGCCCGGCGGACTGACGACCACGCCCGTAGCGTGGCGCGCGGCCGGTGCGGGCCTGTTCTGGTCGATCGCCGGCCTGGCCGTGCTCGTCGCTGCCGAGATCCTGGCGGTGCTGGTGGTCTCCGTGGTGCGCTCTCTCGAATCCGGAGCAACGCACGGTCCCGATGACATCCGTGCCGTGTTCTACTCCGGCGACGCGATCGGCCTCGCCTTTCCCCTCGCCCTGCCACTGCTCGCGCTCGTGCTCGGCGTGGTCGCACGCAAGCGCCGCCGTACGAGCCTGTCGGCCTATGTCGCGATGCGCCCCCTGTCCCTGGCCCGGCTCGCCCCTTACCTGGCTGCGCTCGTACTGGTGTTCGGCCTGTACGAGCTGAGCGCACGCTTCGTCGACCTCAGCGAATCGGTCGATTTCTGGCTGAACGCGTTCGCCACCGCGCACTGGCCGCTGCTGCTCCTGCTCACCTTCGTCCTGTTCGCACCGCTGACCGAGGAGTTGCTGTTTCGCGGCTTCGTCCTGCAATGCTGGCTGGACGCACGTCTGCCGGCGCCGCTCGCCGTGGTCGGTACCGCGCTGCTGTGGGCGGTCGCGCACATTCAGTACGGGCTGTTCGACGTGGCCTGGATCGTGGTGCTGGGCGTGTTGCTCGGCGCGGCCCGCGTCGGCACCGGCTCGCTGCTCGCGCCGCTGTTGCTGCACGCGCTGTGGAACCTGGTCGGCTACCTGCAAATCCGGATGTACCCGTCGGGGTGAGGGTGCACCGCCCCGAGAGATGCACGGATTCCACCGCAGACTGCATGTGGATATGCGTTCAGGGAGAACAATAGGGCGAGCGGACCGTCTCGGCGCGGGCGGACTGCCGCGGGTCGCATGGGCTTTCTGGACTACCGCCGTGAAACGGATGAATAATTCCAGGCGCCCACTCGCATCACAGCCCACCGGCTTCACGCATCTGCATATGCCAATTCCTGATTACCAATCGATCATGCTGCCGTTACTCGAACTGGCGGGTGATGGCGAGGTTCACCGGTATCGATCCGCTGTCGATATCCTCGCCGTGCGCTTCAACCTGTCCGCGGAAGAGCGCAGAGAGCTTCTGCCGAGTGGCAAGCAGCCGACCTTCGATAACCGGGTTGGCTGGGCGCGCACCTACATGACCAAGGCGGGATTGCTGGCTTCCCCTGCACGAGGACAATTCGTGATCACCGACCGGGGACGTCAAGTCCTGCTTGAGAATCCACCCGCGATCAACGTGCCGTACCTCGAGAGATTTCCGGAGTTCGTTGAATTTCGTAACCTGCGTCGCACTAAGCCGGCGGATGACAACGCCGCGTCGTCCGTAACAGCCTCGGACGAGAACACACCTGAGGAAGCACTAGAGTCGGCTTATCAAAGCCTGCGCGCGGACCTCGCCAGTGAAATTTTGCAAACCATCAAGGCCTGCTCGCCCGCATTTTTCGAAGAACTCGTCGTCGATCTCGTGGTGAAGATGGGATACGGGGGCTCCCGGCGGGAAGCGGGTCAGGCCGTCGGCCGTACGAGCGACGAAGGTATCGACGGCATCATCAAGGAAGATCGCCTCGGCCTGGATATCATCTACATTCAGGCGAAGCGCTGGGAAGGTGTGGTCGGTCGACCTGAAATCCAGAAATTCGCCGGTGCACTTCAAGGGCAACGCGCGCGCAAGGGGATTTTCATCACGACGTCATCCTTCTCGCGCGAAGCGCGGGATTACGTCACCAATATCGACGCCAAAATTATCCTGGTCGATGGAAAATCCCTCACCGAGTACATGATTGACCACAACGTCGGGGTGACCGTCGAAGCAACCTACGAAGTGAAACGCATGGACAGCGATTACTTCACCGAAGACTGAGGCCGGCCGGATGTTCAGCTTGTTCCGTCGCACCCTGCCCGAGAGCGTCGCGCGTTACTACGCCAACACGCAGCGCGAGCTGCTCTACCCGGAAGTCGTGTGGGGACTGGTGCAGGACTACACCAGCGGCCGCGGCAAGGTGTTCCGCGGCATTGCGCGCGTCGGCATGCAGGCGACGCCGTTTCGCGGCCCGGAGATCTGGCAGTCGCGCAAGCACGCGGATGCGGCGGCGGCCGAGGGCGAGCTGCTGAGTGGTCTGGAGGAAGCTGCGCAGGTATTTCCGCTCGCCTTCGAGCTGCTCGAGCGCGTGCCGGGTGATGGCCACAGCTACCTGGTCAGGCGCCGGATCGAGGGGCAGACGGCGGATGTGCCCGATCTGCCCTAGCGCCGCGTGGCTTCAGTCCGCGGTGCGATGCGCGGAGAGGAACGCGGCGATGTGCGCCACGGCGTCGCCGGCCTCCGGCAGCACGTCGACGAACAGCGGCCACACGTGGACCATGTCCGGCCACAGTGCGAGCTCGGCGGGTGAGCCGGCCGCGCGGGCCTTGTTCACGTAACGCCGCGCGTCGTCGAGCAGCATCTCGCTGGTGCTGGCCAGCACCAGGGTCGGCGGCAGGTCGTGCAGCGGGCCGCGCAGCGGCGAGATCAGGGGCGCGCGCGGCCGCACGCGATTGCCGATCCAGGTCAGCCAGGCGACGGCACTGCGTGGCAGGCGCGCGAGGCGACCGATGCTCGGGCCGAGCAGCACGTCACTCGCCGCGTTGCGGCGCAGGCTGGGACTCTGCAGGGTGCTGTCGGTGGCGGGCGAGAGCGCCACGGCCGCGTCCGGTGCGCGCAGGCGCTGATCGCGGATCCAGGCGAGCAGGGCCAGCGCGAGGTTGCCGCCGGCGGAATCGCCGGCGAGGTAGGCGTCGCGCGGCGCGCCGGCGGCGGACGGACCGTGTTCGAGCAGCCAGCGCCAGGCGCTGCGGCTGTCCGCTATGCTCGCGCGGCGCGGATGCTCGGGCATCAGCCGGTAGTCGACAGCGAGCACGGCGACGCCGGCCGCGCGCGACAGGGCGGCCGTCAGCGCGCGGTGGCTGGCGGGGCTGCCGAGGGTGAAGGCGCCCCCGTGCAGGTAGAGCAGGCGGCGCATCGGATCGGCCCCGGGCGCCAGGACCCACTCACCTGCAACGCCGCCGGCGTCGACCGGGACGACCTCGACGCCGAGTACCTGCGGGTTGCTGGGCGTGCCGGCGAAGCCCTGGTCGGCCAGGCGGCGCGCGGTCGCGAGGCGTTGCGCCACGGGCGCGGCAAAGGTGTCGGCGCGCATGGTGGCGATGCGGGCGAGCACGGTGTCCCGCGCCGCGCCCGAGTCCTCGCGCGCGCCGGCGACGCTGCCGGCCGGCAGGTCGTAGCGGGACAGGTCGGCGCCGAGCAGGAACAGCTTCGCGAATGCCCATGCCGCGAAGCCGAGCAGGAGCAGCCAGTACAACACGAAAGCCAGCGCGAACATCCGGTCAGCGTCTCCCCTGCGGCGGCTCGCGCCTCGTCTCGGGTCCTGTTGCCGCCATTATGGTGCATGATCCGCCAACGCCGTGAACCCGGCCTGCCGGCACGGCGTTTCGATCGAATGATGGAGTCGACCGCGATGAACGCCGCGCCCGAACTACGCCTGCGCTACTTTCCCTTCCCGGGACGCGCCGGACCGATCCGCGACGCCCTGCGTATCGGCGGCATCGGATTCGAGGACCAGCACGTGTCGCTCGAGGACTTCACCGCGCTCAAGGCAGCCGACGCCCTGCCGTTCGGTGCCCTGCCGGTGCTCGAGGTGAGTACGCCGCACGGCCGGGTGAGCGCCGCCCAGAGCAACGCCATCCTGCGTTACGTCGGGCGCCGCTGCGGGCTCTACCCGGTCGACGACGCGCTGCTCGCGCTCAAGGTCGATGAGGCGCTCGACCTGGGCGAGGACTTCTACGGCCTGTTCACCCCGTCCTTCGGGGAAAGTGATCCCGGGCGGCTCGCGCAGATGCGCCGCGAGCTGGCGGAGCAGACCCTGCCGCGCTGGGGCGGTTATTTCGAGCGTTTGCTGCTCGCCAACGGCGATACCGGCTTCGTTGCCGGCGACACCCTGACGGTGGCTGATCTGAAGCTGCACTGGGTCATCGACAAGCTCACCAACGGCACACTGGACGGCGTGCCGGCTGACTGGATCGACCCGTTCGCCGCGGTCGGGCGATGGCGCGCCAACGTGGCGGCGGTGCGCAGCGCGCGCCTAGCGACCTGAGTGCTGTGCCTCAGCCGAGCCCGTAGGCGGCGGCGACGTTGTCGGCCATCACCTTGCGCCGGGTCTCCGCGCAGAGCGGTGCGAGCAGGCCCTTGAGGGAATCGATGTAGTCGTCGGTGTGATCCGGGTGCGGGTAATCACTGGCCCAGAAGAAGCGCTCCGCGCCGACGTGATCGATGATGTGACTGACGGCGCGC
Source organism: Gammaproteobacteria bacterium (assembly GCA_041984235.1). Taxonomy (GTDB): domain Bacteria; phylum Pseudomonadota; class Gammaproteobacteria; genus JBHIYN01. Next base: position 109,329 of record JBHIYN010000008.1, read on the forward strand.
TCGTCGGGGTCGGCCGAGATCCAGCACTGGCGGCGGAAGTAATGACTCGGCGGGTGCTTCAGTTGCGTCGATGCCGCGAGCGGGCCCTCCCACACCGCGTCCATACGGTCCAGCAGGTAGCCGATCCAGCCAGCCTGCGATTCGAGCACCACCACCTTGAGCTTCGGAAAGCGCTCGAACACGCCGTAGTTGAACAGGGACACGAAGGCCTGCTGCATGGACTGCACGACCAGGACGTCGAAGTAGAAGCCGAAGTTGACCGGCTCGGTCTGGCGCAGGCGGTCGAAACGCTGGTGCGGAGAGGACCAGGTCGGCTCGAAGCTCGGGTGCAGTCCGACCGGCACGCCGAGGCCTTCGGCGGCGGCCCAGAACGGGTCGTAGTAGTAGTCGCCATGCGCCTTGCGCGTCCAGGTGTAGGGCGCGACCATGGCGCCGACACAGCCGGCGGCGACCGCGCGCTCGAGCTCGCGCGTGGCACGTTCGACGTCGCTGAGCGAGATGTGGGCGACCGGATAGAGGCGCTCCGGCGCCTGCGCGCAGACGTCGACGATCCAGCGGTTGTAGGCCCGGCAGTAGGCATCGGCGAGCTCGGCGTCGTCGATCTCGGCCTCCCACAGCAGGCCCAGGGTGGGATAGAGAATGGCCTTGGCCAGGCCTTCGCCGTCGAGGCGCGCGACCCGCGCTGCCGCATCGTACGACGCCGGCGGGCAGCCGCGCGCGTAGGTGCGGTCGGGCGAGGGCACGATGTCCGGGTTACCCATCGCACCCAGCACGCCGGCGAAGCCGCCGGCACAGAGCGTCGAGCGGCGCCCGCCCCAGTGGAAGTACTCCAGGCCGTCGTCGCCGGTGACGAGCTCGATGCGGCGCGCGCGGTAGCGCGCTTCGAGGTTGTCGACGAGTGCGTCCAGCGGCTCGAGGACGTGTCCGTCGCAGTCGATGGCGCCGGTGGTGTCGACGTCGGCCGCGGCGGCGAGGTCACTTGCGGTGGCCATGTAGCGTCTCCCCTGTCGGTGCTGTCCGGATACGGCAGCCTATCCTACAGCGCGGGTTTCGCGCGCGCGACGATGGCTGCGCAGTCGATCGCCGGCGGCAGCGTGCCGTACAGGTAGCCGCAGTCGCCGCCGAGACGCGCGGCGACGAAGGCCTCGGCGATCGTGTCCTCGCCATCGGCGAGCAGGGTGGCAGCCTGCCACGCCAGTGCCATGCGTTCGACCAGCGCGCGGCTGCCGTACTCGGCCTCGCCGGCGTCGTCGAGCGCGCCGAGTGCACGCAGATCGGCCTCCAGGCGGGTCAGGTAACCGTCGAAGCGTGTATCGCGCCCGGCCGCGCGGCCGAGTTCGGCGAGGAAGACCGCTACGGCTTCCGGGTGCCACTGCATCACGCGCAGCACGTCGAGGCACTGCACGTTGCCCGAACCTTCCCAGATCGCGTTGACCGGCGCGTCCGCGTACAGTCGTGCGGCGACGTTGTCCCGAATCAGCCCGACCGCGCCGATCGATTCCATGCACTCGTAGGCATGCTGCGGTGCGCGCTTGCAGATCCAGTACTTGCCGAGCGCGGTGCCGAGACGGATCAGTGACCCCTCGTGTGCATCGTCCGCGTGATCCAGTGCCCGCGCGACGCGCAGGGCAATGGCGAGCGCGGCCTCGGCCTCCAGCGCGAGATCGGCGAGCACGTTCAGCATCAGCGGCTGCTCGTGCAGGATGCGACCGAAGGCGCGGCGGCCCCCGGTGTGATGGATGGCCTGTTGTGCACCCTGCGCAAGCTGCGCCGCCGAGCCCACCATGCAGTCGAAGCGGCTCATCGCGACCATGTCGAGAATGGTGCGCACGCCGCGCCCGCTCTCGCCCACCAGCCAGCCGAAGGCGCCGCGGAACTCGATCTCGGCCGAGGCGTTGGAGACGTTGCCGAGCTTGTCCTTGAGGCGCTGGATGTGCATCGGGTTCTTCTTGCCGTCCGGCTTCCAGCGCGGCACCAGGAAGCAGGACAGGCCGGCCTCGGTGTAGGCGAGGACCAGGAAGCCGTCGCACATCGGCGCCGAGCAGAACCACTTGTGCCCGACCAGGCGGAAAGTCGGCACGCCATCGTCGTCGCCCAGCGGATAGGCGCGGGTGGTGTTGGCACGCACGTCCGAGCCGCCCTGCTTCTCGGTCATCGCCATGCCGACGGTGAGACCGCGCTTGTCGAAGAACGGCACGTTGCCTGGATCGTACTCGCGCGCGGTGACTTTCGGCAGCCAGCGCGCGGCGAGCGCGGGCTGATGGCGCAGCGCCGGTACGCAGGCGAAGGTCATGGTCAGCGGGCAGCCGGTGCCGGGATCGGCCTGGGTATGCAGGAACTCGATGCCCGCGCGGATGACATGTGCGCCGGCGCCCGGCTCGGTCCACGGCAGGGCGTGGTGGCCGGCGCCGATCGCGGCGGCCATGAGCTCATGGTAAGCGGGGTGGTATTCGACCAGGTCGACGCGGCGGCCGAAGCGATCGTGCGGGGTGAACTCGGGACGGTGACGGTTGGCGAGGAAGCCCGCTGCGAGCAGGTCGCCGCCGGCGCGCGCGCCGTAGGCTTCGAGAGCCGCTGCGCCGTGGCCGCCACCGTTGCGGTCGACCCAGTAGCGCAGCACGCGGTCGCTGCTCCAGGCGTTGAAGTTCTCCAGCGGACTTGGCTGGTTGGTGACCTCGTGGGTCTCGGCAAGGAACCCCTCGACGGGCGCGGGCGGTCGGGTCATGGCGTGCATCCCGGGTTGATCCGCCCAAGCGTAGCGCGCCGCGGGCGCGCGATCACGTCCGCGCAAGTTGGGAGCGGCTGCGCCGCGTGCTAGGATCGCGCCGGTTTGCACGCTGCAACATTCTTCGACGGGAGGTCCGAACCATGTCTGTCACCCTGGCCTGCGCTTTCGCCACCGGTATCGACACACCGGAACACGCGCGCATCGCGGAGACGCTCGGCTACGAGCGAGCGTGGTTCTACGATTCGCCGCCGCTGTACCCGGACGTCTGGGTGCAGCTGTGCCGCGCCGCAGACCGCACCGAGCGCATCGGGCTCGCGACCGGCGTGATGGTGCCGCACCTGCGTCATCCCATGGCCAACGCCGCCGCCATCGCGACCCTGGTCGACGCGGCCGGGGCAGAGCGCGTGACCATCGGTATCGGAACCGGCTTCACTGCCTGCGTCAGCATGGGGCGGCGGCCGCTGACGTGGCGTTACGTTGCGGATTACGCCCGCGTGCTGCGTGCGCTGCTGCGCGGCGAGGAAGTGGAATGGGAGGGCGGCGTGATCCGCATGCTGCACTGGCCCGGCTTCGGTGCGGCGCGCCCGATCGAAGTGCCCTTCGTGTTCGCTGCCGCCGGCCCCAAGGGTATTGCCGCCGCGCAGGAGCATGCGCAGGGGGTATTCGGCGCCTTCATGCCGATCGAGGGTTTTGACTGGAGCGTCGTGCTGACCATGGGCACCGTGCTCGACGCGGGTGAGGATGCGGGCAGCGCGCGCGCCATCGCCGCCGCCGGTCACGGCGGCACCGTCATGCTGCACTATGCCATCGAGCACCGGCTGCCCGAGCTGGTACCGGATGCCGAGCAGTGGCAGCAATCCTACGCCGAGATGCCCGAGCGCACGCGCCACCTCACCATGCACGACGGCCACCTGGTCGGCGTCAACGACCACGACCGGCCCTACGTCACCGGCGAGCTGCTGGCCGCGACCGGCCTCGCGCTGGACCGCGGCGCCTGGCGCGAGCGCATTGCTGCCATGCGCGAAGCCGGCATGACGGAACTCGCCTATCAGCCGGCGGGGCCGGATATCCCGCGCGAGCTGGAGGCGTTCGCCAGCGTCGTGCAGGGGTGACGCGGCCTGCGGTTGCGTGCGGCGTCGCCGGCGGGTCTCAACCGTTTACGGCGCTGATCCGGGTACGGCTCTGTTCGACGCCGTCGAGGTGCGCGATGACGGCATCGGTGTCCATGACGTCGGCGTAGCGGCGGCCGACGTCGAGGAGATTGGCGCGATGCGGCCCGAGGTCGTGATCGCCGCAACACTGCTCGGGGACGATGACGCGGAAGCCCCACGAGAAACCGTCCACGATCGAGGCGCGCACGCAGCCACTGGTGGTGCAGCCGGTGACGATGACGGTATCGATCTGCTGGCGCGTGAGCCAGGTCATGAGCGGGGTATTGAAGAAGATCGACGGTGCCGACTTGGTGAAGGTCAGGTCGTAGTCCGCGTCGAGGATGCGCGGGTCTATGGCGGTCGCCGGATGGCCGTGCCAGAAGCTGCCGTCGTAGATCGCCGAGACCTTCCAGTGCTGGGTTTCCTGCGGCCCGCCCCAGGCGACGTTGCAGCAGGCGACCGGCACACCGGCCGAGCGTGCGTGGCGCAGGAGCTCGGCGGTGCGCTCGACCGCCGCGTGCACGTGAGCGCTGCGGCCGGCAGCGTAGGCGGGATCGGTGAAGCCGAGCTGGAAGTCGACCGCAAGCACCGCGGGGCGCTCGCCGAAGCCGATGCTCTCGCCGCCGTAGCCGGCGCCGGCATAGGTATCACCCATCAATCAGCTCCCGTGGATGTCGCGGTGGCGCGTCGTGCGACGCCCAGTTCACCGAGGCGCGCGGCAATGTCGCGCCCCGCGGTCAGCGCGCTGACTTCGCGATCGACGTAGGCGACCTTGCCCTCGGTATCGATGTAGAAGGTCCAGCGGGCGGCGTAGCCGGGCGGTCGCAGGACCCCGTAGCGGCGTGCGACCTCGCCTCCCGGATCGCTGAGCACCGGGAAGTCGGCATCGTTGGCCGCGGCGAAGGCGGTCGCCGTCTCGAGGTCGTCGGTGCTGGCCATGAAGTAGGCGACGTCGAACGCCTGTAGCAACTCGCCGCTCTCACGGAGCGACTTGCACTCGGCCGTTCATCCCCCCGTGAAGGCCTTGGGGAACCAGGCCAGCACCACCGCCGTGCCGCGGTAGTCGGCGAGGCGGTGGGTACGGCCGTCCGAGCCGGCAAGCTCGAACGCCGGCGCCGGCGTGCCCACAGCGGGTGCCTCCGCCGGCGCGCTGCCAGCCCATGTCAGTACCAGCGCCAGTGTGAACCGGACGATGGCTGCCGTACGGTATTGCTTACTCATCGCTACAGGGTAGCAAAAAGGGGACATGCCACATTTGTAAGGCATTGAATCCGGCAGATTCAATGCCTTACAAATGTGGCATGTCCCCTTTTTTCGGTCAGTCGTTTACCGGCTCGCGCATGGTCACCCATTCCTCGGCCGAGGTCGGGTGGATGCCGATGGTGCGGTCGAACAGGGCCTTGGTTGCCCCCGCCTTGAGGGCCACGGCGAGGCCCTGGATGGTCTCGCCGGCGTCCGGGCCGACCATGTGTGCGCCGACCACGCGGTCGCTGGCGTCTTCGACGACGAGCTTCATCAGGGTCTTCTCGGCGTTGCCGGAGAGGGTGTGCTTGAGCGGGGTGAAGCTCGAACGGTAGACCGTGATCGCGCCGAACTTGCCGCGCGCTTCCTCCTCCGTATAGCCGACCGTGGCGAGGTTGGGCTGGCTGAACACCGCGCTCGGAATATACTCGTAGTCGACCGGACGCTCGTGGTCGCGGTACAGATGCCAGACCAGGGCCATGCCCTCGGCCAGGGCCACCGGGGTCAGGTTGACGCGGTCGGTGACGTCGCCGATGGCGTAGATGTTGGGCACGCTGGTGCGGTAGTTGCCGTCGACGACGATGGCGCCGCGCCGGTCGACCTCCACGCCGCAGGCCTCCAGCCCCAGGTCCGCGACCGCGGGCTTGCGGCCGGTCGCGTACATGACGAGATCACAGTCAATGGACGCGCCGTCCTCGAGCATCACGCGCAGGGCGTCGCCATGCTTCTCGATCGATTGCGGGTTGGCGTTGAAACGCAGGTCCACGCCTTTCTCGCGCATCTGCGTGGCGAGGAACTCGCGCGCATCGTCGTCGAAGCCGCGCAGGAACAGCGGGCCGCGATAGAGTTGCGTGGTGGTGCAGCCGAGGCCGTTGAAGATGCCCGCGAACTCGACCGCGATGTAGCCGCCCCCGACCACTACCGCGCGTTGCGGCAGGCGCTCGAGGAGAAACGCTTCGTTAGAGGTGACGGCAAGGTCACTGCCGGGGAAATCCGGCACGTAGGGCCAGCCGCCGGTCGCGATCAGGACGCGCTCGGCGGTGACGGTCTTCCCGCCGACCTCGACGGTGTGCGCATCGAGCAGGCGCGCGCGAGCGTGAAACGTGGTGGCACCGGCGTTGTCCAGCAGTCGCTGGTAGATGCCGTTCAGACGTTCGATCTCGGTGTTCTTGTTGGCGACCAGCGTGGGCCAGTCGAACTCGCGCGCACCGACCGTCCAGCCGAACCCGGCCGCGTCCTCGAAGTCTTCGGCGAAGTGCGCGGCGTAGGAGAACATTTTCTTGGGTACACAGCCGACGTTGACGCAGGTGCCGCCGAGGTAGCGTTCCTCGGCGACGCCGACCCGCACGCCGAGCGCCGCGGCCATGCGTCCGGCGCGGACGCCGCCGGAGCCGGCACCGATGACGAAGAGGTCGAAGTCGAATTTGCTCATGGATCTGCTGCTCAGTCGAAATTGATGGAGCCCGGGTGGTCGCGGGACGGGACACTATATTTGAACGGCGTCCCGTTCTCGACTGCCGCACCCGAAAATCGGGCAGGTCGGCCTCGCCGCGCCGCCTCTCCGGCTCCGCGCCCGGGGATTGCGCGGGGCAAGACGCGCCGATCACCTCTTCGGGGGGGGGTGGCATGCCACGGCGCGGCGACCTATAAGGTAAGGTAGCGGTCGCGCATTGTCGCATTCGAGTACAGGAAGACTGGAATGACCTATGCCACTGAGTATCTGGTTTCCCTGGCCGTCGGCGGGCTGATGGTCGCGTTTGCCTCGATCGAACGCTTCTCCGAGCCCACCTACAAGCCGGAGCGGGGAAATCGGGAGCTGTACAAGAAATTCAAACCGCAGTACTTCACGTCCGATGCGAAGTACTACACTGCACTCAGCCTGTACTGCTCCTGCATGGTGGGCCTGTACCTGCTCATCGCCTATTTCCCCAGCCTCATCGGAGAGTTCGAGAAGCTGTCAGGCAATCAGGACGCCCGGACCGCATCCGCACTGTCCCCGTTCGTGGCCGCGTCGATCGTCATGGGGCTGCAGGGCATCATTTTCATCAACAAGCTGGAGTCCAGTTTCCGGCGCCTCTTCCATCGCTGGGCCAAGATTCCGCAGGGCGTGGGAAAGACACTCAACCAGCTCCGCGCCTGCGAGTTCTCCTTCAGCCAGTACAAGGACCGGGACGTTCTGGACGAGCCGGAGTTCGATCTGGTCGAGGCTGCCGACTTCGACTCCGACGAACGTATGCGCCGGCGCTGGGCGAGAGTGTGTTGCCTGGTGTATTGCCTGCGTTCGCAACGCTCACAGAGTGCTATCAGCTTCAATCTCGATGCCGCGTTCCTGGACGAGTACTTCGAGGAAATCGACGAGATCAAACGGGTGTTTCGCAGCCTGGCAGCGGCCATCGAGAGCTATCGCAAGCACGCCCGACCGTCCGATGAAGGCAATGCGAGGGACGAGCAGGTGTCCTCACCGCAGCAGCTGAGGCAGAGAATCCAGGAAGAGATGGACGACCTGCTGGACCGCCTCTATTCGTTCATTGCCTGTGCGGTGCGCTCGCGCGCAACCACCGAAAGCGAGGTCATTGCTGCGCTCAAGGACATCGGCTTCATTTTTCCGCATGACGGGCTCACCCAGATCGACACGACCCGGATGTTCGCGACGTTTCTCGCGGTCGCCGTTGTCGCTGCTGCCGGACCGCTGACGATCGACGTGGTGTTCTCCGATGAATGTCGCGCCTACGAGGCAAATGCCATCCAGGGCGTGGTTGCGGCAGCCGGTGATCCCTGCAACGGGCTGTATCGTCAGATCAAGCAGTATTATCCGTACATCCCGACGCGCCACATCGACGCGCTGATGTGGGCGCTGGGGGCGGCCGCGGTGCATGGCCTGGCGGCGCTGGTTGCTCTGCAGTACCGGCACGCGCGGGTGCGGGCCAGGCGCTGGTTCGGTTCTGAGCGCAACCGCCAGCGGCCCTACGAGAAGTACTTCATTGCCGCGTTGTTCGGCGGTTGTGCCGGTTATGTCGCCACGTCAGTACTGGTCCTGCTGGAACCCGGCGTCAAAGCACTGATTGACCCTGGGCTGGACTGGGGCCTGGAGCTCAGAAAGGGACTCGTTCCCACGTCGACCATGATCCTGCTGGGCGCAACCACGGCCTTCTTCTGCCTGTACTACGTAGACAGCCATTATCCCGACGACGACAAGCAGTCGAAATGGATTTATCCGCTGGTGCAGGGCGTCGTCGTCGGCCTCGTTGGCTTCCTGACTACCGATGCGTATGTCGAGATATGGCACGCGGTCGCGGAAAGGCCGCGCGACGCGTACTTTCTCAGCGCCGAGGTGCACAGCGATTTCTATTGCATCGTGTTCGCGGTCACCGCGAGTATCGGCGCATTCATGGGTTGGATCTTTCCGCTGCGCCAGCAGCGGCACCAGAGCGAGCATTATCTCGGTGCCTGGACCTACAAGGACGAGGGCAACCATCCGTGCATGCTGATCGTGTTCGAAGATCGCACCATTACGAAGAATCGCCAGACCGGAGCCGACGGCTGGTCTGAGCTGTCCAGCGGGCGCTGGAAAGTCATCGACGGCGGGGCAGCCCTGGTCGAGTGGAACGACGAACAGGCCAATGCGCGCATGGCCCTCAGCCATCTCGACCTCACGTACGAGGAACTCGCCGGTGACAACGGCGTGAGCGACTCCACGATGAAACATCGCGCCCGCAAGGTCATCTGATCGCGTGGCCCGCGGCAGCGCGTGCCGGTGTCTGCGCGCGCGGGGCTTACGGCAAGGGGCCTTGACCAGGCATCGCACCCATCGGGCAGCGACCGTCCGCTATTTGGATACAATCCCCATCCTCCGGGCAAGCATTCACTCGCAGGAAACGCATGAACGAATTCGTCGAAATCGTGGACGTGGGGCCGCGTGACGGTCTGCAGAGCCAGCCGACCCTGGTCGATACCACGACCAAGCTGGAGCTCATCACCCGCCTGGTGGACGCCGGTGTACGGCGCCTCGAGGTGGTGAGCTTCGTCAACCCGAAGCGCGTGCCACAGATGGCGGACGCGGACGCCGTCATCGCCGGCCTCCCGCGTCGCGACGGCGTGCGCTACATCGGCCTGGTGATGAACGACAAGGGGCTGGAGCGTGCCCTCGCCAGCGGCATCGACCAGATTAATTGCGTGGTCGTCACGACCGACACCTTCTGCCAGCGCAACCAGGGTCGCGATGCCGGCGAGATGCTGGACTCGGTGGTTGCGATGGCGCGCCGCGCGCAGGACGCCGGGCGCTTTCTCGGGGTCACCATTGCTGCCACTTTCGGCTGCCCGTTCGAGGGTGAGGTCGATCCGTCGCGCGTGGTCGACATCGCCCGGCGCCTGGCCGATGCCGGCGTCGACGAGCTCGCGCTGGCCGACTCCATCGGTGTCGCGGTCCCGAGCGATGTCGCGCGCCTGGTCGAAGCGGTGCGCCCGGTGGCCGGCGACATTCCCCTGCGGCTGCACTTCCACAACACGCGCAACACCGCCATCGGCAATGTCTACGCCGCGCTGGAGGCCGGCGTGCGCATCTTCGACGCGAGCTGCGGCGGTGTCGGCGGCTGTCCTTTCGCGCCCGGCGCCACCGGCAACGTCGGCACCGAGGACGTGCTCTACCTGTTGCATCGCATGGGCTACCGTACCGGCATCGACGTCGAGGCCGTGATTGCCACCGCGCAGTGGCTGCAGGGGCCGCTCGCTGCAAGCATGCCGGCGATGGTCACGCACGCCGGCGTCTTTCCCAAGCGCACCGCGGCCTGAGTGCCGCGGTTCCAGCCATGACCGCGCCGCCGCGTGCGCGCGGCGGACTCGGAGACGTTGCGCTGATCGTCGCCGGCGCACTGCTGATCTCGACCAAGGGCATCATCGTCAAGTTCATCTACCTCGAGGGCGTCAGCGTCGAGGCGGTGCTGTTGCTGCGGGCCTGGCTGTCGCAGCCCCTGATCTGGGCGTGGGCGCTGTATCGCATCGGTTTCGCCGGCGTGCTGCGCGTGCCGCGCAACCTCGTTGCCGGCGCGCTGATCGCCGGGCTCGGGTCCTACTATCTCGGCGCGTGGCTGGATTTCGCTGCACTGACCCTGATCGATGCCAGTCTCGAACGCGTGCTGCTGTTCTCCTACCCGGTCATCGTGGTCATCGCGCGCGCGCTCACGCAACGCCGCTGGCCGCCGCGGCGCGTCGTGGTCGCGGTTTCCATGACCTGGTGCGGCATCGCGCTCGCGGTCGGCGGACTCGACCTCGACCTGTGGCGAGTGAATGGTTTCGGCGCCTTGCTGGTGATTGCCTCGGCCTGCCTGTTCTCCTATTACCTGATTGCCAACGAACGCTTCGCGATGGCCGCCGGTAGCGTCGCCTTCATCGTGTTCGCGACCTTTGCCGCGGCGCTCGCACTCACCGCGCACTTCGCCGTATTCGGTGAGGCGACTTCGCTGGACCTGACGCCGCGCGCCTGGGCGCTGCTGGTCTTCATGACGGTCGCGACCAACGTGGTGCCGCTGTTCATGTTCTCCGCCAGCATCGGCCGCATCGGTGCGCAGCGCGCGTCCATCATCTCCTCGATCGGACCGCCGGCGACCATCGCGCTGGCGGTGATCCTGCTCGGCGAAGTGATGCATCCCGTGCAACTGCTGGGATCGGCACTGATCGTCGCCGGTATCGTGGTGCTGGAGGCGCGGCGCAGTGCCGCGGTGGAAGCGGGTTAGGGCGTTGCGGACCCTTACTTGAGCCCGGCGTAGAGCCGCGCCATCGCGCGCCGCCACAGCCGCGCGGGCTTCAGCGGCATGCCGGCGTAGACGCCCGGCTCGCGCACGTCCTTGGTGATCCCGCCCTTGCCGAGCACCGTGACGTCGTCGGTCACGGTGACGTGGCCGACGGTGCCGACCTGGCCGGCCAGCGTCACCCGGTTGCCGAGCCGCGTGCTGCCGGACACGCCGACCTGCGATACCAGCAGGCAGTGCTCGCCGGTGACGACGTTGTGCGCGAGCATGACGAGGTTGTCGATTTTGGTCCCGCGGCCGATCCGCGTCTCGTCGAAACGGGCGCGGTCGATGGTCGAGTTGGCGCCGACCTCGACGTCGTCCTCGAGCACGACGCGGCCGAGCTGCGGGATCTTGACGTGCTCGCCCTCGTGCAGGACGAAGCCGTAGCCGTCCCCGCCGATCGACACGCCCGGCTGCAGGATCACGCGATCGCCGAGCTGGCTGTCCTCGCGCAGGGTGCAGTTGGGATAGATGATGCAGTCGGCACCGATGGTGCAGCGGTCCATGATGACGACGTTGGGAAAGACGCGCGTACGCGCGCCGATCGTGACGCCCGCACCGACGACCACGTTGGCGCCGAGGTAGACGTCTTCACCGAGGCTGGCGTCACTGGCGATCGCGGCGCTGGGATGCCGGCCGCTGGCGCTGCCGAGCTGGGACGGCGCGAACAGTCCGGCGATGCGCGCAATCATGTACTCCGGGTGCGCATGAAACAGGTTGCCCTTGCCCGGCACCGGCAGGCCGGGGCGCGTCACGAAGGCGGCGATCTGCGAGGCGGCGGCGGCGGCGAGGTGCTTCTCGTCGTTGATGAACGAGAGATGCCCGCGGCGATCATCGGACAGCCCGCAGACGCCCTCGATGGCCGTGTCCGCCGAGCCCTGCCAGTCGAGCTTGAAGGCGTGGGCCAGGCTGGAAAGGGAATGCTGCATGAAAATTCGTCGGCCTCACCCGCCGCCAGCGTCGATCCGGCATGAGTCTACTCGATGCGCCGCCGGAATTATGCGCGCCGGCGTTCGGCCGGGCAGCGGCGCTGCGGTAAACTGCGGCACCGGCAGAAGCGGAACGACGCACGAGGAGGCCCGTTGAGCAGGCACAAGTCACGCAAGGCGCGCAGCGCTCGGGAGCGCGCCGAGGGTGCGTCGCCGCAACCCGCTGCCAGCGAGCGGTCGCGACTGGATTGGCCGCTGGCGGCGATCGCCGTCGCCGGCCTGGTCCTGACCGCGATCCTGATCGCCGCCCGGGGTGCGCAGGATGGCCTGCCGTACTGCAACGCCGGCAGTGGCTGCGACGTGGTGCAGGGCAGTGCGTGGTCGCGTTTTCTCGGTGTGCCGCTCGCCGTGTGGGGTTTCGGCGCCTACCTCGCCCTGGGCGTGATCGCCTGCGACCGCAGGGCGGCGCGGCGCTGGCGGCTGGCGGCTTTCGTGGCCAGCTTCGGTTTCGGGCTGAGTGCCTATCTCACCGCCGTCTCCGGTCTTGCCATCGGCGCCTGGTGTGTCTACTGCCTGGCGTCCGCCGCGCTGATGACGGCGGCTTTTGCACTGACTTTTCGCCGCCGCGCGCCGGTGCCGGCGGTGCGCATGCGCGTTGCCGGATTGTTCGTCGCCGCGGTGGTCGCAGCGGTCATGCACGCCGGCGCGGCCGGGGTCGGCGCCGGTGCCGGCGATCCGGCCCTGGTCGCGCTCGCACGCCACCTGGAAGCACGCGGCGCCAAGTTCTACGGCGCGAGCTGGTGTCCGCACTGCCAGGAACAGAAGGCCCTGTTCGGCGCCGCCGCGGCGTACCTGCCCTACGTCGAGTGTTCGCCGCACGGACCGCGTACGCCACAGGCGACCGCCTGCGCGGTCAAGGAGATCAGCAAGTACCCGACCTGGATCATCGACGGCCGCCGTATCGAGCGCATCCTGACCACCGATCTGCTGGCCAAGCTGAGCGCCTTCGAGGGCGCGGGCGCGGCCGCCGGTGAATGAGGCGGCAGCCGGCCCGGCAACCCGGCCGCAGGTGGCCATGCTGGCCGATCCCGGGCACTGCCTGGCGCTCGGCTTCGGCAGCGGACTGGCGCCGCGCGCCCCCGGCACTGCCGGCACCGTCGTTGCCATCGGCGTCTACCTGCTGCTGGCACCGCTGCCGTTGGCCGCCTACCTGGCCGTGGTCGGCGTGCTCTTCACCGCCGGCTGCGTGGTCGCAGGGCGCACCGCGCGCGCGCTCGGGCAGCACGACCACGGCGCCATCGTCGTGGACGAGATCGTCGGCTACCTGCTGACTGTAACGTTTTGTTCCACCGGAGGAATCGGGCTCGCAGCCGGCTTTCTCGCGTTCCGGTTTTTCGATATTTTCAAGCCCTGGCCGATAAAGGCGGTGGACCGCAGGGTCGGCGGCGGCTTCGGGATCATGGCGGACGACGTCCTCGCGGCCGGATATGCGATGATTTTCCTCGAACTATTTGAATATTTTTCATTAAGTTATAAACTATTCGAATAATCAACATTACATAGCGACGCTAACCGAGCGTAGAGGCATGAAAAAGCGCCTGATCTTCCTGCTCCTGTGCACGACCCTGTTCGTGCTGCCGTTCTTCGCCGGCGCGGACATCTACAAGTACGTCGACCAGCACGGCCGCGTGCACCTCACCGATCGCCCCTCCCACGACGGCTTCAAACGCCTGGTCAAGACCTGGAAAGGGTGGCAGGAAGCGCGCGTGGACTACGCCGGAGTCAGCCGCAACCGGCGCAAGTACGAGCCCGCGATCCGCTCCGCGGCACAGAACTACCGCCTGCCGCCAGCGCTGCTGCACGCGGTCATCACCGCCGAGTCGGCCTACGATCCGAACGCCATCTCGACCGCCGGCGCAGTCGGCCTGATGCAGTTGATGCCGGGCACGGCAGCGCGCTACGGCGTGCGCAACCGGCGCGACCCGATGGCCAACGTGCTCGGCGGCACGCGTTACCTGCGCGACCTGCTGGAGATGTTCGACAACGACCTGGTGCTGGCGCTCGCCGCCTACAACGCCGGGGAGAATGCCGTCATCAACCACGGGCGCCAGATCCCGCCGTACAAGGAGACCCAGACCTACGTTCGGCGCGTGCTCAAGTACTACAACGAGTACAAGAAGAGCATGTAGTCACGGCCGGTGCTCAGCGCGCCGGTGCCCGCAGCGGCAGCTCGGTGCGCTGCACGATGGGCTTGAGCGCGAAGCTGGTCTGGATGTTCGCGATCCCGGCCACCTTGGTCAGCTTCTCGACCAGGAAGCGCTCGTAGCTCTCGAGATCGGGCATCACCACGCGCAGCAGGTAATCGGAGGTGCCGGTCATCAGGTAGCACTCCATGACCTCGGGGTAGCTCGCCACGCGGCGCTGGAATTCCTCCAGCGCGGCTTTCTCCTGGCTGCGCAGCGACACGCTGACGAAGGCGTTGATCGGCAGGCCGACCGCGTGCGCGTCGACGATGCCGACGTAGCGCCGGATGACGCCGGCCTGCTCCAGCGCACGGACGCGGCGCAGGCAGGGCGAGGGCGACAGACCGATCGCCTCGGCGAGCTCGGTGTTCGGCATGCGGCCGTCGTTCTGGAGAAAGTGCAGAATGCGGTAGTCGGTACGGTCCAGATCTGGTTTTGGCATATTCGGTAACTCCATACCCGATTCTTGGCGAATTATGCCCTGATTGGGGTTGGCGGGAGGGTGATCCGCGATCGCGTTGCGGACCCGACGGGCTACGCTGGGGGCTCGTCAACGCCGGGGAGGCGGCCCATGGCCAGCGTGCTGCGCGAGCGCGAAGCGTTCGAGCCCAACATCACCGAGTGGACCGAGTCGCTCGACTACATTCTCGAGGCCTGGGGCGAGGCCGGGGCGCAGGAGATCCTGCGCGCAGTGCAGAACCACGCCCTGGCGCGCGGCCTGGTGCTCGGCGAGGCGACGCTCAACACACCTTACGTGAACACCATTGCGCTCGCCGATCAGCCGCGTTACCCGGGCGACATCGAGCTCGAGAAGCGCATCGAGAACCTGGTGCGCTGGAACGCGATGGCGATGGTGCTGCGTGCCTCGGACAGCGGTTCCGGGGTCGGCGGTCACATCGCGACCTACGCCTCGGCCGCGACCATGATGGAGGTCGGCTTCCATCACTTCTTCCGCGCACGCGGTCCCGATTACGGCGGTGATCTCGTCATCCCCCAGCCGCACGCCGCACCCGGCATCTATGCCCGCGCATTCCTCGAGGGGCGTCTCGACGCCGCCCGTCTCGACAACTTCCGCCGCGAGCTCGGTCCCGGCGGCGGCCTGTCGTCCTATCCGCATCCGCGCCTGATGCCGGACTTCTGGCAGGTTCCGTGCGCCTCCATGGGCTTGTCGACGCCGACCGCCATTTACCAGGCGCGCTTTGCCAAGTACCTCGAGAACCGCGGCCTCAAGCCGGCCAACGGCGGGCGCGTGTGGTGCTTCATCGGTGACGGCGAGGCCGACGAGCCGGAGGTGCTCGGCACCATCAACATCGCCGCGCGCGAGAAGCTCGACAACCTGGTGCTGGTCGTCAACTGCAACCTGCAGCGCCTCGACGGGCCGGTGCGCGGCAACGGCAAGATCATCCAGGAGCTCGAGCGCAGCTTCCGCGGCGCCGACTGGAACGTGCTCAAGGTCATCTGGGGCAGCGGCTGGGACGGCCTGCTGGCCCAGGACGGCGACGGCGTACTGCGCCGGCGCATGGAAGAAGCGGTCGACGGCGATTACCAGTGGTACTCGGTTTCACCGGGCAACATCCAGCGCGAGCACTGGGTCGAGAACAACCCGCGCCTGGCGCAGATGATGGACTCGCTGTCCGACGACGAGGTGCGCGACATCAAGCGCGGCGGCCAGGATCCGAAGAAGGTGTACGCCGCATTCGAGCGTGCGCTGGCGGCGTCCGGCAAGCCAACCGTGATCCTCGTCAAGACCGTCAAGGGCGACGGCATGGGGGCGGTGCAGGGTCACAACACGGTGCACCAGCGCAAGAAGCTGAACGCCGAGCAGCGCCTGGCCTGCGCGCGCGAATACGGTATTCCGCTGTCCGACGAGGCGGTGGTCAAGGCCGAGTTCTACCGGCCGGACGACGACAGCGACGAGATCCGTTACCTGCGCGAACATCGCGAGCGCCTCGGTGGCTGCCTGCCGCGGCGAGAGGTCGCGTGCCCGCGCCTGACCACACCCGCGCGCGAGGTCTTCGCCGAATTGCTCGAGGGCTCCGGCCAGCGCGGCGTGTCCAGCACCATGGCCATGGTGCGCCTGCTCGCGACCCTGCTGAAGGATCCCGACATCGGCCGCTACGTGGTCCCCATCGTGCCCGACGAGGCGCGCACCTTCGGCATGGACAGCCTGTTCCGGATTGCCGGCATCTACTCGCCGGCGGGTCAGAACTACCGGCCGGTCGATGCCGATTCACTGCTGCCCTACCGCGAGGCCGTGGACGGTCAGATCCTGCAGGAGGGAATCTGCGAGACCGGCGCCATCGCCTCCTTCCTCGCCGCCGGCACGGCCTGGGCGGTGCACGGGGTGCCGACCATCCCGTTCTATTTCTTCTACTCGATCTTCGGCTTCCAGCGCGTCGGCGACATGATCTGGGCCTGCGGCGACATGATGTGCCGCGGCTTCCTGCTCGGCGGCACCGCCGGGCGCACCACGCTCAACGGCGAGGGCCTGCAGCACGAGGACGGCCATTCGCAGGTGGTCGCCGAGACCGTGCCCAACCTCAAGAGCTACGACCCCGCCTTCGGTTTCGAGATCGCCATCATCATCCGCGAGGGCATACGGCGCATGTACGAGGAGGGCGAGAACCTCTTCTACTACCTGACGCTCTACAACGAGAACTACCCGATGCCGGCCCTGCCGGCCGAAGATCCGAGCGAGGGCATACTGCGCGGGCTGTATCGCTACCGCGCGGCCGCGCTTGCCGACGGGCCCTGTGTCAATCTGCTCGCCTCGGGTCCGATGGTGATGCAGGCGCTGGCGGCCGCGGAGCTGCTGGAGGCGCGCGGGATCGGTGCGGCGGTGTGGAGCGTGACCAGCTTCAACGAGCTCTATCGTGACGCGCTGGCCTGCGACCGCCACAACCGGTTGCACCCGGACGCGACACCGCGACGTGCTTACCTGGAGAGCGTTCTCGACGGCAGCGGCTGCGCCTTCGTCGCCGTCACCGATTACCAGAAAGCGCTGGCGTGGAAGGTCGCGCGCTGGATCCCCGGCGAGTTCCGCGTGCTCGGTACCGACGGTTACGGCCTGTCCGACTCGCGGCCGGCCCTGCGCGGGTTCTTCGAGGTGTGCCCGGAGCACATCGTGCTCGCGGCGCTCGACGCCCTCGCCGCGGATGGGGCCGTTGCGCGGGACGCGCTCAGCGCATGGATCGCGCAGACCGGCATCGACCCCGACAAGACCGACCCGGTGGCGCGCTGATGGGCACTACGGAGCTGACCCTGCCGGATCTCGGCGAAGGCGTCGAAGAGGGCACCGTGATCGCCGTGCTGGTGGCGGCCGGCGACGTGCTGGCGGCGGAACAGGCGGTGGTCGAGATCGAGACCGACAAGGTCACCCTGGAGGTGCCGGCGCCGCGCGCGGGCACCGTGCGCGAGATCTGCGTCACGGTCGACCAGAAGGTGCGTCCGGGTGACGTGGTACTGCGCATCGACGAGTCCGGGGGCAACGCCGCCGAAGCGGTGACTGCGGCGCCCGCGAGCGGCGCCGGGCACGAAGCTGCAGGCGCGGTGCCGGACAGGGTCGCCGTGGCCACGCCGTCGGCGCCGGCCGCTGCGCCCGCCGGCATCGCGGCAGGCCCGTCGACCACGGTGGTGCCGGCCGGGCCGGCGGCACGCCGCGAGGCGCGCGAGCTCGGCGTCGACATTGCCGCGGTACCGGGGCATGGTCGCCGCGGCCGCATTACCCGCGACGACGTGCGGCACTACGTGCGCCAGCGCGCGCCGCGCGTCGATGCGCTATCCCGGGGCGCGCCGCCGTTACCCGATCTCGCCGCCTTCGGTCCGGTGCGGCGGGAGGCGGCTGACCGTGTCACGCGCGCCATGGCGGACAACATGACGCGCTCGGCCGCCTGCGTCGCCCAGGCCTGGGTCGGCCGTGACGTCGACATCACGGCGCTGGAGGCGGCACGGCGCCGGCTGCGGGCGCGCCAGCAGCCTGACGCGCCGCCGCTGACGCTGACCGCGATCGTCTGCAAGGCGGTTGCCATCGCCCTCGCCGAGCTGCCGAAGTTCAATGCGGCCCTAGACGACGGCGTCGTCGTCTACCGCGAGTACGTCAACCTGGGGGTCGCGGTCGACACGCCGCGAGGCCTGCTGGTGCCGGTGATCCGCGGCGCCGACACGCTGTCCGTGGTCGCCCTCGCGGCCGAGCTCGCACGCCTCTCCGGCGCCGCGCGCGAGGGCAGCCTCGCGCCCGGCGACCTGCGCGGCGCGGGCTTCACCGTGAGTAACCTGGGCGGGCTGGGTGTGAATGCCATGCAGCCGCTGGTGAACTGGCCGGAGGTTGCAATCCTCGGGATCTCGGCCGCGCGCAGCGCCGGTGACGGCTTGTTGCTGCCGCTGACGCTGGGCTTCGACCACCGCCTGATCGACGGCGCGGACGCGGCGCGCTTCCTGGCGCGCCTCGCCGCCCTGCTCGGCGAGGTACTGGAGCTTGCCGTCGCCGCCTGAGCGGCGTGCGCTCCGCGGCAGGCGGCGCTACGGTGCGAGGACCGCAGTCACCGCACCGACCAGGGTCTTGCTGCCGGTGGTCAGGGTGGCGTCGATGTCGGGCGCGAAGTCCGGCGCATGCAGGCTGGGCAGCGCCGGCCCGCCTGCCGCCGCGGCTGCCAGTGCGGCCGGCGCGCTGCTGCCGTAGAACAGGAACAGCATCGGCACCGGCGGGTCGTAGGCCTGCGCGAAGGCGACAGTCTCGTCGGTGCCGAGCAGGCGCTCGGCAGCGACCACGTTCTCCGCGCCCAGGGCCTGCTCGATGCCGCGTACCGCGGTCGCGGTCAGCGCGGGATCGTTGTAGGTCGCACCGAGCCCGCTCGGCAGGAAGGTCACCAGCGGCAGGCGGTCCTCGGGCATGCCGTAGGCGCGCGCCTGGCCTTCGGCGATGCGCGCGATGCCCCTGACCAGCTTATCGCGCACCGCCTCGCTATAGAAGCGCACCGTCGCACCGAGGCGCACTTCGGCCGGAATGGCGTTGACCTCGTGGCCACCGTGGATGTAGCCGATGTTGAGCGAGGCGGTTTCCAGTGGCGGGATCTCGCGCGTGACCAGGGTCTGCAGGGCGAGCACGATCTGGGCCGCGAGGGGTACCGGGTCGCGCGCGTCGGCCGGGAAGGAGCCGTGGCCTGCGATGCCGCGCACCACGATCTCGGCGGTCTCCGCGCCAGCCAGCGCCGGGCCTGCCGTCCATGCCGCCTGGTTGCTGGCGAATTCCGGCAGCAGGTGGTAACCGATGACGTAGTCGGGACGCGGCATGATTTCGAGCAGGCCGTCCGCGATCATGGTGCGTGCGCCCAGGATGGTCTCGTCGGCCGGCTGCGCGACCAGCAGCAGGGTTCCGCGCCACGCCGTGCGCCGCGCGGCGAGGTAGCGCGCGGCGCCGATCGCCGAGGCCATCATGGCGTCATGGCCACAGGCGTGCGCTACCGGTACGCTGCTGCCGTCGGCCGCGAGCGCAGTCTCGCTGCTGGCGTATTCCAGCCCGGTCTGCTCGGCCAGCGGCAGCGCGTCCATCACCGTGCGCAGCAGCAGGGTGGGGCCGTCGCCGTTGCGCAGGATGCCGAGCACACCATGGCCGCCGATGGCGTCGCGCACCTCGAAGCCGACACGGCGCAGCTCGGCGGCCATGCGCGCGCCGGTACGCGCCTCGCGGTCGTGCAGTTCGGGCTGACGATGCAGGTCGACGTAGAGCGCGTGGAGGTGCGCGTGGTCGTCGCGCAAGGCGTCGGCGAGGGTCGGATCGCCGGCGGCAGCCGCGGCCGCGGGAGCGGTCAGGAACAGGCCGAGACAGAGCTTGCGGCAGAGGTGTTTCACAGCGACTCCTGAACGAATCATGCGCCCGGCGCCGCCTTCCGCGGGCGGCTCCGGGGTGCGGTTGCTACTCGTCCGTCACGCAACCCTCGGAGGCGTTCTTGACGTTCTTGATGTACTTGTACAGCGTACCGCGCTCGCTCTTGTAGGGCGGGGCAGTCCACGCGGCGCGACGGCGTTCGAGCTCGGCGTCGTCGACGGCAACGTCGATTCGGTTGCTCTCGGCGTCCAGCGTGACCATGTCGCCGTCCTCGACCAGCGCGATCGGCCCGCCTTCCTGCGCCTCGGGCACCACGTGGCCGACGATGAAGCCGTGCGAGCCGCCGGAGAAGCGGCCGTCGGTAATCAGTGCGACGTCCTCACCCAGCCCGGCGCCCATGATGGCGGAGGTGGGGGTCAGCATCTCCGGCATGCCCGGCCCGCCCTTGGGGCCCTCGTAGCGGATGATGACGACGTCGCCCTTGCCGATTTCCTTGTTCTCGAGTCCGGCGAGCATGTCCTCCTCGCAGTCGTAGACGCGCGCGGGACCTTCGAAGCGCAGGCCTTCCTTGCCGGTGATCTTGGCTACCGATCCGCCGGGGGCGAGGTTGCCCTTGAGGATCTGGATGTGGCCGCTGGGCTTGATCGGATTCGACAGCGGCCGGATCACTTTCTGGTCGGCCGGCAGGCCGGGCAGCTCGGCGAGGTTCTCGGCCAGGGTGCGGCCGGTCACGGTCATGCAGCTGCCGTCGATGAAGCCTTCGGCGAGCAGGAACTTGAGCACCGCCGGCGTGCCACCGATGTGGTGCACGTCTTCCATCACGTACTGACCGCTCGGCTTGAGGTCGGCGAGGAAGGGCACGCGGTCGCTGACGGCCTGGAAGTCGTCGATGGTCAGCGTCACGCCGACCGCGCGCGACATGGCGATGAGGTGCAGCACGGCGTTGGTCGAGCCACCGAGCGCGGAGATGATGACCATGGCGTTCTCGAACGCGGCGCGGGTCATGATGTCGCTGGGCTTGATGTCCTGCTCGAGCAGGTGGCGCACGGCATGGCCGGCCTGCCGGCACTCGTCGAGCTTGGCCGGGTCGACTGCCGGGGTCGAGGAGCTGTAGGGCAGGCTCATGCCCATCGCCTCGATCGCCGAGGCCATGGTGTTGGCGGTGTACATGCCGCCGCAGGCGCCGGCGCCGGGGCAGGCGTGGCGCACGATGTCCTGGCGTTCCTCGTCGTCGATGCTGCCGGCGATGTAGGCGCCGTAGCTCTGGAAGGCGGAGACGATGTCGAGCGTCTGGCCGGTGCGCGAATGCCCCGGCTTGATGGTGCCGCCGTAGACCATCAGCGCCGGCCGGTCGAGCCGCGCCATCGCGATCAGGCAGCCCGGCATGTTCTTGTCGCAGCCGGGGATGGAGACGTTGGCGTCGTACCACTGGCCGCCCATGATGGTCTCGATCGAATCGGCGATGAGATCGCGCGACTGCAGCGAGTAGCTCATCCCGCGGGTGCCCATGGAGATGCCGTCGCTGACCCCCACGGTGTTGAAGCGCATGCCGACCAGGCCGGCTTCCTGCACGCCCTGCTTGACCGCCTCGGCGAGTCCGAGCAGGTGCATGTTGCAGGGGTTGCCTTCGTACCACACGCTGCCGATGCCGACCTGTGCCTTGGCCATGTCGGCCTCGGTCATGCCGGTGGCGTAGAGCATCGCCTGCGAGGCGCCCTGTGCACGGGGCTGGGTGATACGTTCACTGATCTTGTTGAGCTTCTGCGCCATGCCGGATCTCCGCGGAAAAGGGCGTGTTGTAGCGGGCGCACATGATAGCGCCTGACCCGCCGAGCGTCGAAGCTCCGTGGTAGCGTGGCGTCGCCGGCTACCGTGGTGCCCGTGTAGAATGCGCCGGCCCCTCTTCAGCCGGCCGCGACCATGTCCGAACTGCAGCAGCGCATCAAAACCCAGCTTGCCGAGCTCGTCGCGCTGCCCAGCGTGAGCGCGGTCGATGCGGGGTTCGACATGAGCAATGCCGACGTCGTCGAATGCCTGGCCGAGTGGCACCGCGCGGCCGAGTTCGAGGTCAGCGTGGAGAAGGTGAGCGCGCGACCGCTGAAGCAGAACCTGATCGCGCGGCTGGGGCCGCGCGGCGACGACGGCCTGGTGCTGTCCGGGCATACAGACACCGTGCCCTACGATCGCGGGCGCTGGACCAGCGATCCGTTCACGCTCGACGAGCGCGACGGCCGCTGGTACGGCCTCGGCAGCGCCGACATGAAGTGCTTCTTCCCGCTGGTGCTGGCGGCGCTGGAGGGCATCGATCCGGAACGCCTGCGGCGCCCCCTGCTGGTGCTGGCGACCGCGGACGAGGAGAGCTCCATGAACGGCGCGCGGCGGCTGGCGGAGAATCATGCGACCCTGGGGCGCTACGCGCTGATCGGCGAACCCACCGAGCTCACGCCCATCCATGCCCACAAGGGCATCCTGATCGGTCGCGTGGTGCTGACCGGCCGCTCCGGCCATTCCAGCGATCCGGCGCTCGGCGCCAGCGCACTGGAATGCATGGTCGACGTCATGAGCGGTTTTCGCCGCTGGCGCGAGGATGCCGCGGAGCGGCATGCCGACAGTGCGTTCGAGGTCCCGCGGCCGACGCTCAATCTCGGCCGCATCGAGGGGGGTGACAGCCCCAACCGTATCTGTGCCTCCTGCGAGCTGTCGTTCGACGTGCGCCTGATGCCCGGCATGCACATCGACGACACCGTTGCCGAACTCGGCGCGATCGTCGCCGCGGCCGCGGACGTGCACGGCGTGGAGGGCGTGCTGGAGTTGCCCATGTCACCGCTACCGCCGCTGGCGACGGCGCCGGAGTCGGCCATCGTTGGCGTGCTCTCCGAGCTCTCCGGCAATCCGCCGCGCACCGTTGCCTTCGCCACCGAGGGACCGTTCCTCAATGCGCTGGGCTGCGAGTCGGTGGTGTTCGGTCCGGGCAGTATCAGCACCGCGCACCAGCCGGACGAGTACGTCGAGATCGCGCGTGCGATGCGCATGGTCGATATCCTGGCCGAGGTCATCGAGAGGTTCTGCTGCCATGAGTGAGCGTGCGCCGGCCATAGCCGACGAGGCCGCAGTCGCCTGGCTGCGCCAGGTCTCGCCTTATTTCCGCCGCCACCGCGGGCGCACTTTCGTGATCTACCTCGAGGGCGCCGCCCTCGCCGACACGGGCCTGGCCAACCTGGCCCGCGACCTGGTGCTGCTGGCCGCGGTCGGTGTGCGCCTGGTGGTGGTGTTCGGGGCGCGGCCGCAGATCGAACAACGCCTCGCCGAGCGGGGTATCTCGCCGCGCGTCGCGGGTGGCCTGCGGGTCAGCGATGCGCAGACCATGGCCGAGGTCAGGGAAGTGGTCGGCGGGCTGCGGCTGGCGCTGGAGGGTGCGTTCTCCTTTGGCGGCGGCAGCGGACCGGGCGGCGGTGTCGGCCGCATCGCGAGCGGCAATTTCGTCGTCGCGCGTCCCGCCGGCATCATCGACGGCGTCGACCTGATGTTCACCGGTCGCGTACGCTCCGTCGATCACCGGGCGATCGAGGCGCGGCTCGACCAGGGCGACATCGTCCTGTTGCCACCGATCGGCTACTCGCCGACCGGCGAGCTGTTCAACCTCAAGGCCAAGGACCTCGCGGCCAGCGTGGCCAGCGAGATCGGCGCCAACAAGCTGGTCATGGTCGCCGACCGCGAAGGTATTCGCGCCGGCAGCGAGCGCATGCGCCGCCAGCTCACCGTGCGCGAGGCGCGCGAGCTGCGCGAGAACGCTGCGCTGGATTCCGGCGAGCACGAGCTGCTCGACACCGCGGTGCGTGCCTGCCAGCTCGGCGTCGAGCGGGTGCATGTCATCAGTCGTCATCGCGACGGCGCCATCCTGCGCGAGCTGCTCACGCGCGACGGGGTCGGCACGCTGATCAGCAACGCGCCGTTCGACCAGCTTCGCGCTGCCAAGGCCGACGACGTCGGCGGCATCCTCGAGCTGGTCCAGCCGCTGGAAGAGCAGGGCATCCTGGTCAAGCGTTCGCGCGAGAAGCTCGAGAACGAGATCGACCAGTTCGTGGTCATGGTGCGCGAGGGTACCGTCGTGGCCTGTGGCGCACTCTACCCTTATGCCGACAACGACGGTGGCGAGATCGCCTGCATCGCGGTGCACCCCGAGTACCGGGGCAGCGAGTTCGGCGACGAGCTGCTGGGCGCACTCGAGCAGCGCGCACGCGACGCCGGACTCGCCCGCCTGTTCGTGCTGACGACGCAGGCCACGCAATGGTTCAACGAACGCGGGTTCGCTGTCGGTACGCTGGACGACCTGCCGGTCTCACGGCGCGATCTGTACAACTACCAGCGCAACTCGGCGGTACTGGTCAAGCCGCTCGCGTGAGTGCCCCGCAGCGGGGCTGGCGCGCGCGCGCCGTGGCACCGTATCATCCGCAGTCATTCGCAACTGCAGGGGAGCAAGCCATGATCGAGGATCTCTACGTTGCCACCGGCGAGATGCCCTGGCTGGTATTCGGCAACGGTATCGACTTCAAGGTCCTGCGCACGAGCCAGGAAACCGGCTCCTGGACGGTACTGTTCCGCTGTGCGCCGGGTTCGTCGTTCAATCCTCACCGTCATCTCGGCGGCGGCGAGTACCTCGTGCTGAAAGGCCGCATGGAGGTGCGCGGCGGGGCGGCCAAGGGCGGCATCACGGCAAATGCCGGCGATTACGGCTACGAGCCCAATGGCATCCTGCACGACGAGACCAGCTTTCCCGAGCAGACCGAGCTCTATTTCACCAACCACGGCGCGATCCAGTTCCTGACCCCGGATCTCGAGCCCGATTTCGTACTCGATTTCGCCAAGCTCGAGGAGCTCGCCGGCGCCGCGCAGAAAGCGGCCGCCTGAGGACGCCCCCGGACCGGGGCAGGCCCGCCAGGTGCGCTGGCAAGGCGCGCGGTTTCACGAGGAGCGCAGCCTACACAAGTAGGTGAGCACCGCAGAAAGCCGCGCAACGCGGCCAGCGCGTGTCGCGCCGGACTCAATCGAAGCGGAGAAATCGCCGCAGAGGGGAGCGAGCAGGTGCGCTGGCAAGGCGCGCGGTTTTACGAGGAGCGCAGCCTACACAAGTAGGTGAGCACCGCAGAAAGCCGCGCAACGCCGCCAGCGTGCCGCGCAGCCCCCTCTGCGGCGATTTCTCAGGTGGTGGGCTCGGCTTCTACTTCAAACTCGACCGCGATGTCGTCGTCGGCGACCGTAATCAGAACGTGGCCGCCATGGGCGAGGCTGCCGAACAGCAGCTCGTTGGCCAGCGCCTTCTTGATCTTGTCCTGGATCAGGCGGTTCATCGGGCGTGCCCCCATCAACGGGTCGTAGCCGTGCTCGGCCAGCCACAGGCGCGCCGCCTGGTCGACTTCCATGGTGACTTTCTTGGCATCGAGCTGGGTCTCCAGCTCGACCAGGAACTTGTCGACCACATGCCCGATGGTCGCCGGGTCGAGCGCGTTGAACTGGATGATGGCGTCCAGGCGGTTGCGGAACTCGGGGCTGAACATGCGCTTGATCTCTTCCATCGCGTCCGCCGTGTGATCCTGGATGGTGAATCCTATCGAGGCCCGGCTCATGCGCTCGGCGCCGGCGTTGGTGGTCATGACGATGATCACGTTGCGGAAGTCGGTCTTGCGCCCGTTGGTGTCGGTCAGCGTGCCGTGATCCATCACCTGCAGCATGATGTTGAATACGTCCGGGTGCGCCTTCTCCATCTCGTCGAGCAGCAGCACCGCGTGCGGATGCTTGGTAATGGCCTCGGTTAGCAGGCCGCCGGTGTCGAAGCCGACGTAGCCGGGTGGTGCGCCGATCAGCCGCGACACGGTATGGCGCTCCATGTACTCGGACATGTCGAAGCGGATCAACTCGATACCCATGATACGCGCGAGCTGGCGCGTGACCTCGGTCTTGCCGACGCCAGTCGGGCCGGAGAAGAGGAAGGAACCGATCGGCTTTTCGGTATTGCCGAGCCCCGAGCGTGACATCTTGATCGCAGCCGCGAGGCTCGCGATGGCGCCGTCCTGTCCGAACACCACCATCTTCAGATTCCGCTCGAGGTTCTTGAGCACGTCGCGGTCCGAAGTAGACACCGATTTCGGCGGGATGCGCGCGATCTTGGCCACGATCTCCTCGATGTCGCCGACGCCGATGGTCTTGCGCCGCTTGGAGGTGGGCAGCAGCCGCTGCCGCGCGCCGGCCTCGTCGATGATGTCGATGGCCTTGTCCGGCAGGTGGCGATCGTTGATGTAGCGATTGGTCAACTCGACCGCCGAGCGCAGCGCCTGGCTGGTGTAACGCACTTCGTGGTGATCCTCGAAGCGCGACTTCAGCCCCTGCAGGATCTTGACCGCCTCGTCCTCGCTGGGCTCGCCGACATCGATCTTCTGAAAGCGCCGTGCCAAAGCGCGGTCCTTCTCGAAGATACCGCGGTACTCCTGGTAGGTGGTCGAGCCGATGCACTTCAGCTCACCCGAAGCGAGCATCGGTTTGATCAGGTTGGACGCATCCATGACGCCGCCGGAAGCAGCGCCGGCGCCGATGATGGTGTGGATCTCGTCGATGAACAGGATCGCGCCTTCCTCGCGATTGAGCTGGGCGAGCACGTTCTTGAGGCGCTTCTCGAAGTCGCCGCGATACTTGGTGCCGGCCAGCAGCGCGCCGAGGTCCAGTGCGTAGATGGTGGCGTCGGCCAGCACCTCGGGGATCTCGCCATCGACGATCTTCTTTGCGAGTCCTTCGGCAATCGCGGTCTTGCCGACGCCGGCCTCGCCGACGAACAGCGGGTTGTTCTTGCGCCGGCGGCAAAGGATCTGCACGGTACGCTCGACTTCGAGCTCGCGGCCGATGAGCGGGTCGATCTTGCCGGCGGCAGCCTGCTCGTTGAGATTGGTGCAGTAGGCAGTGAGCGCGTTGTTGGAGTTGTCGGCCTGTTCGGCTTCCTCCTCGGCGGGCTGTGCGCTCTCCTCGCTGGACTCCTCGTCCGAGACCTTGGAGATGCCGTGCGAGATACAGTTGACGACATCGAGGCGCGCGATGTTCTGCTGGTTGAGCAGGTATACCGCGTGCGACTCGCGCTCGCCGAAGATCGCTACCAGCACGTTGGCGCCGTTGACCTCTTTCTTGCCCGAGGACTGCACGTGAAAGACCGCGCGCTGCAGCACGCGCTGGAAGCCGAGCGTCGGCTGTGTGTCACGGTCCTCGTCGTCCGGCAGCAGGGGCGAGGACTCGTGGATGAAATCAGTGAGTTGCCGGCGCAGTGCGTTCAGGTCCGCACCGCAGGCGCGCAGCACCTTGGCCGCGGTGGGATTGTCGAGCAGGGCGAGCAGCAGGTGCTCCACGGTCATGAATTCGTGACGCTGCTCGCGTGCTTCCTTGAAAGCCATATTGAGCGTGACTTCGAGTTCTTTGCTTAGCACGGCGGGATCCTCATGCAAACGATCACGATTCCAGTTCCAGAGTGCACAGCAGCGGGTGTTCGTGGTCCCTCGCGTAATTCATCACCTGTGACACTTTCGTCTCTGCAATCTCGTGAGTGAATATACCGCACACGCCGCGTCCCTTGGTATGCACTTCGAGCATGACGCGGGTGGCCGTGGGCCGGTCCATGTTAAAAAACTTTTCGAGCACGTGAACGACGAACTCCATCGGCGTGTAGTCGTCGTTCAGCATGATGACCTTGTACAGCGGTGGTTTCTTGAGCTTGGGCCGCGCTTCCTTGAGCGCGATGCCGGTATCCTGGTGGTGCTCGGGTTCGTTGGACATGGTGTCGGGCTTGTTGCTCAGTCGCACTTGCGGCGGGCGGCATGCGCCGCAGCGCGCGGCGGCCGGCACAGCGGCGGGTACGGGCGGGCGGAATGCGGGCCGCGCCTGGACCGGTTCGTTAAATACAATGAAGCGCCCCCCGCCTTGGTTGACAATTGGTGCACTGCAACGTACTTTGCCCGGTCCACGCCGTGGCGTAAAGCACGCAGCCATTCGGGGCCGGGCGTTCGAGCCGTCGGGGGCGGCTTCTGGTGGTTTGAGGCTATTACAGTCCAATGAGTTCAACACTTCAATCTGGCGACCGCGCCCGCAACCGTCCACGGCGGCCCGCGCAGCGCATCGGGCCGGAACGGGCAAGCCACTGACTTAATATGATTTTGGCAGGAGAGTAACGAGCATGTCGTCATTTGAGGAGCAAGCGAAGCAATTACGGGAACAGTGGGCCTCGAGTCCCCGCTGGAAGGGCGTCACGCGTCCGTACTCGGCCGAAGACGTAGTCCGCCTGCGCGGCAGCGTGATGATCGAGCACACGCTTGCCACCCGCGGCGCGGAGAAGCTCTGGAAGCTCGTCAACGAAGAGGACTTCGTGCCCTGCCTCGGCGCCCTGACCGGCGGCCAGGCCGTGCAGCAGGTCAAGGCCGGCATCAAGGCCATTTACCTGTCCGGCTGGCAGGTCGCGGCCGACGGTAACACCTCCGAGACCATGTACCCCGACCAGTCGCTGTACGCGGTCGACTCGGTGCCGACCATGGTCAAGCGCATCAACAACGCGTTCAAGCGTGCCGACGAGATCCAGTGGCAGAAGGGCGGCGGCGACATCGATTTCTTCGCGCCCATCGTGGCCGATGCCGAGGCCGGTTTCGGCGGCGTGCTGAATGCCTTCGAGCTCATGAAGGGCATGATCGAGGCCGGCGCATCCGGCGTGCATTTCGAAGACCAGCTCGCTTCGGTCAAGAAGTGCGGCCACATGGGTGGCAAGGTGCTGGTGCCGACGCAGGAAGCCGTGCAGAAGCTCGTCGCCGCGCGCCTCGCGGCAGACGTCATGGGCGTGCCGACGGTCGTGCTGGCGCGCACCGATGCCAATGCCGCGGCGCTGCTGACCAGCGACATCGACGAGCGTGACCATCCGTTCGTCACCGGTGAGCGCACCGCCGAGGGCTTCTACGAGACCAACGCGGGGCTGGACCAGGCCATCGCACGTGGCCTGGCCTATGCGCCGTACGCCGACCTGCTGTGGTGCGAGACCGCGGTGCCGGATCTCGACGAGGCGAAGCGTTTCGCCGAGGCCATCCGCAAGGACTTCCCGGACCAGCTCCTCGCCTACAACTGTTCGCCGTCGTTCAACTGGAAGAAGAACCTCGACGATGCCACCATTGCCAAGTTCCAGCGTGAGCTGGGCGCGATGGGCTACAAGTACCAGTTCATCACTTTGGCCGGTATTCACAACATGTGGTACAACATGTTCGACCTCGCCAACCACTACGTCGACAAGGGCATGACGGCCTACGTCGAGATGGTGCAGGAGAAGGAATTCGCGGCCGCACCGCGCGGTTACACCTTCGCCAGCCACCAGCAGGAAGTGGGTGCAGGCTACTTCGACGACGTCACCACGGTGATCCAGGGCGGCCGGTCCTCGGTCACCGCGCTGACCGGCTCGACCGAGGAAGAGCAGTTCGACGAGGCCGCCCAGGGCTGACGCCAGCGGCCACACCGTCACCACGCCGCCCGCTCCGCACGGAGCGGGCGGCAACCCCTCCCGAGGCTACCCGTCACCGTTTCGTCCGTCCGGCGCGAGGCCGGTGACCCTCAGGCCGCGAGCAGGCGTTCCAGCACGCCGCGGTAAATCTCGCCCAGCCCGTCCAGGTCATCCAGCGACACGCACTCGTCCACCTTGTGAATGGTGGCGTTGAGCGGGCCCAGCTCCACGACTTCGATGCCCAGCGGCGCGATGAAGCGCCCGTCCGAGGTACCGCCGCCGGTCGACAGCTCCGGCGGCTCGCCGCAGTGCGCCGTGATCGCCGCCGTGGTGGCTTCGACCAGTGCGCCACCGGCAGTGAGGAACGGATGGCCCGAGACCTGCCAGTCGATGTCGTAGCGCAGACCGTAACGATCGAGGTGCTCGTGGACCGCGGCACGCAGGCGCTCGGCGGTCTGCTCGGTACAGAAGCGGAAGTTGAAGGCGACCATCAGGTCCTGCGGAATGACGTTCTCCGCGCCGGTGCCGGCGTGGATGTTGGAGATCTGTAACGAGGTCGGCGGGTAGTAGTCGTTGCCGGCGTCCCAGGTGCGCTGGGCGAGGTCGCCGAGCGCACCGAGCGCGGCGTGGACGGGATTGTCGGCGCGTTCGGGGTAGGCCACGTGGCCCTGCGTGCCGTGCACGGTAAGGCGGCCGTTCAGTGAGCCGCGGCGACCGACGCGCACGGTGTCCCCCAGCCGCCGCGCGCTGCTCGGCTCACCGACCAGGCACCAGTCGACGTCGATCGCCTCGCGCTGCAGGAACTCGGTGATACGGACGGTGCCATCCACCGCCGGCCCTTCCTCGTCGGAGGTCAGCATGAACGCGATGCGCCCGCCATGGTCGGGGCGGGCGTCAACGAACTGCTCGACCGCCACGACCATCGCCGCCAGGCTGCCTTTCATGTCGGCCGCCCCGCGGCCGTAGAGCAGGCCGTCGCGCACCGTCGGCGCAAACGGCGGTGACGTCCAAGCACGCGCGTCGCCCGGCGGCACGACGTCGGTGTGCCCGGCGAAAGCGAAGCATGGCCCGCGCTCGCCGCGCACCGCCCACAGGTTGTCGACGCCGCCGCTCGGCAGGCGCAGCAGGGAGAAGCCGCAGGCCGCGAGTCGCGTGCCGATGAGATCCAGGCAGCCGGCGTCGGCCGGCGTGACCGATTCGCGCGCGACCAGTGCCGCGGTCAGCTCGCCGATCGCGCTCAGCACGGAAGCTCTGTACCGACTGCCGACTCGGCGTCGGCCTCGCGCAGGCGCTCGACGGCCAGCGCGACGTACTGCGGATCGATCTCGGCGCCGACGAAGCTGCGCCCGCAGCGCAACGCGGCGACCCCGGTGGTGGCGGAGCCGGCGAAAGGATCGAGTACGCGGTCGCCCGGGCGGGTACTTGCGAGCAGGGCGCGTTCGACCAGTGCCAGCGGCTTCTGGGTCGGGTGCCGGCCGTGTGTCTTCTCGTCGGCACCCGGCGCAGTGAAACGCCACACGTTCTTCATCTGGCGGCCGCCGTTGACGTGCTTCATGTCATCGTAGTTGAAGGTGTAGCGTGCGCGGTCGCCGCGTTGTGCCTTGCTTGCCCACAGCACGATCTCGGTGGCATGGGTGAAACAGCGGCAGCCAAGATTGGGCGGCGGGTTGGGCTTCTCCCACACGATGTCATTGAGCAGGCGGAAGCCGAGCTCGAGCATCGCCATGCCGACCGAGAGGTAGACGTGATGCGTGCCGCTGACCCAGATGGTGCCGGCCGGCTTGAGTACGCGGTGGCACTCGGTGAGCCAGGCGCGGTTGAACGCATGATCCGCGGCGATGCCGCGGCTCTGGTCCCAGCCGCCCTTGTCGACGCGTGTGCGGCGCCCGGCGTGACAGGTGGTGCCGCCGTTGGAGAGAAAGTAGGGCGGATCGGTCCACACGCAGTCGATGCTCTCGTCGGGCAGGCTGGCGAGCACGGCCAGGTGATCGCCGGGTAGCAGCAGCGAGTCGCCGTCGCGCGATCGCCATGCCGCTGTCGGTGGCGCCGCGGCCGGCGCACGCTCACTCATCGGGGGCGCGGGCGTCGATGGCAAGGGCGTGAATGTCGCTGGCCATGAGCGCGCCGAGTGCGGCATAGACGCGGCGGTGCCGCGCCAGCGGTGCAAGACCACGAAAACACTCGGCGACGATGGCGACGCGGAAGTGACCCTTGCCCTCGCGCGCACCGGCGTGGCCCGCGTGCAGGTGGCTTTCGTCGACGATGTCGAGCGAGGCCGGTGAGAGCTGCTCCTCGAGTGTTCGCCTGATCAGTTCGACGCGATTTTCGGACATGCTGGGTTTCGACGGGCCGGGTCGCTGGGAGTCGGTGGCGGCAGGTCGGCCGGGGGCGCCTTGCGGGCGGCTTGTGCCAGCCGGCACGGCTGCTAAACTCGCCACCCCTGCCGCGCTGCAATAGTGCCTCAAGCGGGCCGCGAAGGCCACCGAGGGCCAGGCGGCGCTGCGCTCACCGTGCCCGATGAAATCACTGTACATCAAGGTCCATCCATCACACCCGCAGACACGTCTCGTGCGCCAGGCGGCAACGATCGTGGCCGGCGGCGGTGTGCTGGTTTGCCCCACCGATGCCTGCTACTCGCTGGTGTGCCAGGTCGGTAACAAGACCGCCGAGGATCGCATCCGCGCCATTCGCCATGTCGCGCGCGATCACTACTTCACGCTGCTGTGCGCTGACGTGTCCACGGTGGCCCTCTACGGCAAGGTCTCGAATGCCGCGTTCCGCCTGGTCAAGGCCCTCACACCCGGCCCGTATACTTTCATCCTGGCGGCCACGCGCGAAACGCCGCGGCGCCTGCAGGATCCGAAGCGCAAACGCGTCGGCCTGCGCGTTCCCGCCCACCCCTTTGTGCACGCCCTGCTCAAGGAGCTGGGTGAACCGCTGCTCGGCTCGACCCTGTACAACGACGAGCTCGACCTGCCCTACGCCGAGCCGGAGGACATGGCCGACGCGGTCGGGCATGCCGTCGATGCGGTCATCGACGCCGGTGCTATCGGCATCGACATGACTACCGTGCTCGATCTCAGCGGCGGGCAGCCGCAGGTGGTGCGCGAGGGCAAGGGCGAGATCGACCACATCGCGGATCTCGCGTGAGCCTGCGTTGAACGAAATCGCCAACGTCGTCCTGCTGCTGATCCCGGCTGTGCTCGCGGTCACCGTGCACGAGATCGCGCACGGCTGGGTCGCTCTGCAGATGGGCGATACCACCGCCGCCGAGGCCGGGCGCCTGTCGCTCAACCCGCTGCGCCACGTCGACCCGGTCGGCACCCTGCTGGTGCCGGCGACACTCTACCTGATGAGCAAGTTCGTGTTCGGCAGCCCGCTGTTCTTCGGCTGGGCGCGGCCGGTGCCGGTGCGCTGGAACCGCCTGCAGCCGGTGCGTCCGGGCATCGCCCTGGTCGCCCTTGCCGGTCCCGGCGCCAACCTCCTGATGCTCGGTGGCTGGACCGTGCTCGGGCTGGTGCTGGCGCACAGCGCGGGCGCCCCCGCTGCTTTGATCTACATGTGTGAGGCTGGAATAATATTCAACGCAGCCATCATGATCATCAACCTCATCCCCGTCCCGCCCCTAGACGGCAGCCGCATCGTGACGGCCGTGCTGCCGGCGCCGTGGGCCGCACGTTACAATCGCCTCGAGATGTACGGGTTGTTGATCATCGTGGCGTTGCTGGCGACCGGCCTTCTGCAGCAGATCGTCGGGCCATTGCTGGTCGGCATCGCCGAACTGCTCGCCGCGCTCGGCCTGTAAGTCGTGGCCGCCCCGCAACCGCCTTGCCCGCGCGGCGCTGCCCGCGCCTGGTCATGAACCTGGCCATCAACCGCCGCGTGCTCTCCGGCATGCGCCCGACCGGCCATCTGCACCTGGGGCATTACCACGGCGTGCTCAAGAACTGGGTGCAGCTCCAGCACGAGTACGAGTGCTTCTTCTTCGTCGCCGACTGGCACGCCCTGACCACCAGCTACGAGGAGACCGGCATCATCAGCGAGACGGTCTACGAGATCGTGGTCGACTGGCTGTCGGTCGGCATCAATCCGGGCGAGGCGACGCTGTTCATCCAGTCGCGTGTACCCGAGCACGCCGAGCTGCACCTGCTGCTGTCAATGATGACGCCGATAAGCTGGCTGGAGCGCGTACCGAGCTACAAGGATCAGCAGGAGAAGCTGCGCGAGCGCGACCTGTCGACCTACGGCTTTCTCGGCTACCCGCTGCTGCAGGCCGCCGACATCCTCATCTACAAGGCCGGGCACGTGCCGGTCGGCGAGGACCAGGTGGCGCACATAGAGATGGCGCGCGAGGTCGCGCGGCGTTTCAATTTCCTCTACGGGCGCGAGCCCGGCTTCGAGGAGAAGGCCGAGGCAGCGGCGCGCAAGATGGGCAAGAAGACCGCGCGCCTGTACTTCGAGATTCGCCGCACCTACCAGGAGGACGGCAACCTCGACGCACTGGAAAAGGGCCGCGCCCTGCTCGAATCGCAGCAGAACATCTCGCTCGGCGATCGCGAGCGCCTGCTCGGCTACCTCGAAGGCGGCGGCAAGGTGATCCTGCCCGAGCCGCAGGCGCTGCTCACCCCGGAATCGAAGATGCCGGGGCTGGACGGCGAGAAGATGTCGAAGTCCTACGGCAATACCATCAGCCTGCGCGAGGCTCCCGAATCGGTGACCCAGAAGCTGCGCACCATGCCGACCGACCCGGCGCGGGTGCGTCGCTCCGATCCGGGTGATCCGCAGAAGTGTCCGGTGTGGCGCTTCCACGAGATTTATTCCGATGACGACGTGCGCCAGTGGGTCCGCGAAGGCTGTACCACCGCCGGCATCGGCTGCCTCGACTGCAAGCAGCCGGTAATCGACAACGTGCTTGCCGAGCTGCGTCCGATTCGCGAGCGCAGCGAGGAGTTCACCGCCGATCCCGACAGCGTCAGCAGCATCATCGACGAAGGCTGCGAGGCGGCGCGCGACGTCGCCCGCGACACCCTTGACGACGTGCGCCAGGCGATGAGCCTGGTCTACCGATGAATACCCCGGCCGACGAGATCGAGTCCGCCGAGGTGCACGTGCTGCGCCCGACCCAGGAAGAGATGCCGTTCGCGGTGGTGCAGGGTACGCCGATCACCGAGCCGCCCAAGGACCTGTACATCCCGCCGGACGCGCTGGAGGTGTTCCTGGAGGCCTTCGAAGGCCCGCTCGACCTGCTGCTCTACCTGATCAAGCGGCAGAACCTGGACATCCTCGACATCCCCATCGCACGCATCACCGAGCAGTACATGTCCTACATCGACATGATGCAGGAGCTCAAGCTGGAGCTGGCCGCGGAGTACCTGGTGATGGCGGCCATGCTGGCCGAGATCAAGTCACGCATGCTGCTGCCGCGGCCGCGCAACGAGGAAGAGGAAGAGGCCGACCCGCGCGCGGAGCTGGTGCGCCGCCTGCAGGAGTACGAGCGATTCAAGAAGGCCGCGTCGGATATCGACGTGCTGCCGCGCATGGAGCGCGACTGGTACGACGTGGTGGTCGACTTCGAGCGCGTCGCCAGCAGCCAGCCGTTGCCGGACGTCAGCCTGGATGCGGTGCTGGAGGCGTTCCGCGACGTGCTCCACCGCGCCGACATGTTCGCCGACCACAGCGTGCGCCGCGAGCCGCTGTCGGTGCGCGAGCGCATGACGCGCGTGCTCGGCCTGGCGGACGCCGAGCGTTTTACACCGTTCCACGATTTCTTCACGCCGGCCGAGGGCCGCGCCGGTGCGGTGGTGACCCTGATGGCGATCCTCGAGCTGCTCAAGGAGGCGCTGATCGAGATCGTGCAGAACGGCGAGCGCGACCCGATTTACATCAAGCTGATCGCGTGAAGGCATGGGAGAGTCACGCATGAACGTGGAACAACTGAAACCCGTCGTGGAGGCGATCCTGATGGCGGCCGACGAGCCGCTGGGTGTCGATCGCCTGTGCAAGCTGGTTGACGGCGACCAGGCTGCCACCGACACCCGTGACGCGGTGCGCGAGGCGCTCAGCGCGCTGAGCGAGGATTACGCCGGCCGTGGCGTCGAGCTGGCCGAGGTGGCGAGCGGCTACCGCTTCCGGGCGCGGCAGGATTATGCCGAGCAGGTCGGGCGGCTATGGGAAGAGCGTCGGCCGCGCTACTCGCGCGCCTTCCTGGAGACGATCGCCATCATTGCCTACCGGCAGCCGATCACGCGCGGGGAGATCGAACACATCCGCGGTGTCGCCGTGAGTACCAACATCATGCGCCAGCTGCTGGAGCGCGAATGGGTGCGGGTGGTCGGCCACCGCGACGTGCCCGGGCGGCCCTCGGTCTACGCTACCACGCGCGAGTTCCTGGATTACTTCGGCCTGAAATCGCTGGACGAGCTGCCGACGCTGGCCGAGCTCAAGGACATCGACGACCTCAACACCGATCTGTTCGCCGACAACGTCGTGCCCGAAGCCGAAGCCGAAGCCGAAGCCGAAGCCGAAGCCGAAGCCGAAGCCGAAGCCGAAGCCGAAGCGGAGACCGAAGCGGACGACGCCGGACCTGGCGAGGACAGCATTGATCCCGATCGCTCGGCCGCGGCAGTGTGAAACGCGGCGCGGCGACAGCGCCGCCGAACGACGACGGCGAACGCATCCACAAGGCCCTGGCCCGTGCCGGCTGGGGCTCACGGCGCGAGATCGAGCGGCTGATCGCAGCCGGTCGCGTGCGGCTCAACGGCAAGCCCGCCGTCGCCGGCTGCCGCGTGCGTCCCGGCGACCGGGTCCAGATCGATGGCGGCCGGGTCCTGCGCATCGAGCCGCCCGCGGATCGCATCCGGGTGCTGGCCTACAACAAGCCGGTCGGCCTGGTCTGTTCGCGACGTGACGAGCAGGGACGGCGCACGGTGTTCCGTGACCTGCCGCGCCTCAAGGGCGGGCGCTGGATCAACGTCGGCCGCCTCGACATCAACACCAGCGGCCTGTTGCTGTTCACCAACGACGGCGAGCTCGCGCATCGCCTGATGCACCCGCGCTACCGCCTCGATCGCGAATATGCCGCGCGCATTTTCGGTGAAGTGGACAACGCCATGCTGGCCCGCCTGCGCGGCGGTGTCGATATCGACGGCGAGACCTACCGCTTCGACGACGTCGTTGCCGGAGAGGGTGACGGCGCCAACCGCTGGTATTACTGCGTGGTGCAGAGCGGGCGCAACCGGGAGGTGCGGCGCCTGTGGGAAGCGCAGGGCGTGCAGGTCTCGCGCCTGATGCGAGTACGCTTCGCCAACGTCATGCTGCCGACCGACCTGCGCGCCGGACGTCACGTCGAGCTCGGCGGGGCATTGCTGTCGGAGCTGTGCGCCCTGGTCGGCCTGAAACCCGATGCCGCAGCCACCCGCACTCGCGCGCCGCGCGCTTGAGGAGATTTTCGCGGCGCTGCTCGCGGCGCACGGTCCGCAGCACTGGTGGCCGGCGGAGACACCGTTCGAGGTCATGGTCGGGGCGGTACTCATTCAGCGCACGGCCTGGCGCAACGCGGAGCAGGCCCTGGCCCGCCTGCGCGCCGCCGGCGCGCTGGAGCCGGAAATGCTGGCAGGCAGCGACGCGGCGACGCTGCAGGAGTGGATTCGGCCGGCCGGTTTCTACCGTCAGAAGGCGGTACGGCTGCAGGCCATCAGTGCCTGGCTGCTCGCGTGCGGCGGGATCGCCGGCGCCGCGCGTCTCGACGACGCCGCCCTGCGTGGCGCGTTGCTGGCCGTGCACGGCATCGGCGAGGAGACCGCGGATGTCATCTGCCTGTACGCCTTCGGCCGCGCGCATTTCGTGGTCGATGCCTACGCACGGCGCCTGTTCGCGCGCCTCGGCCTGATCGATGGCAGCGAGCCCTACGGCGTGCTGCGCGCCGTGTTCGAAGACGCCCTCGCGGCCGACGCGGCCTGGTATAACGAGTGTCACGCGCTGATCGTCGCCCACGGCAAGGCCTTCTGTCGCAGCCGCCCGCACTGCGCGCAGTGCGGGCTGCGCCCCCGCTGCGCACACGGGGCCGCGATTGATCTCCCCCTGCGACACGGCTAAGCTTGGCCGCCTTTTCGCACCCCCCTGCCCGAGATTCAGCCTGTCATGCGTCGCCCCCTGGTCGCCGGAAACTGGAAAATGAACGGTTCGCGCGACAGCGCGCGCGAGCTCGCGACGGCGCTGGCGGGTGATGCGCCGGCCAACATGGACACCCTGGTGTGTCCGCCGGCGCCCTACCTGGGCGTCGTCGGCGAGGCGCTTGCCGGCAGCGCGGTCGCGCTCGGCGGGCAGGACTGCTCGGAGCATGCGCCCGGTGCGTACACCGGCGAGGTGGCCGCCGAGATGCTGTGCGATGTCGGCTGCTCGTTCGTCATCCTCGGGCATTCCGAGCGGCGTCAGTTCTTCGCCGAGGACGATGCCAGGGTCGCCGCCAAGGTGGCACGGGCGCACGCGGTCGGCCTGACGCCGGTGCTGTGCGTCGGCGAGACCATCGCCGAGCGCCGCGCCGGCCAGACCGAGGCCGTGATCGAGCGCCAGCTCGCGCCGGTGCTCGCCGTGGAAAGCATCGGGCGGCTGCTCGAACGCCTGGTGATCGCCTACGAGCCGGTGTGGGCTATCGGTACCGGCGAGTCGGCGACGCCCGAGCAGGCCCAGGCCGTGCACGCCTGGATCCGGGCACACCTGGCGCAGGTCGACGCGACCGCGGCGGGAGCCTTGCGTATCCTCTACGGTGGCAGCGTCAAGCCCGGCAACGCCGCTGAACTGTTTGCCATGCCCGATATCGACGGCGGCCTGATCGGCGGCGCGTCCCTGGTTGCGGAGTCGTTCGCGGCCATCTGCGCCGCCGCCTGAGCGCCGCTGCGGCCGGGTCCGCGCCGCGCATTTCGATTCGTCGCAGCGCGCGGCGAACTACACTTGAGAGCACAACCCATGTCACTGACTTTCTCCATTCTGCTGGCCGTGCACATCGTGCTGTCCCTGCTGTTGATCGGCATCATCCTCATCCAGCAGGGCAAGGGCGCGACGGCCGGCGCGGCCTTCGGCAGCGGCGCTTCCGGCACCGTGTTCGGCGCGCGCGGATCGGCGTCCTTCCTGACCCGCGCGACGGCGGTCCTTGCCACCCTGTTTCTCGCCAACAGCCTCCTGCTGGCCTACCTCTACGGCAACGCGCTGGAGCAGACCAGCCTGCTCGACCGGGTGGCGCCACCGCCGTCGGTGGAGGAGCCGCTCGCCCCGGCCGCGCCGGCCGCGCCGGCCGACGTGCCGGCACCGGCCGCCGTCGACGACGTGCCGACGCTGCCGCCCGAATAGTGCGCCGCACTTATGGCATGACGCGGGCGCATCTCGTATCATTGCCGTTCCCTCGAAGGGGCGGACCGCGGCAGGTGGCCCGTCCCGAGATCTCCATGCCGATGTGGTGGAATTGGTAGACACGCTGTCTTGAGGGGGCAGTGCCGAGAGGCGTGCCGGTTCGACTCCGGCCATCGGCACCAACGGTCCGGCGCATTGCGCCGGGGTTGGTTTGAAGCACGCGGGCGCATGCCCGGCCACGCGCGCTTATCGATTACAATGGGCATCTGTTGAAACGCGCAGCACGAACAGCGTGCAGGATCTGACCAAACAGTGCTCGAACTCTACCTGCCGATTCTGATCTTCGTTGCCATCGGGGTCGCCATCGGCGTCGTCTCGCTGGCGGCGAGCTACGGGATCGGCGGCATCCTCGGGGTCCACCGGCCGGACAGCGAGAAGTCCTCGCCCTACGAGTGCGGCTTCGAGGCCTTCGAGGACGCGCGCATGAAGTTCGACGTGCGCTACTACCTGGTCGCGATTCTCTTCATCATCTTCGATCTCGAGATTGCCTTCTTCTTCCCGTGGGCGGTGGTGCTCGACGAGATCGGCGTCTACGGCTTCTGGGCCATGATGATCTTCCTCGGAATCCTCGTCGTAGGTTTCCTCTACGAATGGCGCAAGGGAGCTCTGGAATGGGAATGAACGAGGTCGAGGACCGCGGCTTCGTCACGACCACCGTCGACACGGTGGTCAACTGGGCGCGCACCGGGTCGATGTGGCCGATGACCTTCGGCCTTGCCTGCTGCGCGGTCGAGATGATGCATGCCGGCGCCTCGCGCTACGATCTCGACCGTTTCGGGGTGGTTTTCCGGCCCAGCCCGCGCCAGTCCGACGTCATGATCGTCGCCGGGACCCTGGTCAACAAGATGGCGCCCGCACTGCGCAAGGTGTACGACCAGATGACCGAGCCGAAGTGGGTCATCTCCATGGGATCGTGTGCCAACGGCGGTGGTTACTACCATTATTCCTACGCGGTGACCCGCGGCTGTGATCGCATCGTGCCGGTCGACATCTACGTTCCCGGCTGTCCGCCGACGGCAGAAGCCCTGCTGTTCGGCGTGATTCAGCTGCAGAACAAGATCAAGCGAACCAGCACCATTTCCCGGCACTGAGCTCGAACCCGCTGATGTCACCGAGCAGACTCGAAGCACTGACCGCCGCGCTCGACCGCGTACTGGGCGAGCGTATCCTCGACCGCCGCGCGGCGCACGGTGAGCTGACCATAGAGATCGCGCCGCAGGCGGTAGCGGAGGTCATGCCGCTGCTGAAGACCGACGAGGCCCTGGCGTTCACGCAGATGAGCGACCTGGCCGGGGTCGACTACCTCACCTACGGGCAGGCCGACTGGCAGACCCGCGCGGCGACCAACTCCGGTTTCAGCCGCGGCGTCAGCCGCGGCGCGGTGAGCGCGCAGGGCGACACGGAGCGCCGCTTCGCCGTCGCCTACCAGTTGCTGTCCGTGACGCACAACTATCGGCTGCGCGTCAAGGTCTACCCGCAGGGCACGCCGCCGCGAGTCGATTCCGTGGCCGAGGTGTGGCCGGCGGCTAACTGGTTCGAGCGCGAGGCGTTCGACCTGTTCGGCATCCTGTTCGACGGTCATCCGGACCTGCGCCGCATCCTCACCGACTACGGCTTCATCGGCCACCCGTTCCGCAAGGATTTCCCGCTCGAGGGGCACGTCGAGGTGCGCTACGACCCGGACAAGGGCCGCGTCGTCAACCAACCGGTCACCATCGAGCCGCGTACCCTGGTGCCGCGCGTGATCCGCGAAGAAGACTGGCTGCACTCCTCGCAACCGGTCAGCGAGAGCGGCGATGCCTGAAATTCGCAACCTGACCCTCAACTTCGGGCCGCAGCACCCGGCCGCGCACGGCGTACTGCGCCTGGTGCTGGAGATGGACGGCGAGGTCATCGAGCGCGCCGACCCGCATATCGGTCTGCTGCATCGTGCGACCGAGAAGCTGGCCGAGAACAAGCCGTTCAACCAGTCGATCGGCTACATGGACCGGCTCGACTATGTCTCCATGATGTGCAACGAGCACGCCTACGTGCTCGCCATCGAGAAGCTGCTCGGCATCACTCCGCCGATCCGCGCGCAGTACATCCGCGTCATGTTCGACGAGATCACGCGCATCCTGAACCACCTCATGTGGCTGGGCGCGCACGGTCTCGACATCGGCGCGATGACCATGTTCCTGTACTGCTTCCGTGAGCGCGAAGACCTGATGGACTGCTACGAGGCGGTCTCGGGCACGCGCATGCACGCCACCTACTATCGCCCGGGTGGCGTCTACCGCGACCTGCCCGAGCGCATGCCGCAGTACCAGCCGTCGAAGTGGCGCAACGAGAAGGAAGTGGCGGCGCTGAACGAGACCCGCCAGGGCTCGCTGCTCGACTTCATCGACGACTTCGTCGCGCGCTTCCCGGCCTGCGTCGACGAGTACGAAACCCTGCTCACCGACAACCGCATCTGGAAG
The DNA here is from genome assembly GCA_041984235.1 of Gammaproteobacteria bacterium. Classification (GTDB taxonomy): domain Bacteria; phylum Pseudomonadota; class Gammaproteobacteria; genus JBHIYN01. The sequence continues at coordinate 150,601 of JBHIYN010000008.1, forward strand.
CAGCGCACCGTCGACATCGCCGTGGTGACGCCCGAGCGCGCACTCGAGCTCGGCTTCACCGGACCCATGCTGCGCGGCTCGGGCATCGCCTGGGACCTGCGCAAGAAGCAGCCCTACGAGGTCTATGCCGACATGGACTTCGACATCCCGGTCGGTGTCAACGGCGACTGCTACGACCGCTATCTCGTGCGGGTCGAAGAGATGCGCCAGTCCGCACGCATCATCAAGCAGTGCACCGACTGGCTGCGCGCCAACCCGGGGCCTGTGATCCTCGACAACCACAAGCTGACACCGCCGCGCCGTGACGAGATGAAGGGCGACATGGAAGCCCTGATTCACCACTTCAAGCTCTTCACCGAGGGCTACTGCGTGCCCGAGGGCGAGGTCTACGCGGCGGTCGAGCACCCCAAGGGCGAGTTCGGCATCTACCTCGTCTCTGACGGCGCCAACAAGCCGTACCGGGTCAAGGCGCGCGCCGCCGGCTTCGCCCATCTCGCCGCCATCAACGAGCTGGTCGAGGGCCACATGCTGGCTGACGTCGTCGCCGTCATCGGCACCATGGATATCGTCTTCGGAGAGATCGACCGCTGACGGTCGGTCGTACCCCTGCCCATGAGCGAGAACGCAAACGAGCTGCTTTCCGACCACGCGCGCGAGGTGATCGACGCGTGGGTCGCCAAGTACCCGCCGGAGCGCAAGCAGTCCGCGGTACTGGCCGCGCTGACCGAGGTGCAGCACGAGAACCAGGGCTTTCTCACCACGCCGCTGATGGACGCCGTTGCCGACTATCTCGGCATGCCGCGCATCGCGGTCTACGAGGTAGCGAGCTTCTACTCCATGTACGAGACCGAGCCGTGCGGCCGCAACAACGTCTCGGTGTGCACCAACATCTCGTGCATGCTGCGCGGCGCCGACGACATCGTCGCGCACATCGAGAACAAGCTCGGCATCAAGCTCGGCGAGTCGACCCCGGACGGGCGTATCTTCCTCAAGCGCGAGGAAGAGTGCCTGGCGGCGTGCTGCGGCGCGCCGATGATGCAGGTCAACCACGTCTACCACGAGAACCTCACCGTCGAACGCGTCGACGCCATCCTGGACGGGCTCGAATGAGCGACATCAAGCTGAACCAGACCTGCTATGCCACGCTCGGCCACGACCAGCCGTGGACCATGGAGACCTATCGCAAGCTAGGCGGCTACCAGGCGTGGGAGAAGATCCTCGCCGAGAAGACGCCGCGCGAGGACATCATCGAGGTGGTCAAGGCGGCCGGCCTGCGCGGACGCGGCGGCGCAGGCTTTCCGGCCGGCGTGAAATGGAGCTTCATGCCCAAGACCGACGTGCAGAAGTACATCGTGTGCAACTCCGACGAGTCCGAGCCCGGCACCTGCAAGGACCGCGACATCCTGCGCTTCAACCCGCATGCGCTGGTCGAGGGCATGGCCATTGCCGGCTATGCCATCGGCGCCACGGTCGGCTACAACTACATGCGCGGCGAGTTCATGGACGAGCCGGCGCAGCACTTCCAGCAGGCCCTCGCCGACGCCTACGCGGCCGGTTTGCTCGGCAAGAACATCAAGGGCACGGGCATCGACTTCGACCTGCACGATCACCTCGGCGCCGGCGCCTACATCTGCGGTGAGGAAACGGCGCTGCTCGAGTCGCTGGAGGGCAAGAAGGGCCAGCCGCGCTTCAAGCCGCCGTTCCCGGCCGGCTTCGGTCTCTATGGCAAGCCGACCACCATCAACAACACCGAGACCCTGTCCTCGGTGCCGACCATCCTGCGCAACGGCGCCGAATGGTTCGCCGGTCTCGGCAAGCCCAACAACGGCGGCACCAAGATCTTCTCGGTCAGCGGGCACGTCAACCAGCCGGGAAACTTCGAGGTGCCGATGGGCACGCCGTTCCGCGACCTGCTCGAGCTGGCCGGCGGGGTGCTCGACGGGCGCAAGCTCAAGGCCGTGATCCCGGGCGGCTCGTCGGTGCCGGTGCTGCCCGCCGAGATCATGATGGAGCTCGACATGGACTACGACTCGATCGCCGGCGCCGGCTCCATGCTCGGCTCGGGCGCGGTCATCGTGATGGACGAGACCACCGACATGGTCAAGGTGCTGCGCCGTATCTCGCGCTTCTACTACGCCGAGTCCTGTGGCCAGTGCACGCCGTGCCGCGAAGGCACCGGCTGGCTCTACCGTATGCTCGACCGTATCGTCAAAGGCCAGGGACGCATGGAAGACCTCGACAAGCTCGACCTCGTCGCGAGCAAGATCGAGGGCCGCACCATCTGCGCGCTGGGCGACGCCGCGGCCATGCCGGTACGCAGCTTCGTCAAGCACTACCGCCACGAGTTCGCGCACTACGTCGAGCACGGACACAGCATCCTGGAGGCCGGCGGGCGTTCCGCCGCCGCCTGATCGGACGCCCACAGCCATGAGTGACGACATCGTCAAGATCGAGGTCGACGGCCAGGAGATCGAGGCGCGCAAGGGCGCGATGCTGATCGAGGCCACCGACGCCGCCGGCATCTACGTACCGCGTTTCTGCTACCACAAGCACCTGAGCGTGGCGGCCAACTGCCGCATGTGCCTGGTCGAGGTCGAGCGTGCACCGAAGCCGATGCCGGCCTGTGCGACGCCGGTGATGGACGGCATGAAGGTCTTCACCAAGTCCGCCAAGGCGGTGTCCGGGCAGCACGCGACGATGGAGTTCCTGCTCATCAACCATCCGCTGGACTGCCCGATCTGCGACCAGGGCGGCGAGTGCGAGCTGCAGGACCTCGCCATGGGCTACGGCGGCGACGTCTCGCAGTTCACCGAGCGCAAGCGCGTGGTACGCGACAAGGACATCGGGCCGCTGGTGCAAACCGACATGACGCGCTGCATCCACTGCACGCGCTGCGTGCGCTTCGGCGAGGAGATCGCGGGCCTGCGCGAGCTCGGTGCGACCGGCCGCGGCGAGCACATGGAGATCGGCACCTACGTCGCCAAGGCGATGACCTCGGAGCTGTCCGGCAACGTCATCGATCTGTGCCCGGTGGGTGCGCTGACCAACAAGCCCTACCGTTACTCCGCGCGTGCCTGGGAGCTGCAGCAGCGTGACGGCGTCGCGCCGCACGACGCGCTCGGGTCCAACGTGCACTTTCACGTCAAGGGCCAGAACGTGAAACGCATCGTGCCGTGCGAGAACGACGACGTGAACGAGACCTGGCTGTCCGACCGCGATCGTTACAGCCACTTCGGCATGGCGCACGAGGCGCGCCTGGAGCGTCCGCGCATCAAGCGCGAAGGCCGCTGGGCCGAGTGCGACTGGGACACCGCGCTCGACCGCGTCGCCGCGCAGCTCGGGCGCATCGCGCGCGACGATCCCGACCAGGTCGCCGCGCTGGCCTCGCCGTCGTCGACTACCGAGGAGTTCTACCTGCTGCAGCGGCTGCTGCGTGAGCTCGGCTCGCACAACATCGATCACCGCCTGCGGCAGCGCGATTTCTCCGACCAGCAGGCCGAGCCGCTGTACCCCTCGCTACCGACGCTGAAAACGCTGGAGAAGGCCGACGCGGTGGTGCTGATCGGCGCCTATCCCCGCCACGAGCAGCCGCTGGTCAACCTGCGCCTGCGCAAGGCCGCGCTCAAGGGTGCGCGCATCATGACCATCGACACGCACCGGCGCGATTTCAACTACGCGACCGCGACGCGCAAGCTGGTGCGCCCGTCGGCCCTGGTCGGCGCCAGTGCGCGCCTGCTGGGCGCGGTCGCGGCGGCGCGCCAGGTCGACGTGCCGGCGCCGTTCGATCGCATGGTCGCCGCACACGCCGGCGAGGACGCCGAGCTCGAGGCGATGGCGCGCACGCTCGCCGAGGCCAGTCACCCGTTGATCCTGGTCGGTGCGGACGTCGAGCAACACCCGCTGCGCAGCGCGCTGGTCCAGCTGGCCGATGCCACCGCGCAGATGCTGGGCTCGGTCAGCGGCATCTGCGCTGCCGGTGCCAACGCTGCCGGCGCCTGGCTGGCCGGCGCGGTGCCGCACCGCGGACCCGCGGGGCGCGCGCTGGAGACGCCCGGCGCCAGTCTCGCCGACATGATTGCCAAGCCGCGCCGGGCCTGCCTGCTGCTGGGTGTAGACCCGGCCCTGGACTGCGCCGATGCGCAGGGACTGCGTGCGGCGCTGGGCGCCGCCGAGCTGGTGGTCGCCGTCAGCAGCTACGCCAGCGACGCGCTGGACGAGGTTGCCGACGTCATCCTCCCGCAGGCGCTGTACGCCGAGAACGAGGGCTCGTTCGTCAACCTCAACGGTCTCTGGCAGCATTTCCAGGCCGCCGTGCGACCGCGCGGAGAAGCGCGCCCGGCATGGAAGATCCTGCGCGTACTCGCCAACCGGCTCGAGCTGCCCGGCTTCGACGCCGTCAGCTGCGCCGAGGTCTCGGCCGAGATCGAAGCGCTGATCGGCGCGGTCAAGGCCAGCAACCGTGCCGTGCCCGGACTGGAATCCAGTGCGCTCTCCATCGACGAGTCGCAGCTCGAACTGGTGGTGGAGATCCCGATGTACGCCGCCGATCCCCTGCTGCGCCATGCCGAGGTACTGCAGGCGATGCCGCAGGCGGGTGACGACTGTGTGCGCATCAACCCGGTCTCCGCTGCGGCGCTCGGGCTCAGCGATGGCGCCGCGGTCGATTTGACGGTCAACGGTGCGCAGGCTGGCGCGACCGTCGCCTTCGACGAGGGCGTGGCCGAGGGCGCCTGTGTGATCTGCGGTGCGCGCCCGGCGCTGGCCGCCGTCGCCGTCAACGGCGCCGCGATTTCCATCGCGCGCGCCAGCGGGGATGCCGCGGCATGAACCCCTACGCTTTGCTCGAATCCCAGCTCTCCTTCCTGCCCGAGCCGCTCGTGCTGAGCGTGGTCATCGTGGCCAAGATCCTGACCATCGTGGTGCCGATCATGGGCGCGGTGGCCTACCTCACGCTGGCCGAGCGCAAGGTCATCGGCTACATCCAGGTCCGCATCGGACCCAACCGGGTCGGTCCGCGCGGCCTGCTGCAGCCGATCGCCGACGCCCTCAAGCTGCTATGCAAGGAAGTCGTGATCCCGAGCGGTGCGAACCGCTTCCTGTTCCTGCTCGCGCCGATTCTCGCCCTGGGGCCGGCGCTGGCCGCCTGGGCGGTGGTGCCGTTCGGCGCCGAGATGGTGCTCGCCGACATCAACGCGGGGCTGCTCTACATCCTCGCCCTGACCTCGCTCGGCGTGTACGGCATTATCGTCGCCGGCTGGGCCTCCAACTCCAAGTACGCCTTCCTCGGCGCGATGCGCTCGGCGGCGCAGATCGTGTCCTACGAGATCGCGATGGGCTTCGCGCTGGTCGGCGTGCTGGTTGCCGCGGGCAGTCTCAACCTGGGCGACATCGTCGAGGCGCAGCGCGGCGGTTTGAGCATCTTCAGCTGGTTCTGGCTGCCCTTGCTGCCGCTGTTCCTGATCTACTTCATCTCCGGCGTGGCCGAAACCAACCGCGCGCCGTTCGACGTCAGCGAGGGCGAGTCGGAGATCGTGGCCGGCTTCCACGTCGAGTACGCGGGCATGGCGTTCGCGCTGTTCTTCCTCGCCGAGTACGCCAACATGATCCTGATCTCGGGACTGACGGCGGTGCTGTTCCTCGGCGGCTGGCTGTCACCGGTCCCCGCCATCGTGCCGGACGGCCTGCATTGGTTCCTGGCCAAGACCGGCCTGTTCCTGTTCTTCTTCCTGTGGTTCCGCGCCACTTTCCCCCGTTACCGCTACGACCAGATCATGCGTCTCGGCTGGAAGGTGTTCCTGCCCATCACCATCGTCTGGATCGTGGTCGTGAGCGCGATGGTGGTATGGAAGGTACCGCCGTGGTTCGCGGGCGCGTGACGGAGTACGGTCAATGAACGCTGTCGTCGGTTATCTCAAGAGTCTGACCCTGTGGGAGCTGGTCAAGGGCCTGCGCCTGACCGGCGGCTACCTCATTGAGCGCAAGGTGACGGTGCAGTACCCCGAAGAGAAGACCCCGCAGTCGCCGCGTTTCCGCGGCCTGCACGCGCTGCGCCGCTACCCGAACGGCGAGGAGCGCTGCATCGCCTGCAAGCTGTGCGAGGCGGTCTGTCCGGCACTCGCGATTACCATCGAGTCCGATCAGCGCGAGGACGGCACGCGGCGTACCACGCGTTACGACATCGACCTGACCAAGTGCATTTTCTGCGGGTTCTGCGAGGAGTCGTGCCCGGTCGACTCGATCGTGGAAACGCGCCATTTCGAATACCACGGCGAGAAGCGTGGCGACCTGCTGATGACCAAGGAGCGGCTGCTGGCCAACGCCGATCGCTTCGAGGCCCAGATAGCGGCCGACCGCGAGGCCGAATCGCGTTACCGCTGAACCACGAGACAACTTAGGGAGGGGGATGACACGAGGCTGACCGAGCTGCCCGGTCGCGGCGCGTTGACGACGCGCGCCGGCGGGTGCCAGGTGCAGGTGCACGTGTGATTACCTTTGATGTTCGAACAAATCGTTTTCTACGCCTTCGCCGCCATGTTGATCTTCGCGGCAACGATGGTCATCACGGTGCGCAACCCGGTGCACGCCGCGCTGTTCCTCGTGCTCGCGTTCTTCTCCAGTGCCGGACTGTGGCTGCTGCTCGAGGCGGAGTTTCTCGCCATCGCCCTGGTACTGGTCTACGTCGGCGCGGTGATGGTGCTGTTCCTGTTCGTTGTCATGATGCTCGACATCAACCTCGCCGAGTTGCGCGAAGGCTTCGCACGCTACTTTCCCGTCGCGCTGCTGGTCGCCATCGTCATGATGGTCTCGCTGGGGCGCGTGGTCGGGCCGGAGAACTTCGGGCCCGACCAGGTTCCGCCCAGCGCGCCGCGCGCGGCCGACTACAGCAATACCGAGGAGCTGGGGCGCGCGCTCTATACCGAGTACATCTGGCCGTTCGAGATCGCGGCGGTGGTGCTGCTGGTGGCGATCATCGCCGCCATCGCGCTGACCCTGCGCAAGACCCGGCAGACCAAGGCGCCGCGCCCGGAACGCCAGGTCGCGGTGCGCCGCCAGGACCGCGTGCGCGTGGTCAAGGTCGAGCCGGAACGGGACGCCTGAGGGAGACCTGACGCTATGCTTGCACTGGCCGACTTTCTCATCATTGGCGCGATCCTGTTCTGTCTCAGCGTCGCCGGCATCATCATCAACCGCAAGAACGTCATCATCCTGTTGATGTGCATCGAGCTGATGCTGCTGGCGGTGAACATGAACTTCATCGCCTTCTCGCATTTCAACGGCGACGTGCACGGCCAGGTGTTCGTGTTCTTCATCCTCACCGTGGCTGCGGCAGAGGCCGCGATCGGGCTCGCCATCCTGGTCGTGCTGTTCCGTAACCGCAACTCGATCAATGTCGAAGACCTCGACTTGATGAAGGGCTGACCGCATGCCGACGCTGTATCTCATCATCGTGCTCGCGCCGCTGCTCGGCGCCATCGTCGCTGGCCTGTTCGGCCGCGAGATCGGGCGCGCCGGTGCGCACTGGGTAACCAGCGGCCTGGTCGGGCTGTCATTCTTCCTCTCGCTGATCCCCTTCAGCAACATCGTGCTGGGCGACGCCGAGCCGTACAACGCCAATCTCTACACCTGGCTGTCGAGCGGCGGCATCGATTTTCACGTCGGCTTCCTCATCGACGAGCTCAGCGCGACGATGATGGTGGTGGTGACCTTCGTCTCCTGGATGGTGCACATCTATACCATCGGCTACATGCACGACGACCCGGGCTACCAGCGTTTCTTCTCCTACATCTCGCTGTTCACCTTCAGCATGCTGATGCTGGTGATGTCGAACAACTTCCTGCAGCTGTTCTTCGGCTGGGAGGCGGTCGGCCTGGTGTCCTACCTGCTGATCGGCTTCTGGTATACCCGCGACACGGCGATCTACGCCAATCTCAAGGCCTTCCTGGTCAATCGCGTCGGTGACTTCGGCTTCCTGCTCGGCATCGCCGGGGTGCTGATGTACTTCGGCAGCCTCGACTACATGGCCGTGTTCGGCGCCGCCGGTTCGCACGCGGACACCACCATCAGCGTGCTGCCGGGTCACGAGTGGTCGCTGATGACCCTGATCTGCCTGCTGCTGTTTGTCGGTGCCATGGGCAAGTCGGCGCAGGTGCCGCTGCACGTGTGGCTGCCCGACTCGATGGAGGGTCCGACCCCGATCTCGGCCCTGATCCACGCCGCGACCATGGTCACCGCGGGTATCTTCATGGTGGCGCGCATGTCGCCGCTGTTCGAGCTGTCGGAGACCGCGCTCTCCGCGGTTCTCGTGATCGGCGCCATTACCGCCTTCTTCATGGGCCTGCTCGGCCTGGTGCAAAACGACATCAAGCGCGTGGTGGCGTACTCGACGCTGTCACAGCTCGGCTACATGACCGTGGCGCTGGGCGCCTCGGCCTACGCGGCGGCGATCTTCCACCTCTTTACGCACGCCTTCTTCAAGGCGTTGCTGTTCCTCGCCGCCGGCTCGGTCATCATCGGCCTGCACCACGAGCAGGACATGCGCCGCATGGGCGGGCTCAAGCGCTACATGCCGGTGACCTACTGGACCAGCCTGGTCGGATCGCTGGCGCTGATCGGTTTCCCCGGTTTCGCCGGCTTCTTCTCCAAGGACGCGATCATCGAGGCGGTGCATCATTCGCACATCCCCGGCGCCGGTTTCGCTTACATGGCGGTGCTCTCGGGCGTGTTCGTGACGGCGCTGTACTCCTTCCGCCTGGTGTTCATGGTCTTCCACGGCGAGGAACGCATCGACCCGCACGCGAAGGAACACCTGCACGAATCGCCGCGGGTGGTGACCTGGCCGCTGATCGCGCTGGCCGTGCCGTCGGTGCTCGCCGGCGCGCTGTTCGTCGGCGACATGCTGTTCGGCGAGTATTTCGGCGCCAGCATCTTCGTGCAGCCCGCGCACGACGTGCTCGGTGAGCTCGGCGAGCACTACCACGGCGTGCTCGGCATGATCTGGCACGGCATCTGGCAGCCACCGTTCTGGCTCGCCATCAGCGGCGTCGGGGTAGCCTGGTATTTCTACCTGAAGCGCCCGGACATTCCCGCCCGGATCGCCACGTCGCTGTCGTTGGTCCACACCATTCTGCTCGAGAAGTACGGCTTTGACCGCTTCAACGACTGGTTCTTCGCCGGCGGCGCACGCGGCACCGGGCAGGTATTGTGGCGCGCCGGTGACGTCGCGCTCATCGACGGGCTGATCGTCAACGGCTCGGCGCGCGCGGTCGGCTGGTGGGCCGGATTCGTTCGCCACATCCAGTCCGGCTACCTCTACCACTACGCGTTCGCGATGATCCTCGGGCTACTCCTCCTGCTCGGCATCTTCGTGCACGGGCTGGTCGCCTAGATCCGCATCGGCACACCCTGGAACCCGGAACATACGCCTGCATGTCTGCCGAATTTCCCCTTCTCAGTCTGACCATCTGGCTGCCGATCGTCGGTGGCCTGTGGGTGATTTTCGCCGGCAGCCGGGTACCGGACGCGGCCGTGCGCAACGACACGCTGCTGATCTCGCTGGCCACCTTCGTGGTCTCGCTGATACTGTGGAGCGGCTTCGACAATGGCCGCGGCGACATGCAGTTCGTCGAGCGGCTGCAATGGATACCGGCCTTCGGCATCGATTACTTCGTCGGCATCGACGGCATCGCACTGCCGCTGATCCTGCTGACCACGTTCACCACCGTGCTGGTGGTATTGGCCGGCTGGGTGGTGATCAAGGATCGCCTGAGCCTCTACATGGGCTCCTTCCTGCTCCTCGAGGGGCTCATGATCGGCGTGTTCAGTGCGCTGGATGCGATCCTGTTCTACATCTTCTGGGAAGCGATGCTGATTCCGATGTTCCTCATCATCGGCATCTGGGGTGGGCCGAAGCGCGTCTACGCCACCATCAAGTTCTTCCTCTACACCTTCATGGGCTCGCTGTTCATGCTGGTGGCACTGCTCTACCTCTACATGCAGGGCGGCAGCTTCGCCATCCCCGACATGCACACCACGGCACTGGGGCTGCTCGAGCAGCAGTGGATCTTCATCGCTTTCCTGCTTGCCTTCGCAGTCAAGATCCCGATGTGGCCGGTCCATACCTGGCTGCCCGATGCGCACGTCGAGGCGCCGACCGGCGGATCGGTGGTGCTGGCCGCGATCATGCTGAAGATGGGTGGCTACGGCTTCCTCCGCTTCAGCCTGCCGATTACGCCGGACGCGGCGCTGTCGATGGACTGGCTGATGATCGCCCTGTCGCTGATCGCCATCGTCTACATCGGCTTCGTGGCGCTGGTCCAGCAGGACATGAAGAAGCTCATTGCCTATTCCTCGATCTCGCACATGGGCTTCGTCACCCTCGGCTTCTTCATCGTGTTCCAGGTCTTCTCCAGCACCGGCGACTGGCAGCAGGCGGCGATGGGCATCGAGGGCGGCATGGTGCAGATGATCTCGCACGGCTTCATCTCCGGCGCCATGTTCCTGTGCGTAGGCGTCATGTACGATCGCCTGCACAGCCGGCAGATCGGCGACTACGGTGGCGTGGTCAACACCATGCCGACCTTCGCCGCGCTGATGATGCTGTTCGCGATGGCCAACGCGGGGCTGCCGGGCACCTCGGGTTTCGTCGGCGAGTTCCTGGTCATCCTGACCGCGTTCAAGGCCAACGTCTGGTACGCCTTCCTCGCTGCCATGACCCTGATCCTGGGCGCGGCCTATACCCTGTGGATGTACAAGCGCGTGGTCTTCGGCGAGATCTCCAACCCGGGTGTTGCCGCGCTCAGTGACGTCGACGCGCGCGAGAAGCTGATTCTGGTGGTGCTGGCGCTGACGGTGCTGCTGTTCGGCATCTGGCCGGCACCGCTGTTCGACATGATGCACGCGAGCGTCGAGCAGCTGGCCAGCCACATCGCGCAATCCAAACTGCCGTAAGGCCCGTACCGATGAATGACATCCAGTCCGTCCTGCCCGAAGCCACCCTCACCGCGCTTGCGTGCGCGGTGCTGGTCGTCGACGTCTACCGGCGTGCCGGCGCCTCGGCGCTGACCTTCTGGTGTGCCATTGGCACCGTGCTGGTCATCCTGGCCGAGCTGGCCTACGTGTTTCCGGCGCAGGTCTCCTACACGTTCCACGGCACCTTCGTGCTCGACCCGATGTCGGCCGTGCTCAAGGCCTTCCTCATGGTGGTGGTGCTGCTGGCGTTCTTCTATGCGCGCGACTACTTCACGCGCCACGGCCGCGAGCAGAACGAGTTCTTCATCCTTGCCCTGTTCTCCAGCATCGGCATGATGGTGCTGATCTCGGCGCACAGCCTGCTCACGGTCTACCTCGGGCTCGAGCTGTTGTCGCTGTCCCTGTACGCAATGGTCGCGATGGATCGCGATTCGGCCGCCGCATCCGAGGCGGCGATGAAGTACTTCGTGCTCGGTGCGCTGGCCTCGGGCATGCTGCTGTACGGCATGTCGATGCTCTACGGCGTGTCCGGCACCCTGGACCTCACCGAGCTCTCGCGCCATGCGAGCACGGAGGACACGCGGGTGCTATTCGTGTTCGGGCTGGTCTTCGTGCTCATCGGCATTGCCTTCAAGCTCGGCGTGGCGCCCTTCCACATGTGGGTGCCGGACGTCTACCAGGGTGCGCCGACACCGGTCACGCTGTTCCTGGGCTCGGCGCCCAAGCTCGCCGCGTTCGCGATGGCGGTGCGCGTGCTGACCGACGGCCTCGGCGGGTACGCGGCCGAGTGGCAGGACATGCTCGTCCTGCTCGCGATCGTCTCGATGGCGATCGGCAATATCGTCGCCATCGCCCAGACCAACATCAAGCGCATGCTGGCGTACTCGACGATCTCGCACATGGGCTTCCTGCTGCTGGGCCTGATCGCGGCCAACTCGTTCGGCTACGCGGCCTCGATGTTCTACGTCGTCGTCTACGCGCTGATGAGCATGGGTGCGTTCGGCGCCATCATCCTGCTCTCCGGTCCCGGCTTCGAGTCCGACGAGCTGTCCGACTTCGCCGGCCTCGCGCGGCGCAGCCCGTGGCTGGCCTTCATCATGCTCATCCTCATGTTCTCGCTGGCCGGTGTGCCGCCTTTCGCGGGCTTCTGGGCCAAGTGGTTCGTGCTCAAGGAGCTGATCGGCGCGCATTACACCTGGCTCGCGGTGGTCGCCGTGGCGTTCTCCCTGATCGGCGCGTTCTACTACCTGCGGGTGGTCAAGCTGATGTACTTCGACGAGCCGGATCCGCGCGTGGCCGCGGTCTCCGCGAGCGAGGATGCGCACCTGGTGTTCAGCGTCAACGGCCTCGCCGTGCTGTTGCTGGGCTTTCTGCCGGGCACGCTGATGTCGGTGTGCCTCGCCGCCATGCTGGCGGGCGGCGCGTAGCGACCGAGCGGGCGCCCGGCCGCGGTACTGACGGCGCTGCTCAGGGCCGCGCGGGATCAGCGCGGCGCGCGACCTCCTGCCCCATCCTGACCACGCTGCCGGCGGCGACGTCGTCACGCCAGGTGAGCAGGCCGGGGCTGGCCAGCGTGATCACGGTCGAGCCCATGTTGAAGCGGCCGAACTCGGCACCGCGCGCGAGGGCCGCGCCATCCAGGGCATGCGTCTCGCCGGGCGCGAAGTTCGCCGCCGGGCGGTTGCGGAAACCCTCGGCAGGCACGGTCAGCTCGATGCTGCCGACATTCAGCGCTCCGACCATGACCAGGGCGAAGCTGCCGCCCTCGGTGTCGAACACCACGACCACGCGCTCGTTGCGGCAGAACAGGCGCGGCAGGACGCGGGTGGTAGCGGCATTGACCGAGAACAGGGCCCCCGGCACGTAGCGCAGTGCGCAGGCACGTCCTGCCAGCGGCATGTGTACGCGGTGATAGTTGTACGGTGCCAGGTAGACAGTCTGGAAGCTGCCACCGTGAAAGCGCGCGGCGAGCGCGCGGTCGCCGTCGAGCAGCTCGTCTAGCCGGTAAGGGCTGCCCTTGACCTGCAGCAGGCGATCGCCGTCGATCGCGCCCTGCTCGCTGACCGTGCCGTCGGCAGGCGCGGCCACCCCCGCGGCATCGGTCGGCAGCGGCCGGGCCTCCGCTGCCAGGGCACGGGTGAAGAAGGCGTTGAAGGTGGGGTAGGCGCCGGGGCGCGGATCCGCGGCCTCGGCCATGTTCACGCCGTAGGCGCGAATGAAGGCGCGAATCGCAATTTGTGTGACTGCACCGCCGCGCAGTCGCGTGAGCCATCCGCACAGCGCGGACAGGGTGCGCTTCGGCAGCACGCGCTGCACGGCGACGAAGACGCCGTCGCGCATCAGCCGACCGTGACGCGCGGCGTGTGCAGGCTCACAGGCGCGGGCCGATGAACGATTCGACCGCTGCGAAGCGCGCTGCGATGGCGTCGGCGCCGTGCGGTGGCGTGAGCACACTGACCAGGCGGGTGTCCGGTGCGACGAAGAAGATGCCGGCGGAGTGATCCATGGTGTAGGCGCCTTCGCCCAGCGGCACTTTCATGAACAGCACGCCGACCGAGCGGGTCAGGGCCTCGAGCTCGGTCGCCGCACCTGTCGCGCCAATGAAGTCTGGCGAGAAGTAGTGCACGTACTGTGCGATCTGCTCGCCGTCATCGCGATCCGGGTCGACGGACACGAACACCACCTGGCCGTGTTCCGACCAGGCCGGGTTGTCCTGCAGCGCTGCGTGTGCCCGCGCCATGGCCTCCAGGGTCGTCGGGCAGACGTCCGGACAATGGGTGAAGCCGAAGAACATCAGCGTCCAGCGCCCACGCAGGTCGTCGAGCGTGAACGGCTGACCGCTGTCGTCGACGAGGTGGAAAGCGGCCAGCTGCGGCGGGTCCGGCCACAGCAGGCCGTCGACCGGCGCCGCGCCCGAACGCGCGTGTCGTGACGACAGCCACACACCGGCGGCGAAGGCCAGCGCGACGACGGTGCCGCCGACGAGCCACGGTGCGGAAGCGGCCACTCTGCTCATCACATGATTATATCGGCGCGGCCTGCCTCCGGGGGGAATGGGCCAGGCCCGCGCGTTCTTGCAAATGTGCAGAGCAATCGACAACATGTGCGCTCGACGGCACCGGATAATCGATCCCGAACCGGTGACCGATGCGGGAGCCCCCGGCCCGCGCGGCACCGGCGCGGCGCTTCCATGGCCAGGTGACCCCATCTCATGAAAGACAAAGCTCCCGAAAAGCTCGGGAAATACGAAATCGAGGAAGAGATAGGTCGCGGCAGCATGGGCGTGGTGTACCGCGCCTACGATCCCTACATCGACCGCGCCGTCGCGGTGAAGGTCGCGCTGGCCGATTCACTGCGCGACAAGGACACCGGCGAGCGTTTCCGCAAGATGTTCTTCAACGAGGCGCACACCGCGGGCATGCTGCGCCATCCGAACATACTCGACGTCTTCGACGCCGGGGTGGACGACGACCTGTGCTACATCGTCATGGAGATCGTGGCCAACGGCGGCACCCTGCGCACGCACTGCAAGCCCGACCGGCTGTTGCCGCTGCCGCAGGCGGTCGAGATCATCTTCAAGTGCGCCAAGGCGCTCGACTACGCGCACCGGCAGGGTGTCATTCACCGTGACATCAAGCCGTCGAACATCCTCCTGACCGAGGACATGGACGTCAAGATTGCCGATTTCAGCATCGCCCATGCGGCGCGCACGGACATGACCCAGACCATGCCCATGGGCTTCGTGGGATCGCCACGCTACATGTCTCCGGAACAGGTGCACGAGGATGTCATCACCAACCAGACCGACATCTTCTCCCTCGGCATCGTCGCCTACGAGCTGGTGACGGGACACCATCCGTTCGGCGGTGAGAGCTTTTCCAGCCTGGTGCACCGGATCGTCAACGAGGACCCCACCCCGATGACGCAGTTCCGCAGCGACGCGCCCGACGTACTCGAGCACATCATCCGGCGTGCGCTGGAGAAGCCGGTCGAACGGCGCTACCGCATGGGCCTGGATCTGGCCTCCGACCTGAGCATGGCGTTCACCCATCTCGAGAGTCCGCAGGAGGATATCTCGGCCAAGGACAAGTTCGAGCGCGTGAAGATGCTGGATTTCTTCCGCGGCTTCCCGGATTCGGAGATCTGGGAGATCATCCGCGCGAGCGTGTGGGTGGACGCCGACGTCGAGGATGTCATCGTCGCCGAGGGCGACGTCGAGGACTCGTTCTTCATAATCATCTCGGGTGACGTCCGCGTGACCAAGCAGGGCCGCCCGGTCGGCCATCTGCGCGAGGGTGACTGCTTCGGCGAGATGGGTTACCTGAACCGCATCAAGCGCACCGCGACGGTTACCGCGGACGGACCGGTGACGCTGATGAAGGTCAACTCCACCCTTATCGAGCAGGTCACCACGGATTGCCAGCTACGCTTCTTCAAGGTGTTCCTGAAAACCCTGATCGATCGCCTGTCGAAGACCACCGAGATGATGGTGCGCGGCAGCGCGCCGTGAATGTCGGGCCCCGGCGGGCGCTCAGCCGCGGCGCAGGCTGCGGTAACGGTCGATGAGTGCCGTGGTCGACGGATCGTGCGGCTGGGGGCCGCGCTCGCCGGCCAGCTCTTCGAGCACGGTGCTGGCGAGCTGTTTGCCGAGCTCCACGCCCCACTGGTCGAACGCGTTGATGTCCCAGATCACGCTGTGCACGTAGGTCTTGTGTTCGTACAGTGCGATCAGGGCGCCGAGCGTTGAAGGGGTCAGGTCGTCGACGCTGAGTAGGGTGCTGGGACGGTTGCCGGGTGTCGCACGATGGGCGCCGAGCGCATCGGCGGCGTCGGCGGGGCGTCCCGTCATCAGCGCCTCGGCCTGAGCGATGCAGTTCGCAACCAGCATGTCGTGGTGTTGTGGCCGTGCGGCGGGATGACGCATGGCCACCACGAAATCGACCGGAATGAAGCGCGTGCCCTGGTGCAGGAGCTGGAAGAAAGCGTGCTGGGCGTTGGTCCCCAGCCCGCCCCAGGTGACCGGCGCGGAATGATGGTCCAGCGGCTCGCCGGCGAGCGTAACGCGCTTGCCGTTGCTCTCCATCTCGAGCTGCTGCAGGTAGTCCGGCAGGTAGCGCAGGCGATCGTCGTAGGGGATTACGGCATAGGATTCCGCGCCGAGAAAAGTGCTGTTCCAGATCCCGGTCAGCGCCAGCAGCAGCGGCAGATTGCGCGCCGGCGGTGCGTCGAGGAAGTGCTCGTCCATGGCCGCGGCACCGGCCAGGAGTTGGTCAAAGACGTCCATGCCGCGGCTGAGTGCGACCGGCAGACCGATTGCCGACCACATGGAATAGCGCCCGCCGACCCAGTCCCACATCGGGTAGACGTTGTCTTCAGCGATGCCGAACTCGATCGCGCGCGCCGGGTTCGCGCTGACCGCGAGAAAATGATCGGCAATCGCGGCCGGCGCGGGATGCCGGGCCGCGAGCCAGGCACGTGCCGATAACGCGTTGAGGCGGGTCTCGACCGTGCTGAAGGATTTCGACGCGACGATGAACAACGTCGTGTCCGGGTTCAGGCTGCCGACGATGCGGTCGAACTCGCCGCCGTCGACGTTGGCGAGGAAATGCGCGCGCGGCCCGTCCGTGGTGGCATAGCGCAGGGCGTCGCAGGCAAGCTGTGGACCGAGGTGTGAGCCGCCGATGCCGATGTTGACGACGTCGGTAAAGGCCGCGCCGGTGTGCCCGCTGCGGCGGCCTGAGCGTACGTCCGCGACCAGTGCCGACATGCGTTCGCGCACCGCTGCTATGGTTGCCGCATGCGGCACCGGACTGTCGCTGGCGCCGGCCCGGCGCAGGGCGGTGTGCAGCGCCGCGCGGCCCTCGGTGGGGTTGACTTCAGCGCCGGCGCACATCGCGGCGGCGGCCGCCGCTACCGCGGCGAGCCCGGCAAGCTCCAGCAGTGCCGCGAGCGTATCCGGGTCGATCAGGTTCTTGCTCAGGTCCAGGCGCAGCCCCGCGGCCTCGGCGACCAGGTGCTGCATGCGCTCGGGGTCCGCGGCAAACAGGTTCTCGATACGCTGCTCGCGGAGCGTCGTGGCGCGCGCCCGCAGCAGGCGTACGTGACTGTCCAGTCCATGCTTCATGCCGCTGGCTATTCTACAGCGCGGCGCGCGGGCGGACAGCCGCGCGGGTGTGCGGGCGGGATGCGAAGCGGGTCGCTATCCTGCGCCTGGGAATTGAATTACTATGGCCAACGCCGCGATATCCACGCGCAGCACACGGTGTCCGCCAGGGGGAGTACGGCGACGGCGGGCACGGCAATGGCTGCCGAAGAACAGGCTGATGAGCGCAGAAATTCCCGAAAGACTGGGCAAGTACGAAGTCCTGCAGGAAGTCGGCCGCGGTTCGATGGGCACGGTCTATCTCGGACACGATCCCTACATCGATCGCCAGGTTGCGATCAAGGTCGCCCACGCCGAGCAGCTCAACGACGAGGAAGGCGGCGACCGCTACCGCAAGATGTTCTTCAACGAGGCGCACACGGCCGGACGCCTTACCCATCCGAACATCATCGGCATCTACGACGCCGGCGTCGACGGTGACACGTGCTACATCGTGATGGAGCTGGTCGAGGGCGGCAATACCCTCAAGGATTTCTGCAAGCCCGAGAACCTGATGTCGATCGAGAAGGTCGTGGAGACGATCTTCAAGTGCGCGAAGGCACTCGACTACGCGCACAAGCAGGGCGTGATTCACCGCGACATCAAGCCGACCAACATCCTCTACACCGAGGACGGCGACGTCAAAATCGGCGATTTCAGCATCGCCCACCTGACCAAGATGGATTCGACCGAGACCATGCCCATGGGCATGGTCGGCTCGCCGCGCTACATGTCCCCCGAGCAGGTCACCGAGGACTACATCACCAGCCAGACCGACATCTTCTCGCTCGGCATCATCATGTACGAGCTGCTGACGGGCAAGCACCCGTTCGCGGCCGAATCGTTCTCGCGCCTGGTGCAGCGCATCCTCAACGAAGACCCGCCCGATATCCGCCAGTACCGCTCCGACATCCCCGAAGCGCTGGCCGTGATCTGCGAAAAAGCGCTCGCCAAGGATCGCGAGGAACGCTACCAGATGGGCATGGACCTGGCTTCGGACCTGAGCAAGGCGTTCGATTCGCTGCTCGAAGCGCCGCAGGAGAACATCTCCGAGCAGGAGCAGTTCCTCGCGGTCAAGCAGCTCGATTTCTTCGACGGCTTCCCGGATGCCGAGATCTGGGAAATCGTGCGCGCCGGAAAGTGGCAGGATTATCGTGACGGTGACGAGATCATCATCGAGGGCGAGCTCGACGACTCGTTCTACATCATCGTGCACGGCCAGGTCTCGGTGCAGAAGAGCGGCAAGGATCTGCGTGCCCTGCTGGCCGGCGACTGCTTCGGCGAAATGGGCTACCTGGCCAAGACCAAGCGTACCGCGACCATCGTCGCCAAGGGGCCGACCTCGCTGCTCAAGGTCAACTCCACCGTCATCAGCCAGGTTTCGCTGAACTGCCAGGTACGTTTCCTCAAGGTCTTCCTGCGCACGCTGATCCATCGCCTCTCGGTCACCACCGAGAAGATGTCACAGGAGATCTGAGTGCCGCCGCGGGTGTTCGCGGAGCGCCGCCGAACGAAGTCTCCCTGCCGCGGGCGCGTCATCCTGGCGGTGCTCGGCCTGTGGCCGCTGCTGTGCGCCGCGTTCGGCGTCGAGGATCTCGAGCTGCCGCCCGGCTACGCGGTCAGCGTCTATGCCGAGGTGCCCAACGCGCGCCAGATGGCGCTCTCGCCGGCAGGCGTGCTGTTCGTCGGGTCGCGCGAGCTCGGACGCGTGCATGCCGTGATCGACGCCGACGGCGACGGCCGTGGGGAACGGGTCGTGGTGGTGGACCGTGATCTGGCGATGCCGAGCGGTGTCGCATTTCGTGACGGCAGCCTGTACGTCGCCGAGATCCACCGTATCCTGCGCTACGACGGCATCGAGCGTCACCCGGAGCGGGCCGGTGAGCCGCAGGTGCTCTACGACGCACTGCCGGCGGAGCGTCACCATGGCTGGAAGTTCATCGCGTTCGGTCCCGACGGGCGCCTCTACGTTCCGGTCGGGGCGCCGTGCAACGTGTGCGAGGTCGCGCCGCCGTTCGGCACCGTGCTCAGCATGACCGCCGCCGGAGCGGAGCCGCGCACGGAGGCGCGCGGCGTGCGCAACTCGGTCGGTTTCGACTGGCACCCGCGTACGCAGGAGCTGTGGTTCAGCGACAACGGACGCGACTGGCTCGGCGACGACCGGCCGCCGTGCGAGCTCAACCGGGTCGCCCGGCGTGGCGACCACTTCGGCTTTCCCTACGTGCACGGCGACGGCCGGCCCGATCCGGAGTTCGGTGCCGGGCACGAGGCCGGGGAATACGTGATGCCGGCACTGGCGCTGGGCGCCCACGTCGCACCGCTGGGGATCGAGTTCTATCGCGGCGCCATGTTCCCCGCGGGACGCGGCACCACGCTGTTCGTTGCCGAGCACGGTTCGTGGAATCGCTCGCGCAAGGCCGGCTACCGGGTCATGCGCGCCGAGATCGGTGAGCAGGGCGAAGTACTCGCCTACGAGCCTTTCATCACCGGGTGGTTGCGCGGGCAGGCCCACTGGGGCCGGCCGGTCGACCTCGAGACCCTGCCCGACGGCTCGCTGCTGGTTGCCGACGACCACGCCGGGCGGATCTACCGCGTCACCTACACCGCGCCATGAGCAGCGAGCCGGGCAGCCTGGTCGCGACCCTGCGGGCGTCGCTGGAGATGCCTGCCGAGGACGCGTCGCAGGCGCTGTACGAAGACTGGCTGACACGCGACACCTGGCGGCTGGATAGCGAGGCGGTCGCGCTGCTGGTCGGCTGTGCGCCGGACGAGTGGCCACGGTACTGCGCGCGGCACGGCCTCGACGAGTCGTCGCGAACGCTCAACCGTGCGCTGGCCGACGCGTTTGGCTGCGCGCCGGACGCCGCCGTGGAGCCGTTACGCCTGCGCGGGTGGGCACAGGCGAACGGGGTCGAGTTGCCGCCGGCCTTCGCGCGGCTGGCGGACTACATTGCGCGCGTGCTGCCGGCGGCGGCAGGTGCGGGCGAGGAGGGCGCGCAGGCCGCGGCGGCGGCCGCCGGCGAACGCGAGCTGCTGCTCGGCGCGGCTCTCGCCCTGGTGACCCGTTTCCCCGAACAGTGCCGCGACGCGCATGGCTTCTTCGACGGCGCGCGCATTGCCGACCTGATCCTGGAAAAGGCCGCGCTGTGGTTCCCGCACGAGCCGCCGCGAATGGAACGCGCGGCGATCGCGGCGCTGCTGGAGCGCTACCTGAGCTGAGCGCGGCGCTCAGTCGTCGCCGGCCATGATCGCACCCAGGTGCGCGTCACCACGTGCTGCGGCGAGCCGCTGCTGGCGGTGGCGTTCGGCAAACGCGCGGCGTTGCGCATCGCTGAGGCGGGTGTGACACGCGGCGCAGGCGATCCCGGGCTCGTAGTGGGGTGACGCGCGGTCCGCGGCCGACAGCGGTCGACGGCAACCGGGGCACTGCTCGTAGCCGGCCGGCTGCAGGTGCTCGTCGACCGCCACGCGGCCGTCGAAGACGAAGCAGTCGCCGCGCCACAGCGATGCTTCGGACGGCACCTCTTCCAGGTAACGCAGGATGCCGCCGTCGAGCTGGTAGACATTCTCGAAGCCGCGCTCCAGCAGGTAGGCCGATGCCTTCTCGCAGCGGATGCCGCCGGTGCAGAACATTGCCACCGGTGTCTGGTGCTCGCCGGCGAGCTCGGTATCGACGAAAGCGGCGAACCCGCGAAAGTGATCGGTGTGCGGGTTGCGCGCGCCGGCGAAGGTGCCGATGCGATACTCGTAGTCGTTGCGCGTATCGAGCACGAGCACGCGGGGATCCTGCAGGAGCGCGTTGAACTCGGCCGGTGAGACGCGCTGCCCGGTGCGCCGGTGGGGACGGATGCCGTCGACCCCGAAGCTCACGATCTCGCGCTTGATGCGTACCTTCATGCGGCGGAAGGGATTCGTTGCGGCGCGCGAGCGGCGCACGCTGAGTGCGCCGCAGCCCGGCAGCGCCTGCAGGCGGTCGAGCAGGGCGTCGACCGCACCGGCATCCCCGGCGACGGTGGCATTGAGCCCCTCGGGTGCCAGCAGGAGGGTGCCGGAGAGTGCCAGGCTGCGGCACTGCGCGATCAGCTCACGGCGCAGCGCGTCCAGCTCGGCTAGCGGGGCGAAGCGATAAAAGGCGGCGATCACCACGGGGGATTCTTCGGCAAAGCTGGTCACGTTCCTGCCCGGCAACTACTTGATGGCAAGAAAGCCTTCGAAGCATACGTACTTGAACACGGTCATTACGTCGCGGAAACCGGCGCGCTCGAGCAGGCCGAGATTACCTTCACGCGAGAAGGGCTCGAGCACCCCCTTGAGGCTGCGCGACTTGGCCACGACCTCGTCGCCGCTGTAACCCTGGGCGAGCTTGTAGTCGGTATACAGCGCGCTCATCATGTCCTGGAAGCGCGCGTCCGGCGCGCGCACCTTCTCGAACAGGATGAAGCCGCCGCCCCACTGGAGGCCCTGCCATATGCGATCGAAGACCTGCTGGCGCACGCGCGGCGGCACGAATTGCAGGGTGTAGTGAGCGATGACGAGATCGGCAGGCGCCAGCTCGCAATCCGCAAGGTCGGCCTGCGCGACGCTGACCGCCGGCTGCGCCGTGCAGCGCGTACGTGCCCGTTCGACCATGTCGGTTTCCCGGTCGATGCCGATGAACGTGGCGTTGCGGCCGGCGTGACGGTCAGCCAGCGCCTCGAGCAGTGTCCCGGTAGCGCAGCCGAGGTCGTAGACGCGTGAACCCTCGTGCACGAAGAAGTCCGACAGCGCTACGATCAGGGCATGGCCGTCCTCGTAGTACGGCACGGAGCGCTGTACGTGCTGATCGAAGCGTGCGGCAGTGTCGCCGGAAAAGCGCCAGCGTGCGTTCTCGGCGTCGATGACGTCACCGACCTTGGCCATGGAGGTGATCCCCTGCAGTCCTGAGCGGGGATCATCGCACGCCGCGACGGCCGGTTTAAGCCGCCGCGTCCGCGCGGTCTGCGCAATCCCGGTGGGGCCGGCGTGAACGGTTCCCCGGCAGCCGCCGCGAGCTACCTCGACCAGGTTCGCGACATGCTGGGCGCGGCGCTCGGTGAGGAAGCGTTCGGCGCGTGGGCGGAACGCTGGTGGCCGATCGCTGCGGCTGCTTTTTCCGGCCACGGCCGCGCCGAGCACTGGGAGGCGGCGCTCGCCGGACTGCCGCCCGCTCCCGCGGCCACCCTGGAGGCAGGTGACGTGGTCACCCTGCGCGCGAACTACCGGCCGTCGGCGGCGGAGCTGCACGGCGCCCTGATGGCGCTGGCGCCGTGGCGCAAGGGACCCTTCGATTTCTTCGGTGTCCTGGTCGATGCCGAGTGGCGATCCGACCTCAAGTGGCGGCGCGTGCTGCCACACCTCGCGCCGCTAGCCGGGCGGCGCGTGCTGGACGTCGGCTGCGGCAACGGCTACTACGCCTGGCGCATGCTGGGTGCCGGCGCGGCCTGCGTTCTCGGACTCGATCCGGGCCTGCTCGCGGTGGCGCAGTTCCGCGCCGCACACCGTTACCTGCCACATCTGCCTGCCGCCGTACTGCCGCTCGCGAGCGCTGCGCTGGATGGTGAGCTGGGGCTGTTCGACACCGTCTTCTCGATGGGCGTGCTCTACCATCGCCGCGATCCGGTGCAACACCTGCGTGAGCTCGGACGCACCCTCGCGCCCGGCGGCGAGCTGGTGCTCGAGACGCTCGTCATCGACGTCGCCGCGGATGTCGCGCTGGTTCCGGAGGACCGTTACGCGCGCATGCGCAACGTCTGGTCGGTACCCTCGCCGACGCGCGTGGAGCGCTGGCTGCAGGAAGCCGGCCTGCGCGGCGCGCGCTGCGTGGACCTGGCCCGCACGACCCCGGCGGAGCAGCGCACGACGGGCTGGATGCCGTTCCAGTCGCTGGCCGATTTCCTCGACCCCTCCGATCCCGCGCGCACCGTGGAGGGTTACCCCGCGCCGCTGCGGGGATTGTTCCTGGCGTGCACGGACTGAGCCCGCGTGCCAGGCACGACGTTGCCGCGAATGGGCTATAGTGCGCGCGCGGGCGGCGGCACGGCGGCCTCCGCGCTCACCCCGAAAGCTCAGACGTCATGAACTCACTCCTTCTCGTCACCGGTGGATCGCGCGGCATCGGCGCCGCCACTGCCAGGCTCGCTGCCCGACAGGGTTACGCGGTGGGGGTCAACTATCGCAGCGATGCGGCCGCGGCCGCAGCCGTCGTCGCAGACATCGAGGGCGCCGGCGGCCGTGCGTTCGCGATGCCGGGCGACGTGGCCAGTGCAGCCGGGGTCGCCGGGATTTTTGCCGCGGTCGATGCCACGGGTCTGCCGCTGGCCGCACTGGTCAACAATGCCGGGGTGGTCGGGCGCATCACGCCGTTCACCGAGTACAGCGACGAGCGCGTGCGCCACACCTTCGAGGTCAACGTGGTCGGCGCCTTTGCCTGCGCGCGCGAGGCCATCGTGCGCATGCTGGCGCAGGGTCGGGGTGGCGCCATCGTCAACGTGTCTTCCGCCGCGGCGCGTCTCGGCTCACCCAACGAGTTCATCGATTACGCCGCCAGCAAGGGCGCGATCGACACCCTGACGCTGGGCCTCGCCAGGGAATACGGTGCGCGCGGGATCCGGGTCAACGCGGTGCGCCCCGGTATCATCCGTACCGACATCCACGCTGCTGCCGGCGACGCCGGGCGCGTCGAGCGTTACGCGCCGCAGGTACCGCTGGCGCGGGCCGGCGAGGCCGAGGAAGTCGCGCAGAGCATCGTCTGGTTGCTGTCCGAGGCGGCGTCCTACGTCACCGGCACCCTGCTCGATGTCGCCGGTGGCCGCTGAAGCCACGACTGCGCGCGGCAACGGCCGCGCCGGTGTGCGCGACCTCGGTGCGCCGGCACTGCCGTCGACACCGCTGCCGTACTGCCTGCGCTACGTGCGCGTGTATCGCCTGTGGGTGGCGGCGATGTTGGTGTTCGAGGCCGGCCAGGCGGCCTGCTCGATCCTGCTGCCGTACGCCATCAAGCAGATCATGGACGCGGTCGCCGCGGCGCAGGACGGCGGCGAGCCGGTGTGGACCCTGGTGCGCTCGCCGCTGATCCTGTTCGCCGGGCTCAATCTCGGCATCGTGTTGTTCTCGCGCGCGAGCGGCACCCTGCTGGTGATCCTGGGGCCCGAGCTGCGGCGCCGGGTGCGGCGCGAGCTGTTCGCCTACCTGCAGCATCACTCGCAGCGCTACTTCATGAGCAACTTCGCCGGCTCGCTGGCCAACCGCATCGCCGAGGTCTCGCTCAGCATCGCGCACACCGTGTGGACGGTGTTGTTCGATTTCTGGCCGCTGATCATCGCCTTCAGCGTGTCCCTGGTGCTGCTGGCCGGGGTCAACGGCCAGCTCGCGGGGGTGCTCGCCGCGTGGACCGTGGCCTACGTCGCCATCTCGTTCACCCTGGCCATGCGTTGCCGCCGTTACGCGCGCCGTTATGCGGCGGCGCGCAGCCTGGTCAGCGGCAAGATCGTCGACTCCGTGACCAACATCATGAACGCCAAGCTGTTCGCGCGGCGCGACTACGAACGCGCCTACCTGGAAGGCTTTCTCAATCTCGAGGTCAAGCGCGCGCGGGAGACCTTCTGGTTCATGGAGTGGATACGCTGGTTCCAGTTCGTCGCCGCGATGTTGCTGATGCTGGGCGTGATCGGCTACGCGCTCGATATCTGGAGCCGCGGCGGCATGAGCGCGGGTGAGTTCGCGATGGCGGCGAGCCTGGCGCTGCTGCTGATCGAGCAGGCGCGCGGCCTGTCACGCCGCTTCCTCGATTTCTTCGAGTACGTCGGCAACATCAACGACGCCGTGACCATGATCGTGCGGCCGCACGAAGTGGTCGACGAGGACGACGCCCAGGCCCTGGCAGTGACCCGCGGCGAGATCCGCTTCGACGCCGTCGACTTCGCGTACACGGCCGATCGCCCCGTGTTCGAGCATCTCGATCTCGTCATCCCCGGCGGCCAGCGTGTCGGGCTGGTCGGTTACTCGGGCAGTGGCAAGAGCACCCTGGTCAACCTCGTGCTGCGCCTGTTCGAGCCGCAGGCGGGCAGTGTGCTGATCGACGGGCAGGACATCCAGCGTGTCAGCCAGGAGAGCCTGCGCAGTGCGATCGCGATGATTCCGCAGGACCCCATGCTGTTCCATCGCAGCCTGATGGAGAACATTCGCTACGGCCGGCTGGACGCCAGTGACGAGGAGGTCATCGCCGCGGCGCAGCGGGCGCACGCCCACGAGTTCATCATGGCCACCGAGCACGGCTACGATTCGCTGGTCGGAGAGCGCGGGGTCAAGCTCTCCGGCGGCCAGCGCCAGCGCATCGCCCTCGCCCGGGCCATTCTCAAGCAGGCGCCGATACTGCTGCTCGACGAGGCGACCAGCGCCCTGGACTCGGTCACCGAGCGCAATATCCAGGACAGCCTGGAGTACGTCATGGCGGGGCGCACGGTCATCGTCATCGCTCACCGGCTCTCGACCCTCGCGCACCTCGATCGCATCGTTGTGTTCCACGAGGGGCGTATCGTCGAGGACGGTGTCCACGAGGAGCTGCTCTCGCGCGACGGCCACTACGCGCGCATGTGGCACATGCAGGCGGGTGGCTTCCTGCCCAGCGATGACGCGGGGGCGCCGTTCGAGGAGACCGGCTGAAGCGTTGCTCAGGCGACGTTTGCGCGCCGTTTCGCCGCGCTTTCCCCGGCCCACAGCTCGTTCAGGTCGGGGAAGTTCCAGCGCTCGGGGTTCTCCCAGGCGGCGATGCGGTCGCCGGCCTGGGGGGCGCCGAGATCGAGGCTGCGCACCGGTGCCGGTGCGTTGCGCCGCGTGCAGTAGAAGGTCTTGACCACCGGTGTCAGCAGCGAGTCGTCAGCGACCTCGCAGACCACCGCGAGCAGGCCTGACTCGAGGCGCACCAGCGAGCCCACCGGGTAGATGCCGACCGTCTTGACGAAGGCCTGGAAGACGCTGGGCTCGAAGTGTCCGGCGCTCCACTCGTTCATCCGGCGGATCGCCGTTGCCGGATCCCAGCCCGCCTTGTAGGGGCGATCCGAGGTGATCGCGTCGTACACGTCGCATACCGCCCCCATCTTGGCGTACAGCGAGATGGCGTCACCGCTGAGGCGCTCCGGGTAGCCGCTGCCGTCGACCTTTTCGTGATGATGCAGGCAGACGTCGAGGGCGATCTCGCCGGCGACCTCGCCCTGCTGGAGCAACGCGTGGCCGGAGACCGGGTGCAGCTTCATGTGCGTGAACTCGGCGTCGGTCAGCTTGCCCGGCTTGTTCAGGATATCGAGGTCGACAGTCGCCTTGCCGACGTCGTGCACCAGGCCGGCGAGTCCGGCTTCGCGCGTGCTCTGTTCGTTCATGCCGAGCTGGCGGGCCAGCGCAATCATCAGGCCGCACACCGCGACCGAGTGCATGTAGGTGTAGTCGTCCTTGGTCTTGAGGCGGGCGAGGCCGATCAGGGCACCGGGGTTGCGCATCACCGACCCGGAGATCTCCTCGACCAGCGGCTCGAGCTCGCGCGTGTCCACTGCCTTGCCCATGCGCGCCTCGCCGAACATCTCGGTGACCGCGACCTTGGCGTTCTCGCAGATGGCCGCGGCGCGGGCGACCTCGGCTTCCAGCTCGAGGCGAACGGCAGCCGGCGTTTCGGCCTCCACCACCTCCTTGAGGGCACTCTCGTTGCGCGCCTCGCGCTCGGCCGTGGTCTGCGGGGCGGCGGCCGCTTCCTCGCTCGGCAGGTCCTTGCCGCGCGAGATGTCTATCCAGACCTCCGAGACCGCGGATTTTTGCAATGCAACAAGATCGGCCGGATCCTCGAGCTTGAACTTGCTGTTCCAGAAGGGGTGGTCCATCCACGAGCCGCACAGCTCGGTGACGAACATGCCCAGCTCGAGCTGGTCGACCCTGATCTTCTTGAGCTGCTGCTTCCTGGCCTTCATAAATGGATTCCGGATGGCTGAGCGCGCTTTCACGCCATGCCGGATGTAGCGGCGGGCGCGGGCCCGAACTTGAGCGACCGGCGGGCCGCGCAGGGTCTGCCTTCACGCCGCCTTCACCACCGCCGTGCTAGCGTCATTTCGACCCGGAGGCCTGCGCCTCCACCGCGCCGGTTCCGGGCCAACATGAGCCGAGCAGATCCGGCCCCGCACGGGGTGGGAGTGGTCGGGGGAGCACGGAGAACCGCGTCCGCACAGAGACGCGAGAACCTAATGGAGACCAAACACCATGCGTAAACCAATTCGCGCCACGCTGATCGCGGCCGCGGCGTGCACGCCCTTCGCGGCGTCCGCCTACGGCCCCGATGATTTCATGGCGTGGCTCAAGGCCAACCAGGACGCCCAGCCGCAGTTCGTCGACGGCGACGTCATCACCTACGACAAGGCCGATCTCGTGCGGCCGTTCATTCCCACGGAGTTCCAGGACGAGTGGTTGTTCGAAGGCATGGAGATGACCATCAAGGACGCCGGCGACCTGACCCCGGCGACCATGTATATCGATGCCACCGAGAAGTTCAAGGGCCAGGCCACCATCGCCTCCGACGGTGCCATCGAGAACTACACCGCCGGCCGCCCCTTCGATCCCGCTGAGTACACCCCGGGCAAGGAATCGGGCTGGAAGATGGTGTGGAACTGGATGTACCGCTGGCAGAACGAAGGCCTGACGGTAGGTGAAGTGCACTGGGTCTGGGTGCGTCGCGGCGGCACGCACGACGGCCACGAGATCATGAACGACACCTACAGCAAGTACTACACCGGCGGCGGCACCTTCGAACGTGTCCTGACCGGTCCGTACAAGCGCGTCATGATGTCCTACCGCGCCGACCTCGCCGACGAGGGCTACGTCCTCAACGGCGGCAAGGGCTTCGCCAAGAACACCGAGTTCCGCGAGTACACCGGCTTCACCGCGCCGTTCGACATCGCCGGCACGGCCTTCCTCATCCTGCGCTACAAGGACCCGCGCAAGGCGGACGACTCCTGGGCCTACATTCCGAGCCTGCGCCGCGTGCGCCGTATCTCGGTCGAGGTCAAGTCCGACTCCCTGCTCGGTACCGACCACACGCTGGAGGATTTCTACGGCTTCAACGGCCGCCCGCTCGAACACGAGTGGGAGTACATCGGTACGGCCCGCATGCTGGTCGTCGCGCGTTCGCGTAACGCCAACACCGTCTACTACGGCCCCAACGGCTGGGCGGTCAAGGACGATTACTCGCTGCGCACGGTGGATATCATGCGCCAGTACCCGAAGTCGTCCAACCACCCGTACTCGACCAAGTTCATCTGCGTCGATCGCCAGTCGGGTGAGTCCTACTACGCCAACGCCTTCGACAAGGCCGGCGAGCTGTGGAAGGTCTGGCAGTTAACCAAGGTCTGGTCAGAGGATCCGCAGTTCGACCTGCATGCGCAGGAGTTCAACGGCCAGGAGACGCCCGAGGGCACCAACTTCCAGGTGTTCCAGAGCATCAACGTGGTCGACCTGCAGAACGATCGTGGCACGCTCGTGCCGACGCGCGGTATTTCCGCGCCGCGTAACGAGTTCTCCAAGATCAAGCGTCTGCTCGACGTCAACTACCTGACGGAAGGCCGTTAATCGGTCACGTCAGTAGCAGTCCAACGGACTGTTCGAAGCCGCCTGCTTGCAGGCGGCTTTTTTTTTGCGCGGCGTTCAGGCCTGTGGGTCGTAGCGGCGCACCCAGTCGACGACCGTGTGGTAGTGGTGGCGCAGGGCCAGCTCGTGGTCGTGGAAAACGAACTCCTTGATCAATCCCTGGCGCAGGGAACTCTGGATGCGCTCCAGCGTGTTGCCATCCTCGAGCACGGCATCGCGCAGCTCGACCATCGAGTTCTCCTGGCCGAAACGCTGTGCGGCATTGCTCGCCGGGCGCAGGTAGCCGCGCATCTGCCAGACGACTTCGTCCGGCCCCAGTGGCCACATCTGGTGCGTGAAGTACATGCCGCTGCCGATCACGATGATCCAGTTGGGGAAGAACACGGTTACGTCAATCGACCAGTTCTCGGCGCGGGTCTGGTTGAGGCCCGGCGGCAGGACGGCGTTCTCGTCGACGCTACCGCTGGTCACTGACGGTCCGGGCGCGAACTGAAAGGCGAGCCCCTGTACCGGGTTCGGACGGTAACGCGTGTTGCCGACCACCGAGCTGGTGCGGTGCGGGCCCTTCAGGCGCACGTCGATGAGGCGCCCGAACGGATTGTCCGGCCCGGCCAGAGTCTCGCTGACGGACTGCTTGTGCAGCACCGGCACGTGGTAGGTCTCGCAGAACGAGTCGACCATGCATTTCCAGTTGCAGCGCACCGTGCCCTCGTACTCGAAGTACTGCGTGCCGCGCTCGAACGGGTAGCCGACCAGGTCACGGCCCTGCTCGCCGAGAAACTCCTCCAGGCTCATGTCCGGCTGCTCGGTGAGGTTGATGAAGATGAAGCCCTCCCAGGTATCGAGGGCGAGCTGCGGCAGACCCTTGGACGCCCGGTCCAGGTCGTAGAAAGCTTCCGCGTCGGGCACGCCGGCGAGGCTGCCGTCGAGCGCGTAGGCCCAGCCGTGAAAGGGGCAGCGGAAGGCCGCGCAATTACCTTGGCGCCGCAGCTCGACATGGTTGCCGCGATGCTGGCACACGTTGTGAAAGGCGCGCAGCGTGCCGTCCTTGCCGCGTACGACCAGGATCGACATGTCGAAGGTCGGGATCTCCTTGACGAAGAAATCGCCGGTCTCGCGCACCTGTTCGATGCGCCCCATGCACAGCCAGGCGCGGCGATAGATGGCGCGCAGCTCGCGCTCGTAGAAGTCCGGCTGGTAGTAGATGTCGGTGGGCACGGGACCGGTGCCGAGCTCCGGGTGGCGCAAGGTCAGTTCGGGGGGGGTGGGTTGGGCGGACATGGGGTTACTCCTGCGGGGCGGTATCTGAAAGTTGCTCGACGAGCCGGAAACGGTGGGCCGGAAAGCCGTCGATGACCTGCGGCTGGCCGTACCACTCGACCGCCGGGCCGATCTCGGCGAGCGCCAGCATGAGCTTGAGCAGGTTCTCCTCCGCTTGCGGCAGCTCGCCGAGGGGGAACGCCGAGAGATGCTCCAGCGCGGCGGGCGCGCACGGCAGCATGGCGTCGTAGAACGCCTGCAGCTCGTCGAAACCGGCCTCCAGACGCGCCGCCTGGCGGGCCCGGGAGTCCGGTAACGCCCACCTGTCCAGGTAGTCGTCGAGGTGGTCGAAAGCGGCGGGCAGGTTTTGCATGCGGTTCTCCTTGTCGTTCGGGCTGCGGCGGGTCAGATTGGCTTGCCCGCGCTCGTCGCCCAGGTCGCCCCCATCAGTTTGTTCGAGGGCAGGGTTTCGTCGAGCAGCTTGCGCGCGGTCTCGATGCCGGCGACCGGCAGGCCGGCCGGGTCGAGCAGGCCGATCTGTACCAGCACCGAGGCCTGGTCCCAGTAGATGTGCTCGTGGTAGAGCTTGTCGCCGCGAAAGTTGACGATCGCGACCAGCGGGATCTCGACGTAGCGCCCGCTCGGCGCGATGCCCGGCAGCATCCACGGGATCTCGCAGGTGTGGGTGAAGCAGAACAGCATCTCGTCGACCAGGCGATCGGCGCCGACCGTGCGCGAGATCGGCACGAGGCGCGTGTCCGGCGGGTTGGAGTCGACGAAGTGGTACTTGTAGAAGCGCTTGAGATGATCGTGCCCGACGCCGCCGGTCATGGTCGGAATGTGGTTGACGTAGGGCTGGTCGACCATGGTCGCCATGGTCGCGTCGACATCACGGCTGGCAAACTCGTACTCGGTATGCCGGTCCCACAGGTCGGAAAGGTCGAAGATCGGCCCGATGTTCGCGCGCAGCAGCGCGATGGTACGTGACCAGGCCATCATCGCCGCCGGCTTGTCGTAGCTGTCACGCGCGGGGCTGGCAAAGGCATGACCGCAGTCCGGGTAGGCATGCACGGTGAGATGGGCGAACGGTCCGCTTGCCTCGCGCAGCGCGGTCAGCGCCGCCGCCGGGACTTTGGCATCGGCCTCCCCACAGTGAAACAGCATCGGGCAGCGTACCTGCTGCAACGCCGACAGGTGTCCCTCGATGCCGGTACCGTAGTAGCTGACGGCGCAGTCCAGGTCGTGCCGCGCGGCCGCCAGCGTCGCCATCAGCCCGCCCATGCACCAGCCGACCGCACCGATACCGCCACGGTGGGCGGGGTGCACGCGCAGGGCGTCGATGACGTGTGCGAGGTCGGCGGCACCCTGCTCGACGTCGAAGCGCGCGCGCAGCGCCAGCGCTTCCCCGGTCGCGGCATAGGGCAGGTCGGTGCCGGCCTGCTGCCGCCAGAACAGGTCCGGAACGAAGCACACGTAACCTTCTTCGGCGAACAGGGCTGCGACCTGGCGCATGAAGTCGTTGATGCCGAAAATTTCGTGCAGCAGCACGAGACCCGGCCCGCTGCCCTGCGGCGGCGTGGTAACCCAGGCGCGAAAGCTGCCATCGGCGGCCGCGATGTCGACGAAACTACCGCCCATGCAAGGACCTCATTGACTTCCCCAAGCGACCATTCTTGCGGCAATTCGGCCGGTCCCGCAACCCGCGGGGTGGGGTAAACTGCGCGCGCCGACCGAGACCGACCACCGGAGCCGCCATGCGCCGACCGCAGAACGCCATATTCAACGACAACCGCTTCAAGCTCGGACTGTTCTCGCCCAACTGCTCCGGCGGCATGGCAGTGACCCGGGTGCCCGAGCGCTGGGTCGCGAGCTGGGACAACAACCTGGCGCTGGCCAGGCTGGCCGACGACGCCGGGCTGGAATTCGTCCTGCCGATTGCGCGCTGGACCGGCTACGGCGGCGCAACCGATTTCCAGGGTGAGTCACTGGAGACCATCACCTGGGCCGCGGGGCTGCTGGCGCAGACGCGCCGGCTGACCGTGTTCGCGACCGCGCATACCGCGTTCACCCATCCGCTGGTGGCGGCCAAGCAGTTCGCGACCATCGATCACATCGGCGGCGGGCGCTTCGGCCTCAACATCGTGTGCGGGTGGAACAAGCCCGAGTACGACATGTTCGACCTCGAGCTGCCGCAGGACCACGACACCCGTTATCGCTACGGCCAGAGCTGGTGGGACCTGATTCGCCGCGCGTGGTCGGAGCAGGCCGACTTCGACTACAGCGACGAGTTCTTCACCGTTCGCAACGGCCGCTGCACGCCGTGCCCGGTCGACGCTACGCTGCCGCCGATCATGAATGCGGGTTCGTCGGACGACGGCCGCGATTTCGCCGCGCGCAACTGCGACGTGCTGTTTACCGTGATGGTCGACCTGGACAGCGGCCGCGATACCGTGCGGCAGTGGCAGCAGATCGCGCGCGAGCGCTACCAGCGTGCGCTCGAGCTCTACACCACGACCTACGTGGTGTGTCGGCCGACTACCCGCGAGGCGCAGGAGTATCACCATCACTATGCCGTCGAGCAGGCCGACGACGAGGCCGTGGAACGCCTGATGACGCTCATGGGCATGCACGCGCAGTCGTTCCCACGTGACATGATCGCGGCCCTGCGCACCAATTTCGCCGCCGGGCACGGGGTCTATCCGCTGATCGGCGATCCCGACACGGTGGCCGCGGAGATCGCGCGGATCGCCGAGGCGGGCTTCGGCGGGGCCTCGATCGCGTTCGTCAATTATCTCGACGAGCTGCCGTACTTTGTGCAGGAGGTGCTGCCGCGCCTTGAAGCGCGCGGCCTGCGCGCTGCGGCCGGCTGAGCGCGCAGGCGTTCCCGGCGCGGGTGGCGCTCAGTTCCTGGCTGACGGGCGCTTCGAGACCTCGGCGTGCCAGCGCCGGATGTTGGTGCATTCCTCCGGCGCGCCAAGACCGACGGCGTTGCCGAAGTCGATCGCACACAGCGCGGTGATGTCGGCGGCGCTGAAACGATTGCCGGCCACGTACTCGCTCTCGCCGAGGCGCTGGTCGAGCTGCTGGTAGTACCACGCCGCGCGCTGGCGGCCGCGCTCGACCAGCTCCGGCACCTGCCCGATACCGGAAAAGCCGGGCAGCGCACGGTTGCGGAACGGCTGCGCCTGGTTGCGAAAGAACTCGCCGATGGCCTGCATACCGTTCATCTCGCTGAAGCGCTCCCACGCGCCGATGTGCGCGGTCTCGACCGGGTCGCTACCCAGCAGGTTCGGCTCCGGGTGCAATGACTCCAGGTAACGCATGATGCACGGCACTTCGGTCACCACCGTGCCGTCGTCGAGCACCAGCGCGGGCAGGAAGCCCCACGGATTGATCTTCAGGTAATCCTCTTTGAGGTTTTCGCCGTCGACGATGCTGACGTCCTGCCTCGGGATGTCGAGCCCCTTCTCGGCGATGAAGATGCGCGCGCGCCGCGGGTTGGGTGCCACCTGGCAGTCGTAGAGTTTCATGGGTCGCTCCCTGGTCGCGAGCCCGGGGGCGCGCGACGGTTCCGGGGAGGCAGCTCCTGGCCCGCATCGCGGCGCCGGCCGGCGCGCCGCGGGTGCGGCGGTGGTGCGTGCCTCCCGCGGGCGCCACCGCGGACCCATTGTAGTGCGCGCCGGGCGCCACGCAATCGCCGCCATTTGAACCGCGCCGCTGATGATGCTTTGATGCGGGCTGGCTCGTGCATGGCCGGGGAGGAGGACAGCATGGGATCGTCTCTGTTCACCAACGTGCGTATTTTCGAGGGCACCGCGCAGCAGCTCGCAGACGGCGAGGTCCTGGTCCAGGGCAACCGTATCAAGCGGGTGGCGCTGGACGGCGAGCGTATCGCGCGCAAGGGCGTTGGCGAGGTCATCGACGGCGGCGGCGCGACCCTGATGCCGGGGATGGTCAACCCGCACTGCCATTTCACCTACAACGATGCCACCAGCATCGCCGACATCACCGCGCTGCCGGTGGAGGAGCACATGCTGGTGACCATGCGCAATCTGCGCACTTACCTCGACTGCGGTTTCACGTCGGTGATCGGCATGGCTTCGGCCAAGCCACGGCTGGAGGTGGTCGCACGCAACGCGGTCGATGCCGGCCACTATCCGGGCCCGCGTATTCGCGCCGCGACTCCCGAGTACACGGTGACCGGCGCGCTCGGCGACGATTCCCGGCTCGATCGGGAGGTACCGTCGATCGGCGTCGTGTGCAACGGCCCCGACGAGTTCAGGCGCTCGATCCGGACCCTGATCCGGGAAGGCGTGGACATCGTCAAGTTCAACAACTCCGGTGACAGCTTCACCCTCGGGCGCGTGTCGGGCGAAGTCAACCCGATGACGGACGAAGAGGTACGTGCGATTTGCGAGACGACGCTCAATCTCGGCAAGCGCGTAGCGGCCCATGCCCATGCCGACTCCGGCGTCAGGCAGTGCATGGAACACGGGGTCGAGTTCATCAACCACGCGACTTTCGCCAGCGACGATACGATCGCGCGGCTGGCCGAAGTGGCCGATCGCCACTGGGTGACGCCGGCGATCGCGGCGCGCTACAACACCTGCTTCGAGGCCTCCGACTGGGGCATCACGCCCGCGGTGGCCGAGGCCATCGGCAACAAGCGCGAATTCGAGGCCGGCTGCGAGACCATGACGCGCATGCACCGCGCCGGTATTCGCGTGCTGCCGTTCGGCGATTACGGCTTTGCCTGGCTCCCAATCGGGCAGGATGCCCGCGACCTGGAGCACATGGTGAACTTCTTCGGCATGCAGCCGTGGGAAGCGCTGCGCGCGGCAACCGCCTGGGGTGGTGATGCCTGGGCCGGTGCCGGCGGCGAGCGTATCGGCCGTGTCGCGCGCGGCTATCTTGCCGATCTGATCGTGGTCGACGGCGATCCGCTCGCCGACATCCGCGTACTCCAGGACCGTTCGCGCATCACCGCGGTGATGAAGGACGGCCAGTTCCATCGCCGGCCGCCGGCCGGCGAGCCTTTCACGCTGCGCCGGCCGCGCCGCCGCCGCAAAGCCGCCTGAGGTCGGGCGCGCCGCGATGGACACGCAGGCCTATGCCCCGGCGCGGGCGCATGACCCGATCACCGAGATCGGACCGGAGATCTACATGGTACGCGGCGAGATGGCGATGAATCGCGTGCTGACGATCTCGCGTAACATGGCGATCGTACGCAATGGCGAGGAGCTCACGCTGATCAACCCGGTACGCCTGGGCGAGGACGGGCTGGCGGCGCTGGAGCGCCTCGGCCGGGTGCGCCACGTCCTGCGCCTCGGACCGTTTCACGGCATTGACGATCCGTTCTACATGGCGCGCTACAAGGCGCTGTTCTGGTGTCAGCCCGGCGGCACAACCTACCCCGAGCCGCCCGTCGATCGGCCGCTGGTCGACGGTGGCGAGCTGCCGTTCGACGATGCCGCACTGTTCACCTTCGAGCACACGGTGCAGCCGGAGGCCGCTTTGCTGATGCGTGGCGGCGAGGGCATGCTGCTGACCTGCGACGCCATTCAGCATTACGGTGATTACAGCCACAACAACCTGCCCGCGCGGCTGCTGATGCCGTTCATCGGCTTTCCCCGCACGACCATCGTCGGGCCGCTGTGGCTGAAGATCATGACGCCGCCGGGCGGGTCCCTGCGCGGCGAGTTCGCCCGCCTGCTGCAGCTGTCGTTCGACAGCCTGCTGTCGGCGCATGGAACGCTGCTCGATCACGGTGCCCATGGCGCGGTGACGGTCGCGGTGGCGCACGCGTTTCGCGACGACTGAACGCGACCGCGGTTCTCAATGCCGGGTCGGTCTGTCATGATCGGCGCATGACCGATGCTCTCGACAAGGCGCGCACCTTGCGCCGTTCCCGGGGATGAGCGCGACCGCCGACAGCGCCACGCGCGGTCCCGCGGCAACGGCCGGCGGCGCCGGCCTGCGCCACTACTCGCTGCTCGACCTCGCGCCGGTGGTCGAGGGTGCCGAGCCGGCCGACGCGTTCAGGAACAGCGTCGACCTGGCGCGCCACGCCGAGGGCTGGGGCTACCGGCGCTACTGGCTGGCGGAGCATCACAACATGCCCGGCATCGCGAGCGCCGCGACCGCCGTGGTCATCGGTCACGTTGCCGGCGCGACGCGCACGATCCGGGTCGGTGCCGGGGGCATCATGCTGCCCAACCATTCGCCGCTGGTCATCGCGGAGCAGTTCGGCACGCTGGAGTCGCTGTATCCCGGGCGCATCGATCTCGGTCTGGGGCGCGCGCCCGGCTCCGACATGCTCACCGCGCGCGCCCTGCGCCGCGACTCGAGCTCGCACCCGGATCGCTTCCCGCAGGACGTGCAGGAGCTGCTCGCGCTGTTCGAGCCGGCGGTGCCGGGGCAGGGCGTGCAGGCGGTGCCGGGCGCGGGACTCAGGGTGCCGGTCTGGATCCTGGGCTCCAGCCTGTTCGGCGCATCGCTGGCGGCCGCGCTGGGGCTGCCCTTCGCCTTTGCTTCGCACTTCGCACCGGAGGCGCTGGAGGAGGCGATCGCGATCTACCGCACCCGCTTTCAGCCGTCGCCGACACTCGCCGAGCCCTACCTGATGGTCGGGCTGAACGTGTTCGCCGCCGCCAGCAGCGCCGAGGCCAGGCGCCTGTTCAGCTCGCTGCAGGTCCAGTTCACCAATCTGTTCCGCGGCGCGCCGGGCAAGCTGCAGCCGCCGTGCGACATCGACGCCTACTGGAACCCGGCGGAGCGCGCCGGCGTCGAGCGCGCCATGCGCTACGCGGTGGTCGGCGACGCGGCGGCGGTCGCGGACGGCATCGCGGCTTTCGCCGCGCTGACCGGGGCCGACGAGGTCATGCTGACGGCCCAGATCCACGACCATGCCGCGCGCCTGCGCTCGTTCGAGCTCGCGGCAGAAACCTGCAGCGCACTGACGGCCGGCTGAAGCAGCGGCGCGCGGCCGCTCACAGGGACAGGATCGGCAACGGATTGCCAGGGGCATTTGGCGGGGCGGCGCGCGAAGTGTCGCGCGCGACCGCCAGGCCCGGACTGAGAGGTGTGTCGAGATAGTTCGCGCTCAGCGCCCACAGGCGGGCGGCGAGCAGCTCTGGCGTCGCGAACAGGCTCTGCTCGGGAACCGCGGCGCGCTCGCGCAGGCGCTCGGCGTCGTCGAATCCGTAGCAGGACATGAGCGGCGTGTAGCCCGCCGCGATCGCCGCCCGGTAGTCGCCAATCTCGTCGCCGGCGAACAGCAGTTCGTGGTAGCGCGGCGAGCGCATGCCCTCGAGCACGGCGACCTTGTGCGCGCCGACGGGCAGCGGCACGACGAAATCGAGATCCTGCTCGGCGACGTCGCTGGCACGCAGCACGTGACGTATGGTCGCGCCCGGACTCAGGGTGAAGTTGCGGCTGACGATGCCGACATGGACCGCCGGGTCGGCGATGCAGGCATTGAGGTAAGGCACGAACGCCGGGTAGATACGTCCGTGCAGGCGGTAATCGGCAGTCAGCGCCTCGCGGACGTGGCGCTTGCGCGGCAGCGCCATGCGGGTGAGGTTGTTGAGCAGCTCCTTGCCGCCACCGAAGTACTTGAGGAACTTGCGCCGGTTGCGAAAGCGCTCCTCGTCGCCGACGTCGAGCTCGAAGCGGGCGAAGGTCGCGCGCAGCAGGCGATAGGAATTGACCAGCAGGCCATCGAAATCCAGCACCACCAGGAGTCGTTTCACGGCGCGGCCTCCCGGCGGCTACTTGCGGCCGATAAAGATGTAGTAGGGCACTTTGAGCAACGGCACCCAGGGCACGCTGCTGCGGTGGGTACTGCGCCGGATCCGTTCGAACAGGCCGTCGAGGTAGGCGCCGTGAGCGCGGTCCAGCGTGACCCCGTCATGTGCGAACCAGCGTCGCCAGAACGCGTTCTGCCAGGGCTCGCGCGAGGCCTCTCCGGCACGGTCGGCCGGCGCGAAGTCGACCACGCCGATCAGCCCGCCCGGGCGCAGCATGCGGTACGCATTGCGCAGTGCCGTGCGCCAGTTCGGGATCATCGTGAGTGCGTAGGAGAAGTACACGCGGTCGACGGGTGCGCCGGGATCCCAGGTCGTCGCATCGCCCGCGCAGACGCTGACGTTGGTCCAGCCGGCGCAGCGCGTGCGGGCGCGCGCGAGCAGCGGCGCACAGAGATCCACCGCGTCGATGCGCGTAAGTCCCGCGCGCAGGTCGGGATGGAGGTACTCGAGGTTGCGCGCGGTGCCGCAGCCGAGTTCGACCACGTGCTGTCCGGGCTCCAGGCACAGCGCCTCCAGCATCGCGGCGCGGCCGTGCAGCAGGCGCTCGCGGAAGGCGTCGTAGTGCCTGGCCTGCGGTGCATAGAAGCGCTCCAGGCGCTCGCGGTGGTCGGCCCCCGCCGGCTGGCCGCGCAGCATGCGCCAGAGGACCTGTGCGTCTCCCGCCTGCATCGTCAGGTCGCCAGGTCGGCGATGTGAAACCCGGCATAGGTGTGCACCCGGTCCTGCGGGTGCAGCGCGGCGGCCAGGTCGCGATGCAGAACCAGGCGCTCGGTCAGGGGCGTGCTGCCACCGTCCACGCGCACCGCGTCGAGGTAGCTCGGCCAGCGGTGCGCGCTGCGAAAGATGACCCGCGCCCGCGCGCTTGCCCGCGCGAAGATCATGTCCCATTCCTCGGCGAGATCGCGCGGTCGCGCCGAGCTCATCCAGTCCATGTGATCGAGCAGAACGAAGCGCGTGAGGCTGTGCTCGGTCTGGCGCAGGAACGCGGTGACCGAGCAGGTATGGTGGCGGATGCGATCGACCAGGCCGGCCTTCAGCGCGCGGAAGTTGTCCGGCTTGAGATATTCCGGGCAGCATTCCGCGCTGTACTCACCAACCAGGTACAGCCGCCAGAAGTAATTCAGCGTCAGCGGCAGCTGGCGGAACACGTACTCGATCGCCTCGCGGATGAAGGCCGCGACGCCGCCGGTGTGCTGGCTTTCGACCTCGCGGCGCTGCGGCTGGGGCACGCCCAGCATGCTCATCGTGAGCTGGCGTGACAGCAGCCAGTTGACCTCGCGCCGCCACAGCATGGGTGCGATACGCTGGTCGTAGATGTCGCGCTGCTCGGCGACATTCTCGCTGTCCAGCAGCGCGCGCACTGCCTCGCGCAGCCGTGGCCGACAGGCAAGATAGAGATGGAAGCCGCGCGCGACCTGTCCGCTCAGACCGTGGAAATAGAGCCCGCGGGCGGGGTCGAAGGCGGTGCCCTGACGATCCCAGTAGGCGCGCGCGAACGCACCGAGCTGTGGGCGCAATTCGCGCGCGTAGAGGCGCGCGAAACCGGCATGGCGGCCGCGGCCGAAGAGGGCGAAGTAGTCTTCGTGCGCGAGGCTGCGGATGCCGGCCAGCTTCAGCTCGAGCAGCGCAATCTGGCGCGGGTTCATGTCCACCGCATAGACCTCGCCGGCGCCGGCCAGCACGTAGTCGAGGGCATTGCAGCCGGCACTGGCAATCACCAGTACGCGATCCGAGGCATCCATCTGCAGGGCCT
Source organism: Gammaproteobacteria bacterium (assembly GCA_041984235.1). Classification (GTDB taxonomy): domain Bacteria; phylum Pseudomonadota; class Gammaproteobacteria; genus JBHIYN01. Next base: position 190,169 of record JBHIYN010000008.1, read on the forward strand.
GCCGGTCGACGGCCGGGTCTTCCCAGCAGGTGTTATAGACGAGGGAGCGCGAGTAGAGCGTATCGAAAAGACGGTCGTTGAGACCGTCGACGCGCTGACGGATGTTCAAGCCGGTAATGTCCTGTATCGCCGCGGAAGTCTGGCGGGCTGGCTTGTTGTGCTGTTATGCGGCGCAGATTAGTGCCGCCAGGTTAAGGCGATGTGACAATGCCACGAGCGCGGCACGGCCTCGCGGTGCGGCTACAGGCCGGCCCCCTCGTCGACGCCGAGCAGCAGGTTGAGGCTCTGCACCGCCTGACCCGAAGCCCCCTTGCCGAGGTTGTCGAGCTGGGCCACGACCACGGCGTGGCCGCGCGCTTCGTTGTGCAGCACGTACAGGCGCAGCTCGTTGCTGTCGTTGAGGGTCTCCGGATCGAGGCGCGGCAGGGTGGTGCCGGCGTCAAAGGGTGCGACGGTGACGAAGCGCTCGCCGGCGTAATGCGCTCGGTAGGTCTCGTGCAGGGTGCGGGCGCCCGGCGTACCCGGCAGTGCCCACAGCGGCAGCGGCACGTGCACCAGCATGCCCTTGTAGTAACGGCCGACCGTGGGCAGGAAGATCGGGGGCGTGCCCAGGCCGCCCCAGCGCGTGATTTCGGGGACGTGTTTGTGCGCGAGCCCGAGCGCGTAGTCGTAGGCCGCGCTGGTGACGGGCTCGGCGCCGGCGCCGTCCTCGAAGGCCGCGATGAGGGCCTTGCCACCACCGGAGTAGCCCGACAGACCGTTGATCGAGACCGGCCAGTCGCGCGGCAGCAGTCCCGCGCTGACCAGCGGATGCAGGATGGCGACCGCGGCGAGCGCGTAGCAGCCGGGATTGGCCACCCGCGTCGATCGGCGCAGCAGCGCGCGCTGATCGCGCTCGAGCTCGGGGAAGCCGTAGACCCAGCTGTCGGCAGTGCGGTGCGCGGTGGAGGCGTCGATGATGCGCGTTGCCGGGTTGTCGACCAGTGCCACGGCCTCGCGCGCGGCGTCGTCCGGCAGGCACAGGATGGCGACGTCGGCGGCGTTCAGTGCGTCGCGCCGTGCCGACGCGTCCTTGCGTGCGGCGGGATCGATGCGCAGCAGCTCGAGATCGCCGCGCGCTTCCAGACGAGCGGCAATCTGCAGCCCGGTGGTGCCGGCTTCGCCGTCGATGAATACCCGTGGCAGTGTGGTCATGATCGCAAGTCTCCGTGCGCGGCGGCGATCATACGCGATCGTGCGCGCAGCACGGATCAGCGCTTGCCCGGCTTCCAGAAGCCGGCCCGGTGTACGCGCTTGAGTACGGCTACCGTGGGCGTGAACTCGTCGGCTTTCATCGTGTTCTGGCCGGGCAGGGTCTGATCCGCGCAGAACTCGGCGACCGTACGGCGCAGGCTGCTGTCGGCGTCGCGCGGCATGACCAGGTAGAAGCGCTCGCTGACCACCGGCTCGAAAGCCAGGCCGAGAGCGGCGGCGGCGCCCGCCGAGCCGAAGCCGGCATCGGCGCTGCCGCTGGCGACCAGCGCGGCAACCGCGGTGTGGGTGTACTCCTCGTCGCCGTAACCGCGGATGCTGCCGGGCGCTATGCCCGCCGCGCCGAGCAGGCCATCGAAGATCAAACGCGTGCCCGAGCCCGGCTGGCGGTTGATGAAACGCTGTTCCCCTGTTTGCAGTGACTCGATCGCGGTGACCGGCGAGTCCGGCCTCGAGATCAGGCCGAGGGTGCGTTCCTCGAGCAGCCACAGGCGGTCGCGCTCGGCATCGAGCAGGCCAATCAGGTGCGCCGCGACGGTACGCCCGAGGTCGCCCAGCGGCAGGTGGAAGCCCGCGATGTCGGCCTCGCCATGGCGATAGCGATTGAGCGCGCTCTCGCTGCCGGTCACGTCGAACATGACGCGGTGCCGTTCGCGCAGCGCATCGCGCAGGGCGAGCACACGGTCGCTGTGGCTGGAGACGATGGTGACCGGGTGACGGCGCGGATCGGCGGCCTCGGCGAGCTGTGCCGCGGCGTCCAGTGCGGCCCGCTCCAGCGCCGGTGCGAGCGTACCCGCGGCGGCGCTCTCGACTTCGAGCAGGGTTTCGCCGAAGGCGGTGAGGTGCGCACCACGGCCTTGCCGGGCCGAGATCAACGGCGTACCGAAACGCTGCTCCCAGTCGCGCAGCAGGCCCCAGGCATGGCGATAGGAGACGCCTGCGGCACGGGCCGCGAAGTTGAGGTGGCCGCCCTGCCGCACGCCGCGCAGCAGATCGAACACGACCGGGTCCAGCACGCGGGCGTCATCGCCGCGGCCCAGTGTCCAGCGCAGCCTGAATTCGAGTTCCATGCGTCGTGACCCTTAAAAATGCACAACGTTGCATATCATAGTCGCAACTTGCTTGTTGGTGCGTCTTTCGGGCGCCAATCGAGGGGGCGTAAACGGATACCTGCAACATAACCGGTTTGCTATGATGCGCCGGTCCCGCACCCGTTCTGCCCGTCCCCGCCCATGCTCAGACAGGTCACCCAGTCGCGCCCGTGGCTCGTCGGAATCGACGATACCGATAACCTCGAATCACGCGGCACCGGCTTTCGCGCGCGGCAACTGGTCGCGGCACTGGAGGAGGCGGGGCTGGCCGAGGTCCGCGGCGTCACGCGCCACCAGCTGCTGGTCGATGACCGCATTCCCTATACCTCGCACAACAGTTGCGCGTGTATCGAGTTCAGCTCGGCGACGCCGGCCGCAGAGCTGTTCGCTTTCTGCCGCACCTTCATGCTGGATGCCGCGGCCGAAGGGTCGGACGTCGGCCTGTGCCTGGCCACGCCCAGCCAGGGGCGGTCGGTCACCGGCTGGGGCCGCAAGGCCAAGCGCGAAGTGCTGACCCGCGAAGGCGCACGCCATGCCGCGCAGGCTTCGGCGATCACGCTGGAGGGGCTGACCGGCACACGCGACGGCATCATCGGCTCGCTCGCCGGGATCGGCCTGTTCGCCGACGGCAACGATGGGCGCTACATCTGGAAGCCCGGTCTGCGCGAGCTGGGTGACACCGTCGTTACGCTCGCAGAGCTGCTCGACACCACTGGCATCGACGACGTGCGCCTGCCCTGTGGCACCAGCGTCAGCGATGAGTCCGCTGCCCGCGTGGCGCTCGGTCCGTGGCCGCGCCCGGTGCGTGTCGACGGCCAATCCGTCCTACTCGTTGAAAAGGTGAGTCATGATGATGACGCCGACTACGTCTGCCTCGAAAAACAACGCGTCAAGGCTTTCCGGCCTTGAGCACCCTGCGCTGCGCTGGCTGCTGCTCGCGGGCAGCGGCGCGCTGACGGCGGGTTTCCACCAGGCCTGGGACCTGTCACTGGGCCTGCCCGGTCACTTCGGCCTGATCTGGATGGCCGTCGTGGTACTGGCGCGGGCCGGTGCGGCGGAGCGCTACGCGGCCTGCATCGTGACCCTGGGCTATGCGGCCGGGGGGGGCGCGCTGAACGACCTGCCGCTGCACGCCCTGGCGCACGCGCCGGCCTATTTCGCCGCCGCGATGGTGATCGATTTCGCCTGGGCGTGCTCGCCGGCACTGCTGCGCCGCCCGCTGTTCGCCGGGCTTACCGGTGCCTTCGCGTTCGCGGCCAAACCACTGGTGCTGGCCGCCATGGTCGCCGCGTTCGGGCTGAAAGCCGGTTCGCTCAAGCACGGCCTGGGCTTCCCGCTGCTGACGCATGCCTGCTTCGGCGCGACCGGCGCGGTGCTCGGTGCGCTCTTGTGGCAGGGCGCTCAGTCGTGGCGGCGGGCACCGGACTGAGCGCTGCCGGCGGCGGCCGCTGGCCACCAGGCCTGGTTGGCATCGTCGCCATCGATGCGGAACTGCGCCAGCCGTTGCTGCACGGCGTCGCTCGCGAGGAGCCGTACGACAGCGGCCGCCGCGTCACGCCGCGGCGAGTCCGCAACCACCCACGCGCGCAGCTGGCGCAGTAGCGCGGGATCGCCGATCACGAAGGCGCGCATCGCGGGCATGCGCAGACGCATGAAGGGGTGATAGCCCCACACCGTGTAGGCGCCGAGCCCGGCAGCCGTAACGACGGCGTGTGCACCGCCGCTGCCGGACGGCTCCATGATGCAGTCCAGCGGTGATTCGCCGCCGAGCAACGGGTCCTGCAACGCGCGTTTACCACCCTGACGATTCACCACCCAGCAGACCTTGTTCTCGCGCAGGCGCGCGATGGCGTCAGCGAGGCTGGTCGCCTGTGCGATGCCGGCCGGGTCGGCTCGCGGGCCAATGATGGCGACCGGGTTGGCGAACACGCCGCGTCCTTCGACCAACGTGCCATCACGCTGCAGGCGACGCAGCGGCCGCGCATGGTCGTGCGCGATGACGAGGTCGTAGTGCGCGGTCCGCAGCCTGGTCGCCAGGTCGTCGACATGGGTGACACTGATTGCAAGCGGCGGCAGGTCAGCGACCGACGTGCTTTCCAGTAACCAGGTGAGGAAATCCGCCTGGGCGACTATCGACACCACCTGCACGCGCAGAGGAGCGGGCGCCGGGTCCGCCACGCAGTCGGCTGCCGCCAGGAACAGCGCGGCGCACAGGGCACATCCGCCAGCTCGAATAGCTAAAATGGTATTTCGTTGCATGTTTGGTTTGTGCTTGCGCTTGGCTAGAATCGGCTACCTTCCCGATGATGGCTATTGTTGTTAAGTAATGAGCGAAATAAAAGGAAAAATATCGACGGGCCAGGCTCACGCAGCGGGCCTCAGGCGCACCACTCCCCGGTTTCTCGTTCGGACCATAATTGGCATATCTTTGCTAATTGGGATGGCGCTCGGCAGCGCCGTCGCGGTAGCCGCGACGATCGTTTCCTACACGTTTGACGACGGCGGCGCGACTTTCATCAACGCGCCGGACGCGGTCGCCCCCAATATCCTGGCCAGTCCCTGGAGCGATGCCGACGGCACCCTGACCAATCTCAATGGTTTGCCGACACCGGGACGGGCGGTCGCCGCACGGAGTTGGCACGACGGCAATAATTTCGAGCTGACCCTGAGCGTCGCACCGGGGTTCGCGCTGGACCTCACCGGCTACGCGTTTGACGAACAGGGATCCAACGGTGGCCAGGGGCTCGGCCCCACCGCGTGGAGCATGTTCATCAACTCGAACCTCGTTGCCAGCGGCAGTGCCAACCGCGGCTCGCCCGGTGGCTCGCATGCCGGAGCGCTGCTGCTCAGCGGCCTGACCGGCAGTGTCGTCATCCAGTTGTTCGCGACCGGCTCCGAGAGTTCGGTCGCGTTGCCCGACGACAATGCGGCCAACGCGACCTGGCGCATCGACGACTTCGTCCTCCAGGGCTCGGTCGCGGCGGTCCCGCTGCCACCGGCGGTGCTGCTGCTCGGTTCGGCTGCCGCTGGCCTGCTGGGATGGCGACGTCGCGCCTGAGCCCGTTCCGGTCGGCTGAATCGAATCCGTCCGCGGTGTACGTGGGAGAACGCGGGCGCCGCGCCGGACACGCGACACGAATCCCGTGACCCGTTGGGTCGGCGCCGCCCTGTGCGGCCTCGTCATGCACAACACGCTGGCCGAGGCGCCCAGCGCGCTGGACGAGATCGTCGTTTTCGGCCGGCGTGAGCCCGCACCCCTGGCGGTGAGTACCGCCGCGGGTACGCACTACGCGATCCGGCGCGGGGACATCGAGCGCGCCAACGCGCGCAGCCTGGACGAAGTGCTGGAGCTGCTGCCCGGGGTCAACGTGCGCGTCGGCGGCGATGGCACACCGCGCATCGACATGCGCGGGTTGCGCACGCGGCAGGTCAAGATCCTGGTCAACGGCGTGCCGATGAACGCGGTGGGCGACGGCAATTTCGATCCCACCATCATCCCGGCCGAGTACATCGAGGCGGTACAGGTGCTGCCCGGAGCCGGCACCCAGCTCTACGGTGACGGTGCGCTGGCCGGCGCGATCAACGTCGTCACCCGCCGCGGCGGCGGACCGCCGCGCGGCGATCTGCAGGCCGAGCTCGGCGATCTCGGCGCGGAACGACTGGCCGGCACGTTCTCGGCCGGCTTCGCCGACGGCGACGTGTTCGTCTCGGTCGGGCGCCGGCATCGCAACGCCTGGCGCCTGGCGGACGGCTTCGATGCGGCCGATACCGAGGATGGCGGCAAGCGACTGAACAGCGATCTCACCCGTAACACCGTCTACGCGGTCGGCACCTGGCGGCCACTCGCCGACTGGGAGTTCGGACTCACGCTGAACTACTACGAGGGCGAGCGCGGCGTGCCGACCAGCGTGTTCGACGACCAGGGCGACATTTTCGCCAGCCGGCCGCGCTACGAGCGCGCCAGCCGCGAAGACGGCTGGTACGTGCAGGCGAGCGCACTCTACGAGCCGGCCGCGGGCCTGCGCAATCACGCCTGGGCCTACGTCACCAACGACGTCACCGTGACCGACCGTTATGCCGACGCAACGTTCACACCGACCCGCGATCCGACCGTGCGCAACACCTTCAGCGACGAGACACGCGGCCGCATCATCGGCCTGCACGACATCCTGTCGTGGGAGAGCGAGCGCCTCGGTCGCTTCGCGTTCATGATCTCCGCCCGCCAGGAGCGCCTGGAAAGCGGCTGCGTGATCCAGGATCTGCCGGTGGCGCAGGAGCAGACCGTGACCGTCCCGGCGACGCCGGCGCCGGTCACGGCCTACGTGCTCGATTACACGCTGACCTCGACCAACGGCCATGGCGCCACCGCCGCCGGCGGTGGCAACGCGCCGGTCGCGCGCCTCACCGCGAGCAATCGCCCGGGCGGCGGTATCGATTTCAGTCTCGACAACCTCGCCGGCAGCAACTATGGCCCGGAGACCTACCTTAAGTACATCTTTCTGAGCCCGGGGCCGGCCTTCGACCTGGCCGGGCTGACCTGGTCGCAGGCGGTCGGCAGCCAGGGCGACATCGGCAACATCAACATCCGCTCCGACACCATTGACGGCTACGACTACGCGCTGCGCGTCAATTTCCGCCGGCCGGAACAGGGCGACGCGCTGTTCGACGGTGAGACCGCCGCCTGGATATTCGACCAGGGCGACGTCAATGATTTCTTCGCCCTGCCGGCATTGGCCAATGCTGGCCTGCCGGACGCTTACAGCGCGACGACTTTCCGGCGCACCCTGCCGAATGGTTTCTGGGGGCCGGCCGAAGTGCAGGCCACCGGCGGCACGCCGGGCGACGTGTTCAACGTCAACGTGCAGGCGCTGAGCGCAGTCGATCCCAACGCCCTCGGCCCGACCACGCGTACCGTGCTGGTCGCCGATCCGCAGATCGGTGACCTGCTCGTCGACATCCGCCTGTGCTCCGGCGCCGGCGGCGGCGGTGCAGGGCTGGGGCTGGGCAACAACCGCGTCGAGCGCGTGCCCAGCCTGCGCTTCGGCGAGCGCCTGCTGACCCAGGAGCGCGCCATCGAAGTCGTGTCCAGTGCCTTCGAGTACGCGCTGGAGCCGTGGGCCGGCACCGGGCTGGTGGCCAGCGCCGGCTATCACGCGACCATCCGTGACGACGGCAGCACCGAGGCCGAGCCCGGTTTCAGTATAGCCGGCTACTACGACGTGCACCCCGGCATCCGGTTACGCGCGACGGCTTCGCGCAAAGTCCGTGTACCGAGCGTCAACCAGCTCTACGACCCGGACCAGGGCAATCCGGATCTCGACTTCGAGCGCGCCGACAGCATCGAGGCAGGCATCGACTTCACCTCGCTGCTCCACACGCGGCTGTCGCTGAGCGTGTTCGACCAGGACATCGAGAACTTCATCCAAACCGATCTCATCACCGAGCGTTTCGAGAACGTCGAGGCGCTGTCCATTCGCGGTATCGAGGTGCTCGCCGAGCAGCAGGACTGGTTCGGCGTGAACGTGCGCGCCGGCTACAGCTATCTCTCGTCGCGCGACGAGACGCCCGGCAGCGAGCGCAAGCAGCAGCAATATACGCCGACCCACCGCATGACCCTGAGCGCGGACTACACCTGGCGGGAGTCGGCGACGGTACACCTGGGCGCGGAGTACACCGCCGACCAGTTCTATTACTCGCGAACCCTGCCGCGCGTGCGCGACGAACTCGACGATTTCGTCGTCGTCGACGTCAACGTCTCCGTGCCGGTGTGGCGCAATCGCCTGACGGTCTATGCCGGTGCCGACAACGTGCTCGACGCGGATTACGAAGAGAGCTACGGCATTCCGCAGCAGGGGCGTTTCGTCTACGCCGGCCTCAAGCTGGCCCTGGAATGAAGGCAGGGCGCCGCCGTACGGCGACGCCCTGCGTGAGATGTCAGGCCGCGGCGGGCTTCATGACCGCCTTGACCTCGAGGAATTCCTCCATCCCGAACTCGCCCCACTCGCGACCGTTGCCGGACTGCTTGTAGCCGCCGAACGGCGCGGTGAAGTCGAGCCCGGCGCCGTTGACATGCACGTTACCGGCCCGCAGCCGCGACGCGACCTGCCGGACCCGTTCGGGGTCTGTTCCCGAGACGTAGGCCGACAGACCATAGGGTGTGTCGTTGGCAATCCGGATCGCTTCGTCGTCGCCCTCGTACGGCAGCATGCACAGCACCGGGCCGAAGATTTCCTCGCGAGCGATGGTCATGTCGTTGCGCACGTTGGCGAAGATGGTCGGCTTGACGTAGTAACCGGCGTCCAGGCCCTCGGGGCGGCCGGTGCCGCCACAGACCAGGGTCGCGCCCTCGTCGATGCCTTTCTGGATCAGTGACTGGATGCGATCGAACTGGGTCTTGTTGACGACCGGGCCGATGGTCGAGTCCTTCATCTTCGGATCGCCGACATTGGTGTTGTCCGCGGCGGCCTTTGCGATCGCGACGGCCTGGTCGTGCAGCGCGGCGGGCACCAGCATGCGACTGGGTGCGTTGCAGGACTGGCCCGAGTTCATGAACATCGCCTGCACGCCACCGCCAACCGCGGTCTCCAGTTCGGCGTCGTCGAGGATGACATTGGGCGACTTGCCGCCGAGCTCCTGCGCGACGCGCTTGACGGTATCGGCAGCCGCCTTGGCGACTTCGATGCCGGCCCGGGTCGAGCCGGTGAACGACATCATGTCGATGTCAGGATGGCGGGACATGGCATCGCCGACCGTTGGGCCGTCACCGTTGACCAGGTTGAACACGCCTTTGGGTACGCCGGCTGCATCCAGCACCTCGGCGAAGATGGCCGCGTTCAGGGGCGCGACCTCCGACGGCTTCAGCACCATGGTGCAACCGGCCGCGAGCGCCGGTACGACCTTGCACGCTATCTGGTTGATCGGCCAGTTCCACGGCGTGATGAAACCACACACGCCGACCGGCTCGCGCACCAGCGTGACGTTGCCGCGATCCTCTTCGAAGGCGTAGTTCTTCAGCACGTCGATGGCGGTGCCGAGATGGGCCGGACCCATGGCCGCCTGCGCCGCCTTGCACAGCCACAGCGGCGCACCCATTTCCGCCGAGATTGTTTCGACCATCTCCGCATAGCGGTCCTTGTAGGCAGCCTGGATCGCTTCGAGCAGTTCGACGCGCTCGGCGACGCTGGTGCGCGAGTAGCTCTCGAAGGCCGCGCGCGCCGCGGCCACCGCGCGATCGACGTCGGCAGCGCTGCCGAGGCTGATCCGGCCGAGCGGCTGCTCGGTGGCGGGGTTGATCACGTCGAGGGTCCGGGGTTCGACCGGGTCGACCCAGGCGCCGTCGATATAGAACTTGAGGCAGTTGTCCACTGGTTTCTCCTTGGCAATGGGCAGGACGGGACGGAACACGGGGTACCATCCATTATGGAAAATCAGTACATATTTAATTAAATCAAAGAGAGCTTAAAATTCATGATGATTATTAAGGTTAATTAATCCGATAAACATATTGACTATGATACGAGGGCAGGCAGCGATGACAAGCGGCGAGGAGGCCGGCCTTCCGGCCATTCAGGATCTCAACAGCGCGGTCATCAGGCTCATGGCGAAGTGCGCGCGGGGCGCCAGTGCCGACGAGGTGCGCACGCTGGTCGGTTTGCTGCGCGAGTTGCGTGCGCATCCCGATCTGTCGCGCGATCCGGCGGTCCTCGCCGGCCTCGCCGAGGCGCATGCGATCTGGGTGCGGCTGCTGGCCACCATCGTCGAAAGCGGCGGCTGCGATCCCTTCACCACTGACGACGTCGTGCTGCACTGAGACCCGCCCGCACACGCTGGCCGGGCGGGGCGCGAACACCCGGGTGCCGGGAGTGTGAACTGCCTCGCGGTCCGCTCTGCCGGGCCCCCCTAAGGTCACAGCATGAGGTGGCCGGGAAAACAGGGTTGAGAGCGGCGGGCTGCGCGGTCGTGTTCCTGCTGTTCGCCGCGCCCGCCTGCGCCGGCGCTGATGCGGTAACGTCCCTGATCCTCCGCACCGTCGACACTGACGGCGTGCCGCTGAGCGCAGAGCGGCTCGAGTGGTGGCGGGAGCCGGACCGTCGCCAGGTGCACAGCGTGAGCTGCGCCGCCGCGCCCTGTTCGCGCTGGGAGCTTGGGGTATCGGCGGAGGACGAGCGGCCGCTAGAGGTCTACCTGCTGCGCGGACGTCCCGGCGATGCGGCCTGCTGGGACACCTTTCGCGGCACGCTGGACGGGTATGCGAAGCCCGCCGCGGGCGGCGAGCGTGCTATCGTCGTAACGCCGGCTGATGCGGTCTGCGCCGGGGCCGCCGGCGAACCTTCGTGAGGAACCCCGTCATGACGACGCTTCGACGCTGCCACCGCGTGCTGTACGGCGCCGCACTGCTCATCGTCAGCTTCACCGCCGACGCCGCCCTGGTGCTCAACCCGCCGCAGCCGATCAGCGGGCTGGTCACGGTGCAGCCGATCATCGTGTCCGACGACGACGGCTCCAACACCGCGGAGTACTTCGGCAGTGCCGGCGAGCAGGCCAGCATCCTCGATCTGGTCGACGACATCTGGGCCCAGGCCGGTATCGACGTGGAGTTCCTGGCCCCCAATTTCTGGAACGACACCTTCGCCAACGTCGGTACCACCGATCCACGCCCGACCTTCGACCTCAACACCATCGTCAACGACGGCACGCTCGCCGGCGTCACGCATGCCAACCCCAGCGTGATCAACATGTTCTTCGTCAGCGTGGCGGCCGGTTTCTCGGTGCTCAACGACAACACGGCCGCCGGCCTGGCCAAGCTCGGCGGCAACGGCATCACGCAGTACGTCGGCAGCAACCTGCCCGGCTTCCTTGCCGGCCGCGAGGTCGTCGCCAGCGTGGTCGCGCACGAGATTGGACATAACCTGGGCCTGCCGCACCTGGTGGAGTTCGAGAACCTGATGCAGGCGTCGGGCTCGCCCAACCAGGGCGAGCGCCTCAGCGCCGCGCAGGTCGCGACCGTGTTTGCCAGCCCCTTCGTCACCGCGGTGCCGCTGCCCGCCGGTGGCTGGCTGCTGCTCGCGGGCTGCGCGGGCCTGCTGGCGCAAACCAGGCGCCGCGCTGCCTGAGCCGGGATTCGGCGCACGGGCGGCTCCTCGGCCCGGCATCCCGGCCGGTACCGCGATGCTGATCCAGGGCATGGCGGAATGCCATCCATCGCCTAGACTTTGAGTGAACACGGTAGCGGGTGAAGATCGCGTCGCCCGCGCGGTCGCCCGCTGGCGGGAGGAATCGCCATGATTCACCTCAGCCTCCGTTCACTGCGCCCGTCCCTGCTGGCCCTGTGTGCCGCGCTGCTCGTTCCGGGCCCGCAGTCAGTGTCCGCCGCGTCCTTCACCCTGGCTCCCGGATCGCCGACCCTCGGCCTCGGATTCGCGCCGTCGGATATCTTCGTCACGCCCGGTCCCGTGGGCGGTCCGCCGGTGCTGGTGATTCCCGCCGGCACGCTCGGCCTGGGCCCGCTGGACAACATCGACGCCATGGCGTGGGGACCGCAGGTGCCCGTTCCACTGGTGAACTTCTCGGTCGATCCGCTGGCGGTGGGCGCGGCGGGCTCGGCCGTCGCCGGCGAGAGCGCCGTCGGCCAGGCCGCCGGCGACATCTATTTCAGTGCCGGCGGCGGTGGCAATGTCCTCGCCGTCAACCAGGACCTGTCCGGCCTGCTGCCCGCGGTCGGTCCGGGCGTGCCGGTGGCCCCGCCGCTGGACGTCATCGACAGCCTCGAAGCCAACCCGCCCGGGCTGCTCAGTCCCGCGACGCCGCTGATCTTCTCGCTGGACCCGTTCTCGGCACTGTTCGCAGCGTTTCCGGGAACCGGCCCGGGTGACCTGTTCATCACCGCGCCGGGTGGCGCGCCGGCGCCCTTCATTCCGTTCGGGGCGCTGGGGCTGGTGCCCGGCGACGACATCGATGCGCTGATCTTCGACCCGGCCGGCATTGCGCCGCCGATCATCTCGCTGGCGCCGGCCTCGCCGTCGCTGGGACTGTTCGGACTGAGTCCGGGCGACCTCGTGCTGGCCGTGCCCGGACTGCCCCTGTTCGGGCCCGGTGGCGCGCTGGGCCTCGCCTTCACCGACAATCTCGACGCCGCCACCGTGGTACCGCTGCCGGCACCGTTGTGGCTGCTGGCGAGCGCCCTGGCGGTGCTCGGCCTGCGCCGCCGCAATTTCGGCTGAAGATAGCTGCGGCCGGCGCGGCGATTCAGCCGCGCGGCCGTCGCCGGTGCCAGTCGGTCGCCTGCTGCCAGGCGTGGCCGGCGCGCAGCAGCGCGCTCTCCATCAATGCGCCGCCGAGCAGCTGGAAGCCGAACGGCGCGCCGTCGGCGTTGAACCCGGCCGGCAGTGAGAGGGTCGGCGTACCGGAAATGTCGAACGGCGCGGTGAAGCGGATCAGCTCCGGCCAGTCGCTGTCGCGGCTGCCGAAGTCGGCGAACTCCCCGAGGGTCAGGTTCTGGCGCATGAGCGCGGGGGCGATGACGACGTCGACGCCCGAGAACAGCCGCGTCATGCGCCCGCGGAACTGCTGGCGCAGGTCGTGGGCGTGCGCATAGTCCTGGCCGCTGGTGGCGAGACCGGTATCGAGCAGCGAGGACAGGCCGGGCCCGTAGTCCGCCGGCCGCGCGGCGTAATCGGCCGCGTGCACGCAGGCGGCCTCGGCCGTGCACAGGGGAAACCAGGCGTCGATCAGCGGGCGGGTGTCCGGCATGTTGACCGGTACCACCTCGGCGCCGGCATCGGCGAAGACGGCGAGTGCGTCGCGCATGGCCGCGACGATGGCGTCATCGACGTCGGCGCTGGCCCAGGTCTCGTCCATGCCGACGCGCAGCCCGCGCACGCCGGCGCCGGTTTCGGCCGCGTAATCGGGTACCCCGGCGGGCAGCGCGGTGGGGTCGTCAGCATCGCTGCCGGCGATCGCGGCGAGCACGGCGGCGCAGTCGGCCGCGCTGCGCGCCAGCGGGCCGACGTGGTCGAGTGACCAGGACAAGGGGAACACGCCGGCACGGCTGACCCGCCCCCAGGTCGGCTTGAGTCCGGTGACGCCGTTGGCGAACGACGGAAAACGGATCGAGCCGCCGGTATCGGAGCCGAGTGCGGCATGGGCGAGGCCGGCGGCCACCGCGACCCCCGAGCCGCTCGACGACGCGCCCGACCAGTAGTCGGCGTGGTGCGGGTTACGCGGCGGCGTGACGTCCGGATGGTGGTGGGCGACCGCGCCCTCGGTCAGCGTGAGCTTGCCGAGCACTACTGCACCGGCCGCGCGCAGCCGCGTGACCACGGTCGCGTCGCGCTCTGCCGGTGGCACGTCAGCGCGAATGCGGGGCATGCCGGCGATCGTTGCCACCCCCGTGGCGTCGCACAGGTCCTTGACCGCCAGCGGTACGCCGTGCAGCACGCCCGCCGGACGCCCGGCGGCGAGCGCGGCATCGGCGGCGGCCGCCTCGTCGAGCGCGCTGTCGGCCATTACCGCGCAGAAGCTGCCGAGCTCGGGGTCCAGGCGTTCGATGCGGGCGAGCGCGGCCTGCGTCACTTCGAGCGCCGACAGCTCGCGTGCCACGATGCGGTCGCGCAATTCGGTCAGTGGCAGCCAGGCTGCCGCGTCGCGGTCCTGATCAGTGTCCGTCATGGCGCGTTCTCCACTGCGTCGGGTTGGCGCTGCATTGTGCGTTGGCGCGGACCTGAGGGAAAGCGCGGGCGGCGATTGATCCTCGCGCGAGGCGCGCCGACAATCGGGTGCACGGCAATCGCGCGGGGAGCGGCGGCAACGTGACCATAGACAACTACGGCGATTACGACGCGACCGCGCTCGCCGGCCTGGTACGTGGCGGTGAGGTGAGCGCGTCGGAGGTCATCGAGAGCGCCATCGAATGCGCCGAGGTGGCCAATCCCGCACTCAATTTTCTCGCCCACGAGGCCTACGATGCCGGTCGTGCCGCGGCGGCCGACCCGGCCCTGCCCGATGGTCCGCTCAAAGGCGTGCCGTTCCTGGTCAAGGAGCTGGCCAGCTCATGGGCCGGGCAGCCATTCACCAACACCCTGCCGTATCTCCGCGACATGGTTGCGCCGGTCGATTCGGAGATCATGCGGCGGTTGAAGGGTGCCGGGGTGATCCCGTTCGGCAAGGCGACCTCGCCCGAGCAGGGCTGGTGCCTGGCGACCGAGTCGTCGCTGCACGGGATCACGCGCAACCCGTGGGATCCCTCGCGCACGCCGGGCGGCTCCAGCGGCGGATCGGCCTGCGCCGTGGCCGCGCGCGTGACCCCGATTGCCGATGCCTCCGATGGCGGCGGTTCGATCCGGGTGCCGGCCGCGAACTGCGGACTGGTCGGTCTCAAGCCGGCGCGCGGCCGCATCACGCTGCAGCCGATGGCAGTCGATTACTGGTACGGCGGGGCCGCGATTTTCGGCCTGTCACGCAGCGTGCGCGATACCGCGCTGCTGCTCGACGTGCTCGCCGGCGGCTACCCCGGCGAGCCCTACCAGCCGCCGCGCCCGCTGCGTGCATTCAGCGACGAGGTCGGTGTCGACCCCGGGCGCCTGCGCATCGCCCTGGTCACCGACACCCCCGATCACGGCACGCCGGTCGACCCCCAGGTGCGCGCGGCCGTCGAGGCCACCGGGGTGATGCTGGAGCAGCTCGGCCACACCGTCGAGCCGCAGCCGGTGCCGTTCGAGTTCTGGCCGCTGTACAAGACCTACACCGCGCTCATCGCCGCCCAGACCGCGGCGTTCTTCGACGCCATGGCGGAGCTGGTCGGTCGCCCGGCCGGCGCCGGCGACATGGCGCACCTGTACTGGACGATGATCGCCAAGGGCCGCGCGCTGAGCGCGGTAGACCACTCGAACCAGATCGAGAGCCTGCGCCAGACCTGCTGTGCATTTCTCGCGCGCATGGCCGCGTTCGACGTGTGGCTGATGCCGACCGTGCCGATGCTGCCGCGCGAGCACGGCTACTACGACATGAGCCTGGACGTGGAAACCTACGACGACACGCGCATGGGCCCCGACTGCTGCTTCACCGCACCCTTCAACGCTTCCGGCTCGCCGGCCATCTCGGTGCCGGCCGCGTGGTCGAAGGAGGGCTGGCCGATCGGGGTGCAGCTGGTCGCACGCGACTACGACGAGGCCACGCTGATCCGCCTGGCAGCGCAGATCGAGGAGGTCGAGCCGTGGGCCGGGCGGCGCCCGCCGTCGCTGGCGGCGTGAACGCGGACTGTCGTCGATCGCCGGGCGCTCAGCGCCCCTGCTGCGCCATGAACTCCTCGCGCGTGATGAAGCTGGTGTTGCCGCGCCCGCGGAAGTTGAGGAAGCGCACGCCCTGCGGTCCGCTGCGAAAGCCGTACAGCGTGTTGCCGGCGACGAACACGGAGGCACCCGGGCCGAGACGCTTGCGCCCGATGCGGAGCTCGCCCTCGAGCACGTAGATGATCTCGTCCTCGGCGTGCGCGTGCAGCGAGATGTCCGCGTCCGGCGCGATGTGCGCCTCGAACAACTGCAGCGTGTCGCCGGCTCCGGTGTGCAGGATGCGTACATCGGCCTCGCGCTCGGCGCGTGACATGCGTGCCGCGATCTCAGGCGCCACGGCGTCGCGCACCGGCTGCCACGCGACACTGTCCGCCGCGACGATCCTGACCTGCCCCATGTCGTCCGCTCCCGCAACTGCACCGCGACCATTGTGAACGCCGCAAGCAGGCAGTGCGAGCCCGCTGCTGCGCGGTGACGATACAATCGCCGCTTCGAGCGGGCGTCGCCAACGCCTGAAACCGGGGAGGGACCATGCGCGGACTGCGCCTGCTGCTGTTGGTTGCGCTGTGCGCGGGCGTCGGCTGGGGGCTGGTTCTGTACTGGGACTACCGCGAGCTGCACCCGACCACCGACGATGCCTACGTGCACGCGCACGTGGTCGACATCGCCGCGCGCGTGTCGGGACCCGCGGTGGCGGTACACGTGGACGAGAACGACTACGTCGAGGCCGGCACGCTGCTGTTCGAGATCGATCCCGCGCTGTTCGAGGCGGCGGTGGCCTCGGCCGAGGCCAACTACGACATCGCCGCGCAGGATACCGGTGCGGACGACGCCGAGGTCGGCGTCGCGCGGTCGACGCTGGAAGAGCGCGAAGTGACGCTGGCGCGTGCCAAACGCAACCTGGAACGCGCGGCGGCGCTCGCCGCATCCAACCTCATTGCCGAGGCCGAGTACGACAATGCCGAAGCGACGCATGCCGAGGCCGTCGCCGCGGTGTCCAGCGCGCGCGCCGACCTGCGTCGCGCGGAGAGCGAGCTCGGCGTGCGGGGCGAGGCCAATGCACGGCTACGCGCCGCCGCGGCGGCCCTGCGCGCGGCGAAGCTGGAGCTCTCGTTCACGCGCGTGGTCGCGCCGGTGTCCGGCTGGATCTCCAACATCGACCTGCGCGAAGGCGCGATGGTCATCGCGGAGCGGCCGCAATTCTCGATTGTCGACGACAGCCACTGGTGGGTCGAGGCCAACTTCAAGGAAACCGATCTGACCGACATGCAGCCCGGCCAGCGCGCGACGATCACGATCGACATGTACCCGGGCCTCGAGCTGACCGGCCGGGTCGCCAGCCTGGGCGCCGGCTCCGGTGCCGTGTTCTCCCTGTTGCCGCCGGAGAATGCGACCGGCAACTGGGTCAAGGTCACGCAACGCTTCCCGGTGCGCATCGCGATCGATCCGCGGCATGACGATCCGCACAATCGCAAGCCGCTGCGGGTCGGCGCCAGCGCCACGGTCACCGTCGACGTCGCACCGTGAGCGACGCCGCGATGCCGGCACCGACGCGCCCCGCCTGGGGCGTGGTCGCCGGTGTCATGCTAACCGCGCTGCTGGAGGTGCTGGACACCACGGTGGTCAACGTCGCGCTGCCGCACATGATGGGCAGCTTCGGAGCGACCCCGGACCAGATTACCTGGATGATCACGGCCTACCTGGTCTCCACGGCCGTGGTCATGCCGCTGACCGGCTACCTCGTCGGGCGTTTCGGCCGGCGTGCCGTGCTGGTCACCGGCGTGCTCGGCTTCATCGCCGCCTCGGCGGCCTGCGGCGCGTCGTGGAGCCTGGCGTCGATGGTCACTTTCCGTTTCTTCCAGGGTGCGTTCGGCGCGGTGCTGGTGCCGATCTCGCAGTCGGTCCTGCTCGACGCCTTCCCACGCGAGAAGCGTAACCAGGCGATGGCGATCTGGGGCCTGGCGATCATGGTCGCGCCGGTGCTGGGTCCGGTGGTGGGGGGCTGGATCACCGAGCACTGGAGCTGGCGCTGGGTGTTCTTCGTCAACCTGCCGCTTGGCATCATGGCGCTGGTGCTGGTCTTCGACGAGGTCGGTGGTGCGCCGCCCGACCGCGGCGCGCGCACCGACTGGACCGGGCTCGCGCTGCTGACCATCGCGCTGGCCTCGTTCCAGACCCTGCTCGACCAGGGACACACGCGCGACTGGTTCGACTCGGCGTTCATCTGGGTGCTCGCGTGGCTGGCGGGCAGCGCCTTCGTGCTGTTCGTGGCGCGTGCGCTGGGGCGCAGTCACAACATCGTCGACATCCGCCTGTTCGCGGATCGCAATTTTGCCGCTGGTAACCTGCTGATGGCGGGCTACGGGCTGGCGATGTACTCGACCATCGTGATGTGGCCGCTGCTGGCGCAGGACGTCATGGGCTACCCGGCCGATACCGCCGGCTGGGTGCTGGCGCCGCGCGGCGCGGTGAGCGCGGTGATGATGATCGTGATTGGCACGCTGCTGGCGCCGCTGGTCGACACGCGCTGGCTGATGGCCGGCGGCCTGCTGTTGTCGATGGTGGCGAGCATCCTGCTCGGCAGCCTGTCACTGGACGCCGGCATGTTCGCCCTGATCCTGCCCGGCCTGGTCTCCGGGCTGGCGATGGCGTGCGTGTTCGCGCCGCTGTCGACGGCGACCTTCGAGACCATCCCGGCGCACAAGGCGGCCGAGGCCGCCGGCCTCTACAGCGTCATGCGCACCATCGGCGGCTCGGTCGGGATCGCGATCACCAGCACCCTGCTGGTACGCCGCGAGCAGGTCCACTGGCACCACCTCGGCACCCATCTCAGCGAGACCAACCCGCGCCTGCACGACTGGCTGGCCGAGACCGGCATTGCCATCGCCGAGCCGGGCGCGCCCCAGTCGCTGGCACGCGAGCTGTTCCGGCACGTGCAGATAGCGGCCTTCAACGACGTCTTCTGGTTCCTGGCATCGGTGTTCCTGGCGCTCTCGCCATTGGTGCTGCTGCTCAGTAACTCGCGCCGGCCGCGCGCGGCCGCCTGAGCCCGGTCAGCCGGCCTTGCGGCCGCGTCCCATGGTCTGCTTGATCATGCGGTCGAGCTGCGTGACCTTGTCGGGTTCGAAGTTGCGCCTGGCGTAGCGCATGACGTCGGCCTTGCGCACGCCCTTGGCGCGGATTTCGCGCAGCAGCCGGGCGACGTCCTCTTCGCGCTGGCGTTGCATGGCGTCGCGCAGCAGGTCGAGCAGGGTCTCGGTCCACAGGGTGCGTGGTTGCGTCGAATCGTCACTCATCGGCGGTGCCTCCTCGGGGCTGGTCCGTTGCCGAGTTTGCGGCGCCGGCGGACCCGGCTACAGGGGCGGTGAGGATATTTGTGACGGTGGTACCACGGCGCCTGCGCGAAATGCGCACGCCGTCACGCGACTTCCATGATGGCCTCGATCTCGACCGCCACGCCGAGCGGCATGCTGGCCGCGCCCACCGCGATGCGGGCGTGCTCGCCGGCAGCGCCGAAGATCGCGGTGAACAGCTCGGACGCGCCGTTGACCACGGCACCGATCTCGGTGACCTCGGGCGTGCAGTTGACGAAGCCCGCGACCCTGACGATCTGGCGTATGCGATCGAGATCGCCGTCCAGCGCCTGGCGGGCCTGGGCCAGCACGTTGAGTGCAGCCAGCCGCGCCGCGGCCTGGCCCTGCGCGATGTCGAACTCGCGACCGACCTTGCCGACGAAGGGCAGCTCACCCTCCCATTGCGGGATCATGCCGGAGACGTAGAGTGCGTTGCCGAGGCGCTGCGCGGGCAGGATCTTCGCCACGCGCGGCGCCTGCGGGGCCGGCAGCGCGATGCCGAGCGCTGCCAGACGCGCCTCGATGCGGCCGCTCACCGGCGTTCAGCGCGCGACGTAGCCGCCGTCGACCGCGAGCGCATGCCCGGTCATGAACGACGCGCCGTCGGAGCACAGCCACACCACCGCGCTCGCAATCTCCTCCGGGGCGGCGACCCGACCCATCGGCTCGTGCTTGGCCAGGCGATCGAGAAAGCCGGGCAGGGCCTTGTCGGCGGACTCGGTCATGGCGGTCTGCACGCCGCCCGGGCAGACCGCGTTGATGCGCACCCCGCTGCGCGCGTACTCCAGCGCCGCGTTCCTGGTCAGGCCGACCACGCCATGCTTGGCGGCGACGTAGGCCGGGGCGCCGCTCATGCCGACCAGCCCGGCGACCGAAGCGGTGTTGACGATGGCGCCGCTGCCCTGCGCGAGCATCTGCCGCAGCTCGTGCTTCATGCAGTAGAAGACGCCGCTGAGGTTGACCGCGAGCACGCGCTGCCAGTCGTCGCTCGAATACTCGGCAGTCTTGCCCATGGTGCCGGCGATGCCGGCGTTGTTGAAGGCCAGGTCGAGGCGGCCGAAGGTCGCGACAGTCGCCGCTATCAGCGCCTCGATGGCTGCCTCGTCGGTGACGTCGGCGGCATGCGCGGCGGCCGTGCCGCCGGCGTCGTGGATCAGCGCGACGGTTTCCTCGCAGCCGGCCTGGCCGAGGTCGCTGACCATCACCGTCGCGCCCTCGCGCGCCAGCGCCAGGGCGCCGGCACGGCCGATGCCGGAGGCGCCGCCGGTGACCAGCGCGATCTTGTTCTCACATTGTCGGGCCATGCTGGCTCCCTGTTCGATGATTCGGGGCGTGCAGTTTAACCACTACGCGGTCGCGCCAGCAGCAGGTAGGCGATGGCGGCGAGGCCGGCGGCACCGAAGCTCATGCACATGACCATGATCTGGTAGCGCACCGCGACCTGCGGATCGACGCCGGAGAGAATCTGGCCGGTCATCATGCCGGGCAGGGCGACCAGGCCAACCGCGAAGAAGGCGTTCAGCAGCGGGATGAGCGCAGCGTTGAGCGCCTCGCTGCGCGCGCGCCCGTAATCGAGTCCGCGTTCCAGGCTGGCGGCGAGGCGCTCGGCAGCGAGGCTGACCGCGTTCATGGCGCCGGAGAAGATCATTCCCGCGATCGGGATCACCACGCGCGGCTCGTACCAGGGTTGCGGTGAGAGCACGGCGAGCACGATCAGCGCCAGCGTTGCAAGGCAGGCACCGCCGATGGCGCTCAGAGCGGCGACATAGTGCCGCGAGCGTACGGAGCCGAGCGGGCGCAGTGCGATCCAGCTCGAGGCCGCGAGCATGACACCCAGGACCACGGCCACCACGGCCGGCTCGTGCGTGGTGAAGACGAAGGTCAGTACGTAGCCGATGGCGAGAAGCTGCACCAGCATGCGCAGCGAGGCCCACAGCAGCGTGCGACAGCCGATCGACCAGCGCCACAGCACCACGGCGACCGCCGCGACCGGCAGGAAGGCCAGGGCCAGGTTGGCTACCGGGATGGTTTGCATGCCGCCGTTCAGGGTCGCTTCCTCCGCCGCACCGCGAGCGGCGGCGCCGCGTTATGATGCGCGGCCCGCGAGTGCACCCGCAAGCGCGGTGAGCGGACCAGATGGCGGACGCTGCCGGCATATCCAGCGAGCATGAACACCACTAGCGAAAGCGAGCCGGCGGGCGGCAAGCGCGCCCGCATCCGGTCCGTCCTGCGCGATGCCTTCAGCGAGGGCGACCAGGATTTCACGCGCGGACCACTGGGGCGCGCGGTCGTGGTGCTGGCGATTCCGATGGTGCTGGAGATGGCGATGGAATCGGTCTTCGCCATCACCGACATCTTCTGGGTCGCCCGACTCGGTCCCGGCGCGGTCGCCGCGGTCGGCCTGACCGAGGCGGTGATGACGCTGGTCTACGCCGTTGCCGTCGGCCTCGGCATGGGCGTCACTGCGCTGATCGCGCGGCGCGTGGGCGAGGGTGACGACGAGGGTGCGGCTCAGGTCGCCGGCCAGACCCTGTGGCTGGGTTTGATCGCCTCGCTGCTGGTGGCGGGCGCGGGCCTCGGCTTCGCCGACGACATCCTCGCCGCCATGGGCGCCGACGCCGAGGTCATCGCCGGTGGCGCGATGTACACGCGGGTGCTGCTCGCCGGCGCAATCACGGTGGTCTACATTTTCCTCATCAACGCCGCGTTCCGTGGCGCCGGGCTGCCGGCACTGGCGATGCGTGCGCTGATCCTGGCCAACGCGATCAACGTGGTGCTCGACCCCTGCCTGATCTTCGGCCTCGGACCGTTTCCCGAGCTCGGCGTCGGCGGTGCTGCGGTGGCGACCACCTGCGGGCGCGGCATCGGCGTCGCGTACCTCTTGTGGCAGCTTACCCGCGGTCATCCGCACCTGCACCTGGCGCGCCGGCACCTCGTCCTCGCGCCGCCGGTCATGGGGCGGCTGGTGCGGGTTTCGATCGGTGGCATCGCGCAGTTCCTGGTCGCCACCGCAAGCTGGGTGATCCTCGTACGCCTGGTCGCGCATTACGGTGCGAGTGCCATCGCCGGTTACGCGATTGCCGTGCGCATCATCGATTTCACGCTGTTGCCGGCGTGGGGCTTCAGCAACGCGGCTGCGACCCTGGTCGGGCAGAACCTCGGCGCGGGCCACGCCGGACGCGCCGCGCAGGCGGTTGCCATCGTCATGCGCTACACGGTCGGCTTCATCCTGGTGGTGGCGGCCGTGTTCGTCGTCGCGCCGGCGTCGCTGGTCGGCCTGTTCAGCGCCGATGCCGGGGTCGTGGAGGTCGGCGCCGACTGCCTGCGTTTCGTCGCCAGCGGCTATGGCCTGTTCGCGGTCGGCCTGGTGTTGACGCAGGCGTTCAACGGGGCCGGCGACACCTACACGCCGACCCGCGTCAACCTGATCTGCTTCTGGTTGCTGCAGCTGCCGCTGGCCTGGTGGCTCGCGGAACGGCTCGCGCTCGGCACGCGCGGGGTGTTCGTGGCGATGGCGGTCGCCGAAGCGGCGCTGGCGCTGGTCGCCTGGTGGTATTACCGTCAGGGCCGCTGGCGCACGATTACCGTATGAGGCTCACTCGAACTCGCGCGGTTCCCACCACGGGAAGAATTCCGGCAGGTCGCGACTGACGGTATTGGGGAACTGCGGCGCGCGCTTCTCGAGGAACGACTGCACGCCTTCGCGCGCGTCGGCGCCGCGGCCGAGGTGGTAGACCCCGCGAGAATCGATCTTGTGCGCCTCCATCGGGTGATCGGCGCCGAGCATGCGCCACATCATGTGCCGGATCATCGTCACCGACACCGCCGAGGTGCCGCTGGCGATCTCGCCCGCGATGGCGCGGGCGCGCGGCAGCAGCTCCTCGGGCGGCACGACCTCGCTGACGAGGCCGCCGGCGAGCGCCTCTGCGGCATCGAACACGCGCCCCGAGTAGCTCCATTCGAGGGCGCGCGAGATACCGACCACGCGCGGCAGGAACCAGCTCGAGCACGCTTCGGGCACGATGCCGCGGCGCGCGAAGACGAAGCCGAAGCGCGCCGCGCTGGAGGCGATACGGATGTCCATCGGCAGCTGCATGGTCGCGCCGACGCCGACCGCGGCGCCGTTGACCGCGGCGATGACGGGCTTGAGGCAGTCGTAGATGCGCAGGGTGAGGATGCCGCCGCCGTCGCGATTGAGACCGGAAGGCCGGTCCTCGCGGGCATCGGCGTCGAAGGTGTCGGCGCCGGCCGACAGATCGGCGCCGGCGCAGAAGCCGCGCCCGGCGCCGGTGACAATGATGGCGCGCACCGCGTCGTCGGCGTCGGCGCGATCGAAGGCGTCGAGCGTTTCGTCGAGCATGACCCGGGTAAAGGCGTTCAGCTTGTCCGGGCGGTTCAGGGTCAGGGTGAGTATGCCGTCGTTCACGGCGTAGTCGATTTCCTTGTAGGTCATGGCGGCGGAGGCGTCCTGGCTGGTCGGTATCGGGCCGACAGTGTAACGGCGGCGGGCGACGCGGATCGACGGCCGTGCCGTGTCCCGCTTGCCGCGGTTACACTGTCGGCGCCGTGGCGCGTGGTGCGCGGGAGGACCAGGCATGACCTACGACGACATTCTCTACGACGTCGACGACGGTGTCGCGACCATCACGCTCAACCGTCCGCAGCAGCTCAATGCCTGGACACGCACCATGGAGACCGACGTGCGCGCGGCGATGACCGCTGCCAGCGCCGACGACGCGGTACGGGTGGTGGTGCTGACCGGCGCCGGGCGCGGCTTCTGTGCCGGCGCCGACATGACCCTGCTGGGAGAAACGGTGGAGGCCGGCAGCGATCCGCGCCCGCAGGTCTCGCCGCAGCCCGGCCCGATCGCCGGCGGCCTCGACCTGCCGACCGACTACCACCTGCGTTACGGCTACTTTCCGACCGTGCCGAAACCGGTGATTGCCGCCATCAACGGGCCGGCCGCCGGGCTGGGTCTGATCATGGCCCTGTTCTGCGATCTCCGTTTCGCCGCCGACACCGCCGTGTTCACCACCGCCTTCGCACGCCGCGGGCTGATTGCCGAACACGGTATCTCGTGGCTGCTGCCGGCGCTGGTCGGCCACGCCAACGCGCTCGACCTGCTGCTCTCCGCACGCCGCATCGACGCCGCCGAGGCGCTCGCCATGGGCCTGGTCAACCAGGTCCACCGGGCGGACGGCTTCATGGACGCGGTCTACGCCTACGCGCGCGAGATGGCGACCCTGGTTTCGCCGCGCTCCATGCGGGTGATGAAAATGCAGGTCTACCGCGCGCTGCTCGAGTCGCTGGAGCGCGCGACGCTGACCGCCAACGCGGAGATGCCCGGCAGCTTCGCCTCCGACGATTTCCGCGAAGGCGTGGCGCACTTCGTCGAGAAGCGCGCGCCGAACTTCAGCGGGCGCTGATCAGGCTGCGCCGCCAGGCTTCTTGAGGCCGATGCGCTCGTAGTATTTCGCCGGAATCTTCGCCGGGTCCTTGTAGCACACCATCTTGCAGTGCTCGCGGCCGAGCTTCGCGGCCGGCTCCACCACTGCGAACGGCGTGCCGTTGGCCTCGATGTCGACCCGTTCCATGGCGTACTCGTGGGCGCAGTAGACCGGGTAGTTGTCGCGGCCGTAGGTCATCTTCTGACCCTGCTCGATGGTCAGGAAGGCATCCTCGCCTTCGTACAGGCCTTCCTGGATCAGGCGCCCGCCGCTGCCACAGGGCTTCATCGTGATCTCGACCTTGTCCTCGTCCTCGCTGATCTCCAGCGGCTGCAGGTGGCCCTGCAGGCCGGCGGCGAACATCTTCACGCGGTGCTTGAAGGCGTCCGGGCCCTTGGGCAGCTTGTCGGTGATCGGTCCCCACCAGGCGCGCACGCCTTCGACCATGATGTCGTCCAGCGCCTCGTCGCCGTAGCGTCGCCCGATCGCCGACAGTGTGCCGGTGACCCAGTTGCGATAGAGGTCGTGCATGCTCAGGAACTCGTTGTACATGCGCTGCGCGACCTTGCGCGCCTTGTCGGCGTCGCCGGCGTCGATGGCTTCGAGCAGGCGGTCGAGGGTGCGTTTCTCCATCTCGCGCAGCTCGTCGTCGCTGAACAGGCGGTCGCTCATGGCAGGTCTCCTCTGCGGGTGCGGGCGGAGTACCGATTCTCCCACATCGGCCAGGCACCGGTGTTGGTCCGGCTTCAGGTGCGGCCGGTTGCGGCCGACATCCCATCGGGCAGCCCGCGCTGCGGAACCGGAAACCGGCATGAACAGGATTGCGCAAACCATGCATCGCCGCCCGCGGGCGGCGTGGTCAGGCGGAGTCCGCGTCGGACTCGACGTGGTCGCCTGCGTGACGATCGGTGCGGCCGCCGTGTGCCTGGCGGGCGCCGTGCTTGGCGCCGCCCTGGGCGCGCTGGAAGCGCGCCTCGAGTGGGCGATGCTGATGGCCTTTCGCGCCTGCCTGATTGCCGCAGTGGGCTTGCTGCTGCTGGCTCGCGTAATCGATCTCGCGCGCCTGCTGCGTCCCGCGCCGGTGCGCAGCCGGCCGGCCCCGCCGGCCGCCGTGGAACCTGCGGAGGGCTGCGGTGGACGCTAACGTTGGTGCCCTGAGCAGGATTCGAACCTGCGACCTACCGCTTAGGAGGCGGTTGCTCTATCCGGCTGAGCTACCAGGGCATCGCTGGCGGGTCGCAGTCTAACGGCAGCAGTGTGGCCGACGCCACCGGGTGAAGGGGCGTGCGGGTACCCTTCACTGCTGGCGGCCGGCACCAGCGTTCATGCCCAGGGGTCCGCGGAATCACCGTGCAGGCGCTGCATCAGGCCGGCTACCGCGCGGTCGAACAGCGGCGCGTTGGCGATGCGGCGGGCGCTGCCGCGGCGAAATTCCACTGCCAGGCCTTGTGGCGTGGTGTCAGCAACCTTGTGCCCGTGGCGGTTGCTGAACAGGTAGCAACCGGTCGCTGAGCTGATCCAGGTGAGGCGAGCCCGCACCCGCTTGCCCGATTGTTGCCGGAATTCGATCCAGTTACCGATACGCAGGTCGCGCACTGCCTGCAGATGTTCGTCTTCGGCGGTTTCCGGCGGCCCGCCGCCGATGTCGTGGATCTCGATTTCCTCCGGGTCTTCCTCGAAAGCGGCGTCGAGCGGCGGAAAGTCATCCGCCGACGGCGCCTGTTCAGCCGCGGGCGGCGGCGCGGTGAGGGTGATTTCCTCGACCTCGACCGGACCGTCGCCGAACAGCATTTCCCGGATCGCGGCGTCGGGACCGTCGCCGGGCTCGACGTTCGCGCCCAGCGCGCCCATCACGGTAGTGACGGCGAGTTCGCTTGCCACTTCACCGGCGTTGTAACCACCCATGCCGTCAGCCAGTACGGCCAGCCCGGCCGCGGCGTCGCAGGCGACATAATCCTCGTTGTGCGAGCGCGTGCAGCCGACGTCGGTCAACGCGGTCATCGTCCAGTGTCGTGTGCCGTCGCCTGCCGTTTCCGGCACGGCGACCAGGATGACGGAGATGTTGTCCTTGCCGCCGTTCTCGTTAGCGCGGTCGACGAGTGCCTGCGCGGCTGCCTGTAGCGCCTGCGGGTGGTCCTGCAGAATCGCTGCCATTTCTTCGTCTGCGACCATGTCACACAGGCCGTCGGAGCACAGCAGGTAGCAATCGCCGGTTGCGACCGTCTGGGTACGGGTGTCCGTGCGCACGGTCTCGTCGATACCGACCGCGCGCGTGATGTAGTTCTTGCGCGTCGAAACACGCGCCTCCTCGGGCGTATAGAAGCCCTGGTCGACCAGTTCCTGGCGCAGGGAATGATCGGCGGTGAGTTGCTGCAGACTGCCCTCGCGGAGCCGGTAGAGCCGTGAATCGCCCACGTGCGCCATGATGATGTGGTCGCCTGAGAAACGTGCCGCGACCAGGGTGGTGCCCATGCCTTCGCACTCAGGCCGTGCCGCCGCGGTTTCCAGGATGCGGCGATTGGCGGCAGCAACGGCATCGACAAAGGCCGCTTCGGGATCGTCGGCCGCGATCGCGTCTTCGGTCGCGGTGTCGTCCGGGTCGGGCGATACGCCGGTGGGATCGAAGAACGCTTCATCGGCGGTGCCGGTCTGCCCCTGGTTGTCAGGCTCTGTCCCGGGCACGTGCGCCGCGTTGCCGGCGTCCGGCGGTACGGTGTCCCGAGCACCAGGACCGCGGATCGCGGCCAGGTGCAGGCGCACCAGGGTGCTCGTGAAACGCTCACGAAAATCCTCCGGCACCGGCACCCGCTGCATGCCTTCCTTGAGCCGTGCCGGCAGCGTCGGCAGCATCTCGCGGAGACGCCCGCAGGCAGCCATGTCGTCCTTGGGCGTGAGACTCCACACCAGGTCGTCGAGGGTTTCGAGCGCGCTCGCCCACTGCGGGCTGTCTTCACCGCCATCGACGTAGACGAGCTGCAGATAACCTTTCCAGTAGACTTCCAGAAACTCGCGGACGATCGCCGGGAGGGTCTCGCCGTCCAGGTGCGCCGCGATTTTCTCACCGGCGAAATGGCGTGCGAAACGCAGGCGTTCCTCGGCGAGAGTTTCCTGCAGCGTTTGTTCCACGCGTGAATCCGCGGCCCGCTGCTCGTTGGCGCGATAGGTCTCGAGTTCCTGTACGGCACGCTTGAATACACGGATGTCGTCGTCGAACTCGTCGAGAATGCGATGCACGATGGCGTTGATTGCAACGTAGAGCGGATCGTGGACGTCGGCATCTTCTGCGGCCCCCACCGCCGCTTCGGCGAGGTTGTTGAGCAGTTGCCGTGCGGGGTGGAACTTGCGTGCGAAGAACGTCTTGTCGAGGATTGCGACCTTGAGCACCGGGATCTGCAAACGCCCGATCAGGGCTTTCATTGGCCCCGGGATTGCCGCGTCGTCGAGGATGCTGTCGAACAGCAGAGCGACGATGTCGATCATCATGGCGTCGACGCGGCCGATATCGCTGTCGACGGCAGTGTCCCTGAGTTCGCGCAGCACGTTGGTCGTACCCGCGGCGAGCCGCTCGGCATCGATGGTCGTGGCCAGGCCGCCCGCGGGAGCGGCCCCGGCGACGCCATGCTGCAGGTCGGTGAGTAACCGCATGGTCACGTTGCTGCCGCCGCCGGTCGTGTTGCCCGACAGGGCGCGGGCGCCCTGGGCGGTCATGATCTGGTGCAGGATCGCGAGCAGATCGCCGGCCGGTGCGCCCGCCACGTGCGCGCCAGGCGTACCCCCGGCGGCGATGCCGGCGCCCGGCGACCCGCTGCCGGGCAGCGCCGTGCCGACCTGCATGGTGCCCATCGCCGTCCTCGCGCCCGGTGAGAACGCGGCAATCGCGGCCGTGTTGCTCGCATCCGTATGCCCGTCCATGGCCGGCACTGCCGGCTCCGGATGCGACGGCGCGGGGCTTGCCTCGCGGCGTCGCGGGGTGCGGATACGGGGCGTCGGGCGCGGGCCCGCGGTACCTGCCTGCACCGTCGGCAGGACGCCGTTCTGCGTCAGGAAGGTATTCATATCCTGGTAGTAGCGGGCGAGCGTGGCAGCCACGGTATGGTCGAAGAGTTTGAAGATGAGCAGCCGGATTTCGATCTCCACTTCGATCACTGCGCATGCTTCGCGGAAATCCCGGCAGAGCGCGTCGGGCGCGAGCGGATTGCAGCCGGTACTGCCTGCCGTGCGGCCGAGCAGACTGGCCATGCGCTGATCCAGCGCCCACAGCTCGTCCGCGCATTCGCCCTCGATCCTGGCGATGAGATTGTCGATGGCGAGAGATTGTTCCAGGTCGTCGTGTGCGACGAGGCTGAGTGACTGCACGGTGTCCAGTCCCGTGACGCCCGTGTCGCGCTCGCTAGCCGTGCCGCCAGCGGCCTCGTCGAATCGCCGTAGCAGGGTCGCGCGGTAACGGTCCTCAACCGCCGAACGCCTCAGGCGAACCTCGCGCATCCCCTCGAAATAGCGGTTCTGATCGATGTTGTTACTGGACTGCTCAGCGAGCTGAAAGAGCGCGTCATCGACCTCCTCGAACAAGGCAGCCAAAGACGCGGTCAGACGATTGACCGCGCGTTCCGCACAAGCGGCGCGAAGGCGGGTTGAGCTGGCGCCCGCCGAGTCGTTGTTGTCGCGTCGCCTTGCGGCGGTCGAGATATGGATGGGTTCAATCATGCGCTGCTTCTCGCGTCGGACTTGGATGTAATGTCCAGATACCTAACCCCTGCTGCACCGCCGGAGCCGGTAGCGCCCCCTCGGGGAAAGCGGGCGTGAAGGTCCTTCCTCGTTGCGACTAACAACGGCCGTCTGCGATCGAGGTTTAGCAGGATCGGGACGACGCGAGTGACGCGATTCACACTCCTGCGCTGCTGCCGGGGTAGCGCTGCCCGCGAATGCCAAGCGCCGCACAAATTTCCCTGGCCCGGCGCCAATGCCGGATACGGTTACTCAAGAAGGACGGCACGCCGCCGTTAGGCAAGCCACCGGGCGCAGCGTCGCTGCGCCGAACGCGAGAAAGGAGCAGAACACATGAGTCATGCCGCGGCCGCGCTTGCAAAGGTTCCCATTACACCGACGCTGGAGAGTGCCCCGCAGATGGTCGATGCCGTGCGTGGCCTCGTGTCACCTCCCGACGTGTGTGCCCGGGTTCTGCAGCTCGTGCGGTCGCCGACCGCATCGGCGCAAGACATTGGTGAAGTCGTTGCCTGCGACCCCAACCTCACGTTGCGGCTGCTGAGAATCGTGAACAGCCCGGTCTATGGTCTGCGCGGCCGCGTCGATACAGTGTCGCGCGCGGTGACCATCCTGGGCAGTGATGCCCTTGGCAACCTCGTGGTCGCCGTGAGCGCCGTCGCTGCTTTCGGCCGCATCCCGGTCGACCTCGTCAACATGGATACCTTCTGGCGGCACAGCATCTTCTGCGCGCTGCTGGCACGCCTGCTGGCGCAGCGGTGCCGGGTTCTGCACCCTGAGCGCCTGTTCGTTGCCGGCCTGCTGCACGACATCGGCAGCCTCGTGCTCTACCACCGCGCGCCCGATACCAGCCGCGTCCTGATTGAGCTTGCCGCGGGCGACGAAGCGCACCAGCACGCGCTCGAGAAGGAGGCCTACGGCTTCTCCCACGCGCGGGTCGGCGGACTGCTGATGGAGTCCTGGTCGCTGCCCGAACCCTTGTGCGAGGCGGTGTGCTGCCATCACGCCCCGGCAGGTGCGGGTGCCGCCCAGCAGGCCGCTGCCATCGTCCACCTTGCCGAGGTGCTGGCGAACCGGTCGCAGATCGGGGCTTACTGCGAGGTGCCGGCCACGCAGACCGCCGTATGTCCCGCCGCGTGGATTGCCCTGGGTATCGCGGAGGCCGAGCTCGATCTCGATGCGCTGATCGGCGAGGCCGGCCTGCAGTTCGCGGACCTGGTCGATGTGCTCGGGGTGCCGGCATAGGGCGCCTGCCCATCCTGCGGCGGTGCGACGGCATGGCCAAGCGCAGGCCGCATCGGCGCCAGCCGGCCGCTCCGGGATCTTGCGGAAAATGTCAGCAATGGTTACAGGATCGTTAACGAATTTGAATTGCGACACCACGCCGCGCGGTGCCGGCGCCGTTCTATGAGAATTACCTCGCAGAAGCAGGCACGGCCGCCTGATAGAAAATGAAGGGGGAGGAGGGGAGTATCGCTATCGCCTGACGGGTGGCCATGATGACCGAGAGACCAGAGAATCCCGAATCAGAGCGCTCCGCGCACGCGATCGTGCCGGTCGACGACCTGTTCGAACAGCGTCTCACCCAGCGGGTGCTGGAGAAGACGCTGGGTGAATTCAGCGACCAGGAGCGCCGCGTCCTGCTCGAGCAGGTCGACAGCCTCGGTCGCCGGCTCGACTCACTCATCGAGGCCACGCGCAAGGTACGCGAGCCGCTCTCGTTCGACCTCCTGCTGACCCGCCTGATGGCGCTCATTACCGAGGCCTTCGACGCCGATCGTTCTTCGCTCTTCCTCTACGATGCCGAGACTCACGAGCTGTATTCGCGCATCGCGCAGGGCGACCTGGTCGAGGAGATCCGTTTCGCTGCCGACGCCGGCATCGCCGGTGCGGTGTTTCGCAGCGGCGAACCGGCGCTGATCCACAACGCTTATTCCGACAGCCGCTTCAATTCCGCCATCGACGCCGAGACCGGCTATCACACGCACAACATCCTGTGCGCGCCGCTGCGCGCGCGCAGCGGCGAGATCATCGGTGTCACCGAGGTCCTCAACAAGCGTCAGGGCGATTTCTCGATGGCCGACTGCGCGTTGCTGCAGGCGTTCACCACGCACACCGCCGGGGTCATCGAGGCGGCCGAGCTCTCCGAGCGGGCGCGCAACTCGCGGCGCGAGGAAGCGCGCATACTGGAGGTAACGCAGGCGGTCTCCTCGGAGCTCAACATCGAGAAGCTGCTGCGCAAGATCATCAGTATCGCGACCGACCTGCTGGAGGCGGAGCGCAGCACGCTGTTCCTGCACGACGCGACTACCGACGAGCTCTGGTCGCGCGTGGCCGAGGGCATCGCCGAGCGCGAGATCCGGATTCCGGCCGGTGTCGGCATTGCCGGCGAGTGCTTCACCTCGCGCGAGGCGATCAACATTCCCGACGCCTACGCAGACGCCCGTTTCAACCCCGAGGTCGACCGCAAGACCGGCTATCGAACCCGCTCTATTCTGTGCGTGCCGGTGGTCAACAAGCACGGCATGCCGATCGGCGTGGTCCAGGTGCTCAACCGGCGCGGCGGGCCGTTTCGCCAGCGCGACCAGCGGCGCCTGGAGATGCTCGCCGCGCAGAGCGCGATCGCGCTGGACAATGCGCGCCTGTTCCGCGAGGTGCTGGACGAGCGCAACTACAGCGAGAACGTCCTGCGCAGCCTGTCCGATGCCGTCATCACGGTCGATACCGCCGGTAACGTTGTCAAGCTCAACGATTCGGCCTTGCGTATTCTCGGCGTACGTGCTGCCGCTGTCCTCGGCGCTTCGGCCGAGCTGGTGTTCGGACGTGGCAACGGCTGGCTGCTCGACCTCCTCGGCAAAGTCGTCGCCAGTCACGAAGCGGAGTCGATCATGGACGCGACCCTGCGCACGCGGGCCGGCGAGGACGTTTCGGTCAACGCCACCGCGACTCCGCTGGCCGACACCGAGGGTGATCCGCTCGGCTGTACCCTGATTATCGAGGACATCACCGAAGAGAAGCGCGTGCGTTCGACCATGGCCCGTTACATGACGGCAGAGGTCGCCGAGCAGGTGCTGGCCGAGGGCGAGTCGGTGCTGGGCGGCCGCTCCCAGCCGGCCACCATCCTGTTCTCCGACATCCGCGGCTTCACCACCCTGGCCGAGCAGCTCGGACCGCAGGATACGGTGTCGCTGCTGAACGAATACTTCGGCGAGATGGTCGAGATCGTATTCAGTCACAACGGCATTCTCGACAAGTACATCGGTGACGCGATCATGGCCGTGTTCGGCACGCCGTTCCCCTCGGAGCAGGATGCCGACAATGCCGTGCTGACCGCGATTCGCATGCAGCAGGCGATCGCCGACATGAACGCGCGGCCGGACCGGGGCGCACTGCCGCCGCTGCAGATTCGCATCGGCGTCAACTCCGGCGACGTCGTTGCCGGCAACATCGGCTCGGCCCGCCGCATGGACTACACGGTCATCGGTGATGGCGTGAACACGGCCTCGCGCCTGGAGTCTGCGAACAAGCAGCTCGGCACGCAAATCCTGATCAGCGGCTCGACGCGCGAGCTGCTGCGTAACGAGTACCGCCTGCGCGAGCTCGACCGCATCCGCGTCAAGGGACGGCGCGCCCCGCTGCCGGTGTTCGAGGTGCGTGGCCTCGCGGCCGAGCCCGCGCCGGCGTGGGAGGAGACGCTGCTCGCGACGTTTGCCGCCGGGCTCGCCGCCTACCGTGCGCGCGACTGGGAGTACGCCATCGGGCGTTTCCGCGCGGTGCTTGCCGCCGATCCTCACGACCATCCGAGCCGGCTGCTGATCGCGCGCGCCAGCGGGTATTGCGAGGCACCGCCGCCGGCCGACTGGGACGGCGTCTCGGAGCTGGCGGAGAAGTAAGCCTCAGGCGCCGGGCGCAGCTGCGACCCGCGCCCAGGTATCACGCAGGGTCACGCTGCGGTTGAACACCGGGCGGCCATCGGCGGTGGCCGACGTGTCGCGGCAGAAGTAACCGGTACGCTCGAACTGGAACGCCGCGGCGTCCGCCTCGGCCAGCGCGGGTTCGCCCATGGCGTGCGTGACCACGGACAGCGAATCAGGATTGAGATGGGTATGGAAATCCGCGTCCGCGGACGGGTCCGGTACATTGAACAGGCGGTCGAAAAGCCGCACTTCGAGCGCGACTGCGTGGCTCGCCGAAACCCAGTGAATGATGCCCTTGATCTTGCGTCCGTCGGGCGTCTGGCCACCGCCGGTAGCGGGATCATAGGTGCAACGCAGGGCGGTCGGACGTCCGGCGTCGTCGCGCAGGACTTCCTCGCAACGAATGACGTAACCGTAGCGCAGGCGCACCTCGCGCCCCGGGGCGAGACGGAAGAACTTCTTCGGCGGGTCTTCCATGAAATCGCTGCGCTCGATCAGGATCTCGCGCGTCAGCGGCACGCGGCGGGTACCGAACGCGGGGTCCTTGGGATGGTTGGGCGCCTCCAGCCACTCGACCTGATCGTCGGGGAAATTCTCGATGATCACCCGCAGCGGCTCCAGCACTACCATGGCGCGTGGTGCGCTGCGGTCGAGCTCCTCGCGCACGCAGTTCTCGAGCACGCCCATGTCGATCACGGTCTGTTTCTTGGTTACGCCGATGCGTTCGCAGAACTCCCGGATTGCGGCCGGCGGGTAACCGCGCCGGCGCATGCCTCGCAGGGTCGGCAGGCGCGGATCGTCCCAGCCATCGACGTGGCCCTCGTTGACCAGGGCGAGCAGCTTGCGCTTGCTGGTGAGGGTGTAGTTGAGCTCGAGCCGGGCAAACTCGATCTGCTGCGGGTGGCACGGCGCGGTGACGTTCTCCAGCACCCAGTCGTACAACGGGCGATGGTCCTCGAACTCGAGGGTACACAGCGAATGGGTGATGTTCTCCAGCGCGTCCGAGAGGCAGTGTGTGAAGTCGTACATCGGGTAGATCGGCCAGGCATCGACGGTGCGGTGATGGTGCGAGCGGCGGATCCGGTAGAGCGTCGGGTCACGCATATTGATGTTCGGCGAGGCCATATCGATGCGCGCGCGCAGGACGTGCGCGCCGTCCTCGAACTCGCCGGCGCGCATGCGGCGGAACAGGTCGAGATTGGTGTCCACGTCACGGTCGCGGAACGGGCTGTCCCGCCCGGGCTCGCTGAGCGTGCCGCGGCTGTCCCGGATCTGCTCGGCGCTCTGGCTGTCGACGTAGGCCTTGCCGTTGCGGATCAGCTCACAGGCGAAGGCGTAGAGCTGCTCGAAGTAGTCGGAGGCGTGGAACAGGCGGTCTTCGAAGCCGAATCCCAGCCAGCGCACGTCCTCCATGATGGCCTCGGCATACTCGACGCTCTCGGTGTCGGGGTTGGTGTCGTCGAAGCGCAGGTTGCATACGCCGCCGTACTCGGCCGCGATGCCGAAGTTGAGGCAAATCGATTTCGCGTGGCCGATGTGCAGGTAGCCGTTGGGCTCGGGCGGAAAGCGCGTGTGCACACGTCCGTCGAAGCGTCCGCTGGCACGGTCCTCGTCGATCAGGTGGCGAATGAAATTGGCGGGCGCTCGGCTCGGCTTGGATTCCATGACTCTCGCTGGCGTTCAGGGCAAAGTGGCGACGGTCGGGGCCGCCCGGGCGGCGCAATTATAGGGCCTGGGGGCAGGTTGCCCGCGCCGCCCATTCGACCTCCGGTGCGGTGGCGCCGGGACAGATCCGCACGCACGGCCCGATGGTACAATCAATTGATTGTGCAATGGACAGGTAACGAGCCGGGCCATGATGGACGCGGCGCCGTCTGCCGCGCGGCTGGTCGCTGCGCCAGGATGGCATCGTACGAGGCGCGGCGCTTACCCGCATCGGGGCGGTCAAACATGGCGGACTCGCGCGCAGCGAGCAGTAACAGCCGATGAGTTCGGGGCAGGGGCAGTCGGGCGGCGCCGAGCAGCGCCGCTATGTGCGCGTGCCGCTCAACCTCGACGGCCTGCTGGCGATCGGGTCGCGGCCGCCGGTACCGTGCACGGTGCGCGATTTCTGTGCCGGCGGCATGTTTATCAGCGCCGATCCGGCGCACTACGCCAGTGCCGAGGCGCAAACCCCGGCGGTGCTCTACTTCGCGCTGTTCGTCGGCGGAGAGAAACACGACTACCAGATCTCGCTGGCCATCGCGCGGGTGGTGGCCAAGGGCATCGGCGTCTCCTTCGTCGACCCCGACCAGCAGACGCTGGACCTCCTCGGCCAGCTCGCGGCGCCGGCTGCCCCGCCCGAAAGTGCTGGCACCGAGGCGCCTGGCGGGCCCGCTGACGATTTCGCCGCCCGACACGCCGAGGTCGCGGGACCGCTCAAGGCCCTGATTGCCGAGGAGGTGCGCAAGCTCGTCGAGCGCTTCATCGAGCGCGTCGACGAACAGCTCTTCCTCGCCGCACGCGACGCCGGCAACAACGTCGACGAGACACGCTTTCTCGACGGCCAGCGCGAAATGCGCGGGCGCCAGGAGCGCATCCGCGGCGAGGTGCCGGCCAATCTCGAACGCGGCGTGGAAACCCTGCGCAACCCGTTCGCCGATCAGGACAAGGACGCCTCCTCGCTCGGCATGTCCGATCTCTCGCTGATCGAGAAAGACGAGTTCGAGGATTTTCTGGCGGTCTCCGAGATGGTCTCGGAGCTGGAGCCGGAGTTCAGCGGGCCGCTGCTCGCGCTGCGCCACCGCTTGTCGTTTCTCGCCAACCGCGAGCTGGACGCCACCAACCTGCCGATCGGACCGAACGTGCTGTGCACGGCGTTCTCGGAGTGCATCAAGGGGCTGCAATCGGATCGACCGGTCGTGGCGCGTGTGTACCGCGTGCTGCACGAGACCATGTCACGCCATCTCGACGGCTTCTACGAGCGCGTCAACGCGTTGCTCGTCGAGCACGGCATCGTGCCGGTCATCGACCCCGAGAAGCCGGTGTTCCGCAAGTCGCCGGCCGCGAGTGGTGGCTTCGACGCCGAGGCGTCGCCGCCGCCAGTGGCCGAAGAGGACGACCTGACCGACCTGATGCCGGGTCCCGAAGGCTACGACACGAACGCGCAGGCGCCGGCCGGCGGCGGGCCCGCGACCCCGACACCCCGCGCGGCGGGCGGGGTCCAGGCGGCGCCTCCGAACGTGCCGGCTGGCGTGCAGGCGGCGCCTCCGAACGTGCCGGCCGGCGTGCAGGCGGCGCCTCCGGGCGTAGCGGGCGGGGTGCAGGCGGCGCCACCGCGCGTACCGGGCGGCGTGCAGGCGGCGCCTCCGAGCGTACCGGGCGGGGTGCAGGCGGCGCCTCCGAACGTACCGGCCGGCGTGCAGGCGGCGCCTCCGGGTGTACCGGGCGGCGTGCAGGCGGCGCCACCGGGCGTACCGGGCGGCGTGCAGGCGGCCCCCCCGGGCGTAGCGGGCGGTGTACAGGCGGCACCGCCGGGTGTGCCGGGCGGCATACAGGCCGCACCGCCTTCGGTGCCCGGGTCGCCCGCGCTGGAGCCGCTGGAAGGCACGCAGCCGGGTGCGGACGGAGTGGTCGGCGCAGCGACGCCGGGCGGCGTGGTCGGTGGCGGCTGGGCGGCGCCCCCCGCGCAGTACGCGGCGCCGACCATGCAGCGCGCCTATTCCGCGGCCCAGACCCAGCTCGCGCTGCGCCGCGAGTTGTTGCCGGAAGGTGCCGGCACGCTGTCCGACACGGTGCGCCAGCGCGGCGCCTATTCCACCACCCAGATCGCCCAGGGGCTGTACGCCCTGCAGCAGGACTACGCCGTTCAGGACAGCGGCGACCTGCTGGATGCCGAAGGCGTCAAGGATCGCATCACGCGCGCGCTGATCGAGGACGGTGCACCCGAGAAAACCGTCGAGGGCGAGGCGGTCGACGCCATCGAGGTCGTCGCCAACCTGTTCAACGCCCTGCTCAGGGATGCGATGCTCGCACGTAACGCGCAATCCCACCTGACCCGTCTGCAGCCCGCGGTACACCGCGCCGCACTGCTCGATCCCGAATTCTTCGAGTCCACCGATCATCCCGTGCGCCAGGTCATCAACCGCGTGTCGCGCGTACGCGACGGTGACAGCGAAGGGCAGCAGCAGCGCAACCAGCAGGTCCGTGAACTGGTATCGCGGGCCAACCGCGAGTTTCGCGACGACCTGTCGGTGTTCGACGACGTGCTCGCCGAGCTCGATGGCGTCATCGAGGCGCAGGAAGGCGAGTACCGGGCCAAGGTCGCCGACGTCGTGCAGTCGTGCGAAGAGCAGCAGCAGATCCTCGAGTCGCGCCGTGGCCACTCGCTGGAAGAAACCGATGGCGCCGGTGGCTCCGACCTGCCCGAGGAGTGGAACAAGTGGCTGGAACGGTCGCGCAAGCTCGAAGTCGGCCAGCGCGTGATGATGAACGCCAATTCACCGCGCGCCGCGGTCGCCACCCTGGTATGGAAGGAGGCACGCAACAACCTGTTCGTGTTCGTCGACGAGCAGGGCAACAAGTCGAGCACGCTCACGCTGCAACAGGTAGCGATGTACCTGCGTCGCGGCATCCTGCGCATTCTCGATCGCAGCGAGGAATCGCCGGCGCTGGAGCGCGCCATGGTGGGCGTGGTGGAGCGTCTGCATACCCAGGTCGAGGAGCACGCGACCCGCGACCCGCTGACCGGATTCCTGTTGCGCAAGTTCTTCGTCGATGCCATCGATGCCGCGCAGCCGGACACCGAGACGCAGGCAGCGCGCAACGCCGCCGTCTGTGAGATCGCCATCGAGAACCTGGCGGCCGTCGCGCAGGAGCATGGCGAAGCCGCGGGCGAAGCGCTCCGGCGGGCGCTGGCCGAGGAGTTGAAACAGGCGGTGCGGGGCCGCGACATCGTGTTCGGCGTACTCGCGGACAACCTGCTCGGCATCTACTGGCCGACCGGAGGAATCCAGGGCGCCTACAAGAAGATGCAGGCGACGCTGGAAGCGCTGCAGGGCTTGTCGATCAAGGTCGAGGCGGACGGCAGCATCGATGCCGACGCGACCGACATCACCGGCGAGGCGACCGACGCGCAGACCCTGGTACGCCCGTTCAAGCCGGTGCTGGTGGCCGGCATCAGCGGGGGTGACGACGGCCTGGTGCAGGCCGAGGGCCTGCTCGCCGCGGCACACGAGGCGTGCGAGACCGCGCGCGAAATGGGGCCGGGCTCGATCTACGTCGCCGGCGGCGAGAACGAGCAGCGTCGCCAGCTCGAGCAACTGGTGGCCTGGGCCAACGGCGCGCTGGAGCGTGGCGATCTGAGTCTGCACGGCCAGTTCGTCAGCAGCCTGTCCGACGCCGAGCTGCCGCCCTCGGTGTACGTGGCGGTCGGTACCGTCGACCGCGGCGGCAAGCCGATTCCGGCCCAGGTGTTCGCGCCGGCGGTGGCGCGCTGCGAAATGGCGGCCGAGATCGACCTATGGACGTTCCGTCGCACGCTGGCCTGGATGCTCGCCCATGAAGACGAGCTCGAGCAGTACGCACTCGTGGTCGTGCCGCTGTCGTCGGCATCGATGCGCAACGAGGACCTGCCGCACCTGATCATGAGCGAGTTCATGGAAACACCGGTGCCGCCCGGACGCATCTGTTTCGCGATTCCCGACCACGACGTGGTCGAGAACGTGGTCGAGGCCGGGGAGCTGATCAGCACGCTCAAGGAGTTCGGCTGCCGATTCGTGCTCGACGAGTTCGGCAGCGGGCACGAGAACTACGACTACATCAAGAGCCTGGATGTCGATTTCGTCACCGTCAAGACGAGCTTCATCACCGACGCCAGCAGTGACGCCAAGGATTTCGCCATGGCCAAGTCGATCAACGAGCTCGTTCACTTCATGGGCAAGAAGACGATCGCGCGCCAGGCGCCGGGCGGTGATCTGCGCGAGGTCATGACGCGGATCGGTATCGACTTCCTGCACGATCAGACCGATCATGTGACCCTCACCCAGGGAGAGTCCGGGGCATGATGGATCACAAGCCGGAGAAGGTCGGCAAGTACGACATCGTCGACGTGCTCGGCAAGGGGTCGATGGGCGTCGTCTACAAGGGTCACGACGCCTACGTGGATCGCCCGGTGGCGATCAAGGTCGCGACCAACGCCGACGCCGACGACGATGGCGAGAACATGGCCAAGCGCATGTTCGTCAACGAGGCGCGTTCGGCCGGTCGACTCGATCACCCCAACATCCTCAAGGTCTACGAGGCCGGCGAGGACCAGGGCATGCCCTACATGGTGATGGAGTACATCGAGGGCGGCGACACCCTGCGCTCCTACTGCAAGCCGGACAACCTGCTGCCGGTGAAACAGGTCGTGCAGCTCATCCGGCAGTCCGCGGACGCGCTCGATTACGCGCATGCCAAGGGCGTTCTGCACCGCGACATCAAGCCGGCCAACATCATGCTGACCGAGAGCGGCGTGGCCAAGCTGGGCGACTTCGGCATCGCGCGCCGCATGGGCGTCGACCAGACGCAGATCGTCGGCTGGTTCGGCTCGCCCCTGTACATGTCGCCGGAACAGGCGCAGGACAAGGACCTCACCCCGCAGTCCGATCTCTTCTCCCTGGGATCGGTGTTCTACGAGATGCTCGCCGGCCAGCCGCCGTTCGTGGCCAAGGGGCTGTCCAGCCTGATTCAGAAAGTGGTCAACGACGAGCCGCAGCCGTTACCGGAGGTGCGCGAGGAGATCGCCGAGCCGGTGTGGCGCGTGGTCAGGAAGATGCTGACCAAGGATCTCGCCGGGCGCTACAAGACCGGTGCGGAGATCGTCGAGGATCTCGACAAGCTGATCGAGCTGCTCGACCGCTCGCCGGTGATGCTCACCGACGAGCAGAAGATCGAGAAAATGAAGGAGATGAAGTTCTTCGCCCCGTTCTCGAAGAACGAGCTGAAGGAAATCGCCAAGGTCTCGACCTGGCGTGACTATTCCGGCGGCGAGACGGTGTTCGACGAGGGCGCCAAGGAGCGCGCCTTCTACGTGCTGGCCGAGGGCTCGATCGCGGTGACCATCAACGGCACGCGGATCCGCGACCTCGAGGCCGGCGAATGCTTCGGCGAGATGGAATACCTGTCGAACACGGGGCGCACCGCGCGCGTGCTGGCCAACCGTGATTCCACCGTGGTCAAGGTCGAGCACGATTTCAAGGAATGGGCGTCACTGCCGACGCAGGTGCGCCTGAACCGGGTCTTCCAGGAAGTGCTGATCGAACGCCTGCAGACGACCAGCAAGGCGCTGGCCAGAGCGCTGGCCAACTAAACGCGTTGGGTCCCGGGGCGGACCCTTAAGCCGCAGGTCTGACCGCAGGAAGCGCCGCAACGCCGCACACGGCCTCCGCAGTAGTCCTGCGTCAGCCTGAGAAGTGCAGCCAGGCTATGGCGCCCCACACCAGCGCCACCAGCACCAGTGCCAGCAGCACCGCCGCCGAGGCGAGGTCCTTGGCACGGCCGGACAGCTCGTGCAGCTCGACGCCGACCCGATCGGTGAGCGCCTCGATGGCGGAATTGAACAGCTCCGTCACCAGCAGCAGCAGCAACACGCCGTTGAGCAGGGCGAAGTCAAGCAGGTCACGCGCGATCCAGAAGCTGGCCGGCACCAGCGCGGCCGACAGCAGCACTTCCTGGCGGAAGGCTGCCTCGTGCCGCCAGGCGGCGGCAAAGCCTTTCATGGAGTAACCGAAGGCCTTGATCAGGCGTTCGATGCCGCGCGCCGAGTTGGCCATGATTGCGTGTGACGGCCCGTTGCGCTCACAGGTTGGCGATGACGGCGTCGGCGAACGCGCGCGTACCCAGGGGCCCACCCAGGTCGCCGGTACGCGTGGCCCGGGTCTGCAGGGTCTGCAGCAAGGCACCGCGCATGCGGCCGCCCATTTCGAACAGACCGCAATGTTCCAGCATCATGGCCGCGGACAGCATCAGCGCGGTCGGGTTGGCCTTGTCCTGCCCGGCGATGTCCGGCGCCGAGCCATGCACGGCTTCGAAGATGGCCGCGTCCTTGCCGATATTGGCGCCCGGAGCGAGCCCGAGCCCGCCGATCAGGCCGGCGATCTCGTCGGAGAGGATGTCGCCGAACATGTTGGTGGTCAGGATCATGTCGAACTGGGCCGGGTTGAGCACGAGCTGCATGGCGCAGTTGTCGACGATGCGGTCCTCCAGCTCGACCTGCCCGGCATAGGCGCGGCCGACGTCCTGCACGGTTTCCAGGAACAGGCCGGTGAGGTTCTTCAGGATGTTCGCCTTGTGCACCACGGTGACCTTGCGCCGCTGGTGCCGGACCGCGTACTCGAAGGTGAACTCGGCGATGCGACGGCAGTTCTCGCGGGTCAGGATACCGGTGGCCTCGGCGACGGCGTGCGGGTCGTCGCCGATCGGGATGAAGTGCTCGACGCCGACATAGAAGCCGCCGGTGTTCTCCCGGACCAGCACGAGGTCGACGTCGGGGAACTTGCCGTCGGGTACGACCGAGCGCCCGGGGCGGACGTTGGCGTAGAGCTGGAAAGCCTCGCGCAGGCGTACGTTGACCGAGCGATAGCCGGAGCCGACCGGGGTGGTGAGCGGCCCCTTGAGGGCGAGCCGGGTCTGGCGGATGTCCTCGAGCGCGGCCTCGGGCAGGGGATCCGCGCCGCGTTCGGCGGCGGTGGCACCGGCGATCTGCTCGCGCCAGTCGAAAGGTGCGCCGACGGCGTCGAGCACGGCCAGGGTGGCGGCGGTGATCTCCGGGCCAATGCCGTCGCCCGGGAACAGTGTGCAGGGAATGCGGTTCGGCGTCGTAGTCATGGGAAGGCGGTGCTCGCAGCGGGATCCGGGCCGGCGCGACGGGCAGCGGCCGGCCGTGTACGCGGGGGCTGGATGTCATGCGGCACTGCCGCAAAGCGCCGAGTATAGCGGATCGGGGCGGTCCGACCACGCTGCGCGGGAAGGCTTGAGATCACGAATAGCCTGTATATACTTACACCTGTTTTTTTATACAGGTATCACCATGGTCAGCGGTCTCACCGAGCGCCAGGCGGAGATCCTCGCCCTGATCCGGGCCAGCATCCGCCGCGACGGCATGCCCCCCACCCGCGCCGAGATTGCCGCGGCGCTTGGCTTCCGCTCCGCCAACGCCGCCGAGGCGCATCTGCGTGCCCTCGAGCGCAAGGGCGTGATCGAGCTCGTGCCCGGCGCCTCGCGCGGCATTCGCGTGGTCGGTGACGATGCGCCGCGGGTCGCCGGCCTGCCGGTGGTCGGGCGGGTCGCGGCCGGGCAGCCGCTGCTCGCCGTCGAGCACATCGAGGACCACTATGCCGTCGATGCCGCGGTATTCCACCCGCGCGCCGATTACCTTCTGCGTGTGCAGGGGCAGAGCATGCGCGATGCCGGCATCCTCGACGGTGACCTGCTTGCCGTGCACACCACGCGTGAGGCGGCCAATGGCCGGATCGTGGTTGCCCGCCTGGATGACGAGGTGACCGTGAAGCGCTTCCGGCAGCGTGGTTCCAGGGTACGCCTGTTGCCCGAGAACCCCGACTTCGAACCGATCGAAGTCGACCTGGCGCGGCAGGAGCTCGTCATCGAAGGGCTGGGCGTCGGCGTCCTGCGCACGCACAGCCGATGAGCCTGCAGGAGTTGATGCGCCGCGCCGGCGTCTGGCGCGCGGGAGAGCTGCCGCCGGCCGATGCGCGTGCAACCGGCTTCGCGACGCTCGACCAGGCCCTGCCCGGTGGTGGCTGGCCGCGCGTCGGTCTGACCGAGATCCTGGCGCCCACGGCGGGCATCGGCGCCCTGCGCCTGGTGTTGCCGGCGCTGGCGCGGGTGAGCGAGGAGGGCGGCTGGATCGTGTGGGTCAGCCCGCCGCACATTCCTTACCCGCCGGCGCTGCACGAGGCCGGTGTGAACCTGTCGCGCGTGCTGATCGTCGATTTACCCGACCGCTCGCCCGCGCTGCACGAAGATGTCCTGTGGGCCTGCGAGCAGGCCCTGCGCTTTGCCGACTGCAGCGCAGCCCTGTTGTGGCTGGATGACGTCAAGCCGCTGCATCTGCGCCGCCTGCAGCTCGCTGCCGAAGCCGGCGCGACCTGGGGTGTGGTCTTTCGCCCGGCACACCACGCGGTGCAGCCATCGCCGGCAGTGCTGCGGCTCGGTCTGGACGTGCCGCACGAAGATGACCGTGCCGCCGATGCACCGGACGGGCGCACGCGCAACGCGCTCGAGGTCACGCTGCTGAAGGCGCGCGGCGCGCGTCCCGGCGCCCGTTACCGGGTCGAGACATGAACCGTATCCTCGATCCGGCGCGCATCCCGGCCGCACGTGGCGGCCCGGCACTGCAGGCGCTCGAACCCCTGCCGCGCCGCGCGCAGTCGCCGGCAGCGGGTGGCGCACGCGAGGCCCTGTGGCTGCATCTGCACCTGCCGCACCTGGCGCTGGAGGTCCTGCTGCGCGGCGCCGATGCCGGCAGCGCCTGCGTGCTGGCCGAGGGCGAGGGGCGCCGGCGACGGGTCGCACTGGGCAACCGGCATGCCGTGGCGCTGGGTGTACGCGCGGGCATGCCCCTGGTGGCCGCGCATGCGCTCGGCCGGCTACAGGTGCTGGAGCGCAACCCGCGCGCCGAGCAGCGTGCGCTGGAGCGCCTGTGCCAGTGGGCGATGCAGCTGACCCCGGTGGTCAGCCCGGTGGCGCCGGACGGTCTGCTGCTCGAGGTGCGCGGCAGCCTCAGGCTGTTCGGGGGTATCGATGGCCTGCTGGCACGCCTGCGGCGTGGCCTGCGGCAACTCGGGTACCGTGCCGATTACGCGCTGGCGCCGGTGCCACTGGCGGCCTCGGTGCTGGCGCGCGCCAGGCCGCGCGAGGTGGTGCTCGATCGGCACGAGCTGCAAACCGCACTGGCGGCGTTGCCGTTGGCGGCCCTGCAGCTCGAGGCGGCGCAGCACGAGGCGCTGGGTACGCTTGGCGTGACCACCATCGGCGACTGCCGGCGGCTGCCGCGCGACGGTCTCGCACGGCGTTTTTCCCCGGCGTTCCCGGACATGCTCGATCGCCTGTTCGGTCAGGTCCCCGACCCGCGGCCGACGATCGCCCCGTTGCAGAGCTTCGATGCCGAGATCGATCTGCCCTGGGAAGTGACCCG
This sequence comes from Gammaproteobacteria bacterium, assembly GCA_041984235.1. GTDB lineage: Bacteria > Pseudomonadota > Gammaproteobacteria > JBHIYN01. Next base: position 234,412 of record JBHIYN010000008.1, read on the forward strand.
CTCGCAGGCCCTGCTCACGGCCGGCGAGAAACTGCTGCACGAACTCGGCGGCTACCTGATCGCCAACGCCGCGGTCACCCGCTGTCTGCGCTGGCGCCTGGTCGAACGTGACGGCGAGGTCGGGTATTTCGAGATCGGCATGGCGCGTGCCACCCGGGACACCACGCACATGCTCGGCCTGTTGCGTGAGGCCCTGTCGCGCAGATCCCTGCGCGCACCGGTGCAGGCCATCGGGCTCAACGTCAGCGACATCAGTTTCGGTGCCGCGCCCGGCGTGCGCGATCTGTTCGACCGGCGTGAGGAAGGCGACGGCGAAGCCTGTGCCGCTTTCATCGATCGCCTGCGCTCGCGCTGCGGCGAGCAAGCGCTGCGTACGCTCGGCCTGCGTAGCGCACACCGGCCGGAGCAGGCCTGGTGCTGGCGACAGCCGGCGGTGCTGCCGCAGCGCAGGGTGGCGGGCCTGGCGCACGTCGAAGGGGCCCGCGCGCGCCGGCCGCTATGGCTGCTGAGACGCGCGGTGAAGCTCGAGGTCCGTGATCGCGCGCCCCTGTTCGACGGACCGCTGGAGCTGACCCCGGACCGCGAGCGTATCGTCAATGGCTGGTGGGACGATGCCGGTGTCGCACGCGACTATTACGTCGCGACCACGGTGCGCGGCGGCCGACTGTGGATCTATCGCGAGCTCGGTGGCGAGCGGCACTGGTACCTGCACGGGATCTTCGAGTAGCCACCCGTCGCGCAGCGTGAACGTGCGCTTAACCTGCCGCGTGTCAGGCTCCCCGGTCGTGACCTGGCGGCGATCCCGCGGTGGCGGCAGACGGCCTGCGGTGGCATCCCGGATTGCCGCGCCGGTGTTCCGCCGCGCGCTTACCAATGAAGAACTTATTGCATATCTGGCCGCAGACGACGAGAATTCGCACCACGGTCCCGGTCTCGGGACCATCCGGGGGCGAGAACCATCACACCTCCAGCCCTGTGCTCCCGGATCAGTCACCACTGCCGCGAACTAAAGCGGAATAAAATACCTGACGGATGTTACGAACGGGTTATAATCCCGGCCGCTGTATCAAGGGGGGCGACTCGCGTTCTGCGGGGGCGTTGATTCAGGCTTTTCAATTTCGATCCTATTCACGATGAAAGCAACTAAAATCAATAAGTTACTTCCTCTGCGCAACGCTTCTTTCGAGACCCTGACGGACGCACTGGAGTACGCCGCCGAAGGCGAGACCGGATACAACTTCTACGACGGGCGCGGCGAGTTGTTCGCCGTACTCAGTTACCGTGACCTGCGCGATCAGGCCCGCGCCCTGGGGCGCCGCCTGCGCGGACTCGGACTCAAGCGCGGTGCTCGCGTTGCCATCGTGGCCGAAACCGAGCCGATGTTTCATCGGTTTTTCTTCGCCTGCCAGTACGCCGGTTTCATTCCGGTATCGCTGCCGGCCGGCTTCCAGCTCGGCGCTCGCAAGGCCTACGTCGAACAGCTCGAGCGCATGCTCGACAGCTGCGGTGCCGACGTCGCCGTCGCGCCCGAATCACATGTCGGACTGCTGCGGCAGGCCGTCGAACGCCTCGACCTGGTCAAGGCGGGCACTCCGGAAGAGTTCGACCAGCTCGACGACAACGATCTCGAGCTCCAGCCGCTGGGCGCCGACGAGCCCGCCTACCTGCAGTACACCTCGGGCAGCACCCGTTTCCCGCGTGGTGTCGAGATCTCGCAGCACACCGTGATGACCAACCTGCGCGACATCGCCGTGCATGGCCTGCGCATCACCGAGCAGGATCGCATGGTGGCCTGGCTGCCGCTGTATCACGACATGGGACTGGTCGGCTTCGTGCTGTTGCCGCTCGGCAGCCAGCTTTCGGCGGACTACCTCAGCCCGCGTACCTTCGCCATGCGCCCGCGCCTGTGGCTGAAGGTGATCTCGGAGAATCGCGGCACCATTTCCTCCAGCCCGCCGTTCGGTTATGCGCTGTGCGCCAAGCGTCTGCGCCTGACCGACCAGGATCGGTACGACCTCAGCTCCTGGCGCGTCGCCTGTGTCGGCGCCGAGCGCATCCACCCGGAGCCCCTGCGCCAGTTCGCGCACGTACTGGAGCCGGCGAAGTTCGACGCGAATGCCTTCGTCGCCTGTTACGGCATGGCCGAATGCGCGCTCGCGATCAGCTTCGCGGAACTCGGCAGCGGTATCGATTCGGTCAAGGTCGACAAGGAGAAAATGTCGGTCGAGGGCCGCGTCGAGATCGTCGCCGACAGCAATGGCGGCACCGATACCCTGACCTTCGTCGACTGCGGCAAGATTCTGCCGAGCTTCGAGTTGGCAATCCGCGATGACGACGGCCGCGACCTGCCCGACTACGAGTGCGGGCGTATCTGCCTGCGCGGTGACAGCGTGATGAACGGCTACTTCCAGAATCCCACGGCCACGGCCGAGGTCCTGTCCGACGACGGCTGGCTCGATACCGGTGACATCGGCTATCGCGTCGGCGATCACGTAGTGGTCACGGCACGGCGCAAGGACGTCATCATCGTCAATGGCCGCAACATCTGGCCGCACGATCTCGAATACCTCGCCGAGAGCCTGCCGGGCGTACGCTTCGGCAACGTCTCCGCGTTCTCCTTCGCCGACGACAGCGGCGCAGACCAGGTCGTGATGGTGGTCGAGTCGCGCGAGACCAATCCCGCCAAGGCGCGCGAGTTGTGTGACCAGCTGCGTGCCCTGATCGTGGAGCACTTCGGCATCACCTGCCATATCGACCTGGTGCCGCCGCGAACCCTGCCGCGGACCTCTTCGGGCAAGCTGTCGCGCTCCAAGGCCAAGCAGGACTTCCTGGCGCGAGCGCAACAGGGCGTCGGCGGCATCATCGCCGGCGCCAATGGATGACGCGCGCTCCGGTATAGACCACGTCCTGCTGACCGGCGCCACCGGCTTCATCGGTGGCCACCTGCAGACCGCCCTGGCGGCCGCCGGGTACCGCGTCACCGCCCTGGTGCGGCCGGACTCCCCGCACCGGGACCGCGTCGCCAGCGGCGTCGGGGTGTGCGAAGCAGCGCTCGACGATGGCGCCGCGCTGACCGCGGCAGTCGCCGACGCCGACCTCGTCATCTACGCCGCGGGCGCGGTACGTGGCCGTGATACGGCTGACTTCGAGCCGGCCAATGTCGATGGTCTGCGCAACATCGTCAGCGCGGTGCGGCAGGCGCCGCGGCGTCCGGCGGTCGTCCTGATTTCGTCGCTGGCCGCGTCGCGCCCGGCGCTCTCCGCCTATGCCGCGAGCAAGGCCGCCGGCGAAGCCGTGCTGGCGGGGGTGACGGAGGTCGCCTGGACCATCCTGCGTCCGCCGGCGGTGTACGGACCCGGTGATCGCGAGATGCGCCCGTTGTTCGAGGCCATGCGCCGCGGATTCGCATTGCGCGTCGGCCCGCGCGAACAGCGCCTGTCGCTGCTCTACGCGGTCGATCTCGCCGCCGCGGTATGCGCGGTGACCGGAGCACTGCCGCGCTGCCACGGACGGACCTTCGACCTCGACGACGGCCGCACAAACGGTTATGGCTGGCCGGACATCCTGGCCGCGGTCAGGGGGCAGCGGCCGGCACTGACCGTGCCGGTGCCACGCTGCCTGCTCATGATGCTGGCCGGCGCCAATCTCGCGCTGGCGCGCGTGCTGGGCTACCGCCCCATGCTCACGCCGGGCAAGGTGCGTGAACTTTCGGAGCCTGCCTGGCTCTGCAATAATCACGCGCTTTCCACGGCAACGGGTTGGGCGCCGCGCTTTACCCTAGAATCCGGAGTGCGCGCCACCTTTGCCAGCCATGGCCTGCCCTGAATGACCGCACAAGACGCCATCGTCGAGACCCTGATCGCACTGCTGCAGAAGTCGCTGGACGCGCCGCGGGCGCTGTCGGCCGACACGGCGTTGATCGCCGATCTCGGCCTGGAGTCGATCCAGGTCATCGAGTACCTGTGCGAGGTCGAGGATCGCTTCGACCTCGCCATCAACGAGGACACCCTGGCGGACGTGCGCACCGTCGGCGACCTGGCCGCGGTGGTGCAGCGCCTGCAGGAGGCCTGATCCGCGATGGCGTTGTTCGACAAGTTCCAGCAGGCGGCCGCGACCCGCGACCTGCTCACCGCGCTGCCGGTGAATCCCACCGACATCGTCATCGAGCAGGTACTGTCGGCGACCGAAGCGGTGGTGCGCGGCAAGCCTACCATCATGGCGGGGACCAACAACTACCTGGGCCTGACCTTCGACCCCGAATGCATCGCCGCCGGCCAGCGTGCGCTGGCGGAAGCCGGCACCGGTACGACCGGCTCGCGCATGGCCAACGGGACCTACCAGGCGCATCTCGACCTCGAACGCGAGCTCGCGGCGTTTTTCGGTGTGCCGTACGCGATGGTGTTCTCGACCGGCTATGCCGCCAATCTCGGTTCACTGGTTGCGTTGCTGGGTGCCGGCGACGCGGTGCTGATCGACTCCGAGGCGCACGCCAGCCTGTTCGACGGTTGCCGCATGAGCGGTGCGGACATCTTCCGCTTTCGCCACAACGATCCGGAGGGACTGGCCAAGCGCCTGCGTCGGCTCGGCGAACGCGCGCGAGATGCCCTGATCGTGGTCGAGGGCCTGTACAGTATTCGCGGCGATCGCGCGCCGCTGAAAGAGTACGCGGCGGTGCGCGACGAGTACGGCGGCCTGCTGTTCATCGACGAGGCCCACTCGCTGGGGCTGTTCGGCGCGCACGGGCGCGGACTGGCCGAGGCCGAGGGGATCTTGGAGTCGACCGATTTCATCGTCGGCACGTTCAGCAAGAGCCTCGGTTCCATCGGCGGGTTCTGCGTCTCCCGTCATCCCGAGCTCGGCCTGTTCCGCTACGCGAGCCGGCCCTACATTTTCACCGCGTCGCCTTGCCCGTCGGTGATCGCCACCACGCGGGTCGCGTTGCGTCGACTGGCGGAGGAGCCCGCATTGCGGGAGCGGGTATGGCGTAACGCCGAGCGTCTTTACGCCGCGCTCGCGGCAATGGGGTTGTCGCTGGGACCGCACGTGAGCCCGGTGGTCGGCGTGGCCTTTGGTGAGCGCGAGCGGGCGCTGAGCTGCTGGCAGGGCCTGCTGGATGCCGGTGTGTATACCAATCTCATCCTGCCTCCCGCGGCACCCGAGGGCGGCAGTCTGATCCGCTGCAGCGTGACTGCCGCTCATAGCGATGATCAGATCGACGCCATCATCGCCGCCTTCGCGGCGGTGCACGGGGGAGCCGACGCCGGCTGCGCGGCCTGAGCGGCGCGAAAGACTCAGCGGCTGCTGAGGGCGCGCCGCACGATCAAGGCGAGCGCCCCGAGCATCAGCGTATTCAACACGAGGTGAGCTACCCCGGGTGCGCTGGCGCCGATACGAGGCGCCAGGGCGACGAAAGCGCACACGTAGATCACCGCACCGGCGCCCTGCGCGGCGAGCGCGGTGCCGGCGTGCCCCAGCGTGTACGCGGCGGGGCGCAGCGGCGCCGCGGCCAGTTCCATGCCGGCCGCGGCGACGAGCCAGGTCAGCAGGGTCGCCGCCGGCACGTAGTCGGCTCCCAGGGTTAGCCCGAGCAGGGCCTTGCCGAACCACCAGGCGACCAGGATCACTGCCGTCGCCGGCAGCGCGAGCAGGCTGACGACGCTCACGATGACCTCGGCGAACGCGCCCTCACCCCGGTGCAGCATGCGGGCCAGGTCGGGGAAAATCGCCTGGCGTACCAGCAGGGCCGGCTTCGACACGACGTTGGCAAATTCGCGCGCGATGCGGAACAGGGCCGCGCCCTCGTTGCCGAGCAGGGCGCCGGCGAGCAGCGTGCCCAGTGCCTTGGGCACGAGATCGAGCGAGCTCTGCCAGTAGATCACATGCAGGAAATGGCCGATGCCGGGATGGCGGGCGCGCAGCGCGGGCAGATCGATCGGCGCGCGCCACTGCGGCGCCGGGATGCGGGCGCGCGCTTCGCGCCACCCGAAGACCTGCTCGGCGAGGTACTGGCCCGCCTGGGAAACCGCCCACACTGCGGCTACGGTGGTCGGTGTCGCCGTTCCCGACAGGGTAAGCGCAAGGACCCCGGCCAGTCTCAGGCCGTTGCCGAGGAGCAGGGCCGCGCTCAGCAGGTAGAAGCGATCGAAGCTGCGCAGTATCCCGCTGGCCGTGCCCTGGCCAGCGGTCAGCAGCAGCAGGCAATAGGCCATGGCGGTGTGCTCGGTCGCCGCGGTCCACACGTCGAAGGCCGTCATCAGACGCACGCCTGCCAGTGCCACCAGCGTGCCGGTTACAGCGGAGAGCACGTCGATGACCAGGCCCGCGCGCAGCAGGCGGGCGAGCGCCGCGTGATCGCGATCCTCGATCAGCGGAACCCCGTAGCGCACGATCGCCTCGAACGGCTTCAGGTTGATCAGTCCGCGCACGGTGAGCACGTAGGCGTGCAGCAGCGCGACCAGGCCGAAACCGGCCGGACCGAGGACGCGGGCCGCGATCAGGGTCGACGACAAGGCCAGCACGGCGCCGATGGCACGCCCGCCGAGGAGCATGGCGAAATTGCGCACGACGCGATCGAGCGCCTGGCGTGCGGCGCTGCGGCTCGCGGTCACCGGAAACCGCCGCGTCGATACAGGCGCCATAACAGGCCCCAGGCAAACAGCAGGGGGTGCCGGCGCTGCAACGGGGTCGGTTCCTCGCGTACGCCGCTGTGCCGCTCGACCTTCCACACGACGTAGTCGAGCGGATCGTTGAACGTGAAGGCGGCCTTGAGCAGCCGTGCCACCGACAGTGCCTTGCCGTACGCGCGCCGCAGCCACCAGCGGCGCCGGGCGCGCGCCTGCGCTCCGCCCGCGGCGCTGCGCCGCCACCGGGCGGGTCCGTCGGCTGCCAGCCCGGTGGCCGGCGCCAGTCGTGCGGTCATCGTCTGCAGCTCCTCGGCGTAACGCCGCGCCAGCTCGTCGCCGCGGCCGGGCGGCTCGCTGCGCAGCTCGCAGGCGTAGGTCGCGGCGAACGCGTGGCGCCACAGCTCCGTCGTGCTGAACGTCTCGTCGAGCAGGTCGGCGACCTCTGTGATCATGCGTTGTGCCGCGCGCTCGCGCAGTGTCTCCAGGCGCGTTACGATCGCCGGCGAGCGGGCCTGAACGACGACGAAAGGCTGCGCGAAGCGCGCCCAGAAGTAGCCGTGGAAATCATGCGCCACCGCGTCCTCGAGGCCGGCCAGCGTCACCGTTGCGTACTTGGCTGCGACGCGTTCGCCGCCGGTGTCGAGGACCAGGTGGTAGACGTTCGGCGGCAACAGGCGATTAGACAGCGCGGCGAGGCGCGAGCCGAGCGCGTCGTAGTCGTCGAGCAGGACGTAGAAGTCGAGCACCGTGTCACGGCTGCCGCGCAGCCACGAGCCGTACAACAGCACGGCTACCATGCGGTCGCCGAAGCGTTCGGCTAAGGCCTTGGCGAAACGCTGCGGCAGGTCTTCGTCGGCGGTTGCCGCGGGATCAGTCATAGGCCCGGCGCGTGCCGGCGAAGGTCGTGAATGCGCGCGGGTGCTCAGCCGCGGCTTGCCGCGGATCGATCAGCCACGATTGCAGCGGTGCGCCGCGCAGCCGCAGCGCGGCTGCATAGACCAGCCGCAGCGCCATGATCGCGCTGCTGAGCACGGTCCACGCGGCGACGCCCGCGTAGCCCAGGTCCGGGCGCCCGGCGAACGTGGCGATGGTGAGGATGATCAGGCACGGGTTGCGTCGCGCGGTGACGAGCCGGAAGTAGGCATCGAACGGGCGCCACGCGAACATGCTGCAATGGCCCAGCGTATGGAACGCGGCTTCGAGCAGGCGCCCGGCGATGTAGCCCGTGACGATCGCCAGTGCCAGTTCGCCGACGGTATAACCGCAGACCAGGCCATCCATGCCCAGGCCCAGGCCGACACCCCAGTACACGTACCAGAACGGCGGGTGCACGATGTCCATGCCGTGATCCAGCCAGTGCCCGAGGCGGCTGCTGGTCACGGTGACCCGGGCCAGCTTGCCGTCGACGGTGTCGAGCAGGGTCATCAGCCAGCCGCAGGCGAGTCCCGCCAGGTAGCCACCGGTGGCGAACAGGCCGGTTGCGATGAGTACCAGTAGCAGGCCGGTCAGCGTGACCATGTTCGGCGTGATTCCGAGCCGCGCGCACCATCCGACGAGGTAGCGTGCGGGCCGTGGCCACCACCACTTGGTCACGAGATCGGTGATGCCCTTGTAGGCGTTGCCGTAGAGCAGGGACTCGAGGGCCGCTTCGTCATTGTCGGCATAGGCGCGCAGGAGCGGCGCAGCCGATTTTCGCAGGTTGCGATCGAACGCGGCCAGGTCGGCCGGGCTGAGCACCGTGATGCCGCGCGGAACGGTGGCACTGTCGGCGCCGACCAGGCCCGCGATCGTGTCACCGGGACCGACCGCGGCCGCGACCTGCTGCGTCTCGGGACACACCAGCACGGCGCGGTCGTGGCCGAGCAGCGCACTGAACGTGCGCGGCTCGAACAGGAAATCGGCCGCGACGGCGAGTAGCGGCGCGGCGCCGGGCGCACGCGTGGCGCCGGTGTCGATGTCGTCGATACCCACGCTGCGCAGCTGGCGCGTGATGCGTTCCACCGAGCTCAGCCCCCAGAGGCGGTGGGGACGCTCACCGACGATCATCGCGGACTTCGTCATGCTACCATTCGATCTCTTGCGGTTTACGAAAAAAGCGCGTGATTATAGTAAGTTACCGGTCAGCCGGCAAAGTCTGACCGAGGCCGCCGGCATGCGCCTGGTGCACCTGAGCGACCCCCACCTGAGCTCGCTGGACGGGCTCTCGCCGTGGCGCCTGCGCGGCAAGCGCCGCTTGGGTTACCTGTCCTGGGTACGGCGGCGGCGTCACCTGCACCGCCGCGAGATACTCGAGTGCGTGACCGCTGCCGTGGCCGCCGAGGACGCTGACCTGGTCGCTGTCACGGGCGATCTCGTACAGGTCGGCCTCGCCGGGGAGCACCTCGAGGCGCGGCACTGGCTCGATCAGCTCGCGCAGCACACCGAGCTCGTACTGGTCCCCGGCAACCACGATCTCTACCAGGCCGACAGCGGTGCCTCGCTGGCGCGGCAGTGGGCACCTTACCTGCCCGCGGATGCCGGCGACCCGGCCGCTTTTCCGTACGCCCGCGACTGTCTTGGCGTGACCATCGTCGGTCTCAACTCGGCGCGTCCCGAACCGTGGTGGTCGGCTGCGGGCGCGCTCGGCGATGCCCAGGTCGAGCGCCTCGGTGCGCTGCTGTCGGCGTCGTCCGCGGCGCCGAGCTGCGTGTTGCTGCATCATCCGCCACTGACCGGCTATGCCCCGCGGCGAAAGGCATTGCGCGACGTAGCCGCACTGCACGGCATCCTGCAGACACGCCGCGTCGATGTCATGCTGCACGGTCACCTGCACTGCAATCTCGATTACGCCGGGCCAAGCGGCTTGCGCGTGTTCGCCACGGCTTCGGCCTCGGCCTCGTACACCGGGCCCGACCGGCGTGCATCCTACCGCGTGCTCGATTTCGAACACGGGGCCGATGGCTGGCAGGTCAGCATGACGCTGAAAACACTGAACGCAGCCGGTGACGGCGTCACCGTGCAGGCACGCGAGCGCTGGACACGGGACGATCGCAGCGGCGTCACGCCACCCGGCGAAGCGCGATGAGCGCAACGGCGAGCACGACCAGTGCCGGAGCCAGCGCGGTCGGCGCCGGGGCGAGCTCCAGCAGCAGGGCGAGGTGGCTGGCGACCTGCTCGAAGAGGTAGAAACCGATGCCGATGGCACCACCGACGAGCGTGCGGAATCCGCCCGACCTTGTGCGTACCGAGGCCAGCGCCAGCGGCACGCCGAGCAGACCCATGGCGAGCAGGGCAAGGGGCAGACTGACCTGCTGCCAGAACAGGACCTGTTGCTCTCGCGTGTCCAGGCCGGCACCGCGACTCTGATCGAGGTAGCGGTAGAGATCGAGTGCGGAAACGGCATCGGCCGGGCTGACGAGGGTCGCGAGCTGGTCCGGGCTGAGGAAGCTCGGCCACTCGAGCGTTGCCACCTGTCGTTGCAGAACGCGTTCGCCGTCCAGCACTTTCTCCTCCACGTCCTGCAGCAACCAGGTGCCGGCACTGACGATGTCGGCGCGGTCGGCGCGCAGCAGGTGTCGCAACCGGGCGTCCTCGTCGAGCTCGTAGATCTCCACGTTGCGCGGAATGCGCCCGAAATCGACCGCGCCGACGCGCAGCAGTCGCGCACCGCTGCGACTCCAGAACTCGGTGCTGCCGAGGGCGGTCTGCTCCAGCGTACGGGTACGGAACTCCTGCGCGCGGCGCTCCGCCATCGGCACCACCGCCAGTTGAACGGCTGCGGCGAGCAGCGCGAGGGCCGTCGCCAGCACGAGCACGATGCCGCCCATGTGCCAGACCGACATTCCCGCCGCGCGCAGGGCGACGAGCTCACGCTGGTTGGCCAGCAGACCCAGCCCGAGCACCGAGCCCAGCAACAGGCTGACCGGCAGCAGCTCGAGCATGCGGGCCGGCGTGGTCAGCACCAGCACCGACAGGGCGTCGGCGACCGTGAATGCGCCGGTGCCGACGTCCTCCAGCGTTTCCGCGAGGTCGATGAAGCTGAACAGCGCGAGCAGCACGAGCAGCGCCAGGCCCGCAGCCCTGAGCACCGTCCAGGCAAGGTAACGGGCGGCGATACCGCTCATGTCAATCGACCGCACCGGGTCAGTGTCAACACGGCCAGTGCCGCAGCGAGCAGTGCCGGGGCCCACCACAGGGAAGGCAGGGTCTGCTGCTCGACCCAGGTGCGCCCGACGCCCACCAGGTTGAAATACAGCGCGTAGATACCGATCGCCGCGGGTACGCGCGCATAACGCGCCTGGCGCGGTCGGTGATCGGTCAGTGCCATCGCGGTCAAGGCGAGCAGCAGCGTGGAGACGGGCGTCGACAGGCGCCATTGCAGCTCGGCGCGATCGTCGGCGAGCTCCGACAGTATCAGGGCCGCGGTGTCGGCGGACTTGGTCCGGTACTCGTGATCGATCGGTTTCAGTGCGTCCAGTGACAGGCTCAGCGTGCCGAAGCGACCGAGAAAGTCCGCCTCGTCGCGGACATTGCGGAATATGCTCGCCTCGTTCAGAACGAGGCGGTGGCTGCGTGGCGTCGCGAACGGCTCCAGCACCCCAGAGGGCGCCGTGATGATCTCGGTATCGTTCCCGTTGCGGTTGCGAATGAAGATCCCGGTCAGGCGACCGCCGTCGCGCGCGATGCGGTCGACATAGACGGCGCGTTCGCCATCGTCGTAAAGGTAGAAGCGTCCCGCCTTTATTCGATCGAGCTCCGAGGAGGCGCGCGCCGCGTCACGCAGGGTGAACAGCTCGGAGTAGGCCCACGGCCGCACGCTCAGCGAGAGGGCTGCGACCAGTGCTGCGAGCAGCACGCTCGCGACCAGCAGCGGCCGTTGCAGGCGCCCACGCCGCAATCCCCCGGCGCGCATGGCGGTGAGCTCGCTGTTGGCATTGAGGCGGCCGAAGCCGATAATGATGCCGAAATACAGGGCCAGCGGCAGCAGCACCTCCAGCGCAATGACGCCTTTCAGCAGGGTCAGGCGCAGGACTTCGCCGCCATCGAGCAGGCCGCTGGCGGCGTCGGTCAGGAAGCGCGTCAGGCTGTAGGCAAGGAAGATGGCGACCAGTACCATGGCGACCGCGGCGAAGCTCGCGCCGATTTGTCGAAGCAGGTAACGGTCGATTAACACGATGCAAAGTGCGGGACGTTCACGCCGTCCGCGGCAGGTCGGACCCGGCTATCATCGATGCGCCCGTCGCACGGTGCAACAGCGCATCGCGACGGCGTGCGCCGCTTGGCTGTGCCTGGCCGCCACGGCTCCCGCGCACAGCGATACCCCGCCGCTGGAGCGGGCCGCCGACGTCGTCTTCATTCGCGCGGAACGCGCCGTGCAAGCCGCCGATCGCGGATCGTTCGTGCTCGACGGGGGCCTGCGGCTGGCCGGCGAGCGCTGGGTGATTACCGCCGATCACGCGGTCGTCAGCGGTCGCCTGCAAGACCCCGACCGTATCGAGGTCAGCGGTGCGCCGGCGCGCATGACCCTGCAGCGCGAAACGCGGATGACTCCGCTGCGTGCAAGCTCGCAACACCTGGTCTTCGAACCGCGGGCCGAGCTCGTGCGGCTGCGTGGCGCCGCCACGGTAGACGATGGCGAGCAGTCCATCAGCAGCGAAGCGATCCGCTACCTGCTGAACGACGATACGTTTGCGGCCGGCTCCGACGATGGCGGCCGCGTGCGCGTCGTCACGCGGCCACGCGCAGGTCGCTGACGAATAGTCAGCGTCCGACTTCGGGCCAGGCGTCGAGCAGGTGCTCGCGCAGCGCCTCGAAGTCTCCGGCGGCGAGGGTCGCGGCATGGTCCAGTCGCGGGGGCCCCGGCCAGCCCGGGTCGTCGAAATCGCTCGTGCCGAAACGCGTCGTCGCCGCGTAGCGCGGCAGAACGTGAAAATGGACGTTGGGATCGACCATCATGAGCATGAGGTAGTTGATCTTGTCGTAGCCGAACGCGCTGCCCAGCGTCGACTCGATGTCGCGTACCACCCGGCTCATCTCGCGGGTGGCCTCGGCCGAGATGTCACCGAAAGCTTCGGCGTCCTCCTTGCAGGCGAGGATCAGTGCGCCCAGGGTCGCCTGTTGCGGACGCAGCAGCACCACCCAGTGGTCGTACTCACTGACCAGGGTTCCCGGGTAGCCGAATTTCTCGATGGTTACGTTCACGCGTGTTCTCCAATCAGGCCAGGTCCGACTGTGGCTGCCCGGCCGGCTGGTGCCAGCCGTCGACCACCACCGCGGCATGCGCGAGATCCTCGCGGTCGTCGATCTCGCACCAGCTCAGGCCGTCGATGGGGCAGGTCGCGACGATGGACTCACCGGCGAGCGCGTCGATTGCCGACAAGTACCACTGCTTGAGCCCGGTGCCGTAGCGCATCATGTGTTCGACCTGGCGGCGGAAGCGCGCGGCGCCGTTGGCGTCGAAGTGAATCATGCCGATGGACTCGCCACTGACACCGGTGCGATCGAGCTGCTTGCCGATGCGGCGCAGGCGTCCGTTCTCGACTACGACCTTCATGTCGTCATCGTCGTAAACCGCCTTGCTGTCCGTCACCAGCGTGATTGGGGCTGACCCGCGTGCAGCGAGCAGGCGCTGCAGGATGGCTGCTTCGAACAGGGTGTCGCCGTTGATGATGACGAACGGCGCGTCCATCTCGTGCCGTGCGACCCAGCAGGTACCCAGGTTGTCGCTCTGCGCATAGAACGGATTGTAGAGCGCGCGCGTCGGCACCTGGCGGTTGGCGGCAACGATGCGGTCGATGTGATCCGCGCCGAAGCCGGTAACCACCACGACTTCGTCGATCGCGCACTGGCTGATCTCGTTGATCTGCCATTCGAGCACGCTGATACGGCCGACCGGCAGCGCCGCCTTGGGTTGCTCGGCGGTCAGGGGAAGCAGGCGGCGCCCCTGTCCGGCACTCAGTATGATCGCTTTCATCCGTTCGTCCGGGCTGCTCGCCGCCCGTGAAAGGCGCGCGACTCTAGCACGTTTGCCCGCGCGGTTCGACCGCACTGCCGCGTGACAGGGGAGATGCCGGCGGTGGTCGCTTCGGCGCGGTGCGCTCAGTCGTCCGCCGCGGCACCGCGGCGTTCGGCGAGGCGCCGATTCCAGTCGGCCAGATTGCGCAGGGGGTCGCGCACGTAGTGGGTCGCCTGCATCAGGCGCAGAATGGCGCGATTGAAGCGCGTGCCCAGCGCGTCCATGGGGCGGTCGATGTCAAGGAACAGCACCGCGCGGTACTCCCGCGTGTCGTTCAGCACCTCGTGCTCGTAGGTGTCATCGAACAGCAGGCACTCGCCTTCGCGCCAGGTGTTGATGGTCTGGTCGACGCGCAGCCAGCATCGCTCGCGCTCGGCCGGCACGCGCAGTCCGAGATGGCAGCGCACCAGCGCACGGGTCGGGCCGCGGTGCGCCGGGATGTGGTAGCCGGGTGCGAGGATCGAGAACCAGGCGTTCTGCAGGCCGGGCAGGCCGGCGAGCAGCGCGGCAGTGTGCGGACATTCGCGGCAGTTGGGTTCGACCGCCTGACCGAAGATGTACAGCGCGTAGGTCTTCCAGTTCGAACCCTTGGAAATGCGGGCCTGGTCGGGCGAGATCTGGTGGAATGCCGGAATGTCTTCGGGGTGCTGCCAGACCTGGTCGAACTCTGCGCGCACTTGTGGCCAGGCGGCTTCGAGGCGTGGCACCCAGTCGAAGGTGGCGTTATCGAGCACCGGTGTGGTCGGGATGAGCGAGTGACGCGCCTGGAAATCGCCGATGGCGCGCAGGAAACGCTTGCCCGCGCGATGCACGATACCGCGCAGTGCACCGCGCAGCGGGCCGCGCTCAGCCATGACCAACGACCTCGCGGGCGAGGGCGAGGTCGGCGGCCGAGTCGACGTCGACCGCGGCGCGGGCGTGTTCCAGGCAGACGAACCCGATCGCCGCGCCGCTGCGCGCCGACAGCGCCGCGAACGCCTGCGCCGTGCTCAGCCGGCCAGCGAGGTATCGCAGCAGCACGGCAGGTCCGATGCGCGCGGCCAGTCGCCACGGCCGTTTGCGCTGCGCTTCGCAGGCGCGCCAGAAGGCGAGCGCCCGGCGTGCCAGCGCGGTGCGCAGCAGGAACAGGTTGCTGCCGCACCAGGTCGCGTCGCTGAAGCGCAGGCGGGTGCGGCGTGATGCGGGAAAGGCGCGCTGGACGGTGCCGTAGGGCACGAGGCCGACCACGAAGTCCGCCTCGCTCTCGCCGGCCGCAGTGCAGAACGCGTCGACGATGGCGGGGGTCAGCAGCGCGTGGTCCCCGGCGGTCAGCAGCAGCGGGACTTCGTCCAGCTTCTCGACACCGGCGAGGGCGCTGGCGGAAGGGCCGTCTGCGGGAGCCAGCCATTCGAAATCGCCACGGTCGAGCAGTGCGCGCACGCGCGCATCCGTTTGCGGCAGCGGTGCGCCCGGTCCGACCAGGACCCCGCCGGCGATGGCGTGGCTGGCGCGCAGTGCCGCGACGACGCGCTCCAGGCAGGTCGCTCCCCCGACTTCGGCGAGCACGCCCGCCGCCAGCCCCAGGCTGCGCGCCAGCGCGTTGCCGCCCGGGCGTTCGCCGGCCAGCACCACCGCGCGCATGGTCGGGCGCGGAGCGCTCACGCCAGTGCTTTCTCGTACACGCGATAGCGTTTCGACTGGCGACCGCCGAGCGTGTCGATGATGTTCTTCATCGCCGCGTTGCTTTCCAGGATCCAGGACATCTCCACGTCCTCTATGCCCTTGCCGACGCCGGGTGCGCGCAGTGCCTGCACCACCGACAGAGCGAGTCCCGGACCCAGACGGGTGTGGTGGAAGCGCCGCCGCACGCCCATCAGCGGTATGCGCGCGGTGCTCGGGTAGCCCAGCTTGAGGCGGGCCAGCAGTCGCAGCCAGCCGGTCGGCCACAGGCGGCCGTCGAGATCGGCGATGATCTCGTTGACGTTCGGCAGCAGCACGATGAAGGCCACGGGCTCGCCGCGCATCTCCGCGATCTGGATGAAGTCGGGCGGCATCAGCATCAGCATCTCCTGCCCGATGGTGCGGAATTCGCGCTTTGTGAACGGCACGAAGCCCCAGTTGTCGGCCCACGCGTCGTTGAAGATGTCACGCAGGATATCGAGGTCGCGATCGCGGTTTTTCGGATCGAGCGGACGGATGCTGACCGTGCGGCTAAGGCGCTCGAAGAGCGCCGCCATGACCGGCGGCGGATCGAAGCGCGCCTTGATCAGGTAGGCAAACAGGTCGACAGCCTTGGCATAGCCGCACGCTTCGATCGCCGCACCGTAATACGGCAGGGCGTGCGTCATCATGAAATAAGGCGGCGTATCGAAGCCGTCGACCAGCAGACCGACTTCCTGGTTGACGTTGAAGCTCAGCGGCCCGCGCACGCGGGTCATGCCGCGCGCGCTCAGCCAGCTTTCGGCGCTGTCGAACAGTGCCGCGAACACCTCGGCGTCGTCGGCCGCCTCGATGAAGCCGAAGAACCCGGTGGCGTCAGCGTAGCGGTCGAGGTGCAGCTGGTCGACCTGCGCGCTGATGCGTCCGACCGGGGTATCGCCACGGTACGCGACCCAGCCCTGCCACTGGAGATGTTCGAACACCGGCTGCTTCGGCGAGAGCGCCTGTTTGCGTTCGAACAGCAGCGGCGGCACCCAGTTCGGATCGTCTCCGTACAGCGACCACGGCACGCGGACGAAATCGTCCAGACGGTGGCGGTCGTCGGCCGGGCGGATGCTGAGTACGCCTGTGTTCATCGCTCCCCTCTGCTCGGTGCGAACCGCGCACGCCGGCTGCGGCCCGCGCCGCGGCATGGTAGCCAAGTCATGCTTCGCGCGAAACTGCCGCGCGACTCGTGTACGTGTACCACGGTCGCGCTTGGCCTGCCGTGCTCTATACTGACGCCGTTCAAGTACGAGGGGAGTGTCATGAAGCCCAAGGTCGAGCAGGAATACGTACAGATTCAGGACGTCGACTGGCAGCCGTTCCCGGAGGCTTTCTCCGAGGGCGGGATTCGCTGGAAGCTGTTACACGTGTCACCGGAGGTGGGTGCCTGGACGGCGATATTCGATTGCCCCCAGGGGTCCTCGTTCGCCGCACATATCCACATCGGCCCCGGCGAGTACCTGCTCACGCGCGGCAAGATGGAGGTACGTGGCGGTGTCGACGAGGGCGGCGCGACCGCGCTCGCGCTGGGTTACGGCTACGAGTCGTGCAATGCACGCCACGACAAGACCTATTTCCCGCAGGACAGCGAGTTCTACATGACCTTTCTCGGGCCGCTGCAATTCATCGAACCCGACGGCAGCGCGCGCGCCGTAGTTGGCTGGGAGCAGGCGCAGGAGCTGTGGGCGGCGCAGACCGCGGGTAGCTGACCCGCGGCGTTGCGTCGGCGCAACAGGGCTGGCGCCTTTGTCGCGCCGCTGCGACCGTGGAATAATGGGCAGCCTGACCCGACCAGGTAACCGAGCCGTGAAACGCCTGTTCTGCACAGCGCTCTTGCTCGCCCTGTTCGGCCCGGTGGCCCATGCCGTCGACGAGGCCGTACTGCGCGAAGCGAAATCCTTCATCGACGCGGGGCAACCGCAGCAGGCCTACGACCTGCTCAAGCCGCGCGAGGACGAGGAGGCGGGCAACGCCGCCTTCGATTACCTGCTCGGCCTCGCCGCGCTCGACCTCGGCCGACGTACGGAGGCGATCTTTGCCCTGCAGCGCGCGGTCGACGTCGATCCACAGAACGGGCCGGCGCGTGCCGAGCTGGCGCGGGCGCTGATGCAGGTCAACGAGACCGACGCGGCCCGGCGCGAGCTGGAAACGGCACAGGCACAGCAGCCGCCGGAGGATGCGCGCGTCGTCATCGATCGCTACCTCGCCGCCATCGACCAGTACCACGGCGCTTATCGCACGTCCTTCCAGCGCTACGTCAAGGCCGGGCTCGGTTTTGACAGCAATATCAACAGCGCCACCGACAGCGGCGGGCGTATTGCGACGCCGGGCCTCGGCGGCCTGCCCTTCGTGCTGCTGCCTAGTAACGCGCGTGAGCAGTCCAGTGCGGTATGGAACGTCGGCGCCGGGTTCACCTTTACCTCGCCGCTGCAGGAAGGACTGCGGCTGGTCGGCGGCATCGACTTCGACTATCGACTGACGCCGCAGGATGCCGACTTCAGCACCGCCTTCGCGCGTGGCCATGGCGGGCTGCAATGGACGCGCGGGCGTAACCAGTACAGCCTCATCGGGCAGGGCGAACGGTTCTTCGTCGACGGCGGCTCGCGTACTGACAGCGATCGCCAGGTCGGTGGTGCCACCCTGCAGTGGCGGCATACGCTGAACGCGCGTACGCAGTTCAGTGTTTTCGGCCAGGGCTCGATGATCCGGTTCCCGGACCAGGATGCCCGCAACGTCAACCGCTTCGTGGGCGGCGCCGCGCTGGCCCATGCACTGCCCCACCTGGACGGCGCGCCCGTCGTGTTCCTGAGCGCCTTCGGGGGCACCGAGGACAGCCAGGACAACGGCACCGGCCTGGGTGGCGGACGCCAGTACGACCGCGAGTTGTACGGCCTGCGCATTGGCGGCGAACGCCAGCTCGGTGCGCGCGGGCGCCTGTTCGGCTCGTTCACGTGGCAGGCCAGTGACTATAACGGGGCGGTGCCGCTGTTCGGCGTCGCGCGCGATGACGACTTCCTCGATTTCTCGCTCGGTTATCGCTATCGCTACGATCGCAACTGGAGCGTGACGCCGACCCTGTCATACATCAACAACGACTCCAACGTGGTCCTGAACGACTACGACCGGGTCGAGTTCATGGTGGTGATTCGCAATGATTTCTGAGCGTCGTGCAGTCCCGCGATGCGGCCGGTCCTGCCTGGTCGCCTGCCTGCTGTTGTGCCTGAGCGTTCCGTGTGCGGCGGCGAGCCAGGCCGGCAAGGTGGTGTTCGCTTTCGGTGACGTCAGTGCCACGGCGGCCGACGGCAGTCGCCGTGCGCTGGCCCGCGGTGACGCCATCGCCGCCGGCGACACCGTAATCACCGGCCGCGGGCGTGCGCAAATCCGTCTTACCGACGGTGGCTTCGTTGCCCTCAACCCGGAAACCGAGTACGCACTCGAAGACTATGCTTTCGATGATGCCGCGCCGGCGTCCGGGCGCAGTTTCTTCAACCTCGTACGCGGCGGCGTGCGCATGGTGACCGGCGCGATAGCGCGCGCCAACCGTTCCAACTGGCGTATGCGCACCGCGGTCGCAACCATCGGTATTCGCGGCAGCGGCGGCTACTTTCGCTACGTGTCACCGCCGGGCTCGCCCGAGCCCTCGCTCGCCGTCAACGTCGATTTCGGCGGCTTTACGGCGACCGACCCGTTCGGCAACCTGGTCGAGCTGGGGCCGGGCGTGAATTACCTGTGTGCACCCACCTGCGCACCGGTCGACGGCGCCGGGCCGCAAGAGGATCTGACCTTCGTCGAGATCCCGGAGGAAGAGCGCTTCCTGTCCGGCGAGCGCCTGTTCGCCGACGACAACATCATCGAGCTCGACAACAGCCCGATCCTGCCGGGCGAGGCCCCGGATGGCACCCACATCAGCGTTGCCTGGTCGATTACCGAGCCGTTCTTCTCGCCACCGCCGACACTCATCCTGAACAGCTTCGCGGACGGCGCGACCACCGATGGCGTCGACAATCTCGCCGAGTTCGGCTCGCTGCTGATGTTCGAATGGTTCACCGGCTTCCCGTGCGAGCCCTGCGTATTCCTGGCCAACGATGCGGAGCACATCGTGGATGCCGCGCCGGACGGCTCGACCTTCAATACTGAACTGCAGGCCGAATGGGGGCGCGTCACGGGCGGCTACACGGTCAGCGACCTCGGCACTCACACCCCGGTCGGCCAGTTCCACTGGGTCGCCAGCACCGACCCGACGCCGGATGCCGAGCTGCCCACCAGTGGCCTGCTGATTTACGACAACGACGTCGGCGGCACCCTGGCGACCCACACCTACGGCACCGCCGGCAAGACTGAAGTCGCGACCGCGCGCAGCCAGGTGCGCATCGCGATCGATTACGGCAACGGCGGCGCGGTCGACGACTTCCGCATCACCGGTGGCTTCCCCAGCGGCACTACCTACGTGCTGCAGAGCGCCGACCCCAGCGGTGCGACCATCCAGGACGGCTTTATCTCCTTCGACGGCGCGCTGTCCTCGATCACGGTTCCGGTCGGGTCCGCGCCGGCGCTGGAGACCAGCTCCACGATGTGCTCGGGCGGCTGCACCTTCTTCGGCACGTCCGTGTTCGGTGCCGCGGGTGCCGATGCCATCGGCATCACCGGCAGCTTCCAGGGCAACACCTCGCAGCCGTCCTACCCGGCGCATTCGGTCACGGGTACCTTCGTACTCGAGCGCTGATCGGCGGGGTAGCGGTTACCGACAGCGCGCGCTCGTTCCCGTCACGGGCGCTGCCGCAGCCCGGGCATCGGGCGATCAGTTATCATGGCGGGGCACTGACTGGTGCCGAGGAGAGGACTTGAACCTCCACGGGGTTTCCCCCACTGGCACCTGAAGCCAGCGCGTCTACCAATTCCGCCACCTCGGCAAAGAGGTGCGCAATCTACCCATTCCACCTGAGCGAGTCAATGCGTCGAAGCGATGCACAAACCCGGCGTGCCGCGCCGAAGAGTCAGTCCCGTGGCGAGTAGTAAACGGCGGCAGCGCCGCTCGCCCGACCCGGACTTCGAACACGTAGCCGACCTGCCGTCGCGGGCCGACATCCGCGAGGCCCTGGCCGGGATCGGCGAGCCCTGCGCGCTGGCGGACCTGGGCGCGAAGCTCGGGGTCAAACGCCGGGCGGCTCGCGCAGCGCTCGAGCGCCGGGTGCAGGCGATGTTGCGCGACGGTCAGCTCATCCAGACACGCAGCGGTCGCTTCGGCCTGTCCGAGGAAATGGATCTGCTCGCCGGCCACGTGCTGGCGCATCGCGACGGCTTCGCTTTCGTGCGGCCGGAAAAGGGCGGTGAGGATGTCTACCTTGCGCCGCGCGAAGCGCGCCGTACGCTGCACGGTGACAAGGTGCTGGTGCGTGTCGCCGGTCTCGACCGGCGCGGGCGACCCTATGGCAACCTGGTGGAGGTGCTCGAACGCGCCAACGAGCAGGTCGTCGGCCGCTATTTTCGCGAGCACGGCATCGGCGTCGTGGTACCCGACAACCGCCGGCTCAACCAGGACATCCTGATCCCCGAGGGCGCCGAGGCCGGCGCGGCGGATGGTCAGATCGTGGTTGCCACCATCGACCGGCAGCCCGATCGCCGCTCGCAGCCGATCGGTCGGGTGGTGGAGATCCTCGGCGAGCACATGGCGCCGGGCATGGAGATCGAAGTCGCGATACGCAGCCACGGCCTGCCGGCGGACTGGCCCGAGGAAGCGCTGGCGGAGGCCGGCCGCGTACCCGATGCACCGCGCAAGGCGGACCTGCGCGGGCGCGAGGACCTGCGCGAGCTGCCGCTGGTCACCATTGACGGCGCCGACGCGCGTGATTTCGACGATGCCGTGTATGCACGCCGCACGGCGCGCGGGTTCATGCTCTACGTCGCGATTGCCGACGTGGCCCACTACGTGCGGCCCGGGTCGGCGCTGGACGGCGAGGCAGTACATCGCGGAACGTCGGTTTATTTCCCGGATCGGGTCATCCCGATGCTGCCCGAGAAGCTGTCCAACGGCATCTGTTCGCTGGTGCCACGCAGCGATCGGCTGGCGATGGTGTGCGAGATGAACATCAGCGCCAGCGGCGAAGTGCGGCGCGCACGCTTCTACGATGCGGTCATCCGCTCGCACGCGCGCCTCATCTACGAGGACGTGCAGGCCTGGGTCGACGGACAGATTGACGCCCCGCGCGGGGTCGACGGCAGCGTCGGCGAGAGCCTGCACACGCTCTACGATCTCTACCACGCGCTGCGTGCCGCGCGCGAGACGCGCGGTGCGCTGGACATCGACACGGTAGAGCCCCTGTTTCTCTACGATCAGCACGGCAAGATCGAGCGCGTGGAATCACGTCGCCGGGTCGACGCCCATCGGCTGATCGAGGAATGCATGATCGCGGCCAACGTCGCTGCCGCCCGCTTCCTGCTGCGGCACAAGCAGCCGGCCCTGTATCGGATCCACGAGACACCGGACGAGGAGCGGGTCGAGGAGCTCGGCCAGTTTCTGCGCGAGCTGGGGCTGGAGTTCTCGGCCCGGGGGCAGGCGGACAACGGGGATTTCGCGCGCGTGCTGGCGGCGGCGCGCGGTCGCCCCGATCAGCGTCTGATCGAAACCGTGGTGCTGCGCAGCCTCAAGCTCGCGGTCTACAGCGAGACCAACTCCGGGCACTTCGGTCTGGGGCTGGCGGCCTATACCCACTTCACCTCGCCGATCCGCCGTTATCCGGACCTGGTCGTCCATCGCGCGCTGAAGGCGGCCATCGCCCGGCAGGACGAGCCGTCGGAAGAAGCTGAGCAGGCCATGGCCGAGATTGCCGCGCGCTGCTCGATGTGCGAACGTCGCGCCGACGACGCCACGCGTGAAGCGGTCGCCTGGCTCAAGTGCGAGTTCATGCTCGACAAGGTCGGCGATCGTTTCCCCGGCATCATCGCGGGCGTCGCCGAGTTCGGCATCTTCGTCGAGCTCGACGACATCTTCGTCGAAGGGCTGGTCCATGTCAGCGAGCTACCCGGTGACTATTACCAGTACGACGCCAGGCGTCACGTCCTGCAGGGACGTGCCCAGGGCCGCGAATTCCACATCGGGCAGGCGGTCGAGATCACCGTAGCGCGGGTCGACCTGGACGAACGCAAGATCGATTTCACCCTGGTCGACGCGCCGGCCCGGGGCCGACGCGGACGCCGGCGACGCCGCTGATGGCCGCCGACGGTTTGGTCGTCGGCGGCTGGCACGCCGTGTCCAGCGCGCTCGAACACGCTCCGGGTGATTGCCTGGAGCTGTGGCTGCGCGCCGGCCTCGACAGTGCCGAGGCGCAGGCCGTGCAGCGCCGCGCGGCGCCACTGGGACTCGCGGTGCGCGCCGCCGAAGGCAGCACGCTCGAACGGATATACGGCGACAGCCATCACCAGGGCGTCGTGCTGCGGCGCCGGGCGCCGGCGCCGCAGACCCTGGATGACGTGCTGGCACGTGCCGGGACCGCCGCCCGCCCGCCGTTGCTGCTGGTGCTGGACAGCGTGCAGGACCCGCGCAATTTCGGCGCCTGCCTGCGCGTGGCCGACGGGGCGGGTGCGGACGGCGTGATCTTCGCGCGCGACAAGAGTGCCCGGCTCGGCAACGTGGTCGCCAAGGCCGCCAGCGGTGCCATCGACACCGTCGCCCTGGTCGCCGTGGCCAACCTGGCGCGGGCACTAAAGGCGCTGCAGGCGGCCGGCGTATGGATCACCGGTACCGCGGCAGACGCGGACGAGTCGCTCTACGCGGTCGATTTCCGTGCCGCGAGTGCCCTCGTGCTCGGCAACGAAGGCAGCGGCCTGCGGCGCCTGACGGCCGCTCGCTGTGATCGCCTGGTCAGCATTCCCATGGCGGGGCAGCTGGCCAGCCTCAACGTCGCGAGCGCGGCCGCGGTGTGCCTGTTCGAGGCCCGGCGGCAGCGCCTCGCCGGTGCCGCGGGTACCTGAGCCGGGGTATTTTGCTTCGCGGCAGGGCTTTCCTTACAATACGCGGCCCGCCGCAAGCGGCGACATAACTCCTTGCCTCACCGCACAGTGCGGGAGGCTGTCAATCCACGAGGAGCTCATTTTGCGACACTATGAAATCGTGTTTCTGGTCCACCCTGACCAGAGCGAGCAGGTCGGCGCGATGATCGAGCGCTACCGCTCGATGATCGAGGGCGCCGGCGGCCAGATCCACCGGCTCGAGGACTGGGGCCGGCGCCAGCTCGCCTATCCCATCCACAAGGTGCACAAGGCCCACTACGTGCTCATGAACGTGGAGTGCGGGGCCGAAGCGCTGGAAGAACTGACCAGTGCCTTCCGCTTCAACGACGCGGTGCTGCGCAACCTGGTCGTCAAGCGCGACCACGCCATCGTCGAACCGTCCCCCATCGCCCAGGCGAAGGAGGACCAGTCCGATCGCGACGACGACCGCAAGGGCCGCTCGCGCGACAACCGTGACCGTGACCGTGATTCGTCCGCCCGCGGCGGCGATGGGCGCGCGGACGCGCGCGCAGACAGTGAGCCGGCGAAGGACGACGCGTCGTCGCGCCAGGCCGAGCAGACCGAAGGCGAGAGCGCCTGAGCAGCGGGAGTAAGCACACATGGCAAAATTCTACAGGCGGCGACGCTACTGCAAGTTCACGGCCGAGGGCGTCGAGGAGATCGATTACAAGGACCTCGCCACGCTCAAGGCCTACGTGACCGAGAACGGCAAGATTGTGCCCAGCCGTATTTCCGGCACCAAGGTGCGCTACCAGCGTCAGCTCTCGACCGCGGTCAAACGCGCCCGATACCTGGCCCTGATTCCCTACTGCGACGCGCACTGACCAGCGGCGGCAGCGCCCGATACACGCCGCGCGGCGTGTGCCGGGCGCCAGCCGGGGTCGAGCGCAAGGGTGCGCCGGGCGCGCCGCGGCGGCCCATCCGGCAGGATTGCTGAATCATGCGTTTCATCGCACGCCTGGCGATGCGCGGGCCTTACCATGCCGCCGGCGTGGCGGCCGTGGCGTTGCTGGGCTCAGGCGCGATCGGCCTGCTGATCATCATCGCGGGTGCGGTCGTTGCGCTCGCGACCCTGCGCCACGGCAGCCGCGAAGGGTTGCGCGTGATGTTGCTGGCGGGCGTGGTCGCGACTGCCGCACGCCTGCTGACCGGCAACGATGCGTTGCCGGTGCTGGTGCTCGGACTGGTGGTGTGGCTGCCTTCGTGGCTGCTGGCTGCCAACCTGCGCCGCTCGCGCCGGCAGGCGCTGCCGTTGACCATGATCGGGGTACTGGTGGTGTGTTACGCCGCGGCCATCCGCGCTGCGGTCGGCGATGTCACGGCGTTCTGGGTGTCGCACCTCACGCCGCTGTTCGAGCTGCTCGCCCGGCAGGGCGGGGCGCGACTGAGCGAAGCCCAGATCGGCCTGGTGGCCGCGCAGATCCACATCTGGTCGCTGGTCGCGATCTTCGCAATCCTGGCTTCGATGCTGTTGCTCGCACGCTGGTGGCAGGCAGCCTTGTTCAACCCGGGCGGCTTTGGCTCCGAGTTTCGCGAACTGCGCCTGCCGCCGGCGGCGCTTGTGGTTGCCGCACTGGCCGCGGTGCTGCTGGTCGCCGACCGCGCCGCCGGTCTCGGGTTGGCTCTGGCCGGTGACGTGTTCGTGGTCGTAGTGGTATTGTTCGCGTTCCAGGGGCTGGCGCTCATCCACCACCGCGCACGCCGCGTGTCCCTGTCCGGCGGCTGGCTGGCCGGCCTGTACGTGATGTTGCTGTTGTTGCCACAGGTCGTGGGGCCGCTGCTGGCGACCGTCGGCGTGGCCGACGGTATGGCCGATTTCCGGCGTCTAGGCGCGCGCAGCGGCGCAGACGAATAGGGGACGGGTAGGGGTCCTGTGGGCGTGACGGCGTGATCGTGGTCACCCGGCGCCCGCCAATTTGAGAGGAAACAGAGAATGGAAGTAATCCTGCTTGAGAAGATTCATCGTCTCGGCGAGCTCGGCGACAAGGTCCGGGTGCGTTCGGGCTACGGCCGCAACTACCTGATACCGCAGCACAAGGCGGTGCCGGCGACACCCGAGAACGTCGAGAAGTTCGAGCAGCAGCGGGCCGAGCTCGAAGCGGCCCAGGCCGAGGCCCTGGGCGCCGCGCAGAAGCGCGCCGAGGCGATGGTCGACCTCGAAGTGTCGATCGCCGCGCGCGCCGGCACCGAGGGCAAGCTGTTCGGCTCGGTCGGTACCAGCGACATCGCGGATGCCGTCACCAGTGCCGGCGTCGAGCTCGAGAAACGCGAAGTCCGCCTGCCGAACGGGCCGTTGCGCGAGGTCGGCGAGTACGACATCGAGATCCACCTGCATGCCGATCTCGACACCACGATCAAGGTCATCGTGCGTCCCGAAGACACCCTGCCGGCGGCCTGAGGGCGGCCACCCGGCATGGTCAACGGGCACCCGCCAGCGGTGATGGTCGGGCCGGCGTGGCACTAGAGACGGCTGCCCGGCCACCCTCCGACAGCGCCACCGAAGCGCTCAAGGTCCCGCCGCATTCGATCGAGGCCGAGCAGGCCGTCCTCGGCGGCCTGATGCTGGACAACGAGGCCTGGGTACAGGTCTCCGACCGCATCACCGCGGAGGACTTCTACCGTCGCGACCACGGCGCGGTGTTCCGTGCCGTGGAAATGCTGGCCAACGAGAGCAAGCCGTTCGACGTCGTCACGCTCGCCGAGTGGCTGGAGAACCACGAGCAGCTCGATGCCGTGGGCGGCATGGGCTACCTCGCGCAGCTCGCCGAGAACACGCCCAGCGCCGCGAACATCGCCTCGTATGCCGACATCGTGCGGCAGCGCGCAATCCTGCGCCAGCTGGTTTCGGCGGGTACGCAGATCACCGAGAGCGCGTTTCGCACCGAGGGCCGCAGCCCGGACGAGCTGCTCGACGTCGCCGAGAGCCTGGTGTTCGAGATCGCCGAGCGCGAGTCGCGTGGTCGGCGTGGTTTCCGTCCGATCAAGGAGCTGCTGGTCGATGCGCTGGATCGCATCGACCACCTGTTCCAGCGCGACAACCCGATCACCGGAGTCGCCACCGGGTTTTACGATCTCGACACCATGACGTCAGGTCTGCAACGCTCCGATCTCGTGATCATTGCCGGGCGCCCGTCGATGGGCAAGACCGCGTTCGCGCTCAACGTCGCGCAGAACGCCGCCATCAAGGAGCAGTTGCCGGTCGCCATTTTCAGCATGGAGATGCCCAGCGAGCAGCTCGCGATGCGCATGATGTCGTCGCTTGGCCGCATCGACCAGCACAAGGTCCGTACCGGGCGCCTGTCGGACGACGACTGGCCACGCCTGACGCACTCGGTCGGTATCCTCTCTGAAGTGCAGATGTTCATCGATGACACGCCGGCACTGACGCCCGGCGATCTGCGCGCGCGCTGCCGGCGGCTGGCGCGGGAGCATGGCCTGGGTCTGATCGTGATCGACTACCTCCAGCTCATGCAGGTCCCGGGCACGAAGGAGAACCGGGCGACCGAGATTTCCGAGATCTCGCGCTCGCTGAAAGCGCTGGCCAAGGAACTCGACTGTCCGGTGGTCGCGCTCTCGCAGTTGAACCGCAGCCTGGAGTCCCGCAACGACAAGCGCCCGGTGATGTCCGACCTGCGCGAGTCCGGCGCCATCGAGCAGGATGCCGACGTCATCATGTTCATCTACCGCGACGAGGTCTACGACGACGAGTCCGTCGACAAGGGCATCGCCGAGATCATCATCGGCAAGCAGCGTAACGGCCCTATCGGCATGCGCAAGCTGCGCTTCTTCGGCGAGTACACCCTGTTCGAGAACCTCTCGCACGACGACTACGACGGGGCCCGCGAGTGACGCGGCCGGCGCGGGTGCTGATCGACCCGCGGGCAGCCAGCTACAACCTCTCGCTCGTCCGCCGCCTCGCACCCGCGGCGCGGGTGATGGCCGTGATCAAGGCCGATGCCTATGGTCACGGCGTGCAGCGCATGGCCGCGATGTTCGAGCCGCAGGCGGATGCCTTCGCCGTGGCCTCGCTGGAGGAGGCGGTGGCGCTGCGTGACGCCGGCATCCGCAAGCCGGTAGTCCTGCTCGAAGGTCCGTTCGAGGCGACCGAGCTGGCGACCATCGCCGGGCTCGGACTGGAGGTCGTGGTGCACACCGACGAGCAGGTCGCGATGCTGTGCGAGGCGCGGCGGCGGCTGCCCGTGTGGCTCAAGGTCGACACCGGCATGCACCGCCTGGGCTTCGCGCCGGCGCGCTTCGCGCAGGCGCGATCGGCGCTCGCCGAGGTTGCCGCGCCGCTGCGCTTCATGACGCATTTCGCCAACGCGCACCGGCGTGGCGATGCCAGCGTTGCGGTCCAGGCCGAGCGCTTCGGTACGCTGCTCGAGGGGATCGGCGGCGAGCGCAGCCTGGCCAACTCGGGCGCGCTACTGACGGCACCGGCGACGCACGCGGACTGGGTACGCCCCGGGCTCATGCTCTACGGCGTGTCGCCCCTGGCCGGTGAGAACGGCGCGGACCTCGGCCTGCGCCCGGTGATGGCGCTGCGCTCGCGCCTGATTGCCGTGCGCCGGGTAGCCGCCGGCGAGGCGGTCGGCTACGGCGGCGCCTTCGTGTGCCCGGAAGAGATGCCGGTCGGTGTAGTCGCCTACGGTTACGGCGACGGTTACCCGAGGCATGCCGGCACCGGTACCCCGGTGCTGGTCAATGGCGTTCGCACCCAGGTGATCGGCGAGTGTTCCATGGACATGATGACGGTCGATCTGCGCCCGGTACCGACGGCGCGTTTCGGGGACCCGGTGACGCTGTGGGGCGAGGGTCTTCCTATTGAGGACGTCGCACGCGCGTCCGGTACCATCCCCTACGAGCTGCTATGCCGCGTGCGCATGCGGGCGCACTACGAGTACGGCGAGGCATGAAGCAGAAGAAGCACTACCAGTGCGAGCAATGCGGCGCGACCGCCAGCAAGTGGGCCGGGCAGTGCGCCGAGTGCGAGGCATGGAACACGCTGGTCGAACGTGTCGTCAGTCGTGCCGACGACAAGCGCCAGCGTTTCACCGCTGGTGGCGCGGCCGCGCGCGTGCAGAGCGTGGCGGAGGTCGAGGTGGCGGAGCAGCCGCGTCTCGCCACCGGCCTGGCCGAGCTCGACCGCGTGCTCGG
This sequence comes from Gammaproteobacteria bacterium, assembly GCA_041984235.1. Taxonomy (GTDB): domain Bacteria; phylum Pseudomonadota; class Gammaproteobacteria; genus JBHIYN01. Next base: position 262,876 of record JBHIYN010000008.1, read on the forward strand.
CGGCGGCCTGGTGCCCGGCTCGGTGGTCCTGCTCGGCGGCGACCCCGGCATCGGCAAGACCACGTTGCTGCTACAGAGCCTGGCCGCGGCGCGCAAGCTCAACGGGGTCGAGGCGCTGTATGTCAGCGGCGAGGAATCCGCGGCCCAGATTGCGCTGCGCGCCGAGCGTCTGCACCTGCCGGTCGCCGATCTCAAGCTGCTGACCGAGACCCATGTCGAGCGTATCCTCGCCGCGGCCAGCGAGGCGCGCCCGGCCATGCTGGTGGTCGACTCGGTGCAGACCGTCTACTCCGAGGACCTGCAATCGCCGCCCGGCAGCGTGGCACAGGTGCGCGAGTGCGCCAGCCGGCTGGTCAGCTTCGCCAAGTCACGCGGAGTCGCGCTCTACCTCATCGGGCACGTGACCAAGGACGGCTCGATCGCGGGGCCGCGGGTGCTCGAGCACATGGTCGATGCCACGCTCTACTTCGAAGGCGATCCGGACGGACGCTACCGCATGATCCGCGCGATCAAGAACCGCTTTGGCGCGGTCAACGAGCTTGGCGTGTTCCAGATGACCGACGGTGGCCTGCGCGAAGTCGCCAATCCCAGCGCCATTCTGCTCTCGCGGCACGACGCGCCGGTGCCCGGCAGTGTGATCATGGTGACCCGCGAGGGCACGCGGCCGATGCTGGTCGAGGTACAGGCGCTGGTCGACGAGAGCCAGCTCGGCAACCCGCGCCGTGTCACCGTGGGGCTGGACCAGAACCGGCTGTCGATGCTGCTCGCGGTGCTCAATCGACACGGCGGGGTGTCGACGGCCGGCTGCGACGTGTTCGCGAACATCGTCGGCGGCGTGCGCGTCACCGAGACCGGCGCCGATCTCGCGATCGTGCTCGCGGTGCTCTCGAGCCTGCGCGATCGACCGCTGCCGCACGACCTGGTCGCTTTCGGCGAGCTCGGCCTGGCCGGTGAGATCCGTCCGGTTCCGGGCGGACCGGAACGCCTGCGCGAGGCGGCCAAGCATGGCTTCACGCGCGCCATCGTGCCGCGCGGCAACGTGCCCAAGCCGCTGCCCGAGGGCATGCAGGTCACCGTCGTCTCACGGCTGGGTGAAGCCTTGCAGGCGGTTTGAGACGCCGACATCGCGGGCGTGGCGGATGTCACGCCGGCGTCGCCCGCGTATAGTCCTGTTCCGTTCCCGATCGCAGCCAGGAGTCGCCATGAGCGCCAAAGCCGCCGCCCAACCCGCCTTCGACCTCTACGACCATGCCATTGACTGGCAGCCCTTCGCCGGTATCGAGAACCTCGAGCTGACCTTGTGCGATGTCGACGAGGAGCGCCAGATCGTCGACCTGCTGGTGCGTTTCGCCCCCAACAAGACGGTCACGATGCACAACCACCTGGCGCAGACCAACATGTTCATCGTGCAAGGCGAGCTGCGCATGTACGAGCCGGACGGCAGCGTGCGGGAAGTCCGGCCGGCGGGCAATTACTATCGTGGCCGCCGCGACGATGCGCACAGTGAAGGCGGCGGTCCGGACGGTGCGGTGGTGTTCTACAGCGTGCGTGGCCACGGTGCGCCCGAGATCCTGCAAATCATGGACGACGAGGCCAACGTCCTCGCCACCCTCGACATGGACGACATCCGCGCCGCCTGGAACGCCCAGCATGACCGCGCCTGACGGCCACCCGGGAACGGCGCCCCGCGGCTGCCCGGCTCAGCCGTCGCCCGCGTCCGGGATCGCGGCTTCTTCCGCGGCGTCGCTGCCGATGACGGTCAGCCGGGCAGTCTTCACCGCGCGCTCGTAGGTCTGCACGATCTCGATCGTAATCTCGCCGAGCCGGAACGCGGTGCCGGTCACCGGGATGTCCTCCAGCGTCTCGAGGATCAGGCCGTTGATGGTCTTGGGTCCGTCGGTGGGCAGGCCGAAGCCGTAGGCGCGATTGATCTCACGGATATTGGCGCTGCCGTCGACCAGGAAACTGCCGTCGTCCTGCGGATACACGTCACGCACGTGGATCTGCGGATCGGTAGTGAACTCGCCGATGACCTCCTCCAGCAGGTCTTCCAGCGTAACCAGGCCGACGATGTCGCCGTATTCGTCGACGACGAAGGCGAAGCGCTGGCGTTGCTTCTGGAAGTTCAGCAGCTGCACGTACAAGTCCGTCGTCAGCGGAACGAAGTAGGGCTCGCTCAGCATGCCGCGCAGGGCCTCGACGTCGAAATCGTCACCGGCGCGCAGCGTGCGCGTAACGCGCTTGAGGTGCAGCACGCCCTGGATGTCGTCCAGATTGCCGGCATAGCAGGGTACGCGCGTATGCCGACAGGACACGAGCTGGTCGACGATCTCGGCCCACTCGTCTTGCAGGTCGATGCCGTTGATCTCAGCGCGCGGCACCATGATGTCCTCCACCGTCGCACTCTCCAGGTCGAGGATGCCGAACAGCATCTCGCGGTGCTTGTTCGGGATCATCGCGCCGGCCTCCTTGACCACGGTGCGCAGCTCTTCGCGACTGAGCGGGTCTTCGGAACGGCCGATCTCCTTGACCCCGAGCACGCTCAGGATGCCGTTGGACAGCTTGTTCAGTGCCAGTACCAGCGGGTAGAACAGCCACATCAGTACCCGCAGCAGCAGCGAGGAAGGGAAGGCGACGCGCTCGGGATGGATGGCGGCGAGCGTCTTCGGCACGACCTCGGCGAAGATCAGCACCACCGCGGTGAGGGCGAAGGTCGAGGCGATCAGCCCGCGTTCACCGATCAGCTCCAGGGTCAGAACGGTTGCGATCTGGGCGGCGAGGATGTTGACGAAATTGTTGCCGAGCAGGATCAGGCCGATCAGGCGATCGGGCCGGTCGAGCAGCTTCTGCGCGCGCCGTGCACCGGCGTGCTCGCGCTCGGCAAGGTGTTTGAGACGATAGCGGTTGAGCGCCATCATCGCCGTCTCGGAGCTGGAGAAGTAGGCCGACGCCACGATCAGGGCGATCAGCGCGACGACCAGCGGGATCAGGGGGAACTCTGGCATGGGACGCGCGGCCGATCAGGCGCGCTGCAGGATGAGTTCGAGCGCGATCTTCGAACCAAAGAAGCCGACGGCGAGGAAGGTGGTGCCGACGATAACGTACTTGACCGCGCGGCGCCCGCGCCAGTGCGCCAGGCGGCGCCCGGCAACGAGCACCGCGAACGTCGCCCACGCCAGCACCGAGAACACGATCTTGTGCGCAAGGTGCTGTCCGCGGATGTCCTCGACGTAGGCGCCGCCCAGCACCAGGCCGATGCTCAGCAGCACGAACGCGATGCCAGTGAGCTGGAACATCAGGCCCTCCATCACCGGCAGCGGCGGCAGGAAACCCATCACGGGCACATGCTGCTTGAGCCGGTGCTCGGCGAAGGCGAGGTAGATCGCCTGCAGGGCGGCAATCGCGAACAGGCTGTAGGCAACCAGCGAGAGCGCGATGTGCAGGGCCAGTCCCGGTGAGTGGCGCACCAGGTGCTGGTGGGAGAAGACCAGCGAGAGTGCGATGATCAGCGCCGCGAAGGGCAGTATGACCACCGCCAGGCTGGCCACCGGTCGCCGCAGCGTGGCCAGTACCGCCACGCCGGCGACGATCCAGGCGACCAGCGAGGCGGCGGTGAAGATGCCCAGGTTGATGCCGCCGCTGGTGATCGCCATCGGGTACAGGGTGAAGGCGTGGGCGGTCAGCGCGAGCAGGGCCAGCAGGCCGGTCGCCGAGCGCAGGGAGAAGCTCCCGTGGTCGGCAGCGACGCGCGCGGACGAGCGCACGGCGACCGCGATATACAGCGCGATCGCGACGACACCGGAAAAAACGACGTTCATGGGTACGCGCGGCAGGCCACAGGGAGCGTTGATGATGGCATAATTGCCGATGCTTATGAAGCGCGCCGGTCGCGCGCTTTTTCCCTTTTCAATCAATACCTTCATCCCGTATCAGCCATGTTTCAGAATCTCACCGAACGACTTGGCGCCGTGGTCCGAAACCTCGGCGGCCGTGCGCGCCTGACCGAAGAGAACATCGACGAAACGCTGCGCGAGGTGCGCGTCGCGCTGCTCGAGGCGGACGTCGGCCTGGACGTGGTGCGGGATTTCGTTGCCGCGGTACGCGAGCGTGCCCTCGGGCAGGAGGTCATCGGCACGCTGACACCCGGGCAGGCGCTCATTCGCGTGGTGCGCGACGAGCTGACCCACCTGATGGGCGACGCCAACAGCGCGCTGGACCTCGCGGCGCAGCCGCCGGTCGTGGTGCTGATGGCGGGCCTGCAGGGCTCCGGCAAGACCACCACCACCGCCAAGCTCGCGCGCCGGCTGATGGAGCAGGAAGGCAAGCGGGTCGGCCTGGTGAGCTGCGACGTGCATCGCCCGGCGGCCATCGAGCAACTCCGCGTGCTCGCCGGAGAGATCGGTGCGAACCATTACCCGACCGATACCGCGCGCCCGGTCGAGGACACCGCGCGTGACGCGTTCGAGGCGGCCCGGCGAGCCTTCGACGACGTGCTCATCGTCGACACCGCCGGGCGTCTCGCCATCGACGAGGCGATGATGGACGAGATCCGCCGCCTGCACGCGGCGCTGTCGCCGCACGAGACCCTGTTCGTGATCGACAGCATGATGGGGCAGGACGCGGTCGCCACCGCGCGCGCCTTCAACGACGCGCTGCCGCTCACTGGTGTCATTCTGACCAAGACCGACGGTGATGCGCGCGGCGGCGCGGCGCTGTCGGTGCGTCACGTTACCGGCAAGCCAATCAAGTTCCTCGGTACCGGCGAGAAGAGTGACGCGCTGGAGCCGTTCCACCCCGACCGCGTGGCCTCGCGCATCCTCGGCATGGGCGACGTGCTCTCCCTGATCGAGGAGGTCGAGCAGAAGGTCGATCACGACAAGGCGCTGAAGGTCGCGGAGAAGCTGAAGAAGGGCAAGGGCTTCGACCTGCAGGATTTCCGCGACCAGCTCGACCAGATGCGCAACATGGGCGGCATGTCGGCGCTGCTCGGCAAGCTGCCGGGTGTCGGCGCTTTGCCGGATGCCGTCAAGGACAAGGTCAACGACAAGGAGCTCACGCGCCTGGCCGCGATCATCGACTCGATGACGCCACACGAGCGCCAGTTCCCGGCCGTGATCAAGGCTTCGCGCAAGCGCCGCATCGCCGCCGGGTCCGGTACCCAGGTGCAGGACGTCAACAAGCTTCTCAAGCAGTTCATGCAGATGCAGAAGATGATGAAGAAGATGTCGAAGAAGGGCGGCATGAAGAACCTGATGCGCGGCATGAGCGGCCAGTTGCCGCCGGGGTTCCCGATGAACTGATCGCGTCGCGCCGGGTGCGGCCCGCGCGCGGTGCGGGCCGAATCGCAATCGTGCAAATCCGCGCCCAGGCGCGAGAGGCAGGCCATGAACAAGAAAGACGAGAACCTGTACGAGCGCGCGCTGGAATACCACGTGTTTCCGCGGCCCGGCAAGATCGAGATCGCCCCGACCAAGCCGCTCGCCAACCAGAACGACCTCGCGTTGGCGTATTCGCCGGGGGTCGCTGCACCGTGCGAGGCGATCGCGGCCGACCCGGGCACCGCGCCGCTGTACACCGACCGCGGCAACCTGGTCGCCGTCATCACCAACGGCTCCGCGGTGCTCGGTCTCGGCAACATCGGGCCGCTGGCAGCCAAGCCGGTCATGGAAGGCAAGGCGGTGCTGTTCAAGAAGTTTGCCGGCATCGACGTGTTCGATATCGAGATCGACGAATCGGATCCCGATCGCCTGGTCGACATCATCGCCAGCCTGGAGCCCACGTTCGGCGGCATCAACCTCGAGGACATCAAGGCACCCGAGTGTTTCTTCGTCGAGCAGAAGCTCAAGGACCGCATCAAGATCCCCGTCTTCCACGACGATCAGCACGGTACCGCCATCATTGCCGCCGCCGCCATCCTCAACGCGATGGAGTTGGTCGGCAAGGACCTCGGCCAGGTGCGGCTGGTCGCGTCCGGTGCCGGCGCCGCGTCCATCGCCTGCCTGCGCCTGCTCGATTCGCTGGGTCTGCCGCGCGACAACATCCTGGTCACCGATCGCGCCGGTGTCATCTACGAGGGGCGCGTCGAGCAGATGGACGAGCACAAGGCCTTCTTTGCGCGCGAGACCCCGCATCGCACGCTGGCCGAGGCCATCGCCGGCGCCGACATTTTTCTCGGGCTGTCGGGCCCCGGCGTGCTCAGCGGCGAGATGGTGGCGGACATGGCCGACAAGCCGTTGATCCTGGCGCTGGCCAATCCGACGCCGGAGATCATGCCGGAGGAGGCACGCCGCGCACGTCCCGATGCCATCATCGCCACCGGCCGTTCGGATTATCCGAACCAGGTCAACAACGTCCTCTGTTTTCCCTACCTTTTCCGCGGCGCGCTGGATGTCGGCGCGACGACCATCAACGAGGACATGAAGCTGGCCTGCGTGCGTGCGCTGGCGCGCCTTACGCGCCAGGAGGCGTCAGACGTGGTGCTGGCGGCCTACGGCGGCAAGGCGCTCAGTTTCGGCCCCGAGTACCTCATTCCCAAGCCGTTCGATCCGCGCCTGATCACCGAGCTGGCGCCGGCAGTGGCCGAGGCGGCGATGGCGAGCGGGGTCGCGACCCGGCCGATTGAAGACCTGCGCGAGTACCGCGCCAGCCTGTCCAAGTTCGTGTTCCAGTCGGTGCTGCTGATGCGGCCGATGTACGAGAAAGCGAAGCTGTCGAAGAAGCGCGTTGCCTATGCTGACGGTGAGAACCCTACCGTGCTGCGCGCCGTGCAGACGGTGGTCGACGACGGCATCGCCCAGCCGGTGCTGATCGGACGACCGCGGGTCATCGGCAAGCGGATTCGCGAGCTCGGGCTGCGCATGCAGTCCGGCGTCGACTTCGAGGTCGTCAACCCGGAATCGGATCGACGCTATCGCGAGTACGCTGATTTCTACCACGAGATCATGAAGCGCAAGGGCATCACTCCGGCCGACGCGCGTGACGTATTGCGTGCCAACACGACCGTCATCGCCGCGTTGCTGGTGCGCAAGGGCGCAGCCGACGCCATGCTTTGCGGCCTGGCCGGGGAATACCACGATCACCTGGTGCACGTGCGCGACATCCTCGGCGCGCGCGACAGCGGTGTGGACATGGCGGCGATGAACGTGCTGGTCCTGCGCAAGGGCACGTTTTTCGTGTGTGACGCCTACGTGCATCCGGAGCCGACCGCTGCACAGCTCGCCGCCATGACCGTGCTCGCCGCCGAACGCGCGCGCCAGTTCGGTGTCGAGCCCAAGGCGGCACTGCTGTCACATTCGAATTTCGGTACCAGCCACACGCCGGCTGCGCTGCGCATGCGCGAGGCGCTGAACCTGATCCGGCAGACCGCGCCCGATCTCGAGATCGACGGCGAAATGCATGCCGACGCTGCGCTGATCCCGGCGATCCGCGAGCAGGCCCTGCTCGACTCGACCCTGCACGGGCAGGCCAATCTGCTGGTCATGCCGGGCATGGACGCAGCCAACATCGCGCTCAACCTGCTGACGGTACTCGGTGAAGGCGTCGCGGTCGGCCCGATCCTGCTCGGCTGCCGCTACGCCGCCCATATCCTGACCCCGTCGGCGACCGTGCGTCGCGTGATCAACATGAGCGCGGTAGCCGTCGTCGACGCCCAGCTGGCGGCGGCGGCCGCCTCCGCCTGACTCAGGGGGACGTGGTGCTCACCGCCGTGTTGTCGCGGCCGTGCGCGGCGAGGAAGGCGTCGAGCAGCTCGTCGACATAGCCGTACATGCGTCGCAGGTCGGTCGGATTGATGACCCCGTTGCGGCCCTGCGACCACACGGTATCGGAGATGAAGGCACCGCTACCGGCCGGCAGCGGCAGCTTGCGGGCGAGGCGCAGGGCGAGGCTGTAGGAGTAGAGGCCGTACGGATCCTGGTTGGTGTGCAGCCTGACCGTGAGCCGGCTGGCGTCGTCGTCCGCCGCGGCGGCGTCCTCGAGCACCGTCAGTCCGACGCCGGTCAGCCGGTCGCGCACCCGTTGCCGAAGCTCTGCAGCCTGCAGGCCATAACGGGCGAAGTCGTCCGGTACGCCTTCGACGTGCACTTCCACGCGCGCTACGCCGCGCAGCGCGCCGGCGCTGAAGCCGGGGTCGGCGGCGAAGCAGGCGCCGGCCAGCAGCATGGCGGTGCCGGCGAGCAGGCAGAGGGCGGAAAAGCGCAGACCGGACATGGCAGATCTCCTTCAGGCCGCCGCCGGCCGCGTCGTTCGCCATACGAGCCAGGCGGCATGGGCGATGAACATCAGCGCGAAGCACAACAACGACCACTCCGCGATCGAGGCGCCGAGGAAGGTCCAGTCCACCGTCGCGCATTCCCCGGTCCCCCTGAGTGCGGTCCTGATGACCTCGGCCAGCGGGTAGACCTCGAGCATGAATTCGAGCCCGGGACCACATTCCGGCACGCGGTCCTCGGGCAGGTGCTGCAGCCATACCTGGCGCGCGGCGATGGCGGCGCCGAGCGCGGCGAACAGCATGACCGCAGCGCCATAGATGCGGGTGCCGATGTGGCCCGGAGCATGCACGGCACCCACCACACCGACCGCGGCGATCGCCATGTAGCACAGGCGCTGGAATACACACATGGGACACGGCTCCAGGCCGTCGTGGAACTGCAGATAGTAGCCGTAGCCGAGCAGCGCGATACACGCCAGGGCGGTCGCGGCGAGGAACCAGCGGGGCTGAAAAATGAACACGAGCGGGTGCTTCACGTCGGTCACAGCGGACATTCTAGCGCCGATCAGCGTTGCTCGAAGCCGCGCAGGTGCTCGACCAGGCGGCGGTCCAGCCAGTAGCGCGGTCCCCGCGCAGCGACGAAACCGACATGCCCGCCGCGCGCGCTGAGCTCCAGCGTGACCGCGCCGGACAGCTCACTGGCGTGCGGAACCGCGTGGCGCGGGACGAAGGGATCGTCCTCGGCGTGAACGATCAGGGTCGGTGTGGCGATGCGTGAGAGCCACGGGCGGCTGCTCGCGCGGTCGTAGTAGTCGACCGCGTCTCGAAAGCCGTGCAGCGGTGCGGTGACCGCATCGTCGTAGCTGCGGAAGTTGCGCAGCGCGCCGATGTCGCCGACGCTGATGGGCGGCGCACGACGGGCGAACTTGGCGCGGAACCTGGCACGCATGGAGCTGAGCAGCCGGTGCTGGTAGAGGCGCGAGAAGCCCTGGTCGAGGCGGTCGGCACAGGCGCCGAGATCGAAGGGCACCGAGACCGCCGCCGCGGTTGCCAGCGGGTTGTCGGGGCCGGTTTCGCCCAGCCATTTCAGGAGCACGTTGCCGCCGAGCGAGAACCCGATGGCGGCGAACGGCGCGGCGCCCGTGCGCCTGGTCAGCGTGTCGACGACGAAGGCCAGGTCGCCGGTGTCGCCGGAGTGGTAGCTGCGGTCGAGTCGGTTCGGCTCGCCGCTGCAGCCGCGGAAGTGCATCAGCACGCCGCGGTAGCCGGACGTATCGAGAGCGGCGAGCAGTGCACGCGCGTAGCTCGATTCGTGGCTGCCCTCGAGTCCGTGCAGGATCAACACCAGCGGCCCGCTGCGCGCGCCGCTCCAGGCGAGGTCGAGAAAATCGCCGTCGGGCAGCTCGAGACGCTCGAAGCGCAGCGCGGAACGCGGCACACGGCGGCATGCGCTGGCCCAGATCGTCGGCAGGTGGGGGCCCGGCAGCCAGGGCGCCGGGCGGAAATCGCGCGGCGCGACGATCCGGCCATGGGGCGCCGCGGAGGCGTCAGTCGACAAGGTCGCCGGCGAGCGGCAGACGTCGTGGCGCGACCTGTGGTGCATCGGCCAGGCTCACGGTGCCCGCGTCGCAATCCAGCACGACCAGCGCTTCGCAGTCGGTGCCGTCGCTGCGCGCGGTGAACAGCACGGTGCCGCGCGTGCGCCCGTCATCGTCGACCAGCCGCGCGCCGGCCGGGAGCGCCGCCTCGCAGGTGAGCGCGAAGCGCGCCAGGCGGCGCTTGACGCTGCCGCGGAAGCGTACCCGTGCAACAATCTCCTGGCCCGGGTAGCAGCCCTTCTCGAAGCTGACGCCGGCGCGGCGATCGAGATCGAGCTCCTGCGGCAGGAAGGTGTCGGCGAGGGTCTGCTCGAGGCGCGGCTCGCCGCGCCGAATGTCACTCAGCGCCACGGCGTTGGCGTCGAGGGCCGGCAGCTCGAGCCGCTGCCAGTAATCGGCGAGTGCCTGCTTCGGTCCGGCCAGCCAGGCCTGGTCACGTTCGCGGCCACACTCGATGACGCCGTCCATGGCGGGCAGCTCGCCCGTCCCGTCGCAGCGCAGGACGCCGTGCGTGGCCGAGCGATCCTCGATGGTGACCGCCGCGCGTAATACGTACATGCGCAGACGCCTGCAGAACGCCTCGGACTGCGCGGCTGGCAGCAGCACCAGCACACCCGTGGCGGTGCGCAGCAGGCGCAGCAGGAACAGCACGCGGCCCTTGGGCGAGCACCACGCGGCGAGGCGGCTGTCGCCGGGCGCCATCGCCGCGACGTCGGTGGTGAACTGGCCGTGCAGGAAGGGGACCGCGTCGTCGCCACCGATCGCAATTGGCGCGATATCGGTCAGCGCGGCACGGGCACCGGCAGCTGCCGCGCGCAGCGCACCCGGCGCGTCACCGGGCGGTGGCCACGACACCGCGTCACTCATGCCGGCGGCGGCGCGCCGAGACGATCGACCAGGGCGGCAAAATCCGGGTCGGTCGGGCGCGAGCGCCCGGTTACCCAGGCGTAGAGATCCATGTCACTGCTGTCGAGAAAGCGCTCGAACAGCGCGAGTTCAGTGGCCGACAGGTCGTTCGCGTTGCGTTCCAGCCAGCTCTCGAGCACGAGATCGAGCTCGCGCATGCCTCGCCGGCAGCGCCAGCGCAGCCGATTGATGGCGCCGGCCGCCATCACTCACAGGCTGCGCTGGACCATCATCTTCTTGATCTCGGCGATGGCCTTGGCCGGATTGAGACCCTTGGGGCAGGTCTTGGCGCAGTTCATGATCGTGTGGCAGCGATAGAGGCGGAACGGATCCTCGAGGTTGTCCAGCCGCTCGCCGGTGGCCTCGTCGCGACTGTCGACCAGCCAGCGATGCGCCTGCAGCAGGATTGCAGGGCCGAGGTAACGATCGCTGTTCCACCAGTAGCTCGGGCAACTCGTCGAGCAGCACGCGCACAGGATGCACTCGTAGAGGCCGTCGAGCTTCTCACGGTCTTCCGTGGACTGCAGGCGTTCCTTGTCCGGCGGCGCCGGCGTCTGTGACTGCAGCCAGGGCTTGATCGAGGCGTACTGGGCGTAGAAGTGCTTGAGATCCGGCACCAGGTCCTTGACCACCTGCATGTGCGGCAGCGGGTAGATCTTCACGTCGCCCTTTACCTCGCTGATTGCCTTGGTGCAGGCCAGCGTGTTGGTACCGTCGATGTTCATCGCGCACGAGCCGCAGATTCCCTCGCGGCAGGAACGGCGGAAGGTCAGGGTCGGGTCGATCTCGTTCTTGATGTAGATGATCGCGTCCAGCACCATCGGTCCGCACTTGTCGAGATCGATGTGGTAGGTGTCGACGCGCGGGTTCTCGCCGCTGTCGGGCTCCCAGCGGTAGATGCGGAACGTGGCCGAGCGTTTGGCACCGTTGGCATGGTCGAACGTCTTGCCGGTGCCAATCTGTGAGTTCTTGGGTAGTGTGAATTGCGCCATGGGGATGACCGTCGCTCAGTAAACGCGTTTCTTGGGCGGCACGACTTCGACGTCGTCGCTCAGGGTGTAGAGATGCACGGGGCGGTAGCCGAAGGTGACCTTGCCGCCGTCGCCGAGCCAGGTCAGGGTGTGCTTCATCCAGTTCTCGTCGTCGCGGTCCGGATAGTCCTCGCGCGCGTGCGCGCCGCGGCTCTCGGTGCGGTTGGCGGCGGCATCGATGCTGACCAGCGCGCTGCCGAGCAGGTTCTCGAGCTCCAGTGTCTCGACGAGATCGGTGTTCCAGACCATCGAGCGGTCGCTGACCTTGACGTGCTGGAAGGCCTGGTAGACCTCGCGCAGTTTGGCCTGTCCTTCGGCGAGCGTCTCGCCGGTACGGAATACGGCGGCGTGGTTCTGCATGGTGCGCTGCATGTCGTCACGCAGCTTGGCGGTCGACTCCGAGCCGTCGGCGTGGCGCAGGGCGTCGAAACGCGACAGGATGCGGTCGATGGCGTCGCCACGCACCGCCGGCTGGGTTGCACCGGGCTTGACGATCTCCGCGCAGCGCTTGGCCGCCGCGCGCCCGAACACCACGAGGTCGAGCAGCGAATTCGATCCCAGTCGATTGGCGCCGTGCACCGAGACGCAGGCGGCTTCGCCGATCGACATCAGGCCGGGGACCACCGTGTCCGGGTTGTCGTCCTTGAGCGTGACCACCTCGCCGAGGTAGTTGGTCTGGATGCCCCCCATGTTGTAGTGAACCGTCGGCAACACCGGAATGGGCTCGCGGGTGACGTCGACGCCGGCGAAGATCGCGGCCGACTCGGCGATGCCGGGCAGGCGTTTGTTGATGACGTCTGCGCCGAGGTGCTCGAGATGCAGGTGGATGTGGTCCTTGTGCTCCCCGACGCCGCGGCCTTCGCGGATCTCGATGGTCATCGAGCGCGAGACGACGTCACGCGAGGCGAGGTCCTTGGCGTTCGGGGCGTAGCGCTCCATGAAGCGCTCGCCGTCGGAGTTGGTCAGGTAGCCACCCTCGCCGCGCACCCCCTCGGTGATGAGACAGCCGGCGCCATAGATGCCGGTGGGGTGGAACTGGGTGAATTCCATGTCCTGCAGCGGCAGCCCGGCGCGCAGCACCATGCCGTTGCCGTCGCCGGTGCAGGTATGGGCCGAGGTGCAGGAGAAGTAGCTGCGGCCATAACCGCCGGTGGCCAGCACGACCATCTGCGCGCGGAACAGGTGCAGGGTGCCGTCTTCGAGGTTCCACGCAACGACCCCGCGGCAGGTGCCGTCGTCGTCCATCACCAGGTCGATGGCGAAGTACTCGATCATGAACTCCGCGTCGTGTTTGAGCGACTGCTGGTAGAGCGTATGCAGAATGGCATGGCCGGTACGGTCGGCGGCGGCGCAGGTACGCTGCGCGATGCCCTCGCCGAAATTGGTCGTCATGCCGCCGAACGGGCGCTGGTAGATTTCGCCGCTCTCGGTGCGCGAGAACGGCACGCCGTAGTGCTCCAGCTCGATCACCGCCGGAATGGCCTCGCGGCACATGTACTCGATCGCATCCTGGTCGCCGAGCCAGTCGGAGCCCTTGATGGTGTCGTACATGTGCCAGCGCCAGTCGTCCGGCCCCATGTTGCCCAGCGCCGCGCTCATGCCGCCCTGGGCGGCGACGGTGTGGCTGCGGGTCGGGAACACCTTGGTGATGCAGGCGGTGGCGAGGCCCTCGGCCGCCATGCCGAAGGTGGCGCGCAGCCCTGCACCACCGGCGCCGACGACGACGACGTCGTAAGTGTGTTCGATCAGTTGATATTCAGCGGGCATGAGGGTGTCCGTTCAGGCGGTGGCAAAGGAGATTTTCAGAATCGCGACGACGCCGAGCAGCGCGCCGAAGGCGAGTGCCAGCTTCATCACGATGAGTGCCGCCACCTTGGTGAACTCGGCGTGCACGTAGTCCTCGATGACCACCTGCAGGCCGAGCGCGGCGTGGTAGAAGACGCTCAGCACGAGCCCGATCAGCAGTACCGTTACGAACGGGGAGCCGATCCAGCTCACGATTTCGGCATGGCTGTCGCCGAGATGACCGAGGATGGTCGTGGCGAACCACAGCGCCAGCGGGATCAGCGCGATGGCGCTGAGGCGCTGGTGCCACCAGTGATGGGATCCGCTCTTGGCCGAGCCGAGTCCGCGTACGCGGCCGAGATCGCTGCGCAGGCTCATGCCGCGCCTCCCTGGGCCAGTACACAGCCCCAGGTCAGCGCCGTGAGCGCGATGCAGCCGACGAGGACCGCGATGCCGGTCTTGTCGGCGGTGTCGAGCGCGAAACCCCGGCCGGTGTCCCACAGCAGGTGGCGAATACCGTTCAGCAGATGGTAGTAGAAGGCCAGCGTCCAGCCGAACAGTACGATCTGCGCCGGCAGCGATGCGAGACAGGTGCGCGCCTGCTCGTAGGCCTCGGCGCCGAGCGCGGCCGCGACCAGCCAGTACAGCAGGAGCAGCGTGCCCAGTGCGAGGAAAACGCCGGTCGCGCGGTGCGTGATCGACAGCTTCGCGAGCAACGGCAGCCGGTAGACCTGCAGGTGCGGTGAAAGAGGGTTGTCAGGCATGGGCTAACCGCTCGTCATGTTCGGGTGGTACACAATCGCCGGCGACGGATCGCGTCCGGCAGGTATTTCGGTCACCGCGCCGCCCGGACCGCGCGGCCGGGTGCTTCGATGGCGGGCGACATGTCGGCGCTGGCGTTGCCGTCAGCGCACTTCAGAAATCGATACAGCGTCCCTTGCGTTCCCAGTCACCGTAACGGGTCGGCTCCGGACCCTTGGGTCCGCCAATCTCCTTCGGCCCGACCTTTGGCGGCCGCTCCTGCCCGTTGTCTTCGGGGGAGATCTCGGGCGCGTCGGAGGGCGGGTCTTGATGCTTGTCGGACATGGTTCGTGGCGCTGCGTCTGCGCAGATCGTCAGCCCGTAAGTATCTGGCCCCGACGCATCAATTTCAAGCGCGCTCCGGGCGCGCTATGCTGGCTCGCGCGATGGGTGCGTTCGATGGACCGATACACCTTCACGTCGGGCGTTCACGCCGCCTGCTCGGCGCCGTGCTGTTGGCACACGGCGCGGCGCTGGGCTGGACGCTGCTCATGTTCGCGCCGGGCTGGGCATACGGGGCGGTCGCGGCTGCGCTGGCGGCCAATGCACTGCGCTGCGTGCTGCTGCACGGCCGCCGGCGGGACGACGATGTCGTCGCGTTGCTGCTCAAGGCGAGCGGCCGCTGGCAGGTGACCCTGCGCGACGGGCGCGTGCTGAACGCGGAGCTGACCGGCGCGCCGCTGGTCAGCGTGGCGGTGATCTGTCTCAGCCTGCGGCTGGGCAGCGGGCAGCGGCGCGACCTGGCCCTGCTCGGCGACAACGTCGCAGCGGCGGCGCACCGGCGGCTGCGCGTGCGCCTGCGCCATGTGCGGCGCCCTGCGGTGCGCTCGTGAGCTTGCATCGTCAGCCGAGACGCGCACTGCGCCAGGCCAGGTAGAGCTTGTGCACCGGGGTCGGCTCGACGCGTCGCTCGATCACGCTGCAGTCGTCGTCCAGGGTCAGTCGCAGGGCGTGCAGACGGATGCGGGCGAGCGTCGTGAACAGCCGCTGGCGGCGGCGCAGGGCGCGCGGCAGGGCGGCGACGCACGCAGCGAGTTGTTCGTGCACGGTGCCGAGCTCCTCGCGCAGGAGCACACGCAGGGCGTCGGAGCTGGTCGCCGTACGGATGTCCTCGACGTGCAGGCGGTGCCGGGCGAGCGCGTCGTCGGCGAGGTAGAGCGTGCCGCCGGCACGGTGATGGCGCAGGTCGCACAGCGCGTAGGCGAGCTCGGTCAGCGCGCACAGACGCTGCGGAGGTATGGCTTCGGCGTGCGGCTGCGCGCCCGCTAGCGCCGTCCACACCTCGCCGTGCAGCGCGGAGATTGCCGCAATGACCGCCGCTCGATCGGCGAGGCGGGGCTCGAGCAGGCTCGCATCGACAGCGTCGACCAGCCGCACGAAGACCGCGCGCAGCGTCGGCTCTTCGGCCAGCAGCGGCGCGGCCGCGCGGGTTAGCGGGTGCCGCGCGGACGCGCCACCGTCAGCGCTCAGCTCTTCGCGCCACCAGGCCAGCTTGACATGGGCCACGCCGCGGTCGCTGCAGCTTGCCGGGATCCGTGCGAGCTCGCGGTGCAGGGCCTCGATGATGCGCGCCCGCTCGCGCGCGGCGGCGTCCAGGTAGTGACTGGCGTAGTAGAAATCACTGCCCGGCGCGGGCGTCACCGCGGCCCTGGCCTGCGCGTCGTTCACAGCCAGTCGAGCAGCTCGTGCGGGGCGTGCACGCTGCCGTCGCCACCCCAGGTGTGTGGTTGCTCGTCGGGCGCGATGTAGCCGTACAGCGCGACCACCACCGGCATGCCGGCCGCCGTCGCGGCCTGCACGTCGCGTTCCGCGTCACCGACATAGAGGCACGAGGCCGGCGGTTGCCCGAGCGCATCCGAGGCCGCCAGCAGGGGATCGGGATGCGGCTTGGCGCGTGCCGTGGTGTCGCCCGAAACGACACAGGCGGCACGCCCGGCGAGGTTCAGCGCGGCGAGCAGCGGCGTCGTCAGCCAGCCCGGCTTGTTGGTGACGATACCCCACGGACGGCGACTGGCCTCGATGCGTTCCAGTACCGCGGCGATGCCGGCGAACAGGCGGGTCTCGCAGGCGACGTCGTCGCGGTAGACGTCGAGCAGTCGCTGACGGCGGTCGGCGAAAGCCGTGCTGTCCTCGGCGTAGTCGAAGCCGAGCCGGACCAGGGCCAGCGAGCCATGCGACACCCACGGCCGGATGCTGGCATAGGGCAGGGGGGCAAGGCCGTCTTCGGCGCGTACTCGGTTGAGCGCCCGCGCCAGGTCGGGCGCAGTGTCGAGCAGGGTACCGTCGAGGTCGAACAGGACCGCGCGGGGCGCTGCTCTCATCGGGGGGCCGGGTCGCCGCGCCGCAGGCGCGCGAGGTAGTTGACCCGCGGCGCACCGCCGAGGCGGGCACGCCGCGTGATCGGGTTGTAACGCATGCCACTGACATCGAGCAGCTCGAGGCCGTGCCGTCGCGCACAGCGTGCGAGCTCGGCCGGGCGCAGGAAGCGCTCGTAGTCATGGGTGCCGCGCGGCAGCAGACCGAGCACGTACTCGGCGCCGAGAATCGCCGTGACGTAGGCGGCGGGCGTGCGGTTCAGGGTCGACACCACCAGCTCGCCGCCATCACGCAGCAGTTGCGCACAATCGCCGATCAGGGCGTCGACGTCGGGCACGTGCTCGACCAGCTCCATGCACACGACCAGGTCGAAGGCCCGCGGTTCACGCGTTGCGAGGGCGGCGCACAGCTCGGCGCGGTAATCGATGTCCAGACCATGTGCCTTGCCGTGCGCGCGCGCGACCTCGATCAGCTCGGGCGCCGCGTCGATGGCCGTCACCTGCGCGCCGCGCGCGGCCAGGGCCGTGCTCAACAAGCCGCCCCCGCAGCCGATGTCCGCCACCCGACGGCCGTCGAGCGGGCAGGCAGCGGCAATGTATTCGAGGCGGCACGGATTGATGTCGTGCAGGGTACGCAGCGGGCCATCCGCATCCCACCACTGCGCGGCGAGCGTCGCGAAGCGGTCGCGTTCGTCGCCGTCGAGATTGGGCGTGTCCGTGGCCACGGGTCGCGGGGGTCGGCTCCTGCCGCGCTCAGTTCTCGATGGCGCGGACGACGCGGAAGCCGGTGTAGACGTCGCTCGCCGAGGCGTCCAGCGAGGTGCGCGCCGCGGAGCGCAGCGCGTCGGCACCATCGGCATAGCTGCCACCACGCACGACCCGCGGTCCGGCGTTGCCGACGATGCGCGCGCTGCCGTTGCCGTGAGCGCCGTGGTAATCCTCGAACCAGGTGTCCTCGACCCACTCGCGGACGTTGCCGACCATGTGGTAGAGGCGGAAATCATTGCGGTTGATGGTGCGATCGTTGGCTGCCAGCGGACGCTCTTCGGCGCCGCGGAAGCTGAAACGCGCATGCGTCGGCAGCAACTCGTCGCCGAAGGGATAGGGTGTGGTGGTGCCGGCACGCGCCGCGTATTCCCACTCGGCTTCGCTCGGCAGGCGGTAGCGCGCCCCGGTGACCTCGGACAGCCAGGCGGCGTAGTCGCGCGCCGTCTGCCAGCTCACGTTGACCGCCGGCAGGGCCGGGTCGTTCCACGGTTGCGCCGGGCAGTCGCGCCCGGCGTGCCGGCACCAGGACGCCAGTTCCGCGCCACTGATCTCGAACATGCCGATGGCGAGCGGATAATCGATGCGCACGGTGTGGCGCGGCTGTTCCTGCGCCTGTTCGCCACCCATGGTGAATTCGCCCGGCGGCAGCACCACCAGTACCGGCCCCTTGATGCCGGAGTCCATGATGTCGATGCAATAGGGGCGGCGCTCGCGGGCCAGCTCGGCCTTGCAGTTGCTGCGCCGGCTACTGGCTTTCGCGGGCGCCGTAACCGCGGCGGCCGCCGGCGCTGCGGTTACCGCCGCCCGGGTTGCTGCGGCGGGTTCGGCCGGCGCGGTCGCGGCCGGCGCCTCCGCGCTCGGGGCATCCGCGGCGGCCTCGTCCGCAGCCTCCGGTGGCTCGACCACGTCTTCCGCGACCGGTTCCGCCTCCTCTGCGTCCGTTTCGGGTTCCTGCGGCACCGCCTCGTCGGCCGCGGGCGGCTCCTGCACCGCGGGTGCCACATCGGGTTCGAAGGGCATCTCGGGCGCGCGCTCTCCGGCGATGCCGAGGTGCTCCTCGCGGGCATCCACCCACACCTCGCGCGCGCGACGGAAGCGTTCATCGGTAATGCCGAGGTGCTCGGCGAGGTCGAGCAGCTCGGCCTGCGCATCGAGTGCTTCCTCGGCGTCGCCGATCCCCAGCAACGCGCGCTCGGAGCCGATTTGTCGCAACAGGGCATCACCCATGCGGCGCAGGGAGTCGCTGCCCGCGAGTGCCGCGCGACCATCGGGAGCGAGGTCGTCGTAGGCTCGGCGCAGCGCGGCGAGGCTGGCCGAGGTCCAGGAATTGTCGGCGAGGAACCGCTCGAGCAGGTCTTTCTCGATCACCGCCGGGACCGGCACGGCGGGGGGCTCGCCGCCGTCGTCACGTGCCAGCCACTGCAGCGCGCCCCAGGCGACCGCGGCGACCACCGCCAGGGTGACCAGCACCGTCAGCCATGGGAAGCCGCGCGCTTCGTCGGCGCCGGCGGCCGTAGCCACTGCGGGCATGATCTCCTGCGTGGTGTCGCCGTCGTCCTCGTCGTAAGGGAACACCGTCGGCGCTTCCGGCTCCGGCGCCCGCCACGCGACCACCGGCGCTTCGCCGGCGACGATGCGTTCGATCAGCTCGCGCCGCTTGACGCGGTAGGATTCGCGGTCGAGGTCGCCGGCGGCATAGGTCCGCGACAGTTCGCGCAGGGTTTCGGAGCTCATAGCGTCGTTGTGTCAGCCGTTGCAGCCGGGGCCATCGCGTGGCGCTATCCCGATCCGAGTTCGAGCAGGACGCGGAAGCCGGTGGCGTTGTCCGCGCTGCCATCGTGCGGTTTCTCGAGCGAGACCTCGCACTTGCTGAACACGTCCTCGAAGGCACCGCCGCGCGCACTCACGCCGCCGTCGGTGGTGACCAGCTCCTGGGCGTTACCGACATAGTTGTACAGGCCCCAGCCGTTGGCCTTGCCGGTGTTGACGCCCATCAGGCCCTGGCCCTTGAGGAGCTGCCCGTTCATTTCCACCCGGCAGTTGTGATCGGGCTTCGGTTGATCGCCGCCGGCGTTGGCGGCGTAGCTCCACTCGGCCGCGGACGGCAGGCGGAAGCTGAGTCCGGTGCGCTGCGACAGCCACTCGACGTAGGCGCGTGCCTGCTCCAGCGTGATGCCCGTGATCGGCAGCCGGCCCTCCTGTCCCTTGACCGGTTCGCAGCTGCGCGACAGCGCGCAAAAGCGGTTGTAGTCGGACACGGTGACCTCGTACTTGCCGATTGCGAACGGCCGCTCGAAGCCTTCGCCGGCCGGCACCACCACCATCAGCGGGCCGCGCTGGTTGCCGGCCACGAAATAGAAGCAGGTGCCTTTCTTGCGCTTGCCATGTCCGGCGAGCCGCGCTTCACACGGATTGGTCGGCGGCAGGGCGTCGGGAATGGTGAACTCCTCGCTGACCAGGCCGCCCGAGTCGTCGGTCAGGGTGCTGAGCTTGGCCACCACGCGCGCATGCTCCTTCTTGAACGTGGAGCTGTCGGCCCACACGTCGAGCGCCTGCTCCATGGTCTTCAGTGCGCTCTCGTAGTCGCCGCCCTTGTACTGCGACTTGTAGCTGTCGTAGAGCGCCTTGGCTTCCTTGACGCGGGCGTTGTAAGCGCCTTTCAGGCGCACGATGTCGGGATGCTCAGCCTCGCTCTCGTTGGCCTGCTTGAGCAGATCGCGCGCCGCGCCCAGCAGCGCCTTGTCCATCGCCGCGTTGACCTCGGCGGCGTAGCGCGACGGCGCCACTTCCAGCGTCACCGGCTCGATCGCGGCGATCACCTGGTTGCCGGCGAACAACTCCTTGGCCTGCTCGATGACCTCGTTGGCGCCGGTGCCGGCGCTCTCCTTGAGCGCTTCCAGGCGTGCGCTGACCGCTTCGGCCCACTGTGGCTCCGAGGACGAGAACACGCCGGGATCGAGGACCTGGACTTCGGAGATCTTGGCCATGACCTCGCCGAGGTCGAAGTCGCCCCCGCGCGAGAAGATCTTCTGCAGGTCCTGCTTGTTGCCGTCGACGGTGTAGTCGCGCACCGCGTTCTTGCACTCCAGGCGGTTCGGCTGCAAATCGGCACAGGCGCGCGCGAAGCGCAGCGCCGCCGCGAAGTCGTTGGCCACCGCACGCTGGGTAGCGAGCTTGTAGTAAGCGGCGGCAAGCAGACGCGGCGCGTCGCGGGTGACGAAGGGATCCTCGGCCTCGCCGGTTTCCTCGCGCAGCGCGTCCAGCGTCTTGGTCGCGTTGGCGACATCGTTCGCACGCGCCTGGGTTTCGAAGGTGCGCTTGAGTCCCTCGATGCGCGCCAGCCGCGCCTGCTCGGCCTGCTCGCGCTCGAACGCCTCGGTGGCGATGGCCAGGGCCTCGCGCTCCTCGCTCAGCCCCGGCGTGTCGGCGGCGAAACGTTCGGCGTCGGCGAGCAGGTTGGCGCCCTCGGCGAGACGCTGCGCCTTGCGCATCTCGATCGCGCGCTCGAGGTAGACCGCCGCGATGCGCGCACCGACCTCGTCGAGCCAGGCGTCGCCGGGCTCGCCCAGTGCGGCGACCGTTTCCATCTTCTGGCGCACGCTGGCACGCCAGTCGCGATCGGCGACCGGATCTTCCAGCAGTTGCTCGACCTCGCGCTTGGAGTCGGCGACGAGCTTCTTCTGCTGTTCGATCAGCGCCTGCTTGCGCGACTGCTCGAGGTCGACCAGCTGGCCGGACAGCTCGCTCGCCTGCGGCACGTTGACCAGCGCCTGGCGGGTGACGTCGACGGCATCGTCCCAGCGGCCGTCCGTGCCCATCGTGGCGGCGCCGCGGCTGACCGCGGCGGCGAGCGCGAGCTCGGCCTCGCCGATGCGTGGATCGGCCGGCGCGAGCGGGCGCAGTTCGTCGAGACGTGCGAACGCGGTGTCGAAGGCGGCGCGGTCGGCGCCGAGCTGCTCGAGGCTCGCGGCGTAGGCCGGGAACTCGGCATCGAAGCTCGCCCTGCGCTGCGCGGCGACCTCGGCGCGCGCGGCGTCGTCGAGCTCGCGCAGGGCCGCGAGACGTTCGCCCTCGGCGTCGACCAGGGTCTGCACGCCGGCGGCGGGCGGGACCTCGGCGGCGGCCGCCAGGGCTTTACCGGCGGCATCGAAGTCGCCGCTGGCGCGTGCCGCCTCGGCGTCCTTGAGCCACGCCTTGGCAACCTGGTTGCGGGCGTTTTCCGTGCGCGGACTACGCGGCGCTATGGCCACCAGCCGCGCCAGGCGCTCGCGCGCTTCGGGCGCGAGCTGGTCAGCGGCAACCGCCTCGGTCACCGCGCCGCGCGCCTCGGCCACGACCTCGTCGAACTGCTCGCCGAGTGGCTTGGCGCGCGCGTTCAGCCCGTGCAGGCCGAGCCCGCGCAGCATGGCGTTGTAGTCGCCGCCCATCAGTGCGCTCTTGCCCCACGCCTTGCTCGCCTCCAGCGCGGCGAGATCGGCGCGCGCCAGCGGCTCGACCTCGGCGCGCAGCTCGTCGAGCAACTCGTTGGCCGGATCGGCCGCGGCGAGATCGGCGATCGCGCCGCCGACCCGTGCGTAGGCGGCGAGGCCCTCGCCGGAGTCGCGCGCTTCCTGGATGCTCGCAATCGCACGCAGGATACGCGCGGTGGTCTCGGCGCGATCCTTGGCGCCGGCGATCTTGTCGAGCAGGTTCTTGAGGTTGGCATTGTCGGCCATCAGGCCGATGCCGGTGTCGCCGAGCTCCTCGGCGTACTCGAAGTCGTCGTTCTCGAGCGCGGCGTTGATGGCATCCGCGTAGGCACCGGGGATACGCCGGTCGGTGAGCATGGGGTGCGCCGGGTCGACCTTCTCGACGATCGCCATGGCGTCGAAGATGTCGTCCTCGCCGGGAACGGAGGTCAGCGCGCCGTTCTCGAGCGCGGTGTTGAACTTGTCGAACTGCTCGGCGAACAGGCGGTTCTCCGACTCGCGGATGTGTTCCTCGAGTTCGAGCAGCTTGCTCGAATCCGCATACACGGCGTAGGAGCGCGCCTCGGCGAGGGTCTGCTTGGCGCCGGTAAAGTCGTAGTGACCGCGGGCGACGTCGATCTGGTCGCGCGCCCGGGTGTCGAAGTAGTTCAGGATCTGGTCCTTGGCCTGGTTCAGCACCTGGTCACGCTGCGCGCCGCTGAGGTCGTCGGCCGCGAGGCCGGCGAGTACGGTTTCGATCTGCGCCGGGTCGCCGCTCTGCGCGAGTGCGATACGCGCCTTGATGTCCTGCTCTTCGAGGTAGTTCTTGGCCGGGAAGAAGCCCGCGAGCACGATCAGGGCGACCGCGGCCGGCACCATGATGAAGGGGTTCTTCCACGGCGAGGTCGCGCCTTCGAATTCCTCCAGGAACTCGGCCGTGCTCTGGCTGCGTTCCTCGCGCTGGAACGCGAGGCCGCGCTCGAGACCGCGCCACTGCTTGCGCGTGAGCGTCTTGATCGGCTCCGGCACCAGGCCCGAGTCGCGCGCCTTGTTGGCCGGGATCTTGTTGAACGGGTGTTTGCCGGTCAGCAGCTCGTAGGCGACGCAGGCGAGCGCGTAGATGTCGTCGCGCGGATCGGGCTCCTCGCCCTCCAGCATCTCGGTCGAGGCGTAGGCCGGGGTCAGCGCGCCCAGTTTGCCCGGATCGAAAATCGTCGTTTCGCCCTCGGCCGCGCCGGGCGCCTTGACCGCGCGCGCGATGCCGAAGTCGAGCACCTTCATCTGGCCTTCCTTGGTGATGAAGCAGTTGCCGGGTTTGAAGTCGGAGTGGACGATGTTGCGCTCGTGGGCGTAGATCAGCGCGTTGCCGAGGCCCTGCACCATCGGCAGTGCTTCCTCGAACGGCAGTCCGCCCTTGGGCTTGACCGCCTTCTTGATGAAGTCGTTGAGCGGCTGGCCCTCGAGCAGCTCCATGACGAGGAAGGCGAGGCCGTCCTCGGTCTGGTCGAAGTCGTAGACGGTGGCGATGTTGGGATGGGCGAGCTTCTGCTGGCGGCTCGCTTCTCGCTGCAGCGCGATGAAGGAATCCGGGTGCTGCTTGAAATCCTCGTTCAGAACCTTGAGTGCGACCCGTGGCTGCTTGTCCTTGGCGCGCACCTTGATCAGGTCGCTGCCGAGGTAGACCGAGCCCATGCCGCCGACGCCGAGCACCTCGTCGAGCTGGAAGCGGCCGCGCAGGACCGCGCCCGGCCCGAGCTTGGTGGTCTCGCCACCGCCGGCACCCGGCTGTGCCCAGTCGGTCCCGGTCTGCCCGGTCTGGCTGCCGTCGGTCGGCCACGACGACGGCGCCGAGGTCGAGGAACCCGCATCGGAGGTCAGGTCGAAGTCGATACCCGTGGTCTGCCCCGACATGGGCTCGGCCGCGGCCGTGCCGTCGAGCACCTGGGTCGCGTCCTCCGCCCCGGGCTCGACGATCCGGGTGGCTTCGTCGGCGCCGCCGCCGCCGGTGATGTCGAGCACGTTGTCGGCGTCGTCATCGTCGCCGGCGAACACGGTCTGCTCGTCCTCGCCGCCGCCAATGGGCGCGGCTTCGAGGTGAGCGGCGACGCAGGCCCTGAGGCGCGCGTAGGTCTCGGTGTCGATGACCTCGGCGGTGACCGCCTGCTTGAGCTGGTCCATCACCGCCACCGCGGCCTGCGGCTTTTTCTTCAGCAGCTTGTCGATGTTGCGCGTGACCGAGTCGAACTCGATCTCCTGGCGCGAAAGTCGTTCTAGGGTGGTCTTGAAATCAGCCATTGTCGGCGCCTCCAGCGGCGCGTGCGCACCGCTGCTCGGTCAGTTGCGGCGCGTCGCCGGAAAGATGGATGCGCCCGGGGCCGCCGCCCCGGTGCGCGACGAATCGCGGTTGCACGGGCGTGTGCCCGCTCATGATTCGCTGAACTCGACGACGCACACGGATACATTGTCCACCGCACCGCGTTCCAGCGTCAGGTCGACCAGGGCGCGGGCGATACTCTCGGTATCGTCACCGCGCATGATTTCCGCAATCTCGTCGTCCTTGAGGTGCTTGTCGAGGCCGTCGGAGCACAGCAGGTAGCGATCGCCGTCGGCCAGTTCGAACAGGTCCATTTCCAGCAGCAGGTGATCGGTCACGCCGACGGCGCGGGTGACCATGTTGCCCGACGGGTGGCCTTCGGCCTCGGAGCGGTCGAGCAGACCTTTCTCGATGTAGAGCTCGATCTGGGTGTGATCGGTGGTCATGCGTATGAGCTGGTCGTCGCGCAGCCGGTAGAGACGGCTGTCGCCGGCCCACATGGTGACGGCGTGCCGCCCGCGGGCGAGCAACAGCACGATGGTGCTGCCACTGGTCTGGTTGTGCGCGTTGGCAACCTCGAACAGGCGCTCGTTGACGCCGAGCACGGCATCCTCGACCTGGTCGACGAACTCGGCGAGATCCGCGTCCGGTTCCAGCCGCGACAGCGAGTTGACGATCAGCTGGCTGGCGAGATCGCCGGCGGAGTGGCCACCCATGCCGTCGGCGACCACCCACAGGCCTTCCTCGCCGCGGTCCAGCACCGAGTCCTCGTTCAGCTTGCGCACGCGGCCGACGTCCGAGATGGCCGTCGAGTTCCAGCTGAACGGTTGCGCTTTCATGACTCGTTTGTCTTCCGCTTCGACGGTATCCAAGGCGCAGTCAATCCCGGGTTATGCGTGTGATCACGGCTGCAGGGGAGGCCCGGCGCGTGCCTCATCCCTGGGTCTTGAAGTGCACGACTTCCTGCGGGTTCTCGGAGAAGGAGCGTCCGAGGCTGATTTTGCCGCTGCCGCTGATCGGCATTTCCTCGCGCCGCAGGAAGGCCTCGTTGTCACCGATCAGGACATAAGTCCCGTTGGTGCTCTGATCGATGATGAAAAACTTGCCGCGACGATGTTCGAGCCGTACGTGCTGGCGCGAGGCCAGCGCCTCGGCCACGGCAATGTCGGCGGTCTTGCTGCGCCCCATCACGACCTGCGTGTGCTCGTCGTCGAGGGTGAGGTTGAGATCGTGGTAGCGCAGCTCGAGCTGGGCGCGGTGCACCGGCTCCGGGATTACGCCGGTGGACATGCGCGTGA
The DNA here is from genome assembly GCA_041984235.1 of Gammaproteobacteria bacterium. Classification (GTDB taxonomy): domain Bacteria; phylum Pseudomonadota; class Gammaproteobacteria; genus JBHIYN01. The sequence continues at coordinate 288,349 of JBHIYN010000008.1, forward strand.
CGTCTTCCTGCTGCCACAGCACCTCGAAGATGTCCATGGTCTCTTTCTTGCCCTTGACGGGCGCGCGATCGATGAAGCGCGAGCTCGCCTTGAGGATCGGCGGCAGCTCCTCGATGGTCGACTGCGTGGTGATGATCTGGCCGGCCTTCGACATCGAGGCCATGCGCGCGGCGACGTTGACCGCGTCGCCGAACACGTCGCCCGCTTCCAGGATTGCCGGCCCGTGGTGCAGGCCAACCCGGATCGACAGGGAGATCGGGCCCTCGGCGGTTTGCTCGGTGATGTCATCCTCGAGCATTTCGTGCATGTCGCAGGCCGCCGACACCGCCGACTCGGCGTCGGGGTAGGTGCACATGATCTCGTCGCCGATGGTCTTGATCACCGTGCCGCCGTGACGCTCGGTGACGTCGGTGAGCATCTGCAGGCAGCTCGCGACCTTGGCCCGCGCGGGGGCGTCGCCGAGCACTTCGTAGAGCCGGGTGCTGCCGCTGATATCCGCGAACAGGATGGTCAGGTTGGTCGTTTTCGGAGCCATTCCGCTTTCTGCCCGCGTCGCGTTCTGCTTCAGGGTCTGGTCGGACGCCGTCCGCCCGCAGTCGCCCGGACACATCAGCGTCTGCCGAAGTTTATGGAACAAGTGCCTATTCATCAATAACATTCTGTTATTGCAGCCGTCATCGCGGCTGCCGGCGGCGTGCGCCGGCCGCGATCCCGCCACTGACCGGCCGACCCCCGGCGCGGGTAGAATCAGCGCCGCCTGTTCGATTCAAAGTGCCCCAGCGAGGAAACCGTATCGTGAGAATTCTGGCCGTGGTCGGCGCCGTCCTGATTGGCGCGCTGTTGTTGTTCCTGGGCGCCTGGGGGGCGCGCTGGCTGGCACCGGCACCGTCCGACGGGGACGCCGCGGTCGAGATTACGCCGACAGCGTCGGAGCAGCGCAGCGAGCCGGGCACCGGCAAGCTCGATCTCGCCACGGTGCGCGAGCTGCTGGCGCTGCTGGAGCCGGCCCAGCGCGGTCAGATCCTGGAATCTCCCGAGAGCTTCGCGCGTTTCATCAACCAGGAAACTCTCAACCAGGCCGTGCTGGCGGCGGCTTACGCCAACGGCGCCGACGAAACCGAGGCCATCCGCGTGCTGATGAAGCGCGCCGGGCAGCGCGTGCTGGTCGAGTCCTACCTGAACCAGGTCGTACGCCTCAACCTCGACCCGGCGTTCCCGAGCGAGGCGCAGGTGCGCGAGGCCTATGACAAGAATCCCGACGCCTTCCGCGTCCCGCAGCGCATGCACCTTTGGCAGATCTACATTCCGCTGGCGGCGGACGCGGATGACGCCGCCTACAAGGCCGCCTGGGCGCTGGCCGACCGCATCTCCGCCGACCTGCGCAAGGGCAAGACCAGTTTCGCCGAGATGGCGAAGGCGCACTCCGCACACGAGGCGAGCCGTCTCAACGACGGCTACATGGGGCTGATCAAGGTCGCCGAGCTGCTGCCGCCGATCGCCGAGGCGGCCGCAGCGCTGAAGGTCGACGGGGTGAGCGACCCGATCGCGACCGACACCGGGCTGCATATCATCAAGCGCGGCGCCACGGTGGAAGAGGAGGTGGTCGAGTTCGCCAAGGTGCGTGAGCAGATCGCGGTACGGCTGAAGCGTGAGGCGGCGCTCAAGGTGCGCCAGGCGGCGCTGGAGAAGATTTCCGCGGAGTACCCGGTCGAGTCGCCTGGCGACGAGCTCGAGGCTTGGCGCGAAAACCTGCTCGCGGCCCCCGCCACCACGCCGACCCCGGCCGCGGCGGCGAAAGGGGGCAGCTGAGGCCGGCACAAAGGTCAACGATTGTTACGGAAGCCTTTGAAACTGGCCGGGATCCGCTGGCCAAAACGTTTGCCCCCCGAGCGCCCGCGGGGCTATACTGCCGGGCAGTTCGGGAGGGCGCGTGGTGATGGATTGCACCATGTGATTCAGGGATTTAGCGGGCACAATAAAAATTTTCATGCAAAAGGGCGTTGATTTCCCGCGCGGACCGCTGCAGGCGCGGTATGCGTGGACGGCCTGCGTGGTGCTCGCCATCGCTCCGCTGACGGTCCCGGCCGCCTTCATCGACGTCCCGGATGCCGTGCGCCCGGGGCCCCTGCGGCCCGGCGTGTCGCCGACCCGCGCCATTGCCGCCCATTACGACGCCGCCCAGTCGGCGGCGACCCGCCCCGGCGCGGTACGGCCGGGCGAGGGCGACGCCTTCGCCGTCGGCGAGCAGTCCCTGGCCGGCGTGGTCGACCTGCCGGACGCCGCGCGACCGGGCGCGATCCGTCCCGGCGAAGACCGCAAGCTGGTCCCGGCCCCGCCGCCCGAGGAGATGTTCTCGGTACCACCGGTGGTCGAGCGTCCGCTGGACATCGACGACGGCGAGAAGATCGTCGTTTCCGCCTTCGTGCTCGACGGCGCCATCGATCGGCCCGAGTTCGAGATCCAGACCAGCGAGGTACAGGGCATCCTCGACGGCCGGCTGGCCGAGCGTCCGGACGGTTTCACCGTGGGACGCCTGCAGGAAGTTGCCGACGAGATCACGCAGTACTACCGCGAGCACGGCCTGATCCTGGCACAGGCCTTCGTGCCGGTGCAGGAAGTCAGTGACGGCCAGGTGCGCATCCAGGTGATGGAAGGCCTGCTCGGACGGGTCGTCACCGAAGGTAACGAGATGTACGCCGCCGAGATCCTGCAGACGCCGTTCCGCAACCTGGTCGGCAAGCCGGTGACCAAGGAAGAGGTGGAGTCGGCGCTGCTGACCATCTCCGACTACCCCGGGCAGTCGTCGTTCGGCGTGTTCCAGCCCGGCATCGAGGTCGGTACCGCCGACATGGTGGTCAAGGTGCAGGAGGAGGATCGCCTCGAAGTCGCGGTGCGCGCCGACAACCACGGTATCTCCGAGACCGGTCAGAACCGCTACCTGGCCCAGGTCACCTGGAACAACCCGCTCGGCCAGGGTGACAAGCTCGCCGGCACCGTGCAGCACACCGCCGTACCCGACAACACCTTCTTCTACGCCCTGGACTACGAGGTCCCGGTCACCGGTTTCTACGACACCAAGTTCAGCATCGGCACCAGCCGCAACCAGTTCGACGTCGCCGGCGAGTTCCGCGATTCCAACATCGCCAGCGACATCCGCAACTACAACGCCTTCCTGTCGAAGGACTTCATCCGCTCGCGGCTGATGAACCTGAACGCCGGTGTGCGCGTGTCGAAGAAGACCAGCCGCACCAAGGCCCAGGGTCGACCGGTCAGCCTCGACAGCCTCGCGGTCGCGGCGCTGGAGCTCAATTTCGATTCGGTCGACGCGCGCTTCGGCGGACTCAACGCGGCCTATCTCGAGGTCTCGCACGGCTTCAACGACGTCTTCGGAGCCATGGGCAAGGACACCGCGTTCGTGCAGCCGTCGCGCCAGAGCGGCACCGGCGAATTCCCGACCGGCGAGTTCGACAAGGTCTTCCTGAGCCTCAGCCGCTTCCAGGCGCTGACCCCGGTGTGGGAGAAGCTCAACCACCACAACCTGCTGTTCACCTTCGAGGTGTTCTGGTCGCCCGACCTGCTGGTGCCGGTGGAGCAGTACACCATCGGCGGCCCGACCAACGTACGCGGCTACCGGCCCACCGAGGCCCTGTTCGATCGCGCCGTGTTCGGCTCGGTCGAGTGGATCATCAATGCGCCGTTCATCGCCGAGCAGCCGGCCTTCGGCAACCGCACCTGGGGCGAGCTGATGCAGCTCTCGTTCTTCTTCGACCTCGGTGCCGGCAAGCTCAATTCCGCCTTGCCGACCGAGAAGCAGTCGGAAAACTTCAAGTCGGTGGGATTCGCCCTGTCGTTCAACAACCCCAAGGTTTTTTCCGGGAAAATTACCATCGCCTCGCCGATCGGCCGGCCGGAACCGGAGAACGACAAGGAACCCCAGTACTGGGTCGATCTGAATTTCTTCTTCTGAGCAGGCAGGTGCGCGACCGAGGGTAAGTCCAGCGACTGCAACGGAAAACGGGCACGGCCGGGGAGGCGGCGAAGGTTCGCGGAACCTGCGCACCCTGGGCGGGGCCCCGGCGGGTTACACATCGTGACGCGCTCCGATCACCGCCAACCCGCTGTGAAGCAGTTCACGGACCGCCTAAGTACCTGATAACTAGTATGGTCTGCACATTCTGGCAGGCCGGTGGCGTTCGTCCTCGAATGCCGGTCAAGGGAGCGTACGCATGAACATGCGTGGACAAGACACTCACGGCAAGACGGCTGCGGCCGGCTTCAACCTGAAACCGCTCACCCTGTCGGTGCGCACCGCGTTGCTGCCGGGCCTGGTGCTGGGCCTTGCCCCGACCCTGCTGCAGGCCGCCCCGACCGGCGGCCAGGTCCGCGCCGGTAATGCCGGCATCGCGCAGAACGGCGCCACCACCACCATCAACCAGACCAGCCAGCGCGCCGCGATCGACTGGCAGACCTACAACGTGCAGCGCCACGAGACCGTGCGCTACAACCAGCCCAACGCGCGCGCCTCCACCCTTAACCGCATCTTCGACCAGAATCCCAGCCAGATCTTCGGCCAGGTGAAGGCCAATGGCCAGGTCGTGCTGATGAACCCGAACGGCGTGTTCTTCAAGCCGGGCGCGCAGGTCGACGTTGGCAGCCTGGTCGCCGGGGCCATGCAGATCGGCATCGACGAATTCATGAGCGGCAATTACCGCCTGCAGGCGCTGAAGGACAGCGGCGGGCGGGTGGTCAACCAGGGCACCATCAACGCCGATGCCGGTGACGTGGCGCTGGTCGGCCAGAGCGTCGCCAACGAGGGCGTGATCGTTGCCACCGCGGGCCGCGTGCACCTCGCCGCGGGCGAGAAGGTCACCGTCGATTTCGACGGCGACGGGCTGCTGCGCTTCACCGTCGACGAGGCCGTGCTGGAAAACGCGCAGGCGATCGACGACCAGGTCTCCAACAGCGGCGAGATCATCGCCGATGGCGGCGACGTGCTGATCACGGCGAGCGCCGCCGAGGGTGTATTCCGCAACGCGATTAACAACCAGGGCCTGGTCAAGGCCGGACGCATCGAGAACCAGGGCGGGCGCATCATGCTGGTCGGCATGGGCGCCGGCGCCTCGGTGCTCAATACCGGGCAGATCGATGCCTCGGCAGCGACCGCCACCGATAGCGGCGGCACGATCGAGGTCCGCGGCGCCAACGTGACCAACAGCGGCGTGCTGCGTGCCGACGCCGTGGCGGGTGACGGCGGATCGATCCATGTCGAGGCAACCGACACCACGCTCAGCAGTGGCCTGGTCTCGGCGGCCAGCGAGTCGGGCGCGGGCGGTGAGGTCAGGCTGCTCGGCGAGCAGGTCGGTCTCACCGGCGCTGCGCAGGTCGACGTCTCCGGCGGCAGCGGTGGCGGCGAAGCGTTGATCGGCGGCGGTTACCAGGGCGCAAACGCCGAAGTGCGTAACGCCGAACACACTTACGTCGGCCGCGACGTCAGCATTACCGCCGACGCCGGCGAAACGGGTGACGGCGGCACCGTGGTGGTGTGGGCCGACCAGACCACGCGCTACCTCGGCGACATCTCCGCTACCGGTGGCAGCGCGTCCGGCGACGGCGGCGACGTCGAGGTCTCCGGCAAGCAGGACCTGATGTTCGACGGCAGCGTGGATGCCTCGGCACCCAACGGCGAGACCGGCACCCTGCTGCTCGACCCGAACGACCTGCACATCGTCGACGACGGCGCCGGCGGTCCGGGTACCGAGGACGTCGGCAACCCCTTCGACCAGTCCGAGATCGACAACGCTGAGTACTTCGTCGAGCAGGACGTGCTGGAGGCGCTTGGCGCCGGGGTCAACCTGGTCCTGGCTGCTGACAACGACATCCTCTTCGAGATCACCGGCGCGGGACTCAACCTCGCCCAGGACAACACCGGCTCGGTGGTCTTCCGCGCCGGCAACGACATCGCCATGGCCGGCATAGACATCACCACCGCCGGCGCCGACGTCACCCTGGACGCGGCCAACAACGTGACCAACATGGGCACCATCGACCTCGGTGCCACCGGCACCCTGATCCTGGACGTTGCCGGCACCATCGTGCAGAACGGCGGCGACACCATTACCGGTGCGACCAGCGTCGACCTGCAGACGGGCACCCTGTTCCTGAGCGAGAGCAACGACTACACCGGCACGACCACCGTCGGTAACGGCACCGAGCTCATCACGACCACCGCTGACGCGCTGGCGGATTCGGCCAGCGTCACCGTCAACGGTACCGGCCAGTTCAACCTCAACGGCACCGACCAGTCGATCGTGGCGCTGAACGGTGACGGCGTGGTGACCAACTTCGACATCGCCGACGGCAGCTCGGTCAGCAACACGCTGACCATCACCGGCAACGGCGGCAGCTTCACCGGCACCCTGACCGACGGCACCGCGCAGGCCGTCAGCAGCAGTGACGACACCCTCTCGCTGACCATGGACGGCGCCAACGCCACCGATCGCCAGGTGCTGTCCGCCACCACCGGTAATTTCGGCGGCGCGGTCAACGTCAACGCCGGCACGCTGAGCATCACTACCAGCGCCAGTCTTGGCACCGTGGCCGGCGTAACCACGACGACCGTCAACGGCGGCACGCTCGAGCTCGATGGTTTTGCGCTCTCGTCCAACGAGACGCTGGAGCTGCAGGGCGCGGGCGCCAACGGCGCGGGGGCGCTGAGCGGTGAGGGCACCGCGTCGATCGCGAGCGGTGGCACGAACACCGTGACCCTGCTCGCGGATGCGTCCATCGGCGCGACCAGCGGCAGCACGCTGACCATCTCGAGGGCCATCGGCGAAACCGGAGCTGACGCGCTGACCAAGGTCGACGCCGGCACCGTGGTGCTGGACGCCGCCAACACCTATACCGGGGGCACGGTCATCAGCGCCGGCACCCTGCAGCTCGACAACTCCGGCGCGGTCGGCGGCGGGGGCGGCGGCAACGTCGTGCTCGACGCGGCGAGCGCGGTGCTGGTCGTGAACGGCGGTGTCACCATCACCGAAACGGTCGAAATCAACACCGCCGGCGGCACTGTGCGCGGCGGCGTCACGGGTGGCTCCGACACCGCGACCATCACCGATCTCGTCATGACCGACGACGGCTCCCTGGCCACGGCCGAAGCCGCCGACACGCTTATCGTCGCCGGCAATGTCAGCGGCAGCGGTGCGCTGGCGAGCGCCGGCCCCGGTGTGGTCACGCTGCAGGGCGATAACGCCACCGCGGGTTACAGCGGCGCGATCACCGTCTCCGGCGGCACCCTGCGCGTCGAGCACCAGGGTGCGCTGGGCTCCAGCGGCACCGATGTCGCGACCGATGGCACCACGGTCAATGACGGCGCCAAGCTGCAGTTCGCCATCGCCAGCTCGCAGACCGTGTCCGAGGATCTCTCGATCCAGGGCGACGGCCCCGGCACCAGCGAAGCGCTGGAGCATACCGAGAACAACACCCTGACCCTGGCCGGCACCATCGCCCTGCCGGCAACCGCGGTGGTCAACGTCTCCAACGCCGGCGGCAGTGCGGCCATCGACGTCACCGGCGCGATCAGCGGCACCGGCGGCCTGACCAAGACGGGCACCGGCAGACTGCTGTTGTCGAATACCGCCAACGCGTATACCGGCACCACCACCATCAGCGCCGGCGAGCTGGCCGCGGGCGCGGCCACCGTGTTCGACGGCACGGACAACGTGATCGTTACCGGCACGCTCAACCTGAACGGCTTCGACCAGGACATCGCGCAGCTGAACGGCGCGGGCACGGTCACCAACCGCGAGCTCGTCGACAGCGGCGCGGTGACCAGCACGCTGACCCTCACGGGCGACGGCGGTGTGTTCACCGGAACGCTGACCGACGGTGTGGCGGAGGCGGCCGGCGGCGGTGACGACGACGTGCTGTCGCTCACGATGAATGGCGCCAGTGGCGAGACTCAGACGCTGAGTGCGACGACGGGCGACTTCAGCGGTGATGTGACGGTGCTGGGCGGCACGCTGGCGGTGACGACGGCGGATAGCCTGGGCAACGGCACGGGCGACACGACGATCGACAACACGGCGGATGCGGACGCGACGCTGGACCTGCAGA
>JBHIYN010000009.1:0-290351 GCA_041984235.1 Gammaproteobacteria bacterium
CAACAGCAAATACCGGGCACGGGTGACACCGGCCAAGCGGGGCAGGGGAGGCCAGCCTGCCACGACTGCGGATCCGGAGGAGCGGACACCGGGCGAACGCCGCGCTGCGATGACCTGGGCGCAGCGTTTGAAGCGGGTTTTCGGGATCGACATCGAGAGCTGCGCGGCCTGTGGCGGTGCAGTGCGGATCATCGCCTGCATTGAGGACCCCGACGTCGTCGAGAAGATCCTCACCCACCTGGATTCGAAAGCGCCGCAGTCCGAAGGCACCCGGCGTCCGCCATGCCGAGCGCCGCCGCAGCGGGGGCTGTCCGACGAGACCGGGTAACGCCAAGAGGAGCTCGATTGGACCGTGCCGTCCGTGACGCGGCAACGGCGTCGCCTGTCCAGGGAACCGGCGCGCGGGGCAGTGCGGCGTCGGCGAGGCCGTTGCCGGGGAGAATTCCGAGGCGTGGCGCCGATCTGCACGCTGCTGGACGGTCCCGCCCGGTCTCCCGACGGTTGGTGCCGGCGCCAATCAGGTCCTGTCAGGCGAAACCACCCGTTGTCGAGCTACCAAAATGGCGGTTTATACGTCCTACACGCCCGATGGATCCGTTCAAGACCACCGTCGGTGAATATTTCAAGATGGAGCTTGAGAAAGAAAACCGGCACTACGCGATACTGGAGGCCGCGAGCCGGCTGAGCAGCGGCGAGGCCGACCCCCGGTGGATGGAAGGCATGAAGTTCGGCTTGTCGAATCTCTCCGCCATCGAATATTCGGCCGGGCGCCAGATGGGCCGCATGGCCAGAACGGTCGCGCCGATGGAACTGCGGCAGGGCTACATGATGCAGGTGCTGGACGAAATGCGGCACACGCAGCTCGAGATGAACACCTTGCGTCATCATATGCGGAGCTGGCGTGACCCGGCGGGTTACGACGTTGCGCTGCACGCCGCCGGTAGCAGTGTCGGCGGCGGCATCTTCCGCGCCATGTGCGAGGATTTCATGACGTGTGATCCGGTCGAGACGTCGCTTGGCCTGCAGGTCTTCGTAGAGACGGCGTATTCGAACGTTTTCTTCGTCGGGCTGTCCTCGGCGGCGGCCGCCCATGGCGACGATATGCTGGCGTCGACCATGCTTACGATCCAATCCGACGAGGCGCGGCACATGGCAAACGGCTGGGCGACCTTGTCGACCTTGCTGCAGGACGACCGCAATATCCCGCTCATCCAGGATGCGCTCGACAAGTGGTCGTGGCGAACCCACATGAGCTTCGGGATCGGTAACAACCTGTTTGCCGACTATTTCGTGCGCAATCGGCAGGAATCCGCCAAGGAAATGAACATGCGGTGGCTGTTCGACGAGTTCTATGGCGGTTTCTATCAGAAACTCGAGCAATACGGCATCAAGCAGCCGAAGCATCTCGATCGCATGATCTCGGATCAGGACTGGCTGTCCCATTCGGGCGCTGTTTACCTCTTCGGTGCGTGGCCGGTGTTCTATCACCGCTTCGATCCGATGACGGCGGAGGACATGGACTGGTTCGAGAAGAAATATCCGGGCTGGTACGAGAACTACGGTTCGTTCTGGGAGGCCTACAATCAAATGACGAACCCCGAAGACTGCGCATTGATTGTCAAGGAACTCGGTGGCCTGCCGAACTTCTGCCAGGTGTGTCAGTTGCCGACGATTTTCCCGACACCACAGAACAACACCGGCCGTTCGCATGTCCACAACGGCGAAAACTTCATTTTTTGCTCGGACGGTTGCCACGAGATCTTCGTCAACGATCCCGATCACTACCAGGGCTTCGAAGGTTTTCTCGATCGGTATGCCGGTTTCGACCTCGCCGACGTAACGCTGGACATGGGCTTCGTACGCGAAGACGGCAAAACACTGATCGCGCAGCCCGTGCTCGAGCCCAAGCGGATGTGGACGCTCGACGATTTGCGCCGCTGCGACTACGAGGTGGTCAAGCCGCCGCCGCCGCCGGTCGCAGAACTCGCCGCGTGACGGTCACCGTCACGCTCGAGCCCTTCGGCATCGAATTCGAGTGCGGAGAGGATGAGACGATCCTCTCCGCTGCGCTGCGCCAGGGCATCGGGTTGCGCTACGGCTGCAAGCATGGTGGTTGCGGCACGTGTAAGGCGCAGGTGACGCAGGGCGACGTCGATGTCGAAGAGGCTTCGGGTTTCGCGTTGATGGAGTTCGAGCGGGACGCCGGTGTGGCACTGTTGTGCACCGCGTATCCGCTCGAGGACGTCGTCATCGAGCTCGAGAACTACGACGAAGCGGAGTTGACCGCCGCCCGGCCCATTCGCGAATTCGATTGTCGTGTCGAGCGGGTAGGGCCCATATCGCGTGATATCTGGCGCCTGCTGTTGAATGTCGATACGCCCCCGTTCGAGTTCGATGCGGGACAGTTCGTCGAGGTCAACGTCACGGGCTCGGACGAGTGGCGCGCGTACTCCATGGCGAATGTGCCGAGCTGTGGCAATCAGATCGAGCTGATGGTCAAGCACATTCCGGACGGGTGTTTTTCCACGTTCATGGCGGAGACCCTAGCAGCCGGCGATCCGCTGCGGCTGCGGGGTCCGTACGGCCAATTCAAACTGAGCGAAGGGTTCGCGCCTATCATCATGGTCGCAGGCGGTTCAGGGATGGCGCCGATCCTGTCGATGTTGCGGCACCTTGGTGAGCAGGCCTCGCAGCGCGAGGTCGTTTTCTATTACGGTGCGCGCACGCGGGAGGACCTCATTTGCGACGAGGAGATCGCGCAGGCCGCCGCGGCACTGACGTCATTTACGTACATCCCGGCGTTGTCCGAAGCGGGGACGAATGACGGCTGGGATGGCGAGACGGGCTTGATCACCGAAGTGATCGACCGGCGCTCGGACAACCTGCGCGGATCGGAAGCGTACCTGTGCGGTCCCGCGCCGATGATCGATGCGGCGATTGACGTGCTGAAAGCGAAGGGCATGTTCGGCACCCGGATCAGGTTCGACAAATTCGTCAGCACGCAGGGCGCATGATTCCACACGGAGCGATGCCCGGAGCGCCAGCGTGATCCGTGAAAATCTGTCAATCGAGGCGCAGCGAGTGGGGGTTGGTGGTTCCGAACGAGCGAGCCGCGGTTCGTGAGATCGGAAGTCGCGCACGAAGCTGCGCGTTACAACCGGCCGATACTTTTGGCGATTTCGCTTTCGAAATGTATCAGCGCCGGTTCATTACGCCCGAATGTACAATGCGTCATCGCGCCGCTCGCCAAACCCCGCTGGATACTTTCCACACCGGGAATGTCCTCCTCGATCACCGTCCGCACCGCCAGGTCCATGTTGCGTTCCCAATGATCTTTCGCCGACGCCGTTTCCGCCGGTTCCGGAATGTAATAATCCATCTGCACCATGCATTCGTCGACCTTGCCGGCGACGGGATAGGCACGCCAGAGCTCGACGTGGTCGCGCTGCATCACCAGGCAGGTGTTGGGAAACAACAGATATACCAGCGCGGAATGGGGCAATATGTCCCAGGCCTCCTCGGGTTCGGCGCGCAAGTCCTCGATCGATTTGCGGATTACCGCCGCCCGGAGATTCTGGCCGTAGGTATCGAGCAGACACAGGTTGTGATAGAGGAGCGGGCCGACCGTCGTCGGATGCAGGGGGGCGAAATGATACGGCTCGAGAAAAGTATCGAGCATCAACTTCCAGTTCATCTTGCGGTGCAGGCGGCGCTGGGTGTAGGGGTGGTAATTCTCGAAGCCGTACGCCGCGAGATCTGCGACCAGACCACCGTTCGCACCACCCAGTTGGGCGTCGATATCGATCGCTTTGTCCGGGGTCGGGCAGACCCAGATCATGCCGTGCTTTTCCACTACGGGGAGCGCGGTGAGGGCGTGTTCTGATTTGTCGACGCCGGGGAAGCTTGCCTCGTCGGGGATAATCCGAAGGCGGCCGTCGAGACCGTAATTCCACGCATGGTACGGGCAGACGAGGCCCGCCTGGGCCCGGCCGCAACCGGATACCAGTTTGGAGCCGCGGTGCCGGCAGGTGTTGTAAAAAGCATTTATCTCCCCGCTGGTGTTTCTGACCAGCAGTATGGGCAGACCGGTATCATCGTTAGTGATGAAGTCGCCCGCATTGGGCAGCTCGCAGGAAAAAGCGGCTAACAACGGGTAGCCTCTGAACAGGACGTCCTGTTCCAGGGCCAGCCAGTCCGCCGACGTGTAGGAATCGACGGGACTCAGGTAAACGTCGTCGACCCGGGTGGTATCGTCATTTTCCAGCAGATCGAGGGCGCGCCTGACCAGCTCGATACTCGTGTCCCGTTTCATCATTTACACCTCGGTGAAATACCGGTCGGCGTGCTCCGGCCATACGGACGGATATCATCGTTTTTCACGACTTCACGGCCGCCGCGACTTCACCGCAACCGCCGGTCGCGAAAGCAATCGAAAGTGCATCTGCCGGATCGATCTGTCCGGACAGGATCCGCTCGCACAGCGCTTCGATTTCCACCTCCGGTTTTGCCGCCAGGCTTCGGCGTATCCGGTTCTCGGCCTCATCGACCAGCAGACGAATGGCCTGACGCCGGTTGCGCGCCGCTTGCGCCTCCGGCGTCACCGTCGCCAAGCGCGCTTCGATCTGCGCGAGCAGTTCGCCAATCCCGGAACGTTCGCGCGCGGCGGTCTGCAGCACCGCCACGTGTTGTGCCTCCGGCCGGCGCAGTTGGAGCATACCCTCGAGATCCCGCACCGTGCGATCCGCGTCCGGCAGGTCGGACTTGTTGACCACCAGAATGTCGGCGATCTCGAGAATGCCGGATTTGATCGCCTGCACCTCATCGCCGAGCCCCGGTGCGTTGACCACGACGTTGACATCCGCGATCTCCGCAATCTCCGTCTCCGACTGACCGGCGCCGATGGTTTCGATCAGGATGTACGGCCAGCCCGCGGCCACGAACAGATCGACGATAGCGTGGGTCGAGCGGCTTACGCCGCCGAGATGCCCGCGCCCGGATACCGAACGGATGTAGACGTCGTGGTCGGACGTGTGCGCGCCCATGCGCGTGCGGTCACCCAGAACCGAGCCGCCGCTGATCGGGCTGGACGGGTCGACGGCAAGCACCGCGACTCTCTTGTCCGCCGCCCGCAATTCCGCGACGAGCGCATCGATCAAGGTCGACTTGCCCGCGCCCGGGGGACCGGTAATGCCGATCACGCAAGGCGGCCTGTGCGACTGACGGATGTTTCGGTGCAACAACAGTCCGCTTTCGGTGCCGGCCTCGACGAGCGATATCGCCCTTGCCAGCGCGCCGGTGTTACCGGCCTTCAGCCGCCCGGCCAGGACGTCCAGCGCTTGACGGCTCACGGATCAGGCGGCGATCAGCGGGTGCCCGAAGCCGAGTTCGTCGCGCAGACAGGCGACGATTTCGCCATGCGTGACACCGGCCACCGCCGCGTTCACGACTTCGGCGAAGACGTTTTCATGCTCCGAGGCCGCCGCGCGCCGCAATGCCGACAGCGCCTTGCGTACCGCGCTCTGCGAGCGCGCCGCCTTGTACGCCTTGAAGGCCTCGACATGCTGGCGCATCACCGCGGGATCGGGCCGGTAGGGCGGCGGCTCGTCCAGTGCTTCGCTTCCGTCCTGGTAGCAGTTGACGCCGACGAGTTTCTGCTCGCCGCTGTCGATGCTGTCCTGAAAGCGCAGCGCGGACTCGCCGATTCGCGCTTGCACCAGGCCGGTCTCGACGGCCTTGTACATGCCGCCCGCTTCGTCGACGGTCGCGATGATCGCCTCGATTTCCCGCTCCATCGTGTCCGTCAACGACTCGACGTAATAGGAACCGCCGAGCGGATCGATGACGTCGCACAGGTGCGCCTCTTCGCGCAGGATATTTTGTGTGGCGATCGCGATCTTCGCGGGACCCTCGGTCGGCACCGAAGTCACTTCGTCGTAGGAGTCGGTGTGCATGGATTGCAGCCCGCTCAAAATGCCGGCGATGGCCTGGGTCGTGACGCGCGCGATGTTGTTCAGGGGCTGTTGCGCGGTCAGGTCGACCCCCGAGGTCTGGCCGTGGAACTTGAAGCGCCAGGAGCGCGGATCCTTCGCACCGAGGCGTTCGCGCGCGAGCCGCGCCCAGATCCGCCGTCCGGCGCGGAACTTCGCGACCTCCTCGAAGAAGCTGACCGAAATGTCGAAGAAAAACGTGAATCGCGGCAGCACCACATCCGGGTCCATGCCGCGGGCGATGCAGTCCTCGGCATACTGGAGCGCGGTGGACAAGGTGAAACCCATGCCTTCGGCCGGTGTCGCGCCGGCCTGCTGCATGTGCTGGCCGACCACCGATACGGGATTCCAGTTCGGCACGTGTTCGCGGCAGAAGGCGATGTGGTCCAGCAGCATCCGGCGCGAACCCGGCAGCGACAACCGGTAAAACATATGGTTGGCCGCGAAATGAGAGATGTAATCACTCTGGTTCGAGGTTCCGGTGACGCGGTCCCAACTTATCCCGCGCCGCTTCGCGACGCCGAGCACAAAGGCCAGCAAGGTGAACGGCGAGGGGTCGTTCATCGCCGTCGATATGTCGCCGATGGAGACACCGTCGAGCGCGGCGTCCATGTGATCGACGGTGTTGACCACCGTGCCGCAGGTTCCCAAGAGCGGCGCCTGCACCTCGTCGCAGTCGACGCCGCGAAATACGGAGTTGCACGGGATAAGGCTGATCGCGGTGGCGCCCGCATCGAGGATCCGGCGCACGCGGCCGTTGTAGTCCGCCGGCGTGCCGAGACCGATCAATTGCCGCTGCGACCAGGTGCGGCCGCGATGCATGGTCGGATAGATCCCCCGGGTGTAGGGCGCCTGTCCCGGGAACCCGAGTTCGGCCAGGTAGTCCCCGCCGGACCAGTCTTCCGGAGTATAAAGCGGCTTCACTTCGATTCCGGACCGGTTGCGGATCACCCGTTCCCGGCCGATTTGCCCGGCGTAGTCCTGTGCCCAGGTATCGCGGGCTTCCTCGAACCCGGGAAGCGTCATTTGCTCGAATTGTTTGTCCATCTCTCAGCCCTCGTACATCGCTGTCTTGTCCGATTGCGCGGCGCGCGCCAGCCCCGTTGCGCACGTCACGATGGTTTCCCGGCTCGCCCCGGGGCCGAGGATCTCGGCGATCCCCGCCTCCCGCAGCATCGCCTGCTCCGGCTCCGGCACGATCCCGCCGACGATCACCCGAACGTGGTCCAATCCGCCTTCACGCAGGGCCGCCATGAGTTCGGGCAGAATCAGATGATCGGTGGCGAGCGAGCTTACGCCGATCAAGTCGACGTCTTCCTGCAATGCCAGCTGCACGACCGCCTCGACCGACTGCCACGGCGGCGTGTAGATGACGTCCATACCGGCGTCGCGCAAATAGGCGGCGACGATGCGGCTGCCGCGGTCATGGCCGTCGAGGCCGATCTTTGTCACGAGTACGCGCGGAGGGGAATCAGACACATCGTTCATGGTTTTCTCTATTTCGGGTCCAGGGTGTTGCGCAGGTAGCCGACGAAGATCGAACCGATCTCGGCCGGCGTTTTCCGTCCCGGCCGATACCACGTCTGTGCGCCGTTCAGCGCCCCCAGCAGCATCAGCCGCAACATTTTCGGATCGGCCTCGCCCGGCAACTCCAGGGCGTCCAATACTTCGGCAAACGTGTTTTCGTATTCGTCGCGCGATGCGCGCAGTTCGTCGTAGATTTCAGGTACCTGCGCCGGCGAGATACCGACGATGACGCGCGCGTAATCGCTCTGATCGAGAATGGTTTCGAGATGCGCGACGACGACTGCTTCCACGCGGTCCCAGGGATTCTCGTCTTCGGCGTGCCTGGCCGCGGCCTTCCGCACCCGGTCCTTGACGTGCGCGACCCCGGTTTCGTAAACGGCGAGCAGCAGCTTCTGTTTCGACGAATGATGGTAGTAGACCGAGCCCGGGAGCATGTCGCACGCGGCCGCGACCTCGCGGATCGTCGTGTCCCTGTAGCCGCGTTCAGCGAACAGGCGCGCCGCGTTATCGAGCAGCGGCTGCCCGCGGTTGTTCGAGCGCTGGCGTGGTACTTGAGTCTCGTTCGATCCGGTTCGCGCTTCGTCGGTGTCAGTGGTCGCTGCCGGCATTACGGTCACCTCAGTTGCCGGCGATGCGCCGGTCGTGTCCTGTCCAGTACGGTTCACGCAGCACCTTGCGCAGGATCTTGCCGACGGGGGACTTCGGCAGCGGATCGGTACTGACGACGACGTGCCCCGGTTTCTTGTAGGAACCGAGGCGCTCCGCGCACAGCGCAATCAATTCCGCCGCGTCCACGGCCGTCGATCCATCGACGCAAACGTGGGCGCATGGCGTTTCGCCCCAGCGGTCGGAGGGAATGCCGAACACGGCGGCTTCGATGACCGCCGGATGATCGGTCAGCACGTTCTCGAGTTCGGCCGGATAGATGTTGAAGCCGCCCGAGACGATCATGTCGCCCTTGCGGTCGACCACGTAAAGATAACCGTTGGCATCGAGCCGGCCGATATCGCCGGTCAGGACCATACCCTCGTGCATGCGTTCGGCGGTACCCTCGGGGTTGTTCCAGAATCCCAGCATCTGGCCGTCGCAACGTCCGGCGATCTCGCCGTCCTCGCCGAGCGGCATGGCTTCGTGCGTGTCGGGGTCGAGAATTTTCAGTTCGGCGAAGGGCAGCGGCAGGCCGGCCGCGCGCAGCGGCTCCGAACCGTCGGGGGCCGAAAACCACTGATTTGGTCCCATGGCAGCGAGTGGCAGCGCCTCGGTCTGACCGTAGAGCTGGTGCAGGACGTTTCCGAACACCTCGCGCCCGCGCGTCGCCGTATCGGTGGCGATGGGCGCCGCGGCGATTTGCAGGACTTTGAGTTTCGACCAGTCGCGCGAGGCCGCGCCGGGCACGCGTACCATGGCATTCAGCATGGTCGGGACGGCGAACATATAGGCAATCTGCTCGCGTTCCATGAGGTCCAGCGTCTGTGCGGGTTCGAAGTGGCCGAGCAGCACGTTGCAGCCGCCGTTGAGGAACACCGGGACGTAAAGGTAACCGGAGCCGTGCGCGATCGGACCGACGTGCAGACACTTGTCGCCCGGTTCGATGGGCGGAAAGCCGTAGGTCCAGTCGCGCCCGGCGTTGAGCCAGCGCTGGTGGGTATACGCGACGCCTTTGGATGGACCCGTCGTGCCGCCGGTATGGCGGATGATATAGTTGTCATCCCCGTCGATGTTCAACATCGGGTCGCCGGGGTCGGAGGCGGCGAGCCAGTTTTCGTACCCCTCGTCGCGAATGATGACGTGTTCCAGAGACGGTAGTTCGTCGCGCACCCCCTCGAGTTCCTGCCGCAGATCGCCGCTGACGATGACCGCCCGGCAATCCGTGTGCCCGAGCATATGCACGTGCGCCTCCCGGGCGTTGCGCGGATACAGGGGGACGCGGACCAGGTTGGCGATGGCGGCGCCGAGGAAGAAATCGGCGGCTTCGATACAGTTTGCTTCGAGCACGCCGATGCGATCACCCGGGCGCAGGCCAGCGGCGATCACGGCGTTGGCGAGCCGGCAAGCTCGCTCCCACTGTTCGCCGAACGTGATGCGTCGCTCACCGTGGATCGTACACACGCGATTACGGTGAAAACCGACGGTACGACGCATGAGATCCGTGACATTCATTCACATACCTTTTCTAAACTCAACCCCGACGCTCGTCCAAAAATCGCCGGAACCAGATAGGGATCGGAAACCCTCTTGATTGCCATGGCGATCGTCCTCTCCCTTGAGATCCTTGCTCCGAAAGAATATATTACCGAACAAGCGATTGGTCAAGAATAATCATCACAATGCTGAGCATCGATACGAATCAAACAACACCGATGGCGGGGAATCAGTCGAATCATGTCTGATAACTACCAGGTACGTCTAACGCCGGACGGAGCGACGTTCGAGGTTGCTCCGGGCGAGACCGTTCTGGACTCGGCGTTGAGAAACGGGATCGCACTCGAATACGGCTGCCGGCACGGCAACTGCGCTGCGTGCAAGTATCTGCTGACCGAGGGCGATGTCGATTTCGGCAACGCCTCGCCCTACTCTCTGTCCGAACAGGAACGCGAAGACGGATGGGCCTTGTTGTGTTGCGCGACTCCGCTCGAAGACCTCGAGATCCAGGACAGGGCGGAAGAGGACTTGCGCCGTTTACCCGTCATTTCGCCTGAACTCCGCGTTGGCCAGGTGCGCGACTGCGAGAGGCTTACCGAAAGTCTGTGGCGCCTGGCCCTGTCTCTCGATAAACCACTGACGTTCTATCCGGGCCAGTTCGTCGAATTAGGAGTCCCCGGGCGAAACGACGATTGGCGCTCCTAACAAGGAGACCAAAACCAAGCAAAGAACCAAAACCTGAGCCATAATCGGCTCATCCGGGTGGGTCAATTTTCAGTGCAATTCCCGGATCACTTTTCGGTGCAAATCAACAGTCCTACACGCCTATATCCCATAGTCATCCCAATTTCCGCGCCAAATCCGCAGCCTTCAAATGCGTGTACCGCCGGAGCATCCGCAGATCCTTGTGTCCGGTGATACTCGCGACCTCCATGATGTTCAGTCCCTTCTCGAACATTCGCGTCGTCGCCTCGTGACGCAAGTCGTGGAACCGGAGGTCCTTGATGCCGGCCCGTCGGATCGCTCGCATGTAGGAGCGCTTCACCGCTTCCCGCGTTATGCCGGCAAACACATCCCCGTGCAGCGCACGAGGCAAGGAGCGTAGCTCGGCTACAGCGCTCGACGACAACGGCACCGTCCGCGCCTCGCCGTTCTTGGTATCCGGCAGGTGGGCGGTACGCCCGGCGAGGTCGATGTGCTCCCATCGCAGTCGCAGCAGCTCGCTCTGCCGCATGGCCGTTTCCAGCGCGAGCTGGACCAGCGGCAGCAACCATGGGTTGCGCGCCTTGCGGCAGGCCTCGAACAGGCGGGCCTCCTCGCCGGCCAGCAAGCGACGTTCGCGGGGCCGGCCGGCGGGCGGCAGCCGGATGTCGCGCACGGGGTTATGGATGTATATGCCCCATTCCTTGCGCGCCACCTCGAACACGTGTCCGAGCAGCACCAGGTCGCGCTTCACGGTGGCAGACGATACCTTACGCAGCCGCTCGTCCCGCCAGCGCGCGATGTCCATGCCCCGTATCCCGGCGACGAAGCGGCGGGCGAGGGGATGGCGCATCATCGCGCGCAGGCGGTTCGTTTCCGGCTCGACACCCTTCTTGAGCGGGGTCACTTCGTCGAGGTAGCGCTCGAGGAGTTCGTGCAGGGTGGTCGACTCGGCCTCGGCGCGTGACACAAAGACGCGGGTGTCCATCTCGACCTCGATCCCGCGCGCCCATTTCTCCGCCTCGGCGCGCGTCTCGAAGGTCTTGGATTGCGGCGGGTGGCCCTTCTTCCGGACCTGAGCCTGCCACTGGTAAGGGCCGCGTTTTCTGAAGGAGGCCATGCCACGCTCCGTTCGTTCGCGAACGAGTGTGGCAACGCTGTGACAAATAATCGGTGGATAACCGGATCGACTGGTGTCGTGGTTTCTAACCGATTGATCTAATTGGTGGGCGATACTGGGATCGAACCAGTGACCCCTGCCGTGTGAAGGCAGTGCTCTCCCGCTGAGCTAATCGCCCCGATGCGAAGCCCGGGAATTCTAGGCAGGGGCGTGGCGGCGGTCAAATGTGCGGGGCGGCGGCTCGTTCGGGCCGGGGGCGTTCTGGCGCGCTACCGGGACGGGCGCCACCCATGCACTACGCCGGTGCAAATGCGCCACCGCGGCCCGGCTCCCCGACCACGCCGGTGCCCGGGGGCGGCGACGGTTCGGACCCGTGTCCGGTCCCGACCCGAGGCTCGATCAGGATTGTGACGTCCTACCGCAATTCGTCATGAAAGTTTCATCTTCCCGCCGCATGATCGTCACCCTGTCGTAACCTGCGTGCTGCCGGGCGCGAGCCGGGTGGAGTCGAACATGAAGCTGCCTTCCAGGATCCTGCTGCTGGCCCTGCTGGTACTGAGCGGTGCGCCGCCGGTCAACGCCGCCGTGTACCGGTACACGGCGACCCTCTCGCAGAGCCAGGAGGTGGGGGCGCCCGCGCTGCCGGTGCCGTTTGCCTTTGGTGACGGGTCGCTGCTGTACAACGACGTGACCGGCGCCATCGAGTGGTTCTTCGGTTTCAGCGGGCTGAGCGCGGCACCGGTCGCGGCGCACCTGCACGAGGCGCCTGCCGGGGTCAGCGGGCCGGTCATCTTCGATCTCGGCGCGCCGCTTGCGGCGTTACCGCTGGGAGGCGGCGTCGCCGGCTTCTACGCCGGCAGCGATGTATTGCCCGCTCCCGGGCTCGCGGCCTTCGAGGCGGCGCTCTTCGGCGAGTTGCTCTACGTCAACCTGCACACCCCGGCCAACCCCGGCGGTGAGATCCGCGGCCAGCTCAGGTTCTTCGAGGTGGTGGTGCCACTACCGCCGGCGGTTTTGCTGCTCGGCGGCGGACTCGGCCTGCTCGCGATGCTGCGCCGCCGCTGAGGCGATAGCGGCCGCGCCGGCTCGGCGGCGGCGATGGCGGGTGGCGTCTATAATCGCCGTCCCGTCGACCCCAATCCCGAGACGTCATGGCCCTGGTCACCCGCTTTCCGCCCAGCCCCACCGGCTACCTGCACATCGGCAGCGCGCGCACCGCGCTCTACAACTGGCTCTACGCGCGCCGCCACGGCGGCCGCTTCGTGCTGCGCATCGAGGATACCGATCGCGCGCGCTCGACCGAGGAGGCGGTGCAGGTCATTCTCGACGGCATGGCCTGGCTGGGACTCGACTACGACGAGGGGCCGCATTTCCAGACGCAGCGCTTCGATCGCTACAAGGCGGTCGTCGCCGAGCTGGTCGCCGCCGGCAAGGCCTATCCCTGCTACTGCAGCCGGGAGCGGCTGAGCGAGCTGCGCGAGGCGCAGATGGTGGCGAAGCAGAAGCCGCGTTACGACGGCCACTGCCGCGACAACCCGGGTGCCGACAACGGCAATCCGCCGGTGATTCGCTTCCGCACCCCGCCCGAGGGCGCCATCGTGATCAAGGACCGCGTGCGCGGCAGCGTGCGCTTCGACAACACCGAGCTCGACGATTTGATCATCGCCCGATCCGACGGCACCCCGACCTACCACCTGACCGTGGTCGTGGACGACATCGACATGGGCGTGACCCACGTCATCCGCGGTGACGACCATCTCAACAACACCCCGCGCCAGGTGCACATCCTCGAAGCGCTGGGCGCCGAGCGCCCGGTCTACGCGCACATGCCGATGATCAACGGCCAGGACGGCAAGAAGCTCTCCAAGCGCCACGGTGCGGTCAGCGTGCTGCAGTACCGCGACGAGGGCATTCTGCCGCAGGCGCTGCTGAACTACCTCGCGCGGCTCGGCTGGTCGCACGGCGACCAGGAGATCTTCACGCTGGAGGAGCTCATCGCGGCCTTCGACATCGACGCCATCAACAAGTCCGCCGCCGCCTTCGACCCGGACAAGCTCCTGTGGGTCAACCAGCAATGGCTGCAGAACCTGCCACTGGACGAGCTGGTCACCCACGCCGAACCGTATTTCGCCGCCGCCGGCATCGACACCGGCGCGCGCGAGCAGCTCGCGGCCGTGGTCGACGCCCAGCGCACGCGGGCCAAGACCCTGGTCGAGATGGCCGACAAGAGTCGCGCCTTCTTCGGCCCGCTCGCCGCGCTCGACGAGGATGCCGCCCACAAGCACCTGCGCGGCGGCGCCGCCGCGCCGCTGCGGGCGCTGCGCGAGCGCCTCGCGACCCAGGAGGACTGGAGCCTGGAAGCCCTGCAGGCGACGGTGGAGGCGGTCGCCACCGAGCTCGAGCTCAAGCTCGGCAAGGTCGCCCAGCCGCTGCGCGTGGCCGTAACCGGCGCCAGCGCCTCGCCTTCGATCGACGTGACCCTGCAGCTGGTCGGCCAGGCGCAATGCCTGGAGCGCCTCGATCGGGCCCTCGAGTACATCGCCCGCCGCCTCGACGCCGCTTGACAGCCGCGCCAGCGCTCAAGTATCGTTCGCGCCCTTGAGCGGGCGACAACGTCCTGAATTCGCGGCAAATTAGCCGCTTGGGCAAGCCCCGCTCAACGCCCGCGGTGCGAGCGCCGCGAGCAAGCCATGGGGCCATAGCTCAGCTGGGAGAGCGCTACAATGGCATTGTAGAGGTCGGCGGTTCGATCCCGCCTGGCTCCACCAAACCCGTCCCCTTCGTCTAGAGGCCTAGGACACTGCCCTTTCACGGCGGCAACAGGGGTTCGAATCCCCTAGGGGACGCCAACTACAGCTGCGCTCCGTTTCCCGCCGTTCGCCAATAACCGGTAGTGCCAAGAAACCGGGCCGTCCAGAGACGGCGAGGCCGTGACGCTCCGCCCCGCGGTCAGCTCGCGAAGCGCAGCACAGACACCACGAAATAGAAGCCGGCCGCACTCGCCAGCGCCGCGCTCGAGGCGAGTCCGGGTGCGAGCGGCGCTGGCAGATGGGCGCGGTTGACGACCAGGATCAGCACGGCGATGAACGGCGTGTGCGCGGCGGCCACGATACCGGACAGCGACATGATCTCGACCGGATCGCGTACCGCGAGGTAGGTCACGGCCGGCAGCACGCCTGTCACGCCCAGCGCGAACCAGCGCCTCAGGTTGCGCCGGGTCAGCCAGCGCACGCCGCGAGCGTGGTCGCCCAGCAGCAGCAGCGTGATGTCGGCGAAGCTGCGCGACCAGCCGTCCTGGTTGGCCACCACGCTGCCGCCGAGGGCGAACAGTGTGAGCACGATGAGCGCCCAGAATCCCGCCGCCCCCCATACGCCGCCGAGCAGCTGTGCGAGATCGCGAGCGACGTCCATGCCGGACGGCACCAGTCCGCGCGGCGCGAGCAGCTCCGCGCCGAGCACGTTGAAGGCGAGGATGACGCAGGCACCGCTCACCACCGCCAGCCCTGCCGATGACGACACCAGCCGCAACCAGCCGGTGAGACGACCGACCCGATCGCTCGGTGGTGCCTCGGGCCGCCGGCGCCCGCGATCCGCGTGCTCGTCGGACAGCTCGCCGGCGCCGCCGTAACCATGCGTCGCGGTCCAGTAAGCGAACCACACGATGCCCATCGAGCCGGCCAGGATGGTGCCGATCCAGGGCAGCACGAAGGCGAGTTCGAAGTCGTCCGGCAGGCTTGGCACCAGCCCGGCGACCACCACGCCGGGCGCCGGCGCGACCTGCCACGCCGCCGTGCCACTCAGCACGACGAGCAGCAGCGCCATGACCCGGCTCAGGCGCTCGACCGCATCATACTCGCCGTAGGTGACGAGCAGCGCGGCGGCCGCGAGGAAGCCAAGCGTGTGCACCGTGTGCGGTCCGCCCAGGGCGACCTGCGCGGCGCTGCCGACCAGCGCCGAGAGCCCGGCGACGCCGACCACCGCGGCGACGAGTTGCGGCACGAAGATCAACCACAGCGCCCAGCCGCGTGGCCCGGGCAGGCGCGCGAATCCGTCGAGCAGGGTGCGACCGGTGACCGTGCTGTAGCGCGCCGCCTCCCGGATCATCACCCACATGAAGGCGCAGGTAAGGAGTGCCAGCCACAGCAGTGTGTACTCGTAGCGCGCCGCTACGCGCGGCGTGAACAACACTGAGCCCGAGCCGACGGCGGAGACCATCCACAACAGCGCCGGGCCGTACCAGCGTGCCCGGCCCAGCCCGTGCGGCACGGCGCGCGGAGCGGCGCGCATCGCGCCGGCTTCATCCTGTTCCCGGCTCATCGCTGGGCCGATAGCGCGGATGGGTCGTCCTTGCGCTCGCCTGCGGTCGTACGCTCGCGCTGCCGGACGCCGCGCTGCCCGCTCACGGCCCCGGCAGGCACCCGGCCGCCCGCCGTTCCCGAGGGCCGCCCGCCGAAGCTGTCTTCATCACGATGGATGGCGAGCACCGGCACGCCCTCACGCCCGATCGCAGGGTCGGCAACGCGACGCTCCGCCAGCGAGATGTCCGGCGCGACCCGCGTCTCGATTACGCAGTAGTCGCTGCGAACCGCGCGACCCTGCGAACGTTCCCCGCGGCCGGAGCGCGGGCCGATCACACGACGCCATAGGCGAGCATGGCCTGCGCCACCTTTTCGAAGCCGGCACGGTTGGCGCCGACGTAGTAGTCGACCGTGTCTCCGTCCCCGGCGTGCGCGACGCATTCGTCGTGGATGTCACGCATGATCTCGCACAGGCGGCGATCGACCTCGTCGCGCGGCCAGCTGACCCGGGCGGCATTCTGGCTCTGCTCGAGGCCGCTGACCGCGACACCGCCAGCGTTGGCCGCCTTGGACGGCACGAGCAGCACGTCGCTCTCGCGGAAACGGCGGCCCGCGGCGTTGGTGACGGGCATATTGGCGCCTTCGACCACGATCTGTACGTCGTTGTCGATCAGCGTCCTGGCGTCGTCGTCGTCGATCTCGTTCTCGATCGCGCACGGGATCGCGACATCGGCGGCGAGCGACCACGGCTTGCTTCCGGCCAGGTATTCGACCGAGTCGAATGCCTCGGCGAGCTCTGCGATGCGGCCGCGGCGCTCGAATTTGATCGCCTTGACGGCTTCGACCATGTCCGCATCGAATCCGTCCGAACAGTGCGCGGTGCCGTCCGAGTCACTCAACGTGAGCACCCGCGCGCCCTTCTGCATGGCCTTCTCCGCGGTATAGACGGCAACGTTGCCGGCGCCGCTGATCAGCACGCGCTGCCCGTCGATATCGCTGCCGTTGTACTCGAGCACCTCGTCGAGAAAGTAGACCACGCCATAACCGGTGGCTTCCTCGCGTACCGCGCTGCCGCCGAAGGTCAGCCCCTTGCCGGTCAGCACGCCGCCCTCGAAACGGTTGGTCAGACGCATGTACTCGCCGAACAGGAAACCGATCTCGCGGTTGCCGACACCGACGTCGCCGGCAGGCACGTCGACGTACGGGCCTATATAGTGATGCAGTTCCGCCATCAGCGCCTTGCAGAAACGCATCACCTCGCGCGGCGAACGCCCGCGCGGATCGAAATCGGCGCCGCCCTTGCCGCCGCCCATGGGTAGCCCGGTGAGTGCGTTCTTGAATGTCTGCTCGAAGCCCAGGAACTTGAGCACGCTGATGTCGGTGGCCTCGCTGAAGCGTAAGCCGCCCTTATAAGGCCCTAGTGCGCTGTTGAACTGGACGCGCCAGCCCCGGTTGACTTGCACCTCGCCGGCGTCGTCTTCCCAGCACACGCGGAAGCTGATGACGCGATCGGGCTCGGTCATGCGTTCGAGCAGGCGCGCACTGCGATAGTCGGGGTTATCGCAGACGAGCGGCATGACGCACTCGGCGAGTTCGCACACGGCCTGCACGAACTCGGGTTGGTGAGGATTGCGCCGCTCGATGCGCTCGACGAATTCGGAATGCGCCTTCGCCACGGCCCGTGAACTTTTGCTCGCGGTCGTCATCTGGCGCAGAGCTTGCACCAGATGCGTCGTCGCACGCAAGCCGGGGTCCGGCGCGGGCACCACGTCGAACGGGCTGGCGCGGCCATCAGGCAGTGCATGCCGCGCCCGTATCTCCTTGCACAGCGGGCCATGGACAAGCGGCGCCAAGCACGCGAATACGGTAAGTGTCTTCCTTGTTCTGGTCGACGGTGTCGAGGAGATCTCTGGAGACGATACCGGACCGGGTAGGCCTTCCTCCCCGTGCGGAATCATGCATGATGTGTCCTGGAAAGACGGTCGGCGCCGCGCGCCACGCTGCAACGGTGCCCGCACCCGTCCGCGCTCGCGCCGCCACCGGCTCACGGCATGATCGACCTTACACCCTTGAACAATCTGCACCTGTTCGCGCTGCTGGTGGCGACGGTGCTGGCGATCCTGGTCCTCGGGGTGCGCCTGACGGTGCTTGCCGAGCAGCTCGCCGTGCGCACCGGCCTCGGCGAGGCGATCATCGGCGGTGCCCTGCTCGGTGCATCGACCTCGCTGTCGGGTACGGTAACCTCGGTCAGCGCCGCCGCCGCGGGCCATACCGAACTCGCGGTCAGCAACGCCATCGGCGGTATCGCGGCGCAGACCTTCTTCCTTGCCCTCGGCGACCTCGCGTATCGCAGCGCCAATCTCGAGCATGCGGCGGCATCGGCGGAGAACATGGCCAGCGCCGCTCTGCTTGGTGTGCTGCTCGCCCTCGCGTTGCTGATGCCCTACCTTCCAGCATGGTCGCCATTGGGTATACACCCCGGTAGCGCGGTGCTGGTGGCGGCTTATCTGTTCGGGCTGCGCCGCGTTGCGCGTATCCGCGAGCAGCCAATGTGGATCGCGCGCCGCACGCTCGACACCCGCGCCGAGCCAGCCAGTGCCATGGCCGGCAACCGCGGCAGGCTGGTCACCGAGGTTGCCGTGTTCTTTGCACTCGCGCTCGCGATCGGCCTTGCCGGCTACCTCGTCGCCAGCACCGGACTCGAGGTGGCAGCGCGCTTCGGGCTTGGTCAGAGCCTGGTCGGCGCTGCGCTGACGGCGGTGGTGACCTCGCTGCCGGAACTCGTCACGACGCTTGCGGCGGTGCGCCGCGGCGCACTGCAGCTCGCCGTCGGCGGTATCATCGGCGGTAATACCTTCGACGTGCTGTTCCTGTCGTTCTCGGATTGTGCCTACCGCGACGGCTCGCTCTACCATGCGATGCGGCCCGAGTCCGCCTTCTGGATTGTCGTCGCGCTGCTGATGACCGCGGTGTTGTCGTTCGGGCTGATCCAGCGCGAGCGCTACGGCCCCGGGCGCATCGGCTTCGAGAGCGTCGCGCTGATCGTGCTCTACGTCGGAGCCATCGCTCTGCAGCTTCCGTGAGCGTCAGGTGCAATCGAGGCGCAGAGCGGCGCGCCAGGCAACCCGTGGGTGCGTGTCGACCTTGCTATAGACCGCCTCGTCGCACCTCGGCTCGACCGATTCACAAAGCCGGTCGGAATGCCGAAACGCAGCGCAGGTGCCCCGCAGGGGCGCGCGCTCGGCGCGCGGTCATCAAGCGCCAGTTTTCGGAGAGGCGCTTCTGGGCAACCGTGTCTCGGGTTCGCAGGGTTTACGTTGGCCCAAGAGCGTACGGGTAGAGCCGCCGCCAGCGACGCCAGGCCCGAATGCTAATCTTCACGCTGCCATGTAACACGAGTATTGGACAGCACTGCCCGTGACGCGACGCACTGTCTGCATCTTGCGCCGAGTGCGGCTACTCGCCATTGCGACGCTCCCGCTCACCGCCACCGCGCACGACGAGGTGACCGAGGAGATCGTAGTGCGCGGGCGTGCGAGCAATCTCATCGGCGCGAGCCAGAGCGCATCCAGCGGATTCGTCGGCGCGCGTGATCTCGCCGCGCGCCCCATCCTGCGCTCGGGCGAGCTGCTCGAGGTGGTACCGGGCGCCGCGGTTACCCAACATTCGGGCACCGGCAAGGCCAACCAGTACTTCCTGCGCGGCTTCAATCTCGATCACGGCACGGACTTCGCCGCGAGTCTCGAAGGCGTGCCGCTCAACCTGCGCAGCCATGGCCACGGGCAGGGCTATCTCGATCTCAATCCAATCATCCCGGAGCTGGTCGACCACATCGAGTACGGCAAGGGTCCCTATCATGCGGACGTGGGGGACTTCTCCTCGGCGGGTTACGCGCGCTACACCCTCAAGCGTCATCTGCACGAGAATCTGCTGCGCGCCGGTGCCGGGGAGTACGGCTACTACAGGAGCGTGGCCGCCGCGAGCACGGCCGCGGGCCGCGGCGATCTGCTCGGCGCAGTCGAGGCGCAGCACTACGACGGCCCCTGGGTGCGCGAGGAGAACGGCCACAAGCTGAACGCGCTGGTGCGTTACGCGCAGGGTACGCGGACGGATGGCTTCGACGCGTCGCTGATGCTGTACGACGCCGAGTGGGATGCCACCGACCAGGTGCCGCGGCGCGCGGTGCGCGACGGCCGCATCGATCGGCTCGGCTTCGTCGACCCCACGCTGGGCGGGGCGAGCGAGCGCTGGAGCGTCAATCTCGGCTGGCGCGCCGCGCCGGCTGCGGATACGCGCTGGCATGCCAACGCCTATGTTGTCTATTCGGACTTCGAGCTCTTCTCGAACTTCACCTATTTTCTCGACGACCCGCTGCGCGGCGATCAGATCGCGCAGTTCGATCGCCGCTGGCTGGCCGGATTCAACAGCGAGTACGCGCATGCCGGCCGAGTGCGCGGCCGCGACACGGAGACCCGCGTCGGCATCCAGGTGCGTCACGACGCCGTGATGGACGTGGCCCTGGCGCGCAGCACCGCGCGCCGGCTGACCGGGTTCGTGCGCAGCGACGAAATCGACGAGACCAGCCTCGGTCTCTATCTCTCGACGCGGGTCGGGCTCACCGACTGGCTGCGTGCGGAGGCAGGGCTGCGCGCCGATCGTTACTGGCTGGACGTCGGCTCGTCGCTCGCCGCCAACAGTGGCAGCAGGGCGGATACCCAGTTGAGCCCCAAGGCAAGCCTGGTATTGGTGCCGCATCCCGCGCACGAGGTCTATCTCGATTACGGACGCGGCTTCCACAGCAACGACGCACGCGGCGCGCTCACTCGCATCGACCCGGCCAGCGGTGCGGCTGCGGATCCGGTCGAACCGCTGGTGGCATCCTGGGGCAGTGAGATCGGCTGGCGCAGCACCGCGCTCAGAGGTCTGACCACGACCTTCGCGGTGTGGTACCTGGAGCTCGACTCGGAGCTGGTCTTCGTCGGCGATGCCGGCACCACCGAGGCCAGCGGAGCGACGCGGCGTTACGGCGTCGAATGGACCAATTTCTATCGACCTTTGCCGTGGCTGACGTTCGATCTCGACGTCGCGTTCACTCATGCAGAGTTTACCGGCGTCCCCGAAGACGACATTCCGAACGCGGTGGGACGGGTGATCACGGCTGGCGTCTCCGTCGAGTTCCCGCACGGCTTCTTCGGCGGCCTGCGCCTGAGACACTTCGGCGACACGCCGCTGGTCGAGGACGGCCGTGTCGAAGCCGCTGACACCACGGTGGTCAACCTGCGCGCGGGCTACCGCTTCGTACGGGATGTGGAGCTCGCGCTGGAGGTGTTCAACCTGTTCGACACCGGCGATCCCGACATTAGTTACTTCTTCGCATCCTGTGTGCCGGGCGATCCGCAGGCCGCATGCGGCGCGACGCCGCGCACGGGCGTCGACGACGTGCACCTGCATCCGGTCGAGCCGCGCGCGGTGCGTGGAACGCTGACCTGGCGTTTCTGACCAGCGGGCAGCGTCATGTCCGCGCAGACCCCGGTAATCCTGCGAAGCGGACGACGCCGGGCCTGGGCGGTGCGGGCCGGATGAACGACGGGCCGCGAGCTGGGACTGCGCCGATCCCGGCGACCCTGGTCCAGGGCAGCCGGAGCGCCAGTGTCCGGTCCCGGTCAGGCATTGTCCTAAAGTCGGCTCGTGCCCCTGCCGATCCAAATCCCGTAACCCAACTTCGACCGGCCCCGCCGACGCCGCCATGTCCGCCACCACCGCGCCCAACATGCTCTGCCCCGGTTGCGGGCTATTCCAGCCGCGCAGCGCCGCCTGCGTGAGCTGCGGCATCATCGTGGCCAAGGTGCTCGCGCGGCGGGCGCCTGCCGCGCGGCCGAAGGTCGAGCCCGTCGGGTTTCGCCCGGTCGGCCGGTCCCGCGGTCATTCCGCGCGGCACGTTCTCGCGCGCCTCGGCCACGCCTTTCTCGCCGGCACCGGCAGCGCCGTGGCACTGGCGCTCTACCTCGTCGTCACGCCGCAGCCGATGAGCGTGGGGGCGCTGGCGCGGGCCCAGGAGATCCCGTTCCACCTGCGCGAGTTCCATGTCGAGGGCCGCGTGATCTCGACGCACCGCCCCGGGCTCGCGGCGCTCGAGACCGGCGATGGCCAGCGCCTGCGAACACTCGAGATCGCCGGTGGCGGGGCGACCGCGGTGGTGAGCTACGATCCGCGCGAGATCAGGTCCGAGCCAGTGCCCGGCACGCGGGTCGCGGTGGAGGGGCTGTTCGTGCAGGTCACGCGGGTCGAGCGCAGGCACGGGCACCGCGTGACGACGGGCCTGGCCGTCGCCAGGTCGATCGTCGCGCTGTAGGTGCCTTCAGCAGGCGGTTCCGCGCCGCGTCAGACTACCAGCACCGTCGACCCCGTCGTCCGGCGCGCCTCCAGCGCGCGGTGGGCCTCGGCCGCCTCGGCCAGGGGAAACTTCTGGTTGACCGCAATGTTGACCGCGCCGGAGCCGACCACGTCGAACAGCTCCCCGGCGGTCGCTTCGAGATCGGCGCGCGTGGCGGTGTAGGTGAACAGCGTCGGCCGGGTGATGAACAGCGAGCCCTTGGCCGCGAGCTGGCCGAGGTCGAAGGGCGGCACCGGGCCCGAGGCCTGGCCGTAGAGGACCAGCGTGCCGAGCGGGGCGACGCAGTCCAGCGAGCGCTCGAAGGTGTCGACGCCGACCGAGTCGTAGACCACCGGCACCTTGGCGCCGCCGGTCAGCTCGAGCACCCGCGGGACGAAGTCTTCCCGGGTGTACACGATCGGGTGAGTGCAGCCGTTGGCGCGCGCGAGTTCAGCCTTCTCGTCGCTGCCGACGGTGCCGATGACGGTGGCGCCGAGATGCTTCGCCCACTGGCAGAGAATGAGGCCGACGCCGCCGGCGGCGGCGTGCACCAGGATGGTGTCGCCTTTCTGCACGCGGTAGGTCCGCCGCAGCAGGTACTGCGCGGTCATGCCCTGCAGCATCATGGCCGCGGCCTGTTCGTCGCTGATTGTATCGGGCAGCCTGACCACACGGTCCGCGCTCATCACGCGTTCTTCGGTGTAGGCACCGACCGGGCCGGTGGAGTAGGCGATGCGATCGCCGACGGCCAGCCCGCTCACTTCCGGACCCAGCGCCTCGACCACGCCGGCGGCCTCGAAGCCGGGCACGAAGGGCATGCCGGGCGCGGGGTAGAGGCCGGTGCGGAAGTACACGTCGATGTAGTTCAGTCCGACCGCGGTATGGCGCACCCGGATCTCGCCCGCACCCGGCGCACCGACCTCGACTTCCTCCCAGCGCAGGACTTCCGGCCCGCCCGTCTCGTGTACCCGAATTGCATGCGTCATGCCGCTGGCCCTCCCGACCGTTGCCGCGGCGCGCCGGACGCGCGCCACCCGACGCTATCGTACGCAAAACCCGGGCGTGCTTCCTCCCGCGGCGCGGGGTGCGACAATGTCTCTGTCCGCATGCACCTACGAGTGATGAGCACACGCACCGATCCCAATGCGCCCTGCATCTTCTGCCACCTCGATCGCGAGATCGTGGCGCAGAACGACCTGGCCTGCGCGGTCTACGACGCCTACCCGGTATCGCCGGGCCACGCGCTGGTCATACCGCGCCGCCACGTGCGCACCCTGTTCGATGCCAGCGCGGAGGAGTTCGCGGCCTGTTTCGCGCTGGTGCGCGAGGTGCACGGCATCCTCGCCGCAGCCCACGCGCCGGACGGCTTCAACGTCGGCGTCAACTGCGAGCCGGCCGGCGGCCAGTCGGTGTGGCATGCCCATATCCATGTCATCCCGCGCTATTCGGGCGACGTCGCCGAGCCGCTGGGCGGCGTGCGCAACGTGATTCCGCGCCGGCGCGAGCCGGGGCCCTGACGAGGCCGCGCCGGTCGGGGGGCGGGCCGGACGGGGGTGCGCGCCGCCGACTTGCATGGTGCAGCGCAAGGGAATTCCTCGGTGGCGGCGCGGTCCATAGGACGGGATTTGACGCTTGCGTCACCAAATCGGCGGTTTTTTCGCAGAAAACCGTTCCGTTTCGCGCCCGCTGGCATTAAGATGCGCGCCGTCGCCGTGCCATCGCGCGCGGCGCCCAGGCGCCGGGATCCCCCGGCCCAGCACCCCGGTGAGCGAGGCGAGCTCCGCGCAGGATTCGGAGCCCGGGTGCCTATTGCCAGCCAGCCATCCAGAGAGCCGACATGACCGACCTTACCCTGTACCGCAACATCGGAATCTTCGCGCACGTCGATGCGGGCAAGACCACCACTACCGAGCGCATCCTCAAGCTCACCGGCAAGATCCACAAGATCGGCGAGGTGCACGATGGCGCCGCGACGACCGATTTCATGGAGCAGGAGCAGGAGCGCGGCATCACCATTCAGTCGGCGGCCACCACCTGTTTCTGGAAGGATCATCGCTTCAACATCATCGACACCCCCGGACACGTCGACTTCACCATCGAGGTCTACCGCTCGCTCAAGGTGCTCGACGGCGGCATCGGCGTATTCTGCGGCTCGGGCGGCGTGGAGCCGCAGTCGGAGACCAACTGGCGCTACGCCAACGACTCCGAGGTCGCCCGCATCATCTACGTCAACAAGCTGGATCGCACCGGCGCGGATTTCTACCGCGTGGTCGCACAGGTCGAGGACGTGCTCGCCGCCACCCCGCTGGTCATGACGCTGCCGATCGGCATCGAGGACCAGTTCGTCGGCGTGGTGGACCTGCTCACGCGCAAGGCGTGGGTGTGGGACGAATCCGGCGACCCCATGAACTACGAGATCAAGGATGTCCCCGCCGACATGGTGGACAAGGTCGAACAGTGGCGCGAGAAGCTGGTCGAGACCGCGGTCGAGCAGGACGACGACGTCATGGAGAAGTACCTCGAAGGCGAGGAGCCGGACGTCGAGACGCTCAAGCGCTGCATCCGCACCGGTACCATCAAGCTGGCGTTCTTCCCCACCTACTGCGGCTCCTCGTTCAAGAACAAGGGCGTGCAGCTGGTGCTGGACGCGGTGGTCGACTACCTGCCCAACCCGACCGAGGTCGAGCCGCAGCCGGAAGTGGATCTCGAAGGCAACGAGACCGGCGAGGTCGCGATCGTCGACCCCAAGCGCCCGCTGCGCGCGCTTGCCTTCAAGATCATGGACGACCGTTACGGCGCCCTGACCTTCATCCGCATCTACTCGGGCCACATCGAGAAGGGCATGACGGTGCTCAACACCGCTACCGGCAAGACCGAGCGCATCGGGCGCATCGTCGAGATGCACGCCGACTCGCGTAACGACGTCGATAGCGCCCAGGCTGGCGACATCGTCGCGGTGCTCGGCATGAAGAACGTGCAGACCGGCCATACCCTGTGCGACCCCAAGGCGCCCGCCACGCTGGAGCCGATGGTGTTCCCGGACCCGGTCATCTCGGTCGCGATTGCGCCCAAGGACAAGGCCGGCGCCGAGAAGCTCGGCATCGCGCTTGGCAAGATGATCGCGGAGGACCCGTCGTTCCGCGTCGAGACCGACCAGGAGTCGGGCGAGACCATCATCAAGGGCATGGGCGAGCTGCATCTCGACATCAAGGTCGACATCCTCAAGCGCACCCATGGCTGCGAGGTCGAGGTCGGCAAGCCGCAGGTCGCCTACCGCGAGACCATCACCCAGCGCGTCGAGGACGCCTACACGCACAAGAAGCAGACCGGTGGTTCCGGCCAGTTCGCCAAGATCGACTACATCATCGAGCCCGGTGAAGTCGGTTCCGGCTTCGAGTTCGAGTCCAAGGTCACCGGCGGTAACGTGCCACGCGAGTTCTGGCCGGCGGTACAGAAGGGCTTCGAGACCAGCATCGCCGAGGGCGTGCTCGCCGGTTACCCGATGCAGGACATCAAGGTGACGCTGTTCGACGGTCAGTTCCATGCCGTGGACTCCTCGGCCGTGGCGTTCGAGATCGCGGCCAAGGCGGCCTACCGCCAGAGCCTGCCCAAGGCCGGGCCGCAGTTGCTCGAGCCGATCATGAAGATCGACGTCTTCACCCCGGAAGAGCACGTCGGCGACGTCATCGGTGACCTGAACCGCCGCCGCGGCATGATCAAGGCGCAGGAGACCGGCGGTCTCGGCGTGCGCGTGAAGGCCGAGGCGCCGCTGGGCGAGATGTTCGGCTACATCGGCGACCTGCGCACCATGACCTCCGGCCGTGGCCAGTTCTCGATGGAGTTCTCGCACTACGCCCCGGCGCCGCGCAACATCGCCGACGAGGTGATCAAGGACGCCAACGAGCGCCGCGGCAAGGCCGCCTGAGGCCACCCGACGAAGCTGACTGGAACGCCCGGCTTGCCGGGCGTTTTTTTTGTCGTGGGGGTGTGCGGGGGAGGGGGACAGTCCCCTTTTCCGGGGGGGGGTGTAAAAGGGGACAGTCCCCTTTTCGTCCGCGCTCTCGGCAGGGTAGCTAGCGCCCTTGGGGTGGGAAAGGGGGAGTCCCTGTTGATCGCGTTACGGGTGTAAAAGGGGACAGTCCCCTTTTCCGGGGGGGGTGCGCGGCAGACGGACGGCTCTGCGGTGGAAAAGGGGACAGTCCCCGCGATTGGAAAAGGGGACAGTCCCTGCGATTGGAAAAGGGGACAGTCCCCGTTCAATCGAGTGCGCGGGTGACGACCTCGTAGCTGTCCTTGGACAGGCCGGCGGTGTCGCGGATGCGCTCCAGCGCGCGGCGGGCATGCGCCTGGCGGCCGCTGTCGAACTTGCGCCAGCGGTCGAAGGCGCGCGCGAGCCGTGCGGCGATCTGGGCGTTGCCGCTGTCGAGGGCGATGACCTGGTCGGCGGCGAAGGCGTAGCCGCTGCCGTCCGCGGCGTGGAAACGCGCGTGGTTGGCATGGCAGAAAGCGCCGATCACCGAGCGCACGCGGTTGGGGTTGCGCAGGTCGAAATCGGGATGCTCGAGCAGGCGGCGCACCTCGTCCAGGGTGCCGGGCAGGCGCGAGGTCGCCTGCACCGCGAACCACTTGTCGAGGACCAGCGGCTCGTTGCGCCAGGTGTCGTAAAACCAGGTGAGCGCTTCGCCGCGCTCGGGACAGTCGCAGTTGGCGAGCGCGGTCAGTGCGGCCATGGCGTCGGTCATGTTGTCCGCGGTGCGTAGCTGGTCGAGGCAGCGCCGGCGCGTTTGCTCGCGTTCGAGCTCCATCAGGTAACCGAGCGCGATATTGCTGAGCGCCCGTCGCCCGGCCGGGCCGGGCTCCGGACTGTAGGGGCCTTCGCTGGCATAGCCCATGTAGGCCTCGGCGAACTCGCTTTCGAGGTTCTCGGCGAGGTGGCGGCGCAGCGCGGTGCGCGCCTCCAGGATGGCGTCGGGGTCGACCTCGTCCATCTGCTCGGCGATGTAGCCTGCGCCCGGCAGGCCCAGGGCCTCGGCGGCGAAGGCCGGGTCGGCGGCGGCGTCGGCGAGCACGCGGCGGAACACGCCGACGAGCGCGTCGCCGAAGTCCGGCGTGCCGCCCGCCCGCAGCGTGTCGATGGCGCGCAGCAGCACGCGCATGCCGAGGCGCTGCCCGGCCTCCCAGCGGTTGAAGGGATCGCTGTCGTGCGCGGCGAGGTGGGCGAGATCGTCATCGGTGTAGTCGATCTCGAGGATCACCGGCGCGGAGAAGCCGCGCAGCAGAGAGGGCGCCGGGGCCTCGCCAACGTCGACGAAGACGAAGTCCTGCTCGGCTTCGGTCAGCGACAGCACCCGTGTCCCCGCGGCGGCGGTGTCCTCGCCTGCGAGCTGCAGCGGCAGGTCGTCGCCGGCGCTGCCGAGCAGGCCGAGGGCAACGGGGATGTGCAGGGGCCCGGCGTCAGGCCCCGCGTTCGCCGGCTGCTGCTGGCTGAGCGTCAGGGTGTAGCGTCGTGCTGCCGCGTCGTAGCGGCCGCGCGCACGCACGACCGGCGTGCCGGCCTGGCCGTACCAGCGTTTGAACTGCTCGAGATCGACGCCCGAGGCGTCCTGCATGGCGGCGACGAATTCCTCGGTGCGCACGGCCTGGCCGTCGTGGCGCTGGAAGTAGAGATCCATGCCGGCGCGAAAGCGCTCGGGGCCGAGCAGGGTGTGAATCATGCGCACCACCTCGGCACCTTTTTCGTACACGGTGGCGGTGTAGAAGTTGCTGATCTCGATGTAGGACTCGGGGCGGATCGGGTGCGCCATCGGGCCGGCGTCCTCGGGAAACTGCGCGGCACGCAGCTGGCGTACTTCCTGGATGCGCTGCACGGCGTGCGAGTAGCGATCGCCGCCGTACTGCTGGTCGCGGAACACGGTCAGCCCTTCCTTGAGGCTCAGCTGGAACCAGTCGCGGCAGGTCACGCGGTTGCCGGTCCAGTTGTGGAAGTACTCGTGGGCGACGACGCGGTCGAGCATCATGAAGTCGGTGTCAGTGGCGGTATCCGGCCGCGCCAGTACGTACTTGGTATTGAAGATGTTGAGGCCCTTGTTCTCCATCGCGCCCATGTTGAAGTCGCCGACCGCGACGATCATGTACTGGTCGAGATCGAGCTCCAGGCCGAAGGTCTCCTCGTCCCAGCGCATGGCGGACTTCAGCGCCTCCAGCGCGAAGCCGCACTGGTCGAGCTTGCCCGGCTCGACGTAGATCAGCAGCTTGACCGTGCGTCCGGATGCGGTGGTGAAGTCGGATTCCAGCTTGTCCAGTCGCGCGGCAACCATCGCGAACAGGTAGCTCGGCTTGGGGAAGGGGTCGACCCAGCGTGCGCGGTGGCGGCCGTCGTCGAGATCCTCGTGTCCGTCGAGGTTGCCGTTCGAGAGCAGCACCGGGAAGCGCTCGCAGTCGGCGGTGATGGTGGTGGTGTAGCGCGTCATCACGTCCGGCCGGTCGATGAACCAGGTGATGCGGCGGAAGCCTTCGGCCTCGCACTGGGTGAAGTAGCCGGTCCTGGAAGCGTACAGGCCTTCGAGCTGGGTGTTGTCCTCGGGGTGGATGCGTACCACGCTCTCGAAGCGGAAGCGGTCGGGTACGTCGGCGATGGTGAGGTGCTCACCCTCGATGACCCAGGCGTCCGCGTCCAGGGTGCGGCCGTCGATGGCGAGCGACACGGTCTCCAGGCCGTCGCCGTCCAGCACCAGCGGCGCGTGCGGATCGGCGGCGGCGGGATTGCGCGCGAGCGCCAGCGTCGCGCGTACCTCGGTGTGGTCGTCGCGGATGTCGACGTCGAGCGCGATGCTGTCGACGAGGAAGGCCGGCGGCGTGTAGTCGCGCAGGTAGATGGTTTGCGGGGTGGGGTTCAGCATGACGTTTCTTTCATTCGACGATGAGATGTTCTTCGGTCATCAGGATGGCAATCTGCGCCGCCGCGGCCATCGCACTCTGGCGCGCGCGCTGCCCTTCGGGCGTTTCGAACACGCGCTCCATCGCTTCGCGCGATTCGAACCACACCTCGGCGACGCCGTCGAACGGCTGGTCCGGCGTGGTGCAGAGGTTAATGGCGTAACGCACCAGGCCCGGCCACTGCTGCACCTTCGGCGCGTGCTCGGTCAGCCACCACTGCCGGAAGGCCTCGAAATCCATGTCCTCAGGACGTTTGATGATGCCGATAACCTTGTACATGGGGCTGCTCCCGGGCTTATCAAGCACGCCGATTCTACGCAATTCCGCGACCCGGGGCCGCGCACCGTAGGCGGCGCGCAACGCAGCCAGTATGCTGTGCTGCCGAGACGGAACCCGGAGAGCACCGTGATCGATCTGTACTACTGGCCCACGCCGAACGGCAAGAAAGTGACCATCCTGCTGGAGGAATGCGGGATGCCGTACACGGTCATTCCGTGCAACATCGCGCAGGGCGACCAGTTCGAGGAGGACTTCCTGCGCATCTGCCCCAACAACCGCATGCCGGCCATGGTCGACCGCGAGCCGCCCGGCGGCGGTGAGCCGATCGGGGTGTTCGAATCAGGCGCAATGATGATGTACATCGCCGAGAAGGCGGGGCGCTTCTGGCCGCAGGACGTGCGCGGCAAGTACCGCGTCACGCAATGGGTCATGTGGCAGATGGCCAACCAGGGACCGAAGAGCGGCGAGTGCGGGCATTTTCAGCGACTCGGAGACCGGCAGGGCGATCAGAGCTACGCGCTGAAGCGCTTTACCGACGAGGAGCATCGCTGCCTGGGCGTGCTCAACCAGCAGCTCTACGAGACCCCCTACCTGGCCGGTGACGAGTACTCCATCGCGGACATGATCGTTTATCCCTGGTGTGCGACGGCCGAGGCCCACGGCCAGGATCTCGGCGAGTTCGAGTACTTCAGGCGCTGGTGGGACGAGCTCTCGGCGCGCCCGGCGGTGCAGCGCGGCATGGACGTGGGCAAGGATCTCAGCTTCAACTACGAGACGATGAGCGAGGAAGAGAAGGCGCGGCTGCACAAGCTGCTCTACAACCAGCGCGCGCGCCCGGTGGTGAAGCGCTGACCGGGAGACGGGCATGAACATCGATACCGATTGCGTGGTGCGTTTCCACTACCGCCTGCGCGACAGCGACGGGCGCGAGCTGGAGAGCTCCTTCGACGGCGAGCCGGTCGCCTACCTGCACGGTCACGACGGCATCATCCGCGGGCTGGAGGCGGAGATGGCCGGCAAGTGCGCCGGCGACACCTTCACCGCCACCGTGCCGCCGGAGCTCGGCTACGGCGCGCGCGAGGCCGGCGCCACCGCGCGCATCCCGATGAAGCACGTGCTCACGCGCGGCAAGCTGAAACCGGGCCAGGTGGTCGCGGTCAACACCGAGCACGGCCCGCGCGAGGTGGTGGTGATCAAGCCCGGCCGCTTCGTGGTCGACGTCGACACCAACCATCCACTGGCCGGGCAGACACTGCAATTCGAGGTCGAGATCCTGGACGTGCGCGCGGCCAGCGACGAGGAGCGCGCGCACGGACACGTGCACGGCGCCGGCGGCCATCACCACGACTGAGCGGCGAGCAGGGGAGACACACATGAGACTGCTGCATCTGGGCGCGGCGCTGCTGGTTCTGGCCGGCGCACCGCTGGCCGCGGACGATACCCGCCTGGCCGCGGCTGCCACTGACGACGACAACTGGCTCACCTACGGCAACGGCTGGGCCAACCAGCGCTACAGCGGGCTCACCGCCATCGATCGCGACAACGTCGCCGGCCTGGTGCCGGCATGGATCTACCAGACCAGCATTCTCGGTACCTTCCCCGCCAACCCGCTGGTGGTGGACGGCGTGATGTATCTCACTACGCCGCGCAACCACGTCGTCGCGCTGGACGCGGCGACCGGCGCCGAGCGGTGGCGTTACCGTCACCAGATGAGCCAGGAGCAGCTCTGCTGCGGCACCCACAACCGCGGCCTCGCCTGGGGTTACGGGCGCGTGTTCCTGATCACCGCGGACGCGCGGTTGCTGGCGCTCGATGCCGCCAGCGGCGACATCGCCTGGGACATTCCCGTGGTCGATGCCGGCAGCGGCGATCCGGCCGACCTCGAGTCCATCCGCCGCTACGACCCGGCCGCGCCCGGCGCCTTCGCGCGCTACACGCGCTTCGCCGGCAACATGGCGCCGCTGGTGCACGACGGCCGCGTCTACGTCGGCGTCAGCGGTACCGGCTACAGCGCGGTGCTGGACGAGGCCGAGTCCGGCTCGGCCTCGGTGCTCGGTCGTCCCGGCGTGCGCCGCGGGCTGCGCGCCTTCCTGTCCGCCTACGATGCCGATGACGGCACCCTGCTGTGGCGCTGGTACGCGACCAGGGCCGATGGCTGGGAAGGCGACTTCACGGCAGTGACGGCGTTCGGCGATGCCCTGGAGCGCGACATTGCGGCCGAGCGCGCGGCGGCGCCCGCGCACCGCGACGCGTGGCGTGGCGGCGGTGGCTCGATCTACTCCTCGCCCTCGGTCGACCCCGAACTCGGGCTGATCTACTTCGGCACCGGCAATGCCTCGCCGCAGTACGGCGACGCGACGCGGCCGGGCGACAATCTCTATACCTCCTCGGTGGTCGCGCTCGACGCCGCCAGCGGCGCGCTGCGCTGGTACCACCAGCTCGTGCCGCACGACATCTGGGGCTACGACGTGGCCGCGCCGCCGCTGCTGCTGACCGCCCCGGATGCGGACGGCAAACCGGTCGCCGCGCTGGCGGTCGCCTCCAAGTCGGGCTGGCTGTACCTGTTCGATCGCGCCAGCGGCGCGCCGCTGCGCCGCTCCGAGCCCTTCGTGCCGCAGACCGACACCCTGTTCCGCCGCCCGACCCCGGACGGCATCGTCATCGCGCCGGGCGCCGCCGGCG
This sequence comes from Gammaproteobacteria bacterium, assembly GCA_041984235.1. Lineage (GTDB taxonomy): Bacteria > Pseudomonadota > Gammaproteobacteria > JBHIYN01. Next base: position 32,047 of record JBHIYN010000009.1, read on the forward strand.
GCGCCAACTGGCCGCCGCTCGCCTTCCATCCGGGTACCGGTCTCGTCTACGTACCGGCGGCGCACCAGCCGACGCGCTACCACACCGAAACCGATGCCGACGGCCGCCGGCTGAACATCCTGAGCTTCCCCCCCGATTTGCCGCGCTGGGGCACGGTGAGTGCCATCGACCCGGCCGACGGGCGCATCCGCTGGCAGGCGAAGACGGAGCTGCCGGTGGTCTCGGGCATGCTCGCGACCGCCGGCGGGCTCGTTTTCCACGGCCAGTCGAATGGCGATTTCGTCGCCCGCGACGCGGCCAGCGGCGAGCGCCTGTGGCGTTTCGCCACCGGCGCCGGGGTCAACGCGCCGGCGGTGACCTATCGCGCCGGCGGCCGCCAGTACGTCGCCGTCGCCGCCGGCGGGCACAAGCTGTTCGACTACCCGCTGGGCGATACGGTGATTGCGTTCGCCCTGCCCGGCACGAACCAGGGCGCCGCGGAGGGCGCACAACCATGAGTGAAATCATCCTGCACGAGTACCCGGTGTCACCGTTCTCGGAGAAGGTGCGCCGCATCCTCGCTTTCAAAGGCCTGCCGTGGCGCGCGGTCGAGCAGCCGGTGATCGCGCCCAAGCCCGACCTGACGCCGCTCACCGGCGGCTACCGGCGCATCCCGGTGATGCAGATCGGTGCCGACGTCTACTGCGACACCGCGCTCATCGTGCGCCGGCTGGAGGCCCTGCATCCGGCGCCTGCCGTAATCCCACCCGCGCAGGCCGGGACGGCGGCGGTGATCGAGGACTGGGCCGATCACCGCCTGTTCATGCACGCCGTTCCGCCGGCCGTGGTCGACCTGGTCGAGCACCTGCCGGACGGCTTCATCGAAGATCGCGCGGCGATGTCGCCGGGCTTCACCCTGGAGGCGCTGAGCGGCGCGGCGCCGCACGCCAAGGCGCAGCTGGTGCACGATTTCGATCGCCTCGAGCAGCAGCTCGCGGGCGCCGCCTTTCTGCTCGGAGACGCCTTCAGCGTCGCCGACGCCGCCTGCTACCACGTGGTGTGGTTCTCGCGGAACAGTGCGGCGGTCGCCGAGGCGATCGCCGCGCGGCCGGCGCTGGCGGCGTGGCTGGCGCGCATCGAAGGCTTCGGTCCCGGCAAGGTCGAGCCGATGAGCGGTGCCGATGCGCTTGCCGTCGCGCGTGACGCTGAGCCGGCCGATACTGGCGGTGACTCGGTCGCCGACGCCGGTTACGGGCCAGGCGACAAGGTGACCATCGTCGCCGACGACTACGGCACCGAAACGACCACCGGCACGGTCGCGCGTGTGCTCGCCAACGAAATCACGGTGCTGCGCGAGGACGCCGCGGTGGGCCGGGTGGCGGTGCACTATCCACGTGCCGGCTACCGGGTAGAGCGCGCCGCGTGAGGCCTCAGTAGCCGCGAAAGACCCCCTCGCGTTTCTCGCGAAAGGCTTCCACCGCCTCGGCGTGATCGGGGCCGCTCTTGGTGATCGCGATGTGCGAGGAGACGAGGTCCAGGCAGGTGTCGAGATCGGCGCTGAAGGCGTGATCGACGGCGCGCTTGATGAGGCGCACCGAGAGCGGCGGGTTGCGCGCGATGCTCTGTGCCAGCGCGCGTGTCCGCGCGGCGAGTTCGTCATCGGGCCAGACGTGGTTGACGAGACCGATGCGCAGCGCCTCCTCGGCGTCGACCCACCTGCCGCTCAGTAGCAGTTCCATCGCCATGCCGCGGCCGACCAGGTGCGGCAGGAACCACGCGCCACCGGCACCCGGCAGCAGGCCGAGGCGGGCGTAGGTCTCGGCGAAGCGCGCGCCGTGGCCGGCCACGCGCAGGTCGCAGGCCAGCGCGAGGTCCATGCCGGCGCCGGCGGCGGCGCCGTTGACCGCGGCGATGATCGGCTTGTCGAAGCGCGCCAGGCGTTTGGCGAAGGACTGGATCAGGGTCCAGATGTAGTCCTTGGTCGCGTGCGGCCGGTTGTCGACGTCCGCGCCCATGCCGCTGACGTCGCCGCCGGTGCAAAAGCCGCGCCCGGCGCCGGTGAGGATGACCACGGCGACGTCCGCGCGCGCCGCGCACTCGTCGATCAGCGCGACCAGGCGCTCGAGCATGGGATCGGTGAACGCGTTGAGCTTGTCGGGGCGGTTCAGGGTAAGGGTCGCGATGCGCTCGCTGACCTCGAACAGGACGGGCTCGGCCATGATCTTCTCCACTGGCGGGACAGGACAGGCCGCACAGTTTAGCCGCGGCGCGGACGCCGCGTACGGTGGGGGTGCGGGCGGCGCTGTGCTAGGGTGGCGCGCCCCGTGCCAGGACCGTGCGATGAACCGACTCAGCGACCAGACCAGCCCCTACCTGCTGCAACATGCCGACAACCCGGTCGACTGGCATCCGTGGGACGCGCAAGCCCTGGACCTCGCGCGCAGCGAGAACAAGCCCATTCTGCTCTCCATCGGGTACTCGGCCTGCCACTGGTGCCACGTGATGGCGCACGAGTCGTTCGAGAGCAACCAGGTTGCGGCGCTGATGAACAAGCACTTCGTCAACATCAAGGTCGACCGCGAGGAACGCCCCGATCTCGATCGTATCTACCAGACCGCGCACCAGATCCTGACCCGCCAGGGCGGCGGCTGGCCGCTGACAATCTTCCTCGATCCGACCGATCACCTGCCGATCTACAGCGGCACCTACTTCCCGCCGCAGCCGCGCAGCGGCATGCCCGGTTTCCGCGAGGTGCTGCGCGGCATTGCCGATGCCTGGAGCAAGCAGAACGAACGCATGCAGGAGTTCAAGGGCCAGCTGCGCGAGGCGCTGGGCCAGGTCCTGGGCGGTGGCGGCGCGGGTGATCTCGACGAGACGCTGATCGAACGCGCCTGCGGCCAGATCGACGCCAGCTTTGACGCCGCGCGCGGCGGCTTCAGCGAGGCGCCCAAGTTTCCGCACCCGGCCGGACTGGAGCTGCTGCACGACGTGGCCGCGGCCAGTGACGCGGCGGAGAAATCGGAACGCGCGTTGCACATGCTCGATCTCACGCTCGCCGCGATGGCGCGCGGCGGCGTGTTCGATCACCTCGGCGGCGGTTTCTTCCGCTACTCGGTCGATGCCGAGTGGAGCATCCCGCACTTCGAGAAGATGCTCTACGACAACGGCCTGCTACTGTCGCTCTACGCACGGCGCGCCCGTGAGACCGCGAATACCGGGCTGGCATGGGTCGCCACGCAGACCGCGCAGTGGATGCTGCGCGAGATGCAGCTGGCCGACGGCGGCATCTGTTCCAGCCTGGATGCCGACTCCGACGGCGGCGAGGGGCGTTACTACGTGTGGTACCGCGACGAGGTCAGTGCCGCGCTGGGCGCCGACTACGATGCCTTCGCCGCGCACTATGGCCTGGACGGCAAGGCCAACTTCGAAAAGTGCTGGCACCTGCGCCTGGCGCCGCCGCAGGCCGACGCGCCGCTGGCCGCGCTGGACCCGCCCGACGAATGCGCCGCTGCGCGCGACACGCTGCTCGCGCTGCGCGAGGAACGCGTGCGACCGGCGCGCGACGACAAGATCCTGAGCGCGTGGAACGCGCTCGCCATTCGCGGCCTGGCCGATGCCGGGCGTGAGCTGGCGCAGCCGGAATGGCTGGAGGCCGCAACGCGGGCGGTCGATTTCCTGTACGCGGCGCACTGGCGCGATGGCCGCCTGTTCGCCACCAGTCGTAACGGCACGGCGCACCTGAACGCCTACCTCGACGACCATGCCTTTCTCATCGAGGCCCTGCTGGAGCTGCTCGCGGCGCGCTGGCGTGATGCCGACCTGGCCTTCGCGACGGCACTCGCGGATACCCTGCTGGCGCACTTCGAAGATCGCGACGGCGGCGGATTCTTCTTCACCGCCGATGACCACGAGACGCTGATCCAGCGTACCCGCTCCTTCGGCGACGACGCGCTGCCGTCGGGTAACGGCGTGGCTGCGCGGGCATTGCTGGAGCTTGGCCACCTGGTCGGCGAACCGCGCTACCTCGAAGCCGCGGAACGCACGCTGCGCGCGGCGATGACCGATGTCGAGCGCTGGCCGTCGGCGCACGGCACGCTGCTGCGCGCGCTGCTCGATTTCAATGCACCGCCGGCGCGCGTGGTGCTGCGCTGCGCGGAGCCGGCCGACGCCGGTCCCTGGGTGCAGGCGGCGACCGCCGCGCTGGACGCGCGTGCGCGGTGCTACGTGATCCCGGCCGATGCGTCCTTACCGGCCGCGCTTGCCGAACGCCGCGTGCGCGATGGCGCGGGCGTCACCGCCTATCTCTGCAAGGGCCACACGTGCAGTGCCCCGGCCACCAGCCTGGACGGGTTCGCACAGGTGCTCGACGGCTGAACGCGCCATGGAGAACCACTGCGGGGCACGCCCGTGCGCGCCGCTGCGCATACAATGAGCGGTATGAGCAAAGCTGAGTTCAATCGCGGCCTGGCCGCTTTCATCGACAGTTCGCCGACGCCTTTTCACGCCGTGCGCACGCTCCGGACAGGCCTGGAGGCAGCCGGTTTTACCGCACTCAACGAGGCCGAGTGCTGGCGCCTGGCCCCGCGCGGGGCCTATTACGTCACCCGCAACGACTCCTCGCTGATTGCCTTCCGGCTGGGCGCGGGTGACGTCGCCGAAGACGGCCTGCGCATGGTCGGGGCGCATACCGACAGCCCCTGCCTCAGGCTCAAGCCCAATGCCGTCGACGAGCAGCAGGGCTACGTACGCTTCGGCGTCGAAGTCTACGGCGGCGTGCTGCTCAACCCGTGGTTCGATCGCGACCTCTCGATCGCGGGACGGGTCGTCCTGCGCGGCAGCGGCGGACGTTTGCGTAGCGAGCTGGTCGACCTGCGCGCGCCGGTGGCCGTAATCCCCAGCCTGGCCATCCATCTCGATCGCGAAGCCAACGCCAGCCGCAGCGTCAATGCCCAGACCATGCTGCCGCCGCTGCTCGGCCTGGCCGGTAAGCAGCCTTTCGACCTGGCGGCACTGCTGACCGGGCACCTGCGCGGCGCGCGGCGATTGCGACGCGGCGAGACGCTGCTCGATTTCGAGCTGTCGCTGTACGATACGCAGGGCGTCGCCGTGGTTGGTCTCGAGGGTGAATTCATTGCCGGTGCCCGGCTCGACAACCTGCTCTCCTGCTACACGGGACTGGAAGCGCTGGTCGGCGCCCGCGGCGCGCACGGCCAGCTACTGGTGTGTAACGACCACGAGGAAGTCGGCAGTGGTTCCAGCAGCGGCGCGCGCGGCAATTTCCTGCGCAGCGTGCTGGAGCGGGTGGCCGGCAGCGACGAAGCGTATGCGCGCATGATTGCGCGTTCGATGCTGGTCTCGACCGACAACGCGCACGGTATTCATCCGAACTTCGCCGACCGTCACGACGCGCGCCACGGCCCGCTGCTGAACGCCGGCCCGGTGGTCAAGGTCAACAGCAACCAGGCCTATGCCACCAACAGCGAGACCGCCGGCGTACTGCGCGCCGCCGCGGCGAAGGCGCGCGTGAAGCTGCAGTCCTTCGTGACCCGCAGCGACATGGGCTGCGGCAGCACCATCGGCCCGCTCACGGCCACCGCGCTCGGCGTGCGTACGGTCGACGTCGGCGTGCCGACCTTCGCCATGCACTCGATCCGCGAGCTCGCCGGCAGCGATGATGCATGGGCACTGAAGAAGCTGTTGCAGGCGTTCTACGCCCTGCCGGACGTCACCGCGCCACTGGACTGAGCCGGGCGCGGCACTCCGCCGCGAGGAAGGCCGTCTGCAAGGCGCGTGGTATTGCGAGGCGCACAGCCTGCATCGTCAGGTGAACTCCGCAGCCAACCGCGCCATGCCGCAGCCGACCGCCGCAGTAGTCCGGAGTCAGGCCAGGGTGACGCAGGGCGTAGCGAGGAGGGTCGTCTGCAAGGCGCGCGGTTTAGCGAGGCGCGCAGCCTGCATCACCAGGTGAGCACCACAGCCAATCGCGCAACGCCGCAGAGGACCTTTGCAGTAGTCCGGAGTCAGGCCAGGGTGACGCAGGGCGTAGCGAGGAAGGTCGTCTGCAAGGCGCGTGGTTTAGCGAGGAGCGCAGCCTACATCAGTAGGTGAGCACCACAGCAAACCGCGCAACGCCGCAGAAGACCTCCGCAGTAGCCCTGCTTTAAGTGCGCCCGCGTTGTGGACATGACGGGTAAACAGGGCAGTGAGCGAACGATCGGACCAGGGTGACGCAGGGCGTAGCGAGGAAGGTCGTCTGCAAGGCGCGTGGTTTAGCGAGGAGCGCAGCCTACATCAGTAGGTGAGCACCACAGCAAACCGCGCAACGCCGCAGAAGACCTCCGCAGTAGCCCTGCGTCACCCTGGGGAGGCACCGTCGATCTGGCCGTGTAACGGCCCCTGGTGCCAGCACACCAGCGCGAAACCGTCGCCGTCGTCGATCCAGGTCTGGGTGAAACCCATGAAGCGCTGGCGAAAGCCGGCATCCCGCGGCTTGCCGCGAAACGTGGCGTAACCGGAAACGATGCCGGTGTTGCCGCGAAGCTGGAAGCGCAGCTCACGCGGCACCCACTTGAACGATTCCCACAGCGGCACGTGGAAGCCGATGTGGTCGACGAAGTCGGCCTTGGAGAAGCGCCACGGGATGTCCTCGTCGAAGATCACCATGTCCTCGGCCATCAGGCCGTAGCAGGTGTCGAGATCGCCGCCGTTGAGGGCGTCGCGCCAAGTGGCAAAGGCTTGCTCGAGTGCATGCTCGCTCATGGTCGTGCTCCGGTTTTCAGTTGTCGCTGGTCTGGTCCGCCCAGCCGGCGAGGTGAGCGGCGTAGAACTGCGAGTCGACGGTGAGCGAGGCGAAGCGCCACTCGCCGTCGACGCGGCGGTAGGTTTCGTCGTAGGCCGAGAGCAGCCAGCGCGCTTCCGGTGTTCCCGCGTCGTCCAGCACCGTGCAGGGCATGATCAGGCGCCACTTGCCCCGCGCGTCGTCACCGTCGACGTCGATGATCGGGTTCATGACCAGGTGCGCGGCGAACACGATGCTGCCCGAGGCCCCTTCGAAGAACGTGCGTATGGCTTCGCGTCCCTCGTGGCGCCCGAACTCCGGTCCGCCGTCCCACACCCCGTCCTCGACGAACAGCGCGGCGAGACCGTCCGGATCGTAGTCCGCGTCGCAGAAACCACAATAGACGGCCTTGAGCTTCTTGATGTCCTCGATCGCGGCCAGGCGCGCGACCTGCTGTTCGAGTGTTGGCGTGGCCATGGCATCCCCCCCCGAGTCGTGAACCCTGCCAGTGTAACGCCGGCTGGCCCGGCGTGCCGCTCAGCGCGCGGCGGGTGGTGCGCGGCGCGCGAACATCACGGTGTCGAGGTAGCTTAGGACCAGTACGTCGTCCTGGTTGAACAGCCGGAAGTCGAACTTGACGATGCCGCGATCCGGCTTGCTGCGCGAAGGCCGTGTTTCCAGGCAGGTGATCTCGAGGCGGATGTCGTCGCCCGGGTAGACCGGGTGCGGGAAGCGCAGCTCGTCGAAGCCGAGGGCGCCGATCACGGCATCGGTCCACGGCGCCTGGTTGAGCATGGCCTGCTTGATGCACAGCGTGTACTGCCCGGAGGCGGTGAGGCCGTCGAGACCGCGCGCGCGCGCGGCCGCGTCGTCCAGGTGGATCGGCAGCGGATCCCAGCGCCGGTTGAACTCGAGCAGCTCCTCGCGCGCGACGTGCCACGGTCCGAAACGGAACACGTCACCGGGCGCGAGATCGTCGAAGTAGAGCGCGTCGCTTGTCATGCGGATTACAAAAAGGGGACATGCCACATTTGCAAGTTATTGATACAGAGCTCCGACTCTGTATCAATAACTTGCAAATGTGGCATGTCCCCTTTTCTCAGAACACGATCGGCAGTTCGAGGTGGTTCTCGTAGACGAACAGGCGGTGGTCGCGCAGGGCGGGGGTCAGCGCGGCCTGCACGTCCGGATGGCTGTTGGTGTACACGGGACGGAATGCAGTCGCCATCGGGCACAGGTCTTCGGGCAGGGGATCGAGGAAGCCGCTGATGCCCGCCCAGTAGATATCGAGTGCCGTGAGCTCCGGACCCATCAGGTACTTGTGTCCCGCGGCCTTCTGGGACGCGAGCTGGGCGTCCAGGGCATTCAATATGCTCACGATGTGCGCGTTCGCGCGTGCGGCCCCGGCCTCGTCGTAGTTGTACTTGCGGGCCAGGGTTTCCCAGAAAGCGCGGCTCTCGTCTCCCGGTGGAATGGTTTTCAGCGGGCCGTCGCACATCAGCAGGCGCCCCGACCACACCAGGCCATTCTCGCCGGCCAGCTCGTTGATGAGCCCGAACATGCGCACGCGGGTCTCCAGGTCCTCGGGGATCAGGCGTGGCTCGGGGGCCAGGCGCTCGGCCAGGTAGAGCTGGTCGTTCCACAGCGAACGCGGGCGCTCGTCGTTCCAGATCGCGACCGGCGCGCTGGACTGCGCGGTCCACGCGATGAGCTCGCTCTGGCTGTCGTTCATGCCGATGGCAAGATCCGAGGCACCTGCGTTCGACGTGCGCACCGGTACGTAATCCAGTCCCTTGACGTGGAAGATGCCCTTGCAGGACTCGCGCCACGGCGCCGGTACCGCCATGGCGCCCAGTACCAGGCGCAGACCCGACATCCGGCGTGCCTCGGCAATGGTGACGTAGTCGAGGGTGACGTCCTCGAAGCCAATCTCGCGCGTCATTCCGAATGCCTCACTTGCCGTCGACGCTGAAGGCGATCAGCGCGTTACCCGGCATCCACTTGTTCCACATGCCGTAGCCGGAGTTGACGTAGACGTGCCCGCCCGCGACCGCCGGTCCCGGCCCGTTGATCGAGCCGCCGCGGGCGCTGACCCCGTTGACCGCCTCGAAGCTGCGCGCGGTGTCGGCTTCCCACACGACCTTGCCGGTAGCGGTGTCGTAGGCACGCAGGTACCCGTCGAGACTGCCGGAGAAGACCGCGCCGTCGATCAGCGTGACCGCGGCGAGCTGGCCGGTGTTGCAGCGCTCGCGGCCCTCGCAGCTGCCCTGTGGCGGATCGGCGGCCCACGCCACGCTGCCGTCGTCGAGGTTGATCGCACTGATCCCGCCGGCCTCGCCCGGACCGAGCTCCCACGCCCCCGAGATCGCGACGTAGGCCTTGTCGGCGTCGGCCGCGAAGCCCCACTCGATGCCGCCGACGATGCCACCGGCGCCGACCGTGGTCTGCCACAGGATGCTGCCGTCGTCCGGGTTCAGCGCGTAGAGCACGCCGGACTTCTGACCGGCGAGCAGCAGACGCGAGCCGTCGCCGCGGGTGACCAGGATCGGTGCGCTGCCGAAGTCGAGATCGGGACCGTCGGACTCGGGGCAGGCGACCTGCGCCTCCGGCGACGGATCCATGCAGGCGATGGTATAGGCGTCGCCGGCCAGGGTCTGGGTGATCCACTTGACCTCGCCGGTATCCATCGCCAGCGCCATCACGGCATCCGACTCCGGCGCCGCCGGGTCGGAGTAGCTGTCGCCGGTGACGAGGTAGAGCGAGTTGGTCGCGGGCTCCAGCGTCGGCGCGGTCCACACCGCGGCGCCGGACGGCGCCCACAGCTGCGCGCCGGCGGCGTTCTTGCCGCGCGGGCTCGGCTCCTCGGCGATGGTGTAGCGCTTCCAGATCGCGGCGCCGCTGGTCGCGTCCAGGGTCAGCACGCCGCCGCGGAAGGTGCAGCAGGGATAGTCGGGCATGGCGCCGGCGACTTCCTCCAGCGAGGACAGCGGCACGTAGAGGCGGCCGTCGTGCAGCATCGGGGTGCCGGTGATGCGCACGTGCGGATGATCGTCGGCGAGGATGCTCCAGCGCGCCTTGCCGGTGTTCGGATCGACCGCGTAGACCTTGCCGCTCAGGTCGCCGAAGAAAAGACTGACGTTGCCGGCGCCGTCACGGCCGAGCACCAGCGAGGTGCGCACGCCGGCATCGGCCTCGAAGGCCCACAGCGCACAGCCCGAGGCCGCGTCCAGCGCGACCACCAGCCCGGAGAAGGTACCGAAGAACAGGCGGCCGTCGGCCACCACCGGGTGGCCGGACATGGTCGACACCGCGGGTACGCCGAAGGCCCATTTCACTTTCAGGCGCGGCACGTCGGCGGCGCTCAGCCCGGCGCGTTCGGCACCCTGGTAGCGCGAGTTGGTGAGGTCGTTGCCCCAGCCGTTCCAGCCGGAGTCGGCGTTGACCAGCGCACTGGCGGGCGGGTTGGCGCAGAAAGCTTCACGCGGGATCGCCGCGGCGCCGGACGCGAAGTCGCCGAGCGATTTGCCGGCCGCGTACTCGGAGACACTGCGGCGTTCGTCGTGGGTCATGGCGCGCGCGTAGGGCGCCATGACGCCGGCGCTGATGGCGGTGTAGATGTCGCGCGGATCCTTCTCGCGCAGCCCGGCGCGGGACGGCATGCGCGGCAGGTTGCGGTCGTGGCAATAGGCACAGGCGGCATCGAACAGCGCCTTGCCGTCCCCGCCACTGTCGTCGGTATCGTCGGCGGTGGCAAAGCCACCGGCCGCCAGCAGTGCCACGGCGGCAACGCGAGTAACTAGGTATCGCACGAATCCAGCTCCCCTCTGGTCGATCGAGTAGCGGATTATTGCAGAATCGCCGTGGCACCGGTTAGCGCGGCGGCGGACCGCCACCGGTGCGCTACACTCCGCCCGCAGCCACCGCACGGCGCCGCAGGAGAACCCCGCCATGCCGATTATCGAACGTGACCCCTGGCGCATGCAGTATTTCGAAGGCATCGCCTGCCCCGACGACGTCGTGATTCCGACTGACGACGAACATGCCTACGTGCTCTACCCGGAGCAGCGCTGGATCTACAACAAGCTCCTGGTGTGCGACTCCCAGGGCATCGAGGGTGCGCCGCACGGGGTGCCGCCGACGCGCTTCCCGGTGTTCAGCAAACCGATCTACAACATGCACGGCATGGGCGTGGGCGGGCGCGTGATCGGCGATGCCGACGAGCTAGAGCACAACATCGCCGCCGGCCACATGTGGATGGAGATGATGCACGGCGAGCACGTCAGTACCGACGTCGTCCTGCTCGGCGGCGAGGCGCAATGGTGGCGACACACCACGGGCGTGCCGCTGGGCGACGGGGTATTCGACTACTGGACCGTCGATGCCGCGGAGAAGCCCGAGCTCGAGACCTATTGCGGGGACTGGCTGCGGCGCAACCTGCGTGGCTACAGCGGCTGTGCCAATCTCGAGACCATCGGCGGACGCATCATCGAGGTCCACCTGCGTTTCGCCGACCAGTGGCCGGATCTCTACGGGCGCGGCTGGCTGGAGGCGGTGGTCGAGCTCTACGCGCGCCGCCGCTGGCGCTACGCCGATGACGATCGCCGCACCGGTTACAGCGTGGTGCTGTTCGGCGGGCACGGGATTCACTACGCCGCGCCGCCGGCGGACTTCGTCGACGCGCTGCGCGCCCGTGACGGCATCCGCAGCGTACAGATCACCTTCCACGAAGCACTGGCGCCCGAGCTGCACGCCATGCCGCCGGGCGGCTTCCGGCTCGCGGTCATCAACTGCGACGATCTCGAGGCCGGGCTCAGGGCGCGCGAGGATCTGGCGCTGTCGTTCTGGTCGGCGCAGAACCTGGGGCCCTGGCGTACCGGGGCCGGATCGCCGGCATGAGCGCGCGCGTACGCACCGATTTCCCGCACCGCGTACGCGAGATCGAGAACGTCTTCATTCCGCTCGCCGACGGCACGCGCCTGGCGGCGCGGATGTGGCTGCCCGAGGACGCCGAGGCACGGCCGGTGCCCGCGATCCTCGAGTACATCCCGTATCGCAAGCGCGACTTCATGCGCGCGCGCGACGAGCCCATGCACCATTACCTGGCCGGTCACGGCTATGCCGCGGTGCGTGTCGACCTGCGCGGCTCCGGCGATTCGGACGGCGTGCTGGCCGACGAGTACCTGCCGCAGGAGCAGCACGACGCGGCCGAGGTCATCGCCTGGCTTGCCGCGCAGCCCTGGTGCGACGGCGCGGTCGGCATGACCGGGATCTCCTGGGGCGGCTTCAACAGCCTGCAGGTGGCGGCGCTGGCGCCGCCGGCACTGAAGGCGATCATCACGCTGTGTGCGAGTGACGACCGCTATGCCGACGACGCCCATTACATGGGCGGCTGCCTGCTGAACGAGAACCAGATCTGGGGCACGGTGCTGTTCGCCCTGAACGCGCTGCCGCCGGACCCGGCGATCGTCGGTGAGCGCTGGCGCGACATGTGGCTGCAACGGCTGGCCGCCGACCGTCCCTTTCCGGCGCTGTGGCTGGCGCACCAGCGACGCGACGCGTACTGGCGCCAGGGCTCGGTGTGCGAAGACTACGCGCGGATCCGGTGCGCGGTGTACGCCATCGGCGGCTGGGCCGATGGTTACTCCAACGCCGTCGGGCGGCTGCTCGCCGGCCTGCCCGGGCCGCGCAAGGGCCTGCTCGGACCGTGGGCGCACAATTTTCCGCACGGCGGGGTGCCGGGCCCGGCCATCGGTTACCTGCAGGAGGCCCTGCGCTGGTGGGATTACTGGCTCAAGGGTATCGACACCGGGATCATGGACGAGCCCATGCTGCGCGCCTGGATGCAGGACAGTGCGGTGCCGAAACCGCTGCACGAGCATCGCCACGGGCGCTGGGTGGCGGAGCACACCTGGCCTTCGCCGCGCATCCTCACGCGGCGCTGCTACCTGGCCGCGCCGGCAGCGCTCCGCGACGCGCCGCCGCCCGCCGCGCTGCTCGATATCCAGTCACCGCAGACCACCGGCAGCACCGCGGGTGACTGGTGTGGCTTCGGTGCCGAGGGCGAGGCGCCGATGGACCAGCGCGCCGACGACGGCCGCTCGCTGAGCTTCGACAGCGCACCGCTGGCCGAGGCACTGGAGATCCTGGGCGCGCCGGTGCTGGTCGCTGACCTCGCGGTGAACGCGTCACAGGCGCTGGTCGCGGTGCGTCTGAACGACGTCGCGCCTGACGGCACCTCGTCGCTGGTGACCTACGGCGTGCTCAACCTCAGCCATCGCCACGATCACGGCGCACCGGTCGCCACCGTACCCGGAGAACGCATGACCGTGCCGGTCGCGCTCAACGACATTGCTCACCGCTTTCCCGCCGGCCACGTAATCCGGGTCGCGATCTCGACCAGCTACTGGCCGACCGTGTGGCCGGCGCCGCAGGTGGTGACGCTGTCGCTCGCCTGTGGCCAGAGCCGGCTGGAGTTGCCGGTACGCCCACCGCACGCCCTGGACGACAGCCTGGTCCCGTTCGCGGCCCCGGAAGCGGCGCCGACGGCGAGCAACCAGACCGCGCTGAAGCCGCACCATTTCACGCGCAGCTACGAACGCGACCTGACCACGCACGACACCGTGTACCGGCTCTACAGTGCGGGCGGCGATCTCGAGGTCGGCGCCATCATGCACATCGACGCCATCGACATGGAGCTCGGCGACACCATGGAGCGGCGCTTCTCGATCGGCGAGAGCGATCCGCTGAGTGCGCGCGCCGAGGTGCGGCAGCGCATGAGCCTGCGCCGCGGCGAGTGGCAGGTGCGCATCGCGGTCAGGACCGAGCTCAGCGCGGACGCCGAGGCCTTCACGCTGCGCGCCGAGCTGCGCGCGCACGAAGGGGAGACGGAGATCTTCGCCCGCGACTGGGACGAACGGATCCCGCGCGACGGCCTGTAAGGCTGTCCTCAGGGTGCCGCCACGCCGTAGCGGCGTTCTGCGGCAACGATGATGCGTTCGAGCAGGTCGGCGTGCGAGAGGCCGTCCTGGGCCGCCATGTGCGCGAGCTTGCCGTCCCAGCACCAGGCCGGGTTGGGATTGACCTCCATCAGCTTGAGCACGCCGCCGGCGTCGGCACGAAAGTCGAAGCGCGCGTAATCGCGCAGCTGCAGGCGATCCCACAGCGCGGTGCAGCGATTGCGCAGGCTGCGCTGGGTATCGGCATCGAGCGCCGCGCGGCGGAAGCGGATGTCGGTCCAGTAGGGCGACGCCGGGTCGACCTTGGACGCGTAGCTCAGCAGGCGTGGCAGCGACGGGTCGAGGCCGCTGTAGTCGACCTCCAGCATCGGCAGGGCGGTCAGGCCGTGGGCCGGGTTGCCGACCAGGCCGAGGCCGTACTCGGCACCGCTCAGGAACTCCTGTACCAGCACCTCGCAACCGGGCAGCTCGCTGCGCAGCGCGGCGACGCGCTCGGCGAGCGCCGCGCTGTCGTTGACGAGCGCCGCTTCCGTGATGCCGAAGCTGCCGTCGCCCCGGTTCGGCTTGACGAACGCGGGACCGGCGGTGTGCGGGGGCGGGTCGCCGCTGCGCAGCAGCGTCTCTTTCGGCACCGGCACGCCAGTAGCCGCCGCCAGCGCGCGCACCAGCGCCTTGTCGTAGCACAGCCCCAGCGCAACCGGACCGGAGCCGCTGAAGGGGATGTCGAGCAGCTCGAGCAGAGCCGGAACGTGCAGCTCGCGACGCGCGTCGTTGCCGTAGCCGGTGTCGCAGAAGTTGAGCACGAACGCTGGCCGCTCCGCGCGCAGGCGTTCGGTCAGCTCGCGGTGATCGTCGAGGTAGCTGAAGCGGCGGTGGGTCAGCGTGCCGAGCGCCGCGCGCAGCCGTACGACCTGATCGAAATCGTCTGCCGTGAAGCGCCCGCCCGGCTTCGAGGCGTCGGGCAGCCTGGGGTCGGCGAGCAGGACCGTGATATCGTGAAACGGCATTGCTATTCCATGCGCGGGGGCGCTGGGCGAAGATAGCAGAGCGGTCCGGCGCAGACGATGCCGGACGCCGACGAGCGACAAACGAGCCGGGGAGGGCGACACGATGACGGAACTCGAGCAGGGGCTCGCGGGGCTGCTGGCGCGCGAGGCCATCCGCGATCTGCCGATACGCTATTGCGATTGCGTGTGGCGCGACGACGTCGACGGGCTGGTCGCCCTGTTCACGCCGGAGGCATCGTTCACCGCCATCATCGGCGGGCGGGAAGCCACCTTCAGCGGACGGGACGCGCTGCATGCGATGTTCACCGGCGGCCTCAAGATCAGGCCGCGACCGTACATCCACAACCACGTGGTGGAGCTCGCCGGCGAGGGCTTCGCCACCGGCCGCTGTTATCTCGACCTGCGCTCGGCGCGCAAGGACATGGCCTTTCTCGGCGCCGGCTACTACGACGACGAGTACATGGCGACCCCGGCGGGCTGGCGCTTTCACTCACGACGATTCGTCGCGCTGCGCATGGACGATTTGCCGGAGGGCATGGAAGGCTGAGGGCGGCCGGTGGCCGGGCAGCGCAGATCCCGCTCCGCCGGGCTCGACTGGGAACGCCTCGACTCGCGGTATGACGCCGACGCCGGCCTGCCGCTGTTCCGCAAGCGCATCGATCGCCTGCGCAATCCGCGCAACGCGCGGGTCTTCGAGCGCCTGGTGCTGGAATCCGCGGACTGGGTCAACATGGTGGCGCTGGACAGCGAGCGCCGCTGCGTGATGATCCGGCAGTATCGCTTTGGCGTCGGCTACACCACGCTGGAGACGCCCGGCGGCATGGTCGACCCGGGCGAAGACTCGGGTCAGGCGGCGGCGCGCGAGCTGCGCGAGGAAACCGGCTACGCGTCCGAGCGCTGGACCTACCTCGGCGCGGTCGAGCCCAACCCGGCGGTGCACAACCACCTGTGTCACCACTGGCTGGCCGAGGACGCGCGCCGCGTCGGCGACCCGCGTCCGGACGACGGCGAGGCAATCGCCGTGGAACTGATGGGCGAGGACGCGGTGCGTGCCGCGGTAGCCAGCGGCGAGCTCAGGCACGCACTCGCGCTGTCGGTGCTGGCCCGCGTCTACCGCTTATGGGTTTAAGGGGACATGCCACATTTCTAAGTTGTTGAAAACGCCTTTACGGCGTTTTCAACAACTTAGAAATGTGGCATGTCCCCTTTGATCAGTCGATGGTGATCACGATCTTGCCGAGGGCGCGGCGCTCGGCGAGATCGCGGATGCCGCGGCCGCCCTCGGCCAGCGGGTAGCGTGCCGAGACGTGCGGGCGAATCTTGCCGGCGGCGTAGAACTCGCACAGCTCGCGGATGTTGGCCGCGTTCGCCTGCGGCTCGCGCTCGGTGAACGAGCCCCAGAAAACGCCCACGATCTGGCAGCCCTTGAGCAGCGCCAGGTTGAGCGGGATGCGCGGGATCCCGGCCGGGAAGCCGACCACCAGGAATCGGCCTTCCCACGCGATGGCGCGCAGCGCGGCCTCGGCGTAGTCGCCGCCGACCGCGTCGTAGACGACGTCCGCGCCGTGCTCGCCGCAGGCGTCCTTGAACTGCTGCGCGAGCGCTTTAGCGCCGTCCTTGTCGAACGGACCGCGCGGGTAGACCACGCCGACCTCGGCGCCGCGCGCCTTGGCCAGCGCGACCTTCTCCTCGCTGGAGGCCGCGGCGACCACGCGCGCGCCCATGGCCTTGCCGAGCTCGACCGCGGCCAGGCCGACGCCGCCGGCCGCGCCGAGTACGAGCAGGGTGTCACCCGCGCCGAGGGCGGCGCGCTGCCTGAGGGCATGGTGCGAGGTGCCGTAGGTGAAGATGAACGCGGCGGCCTCGTCGTCGGGCATGCCGTCCGGGATCGGCGCGCACTTGACCGCGCGCGTCACCACCTGCTCGGCCATGCCGCCCCAGCCGACCATGCCGATGACGCGGTCGCCGGTTTTGAGGTCACTCACCCCGTCGCCGACCGCGTCGATCTCGCCCGCCACTTCGCCGCCGGGAGCGAACGGGCGCTCCGGGCGGAACTGGTACTTGTCCTCGATCATGAGCGCGTCGGGGAAGTTGACCCCGCAGGCGCGGACCCGGATGCGCACCTCGCCCGGACCCGGCACGGGCAGGTCGACGTCTTTGAGTTCGAGCGTATCCGGGCCGCCTGGGGCGACGCTGAGCAGTGCTTTCATGCGGGATCTCCGGTCGGGCTAAGCAGAATGGCGAGGCGGTCGTGGCGTCGGCCCGGCCGCCGGGTTATCGTGCGGCGGGCGCCGCCGGCGCCGCTTGCAGGGGAGTCATCATGTCCGAAACACAGAAAATTGTGCAACAGTGGTTCGACCACATCGCAGCCGGCGACGCCGCACAGGCGTTCGCCCTGTTCGCCGACGACATCGTCTACGAGCTCAAGGGCACGACGCCGGTGTCCGGCACCTACCGCGGTCTTGATCAAATCGTAAACGACTTCTTCACGCCTTGGCGCAAGCAGATCGACGGCGACCTGGTGGTCCACGTCGACGAGCTGATCGGCGAGGGTGAACGCGTCGTCGCGCTCGGCCATGGTGAAGCGAAGACGGTGCACGGCCTGCGCTACGACAACGACTACGCCTTCGTGTTTACCGTGCGCAACGGCCGCATCCACGAGGTGGTGGAGTTCCTCGACACCGCGCTGGTCGAGACCGCGGCCTACGGTAAACGTCTCGTCGCCGGCTGATGCGGCGCGCGCCGGGGGCGGCCGCATGAGCGAGATCGCCGGCGGCCTCGCGCCGGTGCCGCTGCGGCGCGACGCGCTGGTGATGGCGGTGGTCGGCTTCGCCCACCTGGTCAGCCATTTCTTCCAGCTCCTGCTCGCGCCACTGTTCCCGTGGCTGCGCGAGGCGTTCGCGCTGAGCTTCGCCGAGCTCGGCTTCGTGATGTCGGTGCTGTTCACGGTGTCGGCGCTGGGCCAGGCCGCGGCGGGCTTCGTGGTCGATCGGTGGGGCGCCATCGTGACCCTGGTCGGCGGCCTGGCGTGCCTGGTAGCGGGGGCACTGGTGCTCGCGCTCAGCGGGGGCTATGGCACCCTGCTGGTGAGCGCCGTGCTGGTCGGGCTGGGCAATGCCGTCTTTCACCCGGTCGATTACTGGCTCATCAATCACCGCATCAGCGAGCCGCGCCTGGGACCAGCCTACGCGGTGCACGGCGTGACCGGCAGCCTGGGCTGGGCCCTGGCCCCGGTGTTCCTGGTCGGCATCGCGCTCGCCGCCGACTGGCGCACGGCGGCTGCGCTGGCGGCGCTGCTGCCGCTGGCCGCCATTGCCGCGCTGTATGCGAGCCGAGACGGGCTGCTGCGCGGCGCGCGGCCGGGCGCGGACGCCGCGGCCGCGCCCGGCACGGCGGCACCGCCGTTCGCCTTTCTGCGGCTGCCGGCCATCTGGCTGTGCCTGGCGTTCTTCGCCTGCGTCGCGGCCGCACTGGGCGGCGTGCAGGCCTTCGCACCGACGGTGTTCGGCGAGGGCTACGGCATGGCCCTGGAGACGGCCGCTTTCGGCGTCACCCTGTACATGCTGGGCAGCGCAGCCGGCATGCTCGGTGGCGGCGTGCTGGCCGCGCGCAGCCCGGCGCTGGAACACAACATCACGCTCGCACTGGCCCTGGCCGCGGCTGCCGCGTTGCTGGTCGGCAGCCTGCGCGTGCCGGCGGCCATGGCGCTCGCGCTGATGGTGGTGATGGGCTTCGGCTCGGGACTGTCGGGACCATCGCGCGATCTGCTGATCCGGCGCGCGACCCCGCCGGGCGCCACCGGGCGGGTCTACGGCGTGGTCTATTCGGGACTCGACCTCGGCCTCGCGATCGGGCCGGTTCTGTTCGGACACATGCTCGACGGTGGCGCCCGCGGCGCGGTGTTCTTCGCCATCGCCGGCTGCTTCGGCGGCGGTGTGCTGCTGGCGCGGCGCGTCGCCGGCGCCGCGGCGCCGCTTCAGGCCGGTGCCGCGGCGGACGCTACACAGACAACGGAATCCCGCGAGGAGGCGTCATGAATCACGAAGTCAGCGAACGCGCCGCTGCCGCGGTCAACGGCTGGCTGGCGCTCGCCGTGTGGCTGGCGCTGGCGGCGGGCATCGCGTGGGCGATCGTCGGCGCGGTCGCCGCCCATGGCGAGCCGCCGGTCGCGGCCATCCTGCTGGCGCCGGTCGCGGCGTTCCTGTTCAAGGGCTTTGTCATCCTCGAGCCGAACCAGGCCGCGGTGATGGTGTTCTTCGGCAAGTACGCCGGCTCGCTGCGCGCCGACGGCTACTTCTGGGTCAACCCGTTGTACAGCAAGCATAAGATTTCGCTGCGAGCGCACAATCTCACCACGCCGACGCTCAAGGTCAACGACCGCGCCGGCAATCCGGTCGAGGTTGCCGCAGTGATCGTCTGGCGCGTCTACGACACCGCGCGCGCCACCTTCGACGTCGAGGACTACCACGCTTACGTCACCATGCAGAGCGAGTCGGCGGTGCGCCAGGTGGTCAGCGAACGCTGGTACGACGGCGACGAGGCCGGTGAGCAGTCCCTGCGCAGCGATCTCGATGCGGTCGCGCGCCTGCTGGTCGAGAGTATCCAGCACCACTGCGCACTGGCCGGCCTGGAGATCCTGGAGGCGCGCATCTCGCACCTCGCCTACGCGCCGGAGATCGCGGGCGCCATGCTGCGCCGTCAGCAGGCGGTCGCGGTGGTCGCTGCGCGCACCCAGATCGTGGAAGGCGCGGTGAGCATGGTGCGCCTGGGCATCGAGCGCCTGGAGGCGGAGGGCGTGGTCAGTCTCGACGCCGCGGGCCGCGCGCGGCTGGTGACCAACCTGATGACGGTGCTGGTCGGCGACAGCGAGACCCAGCCGGTGCTGTCGGTCGACCACGAGTGAGCGCGGCGATCGCAGGGTGAACGGCCAGCGCCAGCGTGTGCCCCTCGGCTTCGTGGTCCTCAGCGCGCTGGCGGCGCTGTTCATGGCCGCCGGTGCGGTCGGCCTGCTGGCGCCGCAGACCGCGCCGCTGCTGGCGCGCCCGGAGGTGGCGTGGTCGCTGGTCGGATCCGGCGTGGTGATGGACGGCTTCGCTATCGCCAGCCTGCTCGCCGCCCGCCGCACATCGCGACGCTGAGCGCGCGGCTCAGCCCGAGCAGCGGAAGTTGACCGCGCCGCCGGGATCGTCGTCCGGCCACGAGCCGAAGCCCAGCACGCCGTCGCCGGTGAGTACATCCTCGTCGCGCCGCAGGTGCTTACGCGAGCCGTCGCTCTGGACGATGAAGGTGCCGTTGGTGCTGACGTCGCGGATGCTGAAACGACCGTGGCGGTAATTGATCTCGGCATGCTGGCGCGAGGTCAGCTTGCCCATCACCTGCAGGCCGACCTGCTTGCCGCGGCCGATGGTGCAGTTGGTGTTGCTGGGGTCGATGCGAATCTTCTCGCCGGCATAGACCAGGTCGAGCGCAACTTCGGCATCGACCGCCTGCAGGTGCGGGCGTGAGCTGATCTGGGTTTCCTCGCCGGTCTGCTCCCACGGCATCTTGTAGATTTCGAGCTCGCCGTCGTAGGCCTCGGCCTGCACCCGGTCGATCGGATGCACGTCCGGGAACAGCGCGCCGGGCAGGGTATCGATCGCCTGCCTGGAGGTCAGGATCTCGTCCGCCTTGGCCAGGTTGATGATCTGCTGCGCGGTGACCGGGGCCTCGCCGACGAGCTCCTCGCCGCGCCAGGCGACGTTACCGAAGTGCCAGCCAATCTTGATGTGCAGCACGCCCATCTTGAACTTCTGGTCTTCGCCCGCGCGGCGCAGCGCGGCCTGCATTTCGGTTGCGGCGAGCGCGGCCTTCACCGGCTCGGCAAAGGCGACCATGATCTCGTCGCCGATGGTTTTCAGGGTCTCGCCGGAGAGTCCTCCTGCGGCGGTGTCCAGCAGCGCGATGCAGGCGGCCATGTCGGCACGCGCGATGGCGTCGCCGTACTGCTCGTACAGGCGTGTGCTGCCTGACACGTCCGCGTACAGGACAGCGAGCTTTTCCAGTGATTTATCCATCGCAACTCGCGCCCAAGTGTAAAGCATAGGGCGGCCCAGGGGCAGTCCGGCGGCGTGACGTACATCGCATCCGCGCTCAGCTTATCGGCGCGCGCACCGGCCGCCTTGAATACCGCGTGGGCGGCCTCTGCCGCGCTCAGAACCGGGTGCCGGGGTTACGGATCCAGACCGCGTTGGGTGCCAGGATGTCGATGTCGACCGGGTTATTGATGCCGGCGTTCTCCTCGAACCAGCGCCTGAGCTTGCGCCCGCCGACGATACGCGGTGC
This sequence comes from Gammaproteobacteria bacterium, assembly GCA_041984235.1. Taxonomy (GTDB): domain Bacteria; phylum Pseudomonadota; class Gammaproteobacteria; genus JBHIYN01. The sequence continues at coordinate 53,088 of JBHIYN010000009.1, forward strand.
GGCGTTGGTGTTGGTCGATCGGTCGATGTGGCCGTGAATGGTCTCGCGGTCGCGCCCGCACAGGATGCGGATCTTCTCCTGGTCGTTACCGAACAACTGGGAGTAGCGTTGCGGCACGTTGAAAAAGCCCTTGTCCATGTAGTGGTAGCCAACCAGGAAGCGGTAGCTGGGCCGGTCGGTGGTGAGATCGGTATAGGTGTTGCTGTCGTTCTCGATGAGGTGCCGGCGCTGCTTGCGCACGCTCTGCGCGCGCGGTTTGCGCGCCGCGCTCGGCAGCGGCGAGACGTTCTGGTTCCAGGGCGGCTTGAGCGCCTCGATCAGGCTGTGCTGCAGACCGGCCGCGAGGTTGACCCGGAACGAGCCGTAATGCAGGTTGCCGGGGTCGGGCATCGCGTAGACCTCGACCGGCTGGTCGACCATGAGCATGGCCAGGATGCGCTCCCGGTTCTTCTCGCGCATGGAGCGCGGCGGTCCGCCCTGCTCGTAGCCGTCCATGCGCAGCCGGAGAGAGCGTCCGGAGCGGCCGACGTAGAGCAACTCGTCGCCGGAGGCGAAGGCATAGAGGACATTGGCCGCGCTGCCGTAGCGATCGAGCTCGATGTGCGGCGCATCGCTGTCGAGCACCCACTCGCCGGCAATCTCGAAGCCGATCTCTAGCAGGCGTTCGAGCGGGGTCTTGTTCATTGCCGCCGGACTTCGCATGCTGAATACGTCCGTGCCATCCTCTGTCCCAGTGCGCAGTTTAGATGATCATCGCACCGGCTGCGCGATTGCGCGGTCCGCTGCCATGGACTCCTGAGCCGATAGCGGCTAACGTCGCGCCCTCCTGAAGCGCTCGTTTCGGTCGAGGTTACTTGAACGCCACCATCATCCTGCTCAGCAGCGTGAGCTTCATCGTCGTCGCCGTGATGACGGTGACCGGGCCGCTGCTGCCGGTGGTGGCGGACGAGTTCCACGTCAGCGTGGGTGACGCCGGCATCATCGTGTCCGCCTTCGCCGTGCCCTACGGCGCCTGTCAGATCCTGTTCGGACCGCTCGGCGACCGCCTCGGCAAGTTGCGCGTGGTGGCCGCGGCGCTGGGCCTGTCGACGGTGTTCGTGCTCGGGTCCGGCCTCGCGCCGTCGCTGGATGCGCTGGCCCTGATGCGTTTCGGCTGCGGCCTGGCGATGGCGGCGACGATCCCTCTCGCCATGGCCTGGATCGCGGACGAGGTGCCCTATGCCGGACGCCAGCCGGTCATCGGGCGCTTCATCAGCGGGCTGGTGCTGGGCCAGATTGCCGGCGGCGTGCTCGGCGGCATCGCGGCACAGTATTTCGACTGGCGCCACATCTTCTACGTGTTCGCCGCGTGCTGTGCGCTGTTCTCGGTCCTGCTGTGGGCGCGTACCAGTGGCCTGGCCCCGGCTGCACCGGCAGCGCATCATGGTCCGCGTGAGATCCTGAGCCTGTATGTCGGGCTCTTTCGTGATCCCGAGTCGCGCGCCGTCATCATCACCGGCACGCTGGAGGGACTGTTGATCTTCGGTGTGCTGGCCTACTACGGCGCCTTCCTGCGCCACCGGCACGCTCTCGACTACGGCGTCATCGGGCTGGTGCTGGCGGCCTACGGCGTCGGCGGCGTCATCTACACCCGGCTGGTGCACCGCCTGGTGCCGCTGCTCGGCGAACGACGCATGATCGCCGGCGGTGCGGCGCTGCTCGGCGCCAGCCAGATCGCGCTGCTGATGGCGCCGGTGTGGTGGCTGAGTGCACCAGCCCTGCTGGTGGCGGGATTCGGCTTCTACCTGTTCCACAACACCATGCAGACCCGCGCCACCGAGCTGTCTTCGGAGGCGCGCGGGACCGCGGTTTCGCTATGGGTCTTCATGCTGTTCCTCGGGCAGGGCGTGGGCGTGGTGCTGTTCGGTGCCGTCATCGACCGTTTCGGCTACGCCAGTGCCCTTGCCAGCGCCGCCGGCGGCGTCATCGCGCTCGGCCTGTGGTTCCAGGGCCGGCTCGGCCCGCACGCCGTGGCCCGCGCGGAATGAGCGCGGCGGCGGCCGCGACGGTGCCGCCGCGTGCCGCTTCAGGCCAAGAGATGCTCGACGAACCAGTCGCGCGCGGCAGCGCTGGTCTCGTCGAACTTCTCGACGTAGGCGCCGTAGTGATTGGTCTTCACCACGACCAGCTTCTTGGGGCCGGTGACCTGGTGAAAGTGATCCAGCGCGATGTCGATCGGCGTGGTGGTGTCCTGCTCCGAGATGATCATGAGCAGCGGCGTCGGGCCGATCAGCGGCATGTAGCCGCTGACGTCGTATTCCAGCATGTACTCGATCGAACGCAGCGTGACCTTGTTCTGCCAGGTGCACTTCGGATCGTTGTCGACGAAGCGGTGGATGTAGTTGTAGGTCTCCTCGCCCGGGAACAGGTGCGGCTCGTCTGGGTCCAGTGAGCACATCTTCATGTATTGCGACTGCTTGCCGGCGACGCGCCGCTTGCGGTCGTCGTCGAGCATCCTGTGAAAATCGGCCATCTGCGTGACCGGCAGGAACTGCTGCAGGTTGCGGTGGCCGTTCATGAACGGCACCTGGCTGACCACGGCCCTGACCCGCCGGTCCAGCGCCGCCACCGCGCACACGGTGCCTCCGGTGTAGCTGGTGCCCCACACCCCGATACGCTCGGCATCGACGTCGCGGCGCGACTGGACGAACGTGATCGCGCTGCGGTAGTCACGCATCTGCAGGGTCGGGTCGATGTCCTGGCGCGGCCGTCCGCCGCTCGCGCCCAGGCAGCGGTTGTCGTAGACCAGCACGGCAAGGCCGGCGGCGCAGAAGACCTCCGCGTACTCGTCGAGCGTCATCTCCTTGACCCCGGAGAAGCCGTGCGCCATGACCACGGCAGGGAAGGGTCCCTTGCCGGTATCGGGCTTGTACAGCCACCCGCGCAGGGTGACGCCTTCAGACTTGAATTCGATGTTACGTCGCATGTCGTGCTCCCCTCGATAGCTTCGCCGGTGTTGCGTGACGCCGCGTGCGGCGTTGCCGGCACGGGCAAGATAACCGTGCCCGGCGCGTCAGGCCAGCCACACCCGGTGCGGGGCCGGGTATTCTTGCGCGCATGAGCGTGCCCACGCAGCGAGGAGGACGTCGATGAGCCGCTGGCGGACGCCGGTGGGCTACGGCGCGCCCTATATCACCGCTGCGGGCTTCCGTGCGCTGGAGGACGAGTCCCGCCTGCTGTGGGCGCGCCGCCGCGAGGTCGTGCGCCATCTCGCCGCGGCGGCTGCCGAGGGGGATCGTTCCGAGAACGCCGAGTACCAGTACCGCAAGAAGGAGCTGCGCGGGATCGATCGCCGTATCGGCTATTTGCAACGGCGCATGCCGCGGCTGGAGATCGTGCGCGCCGCGCCCGCCGATCGCGGCCGCATCTATTTCGGGGCCACGGTCGAGCTCGAGGACGAGCAGGGCGAGCTGCGCCGCTATCGCATCGTCGGCGTCGACGAGGCGGAACCCGGGCAGGGCGCCATCAGCGTCGACTCGCCGCTCGCGCGCGGACTGCTGGGACGCGCGCTGGACGAGACGGTGCACCTGTCCGGCGTACAGGGCGAGGCGCGTTACGTGGTCACGGCCATCGAGTATCCCGACGTCGCGGGCTGAGAACGCCTGCCCCGCTGGCGAGCGCGCCCGGCTTATACTGCGCCCATGAACCGCTTTCGCAGCGCCGTTTCCGGCATCGTGCTCATGCTCGCGGCGCACCCCGCGGTGGCCGCATCGTTCACCTTCGGCTGGCCGGTGCCGGTCACCGTCGCGGTCAAGGCCAAGATGGACAAGCGCGGCAATACCAGCACCGCCCGCTACCTCGCGGAGCTCGCGCCCGGCGAGGACGGCCACCTGACCCTGTCGTTCCGCGACTTCGAGTTCCTGACGCTGAACGGCGTCGACGCGCGTACCCCCGAGGTCCAGGCGAAGCTCGGACCACTGGCCGCGCTGACCGCGACCCTGCCAGCCATGCGCGTGTCGCAACGCGGCGATTATCTCGGCACCGTCGGGCTGGAACGCATGGCCGAGCGCATGTTCGCGCTGCTGCCGGACGCTGACGATCCGCAATTGCGCGAGCGCATGGATGCCTACTTCGCCTCGCCGCAGGTTCGCCAGATGATGCAGCAGAAATCCGGTGAGGTGTGGAACACCTGGGTCGGCGCCTGGAACGGTCTCGAGCTCGCCGCGGGCGAGTCACTCCAGCGCAGCGTGCCGGTCACCGTGATGGCGCGTGAGCTCGAGCAGGCCATGCTGTTCGAACACCTGGGCGCGGCCGGGGGCAGCTGCGCGGCGTGCGTGCGGCTGCGCCTGACGACGCTGCTGGAAGGGCCGGAGGTGGTTGCCCTGGTCGCGGGCATGGTGCGTGAGCTCGCCGGCGAGAAGGATGCGTTAGCGATGGATGCGTTCGAATCCGCGCGCTCGAGCAGCGTGATCGATATCGTGACCGACGGCGCAGATCTGCGGCCCCGGCACGTGCGTGCCAGCACCACGGTAATGGTGCGCGAGCGCGGCGGGCGCGAGCGCAGCCGCAGTGAGCACAAGGAGTACTGGTTCCAGTGGCAATGACGGACAACCCGGCGCGGGGTATGCGACCGTGAGCACGCTGCCCGCCGATGGCGTGCTGCGCGAGGAGGTCGACGTCGAAGCGGCCTGGCTGGACTACAACGGGCACATGAACGTGGCCTTCTACCTCAGGGTCTTCGACGACGCCGGCGATCGACTGACCGCGCTGGCCGGCATGGGTGCCGCCTACACCCGGCGCACGCACAATTCCTGGGTCGCGCTGGAGTCTCACATCACCTTCCGCGCCGAGGCCATGGAAGGCGATCGCCTGCGCGTGGAATCGTGCGTGCTCGATGTCGAACGCAAGAAGATCCACGTCTGCCAGGCCATGTTCCGTGGCGACACCCTGCTCGCGACGCACGAGCAGCTCGGTCTGCATTTCGATACCGTGGCGCGGCGCGCGACGCCGTTCGAGGCGGCCGTGTTCGAGCGGCTGGTGGCATTGCGCGACGCGCGCGCCGCGCAGCCCCGCCCGCCGTGGGTCGGGCGGGCCATCGCGCTGGGGCAGGCACCGCCGGCATGAGACGGCACCGTGTCGAACCCTGAAGCGACGCCCGCGGCGGGGCGCACGCTGATGATCCACGTGGTCGACCCGATGTGCTCGTGGTGCTGGGGCTTCGCGCCCGTCGCCGCACGTCTGCGCGATGCCTATGCCGACGGCTTCGAGCCGGTGCTGCTGGCCGGCGGCCTCAGCCCGGGAACGCGCACGCCGCTCGATGCGGCGACCCGCGCCCAGATCCGCGAGCACTGGGGGCACGTGCAGGAGATCAGCGGGCAGCCCTTCGATTTCAGCTTCTTCGAACGCGGGTCCTTCGTCTACGACACCGAGCCCGCGTGTCGCGCACTGGTCGCCGCACGGGCGCTGCGGCCGGGCAGCGAGTTTGCCATGCTGGAAGCGCTGCACGCGGCGTTCTACGCGGACGGTCGTGACGTTACCGACCCTGCCGTGCTCGTCACGGTCGCCGTCGAACAGGGCTTCGAGCAGGCGGCTTTCGCCGCGACGCTGGAAGACCCGGCCACGCGCGAGGCGACGGCCGGCGAGTTCGCGCTGACCCGCCGGCTCGGCATCCTGGGTTATCCGGCGCTGCTGGTCGGTGACGCGGACAGCGGGCTGACGGCAATCACGGTCGGCTACCAGGACTACGCACCGCTGGCCGTGGCGCTGGACGCCTGGCGCGAGGCGCATCCGCCGCCGTCCTGAGGCGCGCCGCCGGGCGGTGCTAACATGCGCGCCCATGCTCGGCGCGATCACGGTGCTGCTCGTGTTCCAGACCATCGGCGAGGTGGTCGTGCAGTTGTTGCGACTGCCGGTGCCGGGCCCGGTGGTCGGCATGATGCTGCTGTTCGCCGCATTGCTCGCGCGCGGCGCTGCACCGCAATGGCTGGAGCGCAGTGCCGGGCAGTTGCTCGCTCACCTTTCGCTGCTGTTCGTGCCTGCCGGCGTCGGCGTCATGCTGCACGGCCAGCGCCTGGGCGCCGAGTGGTTACCGATCGCGGTCGCACTGGTGTCGAGCACGCTCCTCACCCTGGCGGCGACGGCGCTGGTGATGCAGGCGCTGCGGCGCATGGTCGGGGGGCGTGACGCGCCGGAATGAGTGACCGCATCACCGAGATCTGGGTCTACCTCGCGGCTTCGCCGTTGCTCGGGCTGACCGTGACCCTGCTCGCCTACCAGGCGGCGCACTGGCTCTACCTGCGCGCCAACATGAACCCGCTGGCCAACCCGGTCGCGATCGCGGTAGCCCTGCTGGTGGGCGTGCTGTGGCTGACCGATACGCCGTACGCGACCTATTTCGACGGTGCGCAGTTCGTGCATTTCCTGCTCGGCCCGGCGACGGTCGCCCTGGCCGTACCCCTGTATGCCAACCTCGGGCGCCTGCGCCGCGACCTCTTGCCCATCGCGGGTGCGCTGGTCGCCGGCTCGCTGGTGGCGGTCGGATCGGCGATCGGCATCGGCTGGCTGGCCGGAGGCAGTCAGGCCACGCTGCTCTCGCTGGCACCGAAATCCGTCACCACGCCGATCGCGATGGGTATCGCGGAGAAGATCGGCGGCCTGCCCTCGCTGACCGCGGTACTGGTCGTTACGACCGGCATCGTGGGCGCGATCGCAGCGCGCAGCGTGCTCGATGTCCTGCGGATCCGCGATCCGGCCGTGCGCGGACTCGCCGTCGGCGTTGCCGCACACGGCATCGGTACCGCGCGCGCGTTCCAGGTCTCGGCCACGGCCGGCGCGTTTGCCGGTCTCGCCATGGGCCTCAATGGCCTGGTGACCGCGCTGCTGCTGCCGGCCGTCGTGCGGCTGGCGGGCTGAGCGCCGCCGGCGCGTTCAGAAGCGGCCGGCGCGCAGGTCGGCAATGGCCTGGTGCAGCTCGGCCTCGGTGTTCATGACGAACGGACCGTAGCGCGCAATGGGCTCGTCGAACGGGCGGCCGGCGACGAGCAGCAGCCGTGCACCTTCCGCACCGGCGCTGAGCTCGACCCGGTCGCCGGCACCCAGCACCGCGAGGTGGCGGTGCGGCAGCGCATGCGGTGCGGCCTGCCCGATGTTCGCCGCGCCGCCGTAGCAGTAGACGAAAGCCTGGTGGGTCGTGGGCAGGGGTACGCTCAGCGTGGCACCGGCGGCGAGGCGCAGGTCGAGGTAGATGGGCTCGGCGTCGACGGCGCTGACCGGTCCCGGGGTGTCCTGCCAGGCGCCGGCGATCACGCGCAGCTCCGAGCCGCCGCCGAGGTCGACCCGCGGCACCTCGTCCGGCGGGATGTCCTGGTAGCGCGGCGCGGTCATCTTGGAGCGCGCCGGCAGGTTGACCCACAGCTGGAAGCCCCACATGAGGCCATCCTCCTGCTCCGGCATCTCCGAGTGGAAGATGCCGCGTCCGGCGGTCATCCATTGCACGCTGCCGGCTTCGAGCAGGCCGCTGTTGCCCTGGTTGTCGCCGTGGCGCATGCGCCCGGCGAGCATGTAGGTGACGGTCTCGAAGCCGCGATGGGGATGCTCCGGAAAGCCGGCGATGTAGTCGCCGGGGTCGTCGGAGAGGAATTCGTCGAGCAGCAGGAAGGGATCCAGCTCGGGCAGCGCGTGGGCGCCGATGACGCGGTACAGGCGTACGCCGGCGCCGTCGCTGGTGGGCTGCCCGGCGACGGTTCTGACGACCGTGCGTTCGTTCGATGTCATGGAGGTGTCCTCAGGCGTAACGACCCAGGCTGACGACGGCGACGAGCAGCAGCCCGAGGCCGAGGTTGATGCCGACGATGCGGCGAATGGAGGCCACCGCGCCACGCACCCGGTCGCCGTCACCGGCTTCGAGGGCGCGCCGCAGCCGCCGGTACGGGGCGAAGAAGACGTGCGCGAACAGCGCCATCATGGTTACGCCCAGCGCGATCATGAGGATCAGCCACCATGGCGCCGCGCCCAGGTCGTAGCGTGCCAGCGCCATGCCGAAGCCGCTCACCAGCAGGGCGGCGACGGCGCCCCACACCCAGCCGAAGAAGCGTCCCAGGCTGGCGGCCAGCAGGCGCGCGGCCTGCGGCGGCTCCAGGGTCTCGCCGAGACTTGGGCGCAGGCACACCCACGCGAAGAACATGCCGCCGACCCAGACGATGGCCGACAGCAGGTGCACGGTGATGGCGAGAGCGTACATGACCCGGATTCCGACGGTTTCCAGGCGGCACGATACCGGGCGCCCCGGGCGCTGTCGACGTCGCCGAGCGGCGCTTTGCGGCCATCGCGGACCCGGCGCAACGGCAGGCATGCGGGTGGCGCGTACAATGCACGCGGTAAACGATCCGCCGGGCCGGTGACCATGCGAAAACTGCTGCTCTTCGTCATCCTGGCCGCGGCGCTGGGCGCGGCGGCCTGGTACGCCACGCGACCGCACCCGGTCAGCGTACGCGTGGTCGAACTGACACGGGGCGAGGTGCGGGAGACCGTCTCCAACACGCGGGTCGGCACGGTCGAGGCCTGTCGCCGTGCGCGCATGTCGCCGGCCGCCGCAGGGCAGGTTGCCGCCCTGCACGTCAGCGAGGGCGACCGGGTCGAGCGCAACGCGGTGCTGCTCGAGATCTGGAACGACGACCGCAAGGCCGAGCTGCGCTTGTCCGAGGTCGAGGTCAGTGCCGCGCGCCTGCGCGCGGAGGAAGCCTGCGCGACCGCGTCCGGTGCGCGGCGCGAGGCCGACCGCCTCGCCAAGCTGCGCGCCAACCAGCTCGTCTCCGAGGAACTCGCCGACAACGCCGCGACCCGCGCGGACTCCGCGCGCGCCGCCTGCGAGGCCGCGCTGGCTTCGACCCAGGTCGCCGCAGCGCGTATCAACGTCGCGCGCGAGGCGGTCGAGCGCACGCTCCTGCGCGCGCCCTTCGCCGGCGTCGTGGCCGAGGTCAATGCCAAGCTCGGCGAGTACCTCACGCCGTCGCCGCCGGGGATCCCGACCGTGCCCGCGGTCGATCTGATCGATCCGGACTGCCTGTATATCTCCGCCCCCATCGACGAGGTCGATGCGCCGCGCATCAGCGCGGGGATGTCCGCGTGCGTCAGCCTGGACGCCTTTCCCGAGCGTTACTGCGAGGCGCGCGTGCGCCGCGTCGCGCCGTACGTGCTGGATCGCGAGAAGCAGGCGCGTACGGTCGAGGTCGAGGTCGCACTGGAATCCGCCGACGCGCGCCTGCTGCCCGGCTACAGCGCCGACATCGAAGTCCTGATCGAAACGCGCGCAGACGTGCTGCGGTTACCGACCGAGGCAGTGCTCGAAGGCGACCGCGTGCTGCTGTTCGATGCCGCCGGCGGGCGGCTGCGCGAAACGACGTTCGAGCCGGGACTCTCGAACTGGGATTACACGGAGGTGCGGGGCGGGATCGCGGCCGGTGCGCTGGTCGTGGTGTCGACCGGCCGGGCGGGTGTGGAGGACGGCGCCGACGCGGTGCGCGAGGACACGAACGCGCGGTGATCGAACTGCGCGGCATTACCCGCACCTTCGTCGTCGGCGACAGTCGCGTCAATGCCGTCGATGGCGTCGACCTGGACATTGCCGGCGGCGAGTACATTTCGATCATGGGGCCTTCCGGCTCGGGCAAGTCGACCCTGCTCAACCTGATCGCGCTGCTCGACCGTCCGAGCAGCGGCAGCTACCGGTTTGCCGGGGAGGACGTCACGGATCTGGACGACGACGCCCTGGCCGCGATTCGCCGGCGTTCGATCGGGTTCGTGTTCCAGTTCTTTCATCTCGTTCCGCGCCTGAGTGCCGCGGACAACGTCGAGCTGCCCCTGACGCTGGCCGGGGTGCCGCCGGCGGAACGTCGCCAGCGCGTCGACGAGGTCCTGGCCGCGGTCGACCTGGGTCCGCGCGCGGCGCACCGTCCGGCCGAGCTTTCCGGTGGCCAGCGCCAGCGCGTGGCGATCGCACGCGCCATGGTCACCCGTCCGCGCCTGCTGCTCGCCGACGAGCCGACCGGCAACCTGGACAGTCACTCCGGCGCACAGGTGGTCGAATTGCTGGAGGCATTGCAGCGCGATCACGGTATCACCCTCATCGTGGTGACCCACGATCCGGCGCTGGGGCGGCGCGCCGCGCGGCGCATCCGCATCGTCGACGGGCGTATCGCCGAGGACGATCGAACGTGAGCAGCGCGGATGCACGCGCCACCCTGCGCTGGCGCGACAGTCTCGCCCTGGCAAGCGGTGCGCTGCGCGGGCACCTGCGCCGCACCGTGCTGATCGCCCTGGCCACCGCCATCGGTGTCGCTTCGGTCGTCATGCTGACCGCACTGGGGGAGGGTGCGCGACGTTTTGTTACCGGTCAGTTCGAGGCGCTGGGCACCAATCTGCTGATCGTGCTGCCAGGGCGCAGTGAAACGGTGGGCGGGCCGCCGCCGCTGCTCGGCGAGACGCCGCGCGACCTGACCGTCAACGACGCGCTGGCGCTGACCGCGTGGCCGGACATCATCGACGTCGCGCCGGTCATGGTCGGCAATGCGCCGGTGTCGACGGCGACCGGCCTGGAGCGCGAGGTCACCGTACTGGGCTCGACCGCGGCGATGGCGCGCGTGCGCCGGCTCGACGTCGCCCAGGGCCGATTTCTGCCGCCGGGCGACGTCGAGCGCAGCGCCGCGGTGTGCGTGCTCGGGCACACGGTACGCGAGGAGCTGTTCGGCAACCGTAGCGCCTACGGCGCCTGGATCCGGATCGGCGATCGGCGTTTCCGCGTGATCGGCGTGCTCGCGGATTCGGGCGTGTCCGTGGGCGTCGACTTCGACGACCTGGTGGTGGTGCCGGTAGCGGCTGCCCAGGCGCTGTTCGACCAGGAGTCGCTGTTCCGCATTCTCGCCGAGGCGCGCCTGGACGCCGACCTGGACGCTGCCAGCCGCGCGGTGCACGAGATCATCGCGGCCCGGCACGAGGGCGAGGATGATGTCACCGTCATCACCCAGGACAGCGTGGTTGCCACGCTCGGACGCATCCTCGACGCGTTGACCTACGGCGTGGCCGGGATCTCCGCGATCAGCCTCGGCGTTGCCGGGATCCTGATCATGAACGTGATGCTGGTATCGGTCGCACAGCGCCAGGGCGAGATCGGCCTGCTCAAAGCGCTCGGCGCGCGCAGCCGCGACGTGCGCCGACTGTTCCTGATCGAGGCCATCATGCTGGCGGCGGCCGGCGCCCTGCTCGGGCTGGCGCTGGGCGCGGCCGGGGTCGCCGCGGTTGCGCGGCTGTACCCGCAGTTCCCGGTTGCCACGCCGGCGTGGGCAGTGGCGGTGGCGCTGCTGGTCGCCACCGGCAGTGGCCTGGTGTTCGGGGTGATGCCGGCGCGGCGCGCCGCCGCCCTGGATCCCGTCGACGCCCTGGCGCGACGCTGAGCATGCGCGGCACGGACCTGCTTGCTCTCTCGTGGTCGGCGGTCAGCGGCCAGCGCCAGCGCTCGGCGCTGACCGTGCTCGGCATCGCGGTCGGCATTCTCGCCGTGGTGCTGCTGACCGCGGTAGGCGAGGGCGTGCGCCGTTTCGTGCTCTCCGAGTTCACCCAGTTCGGGACCAACATCGTCGCCGTGCAACCCGGTCGCACCACCACTCTCGGCGTCTCCGGCGCGACCATCTCGAGCGTGCGACCGCTGACGGTGGAGGATGCCGAGGCGCTCGCCGCGCTGCCCGTGGTCGATACGGTGGTGCCGGTGGTGCAGGGCAACGCGCGGGTCGAGTACGCCGATCGCGAACGGCGCACGACCGTCATCGGCGTTGGTTCCGACATGCCGGAAACCTGGCGCATGGGGGTCGCGATTGGACGCTTCCTGCCGCCGGACCCGTACAGCAACGCGCGCGCTTTCGTCGTTCTCGGCGCGCGCATGCACGAGGAGTTGTTCGGCGGCGCGAACCCGTTGGGTGCGCGCGTACGTATCGGTTCGGATCGCTTTCGGGTGGTCGGCGTGATGGCGCGCAAGGGGCAGATGCTCGGCTTCGATCTCGACGATACCGTGTTCATCCCGGTCGGCAAGGCAATGGAGATGTTCGACCGCGAGGGCGTGATGGAGATCGACGTCACCTACTCCGAGCACCATGATGGCGAAGCCGTGGTGCGGGCCATGGAGAAACGCCTGCTCGCGCGCCACGGCCAGGTCGATTTCACGACCATCACCCAGGACAAGATGCTCGAGGTGCTGGGCGACATCCTCGACCTGCTGACCGCCGGTGTGGGCGCGATCGGCGCCATCTCGCTGGTGGTCGGTGCGTTCGGGATCGCCACCATCATGACCATCGCGGTCAGCGAGCGTACCGGGGAAATCGGTCTGCTGCGCGCGCTCGGCGCCAGCCGTGCGAGCGTGATGGCCCTGTTCCTCGCCGAGGCGGCGATGCTGGGGGGAGCCGGCGGCGTCGCCGGTGCGGCGGCGGCCATTGCCCTGATCGAAGGTGCGGGCGCGCTGTTGCCCGGCCTGCCGCTGGCGCTGGTCTGGCCTTACGTCGCCGCGGCCCTGGTGGTGTCGCTGGTAATCGGCGTGGTGTCGGGCATCATGCCGGCGCAGCGTGCGGCGTCGCTGGACCCGATCGAAGCCCTGCGCGCGGAGTGAGCCCGCGGCTGATTCAGGCGACGCTGCGGCGCAGGCCGAGCAGTGCGGCGCAGGCGCTCAGCAGCAGCAGCGAAGCCGGCGGCAGGGGCACGGGGGCGGCGGCGAAGTGGCGCAGGTCGACGCGGGCCTCGCCGAAAACGTGGAAGACTTCGTCCGAGACGTCGATGACGTAGGTCAGGACGCCGCTGCTCGATTCGCTCTTCGCGACGCCGGACGGATAGACGAGCAGGGACGCGGTATGTCCGTCGGTGATGAACGTCGAGAGCAGGTCGAAATCGCTTACCCGTCCGAGGGCGGCCGACACGCGCGCCCGGCTGAGGCCATCGGCATCGGCGCCGAGTTCGACGCTGAGCGTGTAGGGCACGGTGAAGGTCGCGGTGCCGGCGCCGGTCGCCGTGACCTCGAGGATACGAAACGCGCTGACGTTGAGGAAATCACGTGCGCCGATGGTGGGCGAGAGCGCGGCACCGGTGGCGCTCAGCGTACCCGCCGGCCCGCCGAGGGAATCCGGCAGGTCGGTCGGGTCGCCGGATACCGAGGACGTCGCGCTGCCGTCGGTAATCGCCGACGACATGCCGATGCTCGACGGCACACCGCCGAACACGGCGAGGCCGTTGGCCTCGAGATCCAGGTGATCTCCGACACCGCTGCCGAACACCGCGCTGTACGGCTCGGCAAAGCCCAGGCTCAGCCCCGGGGTGGTGGCGAAGGTGAACCCGCTCCAGTCGAGCAGCGCCTCGCCGACCATGTCGGCGGCAGCCTGGCCGGCGCCGGCCAGCAGCGCCAGCGTCGATAATACTCCGGTAATTTTCTTCATTTACGGTTCAGGTGTGGTGGAGCGGCAGGGGCGACCCGCCAGCAGGAGGCGGTGACGCGGCCTGTACCAGGCTGATTCCTCCGGTTTGCAGCGCGCAGATTCAGTACTCCACAGATTGCCACAGGACGTGAACCTAGCAAAGCTTCGTGACCGGCGCGTGACAGCACGCCGCGGCAGGCTGCGAGGCGTTACCGCCGGGAGCCCTGCCGGACGCCTCTCCGCGTGTCATCATCAGTGGCCCACACACCGCGGAGTTACTGACATGCGCCTGCAAAGCCCCCGCATCCCGCCGCGCGAGCCGGCCGGGTGGAGCGCCGAAGAGTCCGACATCATGCGTCCCTTCGTCGCCGCCGGCAGCGACCACAACGTGTTCCGAACGTTGCTGCAGCACCCGGCGCTGATGCGGCGCTGGCTGGTCTTCGCCAACCACGTGCTGTTCAAGTCCAGCCTGCCACCGCGCGAACGTGAGCTGGTCATCCTGCGCATCGGTCACCTGTGCCGCGCCGGCTACGAGTGCGCACAGCATGCCGTCATCGCGCGTGAGTCCGGGCTCGACGACCAGGGCATCGCGAGCGCGCGCAGCGGGCCGCGGACTTCCGGCATCTCGGAGCTCGACCGGCTGTTGCTCACGGCGACCGACGAACTGCATGCGGATGCCTTCGTCACCGATGAGACCTGGGCCGGGCTGGCAGCTCACCTCGACACCGAGCAGCTCATTGATCTCGTGTTCACGGTCGGCCAGTACAACCTGGTGTCGATGGCGCTGAACAGCTTCGGGGTGCAGCTCGACGCGGGACTGGAGCCGTGGCCTACGTGAGCGGATGGCCAGCGCAGGCCGGCGCCCGGCGGCGCCGCAGCGTCATACGAGGGGAATCGAGAAACCCGCGAGCGGATCAAGATCAGGCGGCGTCATGGTGTCCAGCGAGAAGAAGGTCATTGTCGACTGCGCCATCGTGAACGTCGTTCCATCACTGCTGGCCTGCACGTTGCTGAGGCCGATATCCGAGTCGATAAGCAGCGTTGCACCGCCTGCGAGCCAGCGGTCGTAGTGTTGCCCGCCCAGGTCCAGGCCGCCGTCGGGATCCAGCGTCCACACATCGATCGGTGAGTCGAGGTAATCGTCGACGCCACCCATCACGCGCAGGATGCCGAAATCGCTGACATCGAGCACGTCAGCGACCGACAGGCGCAAGGTGTTTGCGCCGCTGCCGTGCAGGTTGACGACGTCCACGCCGTCCAGTGTCGGGGCGCCTGGCGGGCCCAGATCGAGCACCACGTTGCTTCCGGAAACAACCAGGGTGTCCTCGCCACTGCCGCCTACGATGCGCACGTCGCCCGGGTCGTAGAGCAGGGTGTCCGCCCCGGCGCCACCGTGGAGGGCATCGACACCGCTGCCACCATCGAGCAGATCGTTCCCATTACCGCCGGACAGGACATCGTTACCACTGCCGCCATAAAGGCGATCGTTTCCGGTATCGCCAACCAGCGTGTCATGACCCGCGCCGCCATTGAGGCGATCGTGGCCGGACTGGCCGTAAAGGCGGTCGTTACCGGTGCTGCCGAACATGCGGTCGTTGCCAAGCCCGCCATAGGCACGGTCGTGCCCCGAGCCGGCGTACAGTGTGTCCTGACCGTTACCGCCATTGAGATAGTCATTGCCGGCCTGACCATAGACGCGGTCGTTGCCGGTGCCGCCGAACGAGCGGTCGTTGCCGCTTCCTCCGTACAATCGATCATGGCCGGCGCCACCGTTGAGCACGTCATGCCCCTGGCCGCCGTTGAGGTAATCGTGACCGGCCTGGCCGAGCAGACTGTCGTTACCGCTGTCGCCGAAAGCGCGGTCGTTGCCGGCGCCGCCGTAGAGGCGATCGCGGCCGGCGCGGCCGCGCAGCAGGTCGTTACCGCCGAAACCGTGCAGCGCATCCGTTGCGCTGCCTCCCAGCAGGCTATCGGCACCGTTGCCGCCACGGCGGGTCGCCATTGCTCAACCTCCCTGTTTCGCGGGCGGGTCGGCCGAACCCGCGGGTTCGGGCCGTATCGTGCGGGCAGGGTGGCAGCTCAGGGGACTGCGATCAAGGTCGCTGCATCGGGATCATGTTACAAATCGTTTCTCTTCCTGCTGGTCCGGCGTGCCGCGGTCTAGCGGCTATGCGATCCGTCACACAGGGGCCGGTTGCCGGTTGCCTTGCAGCCGCAGAAGAAGACCTTGCGTGACGCGCTGGCCTCGTACTTCAGCGGTGTGAAGTCGGTACCCGCATGCGAGCCGTCGCAGAAGGGTTGTTTCGCGCTCCTGCCACAGGCGCACCAGAAGTAGCTCTTGCCGGCTTCGACCTCGACCGCGAACGGCGTGTCCGCGGCGCGTACGGGCTCACTCATGTCGTTCTCCCTCGCTTGTGATCCTGGATCAACCCCGCACCGGCCTATTGGCGTATGCCTTCGATGCCGAGCTCGAGCTCGACGGTGGTGGCGGCGGGACCCAGATTGTAGTCGAGACCGAAATCGGCACGGGTCATGACGTAGGTTCCAGCAAAGCCGGCGCGGTAGCCGCCCCAGGGATCGTCGCCTTCGCCGACCTTCCTGACCGGGATCTCGATGACCTTGTCGACGCCGTGGAAGCTGAGCACGCCAGTCAGTACGCCTTCCTGGGCAGTGCCGGTGTAGCCGGTGCTGCGGAAAGTCGCCTTCGGATACGCGGCGACCCCGAGGAACTCCTCGCTGCGCAGGTGCTTGTCGCGCTCGGCGTGATTGGAGTCGATGGAAGCGGTGTCGATGGTCACGTCGATGGCATTGGCCGCGGGCGTGGCCGGGTCGTAGCTGAACTTGCCCTCGATGCCGTTGAAGCGGCCGTAGAGCCAGCTGAAGCCGAGGTGCTGGATACGGAACTCCACGAACGAGTGGGTCGGGTCGATCTGGTAGTCGGCGGCGCCGGCCACGCTGCCGGCGAGCACGCCGGTAGACAGAACGAGACTGCAGATGAGCTGCTTCATGACGATCTCCGGTCTAGTGTTGCGGGTAGAGTAGGGCCGCATCGCCGGCCGGCGATGCCGCGGAATCGAACAGGTAGCAGTCCATGCCGATTACGCCGTAGGTAAAGCTGTGATGCGCGCGCTCGCCGTGCCAGGCCGCACCGGCCGCGCCGAGCGCGGCGAACAGCGGCAGAAAGTGTTCCACGCTGGGGTGGGCACGCTCGGCGCCGGGGGCAGTTTCGCGCCACGCGATCAGCGCCTCTTCGTCGCCCGCCGCGACGCGCGCCGCAACCCAGTCGCAGAACGCCTCCGCGTAGGCGGGAGGCGGCAGCGTGGCAGGGTCGTGGCGCTGGTCGCGGAACTCGCCGAGGTTGTGGGTTACCGCGCCCGAGCCGACGATGAGCACGCCCTCGTTGCGTAACGGCGCCAGCACGCGACCGAGCTGCCAGTGAAAGCTGGCCGGGCGTGCCGGGGAGATCGAGACCTGCACCAGGGGGATGTCGGCACGCGGATAGAGCAGGCTGAGCGGCACCCATGCACCGTGGTCGTAGCCGCGCTCGTGATCCGTGGCGGCGCGAACCCCGGCGGCGTTGAGCCGGCGGACGATCTCCGCGGCCAGTGCCGGTGCGCCGGGCGCCGGGTAGCGCAGTGTGTACAGGACCGGGTCGAAGCCGAAGAAATCGTGCACCGTGGCCGGTGCGGGGGTGGCCTGCACCCGCGTTTCCGTGGTCTCCCAATGCGCCGAGAGGACGATCACGGCGCGCGGCGTACCGAGCCGCTCGCCGAGACCGGCGAGGAAATGCCGCGCCGGGACGTCCGCCAGCGGCAGATCGGGTGCGCCGTGCGAAATGAACACGCTGGGCATGGCGTCGGACAAGGCAGGCATCCTGCGGTAATCGGAGGCGAGCATTATTCGAGACCTGGGATTGGCAAACAATCGGTTATCGTGGAAACTTATTGTTTCGAAAAAGGAAACAATAATGGACAAGCTGACCGCCATGCAGTGCTTCGTGCAGGTCGCCGAGCAGGGCGGCTTCTCCGCCGCGGCGCGTGCGCTGGGCCGGTCCAAGGCGAGTGTCAGCAAGCACGTGGCGGAGCTGGAGGCGATGCTCGGCGCACAGCTGCTGGTGCGCACCACCCGCCAGGTGCGGGTGACCGATACCGGGCGCGCGGTGCTGGACCGCAGCCGCGCGCTGCTGGCCGACGTGCACGAGCTCGAGAACCTGGTACAGACCAGTACCGCCGCACTGCAGGGCACGTTGCGGGTGGCCGGGCCGGTAACCTTCGCCGAGCTCTACCTGGGGCCGGTTCTGCACGGCTTCAGCGAGCGACATCCGGCGCTCAGCGTCGACCTGACGCTGACCGACGGCTACGTCGACCTGGTCGAGACCAATGTCGACCTCGCGGTGCGCATCGGTCAGCTCGACGACTCCAGCCTGGTCGCGCGGCGGCTCGCGGCGAGCCGCATCGTGTGCTGCGCGGCACCGGCCTACCTCGGCGCGCATGGCACGCCGTCGGCGCCGCAGGAGCTGTCAGGACACGCGCTGATCATCGACAGCAACTTCCGGCAGCCCGCCCACTGGCGATTTACGGTGGGCGGACGCGTGCAGACCGTGCGCGTCCCCGCGCGACTGCGCGTCAACAGCGCCGTCCTCGCCCGCGACCTCGCCTGTGCCGGCGGTGGCATCGTGCGCATTCCCGAGTTCGTCGCCGGCGAGGCGCTCGCCGACGGCCGCCTGCAGGAGCTGCCGCTGAGCTGTGAAGAGCAGGAGCTGGGGATCTACGCGGTTTACCCGCAGCGCCGGCACGTCGCGCGCCGCGTGCGCGTTTTCGTCGACTTCCTCGTCGACTGGTTCGCGGGCGGACTGGTCCGCGTGCCGGGCTGAGGCGGCGCTCAGGGTCGTAACGTCATCAGCACGTATTTCTCGCGCGCCTCGAAGCCGGCTGCACGATACAGGGCACGAGCACGCGCGTTGTCGCGCGCGACCTCGAGATGCACGGCGCGTACGTCGCGCGCCCGTGCCGCCCCGGCCAGCAGCCCGAGCGCGATGCGGCCGCCGCCGCGGCCACGATACTGCGGCAGGATGAAGAACTCGTCGACGAACGCGTCATGTCCGCCGAACTCGATGCTGAAGCCGATACACAACACGATGTAACCGGCCACCGCGCCATCGGCCTTGATCAGCCAGATCGTGCCGAGGTGCGGCTCGCCCAGCAGTCGCGTGACCGCCGCACGGCGCTCGTCGTCACCGAGGGAGATGCCCTCGAACTCGTGGTAGGCGCGCACCAGCGGCAGCAGGGTTTCGACATCCGCAACCGTGGCCGTGTCCAGGCGCCACGCCGGCGGTTGCGTTCCGCGTTCTCCGCGCTCCACGCCGTGACGCCCTCAGGCAAACAGGCCGCCGATGATGGCGCCGGCCAACAGCGGACCGACCTGCACCAGGACCAGCACGAAGCCGCCCATGCCCGCGACCATGCCGATGACCGGCATGCCGGTGAGTCCCGCCGCGAACACGAACAGCGCCAGACCGAACACGATTGCCGGCAGCGCGGCCGCGGTCAGGCCGGCGAGGATGCCGCCGGCCTTCAGCCCGCCGACGATCCCTGCAATCAGGCTGCCGATACCGGGCAGCCAGAACAGCAGGATGGAGACCAGGAACATCCACAGCATGCCCGAGAGCACGCTGCCGCGCGCTGCATCGTCCATCGGATCCCCGCTCAGGACACCCGTTCGAGCACGACCACCGGGATCTCGCGCCCGGTCTCGGCCGAGGCCCGCGCCTGGTAGTCGTCGAAGGGGGGATACATCTGCGCCATCTGCTTCCAGATCCGCGCGCGTTCGTCGCCTTCCGCGATCCGGGCACGCGCCTCGAACTCGTCGTTGGCGACCTTCAGCCTGACCGTGTCCTGTGCCTGCAGGTTGTGGAACCAGCCGGGGTGCTTCGGATCGCCGCCCTTGGAGGCGATGATGGCGTAGCCGCCGTCGACCTTGCCGTAGAGCAGCGGCATGATCGATTCCTTGCCGGACTTGCGGCCGCGCGTGAACAGCAGCAGGGTCGGCAGCGGGCCGGGACCGCCGCCCACCGTCGAATCCCACAGGTGCCCGGCCTCGCCGTCGGCCAGGTAGAGGTCGCGGTGCTTGGCGATCCAGCCGCTGGTGCTGGCCTCGAGAATGGGGTCGCTCATGGGGTCGGTCTCCGTCAATGCGATGTGGCGGCGCAGTGTAGCATCCGCTGCGACGCCGGCCGCGGGCTACAATGTCCGTGCATGAACGAGCTGCCCCACAGTGCGGACTACCGTGCCTTTGCCCGCGCGCCGGACGACCCGATTGCCGGCGCGCTGCTGGTCGCGCGCCTGGTCGACGAGGACACCGACGAGACCTGGGTGCGCGAGGAACTCGCGCGTCTCGCCGCGAGCGCCGGCGCTGCTGACGCTACGGCGCTGGTAGCGGCGCTCAGCGAAGCCGGCTTCGGCGGCGCATCCGCCTATTACGCGGCCGCGAACAGCTCGCTGGAGCAGGTTCTGCGGAGCCGCCGCGGTATCCCGATCACGCTGGCCGTCGTCGTCCTCGGCGTCGCCGTGCATAGCGGGCTGGCTGCGCGCGGCATCAACTTTCCCGGCCATTTCCTGGTCGAGGTCGGCGGGCTGCTGGTCGACCCGTTCCGCATGGCGCCGCTCGGCGACCGCGAGCGCGCGGCATGGCTGGAGCGCGCCGGCCTGAGCGCGGCCGATGCGCTGGTCGAGGCGACGCCGCGCGATATCGTGCTGCGCATGCTGAACAACCTGCGCATGCTCGCCGTGCAGCGCGGCGACCCGGCGCGCGCGCTGGACATCTCCTCCTACCAGCTCCTGGTGGCGACCGATCCGCTGCCGCTGCACATCGACCGAGTCGACCTGTGGCTTGCCGCCGGGGTCGCCGACATGGCTCGCCGTGAGCTCGACCTCGCGCTGGGCCTGGCGCAGGACGACGCCCTGCGCGCACATCTCGCCGAACGCCGCCTGGCGCTCGCAGGGCAGACCTCGCGCCTGCACTGAATCCGGCCGGCGGTGGCGCGTTCAAGGCGTTGCGGTGCAGGCCGCTAAGGCAAGGGGCCCGTTCTCGCAGGCAGTCTGGCGTGAAAGCGCGAAGAAACCGGAACAATCAGCGCAATCACTACCGCATCCTCTACGTGCAGCCGGATGCCCCTCCGGAGATCATCCAGGCCAGTTATCGCACCCTGATGCAGAAGCTGCGCGCGCATCCCGACCTGGGCGGCGATGCCTGGAACGCCGCGGTGATCAACCATGCCTATGCCGTGCTCAGCAGCCCGGAACGCCGCCGGGCTTACGACAAGGCGCTGTTCGGCAAGAGCAACTGGGCCGAGCTCGGGCGCCAGAATCCGTCGCAACGGCGGCCGGCGGCCGATCCCGACTGGCAGGACTTCCAGCCGATCAAGCTGTGAGCCGCGGGTCCGGGCTCACGGCTTGACGAATTTCAGGGTCATGCGGTCGCTCTCGCCGATGGCGGCGTAGACCTCGCGATCGACGTCGCCCATGCGAAAGCTCGGTGGCAGTGTCCACACCCCCTTGGGGTGATCCCGGGTGTCCCTGGGGTTGGCATTGATCTCGCTGCGGGCGACGAACTCGAAGCCGGCCGCCGCGGCCAGGCGCAGGGCCTCGCTCTCGGCCAGGTAGCCGGTGCGGGCGGCATCGGGGCCGGTCATGTCGTCGCTGCCGCGGTGTGCGACCAGGCCCAGCGTGCCGCCCGGTTTGAGCGCCTCGAACATGGCCGCGAACATCGCTTCCGCGCGGCCGTCGCGCACCCAGTTGTGCAGGTTGCGGAAGGTGACGACCAGGTCGGCGCTGCCGGGCGGCGCGGCCGAGGTGCTCGCCGGCGGCATCAGTGCGGTCACCTCGACGCGGTCGTAGATGGCCGGGTTGGCCGCGAGCTTGTCACGGAACTTCCCGGCGTTGCGTGCGAAGTACTCGACGCCGGTGCTGCCGTCGAAATTGGCGGCATAGAGCTTGCCCGCGTCGCGCAGGTAGGGCGCCAGCACCTCGGTGTACCAGCCGCTGCCTCCGGGCCAGATCTCGACCACCGTCATGTCCGGGCGGATGCCGAAGAAGGTCAGCGTCTCCACCGGGTGACGCCAGGCATTGCGCGCGATGTTGTCCGCGCTGCGATGTGCACCGGAGGCGGCGGCCTCCAGCGCGGCGTCGGTGGCGTGGGCGGCGCCGGCGAACACCAGCAGCAACAAGCTCAACGGAAGGGCGGGTTTGTTCATGCGGGGCCTCCGGGCCGGCGTGCAGGACGGTCGTGCAGTATAGCCGGCGCGCGCTCAGGGATTGAGCTTGTAAGTCACCGTGGCCAGCGCGACCTCGTCGCCGCCGGGGTTGGTCACGCTGACGTCACCGACGCAGATGCTGCCGCCGCGCCGCCGCACCCGCGCGGTCGCGGTGAGATCCTCGGCCACCGCGAGCTTGAGGAAATTGATGCTGAAGCCGATGGTCGCACCGCGCGCCTGCGCACCGACCTCGGGGTGCGTCCAGAACGCACAGGTTGCAGCGAGGTCGACCAGCGAGCTGATCGCGCCGCCATTGACCCGGTCCTCGCCGAGGCAGGGACGGTAGGGCAGGCGCAGCACGGCATGATCGGTCGTGGCCGATACGAGCTCGATGCCGAGGTGTCGGGCGTAGGCCTGGTCGACGGCGATGGCGCGGGCGTGGTCGGGCATGTTGCGGACTCCGTTCGGGGGCCGCAACTTACCAGAGCGACGCGATCGCGGCTAAGGTCGGCGCCGTGCGTCTCTTCTCGTCGGCGCCGCTTCGGGTTACTTTGACCGCCTGCCAAACATCCGGGGGAGGATGCCATGACCCAACCGCTGTACACCGTGCGCCAGGTGGCTTACGTGGTGCGCGATCTCGACGCTGCGCTGAAATACTGGACCGAGGCGCTCAAGGTCGGCCCGTTCTTCCTGTTCGAGCATTGTCCTCTGGAGAACCAGCGTTACCGCGGCGGACCGTCCAACGCGGACGTGACGCTGGCGCTGGGCAATTCCGGCGACGTACAAATCGAGCTGATCTACTGCGAGACCGATGCGCCCTCGGTGTACAAGGAATTTCTCGACGCCGGCCGCAGCGGCGTGCATCACTTCGGCATGATGCCGGAGGACTATGCCGCGACCTGCGCCGAGTACGCCGCCCGCGGGCACGAGGCGGCGTTCGAGTGCACGGTCGGTGGTGCGCCGCTGACCTACTTCGACACCGTCGACACGGTCGGGCATTTCATCGAGCTGTGGGACAACAGCGACGTCTACAAGGACCTGTTCATGCTGGTCGAGGGTGCCGCCAAAGGGTGGGACGGCAGCGACCCGGTGCGGCCGGGACCGCTGTAGCCGAAGCGCCTGCGGTGCTGCGCGGCGCGCGCGGTGGCGTCAGTCGTAGAGCACCATGCAGCGCACCTCGATGCTCCAGCGATCCGGTGCGTCGGGCGGGGTTTGCGGGTCTTCGAAGGCGGTATGGAAGCTGAACGTGCACGGTGCGTGCGCCTCGCTGCCATCGCCATGCGCGCCGTTCGTGCGCGCGAGCGTACCGGCTGAATCCCACTGCTTGATCAGCAGCGGCTCGTCGCGCGTCATGTGCGGGTAATAGTAGAAGCGGTGCGCGGGGGCGTGCTTGGCGAAATAGTTCTCGCCGATGCGATCCTGGTAGTGGATCTCGAACACGACGAGGTCGCCGGGCGCCACCGTGCGACCGTCGCACAGCGCCATCGGGTGCGTCGCTACCGGCTCCGCGGCGATGTTGCGCCACACGTTGATGATCGCGTAGCGCCCGTGTTCGATGGCCGCCTCGGCACGCGCGGCCTCGATCAGGGGCTGCTCGCCGAGCAGTGGCCGCAGCGTATCGTTGATGCCCGGCGCCCGCGCCAGGTCGCGCAGGCGCTGTGGCGCACTGGTCAGGGTGTAGTCGCCGTGCACGACGTGCGCCGGGCCCTGCACCTGCTGCCCGCCGCGGATGCGACGCTGCTCGCGCTTGCCGGATGCCGAGCGGATGTTGTGGTCGAAGGCGAACGCCGTTGCGCCGGTCGCTGCGCTGACCAGCGCCGCGCAGTCGGGATAGTAACGGCGGATGACCTGGTCGTGATCGAAGAAATCCACCGCGGTGGCCAGCGGGTGTTGCAGCAACTCCAGTCCGTGCAGATCGAGCGTGCGTCGCGCGCTGCCCTCGAGCAGGCGGGCGTTGCTGATGGTCACCGTGTGCGGCGCTAGATCCACGCCCTGCGAGCCGCCGTCGCTGCCGTCGGCGTCACGCCGTGTGAGCACCGCGCCATTGCGATGCAGCGATGAGCGCGTCCCCGCGTCGAGGTAGTTGAGTATGCCGCTGGTGCCCGTGCTTTCGAGGGCGCGCGCGGTGGCTGGGTTCATGGGTCGGGTTCCCTGGCTGCTGGCGCCGATCATACGCTGCCCCGGCGCGCGGCCAACAGGCGGGCCGGTTCAGCGCGTCGTGGTACGCCACACCGGCGAGGTACCGCGCGGCAGCGGCGGCAGGGCGCCGAGCGCGGCCCAGGCCTGCCCGGGCTGGTGGAAATCGGAGCCCTGTGACGCGCCCAGCGCGTGGCGCCGGGCGAGGGCTGCCAGCTCGCGGGTAAGGTGCTCGGACTGGCAACCGGATATGACCTCCAGGGCGTCGCCGCCGGCCGCGCGGAACGCTTCGGCGAGGTGCTCCAGGCGGCCGCGGGTGAGCCGGTACTTGGCCGGGTGCGCGAGCACGGCGATGCCGCCGGCGGCGTGAATCCAGTCGATCGCGACGGCCAGCGACGGCCATGCGGCGAGGGTCGAGGCGTCGTCGCGCAGGTACCTGCGGAAGGCGCGCTGCATGTCGCGCGCAGCGCCCGTGCGCACCAGGAAGCGCGCGAAATGCACCCGCCCGAGCTCGGCTTCGCCGGCTTCGCGTCGGGCGCCGGCGAGGGCGTCGCCAACACCCTGGCGCGCGAGGCGTTCGGCCAGCACGGTGGCGCGTGCGGCACGCGCCGCGGCCTGGTGGCGGCAGGCCGCCGTCATCGCCGGTGCATGCGGGTCGACGGCGAGACCGACGACATGGATGCCGAGACGACGCCACAGGCACGACAGCTCGACGCCAGGCACCACCGTGATCCCCGGGTGGCGCGCGGGATCGAGCGCGCGGTAGCCGGCCGTGGTGTCGTGGTCGGTGATCGCGAGCAGGCCGACGCCGGCCGCGCGAGCCCGCGCGACCAGTGCGTCCGGCGCCAGGGTCCCGTCCGAGGCCGTGGTGTGCGTATGCAGGTCGATGCCCGCGCCATCCGCGGTGGCGCTCAGGGCGGGTTTGAAATCAGTCACCGAGTTCTCCGTGGGGTGCGCCGCGGGACGGGGCCAAAGTGCCGACCGCTACCGGATCCGGGAGGGCGGTGGGGTAAAATGCGTTACTGACAACAACGGGCCCGAACCCCAGCATGACCGAGATCGTGCGCAACGCCAAGTTTCTGATCGGCCAGGTGGTCCGGCATCGCCATTACCCGTTTCGCGGTGTGATCTTCGACGTCGACCCGACCTTCAGCAACACCGAGGAATGGTGGGAGTCGATCCCGGAGGAAGTGCGGCC
The DNA here is from genome assembly GCA_041984235.1 of Gammaproteobacteria bacterium. GTDB lineage: Bacteria > Pseudomonadota > Gammaproteobacteria > JBHIYN01. The sequence continues at coordinate 78,097 of JBHIYN010000009.1, forward strand.
GCGCAAGGATCAGCCCTTCTACCACCTGCTGGCCGAGAACGCGGAAACCAGCTACATCGCCTACGTCTCGGAGCAGAACCTGCTCGAAGACGAGAGCGGTGACCCGGTCAATCATCCCGACGTGCCGCGCTACTTCAGCGCACAGAACGGCGGCCATTACGTACTGCTGCCGGACCGCGCGCACTGACGCGGCAGCGGCGCGCGAGACTAGCTTCCGTCGACGTCCGCCGCGAAGCGCAGCATCTGCGCGGTCGTCTCGGCCGGCTTTTCCACCTGCAGCCAGTGACCGGCGCCTTCGATGATCTCGATGAAGCGCAGGTCGTCGAAGTGGTCCGCGAAGCCGCTGCGCCAGTCCGGGTCGTAGAGCAGCACGTCGTCCTCGGCGCCGGCGACGAAGGCCGCGGGCTGGGTGAAGCGTGCGTTCTCCAGCTCGGGGGTCAGCGCGTTCTGCGTCGGCAGGTTGCGGTACCAGTTGCACGGCCCGCGGAAGCCGCTCTCGCGGTAGCTGTCGAGGTAGACCGCGAGATCGGCCTGGCTCAGCCATCCGGGCAGACCCGGCGGCGCCGGCAGGGTGTCGAGCAGGCCGGCCTCGGCCGGAAACTCGAGCTGCTTCATCCAGGCGCCGAAGGGCGAGTCGGCAGACAGCCCGTAGTAGAGCGTGGTCAGGCTGCGCTCGAGGTCGCGCTCGAGCTCGGCCTCGACCACGCCGGGCGCCTGGAAGTAGCGGATGTACCAGAAGCGGTCATCGAAGCCGGGCGGGTCGATGGTGGCCGCGGTGGGGCGCCAGAACGGCACCGACAGGCCCATCACCGCGCGGCACGCCTGCGGGTGCAGCAGCGCGGTGTTCCAGGCCACCAGGCAACCCCAGTCATGGCCAAACAATAGGAATTCCCGCTCGCCGAGCGCGGACGCGAGACCGATCACGTCGGCGGCGAGTTCGCGGATGTTATAGGCTTCGACCGCGGCCGGCTTGCTGCTGCGGCCGTAGCCGCGCTGGTCGGGAACGGCCACGCGGTAGCCGGCGGCGACCAGCGGGTCTATCTGGTGACGCCACAGGAATCCGCACTGCGGCCAGCCGTGCAGCAGGATCGCCAGCGGCCCTTCGCCCTCGACCACGGTGCTGAGGGTGACGCCGTTGGTCTCGATCAGTTCAACGTTGCGATCCGGCATGGCATGTTTCCTGTGGCTGCAGGCCCGTTTCAGGTCAGGGCCGGGACGTAGGGATGAACGAGGTAGTAGAGCACGAAGGTGGTCATGCCGGTGAGGACCGGCCGGTAGGCAGCGCCGCGGGCCGTCTCGTCTTCGACCCGCGCGGTCAGTGCGATCCCGCAGGCCGCGCACGCGCCACCCAACACGAATACCGCGAGGCCGAGCGCGAAGTCGATGACGTCACCGCTACCCCAGGCGGCGCCGGCCGGCCTGGGCATGCGCGGGTAGAGCAGGGCGCGGAACAGCAGGGCGCCGGCCGCGAGTGCGAGCACGGTCCGTTCCAGCCAGCGCGCCAGCGCGGCGAGCGTGTGGTGGTGCATGGCCGACGATTCTACGTCGAAGCGATGCTGGCGCGCCGTATACTCTGGACCATGTGCGCGCACCAGCCAGGCCGATCCCGGGGAGCGGACCGTTGAGCAGCGATGTCCGGGACGATGGCGCGGAAGCGTTGCCCATCAGCAAGTCCGAGCGCAAGCGCCGCCACGCCGCGGTACAGGCACTGGCCGGGCAACTTGCAGAGATGGCCGAGGCCGAATTCGCCAGTCTGCCGCTGGAGGCGGACGCGCGGGACGCGATTGCCGCCGCCCGCGGCATGGCGCGCGGAGCGCGCCAGCGCCAGCTGCGCTACGCCAGCCAGCTGCTGGCGCGCAGTGACACCACGGCCCTGCGCGCTGCCGTGGAAGCCCTGGGGCGCCCGCGCGCGGAAGCGGTACGCGCCTTTCACGCGGTGGAAGCCTGGCGCGATCGCCTGCTCGAAGGCGACGACAGCGCCATCGACGACATCGCGGCGCACTATCCCGCACTCGAGCGCAGGCGCCTCGAGGGCCTGGTGCGTAACGCGCGCAACGAAAGGGCCCAGGGACATGGGCCGAAAGCGGCGCGGCAGTTGTTCCGCTTCCTGCGCGCGCTCGGCGAAGACGGCTGAGCGGCACGATGGCGCCATGCCGGGCGTCCGTTTTCCTCGGTGCCGGGTTCATTTTTTCGAGCCGGCCAGGCAGAGGTCGCGCTGTGTAGCACCGCTACATGAGCGGCCGATAACGCCGTTGGGGCCAGGTGCCACTGTCGCGGAACGCAGGGGGAAGGGGTGCTGGAGCGTAGCGAGCGCAGTCGGGTTGCTCGGTGGCGGCGCGCAGAAACCGCAGTTTACGTGAGGTGACAATGAGGATTTCGAGCACCGCCAGCGCGCAAGGCGGCAAGCGCAGTAGCTCCAGCGCCTCTTCCGGGGGTCTGCCGGGTGTTCGTTTTCCTCGCTGCCGGGTCCATTTTTTCGAGCCGGCCAGGCAGAGGTCGCGCTATGTAGCACCGCTACATGAGTGGCCGATAACGCAGCCGGGCGGAAAAATGGGCCCGGCCCTTCGGGTTACCCCCGACCGGCGTGTCACTCGGTGTTGCGGCTCGCTACTTGGGCACCACCCAACTACGCTCGCCGCGCCTAGATTGACGCGCCGGTCGGGGGTAACAGCGATGAAAACGAACGCCCGGCAGACCCTAATGGACGATCGTTACCGGGCAGGTCGCATGACTCGCCACCTGGCTCGCGACGCTGCCGAGCAGCAGGTTGGCGAAAGCCGAGCGTCCGCGTGACCCGATGACGATGAGATCGACGGCGTTGTCGACCGCGTGACGGCAGATCTCCTCGGCGGCCTGGCCCCAGCACTGCAGCACGGCGGCGTCCGTCGCGAGCTTGCCGAGCGCCTTGACCGTCGCGGCCAGCTCGTTGTCGCTGGCATGCTGTTCGACCGACTCGCGGATCGACTCGGCGGAGACGTTGATCTCGCCGGCCATCACCGGCCATTCGCCGACACCCCAGACGTGCGGCATGACGACATCGTCGCGGTGCACGATGAGGACGCTGACGCGCGCCCCGGTGTCGCGCGCGAGGTCGCCGGCGAAGCCGGCCGCCTTGAGCGAGTGCTCGGAGCCGTCGGTGGGTACGAGGATGTGTTTGACGCTGCTCATGCTGATCTCCCGGGGCGATGTACTGACTGCTACCAGCCTAACGCGCCGCGGCGAACCGGCGTTGACGCGGGTCAAGCACGCCACGCGACCGCCGCCGCGCGCGCGACTAGAATAGTCGCATGCAGGTCAAGGCCCCGGATTTGTGCGACTACCCCCGCTACTGGGCGGAATGCTACGGCGTCGCGCCGTGGCTGCCGATGAGCCGTGCCGAGATGGACGCGCTCGGCTGGGACAGCTGTGACGTGATCCTGGTCAGTGGCGACGCCTACGTCGACCATCCCAGCTTCGGCATGGCCGTGATCGGCCGCTTCCTCGAAGCACAGGGGTTCCGCGTCGGTATCATCGCGCAGCCGGACTGGCACAGTGCGGAGCCGTTTGCGGCACTGGGCCGCCCGAACCTGTTCTTCGGCGTCACCGCCGGCAACATGGATTCGCTGATCAACCGCTACACGGCCGACCTGCGCCTGCGCAGCGACGACGCCTATACGCCTGGCGGCGCCGCCGGTAAACGTCCGGACCGCGCGGTGATCGTCTACGCGCAGCGCTGCCGCGAGGCCTTCGCCGGGGTGCCCATCGTCATCGGCGGCATCGAGGCGAGCCTGCGCCGGATTGCCCAGTACGACTACTGGAGCGACAAGGTGCGGCGCTCGGTGCTGATCGATTCCGATGCCGATATCCTGCTCTACGGCAACGCCGAGCGCGCGCTGGCCGAGCTCGCGCACCAGCTCGGCCGCGGGCGTAGCGTCGCCGAGCTGACCGACATCCGCGGCACCGCGGTGATACGCAGCGCCGTTCCGCCGGGCTGGACCGAGCTCGACTCGACCCGCATCGACTGGCCGCAGGGAATCGACCGCATGCCGAATCCCTACGACTACCAGCAGCCGGGCTGCGCGCCCGCCGCGGACGCGCCCGGGACGGACGCGCCGGTACGCGTCATTCCGATGCCGCTTGCACGTCGCGTGCGCGGCGAGGACGCGCAGCTCGTCATTCGCCTGCCGTCGTTCGAGAAGGTCAGCGCAGACGCCGCGCTGTACGCGCACGCGTCACGCGTGCTGCACCAGGAATCCAATCCGCACAACGCACGTACCCTGGTGCAGCGCCACGGCTCACGCGAGGTATGGGTCAACCCGCCGCCGATCCCACTGACCACCAGCGAGATGGACGGGATCTTCGACCTGCCGTACCAGCGTCGTCCGCATCCCGCGTACGGCGACGAGAAGATCCCCGCCTACGAGATGATCAAGACCTCGGTCAACATCATGCGCGGCTGTTTCGGCGGCTGTACGTTCTGCTCCATCACCGAGCACGAGGGGCGGGTGATACAGAGCCGCTCGGAGGAATCCGTGCTGCGCGAGATCGGCGAGATCCGCGACAAGGTCCCCGGTTTCACCGGCGTCATTTCCGACCTCGGCGGCCCGACCGCCAACATGTACCGCCTGAACTGCCGCGACGACGACATCCAGGCGAGCTGCCGGCGCCTGTCGTGCGTCTACCCGACCGTGTGCAGCAACCTCGAGACCAGCCACAAGCCGACCACGGCGCTGTACCGCAAGGCGCGTGAGCTCCCGGGCATCAAGCGCATCCTGATCGCGTCGGGTCTGCGCTACGACCTGGCCGTGCTCGACGAGGAATACGTGCGCGAGCTGGTCACCCATCATGTCGGCGGTTATCTCAAGATCGCGCCCGAGCACAGTGAGCAGGCTACGCTCGAGATGATGATGAAGCCCGGCATGGGCAGCTATTACCGTTTCAAGAAGCTGTTCGACCGCTACTCGCGCGAGGCGGGCAAGGAGCAGTACCTGATCCCGTACTTCATCGCCGCCCACCCCGGCTGCGAGGACGGCGACATGGTCAAGCTGGCCTTATGGCTCAAGCGCAACCGGTTCCGCGTCGACCAGGTGCAGACCTTCTACCCGTCGCCGATGGCACTGGCGACGGCGATGTACCACTCCGGGCGCAACCCGCTGAAGAAGCTGCGCTACAAGAGCCCGCGCGTGTACACCGCGCGCACCCTCACCCAGCGGCGACTGCACAAGGCCCTGCTGCGCTACCACGACGAGGCCAACTGGGACCTGCTGCGCGAGGCGCTGACGGCGATGGGGCGCGGCGACCTGATCGGTGCCGGTGAGCAGCATCTCGTGCCACCGGCGCGCGGCAGCCGCCGGCGCCAGCGTGGTGCGCCGCGGCGCGGTACCCGACCGGCGCGCGGCGGGCAGTGGCGCTGAGCGCGCGGTGCGGCGCGCACGCCTGAGCCGGCGTCGCCCGCGGGCCAGGTGCAGCGCGCGCGCGGGCGGCCGCTAAGCCGGAACATGGACGTGTCCGACACGGAGGCGAGGGTGGCGCGAATGCTGGCCGGGCGGGCCGGCTCGCGCATCGCACGCCTGCGCGCGCTGGGCCCGCACAAGCCGCGGCTCAGCGTCGGCTTCGCACTGCCGCGCACCCCGCCCGGCGGCTACCGCAAAGTCTTTGCCCTGCCGCGGCCGCTGCCGGTGATCGCGATCCTGGCGGTGGTGCTGATTGGCCTGTGCGTGCCGCTCTACGGCGTTTCGGGCATGCTCGACCGCCCCGGCGGGGACGGTCTGTTCTCGCTCGTCTCGACCCTGTTCGTCGCCTTCTGGATGCTCGGCTGGGGCGTCGGTGTCGCGGTCGTCGCGCTGGCGCTGCTGTGCCTGCTCACGGCGCGCGAGGTGGTGCTCGCCTGGGCCGACGGTATTCGCGTACGCATCGAGGTGCTCGGCTTCGGCATCGGCGGCGAGTACGACGCGCGCTACGTGAGCGGCCTGCGGCGCGAGCAGCCGGAGCGCGGTGGCGGCACCGCGTGGCGCGGCGAGCATCTCTCGTTCGATTACCACGGCGTACCGGTCGGCTTCGGCGTACGCGTCGACGAGGCGGGCGCGACCGAGATCCTGGGCGCGCTGGCGCGCCACGTGCGCCTGCCGGACCCGGCCGCCGCGGCTGCCGCAAGCGCTGACGCCCTCGCCACCGCGCCACTTTCCGACTCCGACCCCGTATCGGCCGACCCAGCGGTGCCCACGGCCGCGATCCGGGGGCGTCCGGCGCCGATGCTGCGCTCGCCGTCGACCCTGGCGCTGGTGCTGGCCAACCTGGTGCCGGTTGCGGGCGTGCTCGCGTTGGGCTGGTCGGTCGGCGAGATCATGCTGCTCTACTGGGCCGAGAGCGCCATCATCGGCCTGTTCAACGTCGCCAAGCTGGTGGTCGTGGCGCGCTGGGGCGCGCTCGCCATGGTGCCGTTCTTCGTCGGCCATTACGGCGGCTTCATGACCGTGCACCTGCTGTTCATCTTCGGCTTCTTCCTCGGCGACCCGGCCGCTGGCACCGATGTCTCGCTGGCGGTCGTCGGTGCGACCTTCGTCGACCTGTGGCCGGCCCTGCTCGCACTGGTGGTGAGCCACGCCGTGTCCTTTGCGCTCAACTTCATCGGCCGGCGCGAGTTCGCCGGCCGCTCCGCGCGCGAGCAGATGGGCGCGCCCTACCGGCGCATCATCGCCATGCACCTGACCATCATCCTCGGCGGCTTTCTCGTGCTCGCCTTCAAGGCGGCGCTGCCTGCTCTGCTCCTGCTGATCGCCATCAAGCTGAGCGCCGACGTACGTGCCCACCTCGGCGAGCACGCGTCCACCTCGTAGCCGTCGCGGTGTAGACTGGCCGCCCAAGCCGCCGGGGGAGGGCAGCCATGACACCGGAACAGACCGTCGACGCATTCTGCGCCGCGCTGAACGAGGATCTCGAAGCCTCGCTCGCCTACATCGCCGAGAACTGCGTGTACCAGAACATGATGTACAAGCCGGTGCACGGCCCGGACGGGGTGCGCAGGACCCTGGCCGGATTCTTCGAAGTCACCGGCCCCGTCCGTGTCGAGACGCTGCGCCAGGTCGCGGTCGGCAACCTCGTGATGAACGAGCGCATCGATCACTTCGACCCGCCCGGCGGCAAGCCCTTCGGGCTGCCGGTGGCGGGCGCGTTCGAGGTCGTCGACGGCCGGATCACCGGCTGGCGGGACTACTTCTGCATGCGCCAGTTTGCCGAGGGTACCGGTCTCGACATCTGAGCGCGCCGCCGGGACCGCGCGGCCCGGCGGCGTCGCGGATCAGCCTTTCTGCTCGGGCAGCTTCGCTTCCTTGGCCTCGGTTTCACCACCGGCCTTGACCCAGGCGCCGAAGCCGCCCGCCATGTGCGCGACCGACTCCAGGCCCATGCGATGGACCGACTGCGCGGCCAGCGCCGAACGCATGCCGCCGGCGCAGTAGAAGATGAACTTCTTGCCCGAGGCGAACACGTCCCGGTGATACGGGCTGTCCGGATCGACCCAGAACTCGAGCATGCCGCGCGGCGCATGGATGGCGCCGGGGATGGTGCCGTCGCGCCACAGCTCGCGGATGTCACGGATGTCGACGAGCTGCACGTTACTGTCACTGCGCGCGGCCATCACCTGTTCGACGCTCAGCGTCTCGATCTCGGCCTCGGCCTCTGCGCACAGTTGTTTGATGCCTTTGTTGATCATCGCGGGTCCTCTTTCTCTCCAGCGGTAGGGTGGCCGGCGCCCAACGCGCCGCGCCTGCATTAGGTCCCGCGACACCCGCGGGCGTCAAGTCACGGCATGCCTGCCGGTGAGCGGCGCGCTGTGAGGCGCACGCTGAGGTTCTCGGGCAGCATGGTGAAGGCGAGACGCTCGGTAATCGGCGTGCCCGGCGCGGCCAGCGCGGGCTCGAAATGGTGGCACAGCATGCCGAGCACCGACTTGATCTCGACCATTGCGAGGCCACGGCCGGGGCAGAACCGTGGTCCGGCGCCGAACGGCATGAAGGCGCGCGGGTTGTGTGGCGCGTCGGTCGGCGATGCGTCGACCAGCCAGCGGCCGGGGTCGAACACAAGGGGATCGCCGAAGTGCGTGTCCGAGACGGCGTTGACCCGGGTCAGCGCCAGCATGGCCGTGCCGGCCGGGATGCGATAACCGAGGACCTCCACGTCCTCCTTGGGCTCCAGGCCCAGGATCGGCGCGACCGGCTTGAGACGCATGGTCTCGTGGGCGAAGGCGTCGATGAACGTCAGTTGCCGCACGGCGTCGAGGTCGGGCGCGGTGGCGTGGCTGCCGAACACGGCGTCGGCCTCTGCGCGTGCCCGCGCCAGCAGCTCCGGATGCTCGATGAAGAAGCGGATAGCCCAGGCAATCGTGTTCGCGGTGGTGTCCTCGCCGGCGAGCAGGAGCTGGATGACGTTGGCGTAGATCTCGGCGTCGCTGAACTCGACGTCTTCGGCCCGTTGCGCGGCGATCATGGCCTCGAGGAAATTGCCCGGTGCGTCGTACAGCGCGGGATTGCGGCGCATGCGCTGGCGGCACTCCGCGGTGAAGCCGATCACGGTCTCGCGGATCCCGGCGAGTGCGGCGTCGAGCTCCCGGTCGGCCGCACTGCGCCAGTAACGCCAGTAGGGGAATGGCGCGATCACGCGCCGGAACAGCATCGGAAACACCTTGTCGAGATGCTGCTGGATGACCGGGCCGTCGGTCTCCAGCGTGTTGACGTCGATGCCGAAGGCGAGGTGGGCGGTCACGTCGACGGTGTAGCGCATGAGGTCGCGGCAGAGGTCGACCGGCGCGTCGGCGGTGGCCGCCGCGCGCCAGCGCTCGAGCAGGCGCCCGGTGGTGCGTGCCATCGACGGGTAGAAGCGTTCCAGGTGGGCGGGGTTGAGCGCGTGCGCGACGACCCGGCGCTGGCGGCGCCAGGCGTCGCCGTCCTGGGAGAACACCCCGTGGAAGCCCATCTCGGCCATGACCGTCTCGGTCACGCGCGGGCGCCGGTAGCGTTCGGGGCGCTCGCGCAGCATGTCGTTGATGACGTCGATATCAGCGATGCACACGCGCGTGCGCGGGCCCAGGCGGACCCTGAACAAGGGCCCGTACTGCGCCGCCCAGCGCTCGAGGTCGAGGTGCAGGCGCGCGGTGTCCATCTGGTGCAGGTTGCCAATCAGCGGCAGGGCGGGCGGTCCGGGCAGCCGGTCCAGGGGCAGGGCGTCCTGCGCAGCGGTTTTCATCGGCTCACGCCCCCGCTGGTTCGGGCGCACTCATCCCTGCGTCTCGATGCGCCGGCGCAGCTCGGCGATCAGATCGCCGGGCGCGTTCTTCAGCAGCATCGTCTCGAACTGGGCGCGGTACAGCATGACCGCGCTGATGCCGGCGACGACCAGGTCGTACGCGCGCCAGCGCCCCTCGCGCCGCACCATGCGCACCTCGACCGGCACCTCGATGTCCTGCCACACCACGCTCGCCTCGACGCTGGCACGGTGCTCGGAGCTGAAGGACTGGCGCGAGAAGCTGACCTGCTCACTGTTGTAGCGCCGCTGCAGCCGGCTCAGGTAGTAACGGCACAGGAACTCGCCGAAGACCTCCACGAATTCGCCGCGTTCGGCGTCCGAGAAATCGCGCCAGTGGCCGGCCAGCACCAGGCGGGAGAAGGCGTAGATGTCGAACATCTCGCGCGCGATGGCGCAGAGCTGTTCGCGCTGGGCCTCGCTGGCCTCGCCGTAGCGCTCGTCCTGCAGCACCGCGATGCCGGCGCTGACGTGCCGGCGCAGCACCTCGATCGGTTGCTCAGCCTCTTCCGCGGCGCCCGTCGACGGCACCAGGAGGCAGCCCAGCACGGCGAGGATCAGCAGTGGCGCAGACAGCGTTCTCATGGCGGCTCCGGGGGACACTGCCGGCGGATGATACCCGGATTGCGTGCCGCTTTCCGTGGCCGACTCCCGTTACAATCTGCCCGCGCGGCGGGGGCCCGTCGCGACGTCATACGGGGAGAGAAGCCGATGAACTACACCACCGTGCAGGTGACCAGCGCCAACCACGTCACGTGCATCACCCTGGATCGGCCGCAGGTGCTGAACGCCATCGATCAGACCATGCACGATGAGCTGCAGCATGCCTTTGACCGCTTTGCGGGCGACGACGAGCAGTGGCTGTGCGTCGTCGCGGGGGCCGGTGAACGCGCCTTCTGCGCCGGCAGCGACCTCAAGTCGATCGCTGCCAGCGGTCGTCCGCACACCTACCCGGCGTGCGGATACGCCGGCCTGATCGAGCGCTACGATCTCGACAAGCCGCTGATCGCCGCGGTCGACGGGGTCGCCGCCGGCGGCGGCTTCGAGCTCGCGCTGGCCTGCGATCTCATCGTCGCCACGCGCCGCTCGCGTTTCGGCCTGCCCGAACCGCTGGTCGGTGCGGTCGCGCTGGGCGGCGGCATGCACCGGCTGGCGCGCCAGGCCGGGCTCAAGCAGGCCATGGGCCTGATGCTAACCGGCGACCTGGTCCCGGCCGAGGAGGGCTACCGCATGGGCTTCGTCACCGACCTGGTCGATGACGACGGGCTGGAAACGGCGGTCGACGCCTGGTGTGAACGGATCCTGCGTTGCGCACCGCTTGCCGTGCGCGCAAGCAAGCAGTCGGTGATGCGCGGACTGGACGAGCCGGGGCTGGTCGCCGCCATGCAGCGCCAGGCAGAGTACCCGGCGTTCGCAGCCTGCCAGCAATCGGAGGATCGGCTCGAGGGCGCGCGTGCCTTTGCCGAGAAACGCGCCCCGCGCTGGCGCGGTCGCTGAGCGCGCTCAGGCGCGCGCGCGATCGATCTGTTCGATGATGCGCGCCAGCGGCACCTCGTCGCCGACCAGGTAGCCCTGCGCGAGGTCGACGCCGATGCGAGCGAGGATCTCCAGCTGCTGGTCGCGCTCGACGTACTCGGCGATGGTGCGCATGCGGATGGCACGGGCGACACCGACGATGGAGTCCACGATCGCCTCGTCGACCGGGTTGGAGTCGATGTTGCGCACGAAGGTGCCGTCAATCTTGAGGAAGTCGACGTTCAGCGCCTTGAGGTAGCCGTAGGAGGAGAAGCCGGTGCCGAAGTCGTCGAGCGCGAAGCGACATCCCAGCTGCCGCATGCGCCGCATGAAGCGCGTGGCGCGTTCGAGGTTGGACATCAGGTGGCTCTCGGTGATCTCGAAACACAGGCTCGAGCGGTACATGCACTCGTGGAGCTGGTCGGCGAGGAAGTGCTCGAACTGCTCGCTTTGCAGCGACTGCGCTGAGAGGTTGACCGACAGGCGCAGACGGCCGGCGTCGGCAGCGCCCAGGCGCGACAGCGCATTGATCGTCTCGCGCACCACCCACTGGTCGACCTCGCTGGCGTAGCCATATTTCTCCGCGGCCGGCAGCAGGGCGGCCGGGCCGGAGATCTCTCCGTCCTCCGATTCGACGCGCAGCAGCAACTCGTAGTGCTCGACTTTTCCGAGCGCGCCTTCGTCGATGGCCGCGATCGGCTGCGCGTAGAGGTGCAGGCGATTGGCGTTGAGCGCGTCGGCGAGCGTGGTGGCGGCGCGAATCTGGTCGCGCTGCATGCGCATGTCGTACTGCTCGGCGTTGTAGATTTCGATATGGTTGCGACCCGCGCGCTTGGCGGCATAGCAGGCCGCGTCGGCGCTCTGCATGGCTTCGGTGATCGACTCCTCACCGCGCAGCAGCACGATACCCGCACTGCAGCCGACGGCGTGGGTGCGGTTCTCGAACTCGAAGCGGAAGTCCTCGATCGCGGTGACCAGGGCGCGCGTCACGAGATGCGCTTCGCCGATCGAGGTCGCCGGGATCAACAGCGCGAACTCGTCGCCGCCGATACGCGCCAGGATGCAGTCCGGCGGAATCGTCTCGGCCAGGTCCGTGCTCAGCCGGCGCAGCATGGCGTCTCCGGTCGAGTGTCCGCAGACATCGTTGATGAGCTTGAAGCGATCGAGGTCTAGGTAGACCAGCGCGTGGGGGTGATGGTGCGAGGCCGCCTTGATGGCCTCGCCCAGGTGGCGTTCGAACTCGCGTCGGTTGATGAGCCCGGTCAGGTAGTCGTGCGCGGCGTTGTACTGCAGGACGTCGGCGATCGCCTTGCGCTGCGAGATGTCGTAGAGGATCAGGGCGATGAACCGGGCGCGGCCGTCCGCGTCCTGGATCGTCGAGAGCTCCAGCTCGGCCCAGAACACGTCCTGGCCGCCACGCGTGCATTCCATCTCCAGCGAGGTGCCACTGGCCCCGGACTGGAACAGGCCGCGGATCTCACGCTCCAGCGCATTGCGATGTTCCGGCGGAACGATGGTGCGAATGGCATTGCCGCACAGCGTGTCCAGCGGGTGCCCCAGGATCTCGTGCGCATGCGGATTGGCGTCGACGATCCTGAGGTCGGTGTCGAGAATGAGGATGCCGATGGAACTGCGCGAGAAGATGGCATTGAAGCGCGCTTCGCTGGAGCGCAGCGCGGCATCGGCGGCGCGTGCCGCGGTGACATTGCGAAAGACCCCGAGCGTAAGCCGCGCACCGGCTTCCTCACCGCCGGGATACATGGCGCCCGAGATCTCGACCCGCGCGCCGTCATGCGACAGCAGGGTACAGTCGAGATTCACCGGCGAGTCGCCTGCCGCGACCTTGCGTGCGGCATCCCGGAAAGGTTGCCGTGCACCCGCTTCGAGCAGGTCGTAGATGCTGAGTCCTTCCGCCAGCGCCTTGGCGTCATAGCCCAGCGTGTCCTGCCAGGCGCGATTGGCGAACACCACCCGCCCGCGCTCGTCGATGCTCTGGATAAGCTCGTCGGTCTGCTCGACGATGTCACGGTAGCGCGCCCGGCTGAGCTCGAGCTGCGAGGAGCGCTCGCTGAGCTGAGCGACCAGAAGGTCGAGCTCCTCGGTGCGCAGGCGCACGCGCGTCTCGAGCTCGTCGTTGAGCTGCTCGATGGTCGCCGTGCGGTCGGTCAGCGCTTCGATCAGGCTGGCGTTCTCTATTTCGTGGGCGAAGCCTTCGCGAATGATGCGGCCGACCCGCGCACCCGCAACGATCATGATGGCGCTGAACACGAGCAACGCGATGCCGAGCGTCGCGTGCAGCTCGTCGGCCTGCAGGATGAGTGAAATGGCGAAGGGCAGCGCAGCCACGCAGGCGAGGCTCAGGACCGTGCTCAGGTGACTGGAGAAGCTGGCCACGGCGCCGGCCACGAGCCCGAACACGGCGACGACCATCAGCATCTCGCCGGCCAGGGTCTGCGGCAGCAAGATGGCGCCGACCGACCAGGTCAGGCCGACCAGCACGAGTGGATAATTGAAGCCCTGCAGCCAGTACCCGGTCGGCGCCTCCACCGTCGCTTTGCGGCGGTATTCGACCACCTTGTGCAGGCGCAGGGCGGCCGCTGCGACCAGGGCGGCCATCCACAGGCCGGCGGTCCGCAGATCGATCGAGTCGCGCAGCAGGTAGACGACGCAAGCGGCACCGAGCAGGGAGCCGGTGGCGGTCAGCCATACCGTCTTGTAGAGATGCTCGATGCGGCGTTGCTCCAGCGTGCTTTCGCTGGCGCCGGCCGGCTGCGACAGGCGCCCACGGACCGGCAGCGTGTCGCGCAGGGTGTCATGGATCTGAACGGCGACGATCGACGCGAAGCCGAGGAAGGTCAGCACGCCACCGCCGAGCACCATGGATTCGTGCGTCGGGTGGGTGAGCAGGGCAATCGAGAACGGCGCCAGCGCCGGCAGGGCGAACATCAGCACGGCGCGCAGGTGGATGAAGTAGCTGGCCACGGTGCCCGCGAACAATCCGCCCAGGCACAGCGCGTAGATGGTCTGTACGAGAAAATCCGCAGACACCGCCATCAGCACGCCGCCGGCGCCCCACGCCAGGCCGTTGGCCGCGACCGAACGCTCGAAGCGACGTAGCCACAGGGCATGCGCGGCCGCGTCGAGCGGCCGCGCCGCGCGCCTGAAGGCGGCGAACAGTGCGAAACGCTGCAATGCGAGCGCAATGACCACGGCAAGCCACGCCAGCGTCCACGGCATCAGCGCCGTACCACGCACGAAGGTGGCCACGATCACGGCCGTGACGACCGAGCCGAGTGCCGCGGTGGCGCCGGCGCGGTAGACGACCGCCGTGCGCTCGGCGTCGCCAAAGTCGGGCTGTGAGGTCAACTGCATGGGAGTCCGGACAAGCAGGATCGCCGAAGCTAGCAGGGCATCAGCCGCGCGGATGTGAAGCAGCGCAAGGTTTTTGCAGGGTTTTCCTTTGGCTCACTGCCGGCCCGGGGCGCCCGGCCGGCGACCTGGCGGCGCAGGTGGCGGGGAAAATAATGATACAAAATTAATTGAATTCCTAATAAAGATGTAATACTTTCTGTGAACGCCAACGCGCCACAAACGCCGGGGAGTCCGCATGAGCCAGACCGAACACGCTACCGAGGCACAACGCTTCGAGGCCACCATCGCCGCGGAGGAGAAAGTCGAGCCGCGCGACTGGATGCCGGACAAGTACCGCGCCAACCTCGTGCGACAGATTTCGCAGCACGCCCATTCCGAGGTGGTCGGGCAGTTGCCGGAGGGCAACTGGATTACGCGCGCGCCGACCCTGCGGCGCAAGGCGATCCTGCTGGCCAAGGTCCAGGACGAAGCCGGGCATGGACTCTACCTGTACAGCGCGGCGGAGACGCTGGGCACGACGCGCGAGCAGATGCTCGACGACCTGCTCTCCGGCAAGGCCAAGTACGCCAGCATCTTCAATTACCCGACCCTGACCTGGGCCGACGTCGGCGCCATCGGCTGGCTGGTCGACGGCGCTGCCATCGTCAACCAGATCTCGCTGTGCCGAACCTCCTACGGCCCCTACGCACGCGCCATGGTGCGGATCTGCAAGGAAGAGAGTTTCCACCAGCGCCAGGGCTTCGAGATCATGCAGAGCCTGGCGGCCGGCTCGCCGGCGCAGCGCGAGATGGCGCAGGACGCCCTGAACCGCTGGTGGTGGCCGACGCTGATGATGTTCGGTCCGCATGACGCGGAGTCGGCGCACAGCCAGCAGTCCATGCAGTGGAAGATCAAGCGCCAGTCGAACGACGAGCTGCGCCAGAAGTTCGTCGACCAGACGGTCGAGCAGGCCCACCACATCGGCCTGGAGATCCCGGACCCGTCGCTGTGCTGGAACGAGGCGCGCGGCCACTACGACTTCGGCGAGATCGACTGGGAAGAGTTCAGGCGCGTGCTCAACGGCAACGGTCCGTGCAACCGCGAGCGGCTGGCCGCGCGCCGTGCGGCGCACGAGGACGGTGCATGGGTGCGCGAGGCGATGCTGGCGCATGCGGAGAAGGAACGGCTGCGCGCCGCAGGCGCGGCAGCCTGAAACGGGGAGAGACAAGTCATGGGTACACATCATCTGCCGCTGTGGGAGGTCTTCATCCGCAGCCGGCGCGGCCTCGACCACAAGCACGTCGGCAGCCTGCACGCGGCCGATCCGGAACAGGCGCTGCAGGCCGCACGCGACGTCTACACGCGCCGCCAGGAAGGCGTCAGCATCTGGGTCGTGCGTTCGAGTGACATCCACGCCAGTCAGGGTGAGGACGACGCCGCGTTCTTCGATCCGGCGGAGGACAAGATCTACCGCCACCCGACCTTCTACGACGTGCCCGACGAGCTCAAGCTGTGAACGAGGCGCATTTTCAGTACGTCCTGCGGCTCGGCGACAACGCACTGATCCTCGGCCAGCGCCTGTCCGAGTGGTGCGGACACAGCCCGTTCCTCGAGGAGGACATCGCGATGGCCAACATCGCGCTGGACCACATCGGGCGCGCGCGCATGCTGCTCAGCCACGCCGGGGATCTCGAGGGTAAAGGGCGTAACGAGGACGACCTCGCCTACTTCCGCGACGAGCGCGCGTTCGGCAATTTCCTGATCTGCGAGCTGCCCAACGGTGACTACGGTTTCACCATGACCCGCCAGTTCCTGCTCGACGTCTACCACCTGCACCTGTATCGCGCGCTGGCGAATTCGACAGACGCGACGCTGGCCGCGATCGCGGCCAAGGTGGTCAAGGAGTCTGCTTACCATGCGCGCCGCAGCGCGGACTGGGTGGTCCGCCTGGGCGACGGTACCGACGAGAGCCATGCACGCATGCAGCGCGCGCTGGACGAGCTGTGGGGTTACACGCCGGAGCTGTTCGCGGCCGACGCGGTCGATGCCGACATGCAGGCCGCCGGCGTGGCGCCGGACTTCGCAGCCATGGCGCAGGGTTGGCGCGCCGAGGTCGACGCAACCCTGGCCGCGGCGACGCTCGCCGTGCCGGATGACGACTGGGTCGCCGGCGGCGGCCGCGCAGGTCTGCATACCGAGCACATGGGACGGCTGCTGGCCGAGATGCAGTCAGTCCAGCGCAGTCATCCGGGTCTGCAGTGGTGAGCAGCGGTGCGGCACCCG
This sequence comes from Gammaproteobacteria bacterium, assembly GCA_041984235.1. Lineage (GTDB taxonomy): Bacteria > Pseudomonadota > Gammaproteobacteria > JBHIYN01. Next base: position 94,522 of record JBHIYN010000009.1, read on the forward strand.
CGGCCGACGCCGCCGCCCGCCGCGACGCCGTGGAGGCCTTGCTGAGTGCGGTACGCGATCCGGAGATTCCGATCCTGACCATCGCCGATCTCGGCATCCTGCGCGAGGTTACGCTGGACGAGGGCGGCCGCGTGACGGTCGTGATCACGCCGACCTACAGCGGCTGCCCGGCGATGCGCACCATCGAGCAGGACGTGCGCGCAACGCTCACCGGCGCCGGCTATGCGGACGTTACCGTCGAGAGCCGGCTGGCGCCGGCCTGGACCACCGACTGGATTACCGCAGACGGGCGCCGCAAGCTGCTCGAGGTCGGCATTGCGCCGCCGGCACGCGCCAGCACGGACAAGCGCGCGCTGGGCACGGACGCGGTGGCCTGCCCGCGTTGCGGCTCGACCCGCACCGAGCAGGTCAGCGAGTTCGGGTCGACCGCGTGCAAGGCCCTGTACCGTTGCTGCGCGTGCCTGGAGCCGTTCGATTACTTCAAGTGCCTGTAGGCCGGAGAACCCGCGATGTCCGCTGCCGCTTTTCACGAACTAACCGTCGCCGAGGTGCGCCCGGAAACCGACGAGGCGGTGTGCGTGACCTTTGCCGTGCCGCCCGAGCTGGACGAGGCCTACCGCTTCGCCCAGGGGCAGTACCTGACCCTGCGTCGCACCATCGACGGGGAAGACGTGCGTAGGTCGTACTCGATCTGCAGCGGGGTCGACGAAGGGCGCCTGCAGGTCGCCATCAAGGCGCTCGAGGGCGGGCGCTTTTCGAGCTGGGCGAACCAGGCGCTGGCCGCCGGCGATCGTGTTGAGGTCATGCCACCGGCCGGCGGCTTCACCACCGCCCTCGACCCCGCGCACGACAAGAACTACCTGTGCATCGCCGCCGGCAGCGGGATCACGCCGGTGCTGTCGATCGTGAAGTCGATTCTGGCGGTAGAGCCGCGCAGCCAGGTGACGCTGCTCTACGGCAACAAGCGCGTGCAGAGCATCATGTTCCGGGAAGAGCTCGACCGGCTGAAGAATCGTTACATGGAACGGTTCCAGCTCATCCACGTGCTCAGCCAGGAGAATCGCGAGGCGGACGTGCTCAACGGTCGTATCGACAACCGCAAGGGCGCGGAGCTGTGCCGCCACCTGCTCGACCTTGAAGCGGTCGACGAGTTCTTCCTGTGCGGTCCGGAAGCGATGATCTCCGAAGTCTCGCGCGGCCTGCGCGGCTCCGGGATCGACGAGGCGCGCATTCATTACGAGCTGTTCGGCGCCTCGGCCGAGGACGCCGCCGCTGCCGTCGCCCGCCACCACGAACGTGCGCTGCGCTACGCCGGCAAGCAGTGCCGGGTGGTGGTCAAGGCCGACGGCCGTGAAACCACGCTCGATCTCTCGCCGGACGGCGAGAACATCCTCGATGCCGCCCTCGAGGCGGGAGTCGACCTGCCCTATGCATGCAAGGGCGGTGCCTGTGCAACGTGCAAGGCGCGGGTCATCTCCGGGGAGGTCGAGATGGACGTGCGCCACGCGCTGGAGGACGAGGAAGTCGACAACGGCTACGTCCTGACCTGCCAGGCCCACCCGGTCAGTGACGAGGTCTATATCGACTTCGATCGCGCCGTCTGACGTGGCCGTGGCGAGCGGCGGCGAGTTGCGCCCGGCGCTGAGCGCGCTGCTCGCGTCGCAGCCGCCACGCGCCGGCTCGCTGGCGATCACGATTTTCGGCGATTGTATTTCGCAGCAGGGCGGCAGCGTGTGGCTGCGCAGCCTGGTCGAGGTGATGGCGGCGTTCGGTCTCAATCCGCGCCAGGTACGCACCGCGGTGTTTCGTCTCGGCCAGGACGGCTGGCTGGACTCGGAACAGATCGGCCGGCGCAGCTACTACCGTTTCAGCGAGAGCGGGCGGCGCCAGTTCATGCGCGCCGCGACGCGCATCTACGCCGCCGTGCCGCCGCCGTGGGACGGACGCTGGACGCTGGTCATGCCGGGTGCACTGGCCGCGCCCGAGCGCGAGGAGTTGCGTCGGCGTCTCGGCTGGCTGGGCTTCGGCGCGCTGACCAGCGGCGTGCTGGCACATCCTGCCGCCGACCGCGAGGGACTTGCCGAAACCCTGGTCGAACTTGGGCTCGGCGCTCGCGTGATGGTGTGGGAGGCGCGTACCACACAGGATGAGCTCCTGCGCAGCCTGAGCGAGGAAGCCTGGCAACTTGCCGATCTCGCGGATCGCTTCAGCCGTTTCATCACCACCTTCGCGCCACTGTGCGAAGCGGTCGAGCGTGACGGTACGCCCGACGACGCCAGTGCTTTCGTACTGCGCACGATGCTCGTGCACGAGTACAGGCGCATCCTGCTGCGCACCACTGCACTGCCGCCAGCGCTGTTGCCGAAAGACTGGCCGGGGCACACGGCGATGGCCCTGGTGCGTGACGCGTACGCACTGCTGCACGGTGCCGCCTCGCGCCATGCGAGCGCAGCGCTGAGTAACGCCGACGGGCCGCTGCCGGCACCCGGCGAGACCTTCCAGGCGCGTTTCGGCGGCCTCGCAGCGGCGCGCTGCGCGGTGGCCTGAGCGGCACAGTGACGTCACGCCATGCATGACGCGGCGGGTGCAAACGCGACCGGGCTGCTGCTGCTCGGGATCGGCGGGCTGCTGCTGGTAGGGCTGGCGACCGACGCGCTGGGGCGCCGTGCGCCGCTGCCGCGGGTCACGCTGTTACTGCTGTTCGGCGTCGCCATCGGCGAGAGTGGCTTCGGTCTCGTCCCCGCGGTCCTGGTCGGCAGCTTCGACCTGGTCGCAGACATGGCGTTGCTGATGATCGGGTTCCTGCTCGGCGAGCGGCTGACCCGTGCACGCCTGCGCGGCGGCGGGCGCCGCATTGCTGCGCTGGTCCTGGGCGAATCGCTCGGCGCGGCGCTGCTGGTGCTGGTGACACTCGCGCTGCTCGGGGTTGCTCTGGAGCTGGCCTTGCCGCTGGCGGGAATTGCCGCGGCCAGCGCACCGGCGGCGACCCTGGACGTGGTCGAGGAAGAAGGCGCGGACGGTCCGTTCACCGAAACCCTGCTCGAGATCGTTGCCCTCGATGACGTCCTTGGCCTGCTCCTGTTCAGTCTCGGGCTGGCTGTTGCGTTGGTGCTGAACGGGCACGCGACCGAGGTTTCGCCGCTGGCCACTGCACTGCGCGACATCGGTGGCGCGCTTCTCGTCGGGATCGCCATCGGCGTGCCCGGCGCGTATCTCAGCGGACGCGTCGAGAGCGGCCAGCCCCTGCTGGTCGAGGCGCTCGGCCTGGTCTTTCTGTGCGGCGGGCTGGCGCGCCTGTTCGACGTGTCTTTCCTGATCGCGGCGATGGCAATGGGCGCGACGATTGCCAACCTTGCGCGCCATCACGAGCGCCCGTTCCACGCCATCGAGGGTATCGAGTGGCCGTTCATGATCCTGTTCTTCACGCTCGCCGGGGCGACCCTGGACCTGCGCGCGGTGGCGGGGATGAGCGCGCTGGGCGGCGCATACGTGCTGGCACGCGCGCTCGGCCGTGTCGGCGGCTGTTGGGTGGGCGCGGTCGTCGGCGGCGCGGGACAGGTGGTGCGCCGTCACATGGGCCTGGCGCTGCTACCCCAGGCCGGGGTTGCGGTGGGCATGGCGCTGGTGGCCGCGGCACGGCTGCCGGAACATCGGCAGAGCATTCTCTCGCTGGTGATCACCACGACCATCCTGTTCGAACTGCTGGGTCCGGTGTTCACGCGCCGCGCACTGCGCAAGGCGGGCGAAAGCCGCCGCGCCGGTTGATGCGGTGCACAAGGGCATCGGCCCGGAAGGGATCCCGCACGACCTGATAGGATTGACCGGTACCGGCCGCCGAGCGGCCACCGCAGCGTTTTCAGAGGGACTCATACCCATGGTTGCAGTACAGGCTCCCCTGCGCAGCTACGAGGACTTGCCCGGTCCGCCCGGGATCCCGTGGATCGGCAACTTGTTCCAGATCCGGTTCGACGCGTTCCACAGCACGCTGGAGCACTGGGCCGACGAGTACGGGCCGCTGTATCGCTTTCGTGTCGGTCCGCGTCGGCTGGCCGTGATCTCCGACGCGGATGTCATCAAGCGCATGCACCGCGAGCGCCCGGACATGTTCCGGCGCACGCGCTCGGTCGAGGCCTGCACCGAGGAAATGCGCCTGAAGGGCGTGTTCTCGTCCGAGGGCGAGGACTGGCGGCGGCAGCGCAAGATCGTGGCGATGGCGCTGAACACCGCGCATCTCAAGCCCTTCTACCCCACGCTGCACACCATCGTCGGTCGTTTGCAGCGACGCTGGGAACGCGCCGCCGACGAGGGCACGTCGGTCGACCTGTGTCGAGACCTGATGCGTTTTACCGTCGACGTCACCACCCAGCTCGCGTTCGGCATCGACTTCAACACCCTGGAGACCGACGGCCCGGTCATCCAGCAGAACCTGGACAAGATCTTCCCCATCCTCAACTGGCGTGTGAACGCACCGTTCGCCTACTGGCGCTATCTGCGGCTGCCGCGCGATCGCGAGCTGGACCGCGCCCTTGTCAACGTGCAGACGCAGGTCGAGGAGATCATCGCCGGCGTGCGCCAGCGCATGAAGGACGACCCCTCGCTGTACGAGTCGCCGACCAATTTTCTCGAAGCGATGATCGCGGCCAAGGAAGCGGAGGGTATGGAGTTCTCGGACGCCGACATCTTCGGTAACGTGTGCACATTGCTGCTAGCCGGTGAGGATACGACCGCCAACACCATCGCCTGGACGGTCAATTACTTCCTGCAGTACCCGCAGCATTTCTCGCGCGCACGGCGCGAGGTCGACGACGTCATCGCGCCGGCGGCTGTGCCGGTCGACATCGAACAGGCCGGCAGCTTCCCGTTCATCGAGGCGTTCTACAACGAGGCCATGCGGCTCAAGCCGGTCGCGCCGCTGAATGCGATGGAGCCGCTGGAGGACGTCGAAATGCTGGGCCATGTCATCCCCCGCGGCACGGTGGTGATGATGCTGAACCGGCGCATCGCAACGCGCGACGAGAACTTCGGGCATGCCGCGAGCTTCGATCCCGAACGCTGGCTGAAGGACGAGCAGACGCGCGGCTGCCCGCACGACACCAGCACGTTCCTGCCATTCGGTACGGGGCCGCGCTTCTGCCCGGGACGTAACCTTGCGCTCTTGCAGATCCGCACCGTGCTGGCGATGCTGTGCCGCAATTTCGACGTCGAGCTGGCTAACGGTGACCGCGAAGTGGCCGAGAAACTCGCCTTTACCATGATGCCCACCAACCTGGTGGTGAGGATGCATCGCCGCGCGACCACCTGAACCTTTTGCCGCGGGATGCACCGCAAGGGGAGGACTGCGTATGCTCGACGGATTTCGGATACCGGCCGCGCTGATCGCGCTGGCAATTGCCAGCACGGCGCATGCCGCAGCCTGTACGGACGGCCAGGGCGCGCAGGCAGCCGTCAACGCCTACCTGGTGGCGATGCAGGAGCACCGCTTCGCGGATGCCTACGACCATGTGAGCAGCAACATGACCGACGGCAAGCCGCGCGAGGAATGGGCGGCGCTGCAGAAAGTGTTCTACCAGGGGGGCGGCGTGAACATCTTCGGCATCGACGTGCGCGCTGCGCAGACCGCCGAGGGCGAGGCGGACTGCGCGGCCGTGGCCGTCGTGCCGAACGTGCTGAAGTCACGCGACAAGTTCAACAACCAGGGCACCACCGAGTTCGAGATCTACAGCGTTGTGAAACAGGGCGAGGTGTGGCGCATCGACAGCCAGGAGACGCTGTTCGACCAGGCCGCCGTCGATCGCTGGTTCCCGGGCGAGACCATGCCGGAGTTTCGCGACCAGTACTGACCCGGCCGCGCCGGCGCTCAGCCGGCGGCGGCGCCGGCCATGTCGCCGAGCACGCTGCGATGGTCGGGAAACTGAGCCGCCACGCGCTCGCAGTACGCCCGCGCCTCGGCGGGGTCGTAGACCATGAGCTTCTTCTTGGGCTTTTTCGGGCGGCGCGGAAAGCGGCCCATGCCGGCGAGGATGCAGTACCAGGAGGTCGGGCTGTAGACCAGGCGCATGGCCTGGTTGCGCAGCTCGCCGAGCAGGTCGCCGCCCTTGTCCCAGACCTCGAGGATGCGCGCGACGTCGTCGGTAACGTGCTCGTTCTCACGGTTTGCGATCCAGTACTCGCTGTCGTCGCGGGTATTCAGCTTGTAGTGCATGAAAATGTAGTTCTTCACGCCGTCGAAAATCAGGTTCATTTTTTCGTTGACGTCGGCGCGGAAGCGATCGCTGAAGCCGCCCTGCTCGTAGCGTTGCACGAAGGTCTCGACGGTGTCCTGCACGATCATGAGCGCGGTTGCCTCCAGCGGCTCGATAAAACCCTGAGCGAGACCGACCGCAAGACAGTTGTTGGCCCAGCAGCGCTCGACGCGTCCGACCCGCATTTTCAGGTGGCGTGCCTCGACCTCGCTGTCGAGCATGCCGAGGTGCTCGCGTAATTCGCGCTCAGCGGCATCCTCGTCGATGAAGTCCGAGGAAAAGACGTAGCCGTTACCAAAGCGGTTGGTTAGCGGGATCTTCCAGGCCCAGCCGCATTTGAAGGCGCTCGACACGGTTTGTGAGGGCAGGGGGGCGTCGTCGTCAAGCGCTGTGGGCATCGCCACCGCGCGGTCGTTGAACAGGATGTCCTTGTAGGACAGGAACGGCACGCCCAGGGTCTTGCCAATCAGCAGGCCGGCGAAGCCGGTGCAGTCAACGAAGAAGTCGGCGGCAATGGTTCCCCGGTCTTCGGTGCGAACCGCGGCAAGATCGCCGTTCTCGTGCCGGGTGACTTCGGTCACCGTATCGACCAGGTGACGCACGCCGCGCTCTACTGCGTAGCGTTTGAGAAATTCGCCGATCAGGCTGGCGTCGAAATGATAGGCGTAGTCGGTGCTGTAGCCGCTGCCCGGTCGAGGCAGCGGTGCGCGGCCTTCGCACGCGAGGAAGTTCGATACGAAGAACGCGTCAGGATGTGCATGCACGTCGAAGTTGCGCGCGCGTATGGTCGCGTTCTGGAAGAAGGCGCGTATGGTGGCGTCGTCGTCGTGCGAGAAGAAGGGGTGGTAGTAGCTCTGGTAGCCCTTGCGTGTCGACCAGTCCGGGAAGCGGATCCCGCACTTGTAGGTCGCGTTGCAGGCCGGCATCCATTCGGCCTCGCTGATGCCCAGACTTTCGAAGAAGCGGCGCATCTTCGGCGTCGACCCTTCGCCGACGCCGATGGTGCCGATGGCCCTGGACTCGAGCAGGCTGATCTCGAAGCCACGTTCGGCCCAGGCATGGGCGAACAGCGCCGCGGTCATCCAGCCCGCGGTGCCGCCGCCGACGATCAGGATGCGCTTGCGGAGTGGGTTGTCGTCGCTCATGGGTATATCGTCATTGCGGCCGCGAAGCGGAAATTATAGGCCGGCCGCCGGCGGCAAAAAAAAACCGCGGGGCAGTCGCCTGCCCCGCGGTGTTCGGTGCCAGTACCCGTGAGAGGACTAGGTGCCGAGGCGGCGCATCGCCGACTGCGTCATGAAGTCGTTGATGAAGTCCTCGGCCGTGCCGGAGGAATCCCACTTCGACTCCCAGCCACCCTGGCAGGTCTTCGACTGGCAGAAGCGCGTAATACGCTTCGACTGGATGTCGTTGGAGATAACCCAGTTCCAGCTCCACTCGGTGCGGCCGTCGGTCGCCTGCTTGCGATGGCTGCCGTAATCCGGAACGCCCGGCTTGCCCTTGTCGTGGTCGGTATCGTAGTACGCGAACCCGGGCTCGAAGGACTTCCAGATCTCGCCACGGCGATCATAGGAGATGGCCTGCGGGTACTCGATGTTACGTGCATCGAAGTACACGCGACGCTTCGACAGCGGCGCACGCGGGAAGCCGACCGGCTCGCCTTCGAGCACGATGACCTCGGGAATGAGCGACTTGCCGACATGGTAGTACGACGTGCCCTGCGGACCGCCGGTGGTCGGGTGCTGCCAGTTCTCCTGGTCCGGACGCCAGTTGTAGTGCATGGCGCCGAGCATCGGGCCGCGGTGCACGATCTTCCAGTTGCCCCAGGTGAGCATCGGATCGCCGGCCGCCCAGGCGTCGGAGAGGAACAGGTTGATACCGGCGACGAGCGGCTCGAAGCGCTGGTTGGTCGGGAACCGGCGCACGCGCTTGAACGCGGGCAGGTAGCCGAACAGCTCGGGGAACTTCGACTGGTCGTAGTACCACTCGTTCATGAACGCCGTGCCCTTGATGTCGTTGGGCGCGGTGAACCACACCGACTGGTGGCGCAGCATGTGCTCCTTGCCCGGCAGGTAGGGCGCGCCGCCGGCGGAGTCCGGGTGGACCAGACCGATGGTCTGCTGCTGAGCCCACACGAAGTGGTACTCGTACTGCACCTCACCTTCCTGGTCGAGCGCGTAGGTCGGGATGGCGAAGATGTCCTGGTCGTGACGGCCCCAGGACAGCACCACGTTGGCCTGCACTTCCTCGGGAGTCTGCGGATCCGGGAACGGGTGACCGCCGATCCAGGGCTTGCCGTCCTTGGTCCAGACGTTGCCGTCGGAACCGAACTCGGCCTGGCCCCAGTTCTTCAGGGTGGCGTCGAGGTAGTAGGGCGGGAACATCTCCTCGATCTTCGTCTGCGTCGGCAGGATGAAGAACTCGCGGCCGTCCTGGGTCACTTCCTGGAACAGGAAGGGATCCACCAGGTCCTGCACCAGTTCGATGTTGTCCTTGTTGATGGTGTCGCCGACCTTGACCTTGCCCTTGGTGTAGGCCTCGATGTCGGTCAGTTCTTCCGGGTAAGCCTTGAAGGTGTCACCGGTCTGGGCCGCCAGCGGCCACAGCGACGTCAGGACACCGGCGCTGCCGATACCCTTGGCCGTCTTCTCCATGAAGAAGCGGCGACTGTAGTCGAAGTCGTATTTCTTGATATGCATATTTTCCCCTGCCTTTCCGATGGTTATCGGTAGTACTTGTCAGAGCATGGATCGCAGGTCCCGGCTCCCCTTGGATCGACCCCGGACGGTGTTGTCAGGTTTCGTCAGCCGCATAAGGTAACGTACCTGACCGTATCGGCCAAGGCCCGGAAGCGCGGATTCCGCTTCGGTCATCGTTGGGTTCCGTTACACCGCACGGCGGTTCAATCCGGCGTCGCGCATTGTGCCAAGTGCGATGCTGCGACGCAGCAGCGAGACGCGGGTGAACGCCATGCCGGCACCGTGCAGCATGCCCATATCCATTACCATGCTGTCCCAGGTTTTCACTACGGAGCACCGCCGCACCATGGTCACAGCGATCGTTCTCATCCAGACCGAACACGGCCGCACCAACGACGTCGCCCGGGCGCTGGCCGACTTTCCCGAGATCTCGGAGGTCTATTCGGTTGGCGGCAGCTACGACGTCATCGCACTGGTGCGCGTGAAGCGCAACGAGGACATCGCCGACATGGTCACCGAGCGCATGGTCGGCGTCAGCGGCATCGCGCGCACCGAAACCCTGATCGCCTTCAAGACCTACTCGCGCCACGACCTCGAGGCGGTGTTCTCGATCGGGCTCGACTGAAGCGGAAAAGGGGACATGCCACTTTTGTAAGTGCACAGGACCAGATAATGGGCCAGCCGCAAGATGCGATGGCAGGGCATTAAACGAGGCAGTCACTTACATGGGGAAAAGGGGACATGCCACTTTTGTAAGTGCACAGGACCAGATAATGGGCCAGCCGCAAGATGCGATGGCAGGGCATTAAACGAGGCAGTCACTTACAAAAGTGGCATGTCCCCTTTTCCCATGGTCACGCCTCCGCGCAGCGACGCAGGTCGAGCGTGAAGGGCATGTCGGGCGACGGCGGCGCGTTGCGTACCGCATAGCCGCCCTGGGTGTGACCGATGGTCTCGAAGCGCGCCAGGCGCCGCGCTTCGGCCTCGCGCGCATTGACCGGGTAGGTTTCGTAGCTGAGGCCGCCGGGATGCGCGACGTGGTAACGGCAGCCACCCAGCGCGCGCTCGTTCCAGCGGTCGATCAGATCGAAGGTGAGAGGGTTGTGCGCCGCGATGGTCGGGTGCATGCCGGAAGGCGGGTCCCAGGCCTTGAAGCGTACGCCGCCGACGAAGTTGCCACGCACGCCGGTCGGCTGCAGCGGTACCGGGTAACCGTTGCAGGTCACCATGTAACGATCGGGCACGAAGCCGGTGACCTCGACCTGCAGTCGCTCCAGCGAGGAGTCGACGTAGCGCGAGGTGCCGCTGGCGGTGGTTTCCTCGCCCAGCACGTGCCACGGCTCGAGCGCGGTGCGCAGCGTGAGTTCGATGCCGTCGTGGGCGATCGAGCCGAAGCGCGGGAAGCGGAACTCGAAGAACGGCGCATACCAGTCGTGCTCCAGCGGGAAGCCGGCCCGGTTGAGATCGTCGATGACGTCGCCGAAGTCGTTCCACACGAACCACGGCAGCATGAAGCGATCGTGCAGCTCGGTGCCCCAGCGCACCAGGCGGCGCTCGTAGGGCTGGTCCCAGAAGCGCGCGACGAGCGAGCGCATCAGCAGCATCTGGGTCAGGCTCATGCGCGCGTGCGGCGGCATCTCGAAGGCGCGGAACTCGACCAGGCCGCGGCGGCCGCCGCTGTGATCGGGCGAGTAGAGCTTGTCGATGCAGAACTCGGCGCGATGGGTGTTGCCGGTGAGGTCGATGAGCTGGTTGCGCAGGATGCGATCGATCAGCCACGGCTGCACGGCGTTCTCACCGGGCGGGATCTGCGCGAGCGCGGTCTCCAGCTCCTGCAGGCGATCGTCGCGCGCTTCGTCGACACGCGGTGCCTGGCTGGTCGGGCCGAGGAAGAGGCCGGAAAAGAGATAGGACAGGGCCGGGTGATTCTGCCAGTAGGTGATCAGGCTCTTGAGCAGCTCGGGTCGGCGCAGCATCGGCGAATCGGCCGGGGTCGGTCCGCCGAGGGTGACATGGTTGCCGCCGCCGGTGCCGGTGTGGCGGCCGTCGAGCATGAACTTCTCGGTCGCGAGCCGACTCTGGCGCGCTTCCTCGTACAGGGTCTCGGTGGTCTCGACCAGCTCCTGCCAGTTGTGCGCCGGGTGTACGTTGACTTCGACGACGCCCGGATCGGGCGTAATCTGCAGCAGCCGCAGGCGGTCGTCACGTGGCGGCTCGTAGCCCTCGATGACGACCGGCTGGCCGAGCTCGGCGGCCGTGGCCTCGATGGCGTGCACCAGTTCGACGTAGTCCTCGAGGTGGGTCAGCGGCGGCAGGAACACGTACAGGCGGCCGTCGCGGATCTCGGTGCACAGCGCGGTGCGCACGAGGCCGTCCTGCGGCAGCCCGCGCGGTGCCTGCGAGCGGTCGATCGCCCGGGGTTGCTGTGGCGCGTGCAGGAACCAGTGCCGCGGCAGCAGTGGCTGGCTGGGTGCAAAGGGATCGGCCACCGGCGGCTCCTCGCGTGCGGCGTCGCCGACTGCGGGCAGGGACTGCGTGGGCAGGCGCAGGCCGAGCGGTGAATCGCCCGGGATGAGGTAGACCTGGCCGCGCCGCAGCGGCCACTCGCCGCTGGCCCAGCCGCCCTGCAGCGCGCGCGCCAGCGGCAGCACGTAGCCGGCCGGCTGGTAGAGCGCGCCGTCGAACAGGCGCCGCAGGCGCTCGCGCTCGAGCTTGTCGGCGAGCTTGTGATCGCGCGGGTCGATGTTGACCGGCAGCGTGCCTTCTTTCCACAGGTAGTAATAGGTGTCCTCGAACGCGGTCTTGACGCGTTGTGCCGGCAGACCCAGGCGGGTGGCGAGGGCCTGCGCGAAGCGCTGGTCGACGTCGCCCGCCGGCGGCGCGGCCGCGCGCGCGAGGTTGGCGAGCAGCGCCGGGTCGGCCCACAGCGGCTCGCCGTCGCGGCGCCAGAAGATCGACAGCGCCCAGCGTGGCAGTGGTTCGCCGGGATACCACTTGCCGATACCGTGATGCACCAGGCCGCCCGGCGCGTAGTGCTGCTTGAGGCGGCCGAGCAGCACCTCGGCGGCGGCGCGCTTGCCGGGGCCGTCGGCGGCGATAGTCCACTCGGGACTTTCGAAGTCGTCGATCGAGACGAAGGTCGGCTCGCCGCCCATGGTCAGACGCACGTCACGCGCGGCCAGGCGCGCGTCGACGTCCTCGCCGAGCGCATGGATACGCTGCCATTGCTCTTCCGTGTAGGGCTTGGTGACGCGCGGGTCTTCGTGGATGCGGGTGACGGTGTTGCTGTAGCTGAACTCCACCTCGCACGGCTCGGTGGCGCCCTCGACCGCCGCGGCGTGGGTGTAGTGCGGGGTGGCGGCGAGCGGGATGTGGCCTTCGGCGGCGAACAGGCCCGAGGTCGGATCCATGCCGACCCAGCCGGCGCCGGGCAGGTAGACCTCGGTCCAGGCATGCAGGTCGCTGAAATCCGCGCTCGGGCCTGAGGGTCCGTCGAGCGCCTTGACGTCCTCCACGAGCTGTACCAGGTAGCCGGAGACGAAGCGGCTGGCGAGGCCGAGGCGGCGCAGGATCTGCGCCAGCAGCCAGGCGCTGTCGCGGCACGAGCCACGACCCAGCTTCAGCGTTTCTTCGCAGGTCTGCACGCCGGGCTCGAGGCGCACGATGTAGTTGATGTCGCGCTCCAGGCGCTGGTTGAGCGCGACCAGGAAGTCGATGGTGCGCATTTCCTCGCGCGGCACCTCGGCCAGCCACGCATCGAGCGCGGCGCTGCTCTCCTCGACCTCGAGGTACGGCGCCAGGTCCTCGGCGATTTCCTGTTCGTAGGTGAACGGAAACGTCTCCGCCTCGTCTTCCAGGAAGAAGTCGAAGGGATTGATGGAGACCATCTCCGCGATCACTTCGACGTCGATCTTCAGGTGCCGTGCGCGCTCCGGGAAGACCAGCCGGGCAAGGTAGTTGTTGTACGGATCCTGGACCCAGTTAATGAAGTGATCGGACGGTTCCACGTTCAGCGAATAGGCACTGATACGGGTACGGCTGTGCGGCGCCGGCCGCACCCGCAAAACGTGAGGACTCAGGCCGACCAGGCGGTCGAAGCGGTATTCCGTGCTGTGCCGGACGGCAACCCGAATGCTCAAATGCTTGTCCTCGCTCAGTTGCTTTTGGAAAGACGGCAGCGCATGATTCCTACTACCGTCGATACTCGCATTGTATGAAATTCTCCTGGAAGAATTACGACCCCAACGGCTTCTTTGACGAGCTGATCAGCTCGCCCGGCTACGCCCGCAGCGCCGGCCGCACGGTCGCCCGCCACATCCGCTCCCTGACCACGGAGGAGATCCGCGAGCGCCAGTACGCCGCCGAACTGGCGGTCAAGACGATGGGGATCACCTTCACGGTCTACTCGCAGGGCACCAATATTGATCGTGCCTGGCCGTACGACATCATTCCGCGCACCATTTCGGGGAAGGACTGGGACCGCGTCGAGGCCGGCCTGATCCAGCGCCTGACCGCCCTCAACCGGTTCATCGACGACATCTACAACGACCAGAAGGTGTTCAAGGACGGCATCGTGCCGGCCGAGATGATCCTCGAGTCGAGCAACTACCGCGAAGCGTGCACCGGCATGAAGCCCAAGTTCGGGGCGTGGGCGCACATCTGCGGCTCCGACCTGATCCGCGATCACGACGGCACGTTCTACGTGCTGGAGGACAACCTGCGGGTGCCGTCCGGCGTCTCCTACATGCTGGAGAACCGCAAGGTCACCAAGCGTGTGTTCCCCGAGCTGTTCGAGGAGGAGAACATGCGCGCGATCGGCGAGTACACCTCGCACCTGTTCGACACCCTGGCCTCGCTCTCGCCGCGCAAGCTCGACTATCCGGAGGTCGTGGTGCTGACGCCCGGCATCTATAACTCCGCCTACTTCGAGCACTCCTATCTCGCCCAGCAGATGGGCGCCGAGCTGGTCGAGGGCGGTGACCTGTTCGTCGGTGAGGACGACTGCGTGTACATGCGCACGATCTCGGGCCCGTCGCGGGTCGACGTCATCTACCGCCGCATCGACGACCTGTTCCTGGACCCCGAGGTGTTCAACCCGGAGTCGGCGCTCGGCGTGCCGGGGCTGATGCGCGCCTGGCTGAAGGGCACCGTGGCGCTGGCCAACGCGCCCGGCGCCGGCGTCGCCGACGACAAGGCGGTCTACACCTACGTCCCCGACATCATTCGTTACTACCTGGGCGAAGATCCCATCCTGCCCAACGTCGAAACCTACCGCTGCAGCGAGAAGGCCGCGCGCGACCACGTGCTGAAGAACCTCGACAAGCTGGTGGTCAAGCCGGCCAACGAGTCGGGGGGCTATGGCATGCTGGTCGGGCCGGCGGCCACCGAGCGCGAGCGTCGCGCGTTCGCCAAACGCATTCGCGCCAACCCGCGCAACTACGTTGCACAGCCGCTGATTTCCCTGTCCACCTGCCCGACGGTGTGTGGCAACGGCATAGAGCCGCGTCACGTCGACCTGCGGCCGTTCATCCTGCAGGGCGCGCGACATTACGTCACCCCGGGCGGGCTGACCCGCGTCGCCCTGGTCAAGGGCTCTTTCGTGGTCAATTCCTCGCAGGGCGGGGGCAGTAAAGACACGTGGATCGTGGACTGAGGAACGAGCATGCTGTCGCGCGTCGCTGAACGGGTTTACTGGCTGGGCCGCTACCTCGAACGCATCGAGAATACGGCACGCCTGGTCAACGTCTACGGCAACGTGCTGCTGGACCTGCCGCGTCCGGCGAAGCTGGTGTGGGAGTCCCTGCTCGCCATCACCGGCAGCGTCGAGGCCTTCGAGGAACGCTACACGCGCGCCGACGAGCGTAACGTGGTCAAGTTTTTCCTCGCCGACGCCAATAATTCGTCCTCGATCATGATGTCGGTGAATGCCGCGCGCGAGAACGCGCGCACGGTGCGGGAAATCGTGCCCAGCAATTCCTGGGAAGGCATCAACGATCTGCATATCTACATCCAGGATCATATCGACGAAGGCCTGGCGCGGCGCGGCCGCGACGAGTTCCTGACCCGGGTCATCAACACCTGCCAGTTCATCGTCGGCGGCCTGGACAGCACCATGAGCCGCGACGCCGCATACCGCTTCCTCGACGCCGGCCGTCACCTCGAACGCGCCGACATGACTTCACGAATCGTCGACGTCGGACTCGCCAACGTGTTCCCCTGGGTCACCTGGATGCACGGCGGTAACGTGCCGCAGGGCGCACAGAGCCCTTACGAGAGCGTCTTGTGGATGAGCGTGCTGCGCTCCCTGTCCGCGCTGCAGATGTACCGCCGCCTGGTGCCGGAGCGCGTACGTGCCGACGAAGTGGTTACCTTCCTGTTGCAAGACGAGCATTTCCCGCGCTCGATCTCGCACTGCCTGAAAGCGGTGGAAGAGAGTCTGGACGAGCTGCCGCAGGACGAGCGGGCGGTGGCGGCGGCGCTGGCCGCCCTGCGCCACGTGCGTGACGCGGATATCGACGGCATCCTGCGCAAGGAGCGCCTGCACCAGTTCATCGACGACATGCAGGTCGACTTCAGCGAAGTCCACGAGGCCATCGCGCAGACCTGGTTCCAGCCGGCCGATGCCGCGGCCTGACCGCGGCGGGCTGACGCAGCTCTACCGCGCCAGCCGCTAGTTCTGGATCTGCGAGCCGTCGTCCAGCGGTTGCGGCGGGATGGTGCTGTCGCCGATGTGATCGTCTGCGCGCTGGTCCCACACGTTGGCCCATGACGGCGGCGGCAGCGAACGGAAAGCGTCCTTGAGCTTCTGGTCCCAGCTCTTCTTCAGCTCGCGCAGGTAGTCGCTGTCCTCTTCGAGCACAAGGCGGTTGCTCATGACCAGCGAGTTGGCCGTGTAGACCAGGACCTCGATCGGCGGCCCCACGGTCACGTTACTGCGCATGGTCGAGTCCATCGACACCAGTGCGCACAGCACGGCGGTGTGGATCAGCGTGTTCGGCCGCACGATGCGATCGAGAATGGGCTTGCCGTACTTGCTCTCGCCGATCTGCAGGAAGGGCGTGGTCTTGGAAGTCGAGATGTGATTGCCCTGCGGGTAAATCAGCACCACGTCGTGTGCCGCATTGCCGATCTGGCCTCCGAAAATCACGCTGGACTCGAATTCCGGCCCGCCGCCGGCCTTCTGTTGCTGCATGACGCTGATCTGGCCGACGTAATCGGCGGCCTCGGCGAAGGTGTTGACCGTCAGCAGGCTGATCGGCATGCCCTGGTCGATATCGTGCTGGACCTGGTGGACGATGCCCTGGGTGGTCGCCAGGTTGCCGGCGGTGAGCAGGCAGAACTGCCGTTCGCCGTCGATGCCGAAGGTGTGCATCTTCGAGTAGGTCGAGATCTGGTCGACCCCGGCATTGGTGCGGGAATCGGACACGAACACCAGGCCGATATCGAGTTTTATGGCAACGCAGTAAGTCATCGGCAGCGGGTCCGGGTCAGTCGAACGGTCAAGGTTAGGGCCGCCGCCCAAGCGACGCAAGGAGTTCCGTGTGTCGAACGGTTTCCGGGAATGCAATCAGTTGCTTAGCCCTCTGTTACGGCAATACCGCGTCGATCTCGATGGCCACGGATACGCCTGCGCCGGGCTTGACTTCGGCACTGCGTCCCTCGTAGTCGCCGCTCGCCGCGCGTGCCTGTCCGGAGCGGGCTACACGCGCGACCAGGTAGACCCGTTCGTGGTCGGCCAGCGAGGCGCCCGGGGCCATCGCCATGCTCTCGTCGAGCGTCACGGTGAGCGGCAGGTCGGCGACGGTTGCCCGCGTCACCGCCAGCGGCAGCGGCGGCCCGTCGACGGCGCGGGCGAGCACGAAGAGCGGAGTGTCCGGGGCCAGATCGGCGGCCAGCGCCGGCGCCAGGGTGACTGCCACGGTGACCGCGGCCGGCGCTGCGGGCGCCTGCGGTGCGGCGCCCAGCATCGTTTCGATTTCGGCGCGGATCGGTGCGTCTGCGGGCAGCAGTGGCAGGGCGCGCTCGAAGGCGGCACGTGCCGCCACGCGGTCACCGCGCTGGTCGGCGGCAATGCCGTGCAGAATATGGCCGGTGGCATTGTGCGGGTCGAGGACCAGGATGCGTTCGATGAGCTCGGCCGCGCGCGCATTGAAACGTCCGCCGTCCCGCATGGCGACCGCGTCCACCAGCAAGAGCAGGCCGTCGACGTCCTCGGGCGCCAGCGCGACTACCTGCTCGGCAGCGGCCAGGGCCTCGTCGTAGCGGCCAATGGCGAGCGTGCTGCGCGCGAGCACGGTCCAGGCCTGGCGATCGCCGGGCGCCTCGGCGACCCGCTCGCGTACCCGTTCGAGCAGCAGCTCCAGCGCGGCATCCGGCTCGTCCAGGGTGACGTCGGGGTGGGTCGCGACGAACTCGGCGATGCGCGGCTCGCCGAGCTCGAGATAGACCGCCGCGGCCAGCAGCGGCACGAGCACGGCACACGCCACGCCGACGAGGCGACCGGCGCCCCCTTGCCCGGCCGGTGCGTTCCCGTCGGCGACGGCTTCGACCACCGCTCGTTCGATCTCGGCGCGCACCGCGGGCGCGGTGGCGTCGTCGATGTCGCCTGCCGCGAGATCCTGCTCGAAGTCGCGCAGGCGGCGCAGGTGGTCGCGGCGGGCATCCTCACCGTCGGCCGGCGCACGCCGGCGCCACAGCGGCACGATGACCCACGCCGTGGCCACAGCCGCCATCGCGGCGAGCGCGAGCCAGAAGCTCACGCCGGCCCGGGGCCGTCGCTGGCGTCGAGCAGCTCGGCAAGCCGCGCGCGCTCGGCCTCGCTCAGCGCTGCCGGCGGCGCGGCGCGACGACGGGTGAGCACGACCACCGCGACGCCGGCGAGCACCAGCAACACCACCGGTCCCCCCCACAGCAACCAGGTGGTGGACTTCAGCGGCGGCCGGTAGAGGACGAAATCGCCATAGCGCTCGACCATGAAGCCGAGGATGGCATCGTCGTCAGCACCTTCGTCGACCATGCGGTAGACCTCGTCGCGCAGATCCTGGGCCAGCTCGGCGTGGGAATCGGCGAGCGACTGGTTCTGGCAGACCAGGCAGCGCAGCTCCTCCAGCAGGTGCTGGTAGCGCGCCTGGCGCTGCGGCTCGTCGAAGCCGCGTGGCGTATCGGCCGCGCCGCAGGTGAAGGCGGGCAGCGCGAGCAGGATCGCGGCGAGCACGCGCAGGGTCACGACGCGCCACCCTCGAGCTCGGCGAGCAGCGGCAACACCTCGGTCTCGAGCACCGTGGCGTCGAGCGGGCCGACGTGCTTGTAGCGGATCACGCCGGCGGCATCGATGACGAAGGTCTCGGGCACGCCGTAGACACCGAGATCCAGCCCGAGCTTGCCGTCGCGGTCGTACAGGCTGAGCCGGTAGGGGTCGCCACGGCGCGCCAGCCAGGCCAGCGCGTCGTCGCGCTCGTCCTTGTAATTCATGCCGACGATCTCGACCGTGCCGCGGCGTGCGAGGTCGACCAGCAGCGGGTGTTCCTGGCGACAGGCCACGCACCACGACGCCCACACGTTGAGCAGGTAGGCGCGGCCGGCGAGCGCCCGGTTGTCCAGCGTGACGCCGGCGTCGGCGACGGAGGCGAGCGTGAACCGCGGCAGCGGCTTGCCGATCAGGGGCGAGGGCACCAGCCGCGGATCGCGTTCCAGGCCGACGGCGAGGAAGCCGACCACCACCACGAACAGGACCAGGGGCAGGGCGAAGCGCATGGATGCCTCAGCGCGTCTCGCCGGCGACGTCGTGCCGGGCGTCCGCGGCCTGGCGGGCCGGCGCGCGGCGAAAACGCCTGTCGGCCGCTGCGAGCAGGCCGCCCAGCGCCATCAGCAGGGCGCCCAGCCACAGCCAGCGCACGAACGGCTTGACGCTGATGCGCACGCTCCAGGCGCCGTCTTCCAGCGGCTCGCCGAGCGCGACGTAGAGATCGCGCGTGAGGCCCGGCGCGATGCCGGCCTCGGTCATGGCCATGCCGCGCACGCGGTAGAGGCGCTTCTGCGCAACCAGGCTGGCGACGGGGCGGCCGTCCCGGGTGACGGTGAACAGGGCCTCGGTGCCATCGTAGTTGGGCGCCGCGTCGATGCCCCATGACAGGTCGCGCAGCGCGTCCGGATCGGCGAGGTCGCGCACCCCGGTGAACGCGAAGCGGTAGCCGCCGACTTCGCTGGCCTCGCCCGGCGCCAGGCGCACGTGTTCCTCGACGTCGTACAGGCTGACCAGGGTCACACCGACGACGGTGACGGCGAAGCCGACATGCGCGAGGCACTGGCCGGCGAACGCGGCCGGCAGTGTGGCCAGGGCGCGCCAGGGGTGTTGCCGCCGCCGACAGCGTTCGAACACGGCCCACAGCGTGGCCGCGATCACCCAGGCCGCGAGCAGCAGGCCGCAGGCGGCGGTGACGCGGCCGGACGGCTCGAGCATGGCCGCGCCGCCGATGGCGACCAGCAGGGCCGCCAGCGCGGGGTACTTGAGGCCGGCGAGCACGCGGCCGAGGCGATCGCGTTTCCAGTGCGCGACCTGGCCGATGCCGATGAGTACCAGCAGCGGGCTCATCAGCGGTACGAACACGGCGTTGAAATAAGGCGGCCCGACCGAGATCTTGCCGAGCCCCAGTGCGTCCAGCGCGAGCGGGTAGAGCGTGCCGAGCAGCACCGTGGCGGTAGCCACGCACAGCAGCACGCTGTTGGCGAGCAGGAAGCTCTCGCGCGAGGTCAGGTCGAAGTCGTTGCTGCCGAGCGCACCCGGACCCCGCCAGGCATAGAGCGACAGCGCACCGCCGATGACCACGCCGAGGAAGATCAGGATGAACACGCCGCGCGCCGGGTCGGTGGCGAAGGCGTGCACCGAGGTGAGCACGCCCGAGCGCACCAGGAACGTGCCGAGCAGGCTGAGTCCGAAGGCGGCGATGGCGAGCAGCACCGTCCAGCTCTTGAACACGTCGCGCTTCTCGGTCGCGGCCAGCGAGTGGATCAGCGCCGTGCCGACCAGCCAGGGCATGAACGAGGCGTTCTCGACCGGGTCCCAGAACCACCAGCCGCCCCAGCCGAGCTCGTAGTAGGCCCACCAGCTGCCGAGCGCGATGCCGACCGTGAGGAAGGCCCAGGCGACGATGGTCCACGGCCGCGCCCAGCGCGCCCACGCACTGTCCAGGTGTCCGCCGATGAGTCCGGCGACGGCGAAGGCGAAGGCGACGGAGAAGCCGACGTAGCCGACGTAGAGCATCGGCGGATGGATGATCAGCCCGGGGTCCTGCAGCAGCGGGTTGAGATCGGCGCCGTCGGCGGCCGGCGGCAGCTCGCGCAGGAAGGGATTGGAGGTGAACAGCATGAACAGCAGGAAGCCGACGCTGATCATGCCCATGACGCTCAGCACGCGGGCGACGAAGGCCGGCGGCAGGCCACGGCCGGCGAAGCTCACCGCCAGCGTCCACAGCGACAGGATCAGCACCCACAGCAGCAGCGAGCCCTCGTGTGCGCCCCACACCGCGGAAATGCGGTAGGGCAGCGGCAGCGCCGAATTGGAGTTGGCGGCGACGTAGGCGACCGAGAAGTCGTTACCGACGAAGCTCGCGGTCAGGGCCAGGAAAGCCAGGGTGAGGAAGGCGCACTGCGCACGCGCCGCCGGGCGCGCCAGCGCCATCCACCCGAGATTGCCGCGCTGCGCGCCGACCAGCGGCAGGGTCGCCTGCAGCAGGGCCAGGGCCAGCGCCAGGGCGAGGGCGAAATGACCAATCTCCGGGATCACAGGGCCTTGCCTTCGCGTGCCGCGCTTTCCAGCGCATCGGCGACTTCGGGTGGCATGTAGTTCTCGTCGTGCTTGGCCAGCACCTCGCTGGCGACGAACACGCCGCTGTCGTTCAGCGCGCCCTTGGCGACGATGCCCTGACCTTCACGGAACAGGTCGGGCAGGATGCCCTCGTAGTAGACCACGCGCTCCTCGGCCATGTCGGTCAGCGTGAACCAGATGCCGAGACCCTGCGGCTGGCGCAGCACGCTGCCCTCGACCACCATGCCGCCGAGGCGAAACGGGCGGTTGCCGGGCGCCTCGCCGCGCGCGATCTCGCTCGGGCTGTAGAAGTACATCAGGTTCTTCTCGAACGCGGTCAGGATCAGGCCGGCCGCGATACCGAGGCCGGCGATGCTGAGCAGGACGATGAGTATGCGTTTCTTACGACGCGGATTCATTGCGGGATCCTCCCCCGGGCAGGCGTGCCAACCGGCGCAGGGCGGCGCGTTCGGCCCGGCCAGGCAGCACGGCATTGACGATCAGTACCAGCGCGGCGATGCCGTAGGCGCTCCACACGTAAGCGCCGTAACCGCCCATGTGCAGGAACTCGGCCATCAGCGTTCCCGTGCCGAGACGTTGGCGCTCAGCTCGCGCACCCAGCTCGCATTGCGGTCATAGTCGAGAATTTCCACGCGCATGCGCACCAGCATCGCGCCGGCAAAATAGGTGGTAAACGCGACGCTCATGATGAGCAGCGGGATCAGCATGCGGATGTCGATCGAGGGGGCGTCGAATTTCGAGACCGTCGGTCCCTGATGCAGGGTGCTCCACCATTCCACCGAATAATGGATGATCGGAATGTTGATCACCCCGATCAGGGTCAGCACCGCGGCAGCTCGCGCCGCCACGCGGCGATCGTCGAGCGCGTTCATGAGCGCCATGATGCCGATGTAGATGAACAGCAGCACCAGCTCCGAGGTCAGGCGCGCATCCCACACCCACCAGGTGCCCCACATGGGCTTGCCCCAGATGGCGCCGGTGACCAGTGCGAGAAAGGTGAACCACGCACCCAGCGGCGCGCTCGCGCGCAGCGCGATCTCGGCGACCTTGACCTTCCACACCAGCACCACCACGGCGGCACCGGCCATCACCATGTAGACGAACAGCGACATCCAGGCGCTCGGCACGTGGATGTAGATGATGCGGAAGCTGTCGCCCTGCTGGTAGTCGGCCGGCGCCATCACCAGGCCGCCGACCAGCCCGGCGACCAGCAGCACGGCGGTGGTCCCGCCCAGCCACGGGGTCAGGACCCGGCTCAGGCGGTGAAAGTGCATCAGCGAAGCGTACTTGTGCAGGAAAGAGAACATCACTCGCGACAACGATTGCGGTAGCGCCGCCAGCCGGCTTCAGCTCAGGCGGATGCGCAGCGCTGCCGCGGTCGCCCACGGGGCGAGCGTCAGCGCCAGCACCAGCAGCCCGGCCAGGAAGTAGAGTTCGGCGTCGACGGCGAGTCCGAGCGCGGCATTGGCCGTGGCGGCGGCGCCAAAGATGATCAGAGGAATGTACATCGGCAGGATCAGCATTGCCAGAAGCATACCGCCGCCACGCAGGCCGACGGTTAGCGCACTGACCGCTGCCCCGAGCAGGCTCATGCTGCCGCTGCCGAGTGCCAGGCTGGTGACCAGGATGACCAGCGTCGCGCCGTCGAGTTCCAGCGCTGCGCCCAGCGGCACGCTGAGCACCAGGATCGGCAGCGCCGACAGCAGCCAGTGCGCCGCCGCCTTGCCCAGCGCGACCAGTGCCAGCGGCGCGCCCGAGAGCACCACCAGCTCGAGTGTGCCGTCGGCATAATCGGAGCGAAACAGGCTCTCCAGCGACAGGCTGGCGGCCAGCACCGCGGTGACCCACAGCACCCCGGGCGCCGCGGCCGCGAGCAGCGCCGCGTCCGGTCCCAGCGCGAAGGGAAACAGGACCACCGCGAGCGTGAAGAAGAGAATCGGGTAGACGACCTCGTTCTGGTTGCGCAGCGTGCGCCGCAGCTCGCGCGCGACGACCGCGCCGAGGACCCCGGCGGCGCTCACGCGGCGGCCTCTTCGAGCGCGATCTCCTGCACCGCGTGACCGCTGGCGAAGGCCTGGTGGGTGGCGATGATGACGACGCCGCCGGCGGTGACGTGGTCGTCGATGAGGCGTTCGAGCAGTGTGCGGCTGGCGCTGTCGAGTGCCGTGAACGGCTCGTCCAGCATCCACAGCGGGCGCTCGAACAGGACCAGGCGGGCGAGTGCCACGCGCTGGCGCTGGCCGGCCGAGAGCTGGCGCACCGGCCGGTCGGCGAAGGCGTCGGCCGCGAGGCGCGCCAGCGCGGTGTCGACCGGCGCCGCGCGCGGGCCCGGCGCCAGCGTATCGAGGAAATCGAGGTTCTCGCGTGCGGTGAGCTCGGCGCACAGACCCGGCAGGTGGCCGACGAAATTGAGCGCGGCGCCGAAGTCGGGGTCCCCGGACGTGGCGCTGCCGCACCAGCGCACCTCACCGGCAGCCGGCGTGACGAGGCCGGCGAGGGTGCGCAGAACCGTGGTCTTGCCGCTGCCGTTGGGGCCCTTGAGGTGGGTCAGTGAGTGTGCCTGCGCCGCGAATGACAGCGCATCGACCAGGCGCCGGGCGCCGCGCTCCACGGTCAGCCCCGCAACCTCCAGCCGAGCCGCGGCGCGGTCCATCGGGCGGCGAGGGGAGGCGGTTGGCGACGCGCTACTCGAGGCCGAACTTGCCCCCGCCCATGCCGCCGGGCAGGCCTCCGCCCATGCCACCGGCACCACCCATGCCACCACCACCCTGGCCCGGCACGACGATGCGCGAGGCCTCTTCGCGGGCCATCTCGCGGGCACGCTCATTGAGGCGCTCGATGGCCTCCTTGACGCCCTCCGGAAAGAGCGCCATGGCCTGGTCGAGGGTCTCGGCCTCGAGCGGGAACTGCACCGGAATGGGACCCATCTGGGTCATCAGGGTGGTATCGCCGATGAAGCGCCGCGTGCGCGATGCGTCGTCACTGCCGTCCGGCTTGATCGGGATGAGCTGGCGAATGGTGGCGGCGCGCAGGTCGGTGATCGACTCCTCGCGGTAGAGGTTGTCGGTGTCGACCGTCAGCGATTCCACGCCGGTAGTGCCGGGTTCGGCCATGCATCTTCTCCCGTGATAGCTATCCGTCCCATGTTACCAGAATCGGCCTCCCCGCCCGGCCTCAAGGGCAGCCGGATACGAACCGATACACGGGGGGAATGTGTAAAATGCCGCGATCGCACAACGACCTGAACCACAATGAAGATCATGGTGACCGGCGCAGCCGGATTTATCGGCGCGCGCCTGACCGAAACCCTGCTCGAGCGGGGCGACGAGGTGGTGGGGGTCGATAATCTCAACGATTACTACGAGGTATCGCTGAAGGAGAACCGGCTGGCGCGTTTCGCGGATCATGCCGGATTCAGCTTTCACAAGCTCGATATCGAGAATCGTGAGGGCATGGCGGCCCTGTTCAGCGAGATCCGGCCGCAGCGGGTGGTCCATCTCGCCGCCCAGGCCGGGGTGCGCTACTCGCTGGAGAACCCGCACGCCTACATCGACGCCAACATCGTCGGCACCATGAACGTGCTGGAGGGATGCCGCCACAACGAGGTCGAGCACCTGGTCTACGCCTCGTCGAGCTCGGTTTACGGCGCCAATACCCGCATGCCGTTCTCGGTGCACGACAACGTCGATCACCCGGTCTCGCTCTACGCTGCGACCAAGAAGGCCAACGAGCTGATGGCGCACACCTACAGCCATCTCTATGGCCTGCCGGCGACCGGGCTGCGCTTCTTCACCGTCTACGGTCCCTGGGGACGGCCCGACATGTCGCTGTTCCTGTTTACGCGCAAGATCCTCGCCGGTGAGGCCATCGACGTCTTCAATTTCGGTAATCACCGGCGGGACTTCACTTACGTCGACGACATCGTCGGTGGCGTCGTGAGTTGCCTGGATACCATCGCCACGCCCAATCCGGACTGGAGCAGCGACAGTCCCGACCCGGGCACGGCGCGCGCGCCACACCGGCTGTACAACATCGGTAACAACTCGCCGGTCGAGCTGATGGAGTTCATCGGCGCGCTAGAGGAATGTCTCGGCATCGAAGCGAAGAAGAACATGCTGCCGCTGCAGCCGGGCGACGTCCCCGATACCTACGCCGACGTCAGCGCGCTGGTCGAAGACGTCGGTTACCGGCCCGGCACGCCGATCCGCGAGGGCATTCGCAACTTCGTAACCTGGTACAAGGAGTATTACGGCCTGTCATGAGTACCCACAACAGAAAAGTCAGCGTCATCGGGCTCGGCTACGTCGGCTTGCCGGTGGCGGTGGCCTTCGGCAAGAGCCAGCGCACGGTCGGCTTCGACATCAACGCCGCGCGCATCGCCGAGCTCGAGGCCGGGCACGACAGCACGCTGGAGGTCGAGGACGACGAGCTCGCCGCGACCGATATCCTGTTCACCTCCAGGCCGGAGGACATCCGCGCCGCGGATTTCCACATCGTCGCCGTGCCGACCCCGATCGACAACGCCAAGCGTCCCGACCTGACGCCCATGCTGCGTGCCTCCGAGACCCTCGGCGGGCAGATCAAGCCGGGCGACATCGTGGTCTACGAGTCGACCGTCTACCCGGGGGCGACCGAGGAGGATTGCGTGCCGGTGCTGGAACGCGTCTCCGGCCTCACCTGCGGCAAGGATTTCTTCGTCGGCTACTCGCCCGAGCGCATCAACCCCGGTGACAAGGAGCACACCTTCACCAAGATCACCAAGGTCGTCTCGGGCATGAACGACGAGATCCTCGACATCGTCGCGAACGTCTATGCCAGCGTCGTCACCGCCGGCGTGCACCGCGCGCCGACCATCCGCGTGGCGGAGGCGGCCAAGGTCATCGAGAACACGCAGCGCGACCTGAACATCGCGCTGATGAACGAGCTCGCGCTGATCTTCGACCGCATGGGGGTGGACACCCGCGACGTGCTCGCCGCCGCCGGCACCAAGTGGAATTTCCTGAAGTTCGACCCGGGCCTGGTCGGTGGCCACTGCATCGGCGTCGACCCTTACTACCTCACGCACAAGGCCGCGATCATGGGCTACGCGCCACAGGTGATCATGGCCGGCCGCAGCATCAACGACGACATGGGCCGCTACGTCGCACAGCGGGCCATCCGCGAGCTGATCGCGCAGGGCGGGGCAGTCAGGGACAGCGTGGTCACCGTGCTCGGCTTCACCTTCAAGGAAGACGTGCCCGACCTGCGCAACACCCGCGTCATCGACATCGTGCGCGAGCTGCAGGCCTACGGCATCAGGGTGCAAATCCACGATCCCTACGCGGACCCGGCCGAGGCCGAGGAGGAATACGGCATCACGCTGACCGCGCAGGACGATCTGGCGCCGGCGCGGGTGGTAGTGTTCGCCGTGCCGCATCGCGAGTACCTGGGAGCGGGCTGGGCCGGCATAACCCGCCACCTGGAGGGTGGCCAGGGCGCGGTGCTCGACGTCAAGGGCCGGCTGGACCGCGGCGCAGCGCCGGACGGCGTCACCCTGTGGAGGCTGTGACGTCGTGAACGTGGTCATGATCGGGACCGGCTACGTCGGTCTCGTCTCCGGAACCTGCTTCGCCGAGTTCGGCGCCGAAGTGACCTGCGTCGACGTCGACCAGGCCAAGATCGACAAGCTGCGCGGCGGGCAGATTCCCATCTACGAGCCCGGCCTGGAACAGCTCGTGGCGAGCAACGTCGCCGCGGGCCGCCTGCGCTTCACCACCGACCTCGGTGAAGCGGTGGGCAGTGCGGATCTCGTCTTCATCGCGGTCGGTACGCCGAGCCGGCGCGGCGAAGGCTTCGCCGATCTCAGCTACGTCTACGAGGCGGCGAAGCAGATTGCCGGCCATCTCGACGGCTACACCGTGATCGTGGACAAGTCGACAGTGCCGGTCGGCACCGCGCGCAACGTCGAACGCATCGTGCGCGAGACCAACCCGGAAGCCGAATTCGACGTTGCCTCCAACCCCGAATTCCTGCGCGAGGGTGCGGCAATCTCCGATTTCATGCGCCCCGACCGCGTCGTCATCGGGGTCGAGAACGCACGCGCGGAGAAGCTGCTGCGTGAGCTCTATCGTCCGCTCAACCTGCGTGAGACCCCGATCCTGGTTACCAACCTCGAGAGCGCCGAGCTGATCAAGTACGCGGCGAATGCCTTCCTCGCCACCAAGATCAGCTTCATCAACGAGATCTCCACGCTGTGCGAATCGGTCGGTGCCGACGTGCACGCGGTGGCCAAGGGCATGGGTATGGACGGGCGCATCGGATCCAAGTTTCTGCATCCCGGACCCGGCTATGGCGGCTCGTGCTTTCCCAAGGACACCCAGGCGCTGGTGCGCATCGCGCAGGAACAGGGTGTGGGCAGCCGTATCGTGGAGGCCGTGATCGAGGTCAACGCCGCCCAGAAGGCGCGCATGATCAAGAAGATTCGCGGAGCGCTGGGCGGCAGCGAGGCCGGTATGCGCATCGGTGTGCTGGGACTGACCTTCAAGCCGGAAACCGACGACATGCGCGATTCGCCCGCGTTGTCCATTCTGCCGCCGATGATCGAAAAGGGTGCGCAGATCCGCGCGCACGATCCCAAGGGTATGCACGAGGCACGCGACATGTTGCCGGCAGAGGTCGAGTTCTGCGACGACATGTACGCCGTCGCCGAACAGGCCGACGCGCTGGTTCTGCTGACCGAGTGGAACGCCTACCGGGGGCTGGACCTGGAACGCATCCGGGACGCGATGCGTGGGCGGGTGTTCGTCGATCTGCGCAATGTCTACGAGCGCGGCACGCTCGAGGGACTGGGGTTCGACTACCACTGCGTGGGGCGTTGAGGCAGGCTGCGGCGCGGACCGCGCGGCGCATGCGCTGAAGCAGGTGCTGTTCTCCTCACAACCCTTTCTCCTGCTCTTCCTGCCGCTGGTCCTGGCCGCGTTCTACCTGCCGGGCGTGGGAGCGCGCGCACGCCTGGCCGTACTGGTCGCAGCCTCGTTCGCCTTCTACGCGTGGTGGGACGTGCGCTTCGTGCCACTGCTGGGCGGGGTCATCGCGCTCAACTGGCTGGTGGTGCGGGCGTGGGCGGGGAGCGGCCGCAGGTGGCTGCTCGCTGCCGGGATCGCCGCCAACCTCGCCGTGCTCGGCCTGTTCAAGTACGCCAATTTCTTCGCCGAGGCCGTGCTCGGCGCGCTGGGCATCGGCTTCGAGCCGTGGACCATCATCCTGCCGCTGGGGATCAGCTTCTTCACGTTCCAGCAGATCTCCTACCTGGCGGACTTGCGCCGCGGCGAGGCGGCGCCGTACCCGCTGCTCGACTACGCGGCCTACGTCAGCTTCTTTCCGCAGTTGATCGCCGGACCCATCGTGCGGCACAACGAACTCATCCCGCAGTTCGGCCATGCCCTGGCACGGCGTTTCGATGCCGAGCGTTTCGGTCGCGGCCTGGCGCTGCTGGTGCTGGGACTGGTCAAGAAGGTGTTCTTCGCCGATGAGCTCGCGCCGCTGGCCGACGCCGGCTTCGACGCGGCCGCCAGCGGCAGCGTCGACACCCTGCTCGCATGGCAGGGCGCGCTGGCCTACTCGTTGCAGCTCTACTTCGATTTCTCGGCCTACTCGGACATGGCGATGGGCCTGGCCGGGCTGTTCGGCTTCGCCCTGCCGCTGAATTTCGACCGCCCCTACCGCGCCCGCTCGATCCGCGAGTTCTGGCGCCGCTGGCACATGACCCTGTCGCGCTTCCTGCGCGACTATCTCTACATTCCGCTCGGCGGCAGCCGTCACGGCGCACTGCGCACCTACGTCGTGGCGCTGGCGACCATGCTGCTGTGCGGACTGTGGCACGGCGCGGGCTGGACCTTCGTCGCCTGGGGCGGGCTGCACGGGGTGGCGGTGTGCGTGAATCGCCTGTGGCTGCGCTACGGGTGGCCGCTGCCGGCGGCGGCGGGCTGGGCGCTGACGCTGGTGTTCGTCATCTTTGGCTGGGTGCTGTTTCGCGCCGAGAGCTTCGGCACCGCGCTGACCATGTTGAGCGGCATGCTCACCGGCGCGGGCGGTGACGTGGACGGCGAAGCCTGGAGCATGCTCGCCATCGGCGGCTGCTTCGCGCTGATCGGGCCGACCAGTGCCGAGCTGGCGCGCGCCGACTGGCTGCGGCGCCGCGACGTGGCCGCGCTGCTCGCCGTGCTGCTGGTCACGGTGACCCTGCGGGTCGGGCAGGGCCGCGGCCTCGAATTCATCTACTTCCAGTTCTGAGCATGTCCTGGCCGGCCTTCATACGCGTGTTCGTTTCGGTCGCCCTGACATTCGGGCTCGCCGTGTTTGCCTTCATCCTGGTGCTTGACCCTTACCAGAACGTCCCGTTCTCGCCCGACCTGCCACGTGCGCCGATCAGTCAGAACCAGCGTTTCGCCTACCCGGCGGTGGCGCGCGACCCGGCGTTCGACAGTGTCATCATCGGCACCTCCACCGCGCGCCTGATCGACCCGGCCGCGCTCGACGGCGCCGGCGGCGCGCACTTCGCCAACCTGGCGATGAACTCGGCAACGGCCTACGAGCAGATGCGCATGCACGAGTTGTTCGTGCGGCATCATCCTGACATGCGTTACCTGGTCCTCGCGCTCGACAAGACCTGGTGCAACCGCGAGGCGGAGATCGAGCGCTACACGTTCCGCCGCTTCCCCGAATGGCTCTACGACGAGAACCCGTGGAACGACCTGTTGTACCTGTTCAATGACAAGGCGCTGGAGAACGCGGTGCGTATGTTCGAGTTCCTCGGCGGCAGGCGCGAGCCGCGCTACGGGCGCAACGGCTATCGCGATTTCACCGAGGATTTCGGAGTGTGGCAGCGAGACGAAGTTCTCCCGCGCCTGTACCCGCGCAGTACCGCGCAGCACAAGCTTACGCCGGATGCCGTCTCGCCGTCGCTCGAAAATCCACAGTGGCCGTTTCCGCTGCACGACGATCTTGCCCGGTTGCTGGCGGCGACTCCGTCGGAAGCAAGAGTCGTTTTCTTCTTCCCCCCGCTACATGCGCGCTACGTGACGGCCAATCTCGATGTGTTCAAGGAATGCAAGGGGCGGCTGGCAGCTATCGCTGCCGCGGATGGCCGCACCGCCATACTCGATTACCTGATGCTGTCCCCGCTCACGATGGACGACACCAACTACTGGGATCCGCTCCACTTCACCCGTCGTCTGTCCGTGCGAATCCAGAGAGATCTGATTACGCTGCTGTCGGGGCGTGCGCCGAAGGCGGCGGATCTGCGGTATATACCCGCCCGGCGCCCTGCCTCGACGAGCACCGTGAGGGACCTGGAACGGAGCGACGGTTCGCCCTGAGTGCTGGCAACGGCTCCGGTTGAGGCACATTCACACGCTGCTTTCCGTTGCCGCCCACGACGGCGCACTGCCGCGCGCAGTCTGGGCCTCAATCCGGTCAGTCCGCCAGGTTCCACGGTGGTTGGCGCGTGTGTTAATCTGCGCCGCGGCTGGCCGCCGCCTACATGCGGCTGCGTACGGTCAGGCAAGCAGGCGACGCGGCCCGCCCAACGGCCGGAGAGCGATTCGGCTATCGCCCGCGCTTTCTCGCCCTTTTCCGCTAATCCGTATCCCCGCATCCCGTCTGCGGGCAGCGCGAACCGTTCGCAAGATGTGCGGCGCGGCTCCGAACGACCGATCAACCAGGTGCCGACCGCTCGCATCAATGAGAATTGTCCTGCTAAGTCTCGCCGATTTGACCAGCTCCACCGCGGACTCGATTACGACACTCAAGACTGCTCGCGCGCTGGCACACGCGGGCCTGGAAGTTCGCGCTGTCGCGCCGCGCCAGGCGAGCGCCGTGACCGCGCTGGACGTGGACGGGGCGAAGATCTGCTTCCACGCGAACGTGCGCCGCCTGGGATTACCAAATACGTTCAACACACTGGTCCAGTTGTGGCACCTGGCCCGGTCGATGTGCAAACGAACGGACGTGGTCTATGTGCGCGCGGCGAGTCTCACCTTCCTGGTCGGTTTGTGGTGTCGTCTGTCCGGTGGGCCGCCCGTGATCAGTGAGCACCACGGATGGGCCGAATCCGAGCGGCGTATGCATGAGCGCCACACCTGGGCCGCTCCGTTAGAGCGCTTCGCGCAGGTGTGGGACGCTCGCTTCGCGCGTCGCGTGCGGACCGTGGTGCCGGGGCTGGCCGACCTGCTGGTCTCTCACGGCGTGCCACGCGATCGCGTGGTGGTCATCGGCAATGCGTGCGATACGGATAACATCGTGCCGCAGGACCGGGCAGCTGCGTGCGCCTCCTATGGCCTAGACCCTGCTCTTGTCTACCTCGGGTTCCTTGGCAGCCTCACCCGCTGGCAGGGCCTGGAGACCGTCCTCGACGCCTTCGCGGAAGCGCTACGCCGACGGCCGGCGCTGCGCCTGCTGATCGTGGGGGACGGTCCCCTGCGCGATGACCTGCGCGCGCGCGCGTCGGCACTCGAACTCGACGGACGCGTCCATTTTCTGGGTCGTGTCGACCACGATCAGGTTGCGCGGGCACTGGGCTGCTTCGACATCGCCCTGTTACCGACCGCCCCCGGCGACTACGCGGCGATAGGTCGGGCTCCGCTCAAGCTGCGCGAGTACGCCGCGGCGGGACGCACCGTTCTCGCAGCCCGCGTACCGGGAGTCGAGGATCTGGATGGAGAACCCTGGCTGCACCTGTTCCGAGTCGGGGACGCCGGGGACCTGGTGCGTAAGCTTGATTGCCTGTTCGACTCGTCCGACGAGTTGAGCGAGCAGGGGCGACTGGCCAGGCGCTACGCCGAACAGCACTTTGCATGGCCAGTGATCATTGCCCGCGTCATCGATGAGCTCGGCTTCGATAGCCTGCCCACGCCGAATTCGAGCCATCAGGGCGTGGACGTCGCAAGGAGGGATGTTCCCGGTGACTGATTCAAATTACGAGGCAGGAACTGCCAGCAGCATCGATCCGATGTGCATCGTCGGTCTGGCCTATCGTGAAGGAGCCGGGCCCGCCCGGCTTGGCGAGAATTGCACGCTGCGCGCCGGGACCATCATCTACGGAGACGTGGTAACAGGGAACTACTTTCAGACCGGGCACCATGTCATGGTGAGGGAGAAGACCGTCATCGGAGATCACGTCGTTCTGGGTACCAACACGGTGTGCGACGGACAAACTACGATCGGCGATTTCGTCAAGATCGAGTCCAATTGCTACATTCCCACGCATTGCGTCATTGGCACGCGCGTATTTCTGGGGCCGGGCGTGGTGCTCACGAATGATCGCTATCCGCTGAAGCTGCGCGATCGCTACCGGCCCGAGGGCGTGAACCTTGCCGACGGTGTGACGCTGGGCGCAGGGGTTGTCGTTTGCCCGGGCGTCACCGTGGGCGCCGACAGCTTCGTCGCGGCAGGCGCGGTCGTGACGCGCGACGTCCCGCCGCGAAGCTTCGTCAAGGGAGTCCCCGGCCGCATCTCGGCGCTGCCGGAGGAGCTCGGGGAGCGGAACATGGCACTGTCGTGGCAGCGCTTTCTGCAGTAAGGCCAGGACCTCCAAGGCCGCTTCACACCCATCGTCGTCATCTGGCTCAGGAGAGGAACTTGAAAATCGGACTCATCGGCTGCGGTAAACAGGCGTCAAAGCACATCGCGGGCCTCCAGCAGGACTCCGGCGTGGAGGTTGCGGTTTGCGACATCGATGCCGCCCGCGCACAGGCAATTGCAGAGAAGTTCGGCCTGGCGTGGAGTGCCGACGTCGACGCGTTTCTCGCGGACCCGGCGCTGACAGCGGTCAATATCGCGACGCCAACGACGACCCACGCGGATCTGGCCCTTCGCGCGATCGACGCTGGCAAGCATTTCTTTTGCGAGAAGCCGTTATGCCGGGACCTGGCCGAGGCCCGCCGCATCCACGACCGCGCGGCCGAACGCGGGGTCACAGGCATGGTCGGCTACGTCTACCGCTACTCGCCGGTGTTCGAGGTCGGGTGTCGTCTGAGCGGCGACAGTGCGCCGCTGGGCGCCCCGGTGAGTGCGCTGTTTCGCATTGGAGGTCGGGGCGACCACGAGGTCTGGAAGCACCGGCGGGAGAGCAATGGTGGCGCGATTGCCGAGATGCTCGTTCATATGCTCGATCTCGCCATCTGGTACTTCGGCCCGATCTCCTCGATCGACGTCATCGAACGAGATCTCTTGCGTCCGCGCAGGGTCATAGGCGGGGTGGAGACCAACGTCGATGCGGAAGATTTCGCGCTCGTCCGGTGTCAAATGGCCAACGGTCTTGGTGTCTACATCCAGGCCGATTTGGTCACACCGGCATTTTCGCAGTATGCAGAAATCCAGTTCGAACGCGGAAGTTTCATGGGATCCATTCAGAGCGAGCTTCCGTCGTATGTTTTCGCAACGAGAGACG
Organism: Gammaproteobacteria bacterium; assembly: GCA_041984235.1. Lineage (GTDB taxonomy): Bacteria > Pseudomonadota > Gammaproteobacteria > JBHIYN01. The sequence continues at coordinate 127,714 of JBHIYN010000009.1, forward strand.
CGGGCGAGTATCCCGCAGGCAAGACCGTTCTGGACTTCGGCGCGGTCAACCTGTTCGAGCGCCAGATGGAGGCGTTCTGCTGCCTGGTCCGCGACAGCAGCCAGCCAGACCGTAACTCGCTGGAAGACTCCTTGCGCGTCATGGAAGCACTTGAAATTCTAAATAATATCGAGGTAAAGACGTGATTGGCATAGCAGATACCAGCCTGAGCGAGAAGGAAATCGACGCCGCGGTGCGCGTACTGCGGTCGGGTAATCTGAGGCAGGGCAAGGAGAGCGATGCGTTCGAGAAGGAGTTCGCCGAAACGGTCGGTGCGAAACACGCGGTGACATGCGCCAACGGATCGGCCGCACTGCATCTCGCGTACCTCGCCTCGCTGAGTCCGGGCGACGAAGTCCTGGTGCCCGCTTTCACCTTCATCGCGACCGGCAGCATGGCGTCCGTTATGGGTGCACGCCCGGTGTTCTGTGATGTCGATCCGGAAACGTTTCTGATCGACCTCGAGGATGCGCGGCGCCGCCTTACCCCGAAGACCCGTGCTATCGCGCCGGTGCATTTGTTCGGCAATCCGCTCGACGTAGACGCCGTCAAGGCGTTCGCTGCCGAACACGATCTGCTTATCGTGTGGGATGCCGCGCAGAGCCACGGTGCAAGGTTCGGCGGCCACGATATCGGGTCGTTCGGCGACTTTGTCTGTTATTCCTTCTATCCGTCCAAGAATATGTTCGTGGGCGAAGGCGGCATGGTATGCACGGACAACGAGGAATACGATACCGCAATGCGCTACCTGCGCACTCACGGGCAGACGGGCAAGTACTACCACACCAGCCTTGGTTTCAACTACCGTCTGACCGATGTGGAAGCCGCGATTGGGCGCGAGCAACTCAAGCGTCTCGATGACATGCTCGCGCGACGCCGGGCCAATGCCGAACGAGCGCGGGCCGGCCTGGCGAACGTCGAAGGCATCTTCCCACAACGTGTAACGGAAGGCGGCGAGCATGCATGGCATCAGTTCTGCGTGCTGGTCGATGCCGAACGTTTCGGTTGCGATCGGAACGAATTAGGCCGCCGCCTGAGTGAGGCTGGCGTCGCGAACGGCGTGCATTATCCGCGCGGCCTGCACCAGCAGCCGGTGTTCGAGGACCTTTATGGCAACACCACACTGCCAGTGACCGAGCGCCTCGCCGACACCATCATCGCGCTTCCCGTACATCACGGTATCGGCGATAAGGAAATCGACACGGTCATTGACGCCGTCGCGTCGGCGCGCGGCTGAGCCGCGGTTGCCAGGCGGCGATGACTTCGCGCAGGGCCTGGCAGTAAACGATGCTTTCGGCCTCCCAGGACAACGCACTGGCGGCCCGCTCCAGGCGGGTCGCCAGTGCGCTACCTGCCTGTGGATCCAACAGGCTCGAGATCGCGCGGGCAATCTCTGCCGGTTGCGTGGGATCGAACGTCGCGCCGACCCCGTGCTGATCAACTACCGCGCTGAGATCAGGGAACGCAGAGACCGCAACAGGGAGTCGCGCCATGATCATTTCGAACAGCCGGTTGGGCAGTGCGTAATAATGATTCATGCTGGTATTGAGGAACGGTATCACTCCGACATCGGCGCCGCTTGCATACATAACCACGTCGTTCGCGGGCACGGGCGGGACGAAATGCACGCGGGCTCTCAGACCGAGCGCCTCGATGAGGCTATCGATCTCAGCGCCATGCTCGGCTTGCGGTGCGACGCCGAGGATTGCCAGGTGGATGGCGCCTTCGAGTAGCGCAACGGCATGCAGCAACTGCTCGAGTCCGCGCCCGGGTATCACCGAGTTCATGTAGAGGACGACCTTGGCGTTCGCCGGGATAGCTGTATCGGCGCGAAGGGTGGATCCTCGTGGATGGGCGACGAGTTCGCGACAATTGCGGACGACCGTCGGCCGTGCGATGCCGTAGCGCTCCTGCATCCAGTCGCTCATTGAAGGTCCAATGGAGAAGACAGCGCTGGAGCGGCGTACGATTCGGGCCTCCGCGAATGATTCGAGCCGGCGCAGCAAACGCGCCCAGCGACCAGTGAGAAAGGTCGGCCGGCTATCCACGAATTCAACCGCGTCGTACACGAGGGGTGCGCGGCAGGAGCGCGCCTGCCGCGCAGCGGCCCGCAAGGCTGGCGCATCATGGGCCTGAACGACATCGAATACACGCCCGGCGAGGGTTCGGGCGGCGGCATGAGCAAAGGAAAGACTGGTGATACTGTGACCGAAAGGCAGGGCTACGGCCCGGGCGAGCCTGACCAGCATGCGTCTACCAGAGGGTCGGGCCGGTGCTGCCGGCTTGCCGGACGCGGCGCCCGAGTCCTTACGAGGCCTGTCGATGCGTTGCAACGGATGCGCGACGCGAACGATCAATACTTCGATGGCATCGTTCAGCGCAGGCGGGGGCTCGAGTGCTGCAACGGTAACCCGCCAGCCGTCACGTCGCAGGCTTTCAGCTTGACGCGCCACACGCGTGTTCCTGCGCAGGTCCTTGGCGGCGAGAATGCAGATACGGGGTGCGTGCTTGGCGACCCGGGAATCGCCGGCTGGCTCAGTCCGTGATGCGGACATTGATGCGATGCCCTCCGGAGACCGCTGCGAGCATTTTGCCCAATGCGTCCCGGGCGCTCAGAAGGTGCCCGCGCATGGGCCTGGAATGGAACGACAATGATTGAATTTTCCGAAACATCAGCCCCGGCTGCGGGCGATAACGCATTGCGAATCGTCATGGCTCCGTGGAATTTCGCTGACCAGCCGATGTCGCTGACCCGGGCCATGCGCGCACGGGGACATGCAGTGCACCATATCCAGTATACCGCGACGGGTGAGCATGCTCTTGGCTACGACCTCGATGCAGTAGTCAGGCTGCGGTATTCGGACAGTGCGGCCCAGTTTCGTGCTCTCGAGGCGTGTCTGGAACGCGGTTTCGACATCTACCATTTCTGGCAGCGCTCGCTGGTCTTCAACAAGGAGCTTGGCGGTATTACGGGTGTTGACGTGCCGTTGCTCAAGGCGCACGGCTGCAGCGTATTGCATCGCTTTACCGGTTTCGACCTGCGCTTGCCCGCACGCGACTGCGAGATCAACCCACACAGCCCGTACCATCACGGTTACGTAGCCCCGTTTGGCGAGCAGCGACAGCATCAGTACATCGAATACCTGCGCCGTTACGTGGATCTGTTTCTGGTCCAGGATCCGGAAATGGCCCAGTTTCTCCCGGAGGCGCAGGTCCTGCCGCGCGGTCTGGAGCTCGACCGCTGGCCCCAGGTAGGCGTGCAGCCCAACGATTGCCCGCTTATTGTGCACGCGTCGACCAGCCCGCTGGTAAAGGGGTCACGATTCATAATCGATGCATTGGAGGACTTGCGCCGCGAGAAGCTGAACTTCGAGTTCAAGCAACTGGTACAAGCGCCTTATCACGAGGCCCGGCAATGGTACGAGAAAGCCGATATCGTGATCGACCAGATCCTCATCGGTGCAACCGGAGTGCTTACGCTCGAGGCCTGGGCGCTGGCAAAACCATGCGTAACCTACTTGCGGCGGGACCTGTTCGAGCCTTTTTACGAGACCTCGGAGCTGCCGGTCGCCAACGCGAATCCAGACAACATCAAAGAAGTTCTGCGGCATCTCATCAAAGACTATGCATGGCGCGAGGAGCTCGCGCGGCGTGGCCGGGAAACGGTGGAGCGCTTCCACGATATCAACGTCGTGGCCGAGCGCTATGAAGCCATGTGCCGCGAGGTGAGAGGAACGTCGGAACCGGTCGAGACCGCAGCCGTGGACGCAAGCTTCCTGAGGGCGGGGCTGGAATCGGTGCGGCCTGGTGCCGCGACGCCCAGCTTTCGGCTCGGACTAGCCGAAAGCTATCCACGACTGGCGTCGGTTGCGGGACGATTCTTCGCCACTCAGGAGCGACTCTACGCCGGATTCGTACGCTTGCAGATCAGTTTGCTGCGTTCGGCCTTCCTGGCGCTGCTGCGAATCGCGGGCAGGGTCACGCGTCGCGACCGCGAGTAGGATTCGGGGCGCAGGTGCATCCCGATCGCAAGCCTGATTCTCCGTGCTTTTTTTGAGCGCGGGTATACTCGTCCGCGCCCCGACTGGCCACGGTTTCCGAGGAGTTATGATGTCTTTCCTGCAGCGGTTTTTCCCCGGACGTGCCCGCGCCCGCCACGCATGGATCCTGAGCGCGAGCCTGCCCGCTGCGGAAGCTGCGCTCGGCCGTTTGCCGGGCGAAGCACGCGCGCGGCTCGGGACGCATCCGCACTGTGTCTTCGGTGTCGCCTCGAGTACCGAGCTCGAAACGCCGGCCAGGTTGGATGGTGACGGGCAGGCCGCCGTGAGCGTATTTGCGCCCCTGGCAGACACCCGTTTCGAGATCATTGTCATTGGCCGAGAGCTGCGACTGTTGATCGGCGGTGATTTCACTCTCGCATGGTTGGCCGGCCTGTGCTCGCGGCTGGGACCGCGCGATGCGCTCTACCTCGAACTGCCACAGGTGCCTCCCGGACGGCCGCATGACCCTCGATTACGGATCGACGATATCGAGGCGCGCAGCGACCTGTTCGAGGTGCGGGTGCTGGAGCGCAATTGGCTGAGCGTGACACTGTCGCGGGAGTTTCGCGTGCTGGTGGAGGCCGAGGGCCTGGCGAGCGCGGCGCGGCCACGGCTTGACACCATCGCTCCGCGGCTGCTGTCGAGCTGGCCGGCATTCGCGGAGCGCTACCGGAGCGCTCACTCCGGATACGTCGATCCGGAGCGCCTGCGCCCGGAGTTCGCGGCACGTCAGTTCGTCTACACGTTACATGGGACCGCACAAAAGGCGCATTTTCTGGAGTGGGCTGCGCGTGCACGCGGCCTGAATCGTCCCCTGCGAATTCTGGACATGGGCGGCGGTTACGGCGCAATGGCGGCAGAGCTCGCGGTACGCGGGCACACGGTGACTGTCGTTGAACTCGAGCGTGCGAAGATCGAATCCCTGGGGCACTGGATTTCCGCGCTGGCCGCGGTCGAGGATCGGCTCGAATTCGTTGCAGGGAACTTCGATGCAATCGAGCAAATCGCAGGCCCTTTCGACGTTATCAGTTTCTTCGGTTCGTTGCTTTACTATCCGCACGATCGCTGCCCGGATTTGCTGCGGCGATGCAGCGAGCGACTGGCCCCCGACGGACTGCTCGTCGTCCACGAGAATCCGAAGGAGCGGGCAACTCCGGAAGCGGTTGACTACGACAACCAGTTCTTTGCGGACGAATTGCATGACGCAGTTTCGTTGGTCTTCGACGACGTCAGGTATTACTCCATCTTCGATTACCGCGAAATCGATCTCCCAAGCGCCGCACAGCGACTCCTGCTGATGGTTGCGTCGCCGATGAATGACCGACCCTGAGATGGAGCCGCGGTGCGGACCGGTGGTGCTGTTGTGTGCCAACGAGCGTTGGCGCGATTCGGGTGGGCAAGCCCATCCGGTGAACTGGTCCGATGCGTTTCGGACTGTTCTCGAGAAGCGCGGATTCACTGATTTCGTTGCATGGGACTACACCGACTTCGTGAATTACGACGGCCTGCCTTACCAGCCGGGTACGGTGTTCGTGGGGCCCTGCATCGAGGGTGGGCTGGATAGCCGCGATCTGGACAGGCTGCGGGCACTGGGCTGTCCGATTTTCGTGGAAACCACCGCGTTGAATGAAAGTGGCCGGCAGGCTCTGGGCATCGTGCCCCTGGAGGAAGGGGCGCCACGCGCGGTCGCGGCGGGCGCAGGCGCTTCGCGGGCGATTGCCGCAACACTGAACGTGTTTGCTCCGCTGCTTGGAGGCGATGGCACCCAGGGGTGGGTCGTGCCACTTCCGCGCAACGCGGTGGAGACTCGCTATCAACCGCCGGATCCCGGCCACTGGCGCGCGGAAGCCGACGACGATGCGGAACGGCGCGCTGCGAAAGCCACCCTCAAGCTTGCGTTCGCACTCGTCCGCCGCGCCGGCGCGGCAACCGACCAGTTGCCCTTTCCCGCGGCCGCATCCTCGGAAACGTGTGCTCTGGCGTTACTGATCCTGTCCGACCGACTACCGGCGGGAGGCGCCCGGCGATTCCTGCGCCTGGCCGCAGCATCCATATTGGAGGCCCTGGGTTCACAAGCCGGCGCCATCGCGCGCGCGCTGGCGGAACGCTGCCGCCGGTGCGCGGCAGAGGATCCGGTGTTCGGGTCTGATAGTGAACGGGCGCGCGCTGTCCGGGACCTGAGCCCGATGCGGAAGGTGCTCGAAGCGTCGCATCCACCTGACAGGGCGGTGATGGACCTGCCGGCCCATGAACTGGCCCTTGTCGCGTTACGGTGCTGGCTGGACCAGGCCGCGGAGAACGACGCGGCGCGGACCCTGGTCGAGAGGCGACTGGACACCAGTAACATGGCTTTCTTCCATCCGGTGCGCGAGGCGGGTGCGGTTCCGCGACGGTACTCCAACCATCCCCTGGTGCTCCTGGCGCTGTCGATCCTCGAGCTGCCTTTCGGTGACTGCCTGCCGCGCGCGGTGACACCCGATGCCGTCGGACTGACCGATGCCCAGGTCAGGGCCTGGGCAAGCATGCCGCCCACTGCACGTGACACCTGCCGGGGCACGGAAGCGGAAGTCGGCACGGTGGAGTTGGTGCACGCCGGCAGCGAGTGTCCCGCGATCTGGGGGCAGGGGTCCGTGACGTTGCTGGGTGTTCCCGTCCTCGCGATCCTCGGGCATGCTCACACCCTTCCTCCTCTCAGCGAGCCATTGTTCGGCACCGACGCGCGCTATGCGCTGGTCCTCGAGGAGTTACTCTTTCGAGTGGTCGAGCAACGCCTGGCGGCATCGCCGTGCGCGGTGGCAAGGGTCCTGCCGTGGCCCGCTGGCGGTCCGCCACCGCTCGTTGTGCGGCATGACGTCGATCGGCGCCCCAACGATGCCGCGTTTCTGACACTATTGGATCTGTACCGGGAACGCGGGCTTCGTGCTTCGTGGTACTGGATTCCGGGCCGCCTCGATCCGGAGCGAATGCGTTCCCTGCACGAGTTCGGCCACGAGATTGGACTGCATACCCTCGGGGGGCTGGCAAAGCGGGAAGAGATGTCCGCCATCGGTGACATCGTCGGAGCGCCGTCAGGGGAGTGCTACCACGGGGCGGGAGCGGAATATCATCGCGGGGCCCTGAGCTTTCTGGCCAGCGCCGTCAGCGGTCTCGAGTACTCGGAAGTGCACCCCTGCATGTACGGATTTCCCTACCTCTCTTTCCCGCTGATAGGTAGCGACGGACGCCTCGCGTACGATGAGCGACTGGTCCACATTACGTTCAACGTAACTACTGACTGTGTACCTGGACAATCGCGAAAAAGTGACTACACGGGCGACGCGGGATTCGTCCTCGGAACGCGCCGCCTCGCGCACTACGTTTGCATGCTGAATCATCCGGACATGAACCTGGAAGCATTGCGCGATTTTCTCGACTGTGCCGCGACCGACTCGCTCGAGACGGCCACGGCCGCAGATGTCGCGACCTGGTGGCGCCGATCGCACCGCTCCGGAAACGTCAGGTTACGCGTCCGCGACGAGCGGCTGATCGTCGACGGCAGTGCCTTGCCGAAAGACGCGGCGATCGAACTCTATGGCAGGATCGACACCCGGACTATCGTCTGGCAGGGTGCCGCGGAAGCACCACTGCCACGTCTTGCCGATCCCGATGCGATGGTAGAATAGCGCCTCTGTTATTTCCGGAGAACGCTCGAATCGTGACCGGTGCCAAATCCCGACCCGGGGAGATTAACGTCTGCATCATGGGTGCGGCCCGAACCGGGACCCATCTAATGAACAGCATCATCTGCCAGACCGGCGAGACGAGCCCGCTGTTGCCCGAGGCCCATCCGCTGTCTGACCTCGCGGTTTTTCACAAGCAGGTGGGTCGCTACGCGGAGAACTATCCCGAGAGTCTTTTTGCTGATCGCAGCGAGATGCTTGCGACGACCAGTGCGCCCCTGCGCGTGATGGTTGACATGCTGAGAAAGCGCTACGAGACGCGAAAATGCGTGTTCCGCGCCCCCGCCCTGTCCGCGCACGCGGCCGAACTTTACGAACTGTTCGAGAGTCTGGGCACCCCCTTCCGTTTCGTGTGCATGTTGCGTGACCCGCGCGATGCGATAACCTCCATGTTTCGCTGGAACGAGCGCCGCGTCGCACGCGGACAAGCGCCCATGTGCGCTCCCGAGCAGGATATGCTCGATTTCTTTATTCAGCGTTTTTGGGCACAGTACAAGCACCTCATTCCGCTCCGGGACAGAGACGAAGTCCTGTTCGTACGCTACGAAGATCTGGTGGGTAAACCGCGCGAGGTTGCGGGTCAGATCTACGACGAGCTGGGCCTCGACTTTTCGCGGTTCGATGCCGGATCCCGCTGGGCCAACGTCGAAGCAGATCTGAGTGTAGACGGCGTGCACGGGGACTGCATCACGGAGCTCTACTCCGAGCCAATCTCAAATCGTTCGGTTGGCGCCTATCGCGAGTTTCTCGATCAAGACCAGCAGCGTCGCGTGTTCACGCGCCTTGCCCAGTACCGGCGCAGCTTCTACCCGGAAATGGAGCGGCCCGGGATCTGAACCGCGCTTCGTGCACCGCAAGAACGATAGGAATCGAATATGGCCGACAACCCCAACCGGACCGCCGCCATCGACGTCAAGGTACTGCGCAACAGCGATCTCGCGCCCGAGGTGGCCGTCGTCGTCGGTACCAGGCCCGGCATCGTCATGCTTGGCCCGGTAATAAAGGCGCTGGAAGCACGCGGCACGCGGCACTTCGTCATTCACACCGGGCAGCATTATTCGCCCAACATGGATGCGCAGTTCTTCGACGATCTGCAACTCGGCACGCCGGCTTACCGTATCGAAGGGACATCCGAGCGAACGACCCACGGCTGGCAGACGGCCCATATGCTGGGCGGCATTGAAGATATTCTGCTGCAGCGCCGTCCACGCCTGATCCTGGTCGGGGGCGATGCCAACACCAACCTGGCCGGGGCTCTTGCGGCGCGCAAGCTTGGCATCAGTGTAGGTCACGTTGAGGCGGGTGAACGCAGCTACGACTGGTCGATGCCGGAGGAGCACAATCGTCGCATGATCGACCACATCTCCGATCTCCTGTTCGTCACGGGTGACAAGGCGGTAGCGAACCTTGCGCGGGAGGGGGTGCAGGGACGGGTGATCGCAAGTGGAAATCCCATCGTCGATGCATCACGCATGTTCGCGGACCTGGCGCTGAACCGTCCGGGCGCCGCGCAGCGCCTGCGCATCGGTGGTCCGCCGTATGCGGTGCTGACGAGTCACCGTGAGGAGAACGTGGACAACCCGGAACGGCTGCGCCGAGCGTTACAAGGCGTTTCTGATGCGTCGCGGGAGCTCGGCATTCCCGTGCGCTTCTTTGCGCACCCACGCACACGCAAGCGCTTGCGCGAGTTCGCCCTGGAAGACTGGTTGACGTCCCTGCCGGGCATAGAGGTAAACGAGCCGGCAAGTTACCTGGACTTCCTCGCCCTGATTGCGGGAAGCAGCGTTGTATTTACGGATTCCGGCGGCGTGCAGCAGGAAGCATGCATTCACCATGTCGGCTGTGTCACGTTGCGTGAGAACACCGAGTGGGTCGAGACGCTGGAGATTGGCGCTAATCGCCTCGCAGGGTCCGATCCGGCCAGTATCGTTAAAGCCGCTCGGGACGCGCTCAACGCACCGCGCGACTGGGCAGTCCCGTTCGGGGATGGCACCGCGGCGGAGAAGATCGCCGACAGCGTGGACGACATACTCGCCTGACGTCGCGTGTGAGTCTCAGCAAGCAGGGGCGAACCCTGCCGCGGCCGCTTCATAGCGCTGGCGGCCCGCTTTCCAGTCGCCGCCGCACAACGAATCGATGAAATCGCGTGCCTGCGGACGGATACTCACGGCGTCGAGCAGGCACAGTATGTTCTGACCATCACTCACCAGCAGTTCTCCCGACGGAACGTTGGCGCGCAGGTCGTCAAGGACGTGGGAATGTACGAACACGGTGGACGCAGCAAAGAGGCGCGTCACGGCGAGCATCCCCCTCGGACTAAGGCGCCGGAGAACGAACCCGTCCAGCACGACCACGAGCGACGCCGACTCCCTTGCGTGGCGCAGACAGCCTGCAAGGTAAGCGGCCAACTGGTCATCGTCGGCTGCCGACTCGTCCCGCCCGGGTGGCGTCGGACTGGCGACGCGGTTCGCCTCGGCCATCACCCTCGCGAGCCATTCGGCTTCCTCGTGGTCCGTCAGCGACTGCACGGCGGACGGAGAGACTGCTTCGATAGTCGTGTCCCGAGCCCTCAGCAGCAGGCGGATCTGCTCGCCGGCGGATCTTTGCACCTGCGCTGGTGTTTGCAAGGCATAGACCTCGCCCGGCGCGAAGGAGCTCTCGATCTGCTGCAAGCCGGCCGTATTCAACGCGAACGGCAGTCCGCCGTGTGCCTGGCGGGCGGGTAGCGAGCGCGGTGAGGTGGTGATCGGATTGACCAGGGTCGCCTCGCGTCGGATGCGGCCGTCATTACTCCCGGAATCTCCCGTCGGCCAGGCCTGGAGCGTAGTCAGGCCGTTGACCAGGTCCCGCAATCGCAAAAGATGGGGGAGAAAACGATTGATCGAGGTGATGGTGACCATCGCGCCCTCGATTCCATTCATGACGAAACGCAGACCGAAGAACAGCACCAGCAGCGAGCTGTAGCTGATAATACCTTCGTGCTGGTCAGCAAACATCAGCCAGACCATGCAACCGATGCCGACGCCGACCATCGAGCCCATGAGGATGCGAGAGCTTTCCAGCACCATCAATCGACTTTCCATCAGGTGGAGGAAATTGTCGATGATCTCGTGCTCCTCTCTCTCTTTGCCGCCATCTTCCACGGGTAGATCGTCGTCGACCTGAAGTTCGGGATCGTCGAACGCGATTGGCATCGCGGGCTTTGCTCCAAGAAGGAATCCGACCTTGTCGCGGATCAGGCGAGACCTGCGAACTGCCTCTTCTTCCAGCAGTCGAGTGCTGCGCGTAGCGCGCAGGTTCAACGGGTACATGAAAAGAGCTGCCAAGACCGCAAACATGCCGATCACGGGCAGTAGTACCGGTGCGTAGAGCCCGATTATCAGGAGCCCGACGGCGATGTTGCCCAGATGAGTGATATTGAAGAGGGCCAGGCGAACAATTACACCGGCAAAGCGAGCGTCGCTCGTCAACACGCGCAGCAGCGCGTATCGCTTTGCAATGATACGGCGGGTCCATAAGGTGGTGAGGAGCGCCGTGGTGTTTTCGGTGTGGCGTGAGAAGAATTCGACGATCGTGTGGTAGCAGTACCGATACATATCACTTTCGAGGCGGATCGCTCTCTTGCGCCCGTAGTAGGCAAGCATGCTGCCGAGCACGAACACGAACACAAAGCTGCCGATGACGAGGCCCGGGCGCGGCGCCGGCAGGTGTAGTCCGAGGCGATCGACGCCAGGAAAGGTCGTTAGATGGCCGGAGTCCTGCAGTTGGCCGACGGCGCCAACCACGATGGCCAGGGCGAGGCCCTGGAACACCACGCTGCAGGCTGTCGCCGCGGCGGACAGCCCGATCGGTTTTGCGAAACGCGAGAATGCGAACCGCACCAGCCATGCAAGCAGCGCGAAATAGGCCTGGGCCCTGTAGTGGGCGTTCGAGACGATGATCGAGGAGCGTTTCAGCATGCGCTGTGCGCGATATGATCGAGCCAAACGTTGCGGGTTGCAGTGGGGGGACGCTAAGCGGTCCCGAGGGACGAAGGTCAATGTGGGGCGCAGCAATTGACGGGTAGCTGCGCGCAAAGCATTATCGCGCATTCTCCCATGCACGAGGTGTCTGCGCCAGCGAGCGGACGCACAAGCGGGCGCATTCACCGCACGGCCGTGTTCGCCCGGATTCGCGGCGCCGATGCAGCAGTCAATCAACAGGGTGGGGCACGTGGACAAGAGTAGGGTGGACGACGGAAGGAAGGGCGTGTCTCGCATCCGCCTTGCCATGTTGCGCCGGGAACGCCGTGGCCACTGAACCGCTCGCCAGGAACGGCAGCGACGATGCTGCCGATGTCGGGGCCGAAATGCCCTCGGCCGGAGCGCAGAGGAGCGTTGCGGACGCGGACATGGGCAATGGGCGCTACGTCGCTGAAACCGGCGGGTATGAATTGCTCAATGTGGGAATGGGCCTTGCCCAGCGACACCCTCGCCTGGCAGCCCGCGCCAGCGCCGTGCTTGGCTGGCAGCGCAAGCATTCTCCGTCGCTCTTGCACTGGCAACTCCGGCTGCTGCACTTCGCATTGCGCGCTGCACGCAAGCTGCGGGACGTGGTGCGGCGCGTGTTCATAGCCATTCCAGGCGTGCGCTGGCTGTCTCACTCGGCCGAGATCGAGAACCTCAAGGCCCGCAACCAGGCGTTTGCCGAGCGCATGGTGTTCCTGACTGACCAGCTCAAGTACTACTCGGTCAATAATCCGGTAAACGTCTACATCAACTTTGCCCGGAGCGCCCTGGATAGGGTCAGTGAGCTGGAGGCGGACGTGTATGTCGGTCATGGCGTGCAATCGCTGCCGGCCGCGGCGGCTCTGGCCGGCGAGACCGGGGGACGGTATCTGTGTGACTGCATCGAGATTCCGTCATTCTTCGATCGTGCGGTACCGGTGAAATGGCACGTAACGAATACGCAAATGCTGGACTGCGCATTCGAGACCTATTTACGCCGTGCGGACGGCGTACTCACGATCGGGTGGGCGTTACGTGACTTGCTGGTAGAAATTGCCGAGCGTGTCGTCGTGATACCAAACTACCGCAATGCGGAAGATCTGGAGGTGAGTGGTCGGTTGCGGGATCTCTGCGGGATCTCGGACCGCGAGGATCTCGTTCTGTCCCTGAGTACGGTCGCCAGTGGCTTCGAGCCGGTCATCGAGGCACTGACATTACTTCCCGATCACGTTCATCTTGCCTCGATTGGCCGCTTCGTGCCCGCCGAGTACCGCGCCGAGTGCCGCGCGCTGGCGAAGCGCCTGGGAGTCGATCGCCGTTTTCATTGTTTTGACCCGGTGCGTTATTCCGAGCTGACTACGACCGTGTCTGCGGCCGATGTCGGGCTCATTGTTCGCGATCCGGCTATACCCAACAACGGCATTTCGCTGCCCAATCGAATATTCGATTACATGTTTTCCTCGGTCCCGGTGTGTTCGCCCCGGATTCCGGATATCGCACGCTTCATCGAGGAAGAGCGAATGGGCGCGGTTACCAGGAGTCTCGAACCGGCCAGCTGGGCAGAAGCGATTGAGATCGTGCTGGCACAGAAGGAGACGATGCGCGCAAACGCGCTTGCTGCTTCCAGGAAGTACACGTGGGAATCGCTCGAGGATGAACTGTTCGAAGCGCTGGGGCGGCCTCGCAGCGTGTGCTTTCTGGGTGCCAATCAGCTGCATCAGAACAACCGGACCCGGCGCATGGCGCATACGCTCATGGCGCGCGGCACCGAGGTCAAGATCTGCTATCTCCAACGACGCCAGGTCTCGCACGACGAATCGTCGTACCAGGAAGACGGAATCACCTTCGTGCCGGTACTTCGCTGAAGACACCAGGCGAGCGCTCGCGGCGGCTTTGGGGCCGCTATACACAGTCCAAAAAGCGACCTCCGCGTGGTAGAATCCGCCACCGAGCACGCCTTTCGGCGTGCGTACGGCTCTCCCGGTAGAGGTACCGCGGCGGCCGCGGCGACAAGCCGTGTATCCGCGGTCCCGGTCTGCGCCGGGATTTGAATCCGAGACGCTGTTTTCGAACGAGAGCAGCCGTCCGTCCGTATCGGACGGTGCGGCTGGAGCGTGTTGCTGCATGGAGCGCGACGGGCGCAACGTTGCGTACGAGGCTTCGCGCGATGGCTCTGGTAGCGGCAGCGATTGGGGTAAGAGGAAAAATGGTCGAGAATTTTTACGCTGGGGCTCGTATCGCGATTACCGGAGCCGCCGGGACTGTCGGGTCGGAGCTCGTGCGGCAGCTATTGGAACTGCCTGTGGCGGAAGTACGTGCGCTCGACAACAACGAGAACGGACTGTTCTTCCTCGAGCAGGCCCATCGCGGTGAATCGCGGCTGCACGCCTTCCTGTGTGATGTCCGCGAGCTGCCGAAACTGGAACGCATGCTGAACGGAATGGATTACGTCTTTCACGCCGCGGCGCTGAAGCACGTGCCCCTGTGCGAGCGCAGCCCGACTGAGGCGGTGCGAACGAACATTCTTGGTGTGGAGAACGTCATTCGGGCAGCGATCAGCACCGGCGTCCGCAAGGTCTTGTTCACGAGTTCCGATAAGGCCGTCAACCCGACCAATGTCATGGGCACGTCCAAATTGATGGGTGAGCGACTGATCACCGCGGCCAATGCTCTTACCCAGGCCGAACATGGCCCAATGTTTTCCTCGACGCGGTTCGGTAATGTCGCCGGCTCCGCGGGCTCCGTAGTGCCTCTGTTCTGTCACCAGATCGCGAGCGGCGGCAGCGTCACCCTGACGCACCGGGATATGACGCGGTTTCTCATGACGCTGCACGAGGCGGTGCGTCTGGTGCTCGAATCGATGACCCTCTCCAGGGGCGGGGAGGTATTCGTCACGAAGATGCCGGTCGCGCGCATCGAAGACATCGCCTGCGCCCTGGTCGATTTATTGGCACCGGTGTACGGACGAGACTCCGAGTCCGTCGTCATCGAGGAGGTAGGGCCGAGGCCCGGGGAGAAGTTCTACGAAGAACTGGTAAGTGACGAGGAGGTGAGGCGGACTTTCGAGATTGGCGAGTTGTTCACGGTGCTGCCGGCGTTTCGCAACATCTATGACAACATCAATTTCGTGTACGAAGGTGTCGAGTTGGCGCCAATTGATCGCGTCTATAACTCACAGACGGAAGATGCCATGACCCGGGAGCAATTGAATTCGTTTCTCAAGCTTCCGGGGGTGCTTCCCAAAGATGTCCGAAACCAGCTGAACTTGGAAGGTAGAGGAGCATAGCTGATGAGGATTCTGGTGCTGGGCGGAGACGGGTACCTGGGTTGGCCAACTGCAATGCACCTGAGCGCCAGCGGTCACGAAGTAGCCGTCGCCGATAATTACCTGCGACGGCGGTTGTGCATGGAGCAGGACGTGGAGGCGTTGTTTCCCGTACCAAATCTGAATCGACGCGCGGAGTCATGGCGCGACAAATCCGGGCGCGAGGTCGGCGTATTTATCGGCGATCTCAATGACTGGGACTTCGTGGCCCGGATTTTCGGTGAATTCAAGCCCGAGGCCATCGTGCATTACGCGGAGCAGCCATCGGCCCCGTACTCGATGATTGACCGCGAGACGGCCTCGCTGACCTTGCACAACAACCTGGGCGTGACTGCCAATACGATTTTTGCCGTCCGCGAGTTTGCGCCGGATGCCCATATCGTGAAACTCGGAACGATGGGCGAGTACGGAACGCCGAACATCGACATTGAAGAGGGCTGGATCGACATTGATCACAAGGGCCGCAGCGACAGGTTCTTGTTTCCCCGTCAGGCAGGCAGTCTCTACCACACGACGAAGATCCAGGACACGGATCTGCTCTGGTTTTATGTGAGGGTGTGGGGGTTGCGTGTAACCGACCTCATGCAGGGGCCGGTCTACGGGCTCAGTACCTACGAGAACGAAGGCGAAGAAGCGCTGTTCCCGTTTTTCAACTACGACGAGATATTCGGCACCGTGGTGAACCGCTTCATCGTACAGGCAGTCGCCGGCTATCCGCTCACCGTATACGGTAAGGGAGGCCAGACGCGGGGTTACCTCAACATCAAGGATACGCTCAACTGCATTCGCCTCTCGATAGAGAACCCGGCTGAGAAAGGGGAGCTCCGGGTGTTCAATCAGTTCACCGAGACGTTCAGCGTCAACGAGTTGGCGGAGCGCGTGCACGATTGCGGTAAGCGCAATGGTATCGACGTGACGGTGAAAGCTTTGCAGAACCCGCGTAAGGAGCTCGAGGAGCACTACTACAACCCGGCTCATACGGGTTTGCTGGAGCTTGGACTGGAGCCCCATTTCCTCACCGATGATGTGCTCGATGAGATGCTGGAAACCGTGGTTCGATACAAGGACAGAATTCGTCAGAACGTCATTTTCCGCGGCATCGGCTGGGCGTGATTGCTCGCTCGTCCGGACATGATGATTGACGCGGGCACGCTCGACGTGGCGGCCCGCGGAGCCGGGATCCTTTCACCGCGAGCATGCAGCGGATAGCGCATGTCATTACCGGCCTCGGCGGTGGTGGCGCCGAAACGATGCTTGCTCGCCTGGTCCAGGCGCTGACCGGCGAATTTGAACACCATGTCATTTCGCTTACCGGTGACGGCGCGGTTGGAGGCGACCTGCGCTCGCTGGGCACTCCGCTACATCTGCTCGACGTAAAGCGGGGACCGGCTGCGCTGGCCGGCCTTTGGACACTGCCGCCGTTGTTGAGGCAGGTCGGGCCCGATCTGGTGCAAACATGGCTTTGTCACGCTGATTTGCTCGGCGGGATCGCCGGCCGTTGGGGCCTTGCTTGTCCGATCGTGTGGGGTGTCCACCAGGCCGATTTCGAAACACCGGAGCAACCCCTCTCCACGCGGCTGGTGCAGCGCGCATGTTGCCGGCTGTCGACACACATTCCGGAACGCATCGTGTTTTGTTCCGCGGCGGGGCTGCGCTCCAGGGTGGCCGCGGGCTATCCTCCCGGGCGCTGTGTCATGATTCCCAACGGCGTAGACGAGATGCGTTTTCGCCCGGACGAGGAAGCGCGTGCCAGATTGCGTTCCGAGTTGGGAATTGCGCATGATGCGTTGGTGCTGGCCGTACCCGCGCGTTGGCACCCGGACAAGGATCCGCACAGTTTCTTTTCCGCTGCTGACATCCTCCTCCAGCGATATCCGAAAGTTCGTTTCCTGCTTTTCGGAGACGGTATGAGCGACGAGAATACCGAGTTGCGTGTCCTCGTCGAGGCGAGCCGGGCACCAACGGCGTTTCTGACGGTCGGATTTCGTCGAGACGTTGCGGCACTTTTCGCAGCCAGTGATGCAGCCTTGCTGTCTTCGCGAACCGAGGCATTTCCCAATGTCGTTGTGGAGGGTATGGCATGCGGCGTACCGTTCGCGGCTACGGCGGTAGGTGATGTCGCGGAGATCGTCGGCGATGCCGGGCAGGTCGTGCCCCGCGGCGAGCCGTTTGCTCTCGCCCAGGCGGCGGCCTCGCTAATCGAGCTCGACCCCGAGGCGAGACGCGCGCTCGGGCAGTCCGCGCGCGAGCGCGTCGTGTCGCGATTCTCTCTCGCGGCGACGGCTTCGCTTTACCGGGACCTCTATCACGCGCTCATCAGCGAAAGGATAGCCGCCCGATGAAGCTTGTCCGACCGGGCACCGAGGGCGCACGTTGATGTGCGGCATCGTCGGCATGCTCCATCCCGAACAGGATGGCCCGGACCCCGCGATGGCGATGGCTGCGGTGGCATCGCTCCATCACCGCGGTCCGGATGCAGGGGGCACCTGGCAGGACGTCGTTGCCGGTATCTGGTTGGGACACCGCAGGCTCGCGGTGATCGGGCTCGGCGCAGGTGGCGCCCAACCGATGCACTCCCGTTGCGGGCGCTACGTGTTGAGCTACAACGGGGAAATCTACAACTACCGGGAACTCGCGGCGGCCCTGGGAGAGGACCCGGATGATGGTGGCGACACGCGCGTGCTGCTCGAATCGCTTGCCCGCCGCGGTATCGAGGACACGCTGGTGTCGGCCAATGGCATGTTTGCCTTCGCGTTATGGGATCGGGAGCGGCGCGAACTCGTGCTTGCTAGGGATCGGGCCGGTGAAAAGCCCCTGTACTACGGCCGCTTCGGCCGCCGGCTGGTGTTCGGGTCGCAGCCCCGGGCCTTGATTGCCCTTTTGGACAGTACACCGTCGATCGACCGTGCGGCTCTGGCAAGTTACTTTCGATACGCCTACGTGCCTGAGCCCACGTCGATTTTCGAGGGCGTAGCGAAGCTACCGCCCGGGACCTGGCTGCGCTGCGGCGGCGATGCCCGGCTGGTCACGAGCAAGCCGAAGGTCTACTGGTCGCTTGATACCGTGGCCGGCATGCGGCCGACATCGGGACCGGGGGACGAGACGCGCCAGGAGGCCTTGCACGACGCGCTCCGGGCAGCGGTCGCCCGGCGCATGATAGCCGACGTGCCCCTGGGCGCCTTTCTGAGCGGCGGGATCGATTCGAGCCTGATGGTGGCGCTGATGCAGGCCGAAAGTGACCGGCCCGTAAAGACGTTCAGCATTGGCTTCGACGACATCGAGTACGACGAGTCGCCGTATGCTACGGCCGTGGCACGGCACCTGGGCACCGTGCACCACAATACCCTGGTCACGGCTGCCGACGCACTCGCGGTGGTTCCGGAGATGGCCGCGATCTATGACGAGCCTTTTGCCGACTCCTCGCAGATCCCAATGCGCCTCGTCGCTGACGTGGCGCGCTCCGATGTGGTCTGTGCAATCAGCGGTGACGGCGGTGACGAGCTGTTCGGTGGGTACGTCAGGCACACGGCCGGGCTTGCCAGCTGGCAGACCCTTCAGCGGCTGCCTGGTCCGTTGCGGCGCTCGCTGCGTGCGATGGTGCACGCGATCAGCCCACGTGGCTGGGACCGTGGGTTACGGCGCCTGCGCTCGGTAATCCCGGCGCGCCAGGCATATGCGTCTCCAGGCGACAGGCTGTACAAGCTGGCGGCTATCGCGGAAGCAAAAGACGTCTCTGCGATGTATCGACGCTTGACCTCGGTATGCGAACACCCGGAGCGTCTGCTCGTCGATGGGATGCATGACGGTGCGCTGGAGAATTTGCCCGGCTTTGCCGAAGCTGATCCAATGTCCGGCATGATGTATGCCGATTTCACCGGTTACCTGCCCGGGGATATCCTCGTCAAGGTCGACCGTGCAGCGATGGCAGTCAGCCTCGAGACCCGGTTGCCGTTCATGGACCCTGCCGTGATCGAAGCCGCGTGGCAGCTCCCCGCAGACATGCTCGTGCGCGCGGGCAGCGGAAAGTGGATCCTGCGCGAACTGCTCACTCGCTACCTGCCGCGTGCACTCGTAGAACGCCCCAAGATGGGATTCGGCGTGCCGCTGGACAGTTGGCTGCGCGGCCCGTTGCGTGACTGGGCTGGCGATCTACTCGACCCGGCCCGCCTGCGCCGGGGCGGCCTTCTCGACGCAAGCACGGTAGCCACGCTTTGGCGGGAACATCAGAGCGGGCGCCGGAATCGCCAGCACGAGCTGTGGACCGTACTCATGTTCGAGGCCTGGCGCGAGCACTGGACGCTGTCCGCACGGCCCTGAGTCATGATGCAGGACGAGCCGTTAAAAGAGAGGGAAAGACGGGCCCCCACGGTGTTGTTCGTGGTTACCGAGGACTGGTATTTCGTTTCTCATCGGCTCGCGCTCGCGACGCGCATTCGAGAGGCGGGTTTCCGCGTGGTGGTCGCCACTCGTGTCGGAGGCAAAGGGGATGTTGTGCGCGAGGCCGGCCTCGAAGTCCGGGCGGTGCCGTTCGAGCGTTCGTTGCGCCACCCGTTGCGCGATCTCGCGAGCCTGCGCAAGCTGAACGCCATCATGCGGGAGGTCGAGCCCGATATCGTGCATTTGGTCGCGCTGAAACCCATTCTTGTGGGCAGCGTCTTGCTGGCCTTGCTGCATCGCAGGACTCCCGCCCTGTGGGCATTCACCGGAATGGGGTTCATCTTCTCTTCTGACACTCGCCTGGCCCGGACGTTGCGATTGCCGCTGATGCTCGTTCTGCGCGTGCTGAACGACTCGCGCCGCTTTCACCTGATAGTCCAGAACAACGACGACCTCGAGCTGCTGCGTGCCAGCGGGCTGGTGCGAAGTGGAAACGCGAGCGTAATCGCGGGCTCGGGACTCGATACGGCGGATTTCACCCCCGGCAATCCACCGCCGGCGAACGAGCCGCCGCTGGTCCTGTTTCCCGCTCGCCTTCTGCGCGACAAGGGTATCTACGAGTTCGCCGCCGCTGCCCGCGAACTGAGCAATCATCCCAGTGCCCCGCGCTTCGTGCTTGCGGGGCGCCGGGATGCCGACAACCATGGATCGGTCGACGAAGAGGATCTGCAGCAGTGGCTGAAGGAAGGCATTGTCGAATGGCTCGGCCACCGCGACGACATGGCTTCACTCTACCGCTCGGCGAGCGTCGTGTGCCTGCCTTCCTATCGCGAGGGCTTGCCCAAGGCACTACTCGAAGCAGCCGCATGCGCGCGACCCCTGGTCGCAAGTGACGTGCCCGGCTGCCGGGAGATCTGCCAGCATGGAGAGACGGGCTTTCTGGTTCCTCCGCGAGATGGTCACGCTCTGGCGGATGCTATCGCTCGTCTGATGGCAGACCCTGCCCTCGGCGAGCGATTCGGTCGTGCCGGGCGAACCCTGGTTCAGCAGCGGTTCGGATGTGAACGGATAGCGCAGCAAACCGTCGCACAGTATCGCGTTCTGTTGGCAGCGCACCATCGAGCAGCCGGATGAGCACCGTGTTGGTCACCGGTGCGAGCGGCTTCGTCGGTCGCGCGGTTTGCGCCACACTCCGGGACGCGGGGTGGCGCGTGACCCCAGTGTGGCGGCGCCCGCAGCCGGGTATGACGGGACATGACGGAGTCGTTGCGGGCGACATTACGGCGGTAGAGGATTGGCGGCCCTTGCTGGAGGGCCACACGGCCGTCGTGCATCTTGCTGCCGTGACCCACAGCGGAGGGTTGCACGACAGACGCGCGCTGGAGCACTACCGCGCGGTGAACGTCTCGGCCTCCAGGCACCTGGCCCGGCAAGCGCGGGATTGTGGCGTACCGCATTTTGTGTTCATGAGCTCCATCAAGGTCAACGGCGAGTCGACCCTACGTGCCGTGGACGGCGCGCGTGCGTTCGGGCCCGACGATGTCCCCGCACCGGAGGACAACTACGGGCGCACCAAGCTCGAAGCGGAGCGGGAGCTCACATCCGTGTTCGCTGGCAGCTCGACCGGACTCACCATCATCCGACCGCCCCTGGTATACGGACCCGGACAGCGCGGCAACATGCAACGCCTGCTGGAATGGGTCAGGCGCGGCTGGCCGCTGCCGCTTGGCGAAGTCGATAATCGCCGCAGCCTGGTTTATTCAGGCAATCTCGCTCATGCCGTGCTGTGCTCCCTGCTTAATCCATGCGGCGCGCCGCGCTGCGTCACGCTGGCTGATGTCACGCTCTCGACTCCGGACCTGGTCAGAGCGCTGGCCGTGGCGATGGGCGTCAAAGCGCGGCTATTCCGGTTGCCGCGGCAAGTGCTTCTTGTATTGCGGGCGATGCCTCCGACCGCGGCCACGATACGTCGGCTGAGCGACAGCCTGGAAGTGGATTCGCGCTCTGCGCGAGAGCGTATCGGCTGGTCCCCGCCGGTGGATTTCGAGACCGCGCTCGAGCAGACCGTGAACCCTATGCGCAGGGAGCCGCGATGAGTGCTGCCTTGCTCGTCATACTCACTGCGCTTGCCTCCTGGTGGGGCTGCAAGTGGCTTGTCGGATGGCTGCAGGCATCGAAAGTCATCGACGTGCCGAATCATCGCAGCCTGCATGCCGCTCCCGTGCCGCGCGGTGGTGGCCTCGCAATCGCCGGCGTCGTACTGCTCACGCAGGGGGTGCTCGTTATGGTTGGTCTCCTCAACCCCGTGTTGGGGACGGGCGTGGTCGCCGTGGGGCTCGGTTTCGCGTTGCTCGGATGGGTCGACGATGTCCGTAGCCTCTCGGTCTCCCTGCGCCTGGCCGTACAGGTGCTGCTGGCAGCCGTGTGGGTCGTCTTCGCAGTGGCCCCCGGCGACCGCGGTGCGTTGCTGGCGATTCCGGTCCTCGCGGTCGTATGGCATGTCAATCTGTTCAATTTCATGGATGGCGCCGACGGTATTGCCGGCGTACAAGCCAGCGCAGCCGCGTTCGGAATTGCCGCGATGGCGGCCGCCCAAGGTGAAGTCGCGCTCGCAGCATGGGCATTGGCCATTGCCGGTGCGAGTTGCGGCTTCCTGTTCTGGAACTGGGCGCCAGCGAGGATCTTCCTCGGTGACACCGGTAGCTATTTCCTCGGATTCGAGCTTGCCGCGCTGATCCTGATAGCTCATACAAGTGGCATCGCGCTGTCTGCAACGATGATTCTGATCGCGCCGTTTGTCGGTGACGCCAGTCTTACGCTGGTGCAACGTATAGCAAGCGGGCAGCGCTGGTGGAGCGCACATCGTTCTCACGCGTACCAGCTTCTGATCCTCGGAGGCTGCTCACCGCGGCTGGTATCGGGTGCGCTCGCCGCATTGCTGGCGATGGTGCTCTGGCCCCTTGCGTGGCTCGCCGCGGAAGGCGCGCATGGCGCGGGCGCGACGGTGTCGGCTTATGCGCTTGTTGCTATCATATGGGCCGCAGTCAAATGGCGGGCAGCCGCAGGCCCTGAGCAGTCATGATCATGTTCCGCGCCACGATCCGCGCACCTGCCCGCCGGCTGGCGTCAAGGGATAGCTGAGTCGCGTGTCGATCAGTCCGCGGATCAGGATCATCGCCCACGACCTGGTTGCGGTTGCCGTGGCCTGGATGCTGGCGTGGTGCGCACGCTTCAACTTCGGTCTGCCACCGCAGCCTTTCCTCGATTTCAGTCTCGGTGCGCTGCCTGTCGTGGTCATCGTGCAGGCGCTGATATCGTGGCAGTTCGGGCTCTACCGGGGGCTGTGGCGTTTCGCCAGTCTGCCCGACCTGTGGAACATTGTGCGCGCGGTCGGGCTCGGCGCGCTGCTCACCAGCCTCGCCCTGTTCCTGCTCAATCGGCTCGAGGGCATCCCGCGCTCGGTGCTGATCCTCTACCCGCTGTTCCTGCTCTTCCTGCTCGGCGGTCCGCGCCTGCTCTATCGCGTATGGAAGGACCACTCGCTGGCGCTGCGCACCGCGCCCGACGCCCGGCGCGTGATCGTGGTCGGCGGCGGCTCCGGTGGCGAGATGCTGCTCAGGGACATGCTGCGCGAGGGCAGCCATATCCCGGTCGGCATCGCTGACGACGATCCGCGCAAGCAGCGTTCGAACATCCACGGCGTGCCGGTGCTCGGCACCATCGAGAGCTTGCCGGACATCGTCGATCGGCGCGAAGTGGACATGCTCGTCATTGCCATACCCTCGGCGAGCGGTGCCGAGATGCGGCGGGTCGTCGAGTTGTGCGAGCGTACCGGTAAACCGTTCAGAACCCTGCCGCAGCTGCACGACGTACTGTCCGGACGCGGCGGGATCGACTCACTGCGCGAAGTTTCGCTGGACGACCTGCTGGGACGGGACAAGGTCGAGCTGGACTGGGCGCCGGTGCAGCAGGCGATCGCGGGCAAGACGGTTCTGATCAGTGGTGGCGGCGGTTCCATCGGCAGTGAGCTGTGCCGCCAGGTCGCGGCCCTCGGTGTCGGACGGCTGGTCATCATCGACAACAGCGAGCACAACCTCTACACGATCCAGCACGAGCTGACCGGGCGATACCCGCGGCTGGCGATCAGCTGCCTGCTGGTGGACGTGCAGGATCGCGCCGCGGTAGACAACGCGTTCAGGCGCTTTGCGCCGTCGCTGGTGTTCCACGCCGCGGCGTACAAGCACGTTCCGATGCTGGAGGATCAGCCGCGTGAGGCGGTGCGCGTCAACGTGCTCGGCACGCACGAGATGCTTGACGCGGCGGCCCGCCACGAGTGTTCGGGTTTCGTGCTCATCTCGACTGACAAGGCGGTACGTCCGAGCAGCGTCATGGGCGCGAGCAAGCGCCTCGCCGAGCTGGTGTGCGAAGCGCGTAATACAACTTCTCCGATGCGGGTGATCACCGTGCGTTTCGGTAACGTGCTGGGCTCGGCCGGCAGCGTCGTGCCGTTGTTCCGCGAGCAGATCCGGCGCGGCGGCCCGGTTACCGTGACCCATCCCGAGGCGAAGCGGTATTTCATGACCATCCCGGAGGCGTGCGCGCTGATCCTGCAGGCCGGCAGCGTCGGGCAGGGCGGAGAGATCTTTGTGCTCGACATGGGTGAGCCCGTAAACATCAGTTACCTCGCGGAGCAGCTGATCCGTCTCTCCGGCCGCGTCCCCGGCCGTGACGTGGAGATCGTCTATACTGGCCTGCGACCTGGCGAGAAGCTCAGCGAGGAATTGTTCCGCGACGACGAGGCGCTCGGATCGACTGCGCACGACAAGCTGCTGCTCGCCCAGCACACCCGCATTGACAGGGCCGAGATCGAGCGGGTTCTCGAGGCGCTGTCAGCCGCCGTGTCCGCGTTCGACAGCGATGAAGTTCGCCGCCTCCTGCTCGAGCTGGCACCGGAGTTTGACCGCCCGCGCACGTCCGGTACCGGAGCCGCCGAAGGCGACAACATCGTTTCATTTCCCCGGAGCGTTTCATGACAGTAAAGGTTCGCAAAGCCGTTTTCCCCGTAGCCGGCATGGGCACCCGCTTTCTGCCCGCGACCAAGGCCAATCCCAAGGAGATGCTGCCGATCGTCGACAAGCCGTTGATCCAGTATGCGGCGGAAGAAGCGGTCGAGGCCGGCATCGAAGAGCTGATCTTCGTCACCGGGCGCGCCAAGCGTTCCATCCCCGACCACTTCGACAAGGCCTACGAGCTGGAGGCCGAGCTGGAGAAGAACCAGAAGCAGGACATGCTCGACCTGGTGCGCAACATCCTGCCGCCGCACGTGGCCTGCATCTACATTCGCCAGAGCGAGCCGCTGGGCCTGGGGCACGCGGTGCTGTGCGCGCGGCCGGCGGTCGGCAACGAGCCGTTCGCGGTGCTGCTGGCCGACGATCTCATCGACGGCGGCACGCACGGTTGTCTCAAGCAGATGGTGCAACAATACGAGCATTACAGCTCGGGCGTGATCGCGGTGCAGCCGGTCCCGCCGCAGGACACCAACAAGTACGGCATCGTCGAGGCCAAGACCATCGACGAGGGGGTGAGCAAGGTCCTCAGCATCGTCGAGAAGCCGCAGCCGCAGGACGCGCCCAGCAACCTCGGGGTGGTCGGGCGTTACGTGCTGCCCGGCGAGATCATGAATATCCTGCAGACCACCCAGCGCGGCGCCGGCAACGAGATCCAGCTGACCGATGCCATCGCCACGCTGCTGGAGCGGCACCAGGTGCTGGCTTACGAGTTCGACGGCACCCGCTACGACTGCGGCTCCAAGCTCGGCTACCTGCAGGCGACCTTCGACTACGCCCTCAAGCACCCCGAGGTCGCCGACGACTTCACCGCCTGGGTCAACCAGCGGCTGGCCTGAGCCCGGCCGCCACTCAGGCGCCGATGACGCCGCCGTCGTCGCGCGTGATCGCGATCACCGCCGGGCGCGGCGGCAGGTCGTCGTCGAAATCCGGCCAGCGCGTGACGGGGTCGTCGTAACCACCGGCCAGCACACCGTCGACCCCCGGGTGCTGCACCGACAGGAACAGCGTGCGGCCGTCGGGGGTGAACTCCGGCCCGCAGACCTCGGCGCCCAGCGGCGCGCGGAAGAAGCGGCGGAACTCGGCTTCGCCGTCGGCATTCGCGGCGTACGCCCACAGACCGTCGGCGAAACCGGTGTCGCGCCAGGCGCGGCCCTGGTCGGTCGCAATCCACAGGCGGCCGTCAGGATCGAAGGCGCAGTTGTCGGGTGAGGCGAACCAGCCGCTGTCACCCGTGTGCCCGGCGTAGCGCGCGTTGTGCGCGGGGTTGTCCGGGTCGCCGGCGAGCACGAAATGCGACCAGCGAAAGCTGGCCGCGGCATGCTCCACGCGGTCGCCGGGTGCGCCCGGCGGCAGCAGGCGCAGCATGTGGCCGAAGACGTTGTGCGCGCGCGGATTGGCGGCGTCCAGGCGGTCGGCAGTGCGCGCACGGTTGTTGGTAAAGCTGGCGTAGACGATACCGTCGCGCGGGCTGGCTTCGACGTCCTCGGGGCGGTCGAGATGCGTGGCACCGACGAGATCGGCGGCGCGGCGGGCCTCGATCAGGACGTCGGCCTGGTCGGTGAAGCCGTTGTCCGGCGTCAGCGGACCGTGGCCGGCGAGCAGGGGGATCCATTCCAGGCGGCCATCGTCGTGAAAGCGCGCCACCGACAGCTCGCCATGGTCGAGGAGGTCGGCATTGGCGCTGCGATCCCGTGGGTCGAAGCGCCCGCTGCTGACGAAGCGGTAGAGGTATTCGAACGGCTCGTCGTCGCCGCTGTAGATGACCACGCGGCCGTCCGGGTTCAGTACGCAGGTCGATGCCTCGTGCTTGAAGCGGCCGAGCGCCGTGCGCTTGACCGGCATAGCCTCCGGGTCGTAGGGATCGAGCTCCACCACCCAGCCGAAGCGGTTCGCCTCGCGCGGTTCGCGCGCGACATCGAAGCGCGGGTGGTGCCGGGCCCACCACGGGTAGGCATTGCGTTGCCCGACGCCGTAGCGCGCATGGTTGCGCGCTTCGCACTGATCACCGGTGACGCCGCCGAAGACGATGTGAAAGTTCTCCTCGGCGATGAGTACCGTGCCCCACGGCGTCTTGCCGCCACTGCACGCGTTGACGATGCCGCGCGCTTCGCCTGCTTCCGCATCGGCGCTGGTCCGCAGGCGCGCGTGGCCGGCGGCCGGACCGGCGATGCGCAGCGGGCTGTCGGCGTGGAGGCGGCGATTGTAGTGTCCGTCGATGCGCACCCAGGTGCGACCGCGGCGCTCGATCTCGACTACGCTGTGACCGATCGCCGCCATGTCCACCGCGGTGCGCTCGCGGGTCATGGCGCGGCCGAGGTTGAGCCGGTTCAGCCCCGGCCACATGAAGGTCGGGTTGGTGTACTCGTGGTTGACGCAGAGCAGGCCATGGCCCGGGTCACCGCCGCCACGCGGCAGCGGGCAGAACGCGATGAAATCGTTGTTGTAGCCGAAGCGCCGACGTTGCGCGGCGGCGTCCAGTGCCTTCGGATCGAACGGCGCCTCGGTGCCGCTGACGACGTCACCCCAGCGCAGCAACACCTGGGCCTGGTAGCCTTGCGGCAGGTGGTGGTGGGGGTCGGCGCCGTGGGCGAGCGGGGCGAAGCCGAGCCGCGGCGCGTGCGCGCCGGCCGGCAGGGCGCGCGCGGGCAGGGCGCCGGCCGCGGCGGTGGCGCCCAGGTAGCGCATGAAATCGCGGCGGGTGGTCACGGGCGGCGGGGAACGTGGCTGGCGGCGGTACGCACTCCGCCGCAGTCTAGGCCGGCGCCGCAGGGTGGTCCAGCCGAGGGGGGCCAGCCGGGTGGGGGGCCAGCCGGGTGGGGGGCCAGCCGGAGGGCCGGACCGGGAACGGTCGCGGCTCAGTCGAGGTCGTCGAGCAGCTCGCGCTTGCGTGCGAGCTCGGTTTGCAGGAAAGTCAGCGCCCGCATGGAATGCTCGTCCTCGGGCTCACCGGCCGCGGCGATGAGCTGTTCGAGTTCCTCGATCTCCTCCTCGATCTCCTCGCGCTGGTCGACCCCGCCCAGAATGGGGAAAAATGACTCAAGCTGCTTGAGCTCGTCGACGAGATCCTTCCAGCCGTCGGATGTCGTGCCGGTTCGCATGGTCGTGCCCTCCGATCGTTCGCCAAATAAGCGTATTACACGTCCTATCTGATCTGTGATCTTATTTTGATCACTTAATCCACTGATCCATGGACGAATACTATAGGATGATTACAAATAACTTCAACTTCTTTGCCTAACCCGAATATGGACGCACTCAACCTCACCCACCGGCCGACCGCCCGGCCCGGGCGCCGTAACGTGGTGCCGCACGCCCGCGTGGCGCCGGATACCACCCTGGCGGTCCTGTCGCAGCGCGAGGTCAACGCCCTGTGCCAGCACATCTCGCCGGAGCTCGACGAGCTGTTTCGGCGCTGCGCACTGGCCGTGCTCAGCACCGGGGCGGAGATCGACGACGCCCGGGTGCTGTTCGAGCGCTACCACGATTTCGACATCGACGTGGTGCAGGAGGACCGCGGCCTGCGCCTGGAGCTGCGCAACGCGCCGGCGATGGCCTTCGTCGGGCAGGACATGGTGCGCGGCGTGCGCGAACACCTGTTCGCGGTGCTGCGCGACCTGGTCTACATCACCCGCGAGCTCGATTCCGGGCGCCACATCGACCTCGCTACCTCGGGCGGCCTGACCGACGTGGTGTTCCGCATTCTGCGCAACGCCGGGGTGCTGGATGCGCGCATCGAGCGCGGCGTGGTGGTGTGCTGGGGCGGGCACGCCATCGGCCGCCCCGAGTACGACTACACCAAGGAGGTCGGCTACGCGCTCGGCCTGCGTGGCCTGGACGTGTGCACCGGCTGCGGACCGGGCGCGATGAAGGGCCCGATGAAGGGCGCGACCATCGCCCACGCCAAGCAGCGCATCAGCAACGGTCGCTATATCGGGATCAGCGAGCCGGGCATCATCGCCGCGGAGGCGCCGAACCCGATCGTCAACGAGCTGGTGGTGATGCCGGACATCGAGAAGCGGCTCGAAGCCTTCGTACGTATCGCCCACGGCATCGTCATCTTCCCCGGCGGTGTCGGTACCGCGGAGGAGCTGCTCTACCTGCTCGGCGTGCTGGCCCATCCGCGCAATGCCGACCAGCCGCTGCCCGTGGTGCTCACCGGGCCGCCGGAGGCGCATGCGTATTTCGCCGCGCTGGACGAATTCATCCGGCTCACGCTGGGCCCCTCGGTGACCGGGCGCTACCGCCTGATGCTGGACGACCCCCACGGTCTCGCCGACTACATGGCCGGCAAGGTGGTGGAGACGCTCCGCTACCGCGATGACCACGACGATGCGGCGTACTTCAACTGGCGGCTCAACATCGAGCCCGACTTCCAGGCCCCGTTCGCGGCCACGCACGAGGCGATGTATGCACTCGACCTGTCGCGCGACGCACCCGCTCACGAGCTCGCGATGAACCTGCGCCGGGCGTTCTCCGGCATCGTTGCCGGCAACGTGAAGGAGAGCGGTATCAACGCGGTCGAGGCCGGCGGACCGTTCCGCATCCGCGGCGAGGCCGAGGTCATGCACGCGCTGGACGATCTGCTGCGGCGCTTCGTCGCCCAGGGGCGCATGCGCCTGCCGGGGCGCGAGTACCAGCCGTGCTACGAGATCATCACCTGAGCGGCGCGGCGTAGCCGGTCAGTTCGAGGTAACCGCGTCCACCGAGACGCTGCCCGCCCCGCTGCCCGCTGACCGCGACCGCGCCTTCCCAGTAACGGAAACGCCCGCGCCATTCCTGCGCGTCGAAGCGCGGTGCGACGCGCAGATCGAGGTCCAGGCGCGGCACGGCGAGGCGCCACTGCACGGGATAGCGTGTGCCGCCGTGCGGGCTGGTCCAGTAGCGCTCGGCCGTGAGCTCGACGTCGGCGGCGCCGAGCGTGGTGACCCGGCCGTCGGCGCCGACGTGGCTGCCCGCACTGTGACGATCGGTCGTACCACCGCTGCCGCGCAGCCGGTAGAACATCAGGCTGGAGCCGTCGTCGAGCTGCAGCCCGAACCAGTCCCAGCCTTCCTGCGTGCGATCGAGCGCGCTGGTGCTCCACTCGCGGTCCAGCCAGGCCCGGCCGCGTACCGCGTAACGTTCGTCGCCGAGCTGCACTTCGCCGCGCGCGCCGAGACGCGGCACGGAGTAGTAGTAGGACGCGTTGCCGGGCGCGCCGCTCTTGTGTGACAGGCCGCCGTCGCCGTGGGCGACGATGTCTGCACCGGCGTCTAGCTCGAGCGTGATGGCGATGCCCTGCTGGCGTGCGGACAGCTGCCAGCCGCCGTCGCGGTGGCGGATGCGCCAGTCGTCGATGCGGATCGCGATCGGATCGCTGTCGACGCCGGCGACGCCGGACGCGGCGCGCGCCACGCGTTCGAAGGCATGGAACTCGCGTGCCGCGACGTCACTCAGCGCGAAGTGCCCCATCATGACCCGCGGCGTGCGCCAGGCCGAGGGCGACGCGGGCGCATCGGGCGCGAGCTCGAAACGGAACAGGGTCAGCTGGAAGCCGAACTCGCGGCCGCTCGCATCGTGCAGGTTGCCGGTGAAATACCACCACTCGGTGCGAAAGCCGGGGTGCGCCGCGTGGTCGCGCGGAAAGCGCAGCACGCGCGGCGCCTGGGCGCGTTCGAAGCCGGCTGGTGCGACGGCGGCGAGCAGGGTCGTCACGGCATCGCCGCCGGCGGCTCCTGCCGCGGGCCGGCGCCGCGCGTCGCCGAGCAGCATCACGCTGACCACGGCCACCGCGAGCAGCAGCAGTGCGCCGCGTCGCCGGTGCTTACTCATTGCGCAGGGCCGTGGCCGGCTCGCAGCGCACCGCGCGCTCGGCCGGGTACACGGTGGCCAGCAGGGCGGCACCCAGGGCCAGCAGGCAGGGCTGGACCACGCTCGCGGCGGAAGGCGTAAAGGGCATGCTCCAGCCGAACGAACGCACGTTGATGACCTCGATCAGCAGCACCGCGATCGCCGCGCCCAGCGGCACGGCGCAGGCAATCGCCACGAGTGCGACGATCGCGGTCTGCCCGTGCAGGACGCGCCGGATCAGGGCGCGGCCGCAGCCGGTGGCACGCATTACCGCGTACTCGCGCGTGCGTTCGAGGTTGAGTGCGAGCAGGGCGTTGAACACCCCGAGTGCCGCGATCAGGGCCGCGAACAGGGTCAGCACGTCGGTGATGGCGAAGGTGCGATCGAACACCGCGAGCGACTCGCGCCTGATGGCCGCGTTCGGCCACACCTCGAGCGTGCCGTGGCGGGCGGCAACGTCCTGCAGGATCCGCGACACCGCGTCGGCTGCGGCGCCGGGCGCGCTGTAGATGCCGATGCCGTGCGCGCGCTGGTCGTGCCAGGCGCGTGCGTAGCTGGTCCAGCTGAGTGCGATCACGCCGTGCTCGCTGCCGTAGTCGGTGTAGATCCCACGCACTTCCATGCGCCGCGCGCCGGACGGCGTCGGCAGCTCCAGCACGTCTCCCGGCGCAACGCGGTGGTGCCAGGCAAATGGCTCCGAGACGATGACCGTGTCCTCGTCCCAGTGCGCCCACACCTGCTCAGCCGTGCCGGCGACGAAACGGAACCCGGTGCGCGCGGCCGGCGGCAGGTCGTACGCCGTGACGCGGACTGCGCGCCCGTCCATGCGTACCGCGATCCGGCGCACCTTGCTCAGTGCGGCGATCTCCGGGCGTGCCGCTAGGCTTGCCATCAGCGCCGGGTCCAGGACCGGTGGTAAGCCGTCATCGAGATCCTGGGAGAGGTAGAAGTCCGCGCGCAGCAGCTGGTCGAGCCAGTCGCCGACTGCGCCGCGGAAGCTGTCGACCATCAGGCCGATGCCGATGCTGGTGGCGGTCGCGGCCATCAGCGCTGCTATGGCCATGCCGATCCGTCCCAGCGCGCGCGAGGCGCCGCGCACCGCAAGGCGCTCGGCCAGCGGCAGGCGGGCGGCGGCGCGGCGGTCGAGCAGGTTCAGCAGGATCTGCACGACGCGCGGAACCATCAGCGTGGCCGCGAGCAGGAAGGCGCCGAGCGCGCCGAAACCGGCATACAGCGAACGGCTGGAGAACAGCAACAGGGCGGCGCCGAGCACGCCGAAGGCAGCCCCGAGCAGGGCACAGCCGCGCAGCAGCCGGTTGGCGTCGAGCGCGCGGGCGGCACCGCGTTCGAGCGCGGCCGGCGCGCTGGATGCCGCATGGAGGGCGGGGACCAGCGCGCTGGCGAGTGCGGTCACCAGCGCCAGCGCGAAGCCGGCTGCGCACAGGGTCGGTGAGAAGCCGGCGCGTTGCAGGGTACCGTCGAAGTAGTGATCGCTGAGGGTCAGCGACATCGGTTCCATCAGCGCTGCCGCGAGGGCGAAGCCGAGCAGGTTGCCGAGGGCGCCGCCGGCGAGGCCGAGCACGGCCGCTTCCACCGCTACCTGCCAGCCGATCGCGGCGCGCGGGACACCGATTGCGCGCAGGCGTGCGAACAGGCGCTCGCGCTGCATGACCAGGAAGAACAGGGTGTTATAGATCATGAACGCGCCGACCAGCAGGGCGAGCAGGCTCAGCGCGTCGAGATTGGTATAGAAAGCCCGTGTCAGCTCGCGCGCGCCATGCCGGTTACGCGCGCTCTCGCTGACCGTGACCGCGGCGGGCAGGGCATCGGCCAGCGCGGCGAGCACGCGCGCCGCGTCGCCGCGGTCGCCCTGGTCGAGCTCGATGCGCGAGAGGCGTCCGGCCAGGCCGAGGATCTCCTGTGCCGTCGCGATGTCGACGATGAGCATGTCGCGCAGCACGGCGCCGGCACCCGCGTCATCGAGGACGGCAATCACGTGCAGCGCGCCGCGCTCCAGTGCGAGCGTCATGCCAGGCGCGAGGCCGAGGCGGGCAGCGGTGGTGCGACCCACGGCCGCCGCACCGGGCTCCAGCATCAGCCGCGAGACGTCGAACGTCGCTGCGCCCGGCGTGCGCGCCGGTGGATTGAGCGGGTCCATGCCCATGAGTGGCAGGCGGGCGCCGGCTGAATCGTCAGCCAGGCGCACGCGGCCGTTGACTACCGGTGCCGGCCGCCAGTGCGGCGCGATGCGGCGCACGGTCGCCAGCAGGTCCTCGTCGAGCAGGTCGCTGCCGGCGCTCACGAAGTGACTGGATTGGCCGAACAGGGTGTCCAGCGAGCGCTCGAAGGCGTCGCGTGCGCTCTGTTGCACGGCCTGGATGCCGACGACGATAGCGACGCCGAGCGCGATGCCACTGATCGCGAGCGCGCACTGCAGGCGATGTCGCGCCAGGTGCCGCAGGCCGGAACGCAGCAGCAGGCTCATGCGTCGCTGCGCTGCAGTCGCCCGTGGCTTAATTCGAGCACGCGGTCGGCGCGACCGACCATGTCCGGGCTGTGGGTCGCCATCAGGAGGGCTGCGCCGGCTTCACGCACACTGTGCTCGAACAGCGACAGCACGTCGCGCGCGGTGTCCTGGTCGAGGTTGCCGGTCGGCTCGTCGGCGATGATCAGCGCCGGCCGGTGCACCAGTGCCCGTGCGATGGCGGTGCGCTGCTGCTCGCCTCCGGACAGCTCGTCGGGATAGCGCGCGGCGAGCGCGGCGAGGCCGAGAATACCGAGCAGGCGTGCGACGCGCGCAGCGTCGGCGGTGTGATTGAGCTCCAGCGGCAGCTCCACGTTCTCGCGCACGGTCAGGGTCGGCAGCAGGTTGTACGACTGGAAGACGAAGCCCAGCCGGCGTCGGCGGAACGCGGTGCGCGCCTCGTCGTCCCAGGCACTGCTGTCGGTGCCGTCGACGCGGATCACGCCGGCGCTGGGGGCGTCCATGTGTCCGGCGAGGTTGAGCAGAGTGCTCTTGCCCGAGCCGCTGCGCCCGATGACGGCGACGATCTCGCCGGCGCTGATGTCGAGATCGAGGCCGTCGAGGACCGCCACACCGCCGCTCGCGGCGTAGTGCTTGACGAGGCCGCGGGCGCTGAGCAGGGGGGCGTGGGGCATGGCACAAGATTATCAGGTCGCCGGCGGCGGCGAGCATGCGGGCCGGCCGGCACGGGTGTTCACAATCTTCCACACGGAGCGTGAAGCGGTTCCGCGCCCGGCTACCGGCCATTGCCTATGCTCAGGCTTCCCCCTCCTCCTTGGATGTTGTTCCGGCCCCGCTTCGTGCGGGGCTTTTTTTTCGCTTCGCGGCCGCGCGGTCCGCGCCCGGAAGTGCCAATTCCGTTACACTTTTTTGCAGTGGGCCGAGGTGACGCGCGTGGGCGCCTCAAGACTGTGCCAGGGTCGGCCGTAAACGGGGAGTAGCGATGAAGCTCAGCGTCATAATTCCGGCCTACAACGAACGGCACACGATCGCGGCCTGCCTGGTACGCGTGGTCGCGTCGATCCCTCACGTCGAAAAGGAAATCGTCATCGTCGACGACTGCTCGCGGGACGGCACCCGCGAGTGGCTGGCCGAGCACGTCGCCGACCTCGCCGGCCAGGACAGCGCGCTGGAGCTCGACGAGGCCGGCAACCCGCGCCAGGTCGCCGGCACCGCGAATTATCGCTTTCGCGTCCTCAACCACGAGGTCAACCGCGGCAAGGGCGGTGCGCTGCAGACCGGTCTCGCCGCCGCCAGCGGCGACGTGGTGGTCATCCAGGACGCGGATCTCGAGTACGACCCGATGGACTGGGAGACCATGTACGACCTCATCGCCGGGCGCCGCGTGGCGGACGTGGTCTACGGATCGCGCTTCTACGGACGGCCGCACCGCGCGCTGTACTTCCACCATTTCATGGCCAACCGCCTCATCTCGTTCATCTTCAACGCCCTCTACAACCAGACCCTGACCGACATCGAGGTCTGCTACAAGATGTTCACGCGCGAGGTGCTGGATACCCTGCGCATCACCGCCAACGATTTCGGCTTCGAGGTGCAGTTCAGCGCCCAGGTCGCACTGGCCCGCCGCTGGCGCATCTACGAGGTGGGCATTTCCTACTTCGGGCGCACTTACGAGGAAGGCAAGAAGATCAACTGGAAGGACGGGGTCAAGGCGCTGTGGTACCTGTTCCGCTATCGTTTCGCGCCGTGACCGGCGCCCGGTCGTGACCCGCACCACGACCCGTAACCTGGCGATGGCCGCAGCCGGCTGCGGCGTCGGCGCGCTGTTCCTGTGGCTCGCCCTGCGCGAGGTGCACGTCGACGAGCTGCTGGAGCAGGCGGCCGATCTCGACCGCAAGCTGCTGCTGCAGGCCGCGGGCTTGTACTGGATCGCGCTCGGCCTGCGCGTGCTGCGCTGGCAGGTGCTGCTGCGCGAGCTGGCCGCCGCGCCGCTGGCCGCGGTCGGTGAAACGCTGGTGGTCGGCTACGCGGTGAACAACGTGCTGCCGGCGCGGCTCGGCGAAGTCGCGCGCGCGGCCTACGCCAAGCGCCGGCTGGCGATCGGCCGCGCACGGGTGTTCGGATCGATCGTGGTCGAGCGCCTGCTGGATCTCGTCGCGGTGCTGGCCTGCCTGGTGAGCGGCCTGATGGCGTTCGGCATTGGCAGCGGCGCGGCGCGCCTGCCGACCTTCGAGCTGATTGCACTCAATGCCGGCGCGGTGGTCGGCCTCGCGCTGCTCGGCATCGCCATTCTGCGTTCCGGCGGGCTGGAGCGGGTGCGCATTCCCGAGCCGGTGTCGACTGTGGTGCAGGATTTCGTCGCCGGCACCGCGGTGCTCAACCGGCGCTCCGCGCTGCTCGGCACGCTGCTGACCGCGGCAGTGTGGCTGTTCGAGGTCGCCGCGCTGGAGCGTGCCTTTGCCGCGGTGGGCGTTGAGCTGGCACTGGCCCAGGCCATGCTGGTGATGGGCGCCGCCTCGCTCAGCACGCTGGTGCCGACCGCGCCCGGTTACCTGGGCACCTACCAGCTCGTGGCGGTGCTCGCGATGAACGCGTTCGGGCTCAGCGCCAGTGCCGGCATCGTTGCCAGTACCGCGATCCAGGTGGCGCTGTTCGGCTCGGTCACGGTCGCGGGACTCGCCATCATCGTCGTGCGTGCCGCACGGCGGCTGGCCATCGAGGGCCGCATCCCGCTCGATTCGCGGCCCGCGGCGCGACACCGCCCGCCGGCCTAGGCGTCCGGCCAGGTCGGCTCGTCGCCGGCGCCGCTCCCGCCCTTCTAGTCATCGAGCGAGAACGGCGTGAAGTCGGTGTCGACGTCGTAGTAATCCTCGGCTTCGGCGCGTTTGAGCGCGCCGACCGCGAGGTAGGTCACCGGCGTCATCACCACTTCGACCATGACCTTGAACACGAAGTTGAACAGCAACACGGTCAGCAGGCTGTCGCTGCTCCAGATGCCGTAGAACGCGATCGGATAGAAGACCAGGCTGTCGACACCCTGGCCGAGCACGGTCGAGCCGATGGTGCGGGTCCACAGGTGCCGGCCGCGCGTCCAGATCTTCATGCGCGCCATGATGTAGGCGTTGACGAAGTCACCGATCCAGAATGCCGCGATCGAGGCGACCACGATGCGCCAGGTCGAGCCGAACACGGTTTCGATCGCCGGCTGCAGGACCTGGTTGAACGGCTCCGCCGGGCTCGGCGGCAGGTGGATGATGACCTGCGACATCGCGGTTGCGAACAGCATCGCGCCGAAGCCCGCCCAGATCACCCGCCGCGCGCGTGCGTAGCCGTACACCTCGGTCAGGATGTCGCCGAAGATGTAGCTGATTGGAAAGAAGATGTTGCCGGCACCGAAGACCAGCGTGGCGCCGACCAGGGGCAGCGCCAGCGGCAGCTCGAGTTCGCAGACCTTGGCCGGGCCAATCAGGTTGGAGCACAGCAATACCGTGACGAAGCCCGCCATGAGCAGGCTGTAGTAACGGTAGTGGCGCCCGCTCACCCGGCTCCGCTCAGTGCGGCCGCAGCGACCTGAGGCTGGCGCGGATGGCCGGGAAGGCGCGCGCCGCGGACAGCAGCTCGTCCGCGAAGTGCACCACGTACCAGTCGGCACCGATGCGGCCGCAGCTCAGGATCCCGGTCAGCGTGCGGCCGCCGCGATCGCCGCTCCAGCGAAACTGCGGGAACTCGGTACCGGCAATCTGCAGCGGGCGCGCCATCGCGACCACGAAGAAGCGCTCGTGCCGCTCGCGCAGCGGGGCCAGGAACAGGTTGATGCACTGGACCTCGGTGAGCGCACCGACCTGCGCGCTGATCTCGCCCGCCGATAGGGTCGTGATGGTCAGCATCAGCGCGCCTGAAGCGGGCTCGGCGTGCCAGGCGTAGGTCGCGCCCAGCGCGGCATGCTCGGTGGCCGGACCCTCCAGGCCGGGCGGCGGGGTAAGTGTGAACGGCGGCGCGGCGCCGACTGACGACAGCCAGGCCAGCGCCACCAGCGTCACTGCGATCCGGGAACGCGCCGGAGCGGGGCGCGCGACAGCGCTCAATGCGCGGCGCGCGCCTGCCAGCGCGCGAGGTAGTCGGACTCGACGCCGGTATGGCCGAGCTGGCGCAGCGCGACACGGCGCGCCAGGCGGGTCACGCGGGAGTTCGGGCGTGCGCAGGTTTCGGGCGCGACGCGCGCGCTGACGGCGTCGGCCACGCGGCGCTTTTCGGCCACGTAGTCGGGATCGCCGAAGCGCTCGAGGCGCGCCTGGAAGCGCGCATGCACGGCCGCCGCAAACGCGCGGCGCTGCCCGAAGCGGTCGGTCAGCGGATTCTCCGGGTGCAGCATGATCAGCGGCACGCTGCCGGCGGGAAAGGGCAGGCTGGCGGAATGCGTACGACCACTCTTGAGCAGACCGGGGAGCAGGTGGGTATGCGGCCCGTCCGGTGTGCGGTGCCGGTCGATCGGCTGGTAGACCTCGACGCGGGCGATGCGCGAGCGCACCACGCGCGGCGGGCCGGCGTCGATGACCGCTTCCATGACCGCGTGGCCATCGCTGATGACGGGCTCTCCGGCGTGTTTGCGCAGCAGGTCGACCAGCGTCGCGTCGGCGGTGCGGACGCAGAAATCGACGTGCGGCAGGCCGACGCCGAGATCGAACAGCAGGTCATCGCGCGCGTCCGGATCCAGCGCGTCCCGGTCAGGCCCGATCTCGGTCAGGGTCCGGCGTCCGGCCATGCGTGCGTCGTGCCGCGCCGCGAGCACACCGATACCGCACTGCCAGGCGTCCTCGCGTGCCGACAGGGCCTCGTAGGCGAGGACCCGTTCGTCGCCGCGCGGCGTCACCGCGACGGCACCACGCGGGCTGCGGGCGCACAGGCCGGCGTGGCTACCCTCGAGCGCGACCGTGTCGTCCTGGAACTCGGCGAGCGCGCCGAAGCCGCCGACGCTGACGCCGCAGGCCGGGTCATGCAGATGATCGCGCAGCAGGTCGATCAGTTCGGTACTCATGAGCGGGAGCGGACAAGCGGCTGGGATTGGCGCCCGGGCGGCGCAGGCGCGCCGTGGCGCACGGCGTCGCCACGCGCGGGCGTGCGCCGGATTGTCCTACAAATTCGTGCGCTGCACCACGCGACCACCGGCGCTGCTGCCATGCGCGCAGCCACCGCGTTGCCGGCCGCAATCGCCAGCGCGCACGTGCGTGCCGTCGCCGCCGCGGTCGACGCCCGCGCACGGCGATGGCCCGTGTACCCGGTCGCGCGTGATCAGGAAGGCGCCGAGGCGCGCCGCCGCCGCAGCGAATCCTGCAGGCGGTTCTCAAGCACCGTGGCCGAGGCGCGGCCCGTGGCGAGGTTGCGCAGCGTGCGCCAGATCCGTCGCGGGTAGAGCAGGTAGCCGAGTGCGTAGTTGGCGAGCATGAAGGCGAGCCGCAGGCAGGCCAGCTCGATGTTGGAGACGTGCCGCGCGCTGACCCCGCTCGGCCGCAGGTTGGAGAACTTGCCGTTCAGCGACACCAGCGAGAGGAAGTAGTCGTCGTCGAGCGTGACCTGGCCGCGCGCCAGCAGGTCGGCGAAGATCTCGGTCCCCGGGTAGCAGGAAAAAATGAAGAACGGCACCTCGTCGACCCCCAGCACCGCCATGCGCAGTCCGAAACGCAGGGTCTCGAACATCTCGCCGCGGGTTTCGTCGGGAAAGCCGATGATGAGGTTGGTGCGCACGGTCAGACCCTGGCGCCGCGCCTCGCGAATGGAGTCCACCATGCGTTCCAGCCGCACCCGTTTCTTGATCCGTTTCAGGGTCGTCGGCGCACCGCTCTCCGGTGCATAGGCGACGTAATCACAGCCGGTCTCGCGCAGCAGCCGCAGCACCTCGCGGTCCAGCACCTCGCTGCGGGTACCGCTGGGCAATGACCAGCGCACGCCGAGGTTCTCTTCCTTCAGACGCTGGCAGAAGGCCAGCGTCCAGCGCTTGCGCGTGAACGCGGTGAGGTCATAGAGCTGGAAGGAAGTGATGCCGTAGCGTTCGATGTAGTGCTTGATCTCGGCGATGACGTCGTCGACCTCGCGCATCACGTAGCGCGTCGACCACATCTGCGGGCTGGAGCAGAAGGTGCAGCGGTAGGGGCAGCCGCGGGTCGCGAGCAGCGGAATGTCGCGCTCGCTGCGAATGCCGTACGACTTGCCCGCGGCCCAGAATTTCTCCAGGTAGCCGTCCGGCCAGTGCGGCCAAGGAATGGTGTCGATGGCGCGAATGCGCGGCAGTCCTGCGTTGTCGT
This sequence comes from Gammaproteobacteria bacterium, assembly GCA_041984235.1. Classification (GTDB taxonomy): domain Bacteria; phylum Pseudomonadota; class Gammaproteobacteria; genus JBHIYN01. Next base: position 166,882 of record JBHIYN010000009.1, read on the forward strand.
GAAAGGTGCCGTCGGCAGCCAGGAAGCAGACCCCGGCGACGCCGTGGTAGTCACCCGCGAGCCAGTCCTCGACGAGCTCGGTGAAGATCGCCTCACCCTCGCCCTTGACCACGGCGTCCAGCGCCGGGCAGTCGCGCAACGAGTACTCGGCCAGCGCGGTGAAGTGCTCACCGCCGCCGACCAGCAGTGCCCGCGGGAAACGCGCGCGCACCTTGCCGATCAGCTCGCGCAGCAGCACCCATTCGGCCGAGAACATGGAGCTGAAGCCGATCACCGCGCTGTCCGCCGGGATGGCGTCGACGACCGCGTCGAGCGTGATGCCCTGGATGCGGAAGCCGGGCCGGCCGGGCCACGAGTGGACCTGGTTGAGGCCTTCGGCGATGCCGTCGACTAGGGTCACGGGAAAGTCGCGACTGCGCAGGAAACCGCCCAGGTAGGCGAGGCCGATGTGCGGCACGGCCTCGTTGTTCAGCGCCCCGTCGCGCGACAGCAGCGGCGGCCTGACCAGGCAGATGCGCGGGCGCTCGGCGACGGGGGCAGGGGGCGTCATTTCAGGGCGGTGCTCCGGGGCGCGTGGCCGGGAGCGGCCAGCAAAGCCCGGACGCCGCGCAGTGTCAAGCAACGCATTGTCACAGGGTGACCGTGCCGGCAGGTACGCGTTTCGATAACATTGCCGTCCCGCAACGACACGAACCCGCCGCCACCATGCAAATCGGCTCACTGATCCGGCGCGCCGCGCTCTACTACGGCGACGCCACCTGTCTCACCGAAGGTTCGCGCGACGTCAGCTTCCGCGAGTTCGATCGCCTCACCGACGTCGTCGGCAACGCGCTGCTGGCGCGCGGCCTGGCGCCCGGTGACCGCGTCGGCGTCCTGCTGCCCAACAGCATCGAGTGCCTGGTCGCCTACTACGCGCTGGCCAAGGCCGGGCTGGTGCGGGTCGGCATGAACACCCGCGAGACGCTGGACAATCACAGCTACAAGCTCGCCGACAGCGGCGCGCGCGCCGTCATCCATGACGACATCGACGGGCTGGACGTGGAGATCGCCATCGGCAGCGCCGAGTTCGCCGCCATGTTCGAGCACGCCGACGCCTCGCCCTGCGCGGTCGATCGCGAGCTGGACGCGCCGCTGCGCCTCGGCTACACCGGCGGTACCACCGGCAAGGCCAAGGCGGTGACGCTGACTACGCGCGGCGAGCTGGCCGAGATGTCGGCCTTTCTCATGGACCTGGTGCCCGATCTCGAGGCCGGCAACACTTTTCTCCACGCCGCCCCCATCGCGCACGCCTCGGGCGCGTTCTTCCTGCCGGCGATCGCACGCGGCGTGCGCTCGCTGGTGATGAAGAAGTTCGATGCCGCGGAGTTCATCGACCTCGCCAGCCGCGAGCAGGCCAGCCACACCTTCCTCGTGCCGACCATGCTGGCGATGATCCTCGAGCAGCCCGGTCTCGCCGACGCCGGGTTCGCGCTGCGCAAGATTGCCTACGGCGCCTCGCCCATCGCGCCCAGCCTGCTCGAGCGGGCGGAGGCGCGCTTCGGGCGCATCTTCGCGCAGTGCTACGGGCAGGCCGAGAGCCCGATGGTCATCACCTGTCTCAGTCCGCGGGACCACGATCGCACGGGCTCGTGCGGACGGCCGTTCACCTTCGTCGAGTGCGCCGTGTTCGACGACGACGATCGGCCGCTGCCGCCGCGCGAGGTCGGCGAGATCGTGTGCCGCGGGCCGCAGACCATGGCCTACTACTGGAACCGGCCGGAAGCGACCGAGAAAGCGTTCCGCAACGGCTGGCTGCATACCGGCGACATCGGTTACTGCGACGAGGACGGCTTCTACTATCTCGTCGACCGCAAGAACGACATGCTCATCTCCGGCGGCTACAACGTCTACCCGCGCGAGGTGGAGGACGTGCTGATGGCCTTCGAAGGCGTGGTCGAGGCGGCGGTGGTCGGGCTGCCGGACGAGAAGTGGGGTGACCGCGTGCACGCGGTGGTGGCCGGCCGCGCGGATCTCGACGTCGAGGCCCTCACCGCCTACGCGCGCGAACATCTCGCCAACTACAAGCGGCCCAAGGGCATCGAGGTGTGGCCGGAGCTGCCGAAGAGCGCGGCCAACAAGATCCTGCGCCGCGCGGTGCGCGAGAAGCTGCTGGAGAAGTCGGCCTGACGCCGCGCGGGTCGTCGTCCCGCGCTTACTCCAGCAGCATCGCCCGCAGTGCGTCGCGCTCCGGTTGACCGAAATCCAGCACGTCACCGAGGTAGGCGTCGAAGCTGCCGCACTGGCGGTCGATGGCATCCAGCGAGGCGCGCAGGAACTCGCCGCGCGCGGACATCACGATCTCGATCGCATCCGGGCGCGCGCGCGGGCCGAATACGTCGACCGGCTGGTGCTCGACGTTGCTGAGCTCGTAGTCGGCAACGACCTCGTCGACCGCCACGCCCAGCGCGCGCAGCACGAAGGCGACCAGGATGCCGGTGCGATCCTTGCCCGAGGTGCAGTGCACGAGGTGCGGGGCGCCGCCCGGCTGCACCAGGTAGCGCATGAGATCGCGGAACTCGTTCGCGTGCTCGAACGGGATGCGCGCGTAGTTGGCGCACATCAGCGCGCTGGCGCGTGCGGCGTCCGCGCCGTGACGGTTGACCTGCTCGAAGAGCTCCAGCGAGCCCTGCGGCACGAAGCCGCGGTGGAAGAACACGTAGGGGCGTCCGGCGGGGACCCGGTCCGGTGCGCGCTGGCGCTCCTCGTCGTAGCGCAGGTCGACGATGGAGCGCACGCCGAGCTCGCTCAGGCGGGCGAGATCGGCGTCGGTGAGCCGCGACAGGCCGTCCGCGCGGTACACCACGCCGAAGCGCGTGATCCCTTCGGCTGCCGGCAGGCCGCCCAGGTCGCGTACGTTACGCGCGCCCTCGAAGGCAATGTGGCGCGAAGCGCGGCAGGGCTCTGACATCGGTGGTCTCTCCTCGGCGGGCGGCGGTTGCGGGCCGCGATTGTACGCGCAGGCGGCGACGCGGGCACGGGTGCCTGCCGCCGCTGCTCAGCGCGCGGTGCGCGCGCACATGCGCATGTTGCCGAAGCCCCACTTGACCATGCAGTTCTCGCCACAGATGTAGCCGCCGAGCTCCCCGATCTTGAGCTCCCTCATTTTCTCTTTTGCCGCCGCGCGGCATGCTTCCAGGCTACCGAAGGTGCCGACGTCGATGGCGTTGGCGCGATCGAACTTGTTCGTGTAGACCAGCGCGTCCCAGCGGTGGAAGATGTCGCAGCCGGCGAGCAGCGGCGCCAGTGCACACAGCAGCACGGCCGCCGGCGATCGGCGCGAGCCGGCGCGGGGTCGTCGCGGCCGGCTCACGTTCTTGCGCCCGCGCTGCCGTGGTTCGCATCCATGTCGTTCCTCCTCGCCGGGACGCGCAGCGGTCGCTGCCCGCCGCGAGATGCCTGCCTGGCAGTATAGGGTGCGCGGCCGGTGGCGGGTGTCTCGCGGACCCAGGTGTCGCGCGCGGCCAGGCCGCCGGCGGAGCGCACAATCGCCTGCGCGCGTCCAGCGACCCGCCCTGTGGGTCGCCCGCTACGCGCAGGGCGCGGGTGCGCGGACACGGGCGAACGCTGTGCAGCGTTGAGCGATTGGCGGGCGGGCCGTGGTGGCGGGTTTCCTTTTCCGCCCGTGCACCCGATACTCCCCGGGGCCCGGCGCAGCGGCCGGGCTTTCGTTTTGGGGATGACGGGGAGGTTTCCGGCGATGGGTGGATTGCGGTTCGGGTTGGTGTGGCTGGTGCTTGGCCTGGCGCCGGGCGTGGGGGCGGAGCCGGCGGCAAGCGAGCCGCCGGAGGCCTCGTTCACCCGCATCTGCGCCGGCTGCCACGGCGACCCGCCGGTGGCGCGCGCGATGACCCGCGCGGCGATGGCCGCGCTGCCGCCCGAACACATCTTCAAGGTCATCTCCGCCGGCCGCATGGCACCCTATGCCATGCAGCTGGGCCCCGAGCGGCAGCGCGCGCTCGCCATCCACATCTCGAACACGGCGTGGGGCAGCGTGCCGGAGCCGGCGGCGGAAACGCTGGCGCTGTGCGAGGCGACGGACGCCGCGGCTGACAGCACCGTGCTGTGGTCGGGCTGGAGCCCCGGCCTCGACAACGCGCGCCTGCAGCCGGCCGCCCGGGCCGGGCTGAGCGCGGCGGATCTCGGCCGCCTCGAGCTACGCTGGGCGTTCGGCTTTCCCGGCGCCACCACCGTCGGCGTGCAGCCGGCGGCGCTGGGTGAGCGCCTGTTCGTCGGCAGCCCCGCCGGCGGCGTCTATGCGCTGGATGCGAAGCGCGGCTGTGCCTGGTGGAAGACTGACACCGAGGGGCCGGTGCGCGCGACGCCGGTGATCGCCCCCGATCCCGACGGCGAGGGCTTCGTGCTCTACGTCGCCGACCGCCGGGCGTGGCTGTACGCGATCGACGCCGAGAGCGGCGAGCTGCGCTGGAAGGCGCAGCAGGATCCCCATCCGACTGCCGTGATCACGGCGACCCCGGTGCTCGATGGCGGCACGCTGTACTTTGCGACCGCCTCGGTGGAGAAGGGTTTCTCGGCCTCGCCGGAGTACGACTGCTGCACGTTCCGTGGCTCGGTCATCGCGGTGGATGCGGTCAGCGGCAAGCAGAAATGGCAGACCTGGCTGGTCGGCGAGCCCGAGAAGCAGAAGACCGGCGCCTCCGGGGTTACCCGCTACGGGCCCTCCGGCGTGGGCGCGTGGTCGGCGGCGACCGTCGATCGCCGCGCCGGCGCGCTGTACGTGACGACCGGCAACGCCTATACCGGGCCCGCGCCCGAAACCAGCGATGCCGTGGTGGCGCTCGACCTCGAGACCGGCGCCATACGCTGGACCTACCAGGCCGAGGCCGACGACGCCTGGACCCTGGCCTGCGTGACCCCGGGCTCCGACCCGGTGGTAACCGAGGACTGCGGACCGGATCTCGACTTCGGCGCCGCGGCCATCCTGCGCGAGCTGCCGGGTGGCAGGCGGCTGCTGCTGGCCGGCCAGAAGTCGGGCGTGATGCACGCCCTGGACCCGGATCGCAACGGTGCGGTGGTGTGGAAGAAGCGCCTTTCCCCGGGCGGCGTGCTGGGCGGCATCGAGTGGGGCTTCGCGGCCGACGAGGACGTCGCCTACGTGCCCATCTCGGACGTGTGGGAGAACAAGGACACGCCGGCCACGGCCGGCGGCCTGTACGCGCTCCGCATCGAGGACGGCGAGACCCTGTGGCAGACGCCGGCGCCGGTACCGGACTGCGGTGCCACGCCCGGCTGCAGTGCCGGCCAGCCGCAGGCCGCGACCCTGATCCCGGGCGTGGTCTTCTCCGGCTCCATGGACGGCCACCTGCGCGCCTATGACAGCGCCAGCGGCGCGGTGCTGTGGGACGTCGACACCCGCGGGCAGCACGCGACGGTCAACGGCGTAACCGGCTCCGGCGGCTCGCTCAAGGGCGCCGGCGTGACCGTGGTCGACGGCTGGGTCTACGTTGCCTCCGGCTACGGCCTGTGGGGCATGCCCGGCAACCTGCTGCTGGCCTACGGGCCGCCGCGGGAGTGAGTGTCGCCTGACCGGCTCACCACGGCCGCCGGCAGGCGGCGGCCGGATGCGGCGCGGCGATGCGCGAGCCGTGGCCGTCGAAGAGCTTCTCGCGCAGCGTTCCGGGGCGGTACCCGGTCTGCATGCGCCCGCGCTTCTGCAGGACCGGCACGACGCCGTCGACGAACTCCTCGAACGAGGCCGGCAGGGTCGCGTAGGAGAGGTTGAAGCCGTCCACGCCGGCGTCGATCCAGGTTTCCAGCTCGTCGGCGATCTGCTCGGGCGCGCCCACCAGCACCGGGCCCGCGCCGCCGATGCCGACGTAGCGCGCGACGTCGCCCACCGTCCAGGTACGCCCGGGGTCGGCGGCGGTAAAGCTGTGCAGCACGGTGCGCACGGCGTTGGTCTCGATGTACTCGACCGGCTGGTCGGGTTGGTAGCCGCTGAAATCGACGCCGGTCCATGCGGAGAGCAGCGCCAGCGCGCCGTCGAAGCTGACCTGGCCGAGATACTCGTCGTACTTCGCGCGCGCCTCGGCCTCGCTGCCGCCGGTGATGATCTTCATGTAGGCGAAGCACAGGATGTCCTCCGGCCGGCGACCGAACTTCGTGGTCTTGTCGCGGATGTTGCGCGCGTAGTCGCCGGCCACTTTCGGATTGGCGCCGATGACGAACACGCACTCGGCGTTCTCGGCCGCGAAATCCGAGCCGCGCTCGGAGGCGCCGGCCTGGAACAGCACCGGAGTGCGCTGCGGCGACGGCTCGCACAGGTGGCAGCCATGGACCGAGTAGTACGCGCCGTCGTGATCGATGTCCCGCACCCGCGCCGGGTTGGCGTAGATACCGCTGCGCTTGTCCGCGGCAACGGCATCGTCGGCCCAGCTGTCCTCCCACAGGCGGTAGCAGATCCCGCAGTACTCGTCGGCCATGGCGTAGCGCTGGTCGTGTTCGGGGAGGCTGTCGAGCCCGAAGTTACGCGCCGCGCTGCGGGTGAACGAGGTCACGATGTTCCACGCCGAGCGTCCGCCCGTGAGGTGGTCCAGCGTCGTCATCAGGCGCGAGAACATGAACGGGTGGTACTGCATGATGGAGCTGGTGAAGCCGAAGCCGAGGTGCTCGGTCGCCGCCGCCATCGCCGGCACCAGCAGCATGGGGTCGTTGATCGGCAGGTGGGTGGCCTGGGTCAGGGTGGCGTCGCGGCTGCCGCCGTAGACGTCGTAAGGCCCGACGACGTCGGCGAGGAACACCGCGTCGAAGCAGCCGCGCTCGAGCAGGCGCGCGAACTCGGTCCAGTGCGCGAGCGACGTGTAGTCGACCATGTGATCGTCCTCGCGCACCCATAATCCGGGCGACATGTGGGTCACGCAGTTCATGCGAAAGGCATTGAAGTACATGCGTTTCTTCATGATAGTCACGGCATCGGGACGAAAAGCGCATGCTAGCAGCACGCGCCGGCCGCGACGTCCACCGGGAAAGCGGCGCAACGCGCCGCGGTCACGGGCGCGGCGAGCGCATCTGCGAGGTTCTAGTCGACCAGCCCCAGCGCACGCGCTTCCCGTACCGCGGCCACGCGCCGATGCACGCCGAGCTTCTCGTACACCAGGCGCAGGTGCCACTTGACCGTGGCTTCGCTGATGCCGAGGCGGGCCGCGACTTCCTTGTTGCTGGAGCCGTCGGCGATGGCCGCGAGGATCTCGATTTGCCGCTCGCTCAGTGCCTCGGCCATTGCGGTGCGAGCGGGCCTGGAGCGCGGCACGGCGGGTGCCGGGGTATCACCCGCCGCGGTCGCGAGGTCGTCGCGCAGCGCCTGCACCGTTGCCGCGAGTGTCCCGCGTGCAGTGCCCTCGGCCGCCAGGGCGAAGTCGAGGATGTGCAGGGTGCGGCGCCCATCCTCGCGCAGCGGCTGCACGATGCCGCTTACCCGCGATTGCTCGATCGCGGCGCGCAGCGTGCGCCAGGCCTCGGCCGGTTCGCCCTGGGCGTGCAGCAATCCGGCCAGCACGCAGCGCAGGCGAATGGCGTGGCGCACGGCACCGTGACCCTCGGCGAAGTTGACCCAGCTGCGCAGCACCCTGACGAAATCGGCTGCGCTGGTGCTGCCCCGGGCAACGCAGGCGTGACTGAGCACGGTGACCGCGTCACTGACGGTCGCCGATTTGCGTGGCAGCAGCGCGGATGCCTGCGGGACGCCGCCGGCCGCCACCTGGCCGCGCGCCTCGCTCCTGCGCCCGCAGCGCAGGAGGGTCATCACGCGCTCGGACGCGAGATGCACGGCGAGGCGTGCGAACGCGTGCTCGCTGGCCAGCGCTTCGCCCTGCGAGAGCAGGCGGAAGGCCTGCTCGTGATCGCCGCCCAGCGCGGCCAGCCGGATGGCGCACACGTAGCCGGCCACGAGCTGGTCGACGAAGCCGATGTGACCCGCGCGTGGCAGCCAGGCGTCGACCAGTCGGCGACAGGTGTCCAGCTCACCGCGCTCGTAATGCACCTCCGCCAGCAGCAGCGCCGGCATCGCGATCAATGGCGAGTCGACACCGCTGGTGCGCTCGGCCGTCTCCATCGCACCCTGCAGGATGCCGACCGCGCGGTCGGACTCGCCACGCATGAGCAGGGCCGGTGCGAATACGCAGTCGAACCACACCGTACCGTACTCGGCACCAGCGTCGGTGAAGTAACGGCGCACGCGGGGCGCCTGCGCGAGCACGAAGCGCCCATCGAAGTGCTCGCGCCGGGCGACCAGCTCCGCGGTCTCGGCGGAGCCGTCGAAATACGGGTTGTTACCGGTGCTGACCGCGGGCCAGTTCTCCCACAGGGCCTCGGCCTGTGCGAGATCGTCCTGCAGCAGGGCAATCATGATTTCGCGATGGAGGATTTTCTCCTCCAGCTCGGGTGACAGCGTCGTGTCATGGCGGGCCGCGTAGGCCTGCACCCGGCGCATCAGCGCCTGCGCGGCGCGCGCCTCCCACTGCAGGGTGTGCATCCAGATCAGGTCCAGCAGCAGGCGCGGGCAGTCGTCCAGCAGCCCGTCCGGCAGGCGTGCGGCGAAGCTCCGCAGGGCCTCCAGCCGGCCCGCTGCGAAGAGGCGTTCGCAGGCTTCCTCCAGCAAGGCTGCCGCGCGCTCGTTCTGACCCGCGCGAAGGGCATAAGCGATGGCTTCGTAGTCGGCGCCCTGCCGGGCGTACCAGGCGCTGGCCCGCGCACAGACGCGCGCTGCACGTGACGGGTCGACGCGTTGCAGACGCTGGCGCAGGTAGTCGGCGAACATGGGGTGGTAGCGGTAATGCGCGGCGTCGGGGGTAACGCGCACGAGAAACAGGCCCTTGTCATGCGCCGCTCGCAACAGGGCCTCGCTGTCGTCACGTTCGAGCACGTGGTCGCACAGGGCCGGGTTCAACTCGTCGAGCTGCGCGGTCTCGGCGAGAAAATCCTGCAGCGTGGCCGGCTGCCGGCTGAGGACGTCTTCCTGCAGAAAGTCGGCGATGGCCTCGTGACCGCCGGAGAAGGAGTCGAGGAAGTGCGAAACGGACGATGCCTCGCGCATGCCGATCGCGGCAAGACGCAGGCCGGCCGCCCAACCGCCGGTATTGGCCGCGAGCCGGGCCGACTGCTGCGGGTCGAGGGCGAGGGTTTCCCGGGCGATGAACGAGGCAATCTCCGCGTGCGTGAACTCCAGCTCGCGCGTGCGGATCTCGCAGATCTGCCCGAGCTCGCGCAGGCGTCCGAGCGGGAAGGGCGGGGCCGCCCGGGTGGTCACGATGAAATGCAGACACGGCGGGGCATGCTCCAGCATGCGCGCAATGCAGTCCGCCGCGTCGCCGTCCGCGCCCAGGCTGTGCAGGTCGTCGAGCACCAGCCACACCGGGTCGGCCAGTGCGGCCAGTTCGTTGAGCAGGGTGGTGACGAGGGAGCCGGTGCTGATCGGAACGTCTGCGTTGAGCAGGGTCAGTGTCGCTTCGCCGAGCGCGCCGCAGCGCGAGCGCAGCGCGGCGATGAGATAACGCAGCAGCGTGCGGGGATCGTCGTGCGCTTCCTGCAGGCTCAGCCAGGCGATGCGGCGGGACGGTGGCTGTTGGTGTATCCAGTCCAGCAGCATGGAGGTCTTGCCGAAGCCCGCCGGGGCGCGTACGCAGACCAGCCGGCACGTGCTCGCCTCGTCAAGGCGGCGCGCGAGCCGGGCGCGCTGCACGAGGCGCCGATCGGCCGGCGGCAGGGTAACCATCGACGACAGCAGCGGTGAGGTATCCAGTTCCGCCATGGCTCGCGGCTCGGTATCTCCGGCAGGGCGCTGAAGCGTCGACCCTATCCGAAAGTATAGGTCCATGCCAGCGCGGCGCGACACGGGCCCCGCCGCCGCGGGGGGCGCGCACGCGGCGGCCGCCCAGCGAGACTGCGATGGCGGGCGTCACCCGAAGCGGACGCCGGCATCGTCTTCCAGGGGAGCACTACCATGAGCACGACATCGAACCTGATTACCGCTGAATTCACGTCGCGCGGCACGGCGCCGGCCTCGCGCAACGCGGTCCTCACCGCGCTCGAGGCGGACGACCGCACGCTGGCGCGGCACCTCGAGGCGGCGGACATTCCGACCCTGCTGTTGACCACGGCCCACCTGAGCGGGGACTACGGCCTGTTGCGGCCCGCCTGGCGACCGGCGATCGATGCCGCCGGGGTGGTGACGTCCGGCATGAGTGCCGGTACCGAACGCGAAGTCCGCGCGCTGTGCCGTGAGCGGCTGGGCGCGTTCCGCGATGCACGCGGCAGCGTTCCGTCCCGCCCGACCACTGACCAGCTGCGACTCGCCGCGGAGTGGATGATGGGGCCTGCGATCGAGCCCTACCTGCCGCTCATCGCCGAAGAACTCGTCACCGCGGATGCCGATCCGCGCCGGCCGCTGTGGACCAAGGCGCAGGTCGCACCCCAGCGTGATTTTCACGTTGCCATCGTCGGTGCCGGCGAGTCCGGGCTGGCCCTGGCCTTCCGGCTCAGGCAGGCCGGCGTACCGTTCACCCTCTACGAGAAGAACGCGGAGGTCGGTGGTACCTGGCTGGAGAACCACTACCCCGGCTGCCGCGTCGACATCAACAGCTTCTACTACAGCTACTCGTTCGCGCGCCGTACCTGGAAGGACTACTACAGCACCTCGCAGGACGTGCTGGAATACCTGAAAGACGTCGCGCAAGACGCCGGGCTCTACGAGCACATTCGTTTCGGCTGCGAGGTGCGGTCGATGGCGTGGGACGACGACGCGCAGCAGTGGACGCTGGAGATCGCCGGGCCGGACGGGATCGAAACCGTGTGCAGCAACATGGCGGTGTCCGCGGTCGGCCAGCTCAACCGGCCGAAGCTGCCCGACATTCCCGGCATCGGGACGTTCAACGGTCCGGCCTTCCATTCCGCGCGCTGGGATCATGACGTCGATCTCACCGGCAAGCGGGTCGCGGTCATCGGCACCGGCGCCAGCGCCGTGCAGTTCATCAAGTCGCTGGCGCAGGACGGCGTCGAACTCGGCATCTTCGCGCGCACGACCAACTGGCTGCTGCCGACCCCCAACCTGCGCGACGCGGTGACCGAGGGCCAGGCCTGGCTGCTCGACCACCTGCCGAACTACGCGCTGTGGTACCGCGCCTCGCTGGTCATGGTGCAGGCGGTCGGTCTGCTCGACGACATCGCGGTCGACCCGCACTACCCGCCCACCGAACGCGCGACCTCGGCGCGCAACGAGGCGCTGCGCGAGTCTTTCCTGCGCTGGCTGGAGCCGCAGGTTGCCGATCGCCCCGATCTGCGCGACGTTGTCATCCCCGACTCACCGGTCGGTGCGAAGCGCATCATCCGCGACGACGGCGGCTGGGTGGAGACGCTGAAACGCGACAACGTCCGCGTCATCAGGGAGCCGATCGAAGCGATCACGCCGCGCGGCATCCGCTGTGCCGACGGCACCGAGCACGAGTTCGACGTGATCATTTACGGCACCGGCTTCGAGGCCTCGAAGTTCCTCATGCCGATGCAGGTCACCGGCCGCGGCGGCGTCGATCTGCACCAACGCTGGCAGGACGATGCGCGCGCCTACCTGGGCACGGCCATGCCCGATTTCCCCAACCTGTTCTGCATGTACGGGCCGAACACCAACCTCGTGGTGTACGGCAGCATCATCATGTTCTCGGAGCAGACCGCGCAGTACATCGTGGACGCGGCGCGGCTGTTGCTGGAGAGCGGTAGCGATGCCCTGGAGGTGAAGGCCGAGGTCCACGACAGCTACAACGACCGCGTCGAGGCGCGCAATCGCCTGCTCGCGTTCGGCTTCTCACGGGTCAATAGCTGGTACAAGAACTCGCGTGGCCGGGTCACGCAGAACTGCCCGTTCCCGGCCTACGAATTCTGGCAGCGCACGAAGTCGGTCGACGCCACGGATTACGATTGGCGCTGATTGCGCGGGGCGCAGGAGGACGCCACCCACCGCCGCGGGCGCAGGGGCCAATGTGCGGCCGGCGGCCGGGGATCAGGCCTTGCGCCCCCGGCGTCCGCGTCCCGTCGCCAGCAGCACGAAGCCGAGTGCGCAGCCCGTGGCCGCGGCTGCGAACACCGCCGGATAGCCGGCGGTGACGACGACGTAGCCGAGCACGTAGCTGCCGGCGGCGAAGCCGATATTGAACGCGCCGTGGTAGGCGGCCATGGCCTTGCCGCGTTCGCGGGTGGTAGCGTGATCGAGGGCGACCGCGTTGAGCGCGGGGAAGAACAGGCCGTGCGCGGTGCCGAACAGGCAGCCGCCGACAACGAGGCCGAGGGTGTCGACCCAGATCACCGCGAGCGGCGCCAGGGTGTAGACCAGCAGCGAGGCGGCCGCGACGCGCACCCGGCCGAGACGGTCGGCGAGTCCGCCGAGTCCGAAACGCATCAGCATGGCGCTGCCGGCGAAGGCGATCAGGAAGCCGGAGACGTGCTCCAGGCCGCGCGCCAGCGCCCACGGCTGGTAGAAGGTGAACAGCGTGCCCATCGCGCCGCCGGCGAGCACGGCGACGGCGAGTACCCGGCGCAGGCCGGGGCGCACGAGCAGTGTGCCCATGCCGGTCGACGCTTCGCCGCCGTGCTCGTGCGGCGGCTCGCGCACCAGGCGGGTCAGGAACACGGCGATCGCGGCGGCCACGGCCGAGCCGGCGAAGACCACGTCCCAGCCGTAGCGGTGCGCGGCCCACTCGGCGAGCGCCGGACCGAGCGCGTTGGTCGAGATCATGACGCCGCCGAACAGGCCGATCGCCTGCCCCAGCTTGCGCGCCGGCGCGAGGTCGGCGGTGAGCGTAGACAGCGAGATGAAGAACATGGTGAAGGCCGCGCCCTGGGTCGCGCGCAGCAGCCACACCAGCGGCCCGACCGTCTCGACGAACAGGAACCCGGTGCTGGCCACTGCGAACAGCGCAGCCCCCAGGGTGCTGAACGGCCGTCGCCCGCTGCGGTCGATGCGCACCCCGACGATGGGCGTGAACAGCACCGAGACGAACATCGTGATCGCGCTCAGGCCGCCGATGGTGGGCGGATCGGCGGCCAGCTCCGTGGCGAGGAACTTGGGGAACAGGAAGTAGGACGAGAAGCTCAGGCCGATGAAGGCCGTGGTGACCAGGATGAGCAGCAGCTCACGGGTCAACAGCACCTCGCCCGTGTCGGCGGTGGCGGCTCGGGAATGGCTGTCGATGGCGATGGCGGCGGCGTCCGGTAACGTTTCGGGGCGGCATGAAGGGCGGTCCGGCGCGCGCCGCGGGTGTGCGAGGTCGGGTCGTCTGCCGCGGCGAAGAATACGCCGGGAGCGCTCTCACACTCAAACGGAAAGGTCCGGCAGCGTGGGCGCGGTGAGTCGCAACCGGCGGTGGTCGTCGCTCGCCGAAGCGTGCAGGGCGCCGGCGGGCCATGCCGGCCGGCGCCGCTTCAGTCGCCGTCAGCCGGGTGATGACCGAAGCGCGCGAGGTGGGCGTTGCAGGTGTCGGCGTCCTTGAGGATGTCGAACCAGATCGTGTGCGGCGCCGCGAAGCGGGAAGAAAAGTCCGTGCACAGCGCCTCGTCCCGCGCCATCGCGCCGAGCAGCGCCTGGGTGTGCGGCGCCGGGTCGAGCATGGCGTTGTTGAAGCCGACCGTGCCGGCGACCCGGTAGCGCATGTGCCGTTCGTAGTCTTCGCAGAACGCGCGGTCGAACACCTGGTCGGAATCCAGGATGCGGCGGCCGAGTTCGCAGGCTCCGCGTGAGGCCAGGTTGGCGCCCTGCCCGGTCAGCGGATCCTGGGTGCAGCGCAGGTCGCCGATCGCGATCGCGTAGCGCCCGTCCCGGATCTCGGCCCAGGATTCGCGCGTGACCGGCCGGAACGCGCCCTGCAGGAGATCGCGCTGGTCATGCAGTCCGAAGGCGTCGTGATCGACGTGCGCGTACACGGTCGGGTAGTGGTCGCGCAGGGCCTCGAGGATGCGGCGCTCGAAAGCCTGCGGATCGGCCGGATAATCGAGTCCGGGCAGATCGGCGAGATCGCCGTCCGGCCGGTTCTCGAACAGCAGGGCCATCAGCGGGCCGTGCGCGGTCTCCATCGGCAGCACGATGATCTCGCCGTGCCCCGGCGAGATGCCGACGGTGACACCGAGCGGGTCGCGGTCGCGAACACCGCGGTAGAGGCCGACGCAGAGCCGCCGGGGCGGCTGATGGTGCGGGGTCAGTTCGTCGATGAGCGGGAAGTAATCGGCGAAGCCGCTGTCGCCCTTGCCGCTGGCGATCGCGAGCAGGGGATGCCGCTCGTACAGTGCCTCGATGTCGTCGGCGCCCAGCGCCTGGTGCTCCAGCCGGCCGCCGCGCCGCTCGAACTCCGCCATCATGCGTGGCAGGTACACGCGGTAATCGATACAGCGCTCCTCGCCGTTGAGACCGCCGTGGAAGTCGATCGCCCGGCCCTCGTCGACCCTGAGCGAGTAGTGACGCACGCGGCAGGTGCGCACGCTGTGCTCGTCCCAGAAGTCGATACCCAGCTCGCGCTCACGGATGACCGTGTCCGGCATGTGGGCAACGGTGTTCTGCATGCGCCCGGCGGCGAGCTGCGCCGCGGTCTGCGGCAGGTAGATCGTCGCCTGGGCGCCACCGCTGACCAGGGTGATGCCGAGATGCAGCGCCGAGACGCCGCCCCCCACGATGCCGATGTGCGCCATGCCAGCCGTTTCCGTGTGAGCCGGATGAGACCTTAAGCGACTGCTGACTATAATTGAAATGCATAAGACTAATAATGAGTATGCGTTTCGTGGATGATTCGGATCTCGACCTTGCCGGGCTGCGTGCACTCGAGGCCCTGTTGCTGGAGAAGCACGTATCGCGCGCCGCGCGCCGCGTGAACCTGTCGCAGCCGGCGATGAGCCGCAGCCTGGCGCGTCTGCGCGGGCATTTCGGCGACGAGCTGCTGATCCGGGGCGCCCACGGCTACGAACTCACCCCGCGCGCCCGCTCCCTGCTGCAGCCGCTGCGGCGGATCCTGCAGGACGTTGAAGCGCTGAGCCGGCCGCCGCAGTTCTCGCCGGCGCGCATGCGCGAGCAGTTCACGCTGGCCGGGCTGGACTTCGAGCTGCAGTTGTTCCTGCCGCCACTGCTCGAACGATTGCAGCGCGAAGCGCCGCATGCGCGCCTGCGCGCGCTGGAGTTCTCGCACGGCGACTTCCGCGTGCTCGACGACAACGAGGTCGATTTCGTCATCACCGCGTTTCCGAGCACGAGCCAGAGCTATCGCCGCCGCCAGCTCTACACGAACCCCTTCGGTTGCGTGATGAGCAGCCGGCTTGCGCGCCGGCTCGACGGCGCGCTCTCACTCGAGCAGTTCGTGGCCCTGCCGCACGGCCTGGTCTCGTTCGAGGGCCGCGGTGAAGGACAGGTCGACCCGGCGCTGCGCGCGCTCGGGCTCGAGCGCCAGGTCGCGGTGCGCGTGCCGGGGTTCCTGATGGTGCCGGCACTGTGCAGCGCGCGCGACATCGTCTTTACCCTGCCGACCCGCACCCGCCAGGTCTTCCCGCGTTCACCGCGGCTCACGTGGCTGCCGGTACCGCTGAAACTGGCGCCGACGCGCACCTACCTGCACTGGCATCCGCGCAACCATCTCAACCCGGCGCATCAATGGTTCCGCGAGCTGGTGTTCGAATGCGCAACCGCATTCGACACGGGCGGCAGCGACGCCGGCCTGCGCTGAGTCCCGCGACTGTCCCGCCCATGACCGCGACGGTGGGCCCGGACGGGTCCACCGCGTCGGCTCACGCGAAGACGGCGAACAGTTCCTCGAAGGCCTTCATCTGCCCGCCTTCGGCCGAGCTCGGCACCAGGATGGGGGTGTCGATACCGGCCTCACGCCAGCGCGCGATCTCGTCGCGGATCCGCGACGGCGGCCCGGCCAGCGTGGTGTCGTCGAGCCAGCGGTCACTCAGGGCTTCGCCGATGCGCGCGTTGTGGCCCTCGGCGATGCAGCGTTCCACCGCGTCCATCTCCGCACCGTAACCGGCGGCGCGCCAGTAGTTGCGGTAGTTGGGCAGCAGTGCGTAGCCGGAGAGGGTGCGGCGATTGACCGCGCGGGCGCGCTCGACGTCGTCGTGCACCACGGTGGGAATCATGTTGGCGACGATGAAGTCCGTCCCGCGTTTAGCGGGCGGCGGCAATGCCGCGAGTGAGTCGGCCATGAAGCTGCGCGCCGCGTTGGCGAAGATGACCCCGCCGGAGATCTCGCCGGCGAGCGCGACCATGCGCTGGCGCAGTGCGGCCAGCAGGATCGGCGGCAGCTCGCCGGCGCCGTCGACGGCGCGCAGGCGGGTGACGAACTCGCGTACGTCGGCCAGGGGCTTGCCGCCGCTCAGTCCGCGCCGCTCCAGCGAGCGACTGTGCGCCACGCCGATGCCGAAGCGGAAGCGACCGCCCGAGACCTCGTGCACGAAGCTCACCGTGTGCGCGTAGTCATCCGGCTGGCGGTAGTAGATGGGCGCGATCGCGGTGCCGAAGGTGATCGTCGACGTCGCCTGGGCGACCGCCGCGCACAGGGCGAGACCGTCACCGATGCTCGGGCACCAGATGCCGCTGAACCCGCGCTGCTCGATCTCGGCCGCGAGGGCGATGGTGCGCTGGCGGCGGCCGGGTACGGCGACGAGCCCGAGGGCGGGGAGGGCATCGGACATGGGGATCTCCTGCTGGGAATTTGCGGGGGCGCGGCACAGTGTAAGGATTCTACGACGTCATCGCGCACGGCCATGACGCGACCCAGGCGCCATCCCTCCCGACGGCGGGCGGCGCCGGCTATTGGCGATGCGCAACATGGCCGGCATACTGGCCGGTACGGATCGCGCAAGGGGAGGTTGCCATGAGTCCTGACCAACGCAGCAAGGCATCGCGTGCGGGCGACGCGCGCGTGTTCGATGTCGTCGTCGTCGGCGCCGGCTTCGCCGGCCTCTACGCGCTGCATCGCCTGCGCGGCCTGGGCCTCTCGGTGCGTGCCTACGACGGCGCCGACGGCGTCGGCGGCACCTGGTGGTGGAACCGCTACCCGGGCGCGCGGGTCGACTTCCCCAGCGCGCCGTTCTACGGCTACACCTTTTCCAAGGAACTGCTGGACGAGTTCGACTGGGAGGAGCGCCAGCCCTCGCAGGCCGAAGTGCTGCGCTACCTCAATTTCGTCGCTGACAAGCTCGAGCTGCGTCCCGACATCCAGCTCTCGACCTGGATTCGGGAAGCGTGGTTCGACGAGCAGGAACAGCGCTGGCACCTGAACGCCAGCACCGGCGAGCACATCGTGACGCCCTTCCTGCTGTGCGCCATGGGCAGCCTGTCGGACACCAACAAGCCGCCGATCGCCGGGATCGACGACTTCGCCGGTGAGCTCTACCACACCGGGCGCTGGCCGGTGGAACCGGTCGAGTTCGGCGGCAAGCGGGTCGGCGTGATCGGCACCGGCTCCTCCGGCATCCAGTCGATTCCCGTGATTGCGAAGCAATGCGGCCACCTGACCGTGTTCCAGCGCACGCCGCAGTACAGCATTCCCGCCGGCAACCGCCCGGTGCGGCCGGAAGAGCTCGCCGACGCGCGCGAGAACTGGGAGCAGTACAAGGCCAACATGGCGGTGTCGTCGCTCGGCATGCCGTACCCGATGTCGGAGCGCTCGGCGCTGGACGACACGCCCGAGCAGCGCAACGCGCTGTACGAGAAGCTGTGGGCCGAAGGCGGCCTGCACATGCTGTTCAACAGCTACTACGACCTGCTCACCAATCTCGAAGCCAACCAGACCCTGGCCGAGTTCGTGCGCGGCAAGATCCGCGACACCGTGCGCGATCCGGAAACCGCGGAGAAGCTCTTACCGAACTACATCCTCGGCACCAAGCGCCAGGTCATCGACGACGGCTACTTCGAGACCTACAACCGCGACAACGTCACGCTGGTCGACCTGCGCAGCGACCCCATCGACCACATCACCGCGCACAGCGTCGTCACCCAAAGCGGCGAGCATCCCCTGGACATGCTGGTGCTCGCCACCGGCTTCGACGCCATCACCGGCACCCTGCTGCGCCTGAACCCGCGCGGCCGCGACGGCATCCCCCTCGCGCAGCGCTGGCAGGAACGCTTCAACTCCTACCTCGGCATGATGATCCCGGGCCTGCCGAACCTGTTCATGGTGCACGGCGTCGAGTCGCCCTCGGTGCTGTTCAACATGCCCTTCGGCGGCGAGCGCGAGACCGACTGGATCGTCGAGTGCATCATGCACCTCAGAGCCAACGACATCGCGACCATCGAGCCCGCCCCCGGCGTGGACCTCGCCTGGAGCGAGAACGTCGACGCCGCCGCCGCTGAAACCCTCTTCCACGGCACTGACTCCTGGTACTCCGGCGCCAACATCGACGGCAAGCACCGCCAGTTCATCGTGCACCTCGGCGGGCAGGCGTATTTCCAGCACCTCGTCGACGTCGCCGAGAACGGCTACGAAGGCTTCGTGCTGGGCGCGAGGAACGAAGTGCGCGAGGCCAGCGGCGGCTGAATCGTAACGCGCGGCCGCTGACGTGATGGCCGGCCGGCGCAAGGTGGCCTGCGGCCGGCGCAGAACCAGGGGGTGAGCCGCGTTGCCGCTTCGACTCGACCACTTGATGTGGGGCGCGCCCGGCCTGCGCTCAGGCATCGACGAAGCGCGGCGCCTGTTCGGCGTGCGGCCGGCGCCCGGCGGCGTGCACCCCGGTCTCGGCACGTGCAACGCCTTGCTGTCCCTGGGCAACGATCAGTACCTGGAAGTGATCGCGCCGGACCCGGCACAGGAGCTCGCCGGCACCCTGGGCGCACGCCTGGCGGCGCTGGAGGCGCCAGGCCTGGTGACCTGGGCAGCGGCAGCATCGGATCTCGACGCGGTGGCGGCCGCCGCCCGCGGCGCGTCCCTCGAGGTGCGGGGACCCGTGCTCACGCGGCGCCAGGCGCCGGACGGCAGCGTGCTGCGCTGGCGTCTGCTCTTCATAGGTGGCCACGCCTACGGCGGCCTGGTGCCGTTCTTCATCGACTGGATGGACACCCCGCATCCCGCCCGAACCAACCCGGTGGCCGGCCAGCTCATCAGTCTCGACGTGCGCACGCCGGATGCCGACGGCCTGAATGCCCTCTACGCGAGCCTCGGCATCACCGTTCAGCCATCGCACGCCGACGCACCGGAACTTGCCGCTCGCATCGAGAGCGGCGGCAAGTGCATCGTGCTGCGGAGCGCGAAGGGTACCGAGGAATGGCCACCATGGGTTATTTGATGCGCCTGTCTGCGGTGTCGAACCGGGCAACTGGAGAAGGCAGCCACATGGGGAGTTGATGCGGTTTGCCGGGAGCGGTGCGCGTCAGCCGCGGACCATGGACATGACCGGCGGTTCGGCAGGCGATGTGGAGGCGCCGCGAAAGGGCACGGCAAAAGGCGGGATAGTGGCTACGCGTGGTGGACGCAAATCGAACCCGGTGCATTGCACTGCCACCATAGAACCGAGTGCTGCTCGAACGGATCCCGGGTGCCGTCACACAGGGTTTTGGTGATTTGCTCCGAACCCTCGGTCGGGGAACATTACCGGCCGATCACGAACAGACAAGAAGCATCGCCTTTCCCGAGGCACTCAGTCTCGTGCACCGTGATGTTCGACTGCCCGAGCGCCTGCTTCAGATACGACTCCACCAGGCCTTCGTCGAAACTGCACAGGGTTCTGCCAGTGCCCGCGACACGGTATCCGAGCACGTCTTCGCACCCGTCGAATCTCACACAATGTCCAGTGGCTTCGCGGGTGCTCAGCGCAGTGCAGCGAACGAACCCGACGCGTCGGCACGCATCGGAGAACGCGACGATAGCAGTATCCAGTTCCGGGCCCTTGGCAGGGTAGGCGACTGCCAAATCTCTTCCCAACAGCGACCCAATTGTCCGCACCGGATCTCTGAACCTCGCGTCGCGCATAACGAGCCTGATCCCCACGCGGGCGACCTCGGGAATGTTGAGGACGTTGGAGTCAGGCGTCATGGCCATGGCGAACGAATACCGGGAACTGCTTTGCCTACGATGCCGCGAGCGCGGGCATTATGACCGAGGTCAAAACATCGCCCTGTGCTGGCGATGCATTATTGGCGCTACTGCACCGTTATGTCACCGTGATTCTGCGCATGATGAGCGCTTGCCTCAGTACGCAAACAAACCATGTCCCGGCACATCGGGATTGCTGTCCCGGCAACGCCTGCGGTGTCAGGCGATGGAGCAGGAAAGCGTGATTGCGTGTTGCAAATATTTTGGTACGCAGCTTCTGATCTGGATCTCGGTCGCGGGATTTCTGATTGGCGGCAGCGGGCTGTGGCTCGGATTCGGCGCAGGCGTGATTTTCTGGATCGGGGGCGATGCGCTTAGCGGGCGTTTCAATGGGAACCGGGCGCTACCGTATCCCGCGATACTCGAAGCTGCACTCTACAGTCTGTTTCCTTCGCTTGTCGCCATGTCCGTCAGCTTCGCGTGGGCAATGGGTAACGAGGGTGACCTGTTCGGGATAGGCGCGTTTACGTCCGGGCTATTCGGCTACGACGCACTCTCCGCGCGCGAGTCATCGGGAATGATCGATTACCTCGGTGCCAGTCTGTCATTCGGTCTCTCGATGGCGATGGGAGGGATTCTGGGCGGCCACGAGCTCATTCACCGAACGAAGGATCCCATGGCGATGTTCGTCGGGCGATGGATGCTGGCGATGGCATTCAATTCGTCACTGGAAGTGGCACATGTCTTCGGTCACCATTCGGACGTGGCGACCGCGAAAGACCCTGCAACGGCGCGGCGGGGCGAGAACATCTATGCGTTCTTTGTCCGCTCGACGGCAGGCCAGGTTTTCCAGGCGCTCGCCATAGAGCGCGACCGCTTGCGTGGCGTTTCGCCCTTGCTCTCTATCGTGCGGAACAAGGTCGTGCGTGGCTATGCTCGCTCGCTCACGGTGGGGCTTCTCATGCTGCTCGCCGCCGGCGGCACCGGGATTGCCGTGTACGGGCTTTCAGTCCTGTGGAACAAGCTGTTGCTGGAAACGCTCAATTACGTGTCGCATTACGGCCTCGTCCGCGCTGACGGCGGGCCCGTCGAATTGCGGCATGCCTGGGATTCCGACAACGCTTTTTCGAACTACGCCCTGTTTCACTTTCCCTGGCACGCGGAGCATCACGTCCAGCCGCGGGTGGCGTTCGAGCGACTTCAGGCGGAAGGTAATGCGCCCAACATCGAACGCGGGTACCTGGCCACCATCCCGCTGGTATTCGTGCCGTCAGCATGGCGGGCGTTCATCGCTCCCAAACTGGAAGCCTGGGATGAGCATTACGCAACAGATGAGGAAAAGGCGATGCTCTGACCCTGCATCTCCCAGGATCCGTCAGTGTCACTCCACGTAACTCGCCGAACGTCAGAGTAAGGCTCCGAGGGCGCGACAAACGCGCGAACAGCGCGATTGGACGCGCAGCGCGCCCGCAGGGCGAGCGCCGGCCGGGAGCGGCGCGAGTCAGCCGCCGACCCTGCACATAACCAGAGGTTGGGCAGGAGGTCTGGGGCGCCGCCAGTGCCCGTCTGACGACAGAGTAAGGCTCCAAGGGCTCGACAAACGCGCGACCAGCGCGTTTGGACGCGCGCAGCGCGCCCGGAGGGCGAGCGCCGCCATCGAGCGGCGCGAGTCAGCCGCCGACCATAGACATGACCGGCGGTTCGACAAAAAGGCGCGAAGGTGCCGCGGACTGGCACGGCAAACGGCAGGAGTATTGGCTCCCCGGGACGGGCTCGACAAACGCGCGACCAGCGCGTTTGGACGCGCGCAGCGCGCCCGCAGGGCGAGCGCCGCCATCGAGCGGCGCGAGTCAGCCGCCGACCATAAACATGCCCGGCGGTTCGTAAGGAGATGTGGAAGCGCCGCACAATCAGCACGGCATAAGGCGAGGTATTGGCTCCCCGGGACGGGCTCGAACCGCCGACCTAGTGATTAACAGTTCTGCGGAGCTTTGCGTAAAAACAATTGCTTAGGGGGTAGAAATTCCGAATATCCCGGACTATCTACGACAAATAATCAATCGTTTACGGAGTCGTCAACTACTGGATATTCGGAATCGACGGTCGCCACGACCTCGGGCTTCCGGTCGTAGACTTCGACCATCCGCTGCGTGCGGTGCCCACTGAATTTTTTCTTGTCGCCTTGGTAGTCGGTGATGCCCTTGGCCTTGAGATCGTGGAACGTGAACCCGGATTGCTTTGCCTTCTTCATGGCGCGCTGCCAAGCCTTCTCGAAGCCGGAGCGGGTGTATCGCTGGCCCTTGCGGGTATGAATGATGACCGCGGTACCGATGGTGCTCGGCTGCGAGCGCGCGAGCTCGACGGCCGCACGCAGGCGCGGTGACCACGCCTTGATCTGCTTCTTCCCCGTCTTACCCTGCCGGATAAAAATCCCTTCGTCGCGAAGCTCGAACTCTGTCAGCCTCAGCACGTCGGAGACGCGCGCCGCGCAGAGGTAGGCGATCTCCATCGCGGCGCGTACGTTAGCCGGCGCGATCTTGTAGACCGCCGCGTATTCGTCGTCGGTGACGTATCGCTCGCGCGGTTCCTCGCGGAATTTGCGGATCCCCTTGCAGGGATTGACCGCGAACCAGCCACGCTCATAGCCCCACCTGCAAACGCCGCCGAGGCAGCCGAACTCCCGGTTCGCGAGCTGCCGTGACTTCGCCTTCGCTCGCGCATCCAGCCACTTCCGGATGTGCACGGGTCGGAGGTCCTGTGCGCGCATCCGTCCGAACACGGCCCTCAGTTGCTTGATGTACCGCTCGTACGCCCTTCGGGTATCGTCCGCGAGCTCCTGCCAGCGATCGGACGCTAGGTAGGCGTCGAGTAGTGCCCCGATGCTGTCCTCGGCGGGCTTTGCTGTGAGTTCCGTGTAGCGCGGCCAGACCAGGTCCGGCTCAGAAAGTCGGCACAAGGAAATCATCTTGCCGCCGCGAGGCCGGTACTCGAACGAGCATCGCCCCGGATACACCCGGGGCGGCAACCACTCCCATTCCGGCTTGCGCTTCCTACCCACGGACGGCAGCATAATCTGGCCCCTGCTCGGTCGGGTAGTCGTCGGGGTCGTGCTGCACTGCGTTGATAAGTTCCCACGTCACCCGAATCGAACCGTCACGGCGCCGGAAGTGCTTGATCCCGTTATCGTGCAGCCACCGCGACTGTCGGGCTGGCTGGACGTATCCAGTCAGGTCCCAGAGTTCGTATGCGGTGAGCGTGCGCATGTCAGTCGGAATCCCATATCGCCTGCTTAGCGGCCTCCAGCGCGCCGAGCATCTTCAATCGACTCGTGAAGCGACTGTGCCGGTAGTGGATGTCGTCGCCTTTGAGGCCGAAAACGATGACCGACTCGAACCCCTGGCTCTTGGCCTCCTCGAGAACTTCGTTCGCATCTGACTCGAGCGAGCTCGTGACCGATACGATTGTGGGGGGGGCGTCGCTCATCCCCGCACCGAATACTTCAAGTCGTCGCGGTCGCAGGGATGGACGCCGCCGTGCTTCATGTACTTTCGATATTCGCGATCGAACTTCCGGGCAGCGCGCCAGGCTTTACGCTCGCGCTTCTCGGTCCACGTCGTGTCGGTGCCGATGAAGAAAAAGACGTTCTTCCGCTTGCCCTTGTAGCGGACCATGCGCTGAAGGTAATACTCGGTGTGGCCGCGGGCCTGTCGTTCCTGGGAGACGATGCCGTTCATGATGCCTCTCGTGTAGTGAGTAGTTGGTCCATTCGCTAGTCCGGTCGGGTGGTTAGGGGCTAGAAAATCGCTTCTTCCAGCGCAGCGTGCTGGCGCGGAGTCATCCACTTGATCGAAACGTGGACTTCGATAGGTAAGTCCGCTATATCCTCAATGTCCACGTAAACAACGTGCCTTTCGTCCACGACTGTAGGCCCCTGCGGGTATTGAGCAACAACGTAAGGTCTCGGAATCCGCGAAGTCAGCCAGTTCATCACCCTCTCCTATCTCCAAACTCCCGCACATAGGCCAAGCAGATGGCTTCGCCGAGGGATTCGGCAGAAGTCGTGTCAACAAACTGGCCGGGGCGAGGGCGGTAAGCGACCCATTTCTGCTTCGACTCACTGAACCCCAGTCCGAGCTTTAGCCGCTCGATAAGCGGCCCCCACAGTCTCGGGTCAGTGGTGTAGGACGGGGGCGCCTCGCCGACATGCGCAGCATCGCCGCGCACCCATTCGACACGCGGGCCGAATATCGTGTCGGTCGCGGTGAGCGACCACCCCTCCAGCTCCGCTACAGTCCTGTCTAAATCGCTCACGCCGCCTCCCTCAAAACGTCATCGACGTTTCGCTTGATAACCTCGAAGGTGAGCGCCCAGACCCAGTCGTTGCGCTCCCATGAGCCCGGGTATGTTGATTCCCACGCGGCCTCGAAATCGGACCGCAGGGTTCTGAACGTGCACGGCACATCACGCGGCGCGACGGAGTGCTGCCACTCGTCGTAGTCCAGGAATTCGTCGGTCTCGAATCCTTCTGCACGCGCATCGTCCTCGCTAATCTCCCGCACCCGCTGCACCCGCACGTCAGTAATGCGCAGGGTGAGGCGGGAGGCCCAGCGGGGCATATGGATGGAGGGACGCCAGATTGCAGCGCCGTATTCTTCGTGCGGCGGCAACTCTCCATCGGCGCGGTACACAACCACGGCAACCACGGCCGCACGCTCAGGGCGCGCCGGAATCCCCATGCGCCCCGGCTGCCCGCCTCGCCTTTCGAGGGGCACCTCATCGGCAAAGAACTCCTGCCACGTCTCCCTCACCCACAGAAAGTCTCCGGGCTGGCCGTAGGGGCACGTCAGCAGATGATCTTGCATTCCCCTCGACGGACGGCCGCATTGTGTGTCAAACACGATGCCGTGCCGGGAGGTAATGAACAATCGCGCCTGCGGCTCTACGGAAATCTCCCAATCGTCCGCGGTGGACTGGTAGCCGCCATAAGTGGGGAAGCGAACCGGCCTCCGATCCTGCGTCTTTGACCCATCCAGCGCCGCCCGCACCATCGGGCCGTTGAACAGAATGGGCCGGGCGTTCCTATCCAGGTCGGTCATTCCGGCAGCTCCGATGAATACCAACCGCCAGCACCGCCGCAGGTTGGGCATATCACATCATCGTCCGGGTACAAGCAGCAGCAGGTATCCTCGCCGCAGTCGTGCCCGCTGTATCCTTCACCGCCGCATTCCCAGCAATCGTGCCAGTAGCCGCGAGTCTCCTCCGCAATAGCGCGCTCTAGGTCGGTCATCGGTACACACTCCCCGGCTGCCCCGGTTCGTTGCTTCCAGTGCACTCGTTCCGGTGGTCTGTCGCATGAGGACATCGCTTGTTGCCGCAGATGGTGCAGCAGTGCATGTAGGAAGCAGCAAGCGGGATGCCGTGGCTCGTCTTTCCTTCGCTGCACTTGAGGCAGCAGAGCTTATCCAGGTCGGTCATCTACCCGTCCTCCCCGCGCAGGGCTCGGGATTTCCAGCAGTCGCACTGGTGATATTCGCCAGTAGCCTGTTGTCCGTACCCGCCAATTCCCTGCACGGTCTTCATCATCGGCAACCCAGATCGACAGTCAGCGTCATGCGGCGCTTTCTCCACCGCCTCCCGCAGCCGGTCGCGTTCGGCTTTGATAGCGCCGCCTTGAGACTGGCAGGCGGCTAGTGCCTCGTCAGCCTCCCCGCGCTCCCGCTCCAACACCGCCACCCTCTCCGCAAGCTCGGCGTTAGTGCGTTCTAGGGAGAGGTAGTCGGCATCGCGCACAAAGGCGTCATAGTCGCGCCAGTCACTAACCTCTTGCAGCCCGCCGCGCACTGGAATGTATCGCTTAACCATCGGTGTCTGGCTCCGGGGTGGGCAGCCATGCTTCGGCTGCGAGGAGGGCGTCACTACATTCGCCGCGCCTCTCGTGCCATTGGGCTTGCCGGGCCTTGTAGCACATGCGCTCAATGACCTGCCGCGCTTCCCCCAGCGCCGCCTCTGCCCGGTTGGCTGAGACAGCATCAAGGAATCGCCGGCACACGTCCGGGTCAGGAACGATAGGAACCTCAATGCCTGAATCGAGGCCGACAGCCTCGCCGAGCGCAAGCACCCAGTCTGCGTCGCGCCGCTCCTTCGCCTCCCGCTCGGCGGCGAGGGCGGCGCGCATCGGCTCCCATATCTGGCGCAGGTCGTGAATGCTCAGCTTGCGTCGCGCGGCCTCGGGGAGAGACTTTGCCCATTCTGCAAAGTCATGCGGGACCGCAGAAACTCCGGTAATCTCGCTCATTCTCGCTTCACCTCATCCAGTGCCGCGAGGACGGCGCGCCCTACTTCGCATAGGTTGCAATCGCATAGTTCCGCGATTTGGGGTTCCAGATACGCCCGCACCCTCTCCAACACCGCAGCCTGTTGGCGAAGGAGGGCGGCGGCTTCTTGCAACCGAGGCGTGCCGTCCGGTGGCGGGTTGTCGATCTCAAGCAGCTCTGCCTGCAAAAGCATCCAGCGCGCCAATTCCTCCGCCCTACTCATGACTGCTCTCCGGGTTGAGGGCGCGGCGGACTCGCTGTTCAATCGCAACGTGAGTCTCGCACGGCGCTACACACATTTCGGCCACGTCGAGCAAGCCGTTAGCCATCCGCTCGATAGTGCGCGCTGCCTCATGCGCAAGCCCGCCCGGCCGGCCTTCGGTATCAAGCCGCTCCACCAACTCCCGCCAGTTATCGCTCATGGCTGGCGCTCGGCGATGAGGGCGTCGGCGTAGACGGCAGCCCATTGCGCCATTGCCTCGGCGGCATGGCCGAGGTTGTCAACGGATTCCACATGGGCATCGCGCCACCACTGCGGCGGCTCGGGAGCGTGGGCCATGTAGTAATCACGTAGGGACATTCCTGCATCGCCGTACAAATGTCCGTCTCTGGGGTTTTCTTGCAAAGGCCCAGGAAACGCTGGCCCGCCATCTTCAATCTTGCTCATCACTTCCTCCTATTAGGTCCGTCCGCTGAGTTCGCCTGAAAGAGTCCCCGCGTCACGAGAAGCTGCTGGACGTCGAACGACAAGCCGTCACCGAACTCAGGCATCGTCGGTCTCCGTTACGCGCGCCAGCTTCAACATCTCCGTGCGCAGTGCGTGCATGTAGCGGGTATGGCCCAGATCGCGACCGCGGTAGACCGCAATGCACGATCCGAACCGACTCCCACTGACCGGGCTGCCGTTCGGCCGGAGATGGGCAATCCGCCCGGTGATGAACAGGACTTCGCTCGCGACGTCGAACAC
This sequence comes from Gammaproteobacteria bacterium, assembly GCA_041984235.1. Classification (GTDB taxonomy): domain Bacteria; phylum Pseudomonadota; class Gammaproteobacteria; genus JBHIYN01. The sequence continues at coordinate 194,211 of JBHIYN010000009.1, forward strand.
GTGCTTACCGTAGCGGTCCTCGCCGTTCGGCGCCGGCATCAGCACCACGGTCGTGAACCCGCGCCCGGCCTGCTCACGCGCCTTGATGAGAAACGGATCGATGCGGGAGTAGGGTGGGTTCAGCCAGCCGCACGCCCCGCACTCGACCCAGTCCTGTCCGAGCGCGTTCTCCTGCTTCGTGATGTAGACCGGACACAGGGCGTTGTTGGCGGTTGCCGCCAGGTCGACGTCGAACGCGAACCTGCGCGCCATGTAGTCGAACACGAAGCGTGGCGTGCGCCATTCGTCGCGCTCGGAAGGTGGGGTTGTGCTGCCGGCACTGTGACGTGTCATAGCGAGGGCTCCTGTCGAGGGACTTAGTGGATACCCAGTACCGACTAAGTCGGCGCCTTCATCCGGCGGGGGTAAGTGTTCCTGAACGTCAGGAATCGACCGTGCTGCTCGCTGGCGGACTCGCTCGTCAACGGAGCGGTCACGTCACTGGCGTTGACGACACTCTTGCAGTATTCGCCGACCGTCTCCGAGGCGTACTTGTCCCACGCGATGAGCGTGAAAATCGGCACGTCATCGGGGATGATGGTCCCGGTGATCGCATTCGCAACACGGACATGGGAGATTTGCTCGTCCTCGTCGACGTAGATCACGACGCCGTACTTCGGATCGTTCGGGGTCGTGTAGACGCGGAGCGACTCACCATTGGGCAGCGCGATATCGCGCCACTGATGGAGATCCTCCGGCGACAGCCTGGCCTGCCGTGCGAGGCTGACGATCTCGGCGCGCGACAGGCGCACGTGGCGATCGTCAACGGTGGTGCAGTCGAAGGCTTCTCCGGCTTTGAGTATCGCAGGTTGGTTCATGATGTTCTCCTTGGTAGAGCAGGGCTCACCCCGACGCACCCCTACCCGGGGCCGCGGCATGACGGACGGCACCGGCGCACGCCGGGGCGAGCGTTCGGTTATGCCGCGAGTAGCGACACGATGCGGTCGGCGCGGAACGTGCGACGTTCCTTACGGAGATGGCAGTAGCCCTGCAGGTAGAGCGCGCCGTTCTTCTGATACCAGCCGTAGGGCGTCAGGGCGCGCTCCGTGCGCTTTCCCTTGTCGTCCTCGTAGGCGAAGGCGAAGTGGTCACCGGTCCGCGTGAGCTCCGGCACCACCTGGAGATGGTCCGGGAACGCGCTGGTGTAGGCGTAGTCGTGGCCCGCAAAGGCCCAGGCGCACGGCTTGACCTTGTGTTTCCCCCGCATCAGCAGGTAGTAGTCCTTGCACGCCAGCGCATCGGACAGCGCCCGGTGCGCCTCGCCCTGCCGCTTGATGCCGTGTTTCTCGATCAGCTTGTCGAGTGAGTTCCCGCGGGCGGCGAACGTCTTGGCGATCTCGAGCGTGCAGGTCACCGGTCGGGTCGTGTCGACGGGGACGCCGAAGCGCGCCGCGTCCCAGGACAGGATCCCGGTGTCGAAGCAGATGTTGTGCCCGATCAGCGGCAGGCCGCTCGGCATCCGCTCGTAGAGCATGGCGATCGCCTCTCCGGCGTTCGGTGCGTCGGCCACCATTTCGTCGGTGATGCTGTGGATCTTGCTCACGTCGGGCGGGATCGGCATCTGCGGGTTGACCAGCGTCGAGAAGGTTTCCACGACCTCGCCGGTCTCGTCGTCGAAGATGACGAGCGCAATCTCCACGGCCCGCGATCCGGGAAGTAGTCCGTTGCTTTCGTTGTCAAAGGCTCCGAGTAGCATGGTGTTCTCCTAGTCGGTTTGGGGCTTCTTGCTCGCCTTGTGTTTGTCGTCGACGTACCGTTTCCCGGCGGCGCGCGCCGCTTCGGCGGTCAGGTAGAAGTTCGGGATCTCCATGCCATCGACCTGAACAATCAGATCCGGGCCGACGAAGAACGCCGCGATTAGATGGTCGTGGTACTTCTCGGGCGTGCCGACAATTGGCCGGGTGATGCTCATATCGCTGAACCTCTTTATGCCGCGTGTGCGAGGGCGGGCAGGGCGGCGACGTCGATGACGGCGTCGGCTACTTCCCGGACCTCGGGGGAGTGAGAGATGAAGAACTCGCGCTCGTAGCCACCGAGCTCGAGCACGAGGCGCTTCATGGCGGCGAACTGCCGCTTCTTGTCGATGTCGAGCGCGCCATCGCTCTCGTCGGAGAAGATGCAGCCGTAGTTCCGGCCGCTCGACTCGGCGAGGTACAGCGCGATCGCGCGGGTCATCGCTTCGTTGATCCAGATCCGCTCGCCGCCGGACACCTGGCCGATGCTCTTGACCTCGTCCCGATCGGCGTCGTGCACGACGATGTCGAAGGTTTCGCGGGTCTCGCCCTTGCGGGTTTCTTCCTGCGTCGTGATCGAGACCGAGAAGCGGGGCCCGTAGCAGCGCGCCAGCAGGTCGTTCGCGAGCCCGGCAATAGCGGGGCCGGCGTCGTCGATGCAGAGCGCGATCACGCCGTCATTGCCGAGCGCCTTCGTGATCAGGGTCCAGTGCGCGATCTCGTCCTCGAGGCGGGTCGCCTGGCCGACGGCGGCCCGGAGCTCGCCCTGCTCGGTGAGCAGTGCCTCGAGGCGACCGCGCTCGCCCGCGGCCGTCGACTGCGCCTCACTCAGTTTGGCGTCGGTCTCGTCGAGCGCGCGCTGCGCGTCGGCCGCGGCCTGCTCCGCCGCTGCGAGGCCGGCGGCGTCGGTCGGTGGCAAGGCGTCGTACTCTGCCTTGAGCGCGTCATGTTGGGCCTGGTACCGGGTCCCGATCTCGGCGAGCCGCTGGTCGCGCGCCTCGATGATCTCGGTTGTCCGCTGCCCGGCCTCAAGGACCTGCTCGTCGGCCGCGTCCTGCTCGGTGGTCAGCGTGTTCCACTCGTCCCGATCGGCCTGGATGGCTGCCTCGGCCGCGTCGCAGGCGTCCTTCTTCGCCGCGGTCGCCTCGGCCGTACGCAGATCGCGCTCGACGTCTGCGATGTGCTTCTCGATCGCGTCCGTGTCCGGGATCGGCGCGGCGGCGACCTGTCGGTGCGCGCGCTGCGCCTCGTCCTTCATTTCGGCCAGTTCGTCGCCCATCCGGTCACGCTGGGCGTGCAGATCCGACAGCCGTTCCTTCGCCGCGACCGCGTCCCGTAGCAAGTCGCACCGCGGCTGCAGATCCGTGCCCGCGCAAGGGACCGTGTCGATGAGCCCGGCGCGGCGCTGCTCCTGATCGATTTGCGTGCTCAGTTGGTTGTAGGCGCGCTGTTTCGCGGTCACCTCGCCGTCGGCCTCGCGCGCTGCGGCGACGAGGTCGTCCCGCGCCCGTGCTTCGGCGCGCGCGGCGGCGAGGGCCTCCCGCTCGGCCGTCAGCCTCGCCTCGAGGCGGAGGATCTCCTGCACCGCGGCCTCGATGGCGATCTTCTGGTTCAGCAGCGCCGTGTTCTGCATGATCCGGTTGTGGGCAGCTTCCTTCTGCTGGCTGAGCCGGGTTGACCGTTCGCGCGCCGTCTGTGCCTCGCGGTTCACCTGGGCGAGGGACGTATCGCCCGCCGCGATCGCCTCGCGTTTGGCCTCCGCCTCATGCTCGACGACGGTCGCCATCTGCTGTTTCAGGCTCGCGCGGCGCCGGTCGATCTCGGCGTGGTTCGCGTGCTCGGACTGCGCTTCGGCGAGCCGGCGCTGTGCCGCGCTCAGGATGTCCCGACACGTGCCGCGCGCCGCGGTCAGGTCCTGCGCCTGCTCGTCTGCCGCCTCGATCGACTGTCGGGTCGCGGTGATGTCGCGATCGACGATCCCGGCGCGCTCGACCCGGGACCGGATCCCGTCCAGCTGCAAGCGCGCGAGCTTCGTGACTTCGCCGGCGCGGGTGCTCAGCGCCCGGATCGACTCCAGGCCCAGCAGATCGGTCATCATCGCCTTGATGTCGGCGTTCGCGTAGTCGGCGAGCGTGCGCCGGCCCTGGCACGCGAACGCGGCGGTGAAGAACATCTCGGGCGAGCCCAGGATGTGCTCGATACAGGCGTCGTAGGTCGCGGCCTTGCCGTCGCTGGTGGTGCCGTCCGGGAGCGTGTAGGGCGCCTGGCCGTCATCGGACTGGATCATCAGGTAGCACTCCTGCGAGGGGCGCTTGCGATCGGCCTTCATGAGGATGGTCGACACGTACTCGGCGCCGTCATGCGCCCAGCGCAGCACCTTCCGCGCGTTGCCGTAGACGTGCTCGTAGTACGAGAACGCGGCCGGGGAATAGCTGCTGGCGCGCGACGGCATCACGCGGTACGGATGCAGGTTGTCCAGCACGGTCGTCTTGCCGGCGCCGTTGGGGCCGATGATGGCGACGAGCTGCGCGTCGGTCGGCAGGTCGATGTGGACCGCGTCGACGCCGAGGCCGGAGCGGATCCCGATGAAGCCTTCCAGGGTGAGTTCGAGCGGTGTCATGCCGTGAATTCCTCCAGCAGTTCGGTGGGGTCGGTGCGCTCTTCGAGCGCGTGCACGCGGGGCAGGAGCGGCGCCGTGTCGGTACCGGTGACCTCACCCCAGCGTTGCACCATGTCGGCGACGCTGAGCGCGCGCGTGATCCCGGCGGCGCGCTGGCGCTGCACGGGCAGGATCTGGGCCTCGATCTTCACGCCGGCGGCGTGCGCGAACATCGCCTCGATCGCGGCCTTGTCGATGCTGTGGCGGTGCTCTTCGTCGACGGCGTAGCGGATCCGGACGTGCGCGTCATCGCCGCAGTTGTCGGCGAAGCCGCGGAGCTCGTCCATGTCGGGCGCGGCGCCGGCGAAGTCGACGTCGACCAGGCGCCGGGCCGGGGTCTCGATGAGTTCCCACGTTGCCGCGTCCGCTTCGAGTTCCCAAAGCAGGAACCCCTTGGGGTCGAACTCGCCGAAGTGCAGGCGCGCGATCGAGCCGGGATAGGCGATCCCGTGCCCGCCCTGCTCCCAGGCTTGATGCTTGTGGATGTGGCCGACCATGACCGCGGTGGCGTCGGCGGCGAAGAGCGCGCCTGTCGTGAACTCGTGGTCGAGTCCCGCCATTGGCACGCCGTGCTCCGTGACAGAGCCGCTGACGGTGCCGTGCGAAAGCACGATCGACGGGACGCCCGCCTTGCGCGCGGCGCGGTGCGACGGCGCCCACGAGGCGAGCAGTTGCGCGACCGCCTCGCCGGCGGCAGTGGCGGCGTTTTCAGCGCCGACGGCCGCGGCGACCTGGCCCTTGTTGACGGCCGGGAGGCAGGACAGCAGCGCGCTGTCGCGATCAATGAACGTCATGTCGCCAGAAAGAGGGGAAAAATACGGCGACTCCAGCCGAAAGGCGACCTGCTCGATGCGATCCGCGACGTACACCGGGTAGGACGTGTGTACGTGCCGGAACACCGACACCGCCCCGGGAGCGTCGTGCGAGTAGGTCCCCTGCAGGACCAGCACCGGGGCGAAGTTGCCCAGGCACGCAACCCAGCGCACCGCCTCGAGGAACGCCGGGGAGGTCTGCTCGAGCCGGTGGTCGAAGATATCGCCGGTCAGCACGATGAGATCGGGGCCGACCTGCTCAGCCATCCAGGTCGTCGCGAAGCGTGCGCATCGCTGAACCTCGGCCAGGTGCTTGTCGGCGAAGTGGATGTCGGAGATGTGTACGATTCTCATGCGCTGAATCCCTTCTGCTGGGCCATCTCGGCATGGAAGGCCTCGACGTCCTCGATGCTTTCGAGCTTGTCGAGCGCACGGCCGAGTAGCGTGGTGTTCGATTTCCAGTCCTCTCCGAACGCGGTCATGGCGTAGGGGTCGAAGTCTGCGAACTGGATCTGCAGCGTGCGCAGCCGATTGCCGATCGAGGCCTGCAATTCCTCAAGGGTCGGCTCCCGCGGTGCGTCGCCGCCGAACTCGTCGGCGTCGACCGGGGGCGGGCCATCGTCCGGCGGTGCGCCGCCGGCTTCGGTGTAGTGCCCGTCGGCGATCTCCCCGTCGTCGCGCGACGGTGCCCGGCCTTCGAGCACGGCGACCGGAGTCTGCGCCGGCATGTCGGTGTCCGCGGCCGACGGCAGCAGGTTCGTCATGTCGACGGCGCCTTCCAGCGCCACGAGCCACTGCTTGACCCGTTTCGGCTCGCCGGACTCGAGGTCCAGCATGGAAACCTCGTCGTATCGCTTCGTGACGTAGAACATCGGCTGGCCGTTGACCGTGCCGGTGATCCGTCCCCGCGCGTGCATCATGAGCTCCAGCTGCTCATGGATTGCTTCCAGCGAGTAGAACGACGTGGTCGGCAGTTCGATCGCCCCGGCGACGCGCACGCCGGGCACGTAGAACACGAGCGAGCCGGAGAGCTTGCACTCTCCCTTCTGGTACTCGGGGCATTGGCCCGGCGCGCAGCGGCCTTCATTCCAGTCCCGCTTGATCGCAGGCCGGCCGGCTCCGGGCTTCTGGAAATTGCGCTTGGAACGCTTGTCCGGGTTGTCCAGTTTCTCCAGCGGCGCGCGCGTCATGCACCACCTGACCCCGTCGCGGTCATACTCGGACCAGAAGCGAAGCTGGCTGCGCGTGTAGGCCTTGTAGGCGTGCGGCATGACTGCCAGCCAGGAGTCGACCGGGAACACGACCGGGAACCGGTACAGGCGCCGGCCCTGGCCGCGGTCCTCGCCATACAGGCGCATGATCTCCGCGGCGCACTCCGGCATCGTGAAATCGCCGGGCCGGACGGTGAAGTAGTCGACGTTCTTCGGCGTCAGCGCACTGTACTGCGGCGCCTTGTCGCCAAGCGCGTTTTTCACGGCGGCATCGATCTTGTCCCAGTCGTGACCTTGGCGGACACCGTCCTCGTAGACCTTCGTGGTCGCTGGGTTCACATGGCGCTGCACGAGCACCTTGATGCCCGGTCGGATCTTGCCGGACGTCGGGATCCGGACGCGGCGCTCGCCGAGAATGCTGTGTCCGTCGGGAATGGCTAGGCCCGTCGATTGACGGACCTGCATGGCAGTGGATTCAGTCATGTGTCATACCTCGGTTCAGGGGTGGAAAGCCGCGATGATCTTCATCACGGGGTAAGCGAACACCGCGCATAGCAGCACGATCGCGATCACCGTCCCCGCGAGGTCGCAGCGCCGGTGGAGCCGTTCGCGGCGCTCGACTTCGTGGATCTGGTCGACCATGTGCACGATGCGCGGTGGTGGCGGTGCTTGGAGGCGACAGGTCACTGCCTTTGTCCCTTAGCTAGCTGTTCGGCTTCGGTGAGGATGGCGCGGGCGTTGCTGCAAATCGGGCAAGCCGACCATTCGGGCTGTGGCTCCGGATAGCCGCAGCAATCGCCGTTCTCGTCAGGGCGACCGCAGCAAACGGCAATCGTTCCGGTGATGACGCCGCCGTCATTGCATGAGCACAAACTAACGAAGTGATCCAACGCCTCCAGATGCTTGTGGTAGGCATTGGCGGCGGCGTCCAGATAGCGCATGTCTGTGGCGTTTGCGTCATCGCCGAGCAGCCGGTTAACGGTCAGCACAACGTGTCCGAGCGAATCAGTGGTGTAATCGTCGACGAGTGAGTGCCACGGCAAAGGTGACGCCGGCTCCAGGTACTTACCCATACTGGCTGTCCTTCGCGGATTCAGGATTAGCGCGCACCCAGGCCAATCCCTCCGGCGTATGGACCGCAACAGAAAGCCGGCTTTTCTTGCCTTGGATGAAACCGCGCCCAATCAGGTTCGCCATAGTGGAGGAATGAAGCCTCAGCGAATGAATCCCACCTCCATTGGTCTTGACGATGGCGCGGAGCATTCGCGCCTGCGCCGGCGTCAGCTTTGCGCGGACGGAATCGAAGTCTTTATCGTGGGCCATGCTGGCTGTCCTCCACTGCGCTAACCGGAAGATCCGCCGATAGGGCGATCGCGACATCACGGACCCACACCGGCGTCGACGAGAGCACGAACGACTCCCCGGCCCACGCGAGCAGGAGCGCCTGTCCCATGACGGACGCGATGGCTGCGGCGGCCGGTGGAGGAACTGCGTTTCCGATGCGTTCTCGCCACGCGCTCGTGGCCTTGCCGTCGAGCGCGAGCGCGGTGTCGTCCTCGAGGACGGGAAAGCCCTGCAGAGCCGCGAGCTCGAGCGTGGTGAACGGGCGGTGCCAGGTGTCATCGAGCGCGATGATGAGCGGCGGCTCGACGCGGTCTTTCGGCGCTGGCAGGCGCGGGTCTGCAACTGACCACGGCCCGGTGTCGAGCTTGGCCTTCCCCGGCACAGCGCGGCTGTGTGAGCCCCACGGCGTTACGCCGTAGTGCCCCGCCGACTGGTACTCGCCGCCGGGCCGCTTGCCGCACTGACGCGGATCAGCGATCGTGAGCCCGCCGCTGCTCGGCCCGGCCCCGCCGGTGACCGCCGGGCTGGTCTCGTCGTAACGAACGACGCGGAAGACGTTGTTGAACCGGGCCGGCCGCGGATCTGCGACCGAGGGCGCGCCGCTGCCAGGGCGGGTCGAGCCGGTAACCGTGCCGCCGGCGGCGTCCCACGGCGTCACCCGCAGCTTGTTGCGATAGGCACTGTCGTTCCATGGCAGTCGAGGATCCGCGATGGCGAACGCCCCGTTACCCGTTTCGCTTGCGGCGATGACGGTGCGCGCGGTGTCGTCCATGCCGGCGACCTGGTACTTGCCCTTACCGCTCCAAGAGGCGCCGGGCCGCGGATCGGCCACGGAGAACGCGCCCGCGCCCGGCTGCGCGCGCCCGGTGACAGTCTCGGCCGGCTGGTCCCAAGGGCGCACCCCGTAGGCGTGGTAGTCGCCCCACGGCGGGGTGCGCGGGTCGGCGATGGCAAAGCGGCCCGTCGCAGGCCGGCCATTGCCGGTAATGGTGCCCGCGGGCTGGTCCCACGGCTGCACACCCATCGAGCCGTTGTGCCACGCGGTCTCCGGCATCAGTCCGTACTGGGCTGGATCGATGTCCTGCAGCGCGCGCCAGTCGCGCCCGGCCGGGATCAGCGCAAGCCTCACCCAGGTCAGCCAGCGAAGATTCGGCAGCCGGTGCATGGGGCCGCCGCGCGGATCTTCGGGTAGTGGCAGATCGTCGAGGACCTGGCCGACGGCACGCAGCGGTCGCTTCGGCGGCTCATACAGGAACGGCGGCACCTTCTCGCGGTGGCGCGCCACCAGCAGGAACCGCTTGCGGGTCTGCGCCAGCGCCCCGAGCTCGCCGCAGTCATGCGTCGTCTCGGCGACCGCATAGCCGTACCGCTCGAGCAAGGCGGAGATACGGTCAACCAGCGGCCTCCCGCGCTGTTGAATGCGCGGCACGTTCTCGAGCAGGAAGAACTCCGGCGGGTCGTCCGCCCATGCCTCGAGCGCGAGCCACACGCCGCGCACGGTAAGCGCATTCAGCGCCTGGTAGCGATCGGTGCCAGCGCGCGCCGGAGACAGCAACCCGGAGAATCCCTTGCACGGCGGAGACGTGAAGACGATGTTCGGGCGCTCGTTGCCCGCGGCGCGATGAAGGTCCGCCGGCGTCGCCTCGCGCCAGTCCGCCGGCGGCTCGCTGCCGTGAAAGGCGCGGTACTGGTCTCGGTCGAACAGGTCGAGGGCGGCGCCCGGCACGCCGGTAAGCGTCTCGAAGTCGCGAACCGCGGCCGGATCGCTGTCGACGCCGCCGATGCAGCGGAAGCGCGCCTCCGTGCGACCGATGCGGGCGTGCCCCTGGTTGAACCCATGCGCGCCGCCGCCGAGGCCACAGAACAGGTGGAAATGGCGGATCTCGCTCATGACGGCTGCTCCCCGGCCGCTCGGCCGAGCGCCTGGGCTACGCGACTGTCGCCAGCGCACTCGTCGCGGGTGGCTTCTTCGTCGAGGGCGTCGTCGTAGAGCGGATGGTCCTCGGCGCAAAGGATCGCGTCGAGTTCGAGATCGGTGAGTTTGCTCAAGTCCATGTCATGCCTCCGAAAAGCCCGGGCCCGAAGGCCCGGGAAAGGGCTTGGGGGTGGCCCGCCGCGCAGGGGGAGCGCGGGCGGGTTGTCGAGAAGTATGGAAAATTTTACAGACAAAAACAAGAAAGATTTTTCATACTACGAGCAAAGCGGTACCTTCCCGGGGGCTGGGTTCAGTCGTGTAACGTAGGAAATCCCGCACATGCGAGGCGCGGCTGCGCCGGCGGGAATAACGAAAAATCAGGACAGGGGAGGCTACCGATGAAGGTACACGTCCTTCACACTCGGCAGGGAAAAGTCCGCGCAAACGCGGTTTTTAAGCTACTGACACGGCTCGCGCACCGGGCTCATGTCGGGGAGATCGAGGATGTTGTCGTGGCGATCCGGACGCCGAGCGGCTGGGAGGTGCTCGCGCCAGAAGAAGAGTGGGGGACTATCTGCCCGAGTTGCTTCCCACGGCTGATGCGGCGAGACCGTCGGGATCCGGAGGCTCTTTCTGCCGGCGGGTAGTGTCGTCGGCCACGTCGGCAACGTATGAACGGGCCGGCGGCCGAAGTGCGACGTAATCATCGACGAGCTTCGCGAGCTCAGGCCACTTGATGTCCGAGGTTACCCCGGGCACCAGCAGCTGCCAGGGCTCCATTTCGAGCGCGCAGGCGAGTTTTTCGATGAACGTGATAGTGGGCGCGGCTTCCTTCGCGAGGTAGCCGTGGAGCGTCCGCTCATGCATCTCCGCCTTCTTCGCGATCGCGCGAACGGCACGCTCAGGGATGAGCGCACGGAGGTTGTCCGAAACGATATCGGCGATGGGGTTGGCGTCGTGCATGGCAGCCTCGAGACCGGCCAGCGGCCGGGGGCGGGAGTCCGCGATCATAGGCACGCCGCGCTGTAGGCTTCTTGCCGACGGGGTGGTTGACATGCGTGTAATATCTTTCATACTTCCAAGCCATGAACCTCGTGGCCGTCACCAAGGACCTGCTGGCAGAGCGCCAGTACAAGGTCCGTCACATGTGCGACTCGGTGGGGGTCACGGAGAGCTGGTTCTACCGCTGGCGCCGCGAAGGCTATGGCAACGCTGGCGTCGAGACCGTCCAGGCCATCCACGACTATCTCATTGATTGCCCGCTGAAAGCGCCACGACAGGAGACCGCCTGACGTGGGGCCGGAAGAGGGGGGTCTCTTCGCGCGGTCGCGGCAGACGAACCCGCTCGGGCCGTGCTCCGAGGACGTCAAGTCACACGTCGACGAGACCACCAAGGAGGCCCTGACGGCGCTCGCGTACTCGGCAAACATGTCGGTCAGCGAGTACATCCGGTGGGTCCTCCAGGCGCACGTGCACGGGCACGGCTTCATGCTGAGGTTAGCGACCTCGCCGGATATGAGAAGGGCCGGATCTGGCCCGGAATCGGACCGGTGACGGCGCAAAGAACAACGGCTACCGCGCCGGTGCAGTGCCGCCTGGCTTTCTCGCGAGAGTCTTGGCCGGCCGGCAGCCGTTCACACCGAACACGCGCAAAAGCCGCGCGCCGGATGGATCCGGGCAAGCGCGCGGCACGCCGATCTGCGCCGGCACCCGAATTCTGTGAAGGCCCGCTGTACCACCAGGGGATAGCGATACGGACGTCCGAGGGCACGCCCCGTGTTCCACAGGTGCATGGCCAATGTGCTGATCAGCGCGACGCTATCGCTGCTGAGGGCTGGCGGGCTACTGCCCCGGCCGGCGGGTATGCCTCGCCGGCCGGTTTCTGGGGGTAGGTGTGGCTCAGAACTTCGCCCAGGTCGATTCCTGCCTCGTTGAGCACCACCACTTCCGCGCGCTGTCGGAGCGCGCCAAGGGGATCTGCCAGTTCCTGCGGATCACCCCACGCAACAACGCCGTCGGCTGCTATTACTACCCGGTCAGCCAGATCGCGGACGATTACGACATCCCCTTGGAAGGGGCTTCGGAGGCCCTTGCCGAGCTCGCAGAGAGGGACTTCGCGCGCTACTGCCCGGTGACCCGTTGGGTGTGGATCCCGAAGCATCTCGACCGCTTCCCGGTGAAGGGCCGAAATTCGGGCAAGCACGCGCTGTCCGTGCTCGACACCGTGCCGCGCGACTTCTCGTTCGGACCCGAGTTAGTTGCTGTTTTTGAAGCAAATCACGACTGGGGCGGCGACGCAGAGGCGGCGGAACTTGACCGCGTTTGGGAGGGTATCCGAAGGGGCTTGGGAGGGGCCTTCGAAGGGGGTTCCTCGCGCGCGCGTCCAGATCCATATCCAGACTCAGACCCAGATCCAGACTCAGATCCCTCGACTGGCGTCGAGGGATCTTGCGGCGAGTCGCCGAGCGACTCTCCGCCGGTGCTGAGCATCCCGCTCGTCAAGCGCGACGGCGAGTTCCCGGTGCACGTCGCCGATATCCGGGAGTGGGAGGACTCGTTCCCCGGAGTCGACGTGCTTGCCGGGTTGAAGCACATCCGGCAATGGGCGATCGACAACCCACCCAAGCGCAAGACGAAGCGCGGGATCCGGGGGTGCATCACCCGCTGGTTGGCCAAGGCGCAGGACTCAGGCCAGTACCCCCGTACCCGGGGCAGCCGCGCCGCCCCTGAGACCGGTAACGACGCCGCGGCGCGCGCCTGGCTGGAGCAGTCCGGTGGATAGGCGCGAGGACAGTGCTGCGTTCGCTGAGGCGCTACAGGCCTCCGCCAATGTCTACGGCCGCGACAAGCTGACGGTCGGCACCATCGAGCTCTACTGGCGTGTGCTGGAACGCTACCCGATCGGCGACGTGTTGACGGCGCTTTCGCGACACCTGGCCGATCCGGACGTCGGGCAGTACATGCCGAAGCCGGCCGATGTGGTCCGTCAGATTGACGGCTCCACCGACACGCAGGCGATGCAGGCCTGGGCGCGGGTCATGCGCGCCACGCGCAACCCCGGAACCTACGCCACGGTCGTGTTCGACGACTGGCGGATACACGCCGCGCTGTCCGACATGGGCGGCTGGGTGAAAGCGGGGGAGTGGGCCGTCGATGAGCTCCCCTACCGCAGCGCCGAGTTCGAGAAGCGGTACCGCGGGTACCTCCGCATGGACCGGGCGCCGTATCCGGCCCGTCTGGTCGGTCGGGCGGAGCGCGATCTGCCGGCCAGTTACGAACCCGATCCGCCGGTTCTGATCGGCGATGCGCGCCTCGCCGAGATGACCTTCGAGGGCGGGACAGCGCCGGCGGGGTTGATCACGCGCACGCTCGGCACTGCGCTGCGTGCCCTGGGCTACGGCGGATGAGCGCGCCGTCGCAGTGCGACTTCTTCCGGCCTGCGCTCGAGCAGCAATTCCAGCAGTTCCACGCGAAGAACCCTCACGTCTACGAGGCGCTTCGAACCCGAGCGTTACGGGCGAAGCGGAAAGGGTTCCGTCCCGGGATCGGCTGCCTGTTCGAAGTGCTGCGGTGGTCCTACGGGCTCACGACCGAAGGCGATGACTTCAAGTTGAACAACAACTACCGCGCCTTCTACGCGCGGATGCTGATGGACCAGGAGCCCGAGCTCGAGGGCTTCTTCGAATTGCGTCGTCAGCGGGCGGCATAACCGTGCGCGCGCCGAAGTTCAGCCCGAACCAGCGCCGCGGCGGCGTAACGCCCGACGCCGCCACTGTGCGCGCGTCCATCGAGCAGGCCCGGAAATTGGAGGCGCAGGAAGCCGCGCTCGAGGAGCTGCGCCACCGCGTGCTCGTGATCTCTCCGGGCGGGTTCACATGGACCCGTCACCGGGCCGTCGCACCGTTCCCACCGGCGATCTGCGAGGACCTGACCGTGCCGCTCGCCTGCGGCACGACGGCCGATCTGCGCGAGTGCAACGTCGACCGCGGTCTGTGCAAGCCGCGCGTCTGCCGCGTCTGCTACCCAGGTCGCTGAATGTTCGATGAGCACGAGCGTGACGCTGTGGGACGAGACGGAGAAAGCGAAAGTGATCGCGGCGCTTGAGCGGATGCCGATCGATCCACTGCGCCCACCCCGACTGCGGTTGATCCCGTACGCCGAGCCGGTGACGCGGCGCCAGCGCGGCTACTACCGCGGGGTCGTGCTGCCCGCGCTTTGCGATTACACCGGCTACGAAGAGCAGGAGATGCACGAGATCCTGTTGTGGGGGTTCGCGGACACCGCCGGCTACCGCGTGGCCGAGGACTACGCCGACTTGAGGCAGTTCGAGATCCTGAACCAGGCGCACATGCGGGAGTTCCTCGACATCGTGCTGCGCTGGGCAGCCATCGTGATCGAGTGCTACATCCCGTCGCCAGGCGAGCAGCTGAGGGCGGCGGCGTGAGCTACCCGCAGCGCGCCAACCAGTTCACGAGCCGCCTGGACGCGCTCCGCCGGCGCAAGCCGGTGTGGTACTGCCTGCAGTGCAGTCTCGACACGTGCGGATCCAAGGTCTGCTCGAACTGCGGCAGCAAGGCCGAATATTTCCCCAGCACCGGCGAGTTCAAGGCCTACCGTCACCGTCACATGCGGATGATGGCCGGCGAGATCGCAAACCTTCAACTGCATCCCCGCTTCGACTGCGTCGTGAACGGCATCAAGGTCTGTCGCTACACCGCGGACTGGAGCTACCAGGAGAAGGGCTGGACCGTCGTGCAGGAGTTCAAGGGGTCGCGCGCGCACGCGTCGCGTGACTCCACCATCCGCCGGAAGCTGGCACAGGCGCTTTTCGGCATCACCATCGAAGTCGTGGAGGCATAAGCCAATGGAAGCAGCGAAGGAAAACGAGAAACAGACCGATCGCCGACAGCGGGCTGCGTCGGAGTCCAGCAACGTCGTCGATCTCGAGGCGCAGCGGAAGAAAACGGAGGCTTTGTACAAGGCCGCGCGCGACCAGGCAGAAGCGGCCGCGGCGCTCGAACTCCAGCGGAAATCGCTGAACGCGCAGATCAAGGCCATCTACGACGAGGTCGAGGCGCTGGGTTTCGACCGGAAGGCGTTCAAGGACATGACGAAATTGAAGGCCAAGTCCGACGAGGAACGGCAGAAGTACGAGGCCAGCCGGCGGCAGCTGGCCAATGCGTTCGGCTTCGAGTCCGGCGAGCAGCTGGATGCCTTCGACCCGACCGTACCGGATCCGGATCAGCCGGAACTCGGCGAGAACGTCCAGCACTGAGACCGGGCGACGTGAGCAGGCGCGGCAGCGGGCCGGCGGAGATCGCCGGCGCCACGTTCCCCCCGGATCTCATCCGCCCCTGCATCCTGGCCGGCTCGCGCGAGGGCGACACGGTACTCGACCCGTTCCACGGCTCCGGTACGACCGGGAAGGTCGCGCTCGAGCACAGCCGGCGCTACATCGGTGTCGAGCTCAACCCCGAGTACATCGCCATGTCGGAGCGGCGGATGCGGAACCTGCAGCCGGTGCTGGCGCTGTGAGCGGGGTCTACGACCTGAACGACCCGGCCGAGCGTGAGCGCCTGGCCGCGGAGCGTGTGTCGGTGCCCCGGACGCCGCGGGAACGCCGGTTGAAGGCGGCGCTGGCCCTGCCGAACAAGGAAGCCCGGCGCGCGTACCTGGGCCAGGTGCGCGCGGAACACGGCCCAGCGGCCGCCGACGACCTGCTCGAGGACCTGCGCGCGGAGGCGCAGCGCCGCGGGTCGGGTCATTCCGGCGCCGCCCCACAGAGAGGGTACGAGCATGAATGAGATCCCCCCGCTGGCGCGCCACGCCGCGCAGTTCGCGCGCTTCGCGCAAGTTCACGCCGGGACGCCGAAGTCGGCGCCGCCAAAGCCGCGGCAAAAGCACTCTGCCGCCACGCGGCGCTGGTGCGTGACGCTGTGGAACGAGGGCGAGCCGGCCACGATCATCGCCGAGATCACGGGCGTGCCGGCGAACACGGTGCGGCATTTCGTGGAAGAGGCGCGTGCCAACGGGAACCGGGTCCGCGAGGACAAGCGGGGGCGGCGGTGAACGCAGTGCTACAGAAGGAGCGCCCGTACCGCAGTCGACCGCTGCTGGATGCGGTGCACAGCCTGCCCTGCACGATCACCCTGCCGGAGGGCTGTATCGGCCGGCCCGCGGTGCCGGCGCACAGCAACCAGCAGGTCCACGGCAAGGGCGGCAGCCTCAAGGCACACGACTGCTTCGTGGCCGCGGCGTGCACGGTCGCCGTCGGGACCGCGGGCTGCCACTACGAGATTGACGACGGCCGCCGGCTCGAGCGGCACGAGCGGCAGCGGTACTGGCGCCGCGGCTTCGAGACCACGTTCGAATGGCTGTACGGCCTGGCCTACATCGACCTGCCGCGCCTCACGGTCGATCGGTGGAGCCAGCTGCACCCCGGCGCGTGCTGGCGGTTCCCCGAGGACAGCGTTATCGCGTTCCCGGCGAACGTCAGCGATCCGGTGTGGCTGATGCTGTGGCGCAACAAGGAGGCGAAGGTTCTATGACGCTTATTCGGAAAAGCGACACCTGCATCCACTGCGGGATGGTGAAGATGGTTCGGAGCGCGCACGGCTACGGCGGGCAGCCGTGCGTCACCATCATTGAGGCGCCTGTGCTCGAGGTTCGGCGATATGACCTCTGCTCCGTCGACGCCGTTTGGTGTCCGGCCTGCGGGACGCTGTTCCACAAGGACTCGACCTTCCTGACCGCGTAATCCGCCATGACCTACACCTTCGTGCACCTGGAGCTATCCCCCGGCGCCTACGACGAAATCGCATCGAAGCTCCGCGACGCGGGGTACGACCACGCCTTCCTTGAGGGCGGCGCCCTCGACCTTCATGGGCTCGCCGCGGTGCGGGCCCAACCACCCACGACACAGGAGAGTCCTATGGACGAGCAATCCCCGAACCGCAACAACGGCGCCGAGTCGTTCCCTGAGATCCCGGACACCCGGACGCACCCCCACCTGCCGCTGTTCCAGTCCCACAAGCGGGTCCACGCGCTCAAGATCGAGCGCCATGCCCTGATCGAGAACGCCGAGGGCGAAGTCGAGGGCGCCACGCTCTACTTCGAGCAGGTCCCCGGCGCCGTCATCCCGTTCCCGCCGATGACCGTCGACGCGGCCTGGTGCAAGCGGGTACCGGCCACGGTGAAAACCCCGGATGGCGGCTACTGGGTCCGCTACGACGACGGTTTCGAGTCGTGGAGCCCGGCCGAAGCCTTCGAAAGCGGCTACCGCACGGTGGCCGAGGCGGAGCTCGCGGCCCAGGCCACCACCGCCGAGGCGGTGCAGGCGTCGACCCACGGGCTGCTGATCAGCCTCTTCATGTGGCACTACGAGCTCCATCTCTGGACCGAGTACCACGAGAAGCACGGCGTCACGGTCCGGTTCCCGATGGGCCCGCTGGACCTGATGCTGTCGCACTGGAACGTGCCGGATCACGCGGAGTTCCGGGAGCCGCTGTTCGACCTGGCCACGGAGGTCATCCGCGAGCGCATCGAGGACGACAACATCATCGACGTCGCGGAGGAATACATCCGGCGGGCGGAGCGCCTCCGGGTCAGCCACGGCAACGCGCAGATAGACCAACCCCCTGCATGACCCGCCGCGTGCCCAGGGTCGAGACCGATCCGCTCCGCGAGATCGACGACCGGCTCGATCGCTGGGCACGCTGGCGGCGCCAGGCCGTGCGCCCGCCGACCGGCGGCTACAAGAGCTCGCTGGGGGCGATGGCGGGGGAGGGTTCCGCGATTGTCCGGGGGGATGAGAAAACCCGCTACGGGCTGGAGTCCGCGGCGCGGGTGCGGGAGTCGCTGAAACTCAGGCTGCGCGAGGCGAAAATGCGCCTGAAAGACGCGAGAAAGGACGGGCGAGAGGACGATTGCCGCTATTACACCGAGCTCGTCGACCGGTTCCAGCGGACGCTGTCGGCCCTGCCGTCGACCACCGGACAATTGCCGTTCGCGTCCATGATCCACGGGACCGGGTATGTGCGGGACCGGGACTTCCCCGAGGAAGAGGACACCGAGGCGTTCTTCAATTCGCTGCCGAAGCGGTTGCGCCGCGTGATGCACCGCAACTGGGTCAACACACGGAACCTGACCCAGGAAGAGAACGCGTTCGAGATGAACGTCGGCTACTCGACGTTCAAGGGCTGGGTGAAGGCTATCAAGCTGCAATTGGCGCGGTGGGAGCGCGGCCGGCAGCGGTCATGACGATACCGGACTTGCGCCGGACTTAGACTTTCACTACGATTTTTCCCGTACTCTTGGCCGGCGCTGTCGGTCAAGCCACGAAAGCCCCGCCCTGAGCGGGGCTTTTTCGTATATGCCTTCCCCCTTCTCAGGCCCGCGCAATGCGGGCCTTTTCTTTTCCACCCAAGGAGATAGCCATGAACTCTGGCCACAGCAACGGTTCCCTGCAGCACGCCGGGCAAACACTACGCGAGCGACCCGAAACCGTCGCCGGACACATGAACCAACGCGCCGCACGCATCGCCGACCAGCTCGGCCAGGTCGAGAGTCACCTCGAGGGACTGGCGGAAAACGCGCTGGGCGCAACCGCGGTCCCTTTCGATGGCGACACCAGCAACGCCGGTGATTCGAACGAGCCGCGCGTGCGGCGCCACGGTGGCGCGCTCGGTCAGCTCGACGATCAGCTCGACACCATCGAGAACGCGGCGGCGCGCCTGATGATGCTGGCCAACAGACTCGACCAGATCGCCTGAGCCTCCGTGGGTGGAGCAGACGGGGAAACCCGTCGCCAGCGTGCCGGGCCGCCCTCGGGTGGCCCGGTTTTTCCCCGTAACGAGGACTGACCCATGATCGACAAGCTCCGCATGTACCCCTGGCTGGCGCTGACCGTGGTGCTGGTGGCGGTGGTCTACTTCATCGCACCGCAGCAACTGGAAGTGGCGGCGTGGAAGGCGCTGCTGATCTCGGGCGCCGCCTACCTCGGGTACTGGGTCGACCGCAACGTGTTTCCGTACGGCCGGCCGCACGAGTTGCTGGAGCGTGCGGAAGCCGAGCCTGGTGAGGCATACGCGCTCTACCGCGCCGCGGGGGTCGCCATGATCCGCCGCGCCATCATCATCGGGGCGACGGTCATCGCCGCGGCGCTGGCGGTGTAGGCGAGCAGCCGTGATCAGATCCGTACTGATCTGCGCGGTTCTGATCGCCGGCTGCCATCCGGTGTACGCCGAGCCGCCGCGCGCCGCGCTCGCCTACCAGCGTGACCTGACGCGGGAGGCCCGGGCGGTGTGGGGGCTCGACGCGCCGGTGCCGGTGTTCGCGGCGCAGATCCACCAGGAGAGCGCCTGGCGCGCCGACGCGCGCTCCCCGGTCGGCGCGCAGGGCCTCGCGCAGTTCATGCCGGCGACGGCCCGCTGGATGGGCGAGCTCTACCCGAACGACCTGGCCGACGTGCAGCCGTACTCCCCGCGGTGGGCGCTGCGCGCGATGGTCCGCTACGACCGTTGGCTGTACGTCCGAACGAAAGGGCACACGGCCTGCGATCGCTTCTGGCTGACGTTGCGCAAATACAACGGCGGGGGCGGGCACATTCGAGCCGAATCCAGGCTGGCCAGCGATCCGCTTGACCATCGCTGCGTCGACGCGCAGTGCGGCCGGGCCCGGCGCGCGGCGGTGCACTGCCGGGAGAATCTCAGCTACCCGGACCGGATCTTGAACCAGCATCAGCCGACGTACGTGTCATGGGGCGCAGGGGTTTCGTGCTATGTCGATTGAGCTCGATATCGAGTGGGGGAAGGTCGCCGGGTGGGTGGCTGGATCCCTGGCCGCCTTGGCAGCGTGGGCCGGAAAGCGTCAGGTAGCGCGCATCGACCGCCACGACGAGCGCCTCGATGCCATCGAGAAGGACGTCGTCAAGAAGGACGACCTGACACAGATGGAGACCCGGATCACTGCGCACATCACTCAAACGGGGTCGCATTTGACCGAGCGGATCGGTGACGCCAAATCGACCGCGGACGCCGCGCATCGGCGCCTCGACAGCGTCATGCAGTCGGGAGGCAGCGGGAACTCGTCGTGACCGCGATACTACACGCCATCGGCCTTCGCGGCGCACTTGCCATCGTCGCGCTCCTCGCTGCCTGGTGGTGGTGGGACGAAGCCGGCGACGCCAAGGCGCTCAACGAGCAACTCGCCGCGCGCGTCGGCGGGCTGCAGGACGAGGTCCGGCAGGGCCAGCAGGCGGTCACCGAGTGTGCCCGAACGAACGAGACGAACATGCAGGCGCTCCGGCAGTGCAACACGCTCACCGGCGACCTGGCGCGCCGCACGCGCGAGCTCGACGACGCACTGGCGGCCGCTCGGGACGCCGTCACCGTGCGCCGGAGGGAGCGCAGCGCCGAGGATGCCGAGTTGCGCCGGCGGGAGGCGCCGCTCACCGTCGACCAGGCGAACGCGCTGTGGCGCGCGCGCGGGGAGGGCTGGCTGTGGCAAGGCGAGTGATGCTGCTGGCTCTGGTCGCGCTCGCCGGCTGCGGCCCGACGAAGCCCGACCCCATCGCGCCGACCGTGGTCACGCGCGCCGAGACCATCGACGTTCCCGTCGCCACGCCGCGCACGGTCCCGGCCGAGCTCCTCGAGCCCATCGGCGCCGTGCGCCCGGAGTGGCGCGCCCAGGGCGACTACTGCCTGACCTACGACGCTTTCCTCGAGCTGCTCGACGCCGTCGGCCTTCTCGAGGACTACCACACGACCTGCCTCGGTTTCGCGGGAGGCGAGGATGCTGATTGATGGCGGAGTGTCGCAGCGATGAGTCAGCACGAGTTGCCTGGCGTAACCCCCGAGCAGCTGGGCGCCACGCTCGGCATCGACCCCGCCGGGATCATCTGTGGCGGCGGGCGGATCGTGCAGTTCCGCCGCGGGTGGGCCCTGGCCATTTTCAGCACCGGCAAGAAGGCCCACTACTTCGAGCGCACCGAGCTCGAATCGGTCGCGGAGGCGCGCTGCGGCATGGTCGCGCCCGTCCGCACCCTGTACGGCGAGGGCAACTGGCCGCGCTGTGCCCGCTGTAACCGCTGATCCCGTACCCCGCTGAACGCATGGAGTAGGCCATGATCGACGTCCGCCAGATCCTCGAATCCATCATCACGCCGACCCTGCTGGGGATCGGCCTCGACTCACCGGCCGCGCGCCGCCTGCTCCTGGGCACCGCTGCGCACGAGTCCGAGGGCTTCCGCTGGCTGCACGCGCCGCGCGGTGAAGGCCTGTCGTGGTTCGGGATCACGGCCGCCGCGCACGAGGCGTTCTGGGAAGAGACCTACGCGGATCTGCTGCGCCTGCGGCCCGAAACGGCGGGCTGGCTGATGGCGATGGTGCCGCGGCGCTGGACGGTTCCGCCGGCGGACTACCTGGTGGTCAATCCGGCCTACGCGGCGGCGATCTGCCGGCTGCTGTACTGGCGCGTCGAGGCGCCGCTGCCGTCGCTGGACGACATGCACGGCCTGGCCGGGTACTGGCATGAGCACTACGCCGACCGCGACGACAGCCGCAACACCCCCGAGGCGTGGCTGCAGGCCTACGCGGACTACTGCCGCGTCGCCGTTCGAAGAGGCTGGCTGTCGTAGTGGAGACCATCGCCCGCCTGATCATCGCCTGCGCGGTGGCCGCGCTGCTGATCGGCACGCTCGTCACCGCCGAGGGCGCGCAGTTCGAGCCGAACTGCTAGGCCTGGGCGACGTTCGTCGACGGCGCCAACCGGCTGCCGGAGTCCGAGCGCGAGGCGCACTGGGCGCGGTGGCGCGAGCTCGCGACGGCCCAGCGGCGACAGGACGCGCTCAAGGCGATTGAGGCAGCGCACAACTACGTCCAACAGGGCGGCACCACGGCGGACGCCTGGGCCAGCTGCCCGTCCTACTGACGCGAGGCAATCCCGATGGCGAGCACGGTCCCGGACCTTATCAGGCACATGGCGCAGAAACTCGTGTCGTGGGCGTACGACCCGGATGCGACGCACAAGATCGTGCCGATCCACGCCACGAACAACGCGCTGCACGTCGTCGATGGCGCGCTCGGGATCGGCAGCGGCGCCGCCTACGAGCAGGTTGCGGATGTGAGCTCGGCCGCCGCGCTGGCCGCGGTTCCGGCCTGGGCCAACCGGGCATGGTTCCAGCCCGAGACGCAGCCGGTCCGGGTGCGCTTCGACGGCACCGATCCGACGGCGTCCGTCGGGCTGGTGATCGCCGCCGGCGCCACGCTCGAGGTATCCGGGCGCGCGCTCATCCAGGCCGCGAAGTTCATCGAGACGGCCTCGGCCGCGAAACTGAACGTGCAGTATTTCGAGTAAGGGATGTTGAACACTACCTATCTCGACGCGAATCGCCCGGATTGGCAGATCGAGGACATCAACACGCTGGTGGCGTGGACCCACGAGGACGGCCCGGCCGAGTATCGCGCGCTGACCGATGGCGAGTTCCGCACGGTCATCATGGCGCACGACGTGCGCGCGCTGGCGAGCGTGGCCTGGGACAACGCCACGGTCGTCACCGGCACCTACAAGAAGCGCGCCATCGCGCGGGAGGTCATCAGCGTGGCCGACCGCGGTGCTGGTTACGACATGACGAAAGCCAGCAATCGCGCGCTGCTCCCGCTGGTCGTCGCGGCCGGGGTTATGCCTGCCGAAGCTCAGGCGGACATGCTCGCCTTGGCGCTGCTTCCGACGCGATCCAACTGGCTGCAGGCGGGCGGCTCCAACGACACCGTGGACGACGCGAGCCGCACCACCATCCTGTCTGAGCTGAGGGCCTAGCGCGATGGTGGCAAAGCTCCTCGTCAACGCTCAGGACGGCACGCCGCCTCAGATTTCCTTCGCGGACCACGCTGGAGATTTCGGGCCTGCGGCGGCCAACGTCATCGAGATCGGCACCCCGACGGACGGACAACTGTCCCTGTCCGGTATCACGGACACATCCTGGCGGCAGTCCGTTAAGGTCGACCTCGGCGCCAACTTCGCCGACCTCTACGAGTGCCGTGCGTGTTTCGAGTTTCCGTCCGCGCCTACTGCGGGCGAGCGGATCTACTGCTTCTGGAACGCCAGCGGTGTCACCACCGCGGGAACCGGCAACATGGGCGGCGCGAGCGGCAGTGACGCGACCTACAACGGTTACGGAGCGGCGGCAGCAGACGCACTGGAGGCATCCGAGCAACTGATCTACATCGGGTCGTTCGTGGTCACCGCGGACGCGGGCGTGCAGATCGGCCACGTGGGCTGGCTGACGCCGCCGCATCGTTACGGATCGCTCATCGTCCGCAACAAGTCGGGGCTGACCCTTGGGCCGTCGACGCCCGACGACGTGGAGATGAACATCGTTCTCGACCCGGTGGTCAAGGAGTCGCAGTAATGCTCGCGGGCCGGCAAGCCCGGTCGATCGAGCTCCTTCACAGTCTTTCCCCCGCGCAGGCTCGCCCCGATGTCTGTAACGATGACCTGCGCGAGTTCTCCCTGATTTTCGCGGGCCGATCTGACCGGAGCATCATCAATCCAAGTTGGCCGACCAACGCGAAGCGCGTCGGCATTGGTGACACGTGGGGGATGAGGTACGTCGCGCAGGATGCCTCGCGCGACGAAGAAAACCGCCTGTTCACCTTCTCCAAGGCGGTAACGGGACCGAAGTGGTCGATGTTGATGCTGTTCAAGCCGGTGTCGACGTCGAACGCGATGCCGGTTCAGTGCAATACGGAAGCGTCGGGATCCCGCCTGGTCCGCATCCTTCTCAACTATTCGGGCAACGCTGGACGTATCCAGTTCCTCGTCGGCTCTGGCGGCGGCGGCTGGTCGGACGACTGGCGCACCTTCTCGACTTGGGACACGTCGACATGGAAATGGCTCTGGGCGCAGCACGAATATGGATCGCACAAGTCAATCCGGCTCTATGACCTCGACGGCAGGTTTCGCGAAGAGCAGACCTACACGTACGTCGATCTCGGCATGGGTGCCACTGGGACCTCGGTAGGCTTCAACCCGAACGGCGATGCTCCGCTCGCCGCGGTGTTTTACTCGCAGTATCACATCCCCGACGAGTCGGTGATGCTGCGCGTAATGCGCAACCCGATGCGCCTGTTTCGGGCGCCTCCTGTCGTGTTCGTTCCGTCCGGGGCGGGCGCGCCTTCAGTGCTGGGACTGGCGTCCGAGACCGACTCCGCGTTCAGCGTGTCCGGCGCGAAGCAGGCGGCCGCGGGGCTCGCGACGGAGACGGACGTCGCCCAAGCACTCGCCGCAGCCAAGACGGTCATTGTCGGGCTGGCCTCGGAAACGGACTCGGCTTTCGCCGTCAGTGCGCTCAAGGTGGCGGCGGCCGGCCTGGCCACGGAGACGCAGGCCGCGTTCTCCGTCATGGGGCTGAAAGCCGCCGCCATCGGGGTCGCGTCCACCGTCGAGACTGCGCAGGCGGTCGCCGGTGCGAAGGTAGCCGCTGCGGGCCTGGCCTCGGAAACAGACACAGCGCCGGCGGTGACCGCAGCCAAGACCGCCGCAGTAGGGCTCTCGCTCGAGACCGACACGGCGCCCGCAGTCACTGCGGCGAGCGGTCAGGCCATCGGGCTTGCCGTCGAGTCGGACGAGGCCTTCGCCGTGGCCGCCGCGCGCGCGGTCGCTGTCGCACTGGCGCAGGAGACGGACACCGCCCAGGCCGTCATCGCCGTGCGCGGCGTCCCGGTCGGCCAGGCGACGGAGACCGACTCGGCGCCGGCCGTCGGCCACAGCCGCGCCGGAGTCCTCGGGCTCGCGCTCGAGGCGGACGCCGTGTTCTCGGTCACGGTCTCGCGCGCCGCGCAGGTCGGGCTCGCCACGGAGACGGACACGGCCTTCGAGATCAGCATCGCCGGCCCGGTCGTCGTGCCGACATCCGAGGGCCTGCAGTTCAGGGTGCCGGAGTCGCGGGCGCATTTCGCCGCCCCGGAGGGTAGAGCGCACTACCGAGTCCATTGATGCGGCTGCCGTTGGGGCGACCGGGGGAGTGAAATGGCGTTCCCAGCCGTCGCGTCAATCACCGAAACGTCGTTCGCCAGCGACACGACGACGCACAACGTCGCGATGCCGGCGACGGTGGATGCCGGTGATCTGCTGGTCATCATCATCTGCGTCGATGGGGCGATCACGTGGACCACCCCGAGTGGGTGGACGAAGATCGCAGACGTGGGCGGCCCGCTCCCGGTCGACAATGCGGTTTTCGCCAAGATTGCCTCCGGATCGGAGGGCTCGACCACCGTAAACTGCGTGACCAGCGCCGCGGCCGCGGGGGCGGCGCAGGCGTATCGCGTCACCGGGTGGTATGGCGATCTGGCGGGGGTCGAGATATCGACCGGCATCTACCCGAGTGGGACCAACCCAACGCCGCCGACCCTGGCGCCGTCCTGGGGTAGCGCGCAGAACCTGTGGGTTGCGATCTGCACGTCGGGCGATGACGATGTCGCGACCAGCGCCTACCCGAGCGGGTACAGCGGCGGCACGGACACGCCCTGCGGCGCCGGCAGCGGCGACAGCGGCCGTGTCGCGACAGCGCGGCGCGAGCTCGAGGCGAGCTCGGAAACGCCCGGTAATTTCACGCTGGCCAGTTCCCAAGCGGGGATGCGCGCGACCCTCGCCGTGCGGCCGTCAGCGGCCATCGTCGGGGAGATTGGCCTCGCCACTGAAACCAACACCGCGCACGCGGTGACCGCGAACCGCGCGGTTCCGGTCGGGTTGGCCGAAGAAGCCAATGCGGCGCAGCCGGTTACCGGGGTGCGCACGCTGCCGGTCGGTCTGGCGGAAGAAGCCGACACCGCGCGCGCGGTGACCGCGGCACGTGCGGCACTCGTCGGGCTGGCGGAAGAAACCCAAGCCGCGCAGGCCGTCACCGCGAGCCGGGCGGTCCCGGTGGGGCGCGCCGCGGAGACGGATGCCGCGCAGCCTGTGGCCGCGGCGCGCGCGGTGCAGGTCGGGATCGCGAGCACGGTAGAGACGGCGCATTCCGTCATCCTGGCGCGGATCGGCGTCGTGAGCCTCGCGCTCGAGGCGGACAGCGCGTTCAGCACCGGCGCGGCGCGGACCGTCAGCGTCGGCCAGGCCGGCGAGACAGACGCGGCGCAGCCGGTCACCGCGAGTCGCGTCGTCCTGATGGGGACGGCGGCCGAGACCGACACGGCGCCCGCGGTGGCGGCGCGGAAGGCGGCGGCCGTGGGGCGCGCCGACGAGACCGACACTGCCCGAGGCGTGGTCGCGGCGAAGGCGCTGGCGCTGGCGCTGGCGCAGGAGAGTGATGCCGCGCTCGGGGTTACCGCGGCCCGCGTCGCTACGGTGGGCCTCGTGCTCGAAACCGACACGGCACGAGGCGTCACGCGGGCCATCGCCGGCGCGCTGGGCCTGGCCACGGAGACCAGCGCCGCGCAGCCGGTCAGCGCCGCGAAGGTCGGCCAGGTCGGCCTCGCCGAAGAGGTCGAGCGTGCGCTGGCGCTGGTCGTCCCGGTGCTGGTGCCAACGGCCGTGGACCTCGAGTACGTGACTACCGTGGCACGCGCGCACTACCGGCTGGACGTCGAACGGCTGCACTTCGCGCCCACCGGGGCGGAGATGGGCTACCGCGTCCACGTGGCCCGGCTGCACTTCTCCGAGGCCAACGCAGAGATCGAGTACGCCGTCGACGGCGGCGAGTAACAGGAGACACATCCATGTCCGACGGCGTTTTCAACATCGCGAAGGGCGCGGTCGCGGAGAAGTTCCGCGACGGCGGTGGCAACGGGATCGTCATGGCGCTCAAGGCGAACGAGTCGGAGGCGACGCTGGTCGACCGCGACACGGTCGCTCTGATGCTCGCCGAAGGCGGCACCACCGAGGCTGACTTTACCAACTACGCCCGGAAAACCAGCCTGACCGGCTCCATCACGGTCGACGACACCAACGACCGTGTCGACGTCGACCTTGCCGATCAGACCTGGTCGTCCGCTGGCGGCGCGTCCAACAACACGCTGACCAAGATCGTCGTGGCCTACGAGGAAAGCGCGGCCGACTCCGGCCGGATCCCGCTGACCCACCACGACTTCGCCTTCACCACGGACGGCTCGGATCTGACCGTCGAGTTCGACACCGCCGGCTTCTACCGCGCCGCGTAAGGAGAGAGCTATGCCGCTTCCCGAATGGATCACGCAGGACGACGAGCGGGCGCACCGCTTCTACATCGACGCCGATCTCGCCTACGAGCGCGTGATGCCGGTCGTCCGCGAGGCGCTCGAGATCGCCGCCGAGGCGCCACTCGACCACTACCAACTCGAGGTCGCCCACAACTTCATCAAGATGGACTTCGACATCGCCCTGGCCGCTGCCGATCTCGACCGCGACCCGGACAAGTGCATCGAGCGCATCATCCGCGGCAGTGACGGCTACAAGGAACGCTGGGGCTGGCGCCACCACCGGCCGGGCCGGCACTCCCAGCTGCGCGACGGCACCGACGCCGGCGAGCAGAAGTACGCCAAGGCGGTGCGCCGCGAGGCGGTGGATCTCTACCGCAAGGTCCGCAGGGTCGTCCCGCGGTAATGACCGCGTCGACCGCACCGCAGCAGCAGTCGAAAACGGCGTCGGAGATCAAGAACGCCGCGTGCGACTTCACCGGCAAGCTGGACACCGGCGAGGTCCTCACCGGCACGCCGACCGTGGTCGAGGTCGGCACCAGCGATTTGACGCTCTCGAACAAGGTCGTCAGCACCGCGGTGCTGACCATCCTGGGCCGCTCCGTCGCCATTGGTAAGGCGGTTCAGTTCAGCGTCGAGGGCGGCACTGCGGGGCGGTCGTACGAGATCTTGATCACCGTCGACACCGACTCGAGCCCGGCGCAGCGGCTGACCGCCAAGCTGCCGCTCGAGGTCAAACCGGACTGAGGCCCACACACGGGACACTGACATGGCAGGTAAAGGTCGCGGAGCCGCCAAGGCCGCTCCGCGTAAGGACTCG
The DNA here is from genome assembly GCA_041984235.1 of Gammaproteobacteria bacterium. Taxonomy (GTDB): domain Bacteria; phylum Pseudomonadota; class Gammaproteobacteria; genus JBHIYN01. The sequence goes on from JBHIYN010000009.1 coordinate 221,912, forward strand.
CCGCGCAAGCCGCGAAAGCCGCCTTCACCCCCGAAGCTGACCGAGCAACAGCGCGTATTCATCGTGGAGTACGTGATCTGCAACAACGGCGCTGAGGCGGCGCGGCGTGCCGGCTACAAGGCGAAGAACGCGAACAAGATGGCGCACGAGCTCTTGCAGCGCCCGCACATCCAGGCGGCGATTGCTGAGCGGCGTGCGGCCGTGGCCGAGCGCCACGAACTGACGCAGGCGGAGATCATTAAGGGCCTCCGCGCCGAAGCACAGCACATCGGCCTGGGGTCGTCGCACTCGGCACGGGTGCAGGCCTACATGGGGCTGGCCAAGATCGGCGGCTACCTGTCCGATCGTGTCGACGTGGAGCACTCCGGCGAGGTCAAGTTGAACGCTACGGTGACGTTCATTCCGGCGCGGCCACAGCCGGAGGACGAGGAAGCAGCCGCTTGACGGAGATCGATATCAACGTCGAGATCCCGGAGGCGTTTGAACCGCTCTTCGAGAGAGCGCGGTACAAGGTCTACTACGGTGGACGCGGCGGGGCGAAGTCATGGAATTTCGCGCGTGCCCTGCTACTACTGGCGCAGAATCCGAAGATGCTTTTCCCGGATCGGGACTCGATCCGCGTGCTGTGCACGCGCGAGATTCAGACCACGATTGCCGAGTCTGTGCACCAGGTCATTGCGAGCCAGGCACAGCAGATGGGCCTCGCGGACGTGTTCGCCGTTCGCGACAAGTACATTGCGAGCCGCACGAACGGCTCGCGCTTCATCTTCACCGGCCTCCGGGACCAAGACCCGGAGAAGATCAAGTCCTACGAGGACATTGATATCGCCTGGTGCGAGGAAGCAAACAAGATCACGAAGCGGTCATGGAACATCCTGACCCCGACCATCCGCAAGGAAGGCGCCGAAATCTGGGTGTCGTTCAACCCAGAGCTCGACACCGACGAGGCCTACCAGCGGTTCGTGATCAAGGAGCCGCCGCCCGACTCGATCGTGGTGGAGGTCAGCTACAGGGACAACCCGTTCTTCACCGACACGCTCGACCAGGAGCGTCGCCACATGAAGGCGACAGATCCGGACGAGTACGAGCACGTCTGGGAAGGCCGGCCGCGACTCATCCTCCCGGGCGCCATCTACGCCAAGGAGGTCATGGCGATGATGGCCAAACGGCAGATCACGCGGGTTCCGTACGACCCGATGCTGCCGGTGCACACCGTATGGGACCTCGGGTTCAACGACGCGACCGCCATCATTCTGTTCCAGAAGCCGGCGCGCGAAGTGGCCATCATCGGCTACTACGAAGAGTCGTACACGAAGTACAGCGATGACGTCGCCTGGCTGAACCAGCACCGCTACGTCTGGGGGCAGGACTGGCTACCGCATGACGGGCGAGCCAAGACGAAGGCGGCCGGCGGGAAGTCGCCGAAGCAAATCCTCCGCGCGCTGGGCCGCAACCCGCGCATCGTGCCCGGCCATGACCCGGAGTTCGGGATCCGGCAGACCCGGATGCTGTTCCCGCGGGTCTACACGGACGCCGAGAACGCCGCGCGTCTCATCGAATGCTGGAAGCGGTACCGCCGCAACGTACCGACCACGACCGGCGAGCCGGCGAAACCACTGCACGACGAGTATTCGCACGGCGCCGACGCGACCCGGCATCTCGCGATGTGCATCGACAAGGTCCAGAACGACGACCGCCCGCCGCCGCCGAGCGGCCCAGGCTTTCAACCACTCGACCCAGCGATGGGGTATTGATGATGCAGACCTATGCCTACGCACCGCCCCGAATCGGGATTGTGCGGCGCGCTATGGACACGAAACGTAAGCGCCCGGTAGGCCTCATCGCGCGTGCTCGCCAGGGCAAACCGAGGCCGCAGCGCACGACATGAACGCGATCGCGTCCCCTCGCATCGAGCACGGCCCCGACGAGAAGCTGTCGGCGGAAGAGCAGGCGCAGGTCGACGCGCTCAACGCGTTCGGCCTCGAGATCGCCCGCAAGCGCAAGGAAGCCATCAACGCCCGCTCCCAGATTGGCATCGAGGACGAGTGGATCGAGGACGAGGAAGCCTACATCGGCGTCGACGATGCCAACCGCGCCGAGTACCGCTCGACCTGGCGCAAGGTCAAACCGGTAGCGTCCGGCTCGGCCATCCAGAGCTCCGCAAAGCAGCCGCAGCCGAAGGTGCGCAGCACCGCGCTGATCAACATCACCCGGCCCTACGTCGATGCGGCTGCCGCCCGGATCGGCGACATGCTGCTGCCGAACGACGACAAGGCGTGGGGCATCGAGCCGACGCCGTTGCCGGATCTGGATCCGGAGACCATGCAGGCGCTCATGGTCCCGGTCATCGACGAAGAGACCGGCGAGCAGATGATGTTCACCCAGGAGGACCTCCTGCGTGAGATCGAGAAGGTGGCGGCGGAGCGCGCCAAGAAGGCCGGGACCCGCATCGAGGACTGGATGGCCGAGGGGCGCTGGGCCGCGGAGGCACGCGACGTCATCTGGTACGCGTCGAAGCTCGGCACCGGGATCCTGAAAGGCCCGACGCCGAAAACGAAGCGCCGGCTGGAGTGGGTGTTCGGCCAGGCCGGGCCACCGAAGAAGCGGATCACGCACACCCGGGTACCGGTGTCGTGCTCCATCGATCCGTGGAACTTCTTCCCCGACGGCGCCTGCGGGGAGGATATCCACGACGGCAGCCACGTGTTCGAGCGCGACGACATCAGCGTCGGCCGGATGCTCGAGCTCATGCGGGAGCAGGGGTACATCCGGTCCCAGATCAAGGCCTGTCTCGACGAGGGCCCGATCCGCCCGGAAGTGGACTGGACGCCACAGCAGGAACTGGACCGCGCCCGCGTCACGGAAAAGACGCAGTACGAAATCTGGTACATGCAGGGCCTTGTCGAACTGCACGACCTGGCCTGCTGCGGCCTGAATACTGCGGGGCTCAAGTTCGACGACTTCGGCTACGAGTCCGAGTACGCGCACGCCATCATCACGATGATCAACCACCGGATCGTCAAGGCGGCGTTCATGCCGCTCGACGACGGGTCGTTCACCTACGACGTGTTCCGCTGGCAGCGCCGGCCGGGGCTGTGGACCGGGCTGGGGGTGGGCAGGCAGATCCGTACCCCGCAGCGGATCCTGACCGCCGCCGTGCGGAACATGATGGACAACGCCGCGCTCTCCGCCGGCCCGCAGATTGTGATCGATACCGACGCACTGGAGCCGGTGGACGGGGTCTACGAGGTCGTCCCCCGCAAGGTGTGGCGGAAGAAGCCTGGCGGCGAGATGACCGACGCGGAGAAGGCGTTTCACGTCCACTCCATCGAGACCCGGCAGGTGGAGCTCATGAATATCATCGAGTTCGCGCTCCGCATGGCCGAAGAGTCCACCGGGCTGCCGATGATCTTGCAGGGCCAGTTGGGCGAGCAGAAGCCGAATACGCTCGGCCAGACCCAGATCCTGAACAACAACGGCTCGTCCGTGCTGCGCCGCCTGGCCAAGGCCTTCGACGATGACATCACCGTGCCGCACGTCGAGCGGTACTACCAATGGCTGATGGAGTACGGGCCCGATCCGTTGGAGAAGGGCGACTACGAGATCGTCGCCCGCGGCTCGTCCACGCTGGTCGAACGCGACCTGCAGAATCAGGAAATGGTGGGCATCGTGCAGTTGTCACTGGACCCCGCCTACGGGATCGACCCGCAGAAGGCTGCCGAAGAGTTCCTGCGCTCCCGGCGCTACGACCCCGAGCTCTTCAAGAAGTCCCGCGAGCAGCTGGCCGAGGAAGCAGATGCGCAGCCGACCGATCCGAAGATCGCCGCCGCGGCCATCCAGGCGCAGGACAAGGCCGCGCAGCGCGAGCACGAGGCACGCGAGAACGCGCGCGATCGCGCCGCCGATCGGCAGAAGCAGGTGCTCGACATCAACAGCGACCACGCGCTGTTCAATGCCGAGAGTGCCGTCGCCGCAGAGAAGGGTAGCGGGCTGTGACGTTCGAACTGACGCCCGAAGAGCGCAACCACCCGCTGTGGAAGAAGCTCGTCGCCTACCAGCAAGGCCGGCTCGACGAGCTCCGCGCGCGCAACGATGCGCCGTGCGACCACGACAAGACGACATTTCGACGCGGCGAGATCCGCGCGATCAAGGTTTTTCTGGCGCTGGACAAAGGTCCGGCCCCAGTCATCTCAGAGGACGACTAGCGCCTCCTCTGTTCCCCCGGCCCGCACCCGCGGGCTCAATCGCAATGAGGTAGATCATGGACCCGGATACCGATCCGAAAGCCGGCGCGCCCGCAGACCCTGCCGACGCGCCGACGCCGACCGACGATCCGAACCACAACGAGAACGCAGCCGACGATGACGATGCGGCTCTGGCGGCGGGGTTCAACCACGTCACCAAGGGCGACGCCATCCCGGCTGAGATCCTGGCAGACAAGCAGGACACCACTCCCGACAGCGATGACCCGGCTGACAAGGGCGACACGGCGGCGGCCGTGGCCCCCGACACGCAGGCTGCACCCGACGGCAAAGGTGGCGACGCGGAACCCGCCCCGCCAGCCTTCACCGACGAGCAGCGCGCGTTCATCAGCTCCCTCATCGACGAGCGGGATCAGCAGTTCCAGACCGAGCTCCGCAAGCTCAATGGCCGCTACGGTGACCTGAATGCTCGTCTCGAGAAGGCCGCGAAAGGCGGTCCTCTGCCGGCGATCTCAGCGGAGACCTTCAAGCACCTGCGCGAGGACGGGTACGAGGATCTTGCCGATCTTCTGGCCCGTGATCTCGGCGGGGTGTTCCCGGGCGAGACGCCTGCCGACAAAGCCGGCAGCACCACTGCCCCTGCGCCCTCGGGCGCGGACGACGACCCTGGCGACGGCGGTACTCCCGCCGGCACACCGGCTGCCGAGCCGACGGTCACCCCGACCGACGACGAGGCGGCGCGCACCGCGGCCAGCGAGGCGTTCGCAAACGAGTACCTGCAGGAGCACGTCCCGGACTGGGAAACCAAGGTCCAGTCGGATGCCTTCACCACGTTCCTGACCACCCTGCCGCCGGCCGAAGCCGACCGGCTTGCCAACTCGTTCAACCCCTTCGACGTGCGCACCGCCATCGAGCGGTTCGACGCCTGGGAGGCGGAGCGACGGCAGGTCCAGCAGGACAAGGAACAGCGTCTCGCCGGCGCGGAGCCGGCAACCTCACCTGCGAAAGGGGGCGGTGGACCACTCGAGCCCACCGAGGAAGAAGCCTTGGCTGCCGGATTCCAGCGAGTCCGGGGTGGCCAGGCGGCGTAACCATTCACCCCTTACTAGGAGAAGCCTTCAATGCTTCAGCAGTACAACACGCAAACGCAGCGTATCGGCGTCCTCAAGGGTGAGATCCTGGCCCACGCGATGCACGTCGAAGTGCTGGGGATCACCGGTCAGCAGCGCAAGATGCCCAAGAACAAGGGCGAGTCCATCATCTTCCGCCGTTGGCTGCCGTGGGGCGCGACCTCGTCCGAACCGAACCGACCGGCGGCCGTGGCCGCGGAGCACATCCTCTCGGAAGGCGTCACCCCGACCGCCGACCAGATGAGCGCCGTGGATATCACCGCGACGCTGCAGGAGTACGGTGCGCTCTACAGCCTCACCAACAAGACGGCCGATCTCCACGAGGATGACATCCCGGCGGAGATGAAGAAGCAGGTCGGTGAGCGGCTCGGTCTCGTCCGCGAGATGATCCGCTACGGCACGCTCAAGGCCGGCACCAACGTCTACTACTCGGGCGGTAGCTCGCGTTCGACGGTGTCCCAGATCGTGACGCTGAACCTGCTCCGGCAGATGACGCGCAACCTGCGGGCGAATCACGCGGGGCTCATCACGAGCATCCTGGCGGCGACGCCGGACTTCAACACCACGCCGGTCGAAGCGGCCTGGCTCGTGTTCGGTCACTCCGACCTCGAGCAGGACTTCCGCGATCTGCCGGGCTTCAAGGAGGTCCACGAGTACGCCAACCGGAAGCCGGTGCACGAGCACGAGCTCGGCTCGGTCGAGCGGTTCCGTGTCATCACCTCGCCGGAGCTCGGTCCGTACCCGGACATCGGCGCGGCGATCGCGGGGACGACGAACTACTCGACGACCGGCACCCTGGCCGACGTCTACCCGATCATCGTGGTCGGCGAGGACGCCTGGGGCCAGGTGGCGCTGCGTGGCGTCGACTCCATCGACCCGACGTACATCCCGCCGGGGCAGAAGGACAAGAACGACCCGCTGGGCCAGCGCGGCTACATCGGTGCCTCATTCTGGCAGACCGCCGTCATCACCAATCAGGGCTGGATGGCCATCGGCGAGGTCACCACGACCGATCTGACGGCGTAAGCCTGACGGCCGAGCGAACGCCGCCCGGGTATTGCGCCCGGGCGGCGCCATCCTGATCCAGTAAGGAGATCACTCTCATGAATCTGACGCAAGACTACGAGCGCGGCGGTACCCGCTGCCTCTCCAAGGCGGGCCTCGCCGAGGGCTCCAACGCGGCCACCATCAAGACGGCTGCGCCCAACGGCGCCGGCACCGATTTCGCGATCGACGGCCTGCTCTACCACAAGGCCGATACCGACAACATCGCGATGAACGCGCTGGCAGCGCAGGCGGCACTGACCAAGTGCCTGTACTGCGTCCAGATCGACAGCGGCGGCAACGTCTCCCTGAAGAAGGGCGACGAGGAACTGGTGGCCGATCTGGCCGCCGGCAACAAGGTGCTGCACTGGCCGCTGCCGGACGACGGCAAGTGCGCGCTCGGCTACATCAAGATCGAGACCGCCGCGGCGACAACGTTCACCAGCGGCACGACCGATCTGGGTGCGGCCGGGATCACCGACACCTACTACGACACCATGCTGACGCCGGTGGACCCGCTGACGTCGTAATCGTCGTAGCGCGGGCGGGTCCACCCCGGGCCCGCCCGCTCTCGTCACGCATCCATTCAAGAGGGCTCAACGATGGGCAATATCAGTTTCAAAGAGATCGTCGACCTCGCCGTTACCCGGTTCCTGCGGATCGCCAAGTCCTGCGCCGTGAACCTGGTCTCCGGCGCGACGATGACCTTCGAGTCGGGCTCGATTCTGAAGCTCTTCGACGGTGTCGCGCTCGCGGCCACGTCGACCGAGATCAATCGGGCCTGCGACGTGTCCGGGCGCCTGGTGGCCGCGGGCTCGGCCCTGTCGCTGACGGTGGCCGAGCACGACGGCAAGACGGTGCTGTTCGACACGGCCACCGGCTCGGTAATCACCTTGCCGGCGGCGACCGGCACCGGGGCGCGCTTCCGCTGCGTGGTTTCGGTGCTGGCAACGTCGAACGCGCACGTCCTGCAGGTCGTCGGTACCGACATCATGCAGGGCAGCATCGGCATCATCGACACGGACACGTCCGACGCGACGGTGTTCTTCGCGACGGAGACCACGTCCGACACGGTGACGTTCAACCGGACCACGTCCGGCCTGGCGGCGCCGGGCGACTACGTCGAGGTCGAGGACGTCGCGACTGGCGTCTGGGCCGTGCGCGGCGTCGCGCAGGCCTCCGGTGTCGTGATCACGCCGTTCAGCGCCGCCGTCCCGGCATAACCACCCTGATGCCGGGCCTGTGCCCGGCGCGCACCCACCAAGGGCCCTGCGGGGCCCTTTTTTCATGGAGGGCCACCCATGGCCAGAACCAGACGCACGCCGCCGGCAGGCGGTAGCAAGACCCCCGATCAGTCTGCCGAGACCCCGGCCGCCGACACGCCGCAGGCGAGTGCCCCCGGGCCGATGCCGGCGCCGCACGTGTTCGCCCGCTCGGACGCCGTGCTCGACGCGGGTGACCGCGAGGTCGGCCAGCCGCGCGACGGGCAGATCGTGCTCGACGGCGATGCCGCGATCGACCGCGATGAGATTCAGATCGTGGACGGCCCGGCGGCGATGGCTTACGCCGAGGAGATTGCGTTCATGGAGGAACTGGTCGAGATCGTGGTGCATCCGTCCTCGGACAAGAACGCCGAAAACCCGGTCAAGGTCGCCGTCAACGGCCGCAACCAGTTCATCTTCCGCGGCAAGAAACAGACCGTGAAGCGGAAATTCGTCGAGCGCCTGGCCCGTGCCAAGCCGGAGTCGTTCGTGCAGCCCGGTCTCGGCAACGATGATCCGCAGGTGCATAACCGGCTCGTGTCGACGACTGCGCTGGCGTATCCGTTCTCGATCCTGCGCGACAGTAATCCGCGCGGGGCCGACTGGCTCGACAAGGTGCTGTCCGAAGGCCAGTGAACGTCCGCGAGCTCAGGGCGCAGTGGCGCCGGGATGTGGATGACGCGGTCGAGCCCTACCTGTGGGACGACCGCGACTTCCTCACCTGGCTGAACGAGGCTGAGCGGGAGGCGTGCGCGCGCGCGCGTCTGCTGATCGACTCATCCGATCAGACGGTCTGCTACGTGACGGCGGCAGCCGGCGATCCGTGGGTACCGTTCGACCCGCGGATCGTCTCCGTGATGCGGGTGAAGCCGGACAGCCAGGCCGCAATCTATCCCTGCACGAGCATGGATCTCGATATGGCCGATCCGAACTGGGAGTCGAGCCCGGCCGGCCCTGAGATCCGCGCCATCGTGAAGAACCTCGAATCGTTCAAGCTGCGGACCTGGCCGGCGCTGACGGCCTCGAAAACACTGAACCTCACCGTGCAGCGCCTGCCGCTCTGCGACCTGGCGGCCGACAAGGACGTCCCCGAGATCCCGGTCCAGTACCACCTCAAGCTGCTGGACTGGGTCAAGTTCCAGGCCTACAGCGTGGACGACGTCGACAAGGCCGATCCGCAGAAGGCCGAGAAGCACGAAGCGCGCTTCACCCATGAGTTCGGGACGCGCTCGGCGATCGGCGAGATGTGGGACCGCCACTGGGGCGGGCGTGAGCTCGTCACGGGGTACTTCGCATGACCGCTGCCCAGATCCCGCTCGTCATCACGCAAGGCGCCACCCTGGCCAAGGTCCTGCGCTGGGGCGCGAGCGACCCGACCTACAAGGCGATCTCCGGCATCACGAATGCGGCGCCCGCGGTCGTGACCGCGCCGGGTCACGGCCTCGTCGAGGGCTGGCCGGTGCTGATCTCCGACGTCGTCGGCATGGCCCGCCCGCAGGCCGACTACCCGCAGGTCAACGATCCGTACGAGTTCCGCAAGGCGACCAGCGTCGACACCAACTCGTTCGCGCTGCTGTCCCTGAACACCAGCTGCTACGGCGACTACACCCGCGGCGGTGTCGTCACCTACTACGCGCCGGTGGACCTGACCGATTTCACGGCGCGCGCCCAGATCCGGAGCTCCGTCGTCGCCACCACGGCGCTGCTCGAGCTCACCACCGCGAACGGCGGCATCGTGCTCGACAACAGCGCCAAGACGATCACGCTCGCGCAGACGGCAGCGGAAACCGCGGCGTTCGACTGGCGCCGGGGGGTCTGGTCGCTCGAGATGGTGAGCGGCGCGGGTGTCGTGACCGCGATCGTTCCGACCAGCCCGGTCACGGTCAGCCAGGAGGTTACCCGGTAGTGAGCGACGACGAGGCCCCGCGGGTGTTCGTATACCCGGACGAGGCGCCGCGCGTGTTCACCGAGGACGACGAGGCCCCGCGGGTATTCACGGACGACATCGAGTGAAGGCGACCTACAGCCAGTTCGCCGGGATCCGGAACACCGTGCCGCCGCAGCATCTCGGCGGGGAGGACCTCGCCGCGGCGGTCAACGTCGACGTGACCGACGCGAGGCGCCTGAAACGGCGCGACGGGATCACGCAGTTGACCGGCGTTGCCGCCGACAGCCTCTTTCGGCACCGCGACGTGGCGCTGTTCCGCCAGGCCAACGCCCTGCGCCGGCTGGCGGCGGACGGCACCAGCACCGAGATCGCGACCGGGATCGCGAACGCGATCACCTACTGGGGCGCCGCGGACGGGCGGATCTTCTGGTCGGACACGGTCCAGAACGGGATCGTCGAGCACGGCGTCAACGGTCCGTGGGGCGTCGCCGGGCCGTCCGCGCAGCCGGCGTTCGCCGCGGTGGCCTCGGGCTTCCTTCCGCGCGGGCACTACCGCTACGCGATGACCTACCTCCGCGACGGCCTCGAGTCCGGTACCGGCGCCAGCATCGAGACCGGCGAGATCCAGGGCGGGATCGAGTTCAGCAGCATCGAGGTCCCCAGCGACGTCGACGCCAAGCTCATCTACCTGACGCGGCCGAACGGCGAAGAGTTGAGCCTCGCCATGACCCTGGCGCCCAGCGCGACACAGGCGACCTACACCGGGGACACGACGCTGCTGGGCGCCGGGCTCGACACGCAGTTCAAGCAGCCGCCGCCGGCCGGCGCCGCGCTCGCCGAGCACAACGGCCGGATGCTGGTCGCTCTGGGGGAGTACGTCCTCTACTCGCCGCCGTACCGCGCCGATCTCTTCGACCCGCACCGCATGAACCTGCGCTTCGATGCCGCTGTGCGGCTGCTGGCTCCGGTGGAGGGCGGTGTGTTCGTCGGCACTGACGCGTCCATCGAGTACCTGTCCGGCGAGGACTTCGCCGCGGCATCGCGTACCCGCAAGGCCGGTTACGGCGTCATCCCGGGGACGCTCGATTACACCGAGTCGCACCACGTCAGCGACGCCCCGGGCGACGAGGTCGCGCTCATCGGAACCCAGGAAGGCATCGCGGTGCTCGGGGACGGTGGGTACTTCGTGAATCTCACACTCGACCGGTACCGGCACCCGAAGGCGCGCGCCGGCGCCGGAGTCGTCCGCCTGCAGGACGGGCGGAATCGCTACATCGCAGTCCTCCGTGGGCTGCAGACGTAACCGTAGGAATCGCTTATGCAGACAGCACTCGACATCAAAGTGCGCGGCGCCGGCCGCGTCATCACCGTGGCCGAGCAGTGCCGCGCCCTGGACACCGACGAGGACGGCGGTGTGTACGTCGAGGACGTCCCGCTGGGCGCGATGGATCGGCTGATTGCGTTCTTCCACGACCGCACGCTGCCGCACAACGTCGACCGCGGCGCGTTCATCCCCGAGCGCCACTGGCGCGACTTCCTCAACACCCTGTAGGCCGGAGGCTTCGCATGGCACTCAACCGCTCTACCGGGCTGCGCAACAAGATGCTCAGCACCGGGTCATTCAAGTCCGTGATGACGGGCTGCCTGATCAACATCTACTCCGGATCGCGCCCCGCGAACGCGGATGCTGCGGTGCCTGGCGGCGCTGTGCTGCTGGCCGTCATCTCGACCGACGGCGACGGCTCCGGGTTGAACTGGGACACGGCCGCCGCGGCCGGTGTGCTGTTGAAACATCAGTCCGAGGTCTGGCAGGAGGACTCCATCCTCGCCAGCGGCGTCGCTGCGTGGTTCCGCATCTACGAGTCCGGCGACACCCCGGCCAACGCGAGCTCGACTGCGGCACGGGCCGACGGACTCATCGGTACCAACGGCGCGGATCTGAACCTGAACAGCGTCAACCTGACCGCCGGGGTACCGCTCACGCTGGACAACACCACCGGCGCGACCCTGTCGTAGGAGGCCCCATGAGCAACCTCAGTTTCTCGACCGGGTTCCGTAACGCGATGCTGAACTCGGGCCTCGCGACGCTGTTCGACAACGGCTTCATCGACATCTACTCCGGCACCATCCCGGCGGACGCGAATGCCGCTGAGGGCGCCGGCACGAAGCTGGCGCAGGTCGACCTACCGTCCACGGCGCTCGCCGCCGCTGCGGACGGGTCCAAGGATCTGACCGGGACCTGGCAGGAGGCGAGTGCGATCGCCGCCGGCACCGCAGCCTGGGCGCGGATGTACGACAGCAACCACACCACCGGCGCCAGCACGACGGCGGTGCGCATCGACATGGAAGTGACCGCGGACGGCGGCGGTGGTGATCTGCTGCTGTCCGGCACGGTCATCGGGATCGGCGACGCCATCACCATCGACACCTTCTCGTTCACCCTGCCGCTGTCCGCCTGATGTATCGAGATGGCGGGGACCACATGGAATCCGGCGGACAAGCACGCTGATGTAACGCTTTCCAACGGCAACCTGACCGCGGCCCAGTCGGCGACCGTCAACAACCGCGGCGTCCGTGCGGTCGAGTTCAAGGCGGCGGGCAAGTTCTACTTCGAGATCGAGGTAGACAGCGCGTCGGGCTCGCCGGACGGCTACTTCGGCCTGTCCGACAACGACGAGGTCCTGACCGCTGCGCTGGGGAACGGCGCCGAAGGGTACGCCTACCACTTCGCCGACGGTGATGCCCGCAACAACGGATCGGAGTCGGCCTACGGCGACAGCCTCGCCGCGACGGACATCCTCGGCGTCGCGGTCGACTTCACGGCGGGGGCGATCTGGTTCTCGAAAAACGGCACCTGGCAGGGTGGCGCGACCATCGGCGAGGTCGAGGCCGGCACCACCACCAACGCCGCGTTCACGTCGATCACGTCGAACCCGCTGACCCCGGCCGCGTCCCTCAACGCGACCATCACCATCACGCTGCATTCCGACGCGGCGAACCTCACCTATACCGTCCCGACCGGGTTCACCGCGGGCTGGCCGGAGACCATCAACGGCGACGGCGTCGTGGCGCTCGGGCTGGGCGTCAGCGGCACCGCCAGCAACCCGAACAAGCACGGCGACGGCACTATCGCGCTTCCGCTCGGGATCACCGCGACCGCCAGCAACTCCACCAAGCACGGCGACGCGTCCATTGCGCTCACGCCGATCGTCGCCGGCAGCGGCTCGGTCGGCTTCGCCGGCGGGCTCACCCTGGGCTTGGGGACACTCGAGTTCGCCGGGAGCGGGCAGAATCAGTTCCTCGGTACGGCCGATCTCGGTCTCGGCGAGATCGAGATCACGGGCAGCGGCCAGCAGGCCTATCGCGGCGCCGCACAGTTCCGCCTCGGCACGCTGGGCGCGTCCTTCTCCGGCTACCAAACCTTCGTCGGTGCGCTTACTGCGGCGCTGGGCACGCTGGGCTTCGACGGTGCCGGGCATATCGGGATCACCGGCTCGATGACGCTCGCGCTGGGCGAGCTCGGGCTTGCTCTCTACGCGCTGGTCCCGGTCGATGACACCTGGCATATCGTTGCCATCAACCTCCGCACCGGCGCCGTGACCGAGTACGCCGACTTCGAGTTCAATTCGCTCATCGAGTGGAACGGGTCCTACTACGGCGCCAGTGAGAGCGGCATCTACCTGCTCGAGGGCGACGACGACCTCGGTGACGCGATCGCCGCCTATGCCCGCACCGGGATCACGGATCACGGTACCGAGATCACGAAGCGGGTCACCGACGCCTACGTTACCGCGAAGTCCACCAGCCCGCTGACGCTGGCCGTGTACCGGGACGAGGGCGCCGTCCGGCACGCCTACGACGTGCCGACCCACACGAAGCAGGGCCACGACGTGTTCAAGGCGGATCTGGGCCGCGGCGGCCGGGCCCGGTTTCTCCAGTACGAGATCGGGAACCAGGCCGGCGCGGACATGGAGGTCGACGGCGTGGACCTCATCGTCATGCCGCAGGAGCGGCGTCGCAAGCGGTGAGGCGAGTAGAACGCATCCTGTTGCGCGGCAACCGCACCGCCGCCGCCAACTGGCTGCCGTTCGCGCAGGGCAAGCTCGCGGCCCTCGGTCGCATCGTCGATGCCGGGGTACGCGCGCAGGCGTCACAGGTGTTCGCGCCGCCAGGCGTGCAGATCCGCGTGCGGGCCACGGCCGGCGAGGGCCTGATCGACATCCTCGCGAGCGCGGTCGATGGCTCCGTGATGGTGCGCGACAAGAGCGCCACCAACCCGTTCTATGCGACCGCGGCCGGCGGGGGCGGCTACACGGTGTACGGCGGCACCGATTCGCTGACCCCGGTGCCTGTTGCGGACGCTGACGCGCTGGCGGCACTGCCGACTGCCGCGGTCTATCGTCGCGCGACCCTTGCCGCGCTCGAGGCCGGATGGTGGACCACCGCGTTCACGCTGGCCCGCCAGTACGTCGATCACCACACGAACGCGACCTACACACTGGCGTCCACGAGTCCCTACTTCCCCTATTCGGATCCGGTGCGTTCAGGGCTGCCGGTCCACGATACGGTGCTCTTCGCGCAGAAGCGGCCAAGCGACGGGGAGTGGTTCATCTTCTCCTACGACTTCTCCGTGTCGCCGGCGGCGTCGATCCCGACCTGGAACGGGCGCGCGGTCAGCGCCAACGACATGAGCCAGTTCTTCCTGCTGGCGACCCCGGTCAGTCGCCTGTACCAAGCGGTCCCGGAATCGCCGGCGCCTGCGCTCACGCTGGTGCAGGGCGAGGACTTCTTCCTGGTCGAAGTTGAGCCGGTGCTGGTGAAGGCGTCGGAGTCGAGTACCGGAGAAGCCATGTCGCCCCTCAATGTGCAGGCATTAGACGACTGGCCCCCGTTGCTGTCAGAGAACGCGCGCCTGACGTTCGCCCTCCAGACGCGCGCCTTCGATGGGCTGACGCTAGGCGGCAACTATGACCTTGCGAACGCGTCGTCCTATCGCGCAAACGGGCGGTCTTACCAGGAGCTGACCGTCGATCCGGAAACGCTGGAACCGTCCATCGTGGCGCGCGCGCCCTCGGCGCTCTTCACCGGCAGCAATACCGTCGTTATCGACCTGAACGGCGTCGGATCGGAGAGCGACGCGCCGGCCGTCGGGGCGAGCACAGGAACCCTCACCCTCGCGACAACGGACGAGTTCGGCGCCTATCACTCCATCGGCGCGGTAACCCTGGCCTACGCAACCCCGTTGGCGGACGAGTACCTGGCGGCGGACTTCCTCGGGTCGACGGAGGTCGGCTTCGGGTTCGACGGGATCGAGGATCCGATCCTCCCGCCCGACGACGTCATTGGACAGAATTTCTCGGATTGGTCCGCGTGGGCGTTTGCGAGCGCGTACACGTACATCCAGGCCGCGATAACGGCGACCGGATGGGCGACGCCTTCGACGACCAGCCAGAAGATCACGGCCATTCACGATCTCGGACTCGTCGTCGCGGCGGGGTTTGACGCGTCAACCCGCGTGGTCGTCGTGGCGCAAAACAGCAATGTCCTCGGCACCTACAGCGGCATGTCGTCGATCGCCGTCGCACGCGCCACCGACGGGGTGAATGAGGTCACCAGCAACGCCGTCACCTACGACCACGTCAAATCGGTATGGAAGGGACCGACCGGCACGCACGCGGACACGGTGTTCGGGCAGACGGTCGGCACCCAGATATCAGCCGGCGGCGCCGTCTACGAGATGGGGTTCGCATTCTCGCTCCACGCGCCCCCGTGGGGGTTGTGGGCCGATCGGCGCGTGCTGTCGCTCGCGGACGCGATCGACCTGGACCTGACGTTCACCTTTGCCAACTACGCAGAACTCGAAGCCGCGACCGGCTTCGAGGCCGTCGTGCCGTTCGCACTGATTGTGGACCCCGGCCTCGAATCGAGCGGCGATCCGATTACGGTCAAAGGGGTCATCGCGACGCTGGTCGGGCTGAACGCGACGCCGCCGAAGCGCATGGTCTATTCCCGCTTCACCACACTGAATGACGAGCCCGTCCCTGCGGCCTACATGGGCGTGCGGATCTGGCACAACGATTACCTGTCAACCGAGATGCTTGACGTCCTGCTGCCGGCAGGCGGTGAGGCAGAGCGGGTTCACAGCCTGTTCATCGCATAGGAGGCCACCATGGCGACGGCCACAGAGCTCATTGCGAATCGCGAGTCCTACGTCACCGACAAGGACAACTCGCTTTCGGGGTTCATCAACCTGCTGCTGAATGCCGCCAGCGTGTTCTATGAGGACGTCGTCGGCGACGAGCAGGTATTCCACAGCCCGCTGAACCGCGTCGAGGCGATGCTGAACGCGATCCAGACGGAGTTCCCGGA
Source organism: Gammaproteobacteria bacterium (assembly GCA_041984235.1). Lineage (GTDB taxonomy): Bacteria > Pseudomonadota > Gammaproteobacteria > JBHIYN01. The sequence goes on from JBHIYN010000009.1 coordinate 237,807, forward strand.
GATCCCCTCCACCGTGATCCCGGACTTCGCCGTGCCGGCGGTGCCGGACATCAGCTTCACCGACATCACCCACGACATCACCACGCTCGAAGCGGCGCGAGCCGAGCTCCTGTCGGATCTGAATGCCGGCGGCTACGGGATCGACACGGCGGACGAGACGCAACTCATCGACCGGACCCGGGATCGTCAGACGGCGGAGGCGGCACGCGCCGTCGACGAGGTGGACCGCAGTTTCCAGAACCGCCGGTTCAGCACGCCGCCGGGGGCGCTCTACGCCGCCCACGAGCAGGTACGGGAGGCGCAGCGCGCGGCGGTATCCTCGGTCAACCGGGAAATCTACGTCCAGCGCGCCGATCAGTTTGTGCGGGCCCGGCAGTTCGCGATCTCGACCGCCGGGGTTGCCGATCGCACGCGGGCCGACATCCTCGAGATCCAGTTCCGCGTCGAAGAGCAGCGCGCCCGGTTCCTGTTGGCGCTCTTCCAGTCGCAACTGGATCAGTTCCGCACGCAGGTCCAGTTCGCGATCGATAAGGTCACCCTGGCGGTGCGGGTCTACGAGGCGCAGTCGGTCGTGGCGGACTCCCGGGTCCGCTCGGCCGCCGAAGCCGCCCGGGTATTCGTCGCCGAGTACCAGGCCAACACGCAGGCCTTCCTCGGTGTGGTCAACACCCGCCTCGCGAACGCGCGCAACCAGCTGGACGCGGCCAAGGCCCGGTCCGATGCGGAGATCCAGACCGCGACCGCCGGGGTCTCCTACTACTCGAGCGTCGTGCAAGCGGCCCTGGGCGCTATCAACACGATGGTCACGCAATCGTCGGAGAACACGTGATGGCAACCGAACGTCCCCCGATCTACGTCAACAGCGGCGGCGAGGCCGATCGCGCCGCGCCGTACACGCGAGAAGCGATCGACCGGCTCAAGGCCCGTGCCCGTAGCGCCGGGAAGGCGCGCGCCACGGCGGCGCCCGGCGGCGGTCCGGCGCCAGTGGTCAACGACACCCGGAAGCCCTCGCTCATCAACCGCGCCCGCACGGCGGGCTCGCGCGTGGCCGGCGCAGGCCGCAACGCGGCACAGTCGGCGAGCGGCAGCGGGCTTATCAACCGCGCGCGCCGCATCGGCGGCGGACTCGCCGGGGTCGCCGGCGCCGGACAGGCGGCGGTCGGCGCCAGCCAGATCGCATCCGGCGACACCGTGGCCGGCGCGGAGAACGCGCTCTACGGCACGCTGACGGCGCTGCCGCCGACGCGCGGGGTCGGCATCATCGCGAACGCGCTGCGTGCAGGCCGTGACGCGGCGCTGGAGTACGGCGTCGACAAGTTCCTCGACAAGGGCGATCCGATCGTCGGTCCTGCGCTCGAGGAGCAGATGGCCGGCCGTACGCCGGACGAGTACGTCGCCGATCTCACGGTGCCGTCAGGACAGGACGGTGCTGCCGCGCCGCCGGCGCGCGGTGGCACGCCGGACGCGTCGATCGGGGCGCGCGCCGGCGATCCGGGCTACGTGCCGGGGCGCGGTACCGGGATCATCTACAACGCCCGCAAGGGCACCGGCCGCGAGATCAACGCCGACGCCGGCCCGCAATCCTCACCGCCGACCGAGACGGGCCCGCTGCCGACCGATCAGAGTCCGGCGCAGGTCCCGGTCGAGCTCCCGGACGCCTCGCTGGTCACCGACGTCGACAACATGGGCGAATTCCTCGGCCAGGTCAGCCGCGCCGGCCAGCAGATCGTGCAGAACAAGCAGGCCGGCGCCGAGCGCCGCGGGATCATCGCGCAGAAGCAGGGCGAGGCGGACGTCCGTCGCACCGAGCTCGAAAACGACCTCAACACCCAGATCGACAGCGCGCTCGAAGAGCTCATCAACCTCGACGACACCAACGATCCCGACGGCAGCCAGCGTGCGTCGCTGCGCCAGCGCCTGATGGATATCCGCGGCAGCACGCAGGCCACCGACAGCCCGGAGGCGCGCTACGAGCGCGAGCTCGTCGACTCCGCGCTGCACGAGGGCATTGTCGACGACGAGGGTCGCCGCGCCGCGATGCAGTGGGTCGACGACATGATGGCCCAGTACCGGCAGCGGCGCGGTGGTGGCGGTGGGAAATCGCAGTACCAGGAGGGCATGACCTACGAGGATGCCCAGGGCAACAAGGCCGTCTACCGCAACGGCAAATTCGAACCGGTGTAACCGATGCCATTCGACCCCAATACCGCCCGGCCGCTCGGCGGCGGCTTCGATGCGGCGAGCGCGAAACCTGCGCCGGCGGCGCCGGCGCCCGCCAAGGCCGGGATCGTCACGCAGACCCGCAACGCGCTCAGCAACGCGACCGGCGGACTCATCGGCCGCGCGCGGGCGGCGCGCAGCGAAACCGCTCCGCAGGGCCAGTTTGACCCGAAAACCGCGACAATCCCGCGCGCAGCGCCGACCAGCCGGCCGAACGTGTCTCGCGACATCGGGACCGTGGCGACCGATATCGGCGCCAAGGCGGCGGCCGGGGCGAACATGCTGGTCTCCAACCTGGGCGACGTCTACGGCCTTGCCACCGGCGACACCGACAACATCGCCTCCGAGCAGGGGCGCAGCGGCCGGGAGTTCTGGGAGGCGCGTGTCTCGCCGGAGTTGAAGGCGCTCGAGGCCGATCGCCAGGCCCGGATCGATTCCGCCGACGGCGAGTTCGCGAAGGCCGGCACGGCGTTGTGGGAAACCCTGCGCAGCCCGTCGCTGCTGTCGGCGTTCCTCGCCGAGCAGGCGCCGATGCTGGTCCCCAGCGCGGTTGCGGGCCGTGGTGCCGGGCTTATCGGGCGCGCGATGGGCGCCTCGCCGCGCGCCGCCGGCGCCGCCGGTACCGGTGCCGCGGTCGCCGTCGGCGCGGCTCAGCAGGGCGCCGATGCCGGCTCCGGCGCCTACGAACGGCTGCTGGCGCTGCCGGACGATCTCTGGTCGCAGAACGCTGACTACCAGGCCCTTGTCGCGCAGGGCATCGCGCCTGAACAGGCCAAGCAGCAGGCCGCGCTCGACCTATCCCGGAACGCCGCGGTGGCCTCGGCGCTGGAGTCCGGCGCCCTGAACCTGCTGCCCGGCGCGCGGATCCTCGAGCGCGCCCTGGCCGGCGCCGGCGGCCGGACCGGTGGCCGACTCGCCAATGCTGCCAAGGGCTTCGTCGGCGAGTCGGCGCAGGAAGGTCTCGAAGAGGCGGGGGGGCAGTTCGCAGGCAACCTCGCCGTGGGCGCGGTCGATCCCGCGCAGGACCCGACCGCCGGGGTCGGCGAGGCCGGCGGTCTCGGCGCCGCCGCGGGCCCGTTCGGCGCCCTGGCCGGCGCTGTCGAGCCGGTGCAGGAACAGGCACCGCGGCCGGCGCCGCGCACCACCGGGGCGACGCCCACCGTGCGCACCGGCGACGTGTTGCCTCCGGAGCCGACGAAAACCGACGTCGACCAGGTCATCGAGGCGACCGCGCGCGACGAGATCATCCCGGTCCGTCCGCGTGGCCTCATCGCCGACCAGCGCGCCAAGGCGCAGCCCGACACCGGTCCGCGACAGATCACGGATCAGTCGCCGACCGGCGCCAACATCGACGTCCGCGCCCCCTCGGTCGAGATGGTAGACGCCGCGCGCCCGCCCGCGGAGGGGATCGCCCAGCGCGCCGGGCGTGAACTCACCGAGCGGTACGAGCGGGAACGCGACGCGCGCCCGCCGGCTTCGAACATCGAGGTCGAAGAGCAGGCGCCGGAGGCCCTCGACGCGGCGTACCCGCCGGACGGGATCACCGTCAACGAGGATGCGCTGGACGAGTTCGGCGTCGAGACCGTCGAGCCGGCCGCTCCCATCGACGCGATCGCGGACGAGGCGGCGACCTCGCCGAAGAACGACCTGCCGGAGCCGAGCGAGGCGCAGAAGGACGCCGGCAACTACACGAAGGGGCATCACCGCCTGGCCGGCATGGATCTCTCCATTGAGAACCCGGCCGGGTCGTCACGCCGCCCGGAGTGGCCGCCGCTCAAGGCCCACTACGGCTACATCAAGGGCACCGTCGGCCACGACAAGGACCACGTGGACATCTTCGTGCGCCCCGGCACGCCGGACGAGTGGACCGGCCCGGTCTACGTCGTCAACCAGACCAACGCCGATGGGTCGTTCGACGAGCACAAGGCGATGTTCGGCTACGACTCGCGCGAGGCCGCCGAGCAAGGCTACCTCGATCAGTACGAGCAGGGCTGGGACCGCTACACCGACATCGTCGAGATGCCGCAGGACGCGTTCAAGGCCTGGGCGTACGACTCGAGCAAGGCCGGTCCGGCCGGTGGGCCGGCTGGGGCGACCCAAGGCGAGGGCGCGACGACGGACACGCCCGCCCCTGACACGCGCGATCCAGGCGATGAAAGCGCGCTCGATTCGGAGTTCGATCGCGCCGCCTACGTCCGCGAGCTCGAGGACGACCTGACCCGGCTTCGGCAGCAGGCGGACACCCTGGACGATCTCCTGAAACAGGATCAGCCGGCCGACGAGCGTGCGCGCACCGAGCAGCGCCGGGAGACGGTCGGCGAAGCGATCGAGCGGGTGAAGGCGGATCTCCGCGCCTACGCCCCTCAAGAGGACGAGCCGAAGAAAAAGCAAGTCCCTGAAACGACGAAGGAAACACCCGCGAAAGACGCAGCGCCCAGTGTGCCGGCGAAGCGCGGCCAGCTGTTCATCGACTGGTACGGTCGACGCCATCCGGTCGAGGACTTCGCCGACGCGCAGGCCAAGTGGGACCGTTTTCGGACCGAGTCGGGCGGCGGCGGTAGCGAGATCGGTGAAGCCAAGGTCGTCGACCAGAACGGCGAGACGGTCGCGCGGATCAGCTACAACGGCCGGATTTGGGAACCGGGTGAGGGCGGTAAGGAGATCGTCATACCGGGGCAGGCCGAGCGCGGGCTCACTGAAGAATCTCGTGCGCGCTCCGACGAGGCCGCGGCGCAGGCGCGCGCGGAGACGAAGGAACTGCCGGCGGCAACGGGCGAGTTCAACGAAGGCGATCGCGTCGTCATCGGAAACGACCATCCCAATAAGGACTTCCGCGGCCGGCATGGCGTCGTGACGAAGGCGGATAAGGTCCGGACCATCCAGATTCAGGTGTTCGGCGGTCGCGCGCCGGTCCAGGATGACTATCGAGATTACACCGTGCGCACGGATGCCGGCGCTGAACTCTCCGCTCTGCGCGATAAAGACCTGCGGCCGGAGACCGGATCTGCGCCGGAGGTCACGCCGGACATTGAGGTCGAGGGCAAGTTCTACCAGCCCGAGGCGGTACTGCGCGTCGCGGAGGTTTCGAGGAAGAACGCCGAAGGGTCTCGTGATCGGGAGGCGCGCGCGCGTAAGCCGGAGAAGAAGGCCGCGCATCGGCGGTCAGCCGAGGCCGCAGACCAGCGTGCCGCCCGCTACCAGGCCGCGTTCGACGCATGGGCGGCCGAGCACCCCGAAGCGGCCGCGCCGTTGCGGAAGGCCCCGGAGCCGCCGCCTACCGCCGCACCAGTAGCCACCGCCGGCGGCGTCCTCCGCGTCGAGGACTACAGCGACAAGGCCATCATCGTGCGCGGCGACACGCGCCCCCACAAGGACCGCATCAAGGCGATCGGCGGCGCCCTGTGGAACCGCAAGGCCGGCGGCTGGATCTTCAAGCAGGCGAAGCGGGCGGAGGTCGAGCGGGCGCTCGCGGACCTGCTTTCCGGGCAGATTCAGTCCAGTGAGGACGCCAAGCCACCGTCGCGATCGAGGACTGAGATCGGGGTCAATCGCGACGGCAATCCCGTGTCCGTAGATGAGCAAGGCGTACGCTGGGTGACCAAGGAAGGTGTCCGGCAATCAGAGCCAGGGACTGTGATTGGGAGAAGCGGTCCTAACTTCCAGTTTCGTTCTGACCCCGTCCGCCGTCCCGACGAGTTCAAGACGGTCGACGAACTCGCCGCGGAGCGTACCGCAGGCGCGACCGACGCAGTGACCGGGCGAAAGGCCGACGTCATTGACGGTTCAGTTGGCGATCTCAAGCTCATTGGCTATCCGTCTCAAGGTGGGCGTCAGAACATCGCGCAGTTCAAGGTGAACCGTGACGGCACCGCATCGAAATTGAAGTATCTGGCCGAGAACGCGCAGGATCGCGCGCTCGCGGATGCAGCTTATGCAGAATGGGTCACGGAGAACGATAAGCGCCGCACCGTGCGCGCGCGCGAGGCTCAGCGAGCGTCGTTCAAGATAGGGCAGCGGGTCGTCCCGATCCGCGATCGCGACGTGCTTCCGAGCGGGGAGATCACCCACATCACCACGGCCAGCGATGGCCGGCAGATGTTTCGCGTCGGAGATAGTAATCAGCACTTCCGCGCGGAGGATTATGCGCTTGCCGACGAGCCGCGCACCGTGGGGCGTCCGTTCCGGCTGGGCGACAAGGTGCGCTACCGGACGGGCTTCAACAAAGGCACCTTCACCGTCTACGACTACTCCACGGAGGACGGGGGGAAGGTCAAATTCCACGAGGACCAGCCGAAAATCTGGAAGAACGCGATGGATTTCGTCCGTGTGGAGGATGATCCCCAGGCGAACGTCAGCCCCGCCGCGCCGGCAGCCGCCCCACAAAGTAGCGCGCCAGCGCCCGCGTTCGGCGCCACCAACACGGTGTTCACCGAGGATGCCGCGGATCGTGCCCGCGCGCTGCTCAAGGCGAAGCTCGGCAACCTCAACACCGGGCTCGACCCCGAGGTTATCCAGGCCGGGATCACCCTGGCCGGTTACTACATCGAGGGCGGCGCGCGCGCGTTCGCCGAGTTTTCGAAGCGGATGATCGCCGATCTGGGTGAGGGCGCCCGGCCGTACCTCCGCTCGTGGTACGAGGGGGTCCGCTACTACCCCGGTTTCGACGCCCGGGATATGACGTCTGCCGCCGAGATCGACGCTATACTTGAGGCAGGAGCGCCGGAAACCGACGATGGACTTCAAGATCCCCTACCTGACAGCGATGCGGGAGCAGAGCCCGACGATGTTTCGCGAGCTCCAGAAGAGCGGGCAGCTGGACGCGCACCTGCAGGAGAAGAGCGCGGAGGCGCACCGGCTGCTACGGGATCTGACCGCGGGGCTGAAGAAGGACCCGCGGACCGGGCTGCCGAGAAACCGCAACGAGCTCCACGCAGCGGAAGAGCAGGTCCGCGCGACGCTGATCGAGTTCCCGACGGCCCCGCTCGAAACTACCTGATCGAGCCGGGCGCGCTCCAAGAGGGGCGCGGCTGGGCGCAGAAGGCGCGCGACAACCTCCGGGCGATTGAGATTGCCCGTGACCTCGAGGCCTCCGGTCGCCACGCCAATGCCGAAGAGCAGGCCGCGCTCGCGCTCTACGTCGGCTGGGGCGGCATGTCCGGCGCCTTCCCTGACACGCAGGGCGCCTACGGCAAGGGCTTCGAGAAGATCGGTCCGCAGATCCGGGACCTGCTGACCGACCGCGAGTACGAGACCGCGCGCCGGTCGATCCAGTACGCCCACTACACCAGCGAGTCCGTCATCCGCGCGATGTGGGACGCTGCATCCCAATTGGGATTCAAGGGCGGCCGGGTGTTCGAGCCTGGCATGGGTGTCGGGCACTTCGCCGGCATGATGCCGGCCGAGATCGCCGCGTCCACGGAGTACGCCGGCCTCGAGCTCGACCACACCACCGCGCGGATCGCGCGCCTGCTGTACCCGAAGTGGGGCGTCCGACAGGACGACTTCACTCGGGCCCCCCTGCCTGAGAACGCCTACGACCTCGTGATCGGCAACCCGCCGTTCGCCGACATCGCGATCAAGAGCGACCCGAAATACGCCGCGCACGGCTTCCTGCTGCACGACTACTTCTTCGCCAAGAGCCTCGACGCCGTCCGGCCCGGTGGGCTGCTGATGTTCATCTCGTCGGCCGGCACGATGAACAAGCAGAGCGCCGCGGCGCGCGCCTACCTGGCCGAGCGCGCCGATCTGGTCGGCGCCATCCGCCTGCCGTCGAGCGCCTTCAAGAAGAACGCCGGCACCGAGGTCACGACCGACATCATCATCCTGCGCAAGCACGACGACACCCCGTACCAAGGCCACGACTTCGTCGAATCGGCGCCCGTCACCCTGCCGGACAAGGACGGTAAGCCGCGCGACGGCTACAGCAACACCTACTTCGAGTCGCACCCGGAGATGGTGTTGGGCGAGCAGGGGTTCTTCGACAAGCTCTACGAGGGCCGCTACGGCGTCCGCCCGCGGCCGGGGCAGGACCTTGAGGCCGACATGAATGCGGCCATCGCCCGGCTGCCGCGCGACGTCATGGGCGAGCCGCACGACGCGCCCAGTGACATCGACTTCGCCACCACCGAGAAGAAGGACGGCAGCTACTACCTCCGCGAGGACGGCACGCTGATGCAGCACAGCGACGGTGTCGGCCGGCCCGTCGAGCAGCGCGGCAAGGGCGTCACCGGGGGCAAGTCGAAGGCGGAGATCGAGCGGATCCGCGGGCTGATCCCGATCCGCGACGCGCTCCGTGCCGTCTACTCGTTCGACCTGGCGCAGGACACGAAGAACGCCGCCGCGGCGCGGGAGCGGTTGAACGAGGCCTATGACGCGTTCGTGAAGCGGTTCGGCCCCATCAACAAGGCCGACATCAAGTTCCGGCGTCCGTCGCGGGTACAGGCCGAGAACGCCCGCACCGAGGCCCGGGAAGAGGCGCGCTACGCCGGCCGGACGTTCGAGGAAGGGTCGTTTGACCCTCGCCCGCTGATCGCCGCCGGCGAGAGCCTGGCGACCATCTCGCGGCTGCGCATGGAGGCGCGCGAGGCGGCGCTGAAAGCCGGCCAGCCATGGGACGAGGGCACCTTCGACCCGGACGACATGCCCGATCTGGTCGTCGACAAGCGGCCGAACGCGGATCCCTTCATCGACGATCCGGAGGTCTACCGGCTCCGGGCGATCGAGGACTACGACGACGACAAAGGCACCGGCAAGAAGGGGCTCGTGTTCTTCGAGTCGGTACTTTCGAAGGAGAAGGCGCCCGAGATCCGCAACGCCGGCGACGCCATGCTCTACGTGCTGAACCGGCACGGCTTCCCCGATCTGGACGAGATCGCGAAGCTGGCCGGCTCGACCCGTGACGAGGTCCTGGCCGAGCTCGGCAACAACCTGTTCGAGATCCCCGGGCGTCCCGGAGTCTACGAGACCCGGGACGACTACCTGAGCGGCAACGTCCGCGCCAAACTCGAAGCGGCCAAGGCGGCGGCCGAGACCAATCCGCGGCTGCGCAAGAACGTCGACGCGCTGGAAGCGGTCCAGCCGACCCCGCTGCCGCCGGCCATGATCTCGGCCAACCTGGGTATGCCGTGGATCCCGACCGAGGTCATCGAGCAGTTCGCGACCGAAGAACTCGGCCTCGAGCGCGCCACGGTCCGGTTTGTCCCGAAGCTGGGCGACTGGACCGTGGACGGCGACTCGAAGAGCGCCGCGGCCGTGTCCACCTACGGCACCGAGCGCATGGACGCGACGCGGATCTTGCAGCACAACCTGAACCGTACCCAGATCAAGATTTACGACACCTGGCGCGATTCGGATGGGACGCACTCCGTGCTCAACGAGAAGGCGACCCAGGCCGCGCTGCAGAAGGCGGCGGAAATCAAGCACCGTTTCGGCGACTGGATCTACCGCGACCAGGACCGCGCCGACCGCCTGGCCGATCTCTACAACGCCCAGTACAACAACATCAGGGCATGGGAGGGCGACGGCTCCTACCTGACCACGCCGGGCGTCGCCGCCAATTGGTCGTGGCGTCCGCACCAGCTGCGCGTCATCGCGCGCATCATCCGCAAGGGCAACACCTACATGGCCCACGCGGTCGGCGCCGGCAAGACGTCAGCCTCGATCGGATCGGTCATGGAGATGCGCCGGCTCGGGCTCATCAAGAAGCCGATGTTCGCGGTGCCGAATCACATGCTGGCGCAGTTCACGAAGGAGTTCTACGAGCAGTACCCGCTGGCCCGGATCGCGGTGGCCGACGAGCGTCGCTTCCATACCGATCGCCGTAAGCAGTTCATCGCCGACGTCGCCAGTCGCGAGCTCGACGCCATCATCATCACCCACAGCAGCTTCGGCATGATCCCGCTGTCGAGCGAGTTCCAGGACTCGATCATCAAAGAGGAGATCGACAACCTCCGCGAGATCCTCGCCGAGCTCGGGGACCGGGAGTGGGGCGAAGAGTCCGAGACCCGGATCACCCGCAAGCGCGTCGAGAAGCAGATTGAGCGGCTTGAGCAGCGCCTCTCCGGCGCCATGCGCAGCCGCAAGGACCAGGTGTTCACCTTCGAAGAGATGGGCGTCGATTTCCTCGTGGTCGACGAGGCGCACGAGTTCCGCAAGCTCGACTTCGCCACCAAGATCGGTCACATCAAGGGGATCAGCGCCGAAGGTGCGCAGAAGTCGATGGACCTGTATTCGAAGCTGCGCTACCTGCGAACACTGAACCCGGACCGTCACGCGGTGCTGATGAGCGGCACGCCGATCACGAACACGATGGCCGAGCTCTACAGCGTCAGCCGCTACCTGCAGGAGGACGAGCTCGCGGCCCGCGGGCTGGGCGCCTTCGATGCCTGGGCGGCAGCGTACGGCGACACGGTCGACGCGCTTGAGCAGGACCCGGCCGGCGGCTACAAGACGCAGTCCCGCTTCGCGAGTTTCGTGAACGTGCCCGAGCTCTCCGCGATGGTTCGGCAGGTCATGGACGTCGTCACCAGCAGCCAGTTGTCCCAGTACGTGACCCGCCCGGCCATCAAGGGCGGGAAACGCCGCCTCGAGGTCGCCGGCCGCAGCGACGCCTTCAAGAGCTACCAGCAGGACCTGGCCTACCGGATGCACATGATCGAGTTGCGCAAGGGCCCGCCGAAGAAGGGCGACGACATCCTGCTGAACGTCATCAACGACGGCCGTCACGCCGCCATCGACATGCGCTTCGTCATCCCCGACATTGGGAAAACCGATCCGGAGAGCAAGCTCGACCGCCTAGTGGAAGAGGTCTACCGGATCTGGCAGGACACCAAGGACCAGGCCTTCTACCGGCCCCTGGCTAGCGGCAAGTACAGCGACGAGCCCGTCATGACCGGGCCGGCTACGCAGATGATCTTCGCGAACCTCGGGATTGGCGACGCCCGCGAGTTCAACACCTACCGCTACATCATCGCCGAGCTCGTGGCGCGCGGCGTACCCCGCTCCGAGATCGTCGATATCCGCGACGCCAAGACGCAGGCCGCCCGGCAGCGCGTGTTCAACGACATGAACGAGGGCAAGGTGCGGGTGCTCATTGGCTCGACGTCGAAGATGGCCACCGGGGTCAATGCCCAGCGCCGGCTGGTCGCCATCCACAACCTCGATCCGCTGTGGTATCCGGCCGACGACGAGCAGCGGATTGGCCGCGGCTTGCGGCAGGGCAACATGAACCGCGAGATCGAGATCGTCGACTACTCCACCGACGGCTCCTACGACTCTCAGATGTGGGCGCTGATGGAGAAGAAGGCCCGCTTCATCGAGGGCTTCTTCCGCGGTGACCCGACGATGCGCACGATGGACGATCTCGGCGAGTCCAGTCAGTACGCCCAGGCCAAGGCGATGACCACGGCCGATCCCCGGATCATCGAATTGACCGAGCTCCGGCAAGAGCTCGAGATGGAGGAACTTCGGCGCGCCTCCGCGGCGACCGAGGCGTATCAGGCGCGCAGGCACGTCGAGAACGCACGCGCGACCATCGCCAGCGCCACGAAGGCGATCGCTCAGTACGAGGGCTACATCAAGCAGCGCGTCGATATCACCGGCGACAACTTCTACGGTCAGATCGGCGACACCCTCTACAAGGACCGCGACGAGTTCGTGAAGGGGATGAATGCCGCACTCAGGGAGGCGGGCGAGGCGCGGGTGGCCAAGGCCGGGGAGGACGGCAAGTCGCGCGACGTCGAGATGGCTCTTGGCGATCTGGGCGGCTTCCGTCTGACGGCCGAGATCAGCACCAGCCGGGAGATCGCGCGGGACAAGGACGGCCAGGCCATCCAGAAGGAGGAAGGCGGTAAGCTCCGCACGCAGTACAAGGTCGTCTACCAGGCCCATGTCTACCTGAACTGGGACAAGAGCCATCACGAGTGGATCTCGGGCCGCGGCGGCAAGGGCGTGCTGGAGAACCTCGAAACCGCCATCGCGAGCCTCGAGGACCGCATCGCTGATCGTCGGGACCAGATCAAGAAGGCGGAGAAGGCCATCGCCGACTTCACGCCGCGGACCGAGCAGAAGTACGACGGCGACGCCAAGATCGCCGAGCTCACCGACAAGGTCCGCGCAATCGAGGCAGAGCTCACCGCAGAACAGGCCGAAGCCGAGGCGGCGATCGAGGCCAACCAGGGCGAGGAACCGGACGAGGACGATGGTGTCCGCTACGCGCGCGCCATGCCGTCGTTCTACCGGCAGTCCGGGCTCAGCGTCGACACCGCGGCGGCTTACCTGAAATCGAAGATTGGCCCGGATGCCTACCGTAAGCTGGTCGAGTCCGGGGTCATCCGTGTCTCGCAGGCGACCGACGGCCGCCTGGCGCGCAACGTCCGCGCCGCGATGGCCGACGGCGATATCGTCTACGGCTACACGGACGACGACACGACCCATCTCATCGCGGACAACCTCAACACCGCCGGCGTCCCGGTCGGCAGCACCGAGGACGCCTACGGCATCTTCCTGCACGAGGTCGGCGTGCATTACGGCATGGAGGCCTTTCTCGGCCGCAAGCAGTTCGTCAGGCTGAAACGCTCCGTGATGCGCGCGGCGCAGTCTGGGGCCGACACCCCGCTCGCGCGCGCGGCGCGCAAGGCGAGGGGGCGGGTCGTCGAGGGCACGAAGAAAGGGCACGTTGCCGAAGAAACGCTGGCCTGGCTGGTCACCGATCACGCGAACCACACCCTGCCGCTGGTCCGGCAGATCATGGCCGCGATCCGCGCCTTCCTCGTCCGGCTGGGTTGGACGTCGGCGGCGAACCCGGACGCGCTGGTCGTGCTGGCCCGTGGCGCTGCGATGCGCGCCGCCGGGCGCCGGCGCACGGACGCCGCGACGCTGGCGCTGGCTGCCGACACGATGTTCGCGCGCCGGATCGAGGACTACGCTTGGTCAGAGGTCATCGAGACGGACGCCGGCCCGTGGTACGTGGGGCGCGATATCAGCCTGATCCCGGCCGGAGTCGAGGGCGCCGGCCAGTGGGGCGACGGGTCTATCCTGCTCGCCATCGACACCTACACCCAGGAGCGGTTGGCCAAGGTCATCGTGGGCCGGGACGGCACCGACATCCACACCCTGTACGGGCTCTACTCGGACGCGCCTCGGTCCGGCGCCGGCCGCCGCATCGTCAAGGCGCTGACCGCCAACGCGACCGGGCCGCTGAAAATTGATAGCATCGTCCGTGACGCGCAGCAATTCTGGCTCAAAGTCGGAGCGCACAACCATGTCCGTGAAAACGACTCCCTCAACGCCGAAATCACTCGCGAGTCTTTCCGCCGAGCAGAGGAAGAAGCTCGCCGACAAGGTGCCGCCCGGGATCCCGCCGATCCCGATGGCGGTCCGGCGGGCGATGAAGAAGGCCAGCAAGCCGTAGGCGGTACCCGGTTCGCCCGGGCCCGCGTCACCGACACCCCCGCATTCCGCCACTGGTTCGGCGACTCCAAGGTCGTCGACGAGAGTGGCGAGCCGCAGGTGATGTACCACGGCACGGATCCGGAATCGCGCGGGGACTTCACGCGATTTCGGATGGGGCAAACCGAAGGCGACGCGTTTCAGCTCGCTCTCTCTGGGATCGGACCTGGATTCTTCACGGACCGCCCAAGGCAAGCGTCGACGTTCGGTGACTTCATCATCCCCGCGTACCTGAGCTTACAAAATCCCGCCGTATTTGAGACGGACATGCAAGCGTTTGCGGCTTATGTCCAGGCAGAAGATGTCGTGGATTTCTTCAACGCTGACACTGAAGAAATGACCGATGGTCAATATCTCCAGTGGGCACGAGAAAACCGGGATCGTGTTGCAGAGTTCAAGGCAGCGAAAAAGATCCGCGCTGCATGGTGGGAGGGCCAGAATGACGCGTTCAACCAGGTTATCGCGGCAGCCGAGGAAGCGATGAAATCGAATCCCGGCCTGTCGGATGGCGCGGCTCTGCGCCGGGTGTTGCAGGAGAAGGGTCACGACGGCGTCATCTTCAAGGATACGTTGGCCGATTCGAGAGATGGCATACCGGCGACCTGGGCGGTGCCGTTCGGTCCTGAGAAGATCAAGTCCGCTACCGGCAACCGCGGCACCTTCGATGCCGGCAACCCTGACATCCGCTTTGCGCGCCAGCGTCCGAACCAGCCGCCCATCGAGGACGCGCCGGAGATTGAGGACTCACTGTTCACGCGCGCTCGCGCCGCCGTCGAGCCCTACGTCGACACGTTCCGCCATCAGGCGCAGGACAAGTTCCACTTCCTCCGAAAGGCCCAGCAGCAGGCGATGCAGGAGCGCGGCGTTGATGCCCTGCCGGAGTCGGAGGACGCCTACCTGGCCGAGCTCCGCTACCACGGCATGACCGGCGCCGAGATCGAGGACTTCCAGACCGAGCACGTCGACCCGTTGCTCGAGGTCATCCAGAAGAGCGGCATCGAAGTCGAGAAGGTCGATCAGTACCTTCATGCCCGCCACGCCCCGGAGGCGAACGCGCAGCTGCGGAAGATCAACCCGACCGAGGAAGAGCTCGAGGAACGCCGCGTCGAGGCGGCGCAGAAGATGGACCTGGCGCTGCTGGCGCGGCTGTCTACCCAGCCGCCGTACCAGGGCGACAACACCGCGCTTTCCGGCATGTCGGACGCGGAGGCGGCCGAGGTCATCGCCGCGGCCCGCGCGGCCGGCGATCTGCCGGTGCTGGAGGATATCGCCCGCCGGGTCGACGCCATCACGGCGATGCGCCGGCGCCTGCTCGAGGAATCCGGGCTGGAGACCAAGGCGACCATCGCGACGTGGGAGGACACCTACGAGCACTACGTGCCGTTGAAGCGCGAGCACAAGGGCCGGGCGCTGCCGCGCCGCGGATCCGGCTACGACACCCGCGGCAAGGAGAAGCGCCGGGCCGGCTCGAACAAGGCTGTCGTGCACGTGCTTGCCAACGTCATCGCCCAGCACGAGGCGACCATCCTGCGCGCGAACAAGGCCAAGGTCGGCCAGGCGTTCCTCGAGTTCGCCCGCAACAACCCGAACCCCGATCTCTACGAGGTCGACCGGATCGAGTACAAGCCGCAGTTCACGGCCGACGGGCTGGTCCGTTACCGCCCCGATCCGGGCTTCGTCCTCGCCGATAACGTGTTCGTCGTCCGGCAGGGCGGTGTCGAGCACGCCATCACGTTCAACGACGAGCACCCGGACGCCATGCGGATCGCGGGCGCGCTCAAGAACCTGGGCGCGAACGATGCCGGCGTGCTGGTCCGGGCGCTGAACAAGTTCACCCGCTGGCTGGCGCTGGTCAACACCGGCGCCAATCCGGAGTTCATCATCTCGAACTTCGTCCGCGACATTCAGACCGCCGGCTACAACCTCTCCGCGACCGACGCGGACAAGTTGAAGTGGACCATCATCGGCGACGTCGGCAAGGCCTGGCGCGGGATCCGGCAGTGGCAGAAGGGGGAGCGTGGCTCGGAGTGGGCGCAGCAGTTCGACGCCTTCCGCAAGGCCGGGGCCCAGACCGGATGGCTGCAGAGCTACCGTGACATCGAAGATCGCGAGAAGGCGCTCAAGGACAAGATCCGCGATATGGGCGACGGCAAGCCGGCCAAGGTGAAGCGCGCACTGCTCGGCCTCGAGAAGTTCATCGAGCACCACAACACCGCCGTCGAGAACGCGATCCGGCTGTCGACGTTCAAACACGCGATGGCCAACGGTATGACCGAGGCGCAGGCGGCACGGCTCGCCAAGGAGCTCACGGTCAACTTCAACCGCCGCGGCAACAGCGGCGAGATGCTGAACGCGCTCTACCTGTTCTTCAATGCGTCCATTCAGGGCCAGGCGCTCATCCTGCGGTCACTGACGCGGAGCTCGAAGGTCCGTAAGCTGGCCGTCGCGACCATCATCGGCGCCGCCATCCTCGATATCTGGAACCGGGCGATGGGGGACGACGACGACGAGAACCGCTACGACTCGGACGCCATGCGGTACACCAAGGACCGCAACCTCGTCGTCATGCTGCCCGGCGGGGACTACATCAAGATCCCCCTGCCGTGGGGTTACAACGTGTTCCACGTCCTCGGCCAGGTGGTCGGCGAGGCACTGACCCGGCCCGACTTCCGCCCGGAGGCGGGCGCGACCCGGATCGTCGGTGCCGCCGTCGACGCGTTCAATCCGATTGGCGGTTCGAACTCCCTGTTGCAGTTCATCTCGCCGACCGTCGTCGACCCGATCGCGCAGTGGTACGAGAACAAGGACTGGGCCGGCCGGCCGCTGCGTCCGAGCGGTAACCCCTTCGGCGTCGACAAGCCACAGTCACAGATGTACTGGGGCTCGGTGCGGCCGATGTCGCGCTGGGTTACCGATCAACTCAACCAGTTGACTGGCGGCGACGAGATCCGCCCCGGGCTGATCGATATCTCGCCGGAGGCCCTGGACCTCATCTACGACACGGTTACCGGCGGCGCTGGCCGCTTCGTGGCCGATAGCGGTTCGACGCCATGGAAGGTGGCCAAGGGCGAGGCAGTGGAGTCCTACGAGATCCCGGTGCTGCGCAAGCTGTACGGTCGTCCCGGTCTCGGCCAGGCGTCACAGGACTACTACCGCAACCGCGACGCCGTCGCGCTGTCGGTGGCCCAGCTGCGCCACTACCAGAACGACCCGGAGAAGGTCCGTGAGATCCAGGCCGAGTACGGGGACGAACTCCGGCTCCGTGGCCTGATGAAGATCACCGAGCGGCAGTTGAAGCGGCTGCGGAAGGCCCGCGACGCGGCCACGGAGCGCGAGCAGCGCCGGAAGGTCGAAGAGCAGATGAAGGCGGTCATGGACCGCTTCAATCAGCAGTATTTCCGCGCTACGACTCGCGAAGCCGCGTGACGCGCGCGGCGCGGCTGCCGTAGTACCAGGCGCCGGCGGCGGGGTCTCGGTTGATCTCGGTGTACCACCAATCGACGGGTCCACGTCGGCGGTGGTACCAGCAGTCGAAGGCGATTCGGGCGAGAAAGAAAAGCCCCACAACGGCGATCCAGAGCAGGACGAATCCGCCGCCGGCGGTCGTCATTGGTACGTCCGGCGGTCGGGCGGGCGCCGCCCCTGCTCTGACTCGATCAGGTTGAGCAGGGTGTCCACGCGCCGCCGCTCGTCCGCGGCGCGCCGGCGGCGCTCCGTCTCGAGTTCGGCGGCGCGGTCGGTGTCGGCCCGCGTGGCGTTCTGGGTCGCCTGGCGCGAGGCGCGCATCGACTCCCACACGCTGTTGCCCAGGAGCTCTCCGGCGCCGACGTCGTGCGCAGTCATCGCGGCGATGGTCAGGAGCGCGGCGCGGGTGAGCATGGGGCGGAAGGCTACGCGCGTTCTTGGGCCCCGGCAAACGTGCAAGATGTTGCAGACTCGACCGCTGTATACAGGCACGCTGTCAGTCCGGTGGCCGGTCCAGGCAACTGTATATTCGGATCGCGCTTATCGAATATTCGGAATGAATTCGGAACGCGTATCGAGCAGTGCGATAAGCCACTGATTGGATGGCTCCCCGGGACGGGCTCGAACCGCCGACCTAGTGATTAACAGTCACCCGCTCTACCGACTGAGCTACCGGGGAGTAGCAGAGAGCGGCGTATGGTACTGACCGCCCCGATCCGGGTCAATTCCGCAAGGGAGCGCAGGGACAAGCCCCGCAGCCGTTCCTGGCAGCGCCGGGAACACCGGTCGCACCTATCGGTCAGGTAAACTGCGCGTTTCTCCGCGCGATACCCGGCCCAAGCCTGTACCAGCCCCATGACCCGGAAATTCCAGCTCGAATCCGAATTCGCCCCGGCCGGCGGCCAGCCGCAGGCGATCGCGTCGCTGATCGAGGGCCTGCAGGCGGGCCTCTACCACCAGACCCTGCTCGGGGTGACCGGCTCGGGCAAGACCTTCACCATCGCCAACGTCATCGACACCGTGCAGCGCCCGACCATCGTGCTGGCGCCGAACAAGACCCTGGCCGCCCAGCTCTACGGCGAGATGCGCGAATTCTTCCCGCACAACGCGGTGGAGTACTTCGTCAGCTACTACGACTACTACCAGCCGGAGGCCTACGTCCCGGCCTCGGACACCTACATCGAGAAGGACGCCTCGATCAACGACCACATCGAGCAGATGCGGCTGTCGGCGACCAAGGCCCTGCTCGAGCGCCCGGACACCATCATCGTCGCCACCGTCTCGGCGATCTACGGTCTCGGCGAGCCCGAGGAGTATCACTCGATGGTGCTGCACCTCAAGCGCGGCGACATCATCGACCAGCGCGCCATCCTGCGCCGCCTCGCCGAGCTGCAGTACAAGCGCAACGACTACGAGCTCGACCGCGGCACCTACCGCGTGCGCGGCGAGATCATCGATATCTTCCCGGCCGAATCCGAGCGCGACGCGCTGCGCGTGGAGCTGTTCGACGACGAGGTCGAGGCGCTGTCGCAGTTCGACCCGCTGACCGGCGAGGTGGTGCGCAAGCTGCCGCGCTTCACCATCTATCCCAAGTCGCATTACGTGACCACGCGCGACACCGTGCTGCGCGCGATTGAAACCATCAAGGTCGAGCTCGCCGAGCGGCTCGAGCAGCTGCGCTCGGTCAACAAGCTGGTCGAGGCCCAGCGTCTCGAGCAACGCACCCGTTTCGATCTCGAGATGATGCAGGAGATTGGCTACTGCAACGGCATCGAGAACTACAGCCGCCACCTCTCGGGCCGCGCCGCGGGTGAGCCGCCCGCCACCCTGTTCGAGTACCTGCCGGCGGACACCCTGCTGGTGATCGACGAGAGCCACGTGACCGTGCCGCAGCTCGGCGGCATGTACCGCGGCGACCGCTCGCGCAAGGAGAACCTGGTCGAGTACGGCTTTCGCCTGCCCTCGGCGCTGGACAACCGGCCGCTCAAGTTCGAGGAGTTCGAGCAGATGGCGCCGCAGATGATCTTCGTCTCGGCCACCCCTGGGCCGTACGAGGAGCAGCACGCCGGGCGCGTGGTCGAACTGGTGGTGCGCCCGACCGGGCTGGTCGATCCGCCGGTCGACGTGCGCCCCGCGGCGAGCCAGGTCGACGACCTGCTGTCCGAGATCAATGTCTGCGTGGCGCGCTCCGAGCGCGTACTGGTGACCACCCTGACCAAGCGCATGGCCGAGGACCTCACCGAGTACCTGGCCGAGCACGGTGTGCGCGTGCGTTACCTGCATTCGGACGTCGACACCGTCGAGCGAGTCGAGATCATCCGCGACCTGCGCCTCGGCGAGTTCGACGTGCTGGTCGGCATTAACCTGTTGCGCGAGGGCCTGGACCTGCCCGAGGTGTCGCTGGTCGCCATCCTCGATGCTGACAAGGAAGGTTTCCTGCGCTCGGATCGCTCGCTGATCCAGACCGTCGGCCGCGCCGCGCGCAACATCGGCGGCCGCGCCATCATGTACGCCGACAACGTGACCGGCTCCATGGCGCGCGCGATGGAAGAGATGGAGCGCCGGCGCGAGGTGCAGATCGCCTTCAATGCCGAGCACGGCATCACGCCGGCAGGTATCGTCAAGCAGGTCGCCGACATCATGGAGGGCGCCTATGCGCCCGGCGCCGGCAGCAGCGGGCGGCGCAGCGCGCGGGCCGCCGAGAAGCGCGCCGAGTACGCCGGGCTGTCGGAGGAGAGCGCGATGAAGAAGGTCAAGCAGCTCGAGGAGCGCATGTACCGCCACGCCCGCGACCTCGAGTTCGAGCAGGCCGCGCAATTGCGCGACGAGATCGGCCAGCTCAAGGCCGAGCTGCTGGCCATGCCGGCCGGCGCCGGCAGCTAGCCGCCGCGGGACGAATTCTCTACGGCACCGCGCAGGGCGCGGGTATACTACTAGAATGATCGTTCGATTTTTCCTCGTGCTCGTGGTCTGCGGCGCCATCGGCGGTGCGTTGTTCATGCTGCAGCAGCGCAAGGCCGAGGAGCTCGCGGCAATGTCGCAGCAGGCCTTTCCGCCGGCCGCGATCAGCGTCGCCGAGGTACGTGCCGAGCAGTGGCGCCAGAGCCTGTTCGCGGTCGGCTCGGTCGCGGCCGAGCAGGGCATCGACGTGGTCGCGCCGCTGCCGGGCTCGGTCATCGCACTGCACTTCGAGTCGGGCCAGGTGGTGCGGCGCGGGCAGAAGCTGCTGTCGATGGACATCGGCATCCAGGTCGCCGAGCTCGATGGCCTGAAGGCCGCGCTGGACCTGCGCGAGGTCCAGTTCGAGCGCGCCAAGCGCCTGCTCAAGGAGCGCCAGATCTCGCAGTCCGACTACGATGCCGCGCGCGCCGCGCGTGACGAGGCCGAGGCCGCGGTGCACGCCAAGGAAGCCTATATCGCGCGCAAGACCGTGTACGCGCCGTTCGACGGCCAGCTCGGCATTCGCCAGATCGGGCTCGGCACCTATCTCGAGCCCGGCGATCCCATCGTGCCGCTGCAGATGCTGGACCCGATCCACGTCGACTATGCCCTGCCGGAGCAGTTCCTGAGCCGCCTGGAAGTCGGGCAGACGGTCGAGGTCAGGGTGCCGGCGTGGCCGGACGCCGTCTTCACCGGCCGCATTACCGCGTTCGACCCGGGTATCGATCCCGGCACGCGCAACGTGCGCATCCGCGCGACCCTGGCCAATCCCGAGCATCGCCTGCGTCCCGGCATGTTCGCGGAGGTCTCGACCATCGAGTCGAACGCGCGCGCGGTGAATGCGCTGCCGGAGACCGCCGTCACCTACAGTCCGTACGGCAACAGCCTGTTCGTGGTGCTGGAGCGAGACGGCGCGACCACCGTCGAACGCCGCCAGGTGCAGACCGGCGAGGTGCGTGACGGGCGCGTGGAGATCCGGTCCGGGGTGGGCGCCGGTGACCGCGTGGTCGCGGTCGGTCAGAACAAGCTGCGCAACGGCATGCCGGTCACGGTGGTGGAGACCATGGACACCGCGCTGGCCGAAGAGGCGCCGTGACCCTCACCGACCTGTTCATACGCCGGCCGGTGCTGGCGAGCGTGGTCAGCCTCATGATCCTGGTGCTCGGGCTGCGCTCGATCCTGTCGCTGGAGCTGCGCCAGTACCCCAAGACCGAGGACACCCTGGTCACGGTCACCACCACCTATCCCGGCGCCAGCAGCGAGCTGGTCAAGGGCTTCATCACCACGCCGCTGCAGCAGGCCATCGCGGAGGCCGACGGCATCGACTTCATGAAGGCGACCTCCCGCCAGGGGATCTCGACCATCGAGGTCTACATGAAGCTCAACTACGACCCCAACGCCGCGGTCGCCGAGATCCAGGCCAAGGTCGCCAGCCAGCGCAACGTGCTGCCGGAGGAGGCCAACGACCCGGTCATCGACTCGCAGACCGGCAGCCCGCTGGCGCTGATGTACCTCTCCTTCTACAGCGACAGCATGTCGCCGCCGGAGATGACCGACTATCTCATTCGCGTGGTCAGGCCGCAGATCCAGGCCCTGCCCGGGGTGGCCAAGGCGCAGACCTTCGGCGGCAAGACCTACGCCATGCGCATCTGGCTCGACCCGCGGCGCATGGCGGCGATGAACGTGACCGCGGCCGACGTGCGCCGCGCGCTGCTCGCCAACAACTACCTCTCGGGTGCCGGCGAGACCAAGGGCGAGTACGTCGCCGTCGACCTCAGCGCGACCACCGACATCTCCGGAGTCGACGACTTCCGCGCGCTGGTGGTGCGCGAGGAAGGTGGCGTGATCGTTCGCCTGGAGGACGTCGCGCGCCTCGAGCTGGGTGCCGAGGACTACGAGTCGACCGCCTGGTACAACGGCCAGACGGCGCTGTTCATCGGCGTCACGCCGACCCCGGGCGCCAACCCGCTGACGGTGGCCGAACGTGTGCACGAAGCGCTGCCGCAGATCCGCGCGCAGATGCCGAGCGGCATGCAGGTCTTCGTGCCTTACGACGCCAGCGAGTTCATCCAGGAGTCGATCGACGAGGTTTTCGGCACCCTGGCCGAGGCGGTGCTGATCGTGCTCGGTGTGATCCTGCTCACCCTGGGCTCGGCACGCGCGGCGCTGATCCCGGCGGTGGCGCTGCCGCTGTCGCTGATCGGCGGCGCCTTCCTGATGCTGCTGATGGGCTTCTCGATCAACCTGCTGACGCTGCTGGCAATGGTGCTCGCGATCGGGCTGGTGGTCGACGACGCCATCGTCATCGCGGAGAACATCCATCGCCACATCGAGAAGGGCCGCACGCCGCTCGACGCCGCGCTGATCGGCGCGCGGCAACTGACGCTGCCGATCATCGCCATGACCACGACCCTGGTTGCGGTGTATGCGCCGATTGGCTTCATGGGCGGGCTGGTCGGCACCCTGTTCACCGAGTTCGCCTTCGCGCTGGCCGGCGCGGTGCTGATCTCGGGCGTGGTTGCACTGACCCTGTCGCCGATGCTGTGCTCGCGCATCTTCAAGGCCGGCGAGCCGGGTCCGTTTGAACGCCTGGTCGAGCGCTTCTTCAACGGCCTGGCCGACGCCTACCAGGCGGTGCTGCACCGTGCCCTGGACTTCACCTCGGTGATCGTGGCGTTCGGCATCGCGGTGCTGGTCAGCATCTACTTCATGTTCACCATGGCACAGACCGAGCTCGCCCCGGTCGAGGACCAGAGCATCATCTACGTCATGGGGACCGGGCCGCAGACGGCAACGGTGGATTACGACGCCATCCACGCGCGGCGCATGATCGAGCTGTTCGAGACCGTGCCGGGGTACAAGGAAAGCTTCCTCATGCTCGGCTTCAACAATGCGCGCAACCAGGTCTTCGGGGGCTTCAAGCTGTTTCCGACCAACGAGCGCGAACGGGCGCAGTGGGAGATCCAGGGCGAGCTGCAGGGCAAGATGTTCGGCATCACCGGGCTGCAGGTCTCGACCTTCCCGCGCCCCAGCCTGCCGAGCCCGGGGCGCGGCCTGCCGGTGCAGTTCGTGCTGACCTCGCCGGCCTCGGACGCCGAGATCGACAGTGCCGCCGACGAGCTGCTCGGCGCGGCCATGCAGTCGGGCCGCTTCACCTTTCTGCAGAAGTCGGTCGAGTTCAACCGGCCCAAGGCGATCATCGACATCGACCGCGACCGCGCCGGCCTGCTCGGTATCCGCATGGACGATCTCGGCCAGGAGCTGGCCACCCTGCTCGGCGGCAACCACGTCAACTGGTTCAACCTCGAGGGGCGCAGCTACAAGGTCATCCCGCAGGTCGAGCGCGCCTACCGCGCCAGCCAGAACATGCTCGACGAGTACTACGTGCGCAGCGGGGTTGGCGACCTCGTGCCGCTGTCCACGGTGGTCTCGTTCCGCAACGCGGTGGAGCCCAGCGAACGCCTGCAGTTCCAGCAGCTCAACGCGGTCATCATCGAGGGCGTGCCGGCACCGGGTGTCACCATGGGCGACGCCATCGGCTGGCTGCAGAACGCGGCGCGTGACCTGCTGCCGAAGAACTTCGCCTGGGACTATGCCGGCGAGTCGCGCCAGTACACCCAGCAGGGCAGCGCGCTGGTGACGACCTTCTTCGTCGCCCTGGTGGTGATCTACCTGGTGCTGGCGGCGCAGTTCGAGAGCTGGCGCGATCCCCTGATCATCCTGATGTCGGTACCGATGTCGATTGCCGGCGCGATGATCTTCATCACCCTCGGCTTCGCCACCTCGAATATCTATACCCAGGTCGGCCTGATTACCCTGATTGGCGTCATCACCAAGAACGGCATCCTGATCGTGGAGTTCGCCAACCAGGTGCAGAAAGTCCGCGGGCTGGGCAAGCGCGAGGCGGTGGAAGAGGCCGCGCGCATCCGCCTGCGCCCGATCCTGATGACCACCATCGCCATGGTCGTCGCCATGGTGCCGCTGCTGACCGCGAGCGGGCCGGGCGCGGTGAGCCGTTTCCACATCGGCCTGGTGATCGCCAGCGGACTCGGTATCGGCACGATCTTCACGCTGTTCGTGGTGCCGGCCTTCTACCTGCTGCTGGCGCGTGAGCACGGCGCGGAGGAAGCCGTGGACGAAGGGACGGGCGCGCAGGAATCGCTCGCCTGAGGCCGTCGCGCCGCGATGGCGGCGCGCGAAAACGCCCGCTGCGGCCGGGAATGGCGAAAGCGTGGCAGACCCTAGCCCGCGCCGGGTGAATTGTGTATTCTTGCCGCCCCGCGGCAATCCGGCCCGAGTAACGGTCCGGACTGCGCGGCAGACAGACAGTTTCGACAGGCGCGTAGCTCAGCTGGTTAGAGCACCACCTTGACATGGTGGGGGTCGTTGGTTCGAGTCCAATCGCGCCTACCAACTTCAACCCGAAGACACCCGCGACGAGCCGGGGCTCGCAGCGCCGCCGGTTCGCACGGCGGGCGCCTGCGACTGGCCGCTATGCCCTCCATCACACTCCCTGACGGCAGCCAAAAGCATTTCGATGCGCCGGTGACGGTGCACGACGTGGCCGCCGCGATCGGTCCGGGCCTGGCGCGCGCCGCGCTGGCCGGCCGGGTCGATGGCCGCGAGGTCGATACCAGCCATCTGATCGAGAACGATTGTGAGCTGGCCATCGTCACCGGGCGCGACGAGGAGGGGCTGGAGATCATCCGTCACAGCACCGCGCACCTGCTGGCACACGCGGTCAAGGACCTGTTCCCTACCGCCCAGGTGACCATAGGCCCGGTGGTGGAGGACGGCTTCTACTACGATTTCGCCTACGAACGCTCCTTCACGCCGGACGACCTCGAAGCGATCGAGAAGAAGATGGCCGAACTCGCCGAGGCCGCGATCCCGGTCGAGCGCAGCGTCATGCCGCGTGACGAAGCGGTCGAGTTCTTCCGCGCCATGGGCGAGGTGTACAAGGCCGAGATCATCGCCTCGATCCCGGCCGGCGAGGAGATCTCGCTCTACCGGCAGGGTGATTTCATCGATCTCTGCCGCGGTCCGCACGTGCCCGATACCGGCAAGCTGGGTGCGTTCAAGCTGATGAAGATCGCCGGCGCCTACTGGCGCGGCGATTCCGACAACGAGATGCTGCAGCGGATCTACGGCACCGCGTGGCCGGACAAGAAGCAGCTCAAGGCCTACCTGCACCGCCTCGAGGAAGCCGAGAAACGCGATCATCGCAAGCTCGGCCGCAGCCTGGACCTGTTCCATTTCCAGGAAGAGGCGCCGGGCATGGTGTTCTGGCACGAGAAGGGCTGGACCCTGTACCAGGTGGTCGAGCGCTACATCCGCGAGGTCTGCTACGCGGATTACCAGGAAGTCCACACCCCGCAGGTGCTGGATCGCAGCCTGTGGGAGAAGTCGGGGCACTGGGACAAGTTCCACGACATGATCTTCCAGACCCACTCGGACCATCGTGAGTACGCGATCAAGCCGATGAACTGCCCGGCGCATGTGCAGATCTTCAACCACGCCCTGCGCAGCCACCGCGACCTGCCCTACCGCATTGCCGAGTTCGGCATCGTCCATCGCAACGAGCCGTCCGGCACCCTGCACGGGCTGCTGCGCGCGCGCCGCTTCACCCAGGACGACGCCCACATCTTCTGCGACGAGGACGACCTGCAGGCCGAGGTCGGGCGCCTCATCGACATGACCTTCCGCGTCTACCGCGATTTCGGCTTCGAGGACATCGAGGTCGCGCTGTCGCTCAGGCCCGCGCAGCGGGTCGGCGCCGACGCGCTGTGGGACAAGGCCGAGGCGGCGCTGGAACTGGCGCTGAAGAACAAGGGCCTGGAATTCCGCGTGCAGCCGGGGGAGGGCGCCTTCTACGGCCCCAAGATCGAATTCACCCTGCGCGACTGCATCGGCCGCACCTGGCAGTGCGGCACGGTGCAGGTCGATTTCTCCATGCCCGACCGCCTCGGCGCGCGCTTCGTCGCCGACAGCGGCGAGCGCCGCGTGCCGGTGATGATTCACCGCGCGATTCTCGGCTCCCTGGAGCGATTTATCGGCATTCTCATCGAACAGTTCGCCGGGCTGCTGCCGCCCTGGCTGGCGCCGGTGCAGGCGGTGGTGCTGAACATCACCGACAAGCAGGGCGAGTACGCCGCCGGGGTCGTGGAAACCCTGAAAAATCAAGGATTCCGCGTAAATTCGGACTTGAGAAACGAAAAAATCGGGCTTAAAATCCGCGAGCACACTTTGCAGCGTGTTCCGTTCCTGCTCGTCGTGGGCGAGCGCGAGGCGGAAAACACAACGGTGGCCGTGCGTGCGCACAGCGGAAAAGACCTCGGCACGATGTCCGTCCCGGACTTCGCCGAACGGCTCCGCAATGAAGTCGCACAGCGCGGCCATGTCTTTTCGGAGGATTGAGGTATAGCGGCCGACAAAAAGAATCGCGTCAACGGTGAGATCGACTCACCGCAGGTACGCCTTATCGCAGCGGATGGCGACAATCGGGGCGTGGTGTCTCTTGAAGACGCACGCAGCGAAGCCGAAAGCAGCGGCCTGGACCTGGTGGAAATCGTGCCGACGGCCGACCCGCCGGTCTGTCGCCTGATGGACTTCGGCAAGTTCCTGTTCGACCAGAACAAGAAGCGCCACGCGGCGAAACGCAAGCAGAAGCAGATCCAGGTCAAGGAAGTGAAATTCCGGCCCGGAACTGACGAGGGCGACTACCAGATCAAGCTGCGCAACCTGAAGCGATTCCTGGAGCACGGTGACAAGGTCAAGGTCACGCTGCGTTTTCGCGGCCGTGAGATGGCGCACCAGGAACTCGGCCAGCAGATGCTGCAACGTGTGGAAGGTGACCTCGACGAGCTCGGCTCGGTCGAGCAGTTTCCGAAAATGGAAGGGCGGCAGATGATCATGGTCATCGCGCCCAAGAAAGTATGACCGACGGCTGGAGATAACCGATGCCGAAGCTGAAGACCAACCGCGGTGCGGCCAAGCGCTTCGCGAAGACCGGAACGGGACGCATCAAGCGCCGCCAGTCGTTCAAGAACCATATCCTGACCAAGAAGAGCCCCAAGCGTAAGCGCCAGTTGCGTGGCAATACGCTCATCGCGCACGCCGACGAAGCGGCCGTGCGGCAGATGATTCCGGGCCTCTAGGTCACAGCACTACCCAAGGACCAGCAGTCATGGCACGAGTCAAACGCGGCGTTCAGGCGCATGCCCGCCACAAGAAGGTCATCCGCCAGGCGCGCGGCTACCAGGGCCGGCGCAAGAACGTCTTCCGGGTTGCCAAGCAGGCCGTCACCAAGGCCGGGCAGTACGCCTACCGCGATCGCCGTCAGCGCAAGCGCCAGATGCGTGCGCTGTGGATCGTGCGCATCAACGCTGCCGCGCGCGAATGCGGACTGTCGTACTCGCGCTTCATGAACGGCCTGCTGCGCGCCGGGATCGAGATCGATCGCAAGGTCCTCGCCGACCTCGCGGTGCATGACAGCGCCGCCTTCGGCAACCTCGCGGAACGCTCCAAGGCCGCGCTCGCCGGCTGAGGCCGGCCGCCAGCGCACCGTCACCGCAGGAAGGGAAAGGTCGCGGCCTTTCCCTTTCTTTTTGCAAGCGCCGCGCCTGCCACGCGATGGAAAACGCCGACGACATCGTCGCCGAGGGCGAGACCGCCGTAGCCGCGGCCGCGTCACTGGGCGCGCTCGACGAGCTGCGCGTCCAGTACCTGGGCAAGAAAGGCCGTCTGACCGGTCTGCTCAAGGGCCTGGGCCGGCTGCCGGCCGCGCAGCGCCCGGCCGCGGGCCAGCACATCAACGCGGCCAAGGAGCGGCTCACGGCCTGCATCGACGCGCGCCGGGAGGAGCTGGAGCAGGCCGAGCTCGAGCGCCGGCTGCTCGAGGATCGCATCGACGTGACCCTGCCCGGACGCGGCGTCGCGGCGGGCGGCGCGCACCCGATCAGCCAGGTGATGGCGCGCATCGAGGACATCTTCCGCCATGCCGGCTTCGACGTCGCCTACGGCCCCGAGATCGAGGACGACTTTCACAACTTCGAGGCCCTGAACATTCCTTCGCATCATCCCGCGCGGGCGATGCACGACACCTTCTACCTCGAAGACGGCCGCCTGCTGCGCACGCATACCTCGCCGGTGCAGATCCGCGTGATGCAGGAACGTGAGCCGCCGCTTCGTATCATCGCGCCGGGCCGGGTCTACCGCTGCGATTACGACCAGACGCACTCGCCCATGTTCCACCAGGTCGAGGGCCTGCTGCTGGACGAGGGGGTGACCATGGCCGACCTCAAGGGCGTGCTCGACGCGTTCCTGAAATGCTTCTTCGAGCGCGACGATCTCGCCATCCGCTACCGGCCGTCCTACTTCCCGTTCACCGAGCCGTCGATGGAGGTGGACATCCGCCTGCCGTCGGCGCACGGGGTCAGCGGCTGGATCGAGATCATGGGTTGCGGCATGGTCCATCCCAACGTGCTCGACAACGTCGGCATCGCTCGCAGCCGGATTTCCGGCTTCGCCTTCGGGCTGGGGGTCGAACGGCTGGCGATGATGCGCTACGGGATCTCCGATCTGCGCCTGTTCTTCGACAACGACGTGCAGTTCCTGCGCCAGTTCGGCGCCCGAGCGGCGGGGGCGACGCGGTGAAGATGAGTGAAGCCTGGCTGCGCGAGTTCGTCGAGCTGCCGGACGACAGCGCGGCGGTCGCGGAGAAGCTGACGCTGGCCGGGCTGGAAGTCGATGGCATCGAGCCGGCCGGCCCGCCGCTGCCGCAGGTGGTGGTGGCCGAGGTGCTCGCGGTCGAGGCGCATGCCGACGCCGAGCGCCTGTCGGTGTGCGAGGTCAGCGATGGTACGCAGACACGGCAGGTGGTGTGCGGCGCGCCCAACGTGCGTGCGGGACTCAAGGTCGCGTGGGCACGGCCCGGCGCGGTGCTGCCCGGCGAGCGTGTGATCGAACAAGCCAGCATCCGCGGCGTCGAGTCGGCCGGTATGCTGTGCTCGGCGGCCGAGCTCGGCCTCGGCGAGGATGCCGACGGTATCCTCGAGCTGCCGGCGACGATGACACGCGGCGAACCGCTGGTCACCGCGCTGGCGCTCGACGACGTCGTCTTCGACATCGGCCTGACCCCGAACCGCGGCGACTGCTTCTGCGCCCTCGGCATCGCCCGCGATCTCGGCGTGCTCTACGGCCGGTCGGTGCCGGCGCCGTCGGTGCCCGCGGTGGCGGCGCAGAACGACGCCCGCTTCGAGGTCGTGCTCGACGATCCGCAGGGCTGCGCGCGCTATGCCGGCCGCGTCGTCAGCGGGATCCGCAGCGATGCGCGTACCCCGGCCTGGATGGCCGAGCGCCTGCGGCGCTGCGGGGTGCGCAGCATCGACCCGGTCGTCGACATCACCAATTACGTCATGCTGGAGCTCGGCCAGCCCATGCATGCCTTCGACCGCGCGCGCCTCAGCGAGCGCATCATCGTGCGCGGGGCCGCGGCCGGCGAGCGGCTGGAACTGCTCGACGGCCAGACCATCGAGCTCGATGCCGGCACCCTCGTCATTGCCGACGGCGCCGCACCGGTGGCGTTGGCCGGGGTGATGGGCGGCGCCGGCAGTGCGGTCGGCGAGGACACCCGCGACCTCTTCCTGGAGGCAGCCTGGTTCGACCCGGTGCGGCTGGCCGGCGTGGCGCGGCGCTACGGCATGCAGACCGACGCCTCGACGCGTTTCGAGCGCGGGGTTGATCCGACCATGCAGCAGCGCGCGATCGAGCGCGCGACGGCCCTGCTGATCGAGATCTGCGGTGGTGAGCCGGGACCGACGATGACCGTCGAGCACGGCGCGCACCTGCCGCCGCCGGTGACCATCGATTTCGACCCGGGCGCGGTCAACCGCCTGCTCGGCACCGATCTCGACGACGCCCGTATCGGCGAGATCCTGGGCGCGCTGGACATGCGACTCGAAACGGGCGCCGCGCGCTGGCAGGTGGCACCGCCGGCGTTCCGGCCCGACATCAGCATCGAAGCCGACCTGGTCGAGGAGGTCGCGCGCATCGCCGGCTACGACACCATCCCGACCCGCCTGCCGCGCGGCGCCGGAGAGCCCGCGTTGCCGGTGCCGCGCTCGGGCCTCGAACGCCGCCTGCGCGAGGGACTGGCCGCGCGCGGTTACCTCGAGGCCATCACCTACAGCTTCGTCGCCCCGCAGCTCGCCGCGCAGCTCCATCCGGGCGCCGCCGTGACCCCGCTGGCCAACCCCATCTCGAGCGAGATGGCGGTGATGCGGCCGAGCCTGTGGCCCGGGCTGATCGGTGCCGCGCGGCACAACCTCAACCGCCAGCACGAGGATCTGCGCCTGTTCGAGATCGGCATGGTGTTCGCCGACAGTGCGGGAAGCCCGGCGCAGGCCGAGCACCTGGGCGGTCTGTGCTGTGGCCGCGCGGCCCCTGCACACTGGTCCGGGAAATCACGTGAAGTCGACTTTTTCGACCTCAAACAAGATGTTGAGTGGATGTTGCAGAACCTGTTCGAGGAGCCGGTGAGCTTCGTTGCCGCCGAGCACCCGGCGCTGCACCCGGGCCAGAGCGCCCGTGTGCTGCGGGAGGGCAGCGAGGTCGGGTGGCTGGGCGCCCTGCATCCTGCCCTGGCGCGCGGCCTGGACATCGCCAGGCCCCTCTTTCTGTTCGAGTTTTGCATGCCGCAACGGGACGGTCGGCGGGCTGCGCAATACCACCCGATCTCGCGTTTTCCGGCCGTGCGGCGCGATCTCAGCGTGGTCGTCGACGAGTCGGTTCGCGCGGGCGATTGCCTGGCCGTCGCGGCGGAGGCCGCGGGGGGAATCCTGCGCGACCTGCAGTTATTTGACGTGTATCGGGGCCAAGGTATTGATTCCGGCAAAAAAAGTCTTGCGTTAGGCTTGATTTTTCAGGATGCATCAAGCACGCTTACAGATGACGATGTCGACACGGCGGTCACGCAGGTGCTCGACGCCCTTCGGGATCGCGTTGGGGGAGCGTTAAGGGAATAGTTCGATGGCGTTGACCAAGGCCGAAATGGCGGAACGTTTGTATGAGGATTTGGGGCTCAACAAGCGTGAGGCCAAGGAACTCGTCGAGGCTTTCTTCGAGGAAGTCCGCGCGTCCCTGGAAGCCGGTCAGCAGGTCAAACTCTCGGGGTTCGGAAACTTCGACCTGAGGGACAAGAACCAGAGACCCGGCCGCAATCCGAAAACCGGTGAAGAAATTCCGATAACCGCTCGACGCGTGGTCACTTTCAGGCCCGGCCAAAAACTGAAAGCCAGAGTAGAAGCTTATGCTGGAAGCATCGAATAATAATGAACTGCCCGTCATTCCCGGCAAGCGCTATTTCACCATAGGCGAAGTCAGCGAACTGTGTGCGGTCAAGCCGCACGTGCTCCGATACTGGGAGCAGGAATTCCCGCAGCTCAAGCCCATCAAGCGGCGCGGTAACCGGCGCTACTATCAGCGCCAGGACGTCATCCTGATCCGCCAGATCCGCAGCCTGCTCTACGAGCACGGTTTCACCATCGGCGGCGCGCGCCAGAAACTCTCCGGAGACGAGGTCAAGGCCGACTCCAGCATGAGCCAGCAGATCGTGCGCCAGCTGCGCATCGAGCTCGAGGAAGTGCTCGACATCCTGCGCCGCTGAGCGCCGCCGGCGCTGCCGCGGCGCAGCGCTGGTCAAGCGACCGCAAACCCACTACCCTTGCCGTCCCGGCCCGCCCGGGGCCGATCCGTATCGCGGAATTCTGTCGGGGCGTAGCGCAGCCTGGTAGCGCACCTCAATGGGGTTGAGGGGGTCGGAGGTTCGAATCCTCTCGCCCCGACCACTTCCGCGATTGCCCGTCAGCCGAGCGCGCCGCCCCACGGGCGGCGTCCCCGGCACCGGCATCCGTCCTAACGCGAAGCCTGCCCGCGGCCGATAGTTGAGACAGGGCTCAGGGAATCCTGCGCCCAATTCTTTATCATGCGATGCGTACGGGGCGGCGCATGCCGCACGCCCCCGCTGGCATCATTGACTCGGATGGCGTTTATCTATGTGCGGAATAGTTGGAGCGGTGGCGCAGCGCGACGTTGCCCCGATTCTCATCGAGGGGCTCAAGCGACTCGAATACCGGGGCTACGACTCGGCCGGCGTGGCCCTGGTGACGCCGGAGGACGGCGTGCGCCGGGTACGCGTGGCGGGCAAGGTGCGTGCGCTGGAAGAGGCGCTGGAAGCGTCGCCGCACGACGGCGGCCTCGGCATCGCGCACACGCGCTGGGCGACCCACGGCGAACCCTCGGTCGCCAACGCCCATCCACACGTGTGCCGGGATCGCGTTGCGCTGGTCCATAACGGCATCATCGAGAACCACGAGACCCTGCGCGCCGAGCAGGTTGCCGCGGGCCACGTGTTCACCTCGCAGACCGACACCGAGGTGGTGGTCAACCGCGTGCACGACTACCTCGAAGAGGGCGCCGATCTGCTCGCCGCCGTGCAGAAGACGGTACGCGACCTGGAAGGCGCCTACGCGCTGGGCGTGGTAACGCGGGACGACCCCGAGCGGCTGGTGGTGGCCCGGCGTGGCAGTCCGCTGGTCATCGGCCTCGGCATCGGCGAGAACTTCGTCGCTTCCGACGTCTTCGCGCTGCTGCCGGTGACGCAACGCTTCATGTTCCTCGAGGAAGGTGACGTCGCCGAAGTCACACGCGAGCAGATTCGCATCTTCGACGAGAGCGGCGCCGAGGTGACGCGCGCGGAGAGCATCTCCGAGCTCTCCGCCGACGCCGCGGAGAAGTCCGGCTACCGCCACTTCATGCTGAAGGAGATCTTCACCCAGCCGCGCGCGGTGGCGGAGACCCTGGAAGGACGCATCGAGCACGGCCGCGTGGTGGATACCGCGTTCGGCCTCGGTGCCGGTGAAATCCTCGACGGCATCAAGTCCGTGACCATCGTCGCCTGCGGCACCAGCTACCACGCCGGCATGGTCGCGCGCTACTGGATGGAGAGCCTCGCCGGCGTGCACTGCAGCGTCGAGGTGGCGAGCGAGTTTCGCTACCGCACGCCGGTGGTCAACGACGGCACGCTGTTCGTGACCATCTCCCAGTCAGGCGAGACGGCCGATACGCTGGCCGCGCTGCGCCAGGCGCGCGACTGGGGCTTCGCGCATACGCTGGCGATCTGCAACGTGCCGGAGAGCTCCCTTACGCGCGAGTCGGAACTGGTCCTGATGACCCGCGCCGGACCCGAGATCGGCGTGGCATCGACCAAGGCCTTCACCACCCAGCTCGCGGCCCTCATGCTGCTCGTGATCGCGCTGGGGCGGCGCAACGCCATGAGCCCCGAGCGGGAGGCCGAGCTGTGTCACCAGCTCGAGTCGCTGCCCGGCCGCATCAACGGCGTGCTCGAGCTCAACGACCGGATTGCCGAGCTGTCGCAGGAGTTCGCGGGCAAACACCACGCGCTCTACCTCGGCCGCGGCTCGATGTACCCGATCGCCATGGAGGGTGCGCTAAAGCTGAAGGAGATCTCGTATATCCATGCCGAGGCCTACCCCGCCGGTGAGCTCAAGCACGGGCCGCTGGCGCTGGTCGACGAGGACATGCCGGTGATTTCGGTCGCACCGAACAACGACCTCGTGGAGAAGCTCAAGTCTAATCTCGAGGAGGTGCGTGCGCGCGGCGGTGCGCTGTACATCTTCGCGGATTCGCGGGTCAGCGTGCCGCGGCAGCCCGGCATCGAGGTGCTCACGGTGACGCCGGTGGAGGACCCCATCGCGCCGATCGTCTACACGGTACCGCTACAGCTGTTCTCGTATCACGTTGCCGTGCTCAAGGGAGCTGACGTCGATCAGCCGCGTAATCTCGCCAAATCGGTCACCGTCGAGTAGCGTGCACGAAGCGGCAGGCGGACAACGGCAGCACGCGCGATCATGAGCGAAACGACCCGCGGCACGGTACTCCTCGTCGACGACGACCCCGACGTTCTCAACCTGCTGGAGACATGGCTGAAGGGCGCCGGCTTCCGGGTCGTCACGGCGGACTCCGGCAGCGCCGCGCTGGCGCAGCTGGGGCAGTCGCGGCCCGATCTGGTGGTCACGGATCTCTTCATGGAGGAGATGGACGGCATGACCCTGGTCACGCGCATCCACGCGGCGAATCCGCTGATGCCGGTGATCATGCTCAGCGGGCAGGCGCAGATCCCGGACGCGGTCAAGGCGACGCACCTCGGCACCTCGGCATTCCTGACCAAGCCGGTGGCCAAGGAGAAGCTGATCGAGGAGGTCGAGCGGCACATGCGCCCGCCGCGCGCCGCCGAAGGGGCCTTTGGTGCTTCCATCATCCACGCGAGCGCGGTCATGGCGGAACTGCTGGAGCAGGCCGAGCTGGTCGCGCAGGGCGATATCACGGTGTTCATCAGCGGGGAGACGGGCACCGGCAAGGAGGTCCTGGCGCGCGCGATTCACGAAGGCAGCCCACGCCACGAGTTCCCCTTCATCGGCGTCAACTGCGGCGCCATCCCCGAGCAGCTGCTGGAATCGGAGCTCTTCGGGCACGAGAAGGGCGCCTTCACCGGCGCCAACAACAAGCACGAGGGACTGTTCCTCGCCGCCAACGGCGGCACCCTGTTCCTCGATGAAATCGGTGACATGCCGCTGGACCTGCAGGTCAAGCTGCTGCGCGTGCTGCAGGACTTCGAGGTCCGCCCGGTCGGCTCGACGCGCTCGCTGCCGGTCAACGTGCGCATCATCTCGGCCACCCACAACAACCTCGAGGAGCTCGTCGCCAATGGCGAGTTTCGCGAAGACCTCTACTACCGGCTCAACGTCGTACCGCTGACCATGCCACGCCTGGCGGAACGCCCCGATGACATCCCGCTGCTGCTCGACCACTTCCTCGCCCAGCACGCGACCCGCAGCGGGGCCAAGAAGAAGCGCTTCGCGCCGGACGCCATGGCCTACCTCGCGGCGGCTTCGTGGCCAGGCAATATCCGGCAGCTGATGAACGTCGTGGAATTGTGTGCGACCTTGTCCAAGGGCGACATCATCCCGCTCGCCATGGCGCAGCGAGGGCTGCGCCAGGAGCCGGTGGCGATCAAGACGCTGAAAGAGGCCAAGTCGGAATTCGAGCGCAACTACCTGGTCAGCGTACTGCGCATCGCGGGCGGAAACGTGGCCAGTGCCGCACGCATCGCGGGCCGCAACCGCACGGAGTTCTACAAGCTGCTCAACCAGTACGAGCTCGACCCGGCGGAATTTCGTGCCGAGGCGAGCGATAATTGACAGGGGCCGCGGCGGACGCCGGTGTGCCGGCGGCTGCCGTGAGAGAGGACGGAGGGCGATATGAGCGACCGGATCCCGATCAAGATTGATCCCGACCTGAAGGAACTCGTACCCGGGTTTCTCGACAACCGGCGCAAGGACGTCGACAAGCTCAAGGGCTGCCTCGCCGAGGGCGCGTTCGAGGAGATCCGGCTCATCGGCCACAGCATGAAGGGCGTCGGCGGGGGCTACGGCTTCGATGCAATCACCGAGTTCGGGGCCGAGATCGAGCGCGCGGCGATGCGCGAAGACGAGGCCATGGTGCGCAGCTACACCGAGCGCCTGGACGACTTCCTGCGCCGCGTGGACGTGGTGCTGGACGAATAGCTGCTATTGGGCCGGCCGCCAGCGTCGTGACTGAACAGCCCGCGTGAGCGAGAAACGCCACCCCTCGTCCCTGCTTTTCTATTTCGTCGCGGCGATGCTCGGCCTCGCCTTCACGGTCGTGCTCGTCGTGCTGGCGTGGAACAACGTCGTGCAGAACGAGACACGCGACTTCGCCTTCGACGCGATCGCCGTGCAGAATTCGATCGAGGGCAGCATCCGCACCGCCGATGCCGTCATCGACAATCTCGCCAGCTTCGTCACCGCCAAGGGCGGTGCGGCGCGGGACGCCTTCGGCGACTACACCTCGGGCACCCTGTTGCGCTACGACTTCGTGCTCGGCATGGCGCAGATCCGGCTCATGCCCGGCGGCGAGGTCGAGCTGGCCGCCGATGCGGGCGAGGTCGCATTCGAAACCGTGCAGGCGCTGCTCGCCAGCGAGGACGGCCGGCGCAGCGTCGAGCAGGGCCTGGCCGCCGGCGGCGGTGCGGTCCCCGCGATCCCGGATGCCTCCCCCGACGCCGGGCGCCTGTTCCTGCTGCAGCCGGCGCGCAGCAGCGCAGACGTACCGCGCACGCTGGTGGTGCTGATGCTGGACCTCGACCGCCTGGTCAACGTCAACGCCGTCGATCCGGCCCTGGAGTTGTCCCTGTACACCGAGACCGAGGGCGTGGCCGGCCGCCGCCTGGTCTACCGCCGCGTCACCGCCAGCCCGCGCTCCGACCTGGTGGTCGACGTTCTCGGCGAGGAGAGCGTGGTGCGTCTCGGCGGTTTCACGGTGCGGCTGCTGGCCAGCAAGCCGGTGCTGTGGAGCGCGCTCGACAAGGACCTGGTGTTCGTGGCGCTGTTCCTGGGCCTGGGCGTGACGCTGCTGCTGTTCGCGCTGGCGCGGGCCAAGGATATCCAGGCGCGCGAGCTCGAGGCGCGCAACCGCGTCATCGAGGAGCAGGTCCGGCAACAGACGCGTGAGCTGGCCGAGGCGCGGGACGAGGCGCTCGAAGCCTCGCGCGTGAAATCCGATTTCCTGGCCAGCATGAGCCACGAGATCCGGACCCCGCTGAACGCCATCATCGGCATGGCTGACCTGCTCTCCGAGTCGCGTCTCGACGACGAGCAGAAAAAGTACGTCGGTGTCTTCCGCAACGCGGGCGAGGCGCTGCTCAGCCTGGTCAACGACATCCTCGACCTGTCCAAGATCGAAGCCGAGCAGCTCACCCTGGAGCACATCGAGTTCGATCTCGTCGAGATCGTCGAGCAGGCGGTCGAGATCTACGCACTGAAGGCCGACTCGCGCGGCATCGAGCTGGTCACCGACATGGCCGACGGCCTGCCGCGGCAGGTCGTCGGCGATCCGGGACGAGTGCGCCAGATCGTGCTCAACCTGGTCGGCAACGCCATCAAGTTCACCGAGCGCGGACATATCGTGGTGCGGGTGCGCCCGGCGGGCGATGCGGCCAACACCGGGCTGCTGCACTTCGAGGTCGCCGACACCGGCATCGGTATTCCGGCGGCGAAGCTGGAGTCGATCTTCTCCAATTTCACCCAGGTCGACAGCTCGACCACGCGCAAGTACGGCGGGACCGGGCTCGGGCTCGCCATCTGCAAGCGTCTCGCGGAGATGATGGGCGGACGCATCTGGGTCGAGAGCGAGGAGGGCGAGGGCAGCCGCTTCCAGTTCGATGTCGTCCTGCCGGCCGCGGTCCCCGCCGCGCCGGCAGCGCCGGGCACGGGCGTGTCCCGTGCGCTGGTCGCGGTTGCCGACCCGGCAGTGCGCGACGCGGTGGTCGCGCTGCTGCAAAGCGAGGGCGTGACGGTCGAGTCCGAGCCCGACGTCACGGCGGTCGCCGCGCGCCTGCGCCAGGCGTCGTTCGACGTTGCGATCATCGAGGACGTCGACGACGAGCAAGGCACCCGGGCTGCGGTCGGCACCGTCGGCGCCCTGCGCGGGGGGGGTGACCTGACGCCGGTTGTTTGCCTGTTCCGGCCCTCACGTCTCGCGCGCGGGGTGGAGGAGCTGCGCGGCACGCAGGCCTCGCGCTTCCTGGCCAAGCCGATCCGGCGCGACCAGTTCACCGAGGCCGTGCGCCAGGCCTGCGCCGGGGCGGGCGCGCCGGTGGCGGCGGCCACCGTGGCGGTCGATCCGGTCGCCGCCGCGGCGCGCATCCTGCTGGTGGAGGACAATCCCGACAACCGGCTGCTGGTCAAGGCCTACCTGAAGCAGGAGCCTTACCAGATCGTGGAAGCGGAGAACGGTGCCGAAGCCGTTGCGGCAGTGCAGCAAGACACCTTCGACCTGGTCCTGATGGACGTGCAGATGCCGGTCATGGACGGCTACACGGCGACCCGCGCGATCCGCGCGGCGGAGCGTGACGCCGGTACCCGGCGCGTGCCGATCATCGCCCTCACCGCGAACGCGGTGAAAGAGGACATCGAGGCCAGTCACGCGGCCGGCTGCGACGACCACCTGACCAAGCCGATCAAGAAGCAGACCCTGGTCGCCGCGCTGCGCGCCACGCTCGGCTGAGCTGCGCGCCGTGGGGTGTTGCCAGCAGGCGACACTTGGCGCTATGGTGCGCCGCCCCGGGTGTGCCGGGCCGTCGCTACCGGCCCTCCGCGGAAAATCCGGGTATTTTTTTTAAGCTATCGTTTACAAAGGAGTTTTTGGTCGCCTCGCGAGCCGCAAAGGAAACATCGCCAGATGCCGATAGATGTTGGCACGGCGGTTGCTCCACCCAGCCCACAAAGCAGCGAGCGCACAACGCATGCGCCCGCATAACGAAAACGGCACAACGAGCGAACGGGCACCACACCATGTTGAGAATCTTCCGACACTACGTCCCCAAGACGCTGGTCCTGCTGGGACTGGCCGAACTCTTAATCCTCTTCGTTTCCATCTACCTCGGCGCCAGCTTCGAGCTGGGCGCCGGCGACGCTGCGCGCTACGCCGTCGGTGACGCCATGCCGCTGTGGAGCCAGGCCCTGGTCTTCGCCGCCACCATTGCGCTCGGCATGACCGCCATGGGGCTCTACCACCGTGACCAGCGCACCCAGCCGGGTGCCGTGACGCTGCGCCTGACGCTCAGCTTCGTGTGCGGCTTCGTCATGATGGGCACGCTGTACCTGGTCTTTCCCGAGCTGATGGTCGGTGGCGCCATTTTCATGACCGCCCTGGTGTGCTCTTTCGTCGGCATCCTGAGCTGCCGCCTGATCTGTGCCGCCAACGAGCACGCCGAGCAGCGCAGCCGGGTGCTGGTCCTGGGCACCGGCGAACGCGCCCGGCAGATCGAGATGCTGCAGGCCTCGGCCGAGCAGGCCGGGGTCGACGTGGTCGGCTACGTCACCCTGGGTGACGAGCGCAAGCTGATTGCCGGCGCGCGCGTTCACGAAACCACGCCGGCCGGCCTGCGCGAGCTCGCCGAGCGACTCGACGTGGAAGAAATCGTCGTTGCGACCGACGACCGCCGCAAGGGCCTGCCGGTCGACGACATCCTCGAGTGCAAGATGCACGGCATCCGTATTCTCGAGGCCGCGGACTTCTACGAGCGCCAGCTCGGCAAGATCCGGCTCGACACGCTGCATCCGAGCAACGTGATCTTTGCCGACGGCTTCACGCAGGCCGTGATCAAGCTGACCGAGAAGCGCATTCTGGACGTTGCCGCGAGCGCCGTGATGCTGCTCGCCGCGATGCCCGTCATGCTGGTTACCGCGATCGCCATCTACCTCGAGAGCGGTGGCCCGGTGCTCTATCGCCAGGAGCGCGTCGGTCGCCGCGGCAAGGTCTTCACGCTGCTCAAGTTCCGTTCCATGTGCCAGAACGCGGAAGCCAACGGCGCGGTGTGGGCGCGTCAGAACGACAGCCGCGTGACCCGCGTCGGCGGCTTCATCCGCAAGACCCGCATCGACGAGCTGCCGCAGCTCATCAACGTGCTCAAGGGCGACATGAGCTTCGTCGGCCCGCGCCCGGAGCGCCCGGAGTTCGTCGCCGAGCTGTCGAAGGCGATTCCGTATTACGACCTGCGCCATTACGTCAAACCCGGCATCACCGGCTGGGCCCAGGTGCTCTACCCCTACGGCGCGTCGATCAACGACTCGCGCGAGAAGCTGCAGTACGACCTCTACTACCTGAAGAACTACAGCATCTTCCTCGACATCAACATCCTGCTGCAGACGATCCAAGTTATACTCTGGCGCCAGGGCGCGCGCTGAAGCGTGACGGCGGATCCGCGATGCGCGGATCCGTGCCTCTACCGCGGGACTGCCGGCTGGCGGCCCGCGGCGCGTTGTGAGTTGACGGGGAGCCGATGACGACATTCGCGGTGATCGCCGGCAGCGCCGGCGCCGGCGCGTTCGCCGTACTGGTCGCGCTGCTGTGGGTCACGCCACGCGGTAACCGCGTCGGCCGGCTGCTGATTGTCGCCAGTTGCGTCAGCGCCGCCTGGTTCGCCACCACCGCGCTCTACTACCACGGCGGTGATTCACCGCGCTTCTCCTTCCTCGGCGTGCAGCTGCTGGAGCTGGCGCGCGATGCCCTGTGGCTGTTGTTCCTCGCCCGCCTGCTGGAGGCGGTCGGCGATCGTTACTACCGGCGCCGGGTCCACCTGGTCACCGGCGGGCTGCTCGCGATGCTGGCCGCCGCGGCGTTGCTGGTGGCACTGCCGCGCGAGGCCGGCGCCGTGCTGGATGCCGATCCCACGCAGGTCAGGAAGCTGCTGCTGCTCGTCATCCTGATGGTCGTACTCGGTGGCCTGCTGCTGACGGAGCAGCTCTTCCGCAACACCGCGCGCGATTCGCGCTGGGCGCTGAAGCACCTGTGCTTCGGGCTCGGCCTGGTCTTCGCTTACGACTTCTATCTCTATGCCGACGCGGTGCTGTTCAACCGTATCGACCCGATGATCTGGACCTCCCGCGGCCTGGTCAACGCGATCGCGGTGCCGATGATTGCACTGTCGGTCTCGCGCAACCGCAAGTGGGAGCTGAACATCTTCGTTTCGCGCCGGGTGGTCTTCCACGGCGTTACCCTGGTCGCTGCCGGTGTCTACCTGATGGCCATGGCGGCGGCCGGGTACTACATCCAGGTGTTCGGCGGCGAGTGGGGCCGTGCGCTCAAGACGGCGTTCTTCAGCGCCGCCTTGCTGGTGCTGCTGACGCTGTTCTTCTCCGCCCAGGTGCGCTCCCGCGTGCGCATGTTCCTGGCGCGGCACTTCTACCGCAACAAGTACGAGTACGGCGAAGAGTGGCTGAAATTCACGCAGGCGCTGTCACGCGCGTCGCTGGAGCCGGAGTCGCTGCATCACACCATCCTGGAGAGCGTTGCCGACATCGTAGACAGCCCCGGCGGCATCATCCTGCAGAAGACGGCGGCCGGCAGTTTCGAGGTCGCCGCCAACCTCAGCGTCTATGGCTCGGTCAGCGAGGTGGTGCCGGGCGACGCGCCGTTCGTGCGCCAGCTGCAGGTGGACGGCGTGGCCTGGGATCTCAACGACGACACCCGCGCCGACAGCGAGGCGCTGGTCCTCGTGCCCGGCTGGCTGCGTGACCTGCCGCGGGTCGGGCTGGTGGTGCCGGTCGTGCATCGCGACGAATTGCTTGCGATCCTGGTGCTCGCAAGGCCGCGATCCAACCAGCCGCTGGACTTCGAGGACCTCGATCTGCTGAGCACCGTCGGCCGCCAGGCGGCCGGCTACCTGGCGCTGATGCGCGCCAACGACGCGCTGTCCGAGGCGCGCCAGTTCGAGACCTTCAACCGCCTGTCCGCCTTCCTCGTTCACGATCTCAAGAACGTCGTCGCGCAACTGTCCCTGATCGTGCGCAACGCGGAGCGTCACGGCGACAACCCAGAGTTCGTCGCCGACGCCTTCAACACCGTGGGCGACGCGGTGGCGAAGATGAACCGCATGCTGGCCAGCCTGCGCCAGATGCAGACCGAGGTGGAATCGGACGAGGTCGTCGACGTCGCGACGCTAGCGCGGCAGGCGGTAGCGGCCAAGCAGGATCAGGCGCCGGCCCCGGTCCTGCGTGGCGAGATCCCTGCAGTACGCGTGCGCGCATCGCGCGATCGCCTGCTGGCGGTCATCGAGCACCTGCTGCAGAACGCGGTCGAGGCAACCGACGCGGACGGCACGGTGGAGGTGGCGGTGGAGCAGGTCGCCGATGAAGTCCGCGTGGTCGTGGCCGATACCGGTTGTGGCATGGACCGCGAATTCATCCGCAATCGCCTGTTCAAGGCGTTCGACACGACCAAGGGCAAGGCGGGCATGGGTATAGGCGCCTACGAAAGTCGCCATGTAATATCCTCGATGGGTGGCGAACTCCTCGTCGACAGCGAACCCGGCCGCGGCTCGCGCTTCACCATCGTACTGCCAGCGTGTGACGGCGGTGCGCCCGAGTTACTGAAAACCGCAACCTGAAGAATTTCGATGGCCAAACGAAAACTGCTCGTCGTCGACGATGACCCCGGGCTGCAAAAGCAGCTGCGCTGGTGTTTCGAGGATTACGAGGTCGAGGTCGCCGGCGATCGCGAGAGCGCACTGGCGATGCTGAAGAAGCACAAGGCGCGGGTGGTGACGCTGGATCTCGGCCTGCCGCCGGATCCGGCCAATGCCTCCGAGGGCCTCGAAGCGCTGCGCGAGATGCTGGCGCTGGCGCCGGCGACCAAGATCGTCGTCGTCACCGGTAATGACGATCGCGAGGTCGCGGTGCGGGCAGTGGCGCAGGGCGCCTATGACTTCTACGAGAAGCCGATCGATCCCGACATCCTGCGCCTGATCGTCGAGCGCGCCTCGGCGCTGGCCGAGCTCGAGGAGGAGAATGCCCGCCTTACCCAGCAGGCGGCGATGCCGCTGGACGGTGTGATCGCCGGCAGCGAGTCCATGAACGAGGTCTGCCGCCGCATCGAGAAGATCGCACCGACCCACACTACCGTGCTGCTGCTCGGCGAGAGCGGCACCGGCAAGGAGGTGCTGGCGCGCGCCCTGCACAATCTCAGCGATCGCAGCGAGAAGGACTTCGTCGCCATCAACTGTGCCGCGATCCCGGAGAACCTGCTCGAGTCGGAATTGTTCGGCTACGAGAAGGGCGCCTTCACCGGCGCCAACAAGCAGACTCGCGGCAAGCTCGAGTTCGCCGACGGCGGGACGCTGTTCCTCGACGAGATCGGCGATCTGCCGTCGTCACTGCAGGCCAAGCTGCTGCGTTTCCTGCAGGAGCGCGTGATCGAACGGGTCGGCGGGCGTGAGGAGATCGCGGTCGACACGCGGGTGATTTGTGCAACGCACAAGGACCTGCGTGCGCTGATCGCCGACAACCTCTTCCGCGAGGATCTCTACTACCGGGTGAGCGAGGTCGCGGTCACCATCCCGCCGCTGCGGGAGCGCATCGGCGACACCATTCTCATCGCCCGCTCGCTGCTGCAGCGCTTCAACGATCTGCACCACGGCCGCATCAAGGATTTCAGTCCCGCCGCGATCCGGGCCATCGAGATGTACGACTGGCCCGGCAACGTGCGTGAGCTCGAGAACCGCGTGAAACGGGCCGTGATCATGGCCGACCACAAGTTCATCGAGCCGGCCGACCTGGAGCTGAACGCGGACGACGAGGCGGAGATCAAGACGCTCAAGGAATTCCGCGAGCAGGCCGAGGCGACCGCCGTGCGCCAGGCGCTGGCGGTGACCGATGGCCAGGTGGGCAAGGCCGCCGAGCTGCTGGCGGTCAGCCGGCCGACCGTCTACCACCTCCTGAAAAAGTACGACATTACGGTCTGAGGCCCGCTGAGGAACCTCGCAGCCATCGGTACATACCCGGTAAAACTGCGCAATTACATTAAATTAGAAAATTTATGTCTCATTTCACTTTATAACGAGACACAGTTCGTATACGCTATTCTGACGAGCCTGGAACCGGCCGCGGACTCGCCGTGGTGCGAGCGTCAGAGAGAGCCGGCCAGCGCCGTT
Source organism: Gammaproteobacteria bacterium (assembly GCA_041984235.1). GTDB lineage: Bacteria > Pseudomonadota > Gammaproteobacteria > JBHIYN01. The sequence goes on from JBHIYN010000009.1 coordinate 281,470, forward strand.
AGGGACGTGCGAAGAACGCTCCGCGCGCGCGTTTAGGGAGACCGGACACCAACATGATTCAGCTACTGCGCGACCGATCCCGGCCCGGCCGGAAGCTGCCCGGACATCATCTCACCGCGCTGTGCGCAGCGTGGCTGGCGGGGACCGCACCGGCCGCGGCGGTGACCCTGGAAGACGCCGTCATGCAGGCCCTGAGCACGAATCCGGAGGTGCTCAGCAAGGAAGCCGATCTGCGCGCCGCCGGGCACGACGTCAAGCAGGCCCGTGCCGGCTATTTCCCGAGCCTCGATCTCAACGTGCGCTACGGGCGCGAACATACCAATATCAAGCAGTTACGAGCGGCCGGCAACGACTCTACCGATCTCTGGCGGCGCGAGAGCGGGGTCGCGGTGCGCCAGCTGCTGTGGGACGGCAATGCCACCCGCAGCGAGGTGCAGCGCCGCGTCGCGCTGCTGAACAGCGCCGAGCACAGCCTCGAGGATACCCGTAACGCGCTGGCGTTCCGCGCCGCCGAGGCCTATCTCGACGTGCTGCGCAATCGCGAGCTCGTCGAGCTGGCCCGCGCCAACGTCGTGGCCCACGAGAAGACGCTGGAGAACGTCGAGGCCAAGCAGTCCAGCGGCATCGGCAACAAGGCCGACGTCAACCAGGCACGCGCGCGGCTGGCGCTGGCGCGCAGCACCGTAACCGCGCGCGAGGGCGGTCTTCTCGAGGCAGACGCGCGCTACGAACGCATCATGGGCGAGCCGCCGCCGGAGACCCTGGCCGCGCCGCAGGCGCCGCCTTCCGGCCTGGTTTCGGGCGGCCGGGTGGACGAGCTGGCGCTGCAGGCGGAAACCGCGGCCGCCCAGCAGCAGGCCATGGACGAGCATCCGAGCGCATTGCAGTCGGAGGCCCGCATCGAGGCCGCGCAGGCGACCCTGGTCGGCGCGCGGTCCGGCTACCACCCGCAGCTCAACCTCGAAGGCGGTCTCAATCGCGACAACAATATCGCCGGTGTCGAGGGCAACCGCAACGCCGACAGCATCATGGTCACCGCGCGCTGGAACCTGTTTCGAGGCGGCGCCGACTGGGCCGAGCAGAAAGCGGCCGCCGAACGCAAGGTCTCGGCCCAGGAGCAGCTCGACGACGCCCGGCGCCGCATCGCCGAGAACGTCGCCATCGGTTACCAGGCACGCGCCACCAGTGAGAGCCGCCTGAGCTACCTGCGCGAGCACGTCGCGTCCAGCGAGGGCACGCTGGAGGCCTACCGCGCGCAGTTCGAATTGAACCGCCGCACCCTGCTCGACGTACTCAATGCCCAGAACGAGTTGTTCAGCGCCCGGTCCAACCTGGTTTTCGGCACCTACGACGATCTCATCAACGTCTACTTCGTCGAGGCCAGCAAGGGCGCGCTCGCGAACCGGTTCGGTGCCGCTTCCGCCGCGCGCTGAGGCGCGCCGGCCGGGATCCATTCGGGCACACGCCGGGCACCGCGCCGCCTGCGTACGCCGGCGCAACCCGGAGGGCTGACGACAGTCGATGTCCGCCGCGCAGCCACACACCGCCGCACCACCCGCCGAGGCCGCGATCGACCTCGATTCGCCGCTGCTGGGCTGCCTGCACGTGATCACGCGGCTCAATGGCCGGCCGGTTTCACCGGCTGCGCTGAGTGCCGGCATTCCGCTGGGTGACGGCGGCTTCGGACCGCGCGAATACCTGCGCGCCGCGGCCACGCACGGCTACTCGGCACAGATCGCGCGCCGCAGCCTGCGCAAGCTGTCGCCGCTGCTGCTGCCGGCGACCCTGCTGATGAAGGACGGCGGGGCCTGCGTGGTGGTCGCCCTGCCGGCGCGCGGGCGCGCCGAGGTGGTGTTCCCGGAGAGCGGCTTCGGCGGTCGCGAGGTGGCGCTGGAGGAGCTCAAGGCCGGTTACAGCGGCTACGTCATCTTCACCCAGCCCGAGCTAACGGCCGAACGCGAGCGCGGCGAGCCGCCGGCCGGGCGCCGCCGCGGCTGGTTCTGGGGCACGCTCGCGGCCTATGCGCCTTACTACCTGGAGGCCATCGTCGCCGGTGTGATCGTCAACGTGCTGACCATCGCCAGCGCGCTGTACATCATGAACGTCTACGACCGCGTGGTGCCGAACAACGCGGTCGAGACCCTGATCGTGCTCGCCGCGGGCACCGCCGTCGCCATCGTGTTCGAGTTCTGCGCGCGGACGCTGCGCGCCTACTTCCTCGATGCCGCCGGGCGCAAGGCCGACCTGGTCCTGGCCAGCCATATCTTCGCGCAGGCCATGGGCCTGACCATGGCCGCGCGTCCACCTTCCACCGGCGCCTTCGCGGCGCAGCTGCGCGAATTCGAATCGGTCCGCGAGTTCATCACCGCGGCCACCCTGACCACGCTGATGGACATCCCGTTCGTGGCGTTCTTCATCGCCATCGTGGCCCTCATCGGCGGCCCGATCTACGTCGTGCCGCTGGCCGCGGTGCCGGTCGTGTTCATCGTGGGATTGATTGCCCAGATTCCGCTCGCCATCGTCATGCGCGCCAACCTGCACGAGATCGCGCAGCGCCACGGTCTGCTGATCGAGGCCCTGGAGGGCGCCGAGGTGGTCAAGGCGATGCGTGCCGAAGGGCAGATGCAGGGCCGTTACGAGGATTACTGCGCGCTGGCCGGCCGCTCGGCGACCCGCGCCCGCTCGATCTCGTCGTTCGTGGTCCATTTCACCGCCATGGTGCAGCAGCTGGTCGTGGTGGTGATGGTGTTCTGGGGCGTGCACCTGATCGCGGCCGGCGAGCTGACCGTGGGCGCACTGGTCGCCTGCGTCATCCTGGTCGGCCGCGGGCTGGCGCCGCTGCAGCAGGTGGCCGCGCTGATGATGCGTTACCAGCAGGCGCGGGCGTCGTACTTCACCCTCGACCAGCTCATGCACCAGCCGGTCGAGCGCGAGCCGGGGCAGCGATTCACCCATCGCGGCGAGATTGCCGGTGCGGTGGGCATGCGCGGCGTCCACTTCGCCTATCCCGGGAGTGGCCGCGAGTCGCTGACCGAGCTCAACCTGGAGATCGCGGCGGGCGAGCGGGTGGCGGTGCTGGGTCGGGTCGGCTCGGGCAAGAGCACGCTGCTGCGCGTGGCCTTCGGATACTACCCGCCGACCCGCGGGACGGTACTGGTCGACGGCGTCGACATCGCGCAGTACGACCCGGCCGATCTGCGGCGCCAGGTCGGCTACGTGCCGCAGGAGCCCGACCTGTTCCGCGGCACCCTGCGCGAGAACATCGCGCTCGGCTATCCCCAGGCCGACGATGCGCGCGTGCTCGAAGCCGCGCGCCTGGCCGGGCTAGACGGACTCGTCGACGCACACCCGGACGGCCTGGAAATGCCGATCGGCGAGCGCGGACAGGGCCTGTCCGGCGGACAGCGGCAGGCCGTGGCCAATGCGCGCGCCTTCCTGCTGCGCCCGCGTGTGCTGATGCTCGACGAGCCGACCAGCGCCATGGACCACACCTCGGAAAGCGGCTACATCCAGCGCCTGGCGCAGTTCTGCACCGGGCGCACGCTGCTGCTGGTCACGCACAAGCCGACCATGCTCAACCTGGTGCAGCGCATCATCGTGCTCGAGGCGGGGCGCGTGGCGCTGGACGGCCCGCGTGACGAGGTCCTGCGCCAGCTCACCCGCCAGAACGTGACGCCGGCCTGACCGTGATGCCGTTCGCGCGCCAGTCCGCTCACGTCACCCGCCGCGACCGGCGCTTCCTGCGTGACGTGCGCGCCGCACGGGTCAACGATTCGAATCCGCTCGCCGGCTTCAGCCTGCTGCTGCTGGTCATCGTGCTGGCCGCGGGCTGGCGCTGGGCCGACATGGCGGTGCTGGACGAGGTGACGCGCGGCGAAGGGACGGTCGTGCCGTCGAGCCGCGAGCAGGTCATCCAGAGCCTGGAGGGCGGGATACTTGTCGATCTCGCCGTGCGCGAGGGCGACACGGTGGAGAAGGGCGAGGTCCTGCTGCGTATCGACGACACCCGCTCGGGTGCCTCGCTGCGCGAGGGCCAGAGCCGGGCCGCGGTGCTGCGGGCCGAGATCGCGCGACTGCGCGCCGAGGCCGCGGCCGGTCAGCCGGCCTGGCCGGCCGACCTGGACCCCGGGCTGGTCGCGCGGGAACGCGCGCTGTTCGAGTCGCGGCGGCGCGCGCTGGAGGAATCCGTGGCCTCGGTGGCGCGCAGCCTGCGGCTCGCAGAAGAGGAGCTGGGCATGACCGAGCCGATGGTGGAGCGTGGTGCCGTGTCCGCCGTGGAGGTTATTCGGCTTAAGAGAGAAGTGATTGATTTAAAAGGAAAAATAAGAGATCAGCGCAATACCTTCCGGACCGATGCACGGGCCACGCTGGCGGAGAAGGAAGCCGAGCTCGCGGGCATCACGGAGGTGCTGACGGCGCGCGAGGACCAGGTTGAGCGCTCGGTCATCCGTGCACCCATGCGCGGCACGGTCAAGAACATCCGGGTGACCACGCTGGGCGGGGTGATCGGGCCGGGCGAGGACATCATGGAAATCGTCCCGCTGGAGGACCGCTTGCTGGTCGAGGCGCGCATCCGGCCATCCGACGTCGCGTTTCTGCGCCCGGGACAGCCGGCCACCGTCAAGCTCTCCGCCTACGACTACTCGATCTACGGCAGCCTCGAAGGGCGCCTGGAGCAGATCAGCGCGGACACCATCAGCGACGAGACCAATCCCGACGAGCGCTACTACCGCATCTACGTGCGCACCAAGACCGCGCACCTCGACGGCAAGGACGGCCCCTTGCCAATCATTCCCGGCATGGTCGCCACGGTAGAGGTGCTGACCGGCCACAAGACGGTTCTCGAATACCTGCTGAAGCCGGTGCTCAAGGTGCGCGACAGTGCGCTGCGCGAGCGTTGAAGCCGGCTATTTCGGGTAATAGTTCCGCATTTGCATGCGCTTGTTAAGAATCGTGAAATACTTCAATCACCTGCTGCGGGCCCGAGGCTTAAATTGCCCGATGGCAGACCAGTGCGGCGATCCCGCCAGCGGCCGGTCGATACCCGGCACGGAGTCCTGACATGGCACTTGAACTGAGAATCATCGGCCCGGACGGCGCCGTGCGTACTGTCGTCGCGGAGCCCGGCGCACCGATCGAGCTGGCACCGGGTGAGACGGTCGTTCTGACACCCGAGACCGCGACCGCCGTGACCACCGCGCAGCAGGGCGACAACCTGGTGCTGCAGACGGCAGACGGAAATTACACCCTGCAGGGCTTCTTCCAGCCGGTCGCGGCCGGCACCTCGCCATCGGCGCTCGGTTACCTGGACGCCACCGGGTTCAACCTGCTCACGGCCGACGGTACGTTTGCACCGGCGGCGTTCGAGGCCATCACCGCGGCGAGCTTCTCGACGCCCGAGCTGCTGCCGTTGCCGGAAACCTTCACCGAACCCGGCAGCGCCGCGCGCGCCACGGCGCTGCGCTCGATCCTGCCGGGGCTGTTCGAGGGCGGAGACGGCGCTGATGGCGGATCGTCGAACCGCGGGCAGGGCGGCGGCGACGACTACGGCGATGAGCTCGACTCCAGCGAGATCTTCGCCGGCGTCAACTCCAACGGCGACCCGGTGATCGACGACGGCCTGGCCTTCACGATTGGCGAGGACGCTGCCGCGGGCACGGTGCTGGGAACCGTTGGCGCCACCGATCCCGACGGTGACGCGCTGACGTTCTCGATCACCGGCGGCAACGTCGACAACTTCTTCACCATCGATCCCTCCAGCGGCGAGATCAGCGTCGCGAGTGGTGCCGCGCTCGATTTCGAGACCCGCGCCAGCTACACGCTGGAGGTGACGGTTACCGATCCGCGGGGTGCCAGCGACACCACCAGCGTGAACGTCACCGTCAGCGACGCCAACGATGCGCCGGTCATCACGCCGACCAACTTCTCGATCGCCGAGAACAGCGCCGTCAGCACCGTGGTCGGCACCGTGGTCGCGACGGACGTCGATTCGCCCGCGGCTGCGCGTACGTACGCGATCGTCGGAGGTACCGGCGCCGGCACCTTCGCCATCGATCCCAACAGCGGCCAGATCACCGTCGCCAACAACGCGCTACTCGACCGCGAGGCACGCGCCAGCCTGACCCTGACCGTGCAGGCGAACGACAATGGCTCACCGAACCAGTCGACCACGCACACCTACACGGTGCAGATCACCGGGGTCAACGAGTTCGCGCCGGGCTTCACCGCCTTCGGGCCGTTCAACGTGGCCGAGAACACCACCGCGGTCGGCAGCGTGGTGGCGTCGGACGCGGACGCTCCCGGCGACACCCTCACGTACTCGATCATCGGCAGCGGCGCCGATGATGCCCAGTTCACGATCAACGCCAGCACCGGCGCTATCAGCTTCCTCGCAGCTCCTGATTTCGAAGTGCCCGGCGATACCGGTGCGGACGGCACCTACGACGTCGACGTGCGGGTCAGCGACGGCACGTTCCAGACCGATCAGTCCATCCAGATCACCGTGACCGACGCCAACGACCCACCGCAGGCGGCGGACGACGTGGCGGCGGTGAACGAGGACGGCACGACCGGCAACATCGCGCAGACGATCCTGCGTATCAACGACCTGGACCAGGACGGCGACAGCTTCACCATTACGGCCGTCGGGACCGGCGGCACGGTCGGCACGGTGAGCTTCACGCCGGGCGCGGCAGGTGCCGAGGTGGTGACGTACACGGCTGATGACAATGCCCAGGATGCGCTGGCGGCGGGCGAGACGACGACGGATACCTTCACCTACACGCTGACGGAATCCGGCGGTGGCCTGACGGACACGGCGACGGTGACGGTCACCATTACGGGTGTGAACGATGCGCCGACCTCGGGCACGGGCACGACCGCGCTCGGTACGGCCGACTCCAGCAACGCGGTGCCGGTACCGGTGGCGACGTCGGTGGCGGCGCTGATCGCGAACGCGAGCCACGCGGACGTGGACAACGGCGCGGTCGGCGGAATCGCGGTGACGTCGGCGACCAACGCCGGCTCCTGGGAGTACTCGCTGGACTCTTCGGACGGAGTCGATGGCACGTGGAGTGCGCTGGGCGCGGTGGCTGCGGCGAGTGCGCGGGTACTGGGTGCGACGGCGTGGGTGCGCTTCACGCCACCGGCGGACTCGAGCACGTCGACGGAGACGCTGACCTACCGGGCGTGGGACACGACGGACGGCTCGGCGAGCGGCGATGCCGGGGTGGACACGACCACCAACGGCGGGACCACGGCGTTCAGCACGAATACCTACGATGGCACGCATGCCGTGGCCCCGATCCCGGATCCGCCGGTAGCGGTGGACGACGACGCGGGGACCGATGCGGCGCTGTCGGTGCTGGAGGACGGCACGACGGCAGAGCTGGCGGGTGCGGTGGCGACGGGTGCGCTGACGCAGAACGACAGCGATCCGGACGCGGGCGACACGTTCCGTATTACGAGCGTGGACACCACGGGCACGGTGGGGTCGGTGTCGTTCAACGCGGGTACGGCGGCGTTCGGTGACGAGACGCTGACGTACACGGCGGACGGTGCGGCGCAGGACAACCTGGCGGCGGGCGAGACGACGACGGATTCGTTCACCTACACGATCACGGACTTCGGTGGTCTGACCGACACGGCGACGGTGACGGTCACCATCACGGGCGTCAACGATGCGCCGACCTCGGGCACGGGCACGACCGCGCTGGGTGGTGCGGACTCGAGCAACGCGGTGCCGGTGCCGGTGGCGACATCGGTGGCGGCGCTGATTGCCAATGCGAGCCACGCGGACGTGGACAACGGCGCGGTGGGCGGTGTTGCCGTGACCGGTGTGGATAACGCGGGCCAGTGGGAGTACTCGCTGGACTCTTCGGACGGAGTCGATGGCACGTGGAGTGCGCTGGGCGCGGTGGCAGCGGCGAGTGCGCGGGTACTGGGTGCGACGGCGTGGGTGCGCTTCACGCCACCGGCGGACTCGAGCACGTCGACGGAGACGCTGACCTACCGGGCGTGGGACACGACGGATGGCTCGGCCAGTGGCGATGCCGGGGTCGACACGACCACCAACGGCGGCACGACGGCGTTCAGCACCAACACCTATGACGGCACGCATGCTGTGGCCCCGATCCCGGATCCGCCGGTAGCGGTGGACGACGACGCGGGGACCGATGCGGCGCTGTCGGTGCTGGAGGACGGCACGACGGCAGAGCTGGCGGGCGCGGTGGCGACGGGTGCGCTGACGCAGAACGACAGTGACCCCGATGCGGGCGACACCTTCCGTATCACGGGCGTGGACACGACGGGCACGGTGGGCTCGGTGTCGTTCAATCCGGGCACGGGTGTGTTCGGTGACGAGACGCTGACGTACACGGCGGACGGTGCGGCGCAGGACAACCTGGCGGCCGGTGAGACGACGACGGACTCGTTCACCTACACGATCACGGACGCGGGTGGTCTGACCGACACGGCGACGGTGACGGTGACCATCACGGGCGTCAACGACGCGCCGACGTCGGGCACGGGCACGACGGCACTGGGTGGTGCGGATTCCAGTAACGCGGTGCCGGTACCGGTAGCGACCTCGGTGGCGGCGCTGATCGCCAATGCGAGCCACGCGGACGTGGACAACGGCGCGGTGGGCGGCATCGCGGTGACGTCGGCGACCAACGCGGGCCAGTGGGAGTACTCGCTGGACTCGACGGACGGTGTTGACGGCACGTGGAGTGCGCTGGGCGCGGTGGCGGCGGCGAGTGCGCGGGTGCTGGGTGCGACGGCGTGGGTGCGCTTCACGCCACCGGCGGACTCGAGCACGTCGACGGAGACGCTGACCTACCGGGCGTGGGACACGACGGACGGCTCGGCCAGTGGCGATGCCG